>CAVTMR010000019.1:0-119921 GCA_963735825.1 Candidatus Acidiferrales bacterium
CGCACGAAAAACGTGAAGAATATCGATCTCGCCTCCCGCCGCACCCGAAGGCGGTCCAGATTAGGACCAACAACAGCGCCGCGAATAGAGGGTCGGGTTTCAGTCTCCGCGGCCAGCGAGCCATTGACGGCCGAAACGGAATCTTAGGTATGACGATTCAGTGTTGCTAACCGCCGCAAGTTGTCAAAACATGGAGAAGCTTTAGATGAGCCCAAGGCTGCTTAGCTCTTGCTTGGTTCTGTGCGTAATCCTTTATGTCGCAGGTTGTAATACTCAAACGTCGTTGCCCATCAGCATAACCGTCAGTCCGCAATCTGCCGCGATCGCGCCGGGGCAAACAGTCCGATTTTCCGCAACGGTCAACAGCCAGATGACGGGAATCGCCTCGCCAGCCACAGCGAACGACGACCCTTCGGGAGTCAGCTGGTCGGCTTCAGTGGGGACGATTGACGCGGATGGCAATTACACGGCGCCATCCGGAACGCAAAGCACTAGTGCTCTCGTGATAGCTATGAGCAAGAGGGATCGAACGAAGTTCGCTGGCGCGAGGATACACGTAGTGGCGCCGGGGCAAGTGTCGCCGACGGCCAACCCGCAAGTGGCGCTTTATTCCATTGCACCAGGTGCACCGGCGAACGTCTCAGTGCAGTTTGGAGTCGATACAAACTATGGACTCACGACGTGGACGCAGCCGTCGCCGGAAAGTGGGGCTCTGAGTTTGTTTGTCGCGGGAATGAAGGCTAACATGCCGTATCACATGAGAGCTGTTGTGCAATTCAGCGACGGAACGCAATTCACGGATGCGGACCATTTGTTCACCACGAGTGCCGACGATTCCGCGCCCGCTCCCCTGATTACTGCCAGTACCACGCCGGGAATGACACCGCAGGGCGGCGTCGAGCTGTTGGATTTGGTCACTGGGACCGCGAGGCCGACGATTACGGATCTAGAGCGGCAATGTTCTATGGACCTACACTTCGGGGCCCAATGGAAGCATTGCCGAATCCGATCAAGCTGCTCCCTAATGGCCATTTCCTCATTAATTTCAGCAACTCGGCGGCTGACGGGTCGAACTCGGTCCTTCAGGAAGTGGACCTGACAGGAAAGCTCATTTGGCAAATGACCGCCGCGGACCTCAACAAAGCGCTGGCGGCGGCAACATGCGCCGGATGCAATATCACAGTCGTTGGAACGCATCACGATTTTGTGATGCTTCCTAATGGGCACCTGATCGTGATTGCAGCGACCCAGCAAGACATTTCCGGTACAACGGTAACCGGAGACGTGCTGATCGACCTGGACCAAAATCACAATCCTGTATGGCTTTGGAACGAGTTCGACCACCTCGACATTAACCGGCGGCCGTATCTGTTTCCGGACTGGACACACACGAATGCCATCCTCTATTCGGCGGATGACGGAAATTTGATTATCTCGATCCGTCACCAGAACTGGCTGGTGAAGGTAGATTACGCGAATGGAACGGGGGCGGGAGATATTATCTGGCGCCTGGGCTATCAAGGCGATTTCACGCTGGTTGGAGGAACGGATCCGACGGACTGGTTCTACGCGCAGCACGGACCGTCGTTTGCGACCGCCAACACAACGGGAATGTTCTCACTGGTGCTCTTTGACAATGGGGATGACCGCGTTTTCCCTTCCGGTGTGACCTGCGGTTCCACGGGAGCCCCATCCTGTCTTTACAGCACGGTGCCATTGCTGCAGATCGACGAAACGGCGATGACAGCCACACTCGCGTTTCATCCGACAGCGCCCACGTACTCGTTCTTTGGAGGGAATGCGGCGGTGCTTGCAAACGGTAACGTGGAGTTCTGCGAATCTGCAGGGGGAAACGGGGTCGGATGGCGAGATCTATGAGGTAACGCAGGACAGCAGTGCTCAAACGGTCTGGCAGATGCAGGTTACAGGGCAATATGCTTATAGGGGCCAGAGGATTCCAAGCTTTTATCCAGGGGTTCAGTGGTGAAAGCCAGAAGAAGTTGGTTCCGCGCTTTATCGCAGATCTCGTTGGCGAGAGAAGGGCGTATCACTTTTTCCGTTCCCGTCGGCTATTTAGTTTCTTAAGTGAGTCTCTGTCGTATCTTACTGAGCGACGAGATGGCCGGTCGCGCGGATCAGGTCGACGGCTTCGTGACGGCTCTCCGCCTCCATCTGCCTCATCACGCGCCGAATGTGATTCTTCACGGTAAATTCCGACAGGTTCAGGCTGGCGGCAATTTCCTTGTTGGTGAGGCCCTGTGCGACCAGATGCATCAATTGAAGTTGGCGGTGCGTCAGGCTGTTCTTGTCCGTTCCTAACCCGGCGCCGTTTTTGGGTTTCAATCGATATTCGCTCGCGACATGCTGAATCAACGTCAAGCACAGCCGCGGAGGACATGAGGCTTCGCCACGGGCGACCGCCCGCACCGCCGCAATGATTTCCGCTGCGGACGCATCTTTCAGGACATACCCCCGAATCCCCAATTGCACTGCTTCGAGAAAAATCTCCGGGTCTTCGTCCATTCCGAACAGCAAAATCTTGACGTCGGCATTGTGATTCAGCAGGTCTGACAGCAGGGAAGTGTGGCTTTCGGTGCTGAAGCAGTCCGTCAGGACTACTTCACAGTTCGACTCGGCAATTTCATTGGTGATTGCCTTGGTATCACGGCTGATTCCAACGACGTTGATCTCACTTCGCTTTCGCAGGAGTCGCGCCAGCGTGTCTCGAAGCAAGCGGTTTTCGGCCAGGAGAAATACACTGACCTCCGGGGATTCCGGGCAGTTCTGTATTTGTCCCATCGTGTTTCCTCGGTACTTTCTCTGTTTTGCGGCTAGCTTGGTTGGGAGTACGTGACCGCAAAAAGTACAGAGACGGGGCCGAGTGAGCAGAGTTTATATATAGTTAGGTCTAATGTCAACCAATACCAAGAACTATATCAAACCCATATTTTCATAGCAACTAGCAATGAAGATCGCACGAACGATACATCATTTAGGCTAGCTGAGATAGCCAGGTTGATTTTAGCGGTTTTCGCCCTTTCTACCAACCGCAATTTCGCATTAGTCCTAGCACTATTTTGGTGCTATCCCGTCCTTGGTCCTACGTGAGTCCCTTTCTGTCCATCCCAGCCACCCGGGTCCCCTTTCGCTTCAGGTTCTCTTTTGATTCACCTTTGAGCCTTCTCCTTTTGTGACATTCCGAAATAGAGTTCTCGCCAAAGGGGAGCGTCATGGTCAAGACATTCCGCGTGTTAGTGGCTAACAAGCCAAAACTGATGCGAGAGTTGCTTCTCGAAACGCTCGCAGAACAATCCTGGATAGAAATCGTTGGTGAGGTGGCGGAAGAAGCAGACATCCCTCACCACGTCCAGAAAACCTCTCCCGATCTCTTGGTCGTTACGGCCGAGGAGCCGGGGAAGAGACCCACGATTTGTGACTCTCTCCTTCATGACTATCCAGAATTGCGCATCATCGCGGTTGCTCCTCACGAAAACTATACGGTCTGCTATTGGGCATCGCTGGACATCCATTCCGGAGACATCGAGTCGTCCGAAGAAGGCCTGCTCACTGCAGTTCGAAATATGGCCGAAAACCAGCAGGGAGCGGCTTCCCAATGAAATTCGTCGCAACTCATGCATCTGGCGCGCCAGAGAAAGGAGGCATGCATGAAAGCTCGCGCAATCGGTTTGATGTTTGCCATCTCCGCTTCTCTCTTTTTCTCCACTGCCCTTCGCGCCCAGCAAGTGCGGCAATCACCCGGCCAGGATTCAGAACTTACCAAGGAAAATCTGGGTCGCGTTGGAGCATCAGCCCTCCAGATTCAGGGTGTGCTCCGCCAACAGCCGGGACTCCTGGTCGAACTGAAACGCTGGGTCGCGCAGGAAGCGGCGTCCAACGGACAGATCGTTAAGGATGCTGACCTGACCGACCAGAAAATCTTTGCCAGGCTCGTCAGCGACACACAATTCCGTTCCGTGGCAACTCGCTTGCTCGAGCGTTATGGTTACCTTGTTCCCAAGATTAACCCGGAGTCCGATGCTGGACAGGAGCGAAAACTGATCCTTCAAGCCCGCGCAAACCAGTTGGCTCAAGAACAGAATCAGCAGGTCGAAGCGCAGTTGCCACAGGCGAACCGCCTGCCTGTCCAGCCTTATCAGCAGACCAGAGACTGCCAGGAGAACGACTCTCAAGAGACCCAAACGGGACAGAACTACGATCAGAGCCGCGGCGACCGTTCGCGAGACACGCAGGGCCTAAACCCGACGCCGATGCAAAACTGTCCCCCATCTGGACAACAGCAACCCTCCGGGAATCAGAGTCGTAGCATCCTCACGACAGAGCAAACTCCGACGCGGCCATACTCGACCGGTGGCTCCAACCTGCCGGATCACGATGAAGACGATGGGCTTGTGCCGCCGGGCGTTCTTCCCACGCCGAATGGTCAAATTCTTACTGCTTCCGGTGTATTTCCGTCGCAAGCTGACGCACTGTCCGACCCGACCAGCCCCTACCGGACGAATGGGGCGATGCCACAATTCCCACTATCGAACTATCTAGCTCCGCGAACGGGTCAGGAAAATGCGTACCCGGGCAACGATGGTTCTTCCAGAAACGCTGACGGGCAACTCGCGATGGGTGACACGGCCAACCGCAACAATTACGGCGTGAATCGGACTCAGGCGGGACTACTATCCAGAAACCCTAAATCCCACCCTTGTTCGAACTCCGAGTCCCTATTCGGATATTCCTTCCCTTTATGACATGTACCAACAGGGCTACCCTCGCGATCCGCATCTGCAGCGCTTCGCGGTCGCGGTTTTCCGTGAAAACGCCCGTTCTAATCGAAATTCTGAATCGCTTCCGATGGATCTCCCCGTTGGGCCCGACTATGTGCTGGGCCCTGGAGACGGTGTAACCATCAATCTTTGGGGCAGCGCTTCCCGTCGCCTATTTCGGACAGTTGACAGCGAAGGGCGACTCACTTTGCCGGAGGCTGGGCCCATTCTGGTAAGCGGTCGCAGCCTTGGTCAAGTTCAGGATGATGTTCAGCACGTTCTTAGAACACAATTTCGAGATGTGTCGGCCGATGTCTCGCTCACCCGTTTGCGTACTGTTCGAGTCTATGTGGTTGGCGACGTCCAACATCCTGGTGCCTACGACATCAGCTCGCTCTCGACTCCCCTCAACGCTTTGTTTGCTGCCGGCGGTCCGACGCCAGTGGGTTCCAGCCGGTTGGCGCGTCATTTCCGGGGCAACAAACTTGTCGAGGAAGTAGATCTCTACGATTTGCTTATCCACGGTGTCCGATCAGACATGCTGCGGCTGCAAAGTGGCGACACGTTGCTAGTGCCGCCGCTCGGCGGGGAAGTCACCATCGAAGGCATGGTTCGTCGCCCGGCTATCTATGAACTCAACGGCGAGAAGAATTTGGCCGAAGCGCTCCAGTTGGCCGGCGGAGTTCTGCCGACCGCGACGTTGACTCATATTGAGGTGCAGCGTCTCGAAGCACACGAAAAGCATACGATGTTGAGCTTGGACATACCTGCTTCTGGTGGCCCTGCGGCAGAAACGGAAAAGAAGTTGGCGGAGTTCGCGATCCAACCGGGCGACACCGTCCACGTTTTCCCGATCGCTCCGTTTAATAAGGATGCCGTCTATCTCGAAGGCCACGTTCTGCGGCCCGGCAAATTCTCTTATCACCCGGACATGAAGCTGACCGAGGTGATCGCTTCGTACGCGGATTTGTTGCCGGAGCCGGCTACAAGATATGCGGAAATCATTCGCCTCAATCCACCCGACTACCATCCGACCGTAGAAGGCTTTGACCTTGGCGCGGCGCTGGAAAACCCTGAGTCGGCTCCCAAGCTCCAACCGCTGGACACGATTCGTGTATTTGCACGGTTTGACTTCCAGGCAGTGCCCAAGGTTACCGTTCTCGGGGAAGTTCGCGCTCCGGGCACCTATCGCACCTCGGGACAGGTTCATCTGCGCGATGCTATTCAACTGGCCGGCGGTCTAGGCCCCGACGCTCAGATGGACAACGCTCAGGTCTTTCAATATGTGACCGACAGCGAACTGAAAATTACCACCGTGAATCTTTCGTCGGCCTTCTCCGGGAATCCCATCGACAATATCGTGCTGGGACCCCGCGACCGCATCGTGGTTCATCGCAATCTTGCGAAGGCAGACGTAGCCACGGTCATGATTGCCGGGCAAGTTGCACGGCCCGGCCGCTATCCCTTGACCACAAATCTGCGTGTTGCCGACTTGGTTCGCCTCGCAGGTGGACTGAAGCGCAGCGCAGATCCGCAGGCTGTCGACCTAACCAGCTATTCCTCAAAGGGCGATCGCACCACCGGGCAACATCAAACGGTGAACGTCGCCGCCGCTTTGTCGGGCGAACCGTCTGCAGACCTCGCACTACGCGAGGGTGACGTTCTTACGGTTCCGGAAATCGCGGGATGGTCCGATCGTGGCGCATCGATTGAAGTTCTCGGCGAAGTGAATGGTCCCGGCACTTATGGAATCAAGCCGGGAGACCGCCTCAGCACTATCTTGAAACTCGCGGGCGGTTTCCAATCCGATGCGTATCCATACGGAGCCGTTTTGGAACGAGCTTCCGTGCGGGAAATTGAAGACAGATCCCGAGCCGAACTTGTTCAGCGCTTGCAGAACATCCAGTCGGAAATCAAGGCACAGGAAGAAACCGACCCGAAGAAGAAGCAGGCAAAGGAACTTGCCTATTCGCAATGGCAGACGGCCATCGACAATCTGACGGCTAATCCACCAGTCGGACGCCTCACGATTCGCATTTCGTCAGACGTACAACACTGGGCCAACACTCCCAACGACATCGAAGTGCGCGACGGCGACGTTCTATTGATTCCGAAGAAGCCCAACCAGGTTATGGTTACCGGCCAGGTCTACAACTCTTCCGCAATCGGCTATCGTCCCAACAAGAGTGCCAAATGGTATCTCTCGCAGGCGGGCGGACCGACGCAACTTGCGAACAAGGGAGCTGCGTTCGTGATTCGCGCCGACGGTACCGTGATCAGTTCGAGTTCCAGCGGATTGTTCATCGGAAACGCCATGAACAGTGTTTTGCAGCCAGGGGACATGGTGGTGGTTCCGGAGAAGGCTATAGGAGGAGGCCCGAACTGGACGTTGATCATGCAGGCAGCGCAGGTTGCAGCAACTGCGGCCGTTGCCATCGGATATTTCCATCCGTGATCTGGCAATGTCCGATGCACTTCAACCTCGGCCTGCGCAGCATCATCTGCCGCGACGTGAGAGTTTTCATGGAACTGCGGCGGGCCAGGTTGTTGCTATGGGTATTCACGGTATGCCTGCTTGGCCTTTGCTTGAGCAAAGAATGCCGGGCACAAGGTGGCGCTGCTTCTGCGGTTGAGAAGGGAGACGAAGACACGAAAGTGAATGTTCCTGGCACATCGTCGAGCGAAGCGCAGCCCCGCATCGGGCCGCTAGATCCGCCGTCCCGTTCGGCTGACCACGAGAACTCTCTCAACTTCGGCTTGCTGAAGCGCATCGCGAAGGACCAGGAACACGATTTGGACATCTCCTCGTCATCTGAGCTGGGCGGATGGTGACATTCTAGTGCCATTCGGAATGACCGCTGGCGCGTTGCTCGCGACAGACTCCGATTACAGCAGGAGCCTCTCGAACTCGCCCTCCCGGTTGAACAATAGCGTGAAGTTTTCGAACTACGGGATCGGTGCCATGGCCGGAATTGGCGGTGGCATATGGGTCATGGGCAAATTCACCCACGACGATCACAAGAAAGAAACCGGCATCCTGGCTGGCGAAGCTGCCATCAACAGTTACCTCGTCACAACCGGTTTGAAATATGCTTTTGGTCGCACGAGACCACTCGACCAACCTCGTTTACTCGGGACAATTCTGGAATGGCGGAAGTTCTATGCCCTCGGAACATGCCGCGGCAGCGTGGTCGATCGCCAGCGTAATTGCGCACGAGTATCCCGGACCGCTGACATCGATTCTTGTATATAGCCTCGCTTCCGCAATCAGCATGGCCCGCGTAACTGGGAAACAACATTTCAATTCCGACGTATTCATTGGCAGCGCGATAGGTTGGTATGTAGGCAAGCAGGCTTATCGTGCCCATCATGATCCCGAATTGGGCGGTACGGAGTGGCAAAGCTACGCCGAATCCAAAGACGGTGCTCGCACAACCAGTCTCGGCACAACGTTCGTACCTCTCAATAGCTGGATCTATCCCGCACTGAAGCGATTGATTGCCCTGGGGTACATTCAATCGGAATTCATGGACATGCAGCCCTGGACTCGCCAGGAATGCGCAAGGATGGTCGAGGAAGCTGGCGAGCGAATCTCCGTCGCAACAAACACCAACTCGGAGATCAATGGCCTCTATTCCTCGTTGAGCAGGGAATTCGCGTGGGATTCCGAGCGGATCGGTGGAGGCAGGCCAGACGAAATCTCCGCGCGGGTCGAATCTCTCTACACCAGCGTAACTGGCATCAGCGGACCACCTCTGAACGACAGCTATCACTTCGGTCAGACCATCATCGACAATTTTGGACGCCCATACGCGGAAGGGGCCAATGCTGTCATGGGCGGCTCCGGTTGGGTCACCCAGGGACGATTCTCTCTCTACGTTAGCGGGGAATACGAGTATGCTCCGTCGTCTCCTACATATTCGTCTGCCGTTAACGACGCGATTGCCGTCATGGACGGTAACCCAATCCAGTCCGGAACATTTCCTTCGACGAGTCGGTTCCGGCTCATGGACACCTACGTCGCTTCGAATCAGGCGAATTGGATTTTCTCTTTTGGCAAGCAAAGCTCGTGGTGGTCACCGGACTACAGCAACGCGTTTCTTCTGAGCAACAACGCAGCGCCGATGTACATGTTTCGTGTCAGCCGGCAAGCACCTTTCGAGATTCCCGGCGTCTCCAGAATTCTCGGACCGATGAAGATCGAGTTTTTTGTCGGAAAGTTGTCAGGGAACGAATTTCCTGCTCGCCCCATACTCCATGGTGAGAAATTCAGCTTCAAGCCTTCGCCTAATCTTGAGTTTGGCTTCACTCGAACGGGTGAGATGGGCGGCGTCGGTCGTCCGATTACCCCCAAATCAGTGTGGCTAAGCTACACCAGTCTGACGAACAGCGTGTTCTTCGGAGCGATCAATCCTGGCAAACGGACTTCTGGATTTGATTTCAACTATCGCATTCCGTATCTCCGAGACTGGCTGACAATCTATGCCGATTCTCTTACCACCGACAACATAACGGCCTTCGCGGACCTATCCCGAGCTGCCTTCGCTCCGGGCATTTACCTGACACACTTCCCGAAATTGCCGAAGCTGGATCTGCGCATCGAAGCTGCTTACACCGATACTCCAAAAGTTTGGACTCCGCCCCGTCAGCCTCTCGGAGCGTTTGGCCAGTACAATTACTGGGACAGCTTCTACCGTGATCTGTACACGAATGAGGGCAACCTCATCGGGAGTCCGGTTGGCAGGGAAGGCCACAGCTATCAAGCCTGGACGACCTACCATGCCAGCGCGCGCAATTGGATCCAGTTCGGCTACCGCCACACGAGTGCGGCCACCGATTTCATTCCTCGCGGCGGCAATATCAACGACGCTTCCGTGAACGCCAACTGGTGGGTCCGCAACAATGTAAATGTCACTGCGCTTCTTCAGTACGAAAAGTGGAATTATCCGTTGCTTGCTTCAACGCCGCAGACGAATTGGACATCTTCTGTTCAGGTCCAGTTCTATCCGCAGACATGGAGAAAGTGACACTTTCGTATGGAGAGTAAATGGAGGCAACGAACGAACAAGCTCAGGAGTAATGCGGTAGTGGATAGCGATTTCGATTTCTGGCGACGAAACTGTGAACGATGTCTCGAAAATATCGGATGGCTTGGCACGGCGCGATGAGAGTCTTTCGACGACGGTCAGAACCCAGTTTCAGACACAAGGAATCGACGTGCATTTAATTGTCGATTCGCCGGGAGACAGGTTATGAGTTCGACGGGTAGAGCACCTGTTCGTCACCCTGCGCCCGAGCTTCCGGAAGACGCCTTCCGCAGTGCGGCTGAGGTTGAGGGAGCGCCTCGAGGCGGCGAACACACAGTCGCATACATGCGACTTCTCTGGGACCACCGCCGGCTGCTTGCCCGAGTTGCGTTATATGGGTTCCTTTCTAGCACGCTCCTCGCGTTTCTCATCCCGAATCGCTATCAATCTACGGCGCGTCTTATGCCTCCGGACAGCAATCAATCGGGGGGACTCGCGATGGCAGCGGCTGCGCTCTCCGGCGGAGCCGGAGGCTTCGGAAATATGGCCAGCGAGATGCTTGGTCTAAAGAGCAACAGTGACATCTTTGTTGGAATCCTTGCAAGTCGCACCGTCCAGGACAAACTGATCCAAGAATTCGACTTGAAAAAGCTTTACGGGGCTCGGCGCATGGAAGACGCGCGCCTGCAGTTAGCGGAACACACAGGATTCGCTATAGACCGGAAGAGCCAGATTATCACGATTTCTGTGACCGACCATGACCCGAAACGGGCGGCCGCCATGGGCGAAGCCTACGTCGCCGAACTCAACCGGCTTGTCACGGAATTGAGCACCTCGTCTGCAAGGCGCGAGCGCATCTTTTTGGAAGAGCGGCTGAAATCCGTGAGTCAGGATTTGGAATCGGCTGAGAAGGATCTCAGTCAGTTCTCCAGCAAGAACGCCGCAATCGACATCAAGGAACAGGGCAAAGCTATGGTGGAAGCAGCCGCCCTCCTACAGGGACAGTACATTGCGGCTCAATCGGAACTCGAAGGGCTCAAGCAGATTTACAGCGACAACAACGTGCGCGTCCGAGCCGTGCAGGCCCGCATTGACGAGTTGAAGCACCAACTCGAAAAGATGGGCGGCAAAGGCGAGAGCGTGACGGACGTCTCCGGTCAGCCGAGCGACTCCCTCTATCCTTCTATCCGGAAACTCCCGCTGCTTGGCGTCACGTATGCCGATCTGTATCGCCGCGCAAAAATTCAAGAAGTCGTTCTCGAGACCCTCACCAAAGAGTACGAAATGGCGAAGGTTCAGGAAGCGAAAGAGATCCCGACCGTTAAGGTACTCGACGCGGCCAACACTCCGGACAAGAAATCGTTTCCACCGAGACTGCTGATCATTTTTATCTGCACAACATGTGCCTTTGTCGCAGCAGCGTGCTGGATATTTGCAAAAACCGCTTGGAATGACACGAATCCGAACGATGCAAGGAAGGTATTTGCGCAGGAAGTGTTTACCACGATGCTGGCGCGGCTGCCCCAGTTCGAGCGGAATGGATCTGGAAATCACACCGGGGCACGAAGCTTTTTCGGGTTCCGAGGTCGGCGTTCAGAGCACGACGAATCGCCGAAATAGTCTTTTTGTCGCTGTAGATATAGGATTTTAAACGGGTTAGGTCACATGCGCCCCTGTGAGTGACGGGGCGAAGCTGTATGCGAACAACTGGGGTGTCACGACATCGTGGCGATTTCACAAATCCCGCCGTTCCATTCGCCATCGGGAGCGCTCTTGTCGGCCGATTGCCTCGACGTGCGTTGGTATGCCGCGTACACTTGCGCGAATCACGAGAAGCGGGTTCGTGAACAACTCGAGCAAAGGTCCGTCGAGTCATTTCTTCCAGTTTATGAAACGGTCCGCCGATGGAAGGACCGGCGGATGCGATTGCAGCTCCCTCTTTTCCCAGGATACCTATTTGTTCGGATGGCGGTTGTCGATCGTCTGCGTGTGCTGCAAGTTCCCGGTGTCGTCCGCCTCGTGGGGTTCAACGGACAACTTGCTGCGTTGCCCGACGGCGAAATCGAGGGGCTGAAAAATGGTTTAGCTGGCGGTGTTCACGCTGAACCGTATCCTTACTTGACCGCCGGCCGCCACGTGCGCCTGAAGAGAGGCCCCTTCGAGGGCAGGCAAGGAATCCTGCTTCGAAGAAAAGGAAAACTACGTCTGGTTTTGTCCATCGAGCTCATCATGCGCTCCATAGTGATCGACGTCGATATTGCCGACGTGGAGCCTATCATCCCAATTGCGACGCATAGCCCTCGAAGCTTGCATCCCGGCGGGATTCAACGCCAGTGAGTTCCAATTTCAGATGAATCAGTCTCAAATCAGAATGACCGAATATTCGTCGGGCAAGGGCGCCGGTTTTTTGACGGGGCGTCTTCTCGCTCGGAACGCCGGATTCAATCTAGCCGGAGAACTCGTTTCTTTTTGCGTTGGCGTCATCTGCGTTCCGTACGTTGTGAGAAGGCTCGGCACGGACTCTTTCGGTGTTTTGTCTATTGCTTGGGCGTTACTCTCATATATGAGTCTTTTCGACCTCGGACTATCTCGAGCGACCACCAAGTTCGTAGCCGAGGCCGTGAGTACCGGCGAACACCAAAAGATTCCTTCGCTGGTATGGACGTCGATCAGTCTTCAAGTCGCTCTTGGCGTATTTGGAGGAGCTCTCTTGGCGGGCGGGTCGCATCTGTTGGCGGAACGAATTCTTAAAATACCGCACGAATTGATACGCGAGGCGGAAACGGCCTTTTTGTTCCTCGCTTTGGCAGTACCTATTGTCCTGATCTCAAACTCTCTACGAGGGGTGCTGGAAGCGGTACAACGCTTCCATATAATCAACTACGTAAAAATCCCCACCAATATCCTGATGTTTGCCGCCCCGATGCTGTTAATACCATTCGGAGGCCGAATATCGTCCATTATTGCTCTAATGACCTTGTTCCGTTTTCTGGCGATGATGGCACTTCTCAAATTCTGTCTGCCATTACTTCACCTAAGAAGTATCCGGATGGTTGCCGACAAGCATTTGCTGAGGCAGTTATTCAAATATGGCGGCTGGGTGACGGTTTCGAGCGTTACGGCGCCCATGCTGCTCTATGCGGACCGTTTTGCGATCGGCGCGTTACTTTCCGTTGGTGCGCTTGCGTACTACAGCGGACCCGCTGATATGGTCAACAGATTCTTGGTCATTCCTGCTTGTCTGGGATCAACGTTGTTCCCTGCCTTTAGCTCCCTGGACGCCACCGGCGCCAGGGAAAAACTACAGGATATCTATGGCCGAGCGTTGAAGTACCTCGTTATCGTAATGGGGCCGCTGTTGCTCCTGGTCGCGGCCTTCTCGAGCGATATTCTTCGCGCTTGGCTCGGGCCAGTGTTTGCGCGTCAAGGTGCGCTACCCTTGCAGATCTTGGCGGTCGGGGTTTTCATCAATGCGGTGGGTGTTTTTCCGTATAGCCTTTTGCAGGGAGTAGGCAGACCCGATCTCACCGCGATGTTCCACGTGATGGAACTGCCGTTACATTTGGGTCTCGTATGGATACTTGTTTCCCGCATGGGAATTACTGGAGCCGCCATTGCAGTAGTTACTCGCCTTGCGATCGACCTGGCGTTAGTTCTTTGGGCTTGCGAACGATTTGGTTATTCTCCCTCGGGGGCTATTCATCGAATAGGCGTCACTAAGAGCTTGGCTGGTCTTGTCTTCATCGCCGGCGTATTGCTGGCAGCTTCATACGTACAGAGTTCGTTGCTTCATCGAGTTGTTCCGGCGAGTATCGCAGTCTTATGCTTCTACATCGCCCAATGGCATTGGACCCTGGATCTCCGCGACAGGCAATTTCTCCAATCGATCGTTCATCAATTGCCGCTGACCAAAGAGTCTTTCCGAACCCATATACCAGAGCCGTGTGCAATCATTCATTCGGCAAAAAGTCCTGAGGCTGATTGAGACGCTATGACAGGGAGCCAAACAAGTTCAGTACATCGTCTGTGCCGTGACTCCAGTCGGTATGAGTACGCCATTCCCGACTACGAAAAACATCCGGACGTATATAGCCGCAACTGGATCCTCCTGGAATGGGTCGGTACTCATAAGCGCGTTCTGGAGTTGGGCTGCTCAACCGGGTTCTTTTCTAAGTACCTGAGGCAGAAGCGCGCTTGTTCAGTTGTGGGGGTCGAGGTCGATCCGGTGGCTGCCGCAGAGGCACGAAAGTTCTGTAATGAAGTTCTGTCGTGCGACCTGAACTCTCCGGAATGGATAGAGGGACTTCCTACGCAAGGTTTTGACGTGATCCTTATGGGTGACGTTCTGGAGCATCTTATCGAACCTCAGGCGGTCTTAGAGCAACTTCAGCCGCTGCTCGCTCTGAACGCGAGCATCATTATTTCCCTCCCCAATATTGTCTACTGGGGAACCAGGCTCAAGATACTGTTCGGGAGATTCGAATACGAATCGTTTGGCATTTTGGATCATACACATCTACGTTTCTATACGCCAAAGACTGCTCGAAAAATGATTGAGAGTGCCGGGTACGAGATCATACGGTTTCATCCGGTGTTTGGTGGGCCGCTGAGCAACTATGCCCGCCCTCTTTGGCAGCGGCTTGCCAATTGGTTTCCCGGAGTTTTCGCCGGACAGCTGTTGTTTGAAGCAAAGATTCCGCCGGCGATCAGCGTGTCGCAAGCCTTGCCGGGCGAGGTTGGTCGATGATGCCGCTAGTGTACGCTAGAACGTCTCTGTTACTGTCGCGGTTTCTTGGGTCAGCCGCAGCTGCTATTAGCCGTTGCTCCCAGAGGTGAGAAAAGCATGATTGCGCAATTAGCGCGATTTGCGAACGACTGTTATCACGTGGTCAAAGCACCAGCCGGCTCGAAGACAGCAATCTTGCGAGATCTTATTCTACCCGGCAACACCAGGATGGGATTTGGAATTACCTATTTCGACCGGCCAACTTTGAACCACCTGTATCGAGAAATTTTCGCACGCCAGGAATATTACTTCCGCACAGAATGTGAGGCTCCGGTAATCCTAGACTGTGGGGCCAATATCGGGATGGCTTCGCTCTACTTCAAGTGGCTCTATCCGAAGGCCCGGGTACGAGCTTTCGAGCCGGATCCCGCAACCTTCGATTTGCTTAAGCAAAACATTGCCCGGAACGGGTTAGATGTTGAGCCGCATAACTGTGCGTTGTGGGATCAAGATGGTGAGGTGGACTTCTTCGTCGATTCGGGCAACCCCGGCTCGCTGGTGATGAGTACGAATATCTCCAGATTGAAGGGAAATCCGATTCGGGTTCCAGCTCAAAAACTTTCGAATTTCATTGACGGCGCGGTGGACTTCGTCAAGCTTGATGTGGAAGGAGCCGAGCACAGAGTCTTGTGCGATTTGGTTCAAACCGGGAAGATAGTGGCCATCCGTCAGATGGTTGTTGAATACCACCATAGAATAGGTGCGCAAAAGTCATGCCTAGGCGAGTTCCTATCCATGTTAGAGCGAGCCGGTTTTGAGTATCAGATCCATGCGGCCGTTCACCCAATAAATTCTCGACCTGTCTTTCAGGACATGCTCATTGGCGCCTACAGATGAAGAAGTGAACCGCCGTGCGAGTCAGCAGGTGGCGGGAAGCGCTCCTCGAATGGCGGGGGTTGTGCCGGACTTGGAATCGCCGAACGTCCGCTGACGGTGCGAGTGGTCTACATTCAGCGGATGGTTGGGAGCCGTAGTGAATTTATGTCGGATATCATATTAACTTCCTGGTGGAGGTCTAAACTACAGCGGCGACTGGAGGTTGTGGCGGCTGTCGCAGTGATCTTATTTTTGTGCCGCGTGGCGCCCGAAGAGGACCTTGCCTGGGTCGGATGGGTGATGGTTGGCGCTTTCGTTGTTCTTCTGACTGTAACCCGGTGGCCTTATGGAGCTCTGTTTGTATTAGTCGGAATGAGCGCCATGCCGCGATTTTTCGTCGAGGTTTTTGGGTGGAAGGCGCGACCGGAGCACTTTGCTGTTGTAATTCTCTCTTTGGCGATCTGTGTCTGGCTTCTACGTTCCAATCGGAAAATACGGCTAGAGACCCCAGACTATTGGGTCTTGGCATATGTAGCCATGAACTACGTCAGTTCGGCATTCGGATCTTCCTCCCCATCCGAGACGCTGCGTTGGGCACTGCTTAACAACTTGGCTGTTCTTCCGTATTTTCAGATTCGCCTGTTAGTGCGAGACGCAGAAACATTTCGAAAAGCGTTTCGGATCTTGCTGGTAGTAGGGATTGCGGAGTCGGCCTACGGAATACTGTGCTATGTGTCGCACCACGCGTTTGGCACTGCCACGGGCATAGAAATCGGTCAGTATCTGACCGACGTCGCTGCACCTTATGGTTCGTTATTTGAAGCCAATCTATTTGGAGCCTACACTGGTTGTATCGCGGTCTTAGCTTTGGCCATCTACTTGATTACAGAGCACCGGCTGGGCTATTTGATTTGTTTCTTTGTTGCCTCGCTGGCTTCAGTCCTTAGTTTCTCGCGTGCCGCCCTGGTCGCGCTCTGTGGTGGCTGCCGCCTGGGTTTGTTGGCAGGCTCGCCGTGCTAGGGAGGGACACCGCAGTCGTGCCGCTACTCTGGTCTTGGCCGTTGCGCTAATCTTGTTAATCGTGGTTCCCGCCGTCGGTGGCGTAGTCCAGGAGCGGTTCGCCAGTCTATTCACTCAAGGTCGCTTGGGGGAAGAATCAGCGATAGGGCGATTGATTGAAGCTCAAGAGGCCCTGCAAGAGTTCTCAGAGCATCGGTTAATCGGCACCGGAACAGCCAGCTTGCAGCTGTCGTTTGATTGGCGCAAGTATGTTCCCGACTGGACCGGCGACACCAGCTGGGTAGGGAATATAACTGTTCGAATACTCCATGATATCGGACTGTTGGGTATGGCCGCTTTCCTTGGTTTTCTGGGATCCCTGGGTTGGAAGATTCGATTGGGTTTGCGTGGAAGAAGCAGCCAAGTTGGCATGCTTGTTGCCCTATCGGCTGGAGCTTTATTGTACGCCATTTCCTTCCAAGCGACCGATGGCACTTTGTCGGCTTTTCCCTGGGTGCATCTGGGATTCCTTGCCTGTGCAGCGATCCTCATAGAGGAATCGAACGAGGGTGCGAACGCCGTAGGCGCCACAGCACACGTGTCAATCTAAGGGTCCCCATTTCGCTAAGTTAGGTCATTCTTGAGCGACGTCGTGCAGTTCGGAATTCAGCCTTGAATCGCATACAAAATCAGCGACAGAATCAGAAAAGACCTTACGACATCGCGATCGCCTATCGGATCTATCCGAAGGTGGCGAAACCGGCGCAAGGGCTTCCTTTTAGCGAAGACAAATTCAAACTCTCGGAAGTCTGCCTACAGTCCTTCAAGAAGTCACTCGGAACCCTACGGGTCAAGGTTTGGGTTCTGCTTGATGGATGCCCGAATGAGTACGCTGATTTGTTCAAGAAATATTTCGAAGATCATGAGTTGGTCCTTGTTCCCCTAGAAGGCGTGGGCAACCAACGGACCTTCACAAAGCAAATCGAACTTCTTTGCACTCAAGATGACAGCGAAATCGTTTATTTCGCCGAGGATGATTATTTATACCTTCCGGGGCAGTTCTCTTCCATGATCGACTTTCTGCTTGAGCATGAAGACGCCAACTTCGTTTCTCCTTACGACCATCTAGATTGCTATACATTGGACCTGCACAGGCAGCCTAAATGGCTTAAGGTGCATGGTGGCCGACACTGGAGGACCGCCGCTTCGACATGTCTGACTTTTCTCACCAAGCAGCAGACCTTAAGGAAGGCAGAACCTGTTTTTCGGAGCTATGAACGACGAAATTATGATTGCAGTCTGTGGCTAAGCTTGACCAAGCGACGAGTGTTCAACCCGGTGTTTTTTGCCCGGCAACTGATCCAAGATCCCCTCTTCTGCAGGATCATTCTTAAGTCCTGGATCTATTGTTGGCGGCAAATTCTCTTTGGTAGGAAATGGCAGCTCTGGATCCCCGTTCCTGGCATTGCCACGCATCTGGACAGCAATGCTCTGTCGCCTAATGTGGATTGGCGAGCACTGATGGAACAGGCCAGCAAACAGACAGTAGAGGAAGTACTCAGTTGCGAAATGCAGCTGAACCAAATGTCGACATTCTTTCGGAGGACAGATATGAAATCTGCGGTCAGAATCCTGTTAGTGCTGCTCTTCGTCACCACTTCTGCCACTCACGAGTGAGGCGCAGTGCACCAGTGGCGCAAACGCGTGCGCTCAGCCTGTGCCGCATCTCGTGAAGTTTAGCGGAGTATTGAAAAACACTGTGGGCGTGCCCCACACTGGTGTTGTCGCAATGAGATTCGTCATATACGGTGATGAAACGCGCGGAACACCTTTGTGGCAGGAAGTGCAAAATGTACGACTCGATCAACAAGGGCACTATGAGGTGATGCTCGGAGCCACCGGGAGCGAAGGAATCCCGATGGAGTTGTTCACATCCGGAGAGCCACGGTGGTTAGGAGTGCAGGCGCTGCTGCCGGGAGAAGAAGAACAACCCAGGGTACTGCTGGTGAGCGTGCCATATGCTCTGGAGGCGGCGGACGCGCAGACGCTGGGTGGACTTCCGGCGTCAGCTTTCATGAAAGCTGCTCCCACGGCCGCGGTCCTGGGCACGCCTGGCTCAAACGCCGCGCCGGCTGCGGCTGCGCCGTTGACTTTTGCAGGAACAGCCGCGGTTGGCGAAACACCTTCGAGCTCGGCAGCAGTTCAAGCAGCCGTTACTACCCCCGGAGGGACGGCCAACACGATTCCGAAGTTTTCCAGCGGTGCGTCCATTGTGAACTCCCAGATAACGGACCAAAATGGCGTGGTGAGTGTGGAGAATCTATCGAACATTCTGTTTGCAGAGCGGTTTCCGGGTGGAGTCCCGGACGCGGTCAATGCATGTCCCGGAAATGGATGCATCATTTATGCAACTTCTCCGAATGTGAATCTGAATCTGGGAAATATCGATCCCGGATTCAAGGCGATTACGATCTATCTCGGGCCGTACACGTACACAGTGAAGCAGGTCACGCTGCGTAAGGCATTGAAAATCATTGGCATGGGCGCGTCGGGGGGTACCAAGTCACCGTGCAGCCCGACCACCCCTTGTAATGGAACTGCTTTGCAGTCTATTAATGGCAACAATCCCGTTTTTGTCGTGCCCCAAACCAACAATTCTCCGGCCACAAACGTGCTACTTACCGGTTTCCGGCTGTACGGGTCTGTGGGGAATACAAGTGAAGACGGCTTCTTTTTGGATACCAGTACAACCAACAATTCAGGTCTGTGGTACTCGACCATCGACGACGTTTATCTGGAGGGCTTCGCAGGGATCGCAATGCACATCAGAGGACGAAATAGCGATTTTGGGTCTATTTCTCAGTGGATTCTGTTCAATAACGTCGTAGCTTGGCGGACTACGGGAGGCGGAAACGCATTGAGGTTGGAGGGTTCTGTTTTTGAATTGCGATTCAGGAACTGTGAGTTCGATGGGCAATCAGCCGGGGACGGGACCAATATTTACATTGGCGGCCTGGCTGGCGGGATCAGTGGTTATCCCCTGAGTATCGCGTTTGAAGGCCTCGTGACTCAGCAAGCCGCGACGGCCGTACAAATCGATGGTGCCACCCACGTGACGTTCTATGGGTCCCATCATGAGAAAGTTTGGGGAGTGTATCAGGTAAACAACAGCTTCGGCATTTGGACCCAAGGATTGACGATCACCGATTCTTATTTCGCCGGCGATGTGGGGAGCAATGGTGGATTAGGTTATCTGCTGAATGTCACCACGACCGTCGCCCAAGGGATCTCTTTCACACATAACAGCATCTTTGGTCAACCTGACTCGGTAGTTAAGGGCACAAATCTTTCCAGCATGGCCTACCAAGACAATCTTTACCAAGCCGCCATATATGAGGGCTCGGGCGCGGGAACATTAAATGTCCCTCCTACGTCGGGTATTACAACGCAACTGGGTCCAGCAGCCATCATCAATATTCAAGGTGCTCATACGATCGGTCTGAATCCCTCTTCGACACCGATTACCACGATACGCAGCACGTTAGGGCCAGGAGAAATGGTTACGTTCTTTACGTTTGCTGGTCCTGCGATCTTCGCGTCAGGCGGCAATATCAACCTTGTGAATTCAGCTTCAGTAACAGTCAATGGATCCATTACCTTTGTCCGGATTGATTTGGGTGGCTCGCAGTGGATACCTGTCGCGCAGTGGCCCTCAAGTTCCGCGGCGCGGTCAAGTTCGTCGGTTGCGCTTAGCAGGCCTCGTGGCCAATCTGAACCAGTGTCGGCGAGGGATCACGAATTCGTGTATCGCTCATCGCCCCGCGGACAGCTTTCATTTTGAAATGGAACGGGTCGATGACTGCGGAGTGCGTCCGCAGGGCACTCTCGGTGCCTCGAAATAAGTACGAACTCATTATCGGAGAAGCGAGTTCGGTTTGGAAAACTTAAAGGAGTCAACACGGCCTTGCGACTAACGGTGCTAGCAAAACATGTATTTCCGAGCTTCAAGACGCGACTAGCCATCCGCCGTGCTGTGTTTTTTCCTCTCGATGTGCTTGACTTACTGGCCGGTAGGCGCGATCCCCTGGTGCCTCCACGCGGTTTGTGGTTTGTGGGAGGCGGTCATTTCTGCGAGAACCAGTTTCGAGACTCTTTCGTTGGCCTTTGTGATTTGATGCCGCATCATCGCGTTCTGGATGTTGGTTGCGGCATCGGCAAGCAAGCGGTACCCCTGACCGGGTATCTTAGCCCGGAAGGATCCTATGAAGGCTTCGACATCGTGAAAGAGGGCGTTCAGTGGTGCCATCAAGAAATCACTAGCCGCTTTCCAAACTTCAGATTTAAACACGTCGATCTCTTTAACAAACACTATAACCCTCAAGGGAGAGAGGTCCCTTTCCAATGGAAGTTCCCTTATTCGGACGCCGAATTTGATTTTGTGTGTGTGATCTCAGTGTTCACACACATGCTGCCGGAAGCGGTGGCGAACTACATCAGCGAAATCGGCCGGGTGCTCAAACCACGGGGTAAGTCGTTCATAAGCTTTTTTCTACTAAACGATGCGTCGCTCCCGTTAATCGCAGAGGGTAAAAGCACTGTCCCCTTAGTTCATGAACATTCGTGTTATTCCGTTCTAGATCCCAAGTTTCCAGAGACGGCCATAGGCCTCTCAGAGGATTTTGTCAAGAAGTGTTACGAGGAATCTGGACTGACTATAAGTGCGATCCATTATGGTTCTTGGTGCGGCAGACACGATACGAGATTCTATCAGGACATTGTGATTTCTGTTCGACAATGAATTCAAAATCGACACCTAAAACAGCTGTAGTTGTATTGAACTGGAACAGCCGGGAGATGACTGCCGAATGCATTCGGAGCTTACTGGCGATGGATGCCGCGGATTTTGAGATCCTTGTCGTGGATAACGGCTCCAGCGATGGCTCCGCGGAAATGCTGCCGCGGGAATTTCCGCAGATCATTGTATTTCCTCAGGAACGCAATTTGGGATTTGCGGCGGGGTGCAATGTCGGCATGCGACACGCTCTTGCCAACGGTGCAGAGTACGTGCTGCTAATCAACAACGATACGATCGTGGATCCTCGCCTCCTGCGGGCTCTACTCGATGAAGCGGAGGGTCATCAGGACGCGGGAATGGTCTCGCCCAAAATCTATTATCACGGTTTGCCAGATTGTTTTTGGTGGGTTGGCGGAACATTTAACCTCTGGACTGGCATTCCCAAGCACGTGGACTTCAGGAAAAGGGACACCGGAAACCATGACGTTGCGCGAAAGATCGACTGGGCAACCGGCTGCGCGATGCTCATTCGAGCGTCTGCTTTACGAAAGGTTGGACTCTTCGACGAGCAGTTTTTCCTAAATGCTGAAGATCTCGACCTTTCTGTTCGTATGCGCCGAGCCGGCTACCAGATCTGGTATGCGCCAAAAGCCAGGCTTTGGCACAAAGAAGGCGTGGATCGTCGAAAGAACGGCGTGGACCATGTGAATGCATTCTCGGGAGCGCGCAATCTGCTATGGATTATGCACAAACACGCAACCGTCTGGCAGTGGGCAACCTTCTGGCCCAATTTCCTGTTCCGCTATGCGGGATTCTTCGTTGTCTTTAACATTTTCCACGGCGATCTACGCTCGGCGTCGGGCGTACTGCAGGGCATTTCGGCCTTCTTCAAGATGCGCGCCAATCCCGAATCCTCTGCTCCTCCGGGAGTGGTCACTGCATCCTCAAAGCGGAAAGAGTCTCTGGGTAATCAAGGAAACCCGTGAATCATAGCGGGCCGGGAGCAAGACAATGAACCCTTACGTGGAGTCGTCGCCCGTTCGCTACTGCCTGATGAAGGCCAAGTGCCTGGTACCACGCCCGCTTCGGAGGTGGGCACTGTTGAGATCGCGGCTCTTTTTGCGTCTCGTGAACTACGAGACTGTTATGAGCGCGGTCGGGCTCCGTGATGTGCGGCAATTGCTGGATATGACTCTGGGTGTGCAGGGTGATGTTGTGGAGTGCGGCTGTAACCGCTGCGGTACAAGTGTGATCATGGCCAACTACCTGCGTTCTCGCGACGTGGGAAAAACCATTTATGCTTGCGACACGTTTGACGGGTTTTCGCCAGAGGAGTTGGAGCGAGAAAGGCAACTCGGGAGAGCAGACGTGTCCCAGAGCGCATTCACGTCGCCTGGTCAATACGAGTACGTAAAGGAGAAACTTTTTAATCTGGGAGTGGATGACCAGGTGGTACCCGTCAAGGGGCTGTTCCAGGATACGTTTCCACGTTGGCTGGGGACGTGGGGAAAGCTTTCGTTTGTCCTCGTGGACTGCGACCTTGAAGAGAGCATGTTGTTCTGCGCGCGTTCGCTCTGGCCTTTATTGGTGCCCGGCGGGGTGATGGCGTTCGACGATTACGCGTCGGAGCAGTTCGGGGTCACGTATCGCCATCGATAGATTCGTGGCAGAAGCGCCCATCGGGCTCTCGTCGCATAACTTGATGAGGCGTCTCTACTTCTTGCGCAAGGATGCGTACTAGTGAATGCCGCTAGACAACAAGGCCCTCAAGGTCGAAATCTCTTTAAGGTCAGGGCTGAATGAAAATCGGTATAGACGCGCATGCGATCGGCAGCGGATCGTCGGGCAATGAGACGTATTACGCTCAGTTGCTCAAGAATTTGGCCACGGCCCCGACGAATGGCAGCCAGTATGTGGTCTACTACACTCATCTAGCCGCGGCGGGCCTAGTCCCAGTCAGCGAAAAGTTTCATTTGAAGCGCATTCGACCGGCCACGCCGTTTTGGCGTATTCCCGTTGGTTTTCCGTTGGAGTTCCGAAGAGAAAAACTGGATGTGTTTCATGCACAGTACATGATCCCGCCGTTCTGTAAGTGCAAGACCGTGACTACTATCCCCGATATTGCTTATGAACATTATCCGCAGTTTTTTTCGAAATTCGACGTTGTGCGCGCCAAGGTGCTTATTCGGAGGTCTGCGGAACGAGCAGACCACATCATCACTGTGTCCGATTACTCGAAAAATGACATCTCAAGGACGTACCATATTGACCCCAATAGGATCACGGTGACGCACGAGGGAGCGGGCTCCGACTTTTTTCCCCGTGATAAAGATGAGTGCCGGGAGCAAATCGCAAGAAAGTACGGCATCAAAACCTCCTTTATTCTCTACGTTGGGCGGCTTCAGGAGCGTAAGAACCTTCGACGGTTGCTTTCGGCATACGCCCGACTCAAGAAAGAGGGGGCAGACGAAAAGCTTGTGCTCGTAGGAAAAAAAGATTGGGGGTCTGGAAACATTCAAACGCATCTGAAGTCTCTAGATCTCAAAGATTCGGTGATCCTGACGGGGTACGTTCCGTCAGCTGATTTGCCAGTCTTTTATAACGCAGCGGAAGCCTTTATCTATCCATCCATCTTCGAAGGTTTTGGATTGCCAGTGATTGAGGCTATGGCATGCGGAACTCCTGTACTCACGTCCTATGGCTCATCGCTGCAAGAGGTAGCTGGAGACGCGGCATTGTTGGTGGACCCGATGAGCGAAGAATCGCTTACCGAAGGGCTCGGCAAGCTCTTGGGCGACTCCAGTTTGAGACTGGGCTTAGGCCGGGCCGGATTGTTACGCAGTGCAACGTTCGGTTTTGAGAAGACCGCGGAGCAGACTATCGGCGTCTACGAAATGTTAGCTGGTGCGACGTGAGGTCGACGAGGAGAACTGTGTCTTCCAGCGCAATCGGGATTAAGGTGCGCGCAGGCATGAAGCGGGCGGTCGTGAGCATGCCACTGGCGCCACTGGCGTCCTTAGAGAAGATCTGTTGGGGGCTTAGATTCAGAAAATGGCTTAGGGATCAAGGCACGGAAACTGTCCCATACTTTCCCAATCGATTGGATCTATACGAATACATTAACGAGACCGTTTCGCAGAGTACAGCGATCGACTTCCTCGAATTTGGTGTAGCCACGGGAGAGTCCATTCGCGCGTGGATGCGTCTTAACACCAACTCTGATTCACGTTTTTTCGGTTTCGACACATTTCTGGGACTGCCTGAAGAATGGAAGCATTTCGGTTATGTAAGCGAAAAAGGTGCGTTCAGCACAGATGGTCGACCGCCCGACTATCGAGGGGGATTCCCGAGTCGCGTGGCTTGTCGGCATGTTCCAGGATACTCTTCCGGGATTCTTGCGAGATTTTTCTCCACGAAATAAGCTCGTCATTCACCTGGATCCCGATCTTTATAGTTCTACGCTGTATGTTCTTAGCGTTTTGAATCCAGTTCTGTTCTCGGGTGCAACGGTTTTGTTCGACGACTTTACGTGTTTCGACAATCAGTTTCGGGCGTTAGGAGACTTCAGCTCGGCATTTCGTAGGGGTTATCGGATACTGGGTTGCGGTGGCGATTATTATGACAAAGTCGCGATCCAGTTCTAAACTTGAGCAGAACGGTACCGGACATTGCGGCAAAGCGCCGGACCAGATCGTCACTTTGGTCGCCCGCGCGAATGCACGTGCGGATGAACACGAGGAGACCTAGAAGATGGCGAAAGTATTGGTGACAGGTGGTGCAGGTTTTATCGGGTCGCACTTGGTGGACGCGCTGGTGGAGCGAGGGCACCAAGTGTTGGCCTTCGACAATCTCGATCCGGCCGCACATCCGCAGCCAGCCAAATGGCCGGCGTACGTCAACGCGAAGTGCAAATATATCCAGGGAGACGTGCGGGATAAAGAGGCGCTACGGCAGGCGATGAAGGATGTCGAGGTGGTGTTCCATCACGCGGCGGCCGTGGGCAGTGGAATATCGATGATCGATATCCGCCGATTCGTGGAAGTGAATTCGCTGGGCACTGCCAACGTCCTGGAACTGGCGATCGAGAATCAGCAGCGAATCAAGAAGCTAATCGTGGCATCCTCGATGACTGTGATGGGCGAAGGGACTTACGAGTGTCGACAGCATGGTGTGTATTACCCTTTTTTGCGGCCGGTGGAGCAGCTGGCGCGCAACGAATGGGAAGTGCGATGCCCGCAATGCGGAGAGCCATCGCAGCCACTGGCCATGAAGGAAGACCGGCCGCTGTTACCCCTGACGATCTACGGGTTGACGAAGATGGATGAAGAGCTCGAGACGATGTTGGTCGGAGGGTTCTACAAGATTCCGGTCGTGGCATTTCGCTACTTCAGCGTGTACGGACCGCGACAGTCATTGACCAACCCATATACCGGAGTAATCGCGCGCTTCGGAACGAGAGTCATTACAGGTAAGGCGCCATTAATCTACGAAGACGGTTTGCAGTTGAAAGACGTGATTCATGTGCGGGACGTCGTGCGAGCGAACCTGTTAGCGATGGAACGGAGTGAAGCGAACTACCAGGTGTTTAATCTGGGTAATGGTGAAGGGTTGAGCGTGTACCGGATCGGGGAACTGATCTCAGAAAAGCTCGGCTCCCGGCTCCAGCCCATTCTGACAGGTCAATATCGCCGCGGCGATGCGCGCCACGGTTGGGCAGACACCTCCAAAGCACGTCGACTACTGACGTGGCAGCCGTCATTGTCGGCCGAAGATGGCTTTGCCGACCTGTGCTCATGGCTCAAAACTCTGCCTGAAGAACAGCTTGAACAGGCGATCAAAGCCTATGAAGGTGCCGAACGTGAATCCGAAACGCGAGCAGTGGCAGTCTGATCCATACAGGGGCACTGAGTGAGCTCACCCAAACGGAAACTACGAATAGCAATCTGTGGAGGGCGTGGTATCCCGCACAGCTATAGTGGGACCGAAGCGCTCGTCGCGCAGTTGGCGCCACGCCTTGCGGCCCGCGGCCATGAGATGATTGTCTATTGCCGAAGCAGCCTCTTCCGCGACCGCCCCGCTTTTTATCAAGGGGTGAGACTCATCTATCTACCCAGCATAGAGACGAAGGTGCTGGGGTCGCCGACTCATACCTTGCTGTGCGCCTTCGATGTTGTGTTTCGGAAGGTAGACTTCGTGCTCGTGATGAACATCGTGAATGGTCTTCACTGTGCAGTTTTTCGAGCACTTGGCCAGCAGTGTGCGATCATGGTCGACGGGCAAGATTGGAAGCGTGGCAAATGGGGTCGGTTGGCCAGGAGTTACTTTCACTGGTGTGCGAAGCACATCGGCCAGATTTGCCCTCGCGGGGTTATCACCGATGCATTGGGGATGCGGCAGATTTATCTCGATGAATTCGGTACGACTTCTGCCTGTATTGCGTCTGGTGCAGAAATTCAGGTTTCCACTCGGCCGGAGGTTGTTCGAGGGTATGGTCTCGAGCCTTTCGGGTATTACTTAATCGCGAGTCGATTAGTCCCGGAAAACAATGCCGACTTGATTGTGAAAGCTTTTGAGCACCTGCGCACCGACCGGGTGCTAGCAATTGCAGGAACGGCCAACTACAAGAGCGAGTTCGTCGAACGGCTGAAGAAGACAAAGGATCCTCGGGTACGGTTTCTTGGCCATGTCGCCGACCCCGAGCACATGAAGGAATTGCATTGCAATGCCTACGCTTACGTGCATGGCCACAGTCTGGGAGGAGTGAACCCGGCTTTGTTGAAGGCCCTTGGCTGCGGCAATTGCGTCCTGGCGTTGAATACTCCGTTTAATGTGGAGCCGCTGCAGAACTACGGAATTCTATTCGAGCATAACGTTGGCGATCTTGCGCGAAAGCTCCAGGAAATCGAGGACCACCCTGAGACCGCATCCGAGTACCGCCGGCGTGCTCCGGAGAGGATTCGGGAGGCATATAGCTGGGAAACGATTACAGATCAGTACGAGGAATTCTTCTTACGGCTTGCGGCAGGCGAAGACCCGACGCGGACGCACTCCAGCGTCGCGGCCGTCGAAAACGGGGCATTAGGTCCCGAAAAGGAAGTGTGGGTTAGACACGAAGCATCGCAGGGCCCCGGAAACGCAGTGTTGAACAAGGGCTGACACGGCCGATTCTGACGGGAGATGAGGGTTAAGGAATGGGAGAGATCAGAAAAGAGGGCACACATCTTGGCGAGGTCGTGATTCTGGCCCCCGAGGCATTCGGGGACGAGCGGGGGTTCTTCATGGAGACTTACCGCGCCGACCAGTTTAAGGCCCTGGGATTGCCTACAGACTTTGTTCAAGACAACCATTCGCGCTCCAAGAAGGATGTGCTGCGCGGGTTGCACTTTCAATATGATCCGCCGATGGGCAAGCTGATGCGCGTAACTGTTGGGCGGGCGTTTCTGGTGGCCGTCGACCTGCGCAAGGGTTCGCCGACATTGGGCAAGTGGTGGGGTGTGGAACTTTCGGCTGAGAACAAGAAGATTATGTGGGCGCCGGCGAGCTTTGCTCGAGGGTTTTGTGTCCTTTCGGACTGGGCGGAGGTCCAATACAAAACCACCGGCATCTATAACACCCAGACCGACGTAGCGATCCGGTTTGACGACCCCGATATCGGAATCCAGTGGCCGGTTCAGGATCCGCAAATCTCTGAGCGTGACCGAAAAGCGATTCCCCTAAAGGAGTGGCTGCGCTCGCCACAGTCCGATTGTTTCCGCTACGACGGCAAGTAAGGCAATCGACAATTGTTTGCGGTATCCTCGGGGTGCACGAATTGAGTTTGTTGACGTAGAAATATGCGAGTCAGAACGTGTAACGATCAACCAAAAATGAGGGAAGACAAAATGACGGGGAATGGCGCAGGATCTTGCGTTCTGGTTACCGGCGGGGCAGGTTACATTGGCTGTCGGTTAGTGCCAAAACTTTCTCAGGCGGGCTACCGAGTTCGCGTCTTCGATGTCATGTTTTATGGAGACGCCGGTCTCAATTGTGTTCGGAACGGCTATTGAGGTTGTCGAGGGCGACATCCGCAGGGTTCCCACGGATCTACTCGACGGGGTTTCCGCGATTATCAACCTCGCTGGCCTTTCCACAGAGCCCGCCGCCGAGTATCGTCCCGAGGCCAATCAAGAAATCAATTTCAAGGCTGCCGTTGAGCTCGCATCTTTGGCAAAAAAGAAGGGCGTTCGTCGGTTCATCCAGGCTTCCTCTGGCTCTATCTATGATGTCGGGGCTGGACATCCTGGGAAAGATATCCTGCACACGGAAGATTTTCCCGTCCAGCCATTTCGCACTTATTCGATCACTAAGCGCGAAGCTGAAAAAAAGATTCTAGCGCTGGCGGATGAGAGTTTTACGCCTGTGGTCCTGCGAAAGGGATCGGTCTACGGTTACTCCCCGCGGATGCGCTTCGACCTCGTCGTGAATGCATTTACCTTGAATGCGTTGCAGACGGGCCAACTCGTTCTTCATAACGGCGGCGAGATGTGGAGGCCGCTGCTGAGTATCCAGGACGCCGTGGCCGCGTACGAGTTGATGTTGGAGGCTCCGGTCGAGAAAATAAGCGGTGAAATCTTTAACGTGACAAACGGAAATTACCGCATCTCCGAGCTTGCATTGCGCGTGCAGAACAAACTGTCGGAAATGGATATCCGTTGCGAAATTCGACCTGATTACG
Organism: Candidatus Acidiferrales bacterium; assembly: GCA_963735825.1. GTDB lineage: Bacteria > Acidobacteriota > Terriglobia > Acidiferrales > UBA7541 > Acidiferrum. Next base: position 28,913 of record CAVTMR010000019.1, read on the forward strand.
TTTATCGGAATCTTCGAAGTTGCCAAGCCTCGGGCGAGAAAATCGCCCAACGTTTGGGATTCACTCCACGCGTAACTGTCGAGCAAACGGTAGAGGACTTAGTTCAGAAGATCCGAGGTGGCGCCTTTCGGGATCGCGAACGAACCCGAGTTCCACAATATTCGTTGGCTCGATCTGTTGGAAGAGACAAGGACCAGTGTCGGCTGCGCGGAGTCCGTGTTTGACCTCAATCCAGAGCAGCTTCGAGAATTGCGAGCCGCGGCCTGCAAGCAGAGGAGCGCTGTGGCATGCGAATAGTGATCGTCGGCGGTAACGGTCAGGTCGGTTCCGATCTGGCATGCGTTCTGCGAGATAGCCATGTGGATTTCGTGGCCCTTAGTCGCAGCGACGTGGACATCACTGAGAGATCGACTCTGGTCGACAAACTCGGCAAGCACAATCCTGATGTCATCATCAACTGTTCTGTGTACCATCCGGTTGACGATTGTGAAACCAACCCAGACCGGAGTTTTGCGGTCAACTCAATTGCAGTTCGTGACCTAGCGTTGGCCGCCAAGGACCTGCATGCATCCGTGGTCCATTTCAGCTCTGACTTCGTTTTCGACGGGGAGGAAGGACGACCTTACACTGAAGAAGACATTGTGAGGCCACTCAGTGTTTTTGGAGTTTGCAAAGTTGCTGGTGAACAACTCTTGCGAGCGGTCTTGCCAAACCACTTCATCGTTCGAACTTCGGGACTCTATGGTCTGACGGGCAGTCGGGTGAAACGCGGCAACTTCGTTGAAACCATGCTCCGCTTGGGCAAACAAAACGGGGAGGTCCGAGTCGTAAATGATCTTCGTATGGCCCAGACTTCGACGCAGAACCTCGCGAAGCAGGTACTCGCCCTGATTCGCACAAAGAATTATGGCACCTATCATGCCAGCGATCACGGCGACTATTCGTGGTATGAATTTGCGAAGAGAATTTTCCACTATTCCGGGATGAATGTGGGTGTTATCCCTGTCTCGTGGCGCGACGTGCCCGCGGTGGCGCCGCGGCCAAAGTATTCTGTTCTAGAAAACCGTCGACTCAAGAGGCTCGGCTCTGGATCAGATGCAGCCCATCGACGCTGCTTTGAAGGCAAGAGAGGGATTTACTTTCGAACCTCTCAGTCGTGGGCGTCTCGCCCGACAGCGTAGATGTTGGAAATGACGATCATGCTAGGATCCGGTGTTGACATACGCCCGGATAGATTCATTTGAGCGTCGTCCGCAGGTCGAGTAGATCCATGACTCGGAACAACGTGGCGTTCAATTCTCGGAGGTCCTCAATGACGGATGCAGTTGAGATTCTTGGCGCAAGGCAATATTTCGAGGAGTTGCAGCGAGTTGTCACTGGTCTTTCTCATGATGGTATTGACCAAATAGCCGACGCGCTGTAGAAGGCTTACGAGTCCGAACGAGTCGTGTACACGTTCGGAAATGGAGGAAGCGCGTCGCTGGCCTCGCATTTCGCTTGCGACCTTGGAAAGGGAACTGCATATTGCAACGGGGGGAAGAGATTCCGTGCGCTCGCATTGACCGACAATCTTCCTACTCTTACAGCTTGGGCGAACGATTCAAGTTACGAGGATGTCTTCTCCGAGCAGCTGAGGAACTTCGTACAGCCACAGGATGTTGCATTTGCAATAAGCGGAAGCGGAAACTCCAAGAATGTTCTGAATGCTCTCGAAGTGGCGCGAGAAGCCGGAGCTACAACACTCGGCATTTCGGGTTTTCAGGGCGGGCAAATGAAATCGTTATGTGATATTTGTGTGGTTGTGCCCTCGAATAACATGCAAATTATCGAGGACATGCATCTCGCGATGGCACATTCGATTTTCCGTATTGTCTACAGCCGAATGTCGCGTCGCACGATGACAGCGTCTTGCTCAGAATAGCTCGAGGTGGAAGGCCAGCAATCTGGTGCAGGCGCACGCTGATTTCCATGGCCCGTCGGCTTTGTTCTAAAGAACACCAAACATCTCATACCTCACCATGAAAACCCGAAACATTCGATATTGGATATTAGCTGCGGATTTGCTCTGCCTGTTCGGCGCATTGGTACTCGCGATCGGGCTGCGTTACGCGAACGCGATCGACCGAATCAGCCTTCACGGAGTATCTCCAGACGTATTCTCTGATGGCGCTCGCCGCTGTTGTTGTCTGGATTCTTCTTTATTTCGAGATGAGTCTCGATGGCTTCAAGGGCGGGTGGCACTTTCCCAGTGTCTTTTCCAAGGTCATTGTGGCTGTTTCCATGCTGATGCTCGTTGTGCTCGCATTCGCTTACCTTACTCGGCACTACTATTCCCGGCTGGTTTTGCTTTACTTCGTCCCTTTTCTTGTTCTCGGCTTAATTGGTATTCGGTGCCTTGCTCGTTCTTTAGTTACGTCGCGGCTGCGGGGCACAACAGGTCATCGCTGTGTGATTCTGGGGAATGGACGGGTAGCTCGAGAGCTTGCCGATAAAGTTGCTGCGCACCCTGAACTTCATTTTCAGGTTGTCGGCTTTCTGTTCCCTGACGAATCGGATGCTTCCAATGGATTCGCCGGTTCGGTTGGGACACCTCTAGCCTCCGTAAAGACCCTGCAGGTGCTGGAGCTCCTGGCCCGAGAGAACGTGCAAAAACTTATTATCGTTATGTCGCAACAGAACGGTGCGGAAGTCGGAAAGCTCATTGCCGAATGTCGCAAGTTCTCAATTCAAGTCTATGTAGTCCCGCATTGGTACGATCTCTATGTGTCAAAGGCAGAATTGGTAGATATCGATGGACTTCCGCTGCTCTCGCTGGCAGAGAGAAATCCCTCGGGCGCAACTTTGGCCCTCAAGCGAGCAATCGACGTCGTGCTGAGTGCGGGACTCTTGCTCTTGGTTAGTCCTCTACTCTCGCTTGCCGCCCTCTTCGTCTATCGCACAAAAGGGAAAGCTTTTCGGTCTGAACTGCGTTGTGGGAAGGACGGAATCCCTTTTCAGATGTACCGTCTTAACGTGGAGCGTCATGCGACCAATCCGCAGCGCTACGAGCGCCTTTTTGTCAGGTGGAGTCTGACCGAGCTTCCGCAGCTATGGAACGTTTTGCGCGGTGATATGTCCCTCGTCGGTCCCCGACCTGAGTCAGCTGAGAGAATAAAACACTACTCGGACTGGCAGCGACAGCGGTTGAAAGTTCATGGAGGCGTAACGGGTCTCGCGCAGGTCCATGGCCTTCGCGAGCAGCATTCCTCTGAAGACAAAACCCGATTCGATTTGCAGTACATTTTCACCTGGTCGCCACTCTTGGACCTCAGCCTCATTCTGCAAACGGCGTGGACGTTGCTGTTCCGAGGCCTGGGCCAGGAGCCTCAGGCCGTCCAGACAAAGAATGTTCGCAGGGAGACGAGCGCTTACGTAAACCCGGAGGTCATCGATGTTAATCGTCCGTAGCCCCGTGCGGATTAGCTTCGGAGGTGGCGGGACGGATCTCCCATCGTATTACGAGCGATTCGGCGGCGCTGTTCTCAGCACGGCCATTAATAAGCACTTCTACACAGTGCTGGAGAAGAGGGGCGATGGGAAAATTCAGATCATCTCTGCGGACCTCCGCACTGTTGAGACGTGGCAAGACATCGCGCGGATGGACATTCGAGGCAACGCATTGGAAATTCCGCTCGCGGTTCTAAAAGAGTTTGGTTGCGATGCCTCCGTAAACCTTTTTCTTGCCTCTGAAATTCCACCGGGGACCGGGCTTGGTTCTTCTGCGAGCGTCTGCGTCAACCTGATAAAAATCCTGGCGACCTACAGGCATATCTCTCTTTCAAAATACGAGGTTGCCGAGCGTGCTTTCTACGTTACGCGAAATGTCTTGGGCCGACCCGTGGGTAAGCAGGACGAATACGCTTCTGCATTTGGTGGCTTGAATCTCATCTCGTTTCAGCAGGACGGCAGCGCACACGTTGAACCACTAAAATTAGAACCAGATCTTGTCCGCGAACTGCAGTCGAGTTTGATGTTATTCTTCACCGGTTCGTCGCATCACTCCTGGACAATTCTCGAAGAGCAGGAAACTTCAGCGCTCAAGACTGGCAGCCGCACAGTCGATTCGCTCCATGAACTGCAGAAATTGGTTGAGCCAATGAAGGCCGCTCTCTTGGCCGGAGAGCTAAACGATTTCGGCTCGTTACTTCACAAAGGTTGGGAGATCAAGAAACGTCTTTCATCGAAAATCTCCAATACTCGCATTGACGAAATGTATGAGTCCGCGCTTCGAAACGGCGCGTTAGGAGGCAAAATTACCGGTGCGGGTGGAGGCGGGTTCCTACTACTGTTTTGCCCCAAGCAGCACCAACAAAGTGTGCGCGATTCCCTGGCGGGCATGGGCGCCCGGGAGATGGGATTTGAATTTGACTTTCAGGGCGCTCAAGTTGTCACCGATGACCCCTTCATCGACGGCGATCAAAACGGTGGAATGCGCTGGACTTTTGCGCCGGTCGCAACAAAGCAGGCTGGCAAAGGGGCGACGGCGAAAAGTTCTGGATAAACCTCCAGCAAATGTTCTGATGAGCTGAGCTACGTTTATGAAAGCCTTTCTGCTCGCCGGGGGGCACGGAACACGCCTCCGGCCGTTGACCGACACTACGCCAAAGTGCCTTCTGCCGATTCGCGGTACACCGATCCTGCAGATTTGGTTCAGGCTGTGTCGCCAATTCGGTATCGAAGAAGTCCTCATCAATTTGCATTCTCACGGCGACGTCGTGCGAAGGTTCGTCGAGGAACACAAGGACGGCCTAAGGATAAGCCTTTTCGAAGAGTCGGCGCTCTTGGGCAGCGCGGGTACGATTCTCGCTAACCGAGATTGGGTGCGGAAAGAGAATTCTTTCTGGGTATTTTATGCGGATGTGCTCACGACCACAAATCTGACCCAGATCCTGGATTTTCACAACAGCCACGGACAAATCGCCACGATAGGCACCTATGAAGTGCCGAATCCGTCGCGATGTGGCATCGTTCAAGTAGATAACGGTGGAATTGTTCGGGATTTTGTCGAAAAGCCTGAGATTCCAATCGGCAATCTAGCCTTCTCGGGATTGATGCTAGCCACTCCAGCCTTGTTGGATGAGATCCCGGACATTAGTCCGGTCGATCTTGGGTTTCACGTCCTGCCTAAACTCGTCGGCCGAATGGCCGCGCTTCAGATCACGGATTTCCTGATTGATGTAGGAACGCTAGAGACGTACCAGACCGCTCAAGAAAGTTGGCCCGGTCTGTCCCAATCTCAGAAATCAAGGTGATTTTGTGTTCCGAGGCGCAATCTTCGACTTCGACGGAGTAAGCTGCCGGCGCTTCAGCTGCTAGCTTGGCGAGTTTGCTTCCAGATTGATTGCCACTGTAAGTCCAGGAAGGAAATTACCTAATGAGTAGCACGGCCACACGTCGTTCCGTATCAACTCCTCTCACCGACGGGCCGATTGATGAGGAATTTCTGCGCAACCTACAGGCATCCCAACCGGTGACTCGCGGGCGTAATCGGGGGAAGAGTCTGGCGCGAAGTCTAACCTTCCAACTCGCTTACGCCAGTATTGATGCCTTTCTGGTGTGTGCTATCGGCGTGTTGTTGCTGTGGGCACTATCTTTGTGGTCGGGGCGTCAGTTATTTGCCGGACCGCATGGGCAACCTTACGTCGGTATTTTCCTTCTGTACGCAGCCCTCGTCGTCCTGGGCTGCGGCACCCAAGACCTTTACCGCACACCGCGTGACCGCAGTGTACTGGACGAGAGTCTGATGGTCACGAAGGCGGTCGGCTTAGCGACAGTACTTCTCGTGCTGTTCATCTTCACGTCTGGCTACAAGGACGCGTCAAGAGCTGTTGTCGTTTCTGCCGGTGCGTTGAACGTGGTCGCACTTTCATCCTGGAGGTACTTGAAGCGGCAACTCATATTGCGGCGAACGATAGCGGGCATCGGCGTTTCGCGGGTTTTGATCGTAGGTGGAGGACGATTGGGTTTGGCTTTGGACGATTGGCTCCGGAAGAATCCGCACTTGGGCTATTCCGTTTGCGGTTTCATCGACGAAAATCCATCTTCCGACCCACGAGTTCTTGGAACTCCGGCGGACCTTCGTCATTTAGCCCTCACGCAATTTGTGGACGAGCTGTTCATCACGCTTCCCTCCGACCGGGCTTTGGTTAAAGCGATGCTCCTTGAGGCACATCAACTCCGACTCGGCTCGAAGATTGTGCCAGATTTGTACGATGGATTAGGCTGGAGTGCGCCGTTGCACATGCTCGGCGGTTTCCCCATCATGGATCTAAATTGGCAGCCCATTCCAGTGGTGGGGCTTGTCATCAAGCGTACTCTCGATATTCTGATTTCAAGCCTGGCATTAGTTATTGTCGCTCCGTTCCTCGCTTTGCTTGCGATCTTAATCCGGATCGATTCCGAGGGCCGGATCCTGTACGTGGCTGATCGTGTCGGGATCAAAGGCAAGACCTTTCGGTGCTATAAGCTCCGCACCATGGTCTCAGACGCCGATCTTCAGAAAGCCAAGCTTCGCAGCGAAAATGAGCGAGTCGGTCCGTTCTTCAAAATGGAGAATGATCCGCGGATCACTCGCGTGGGTCGGTGGCTTCGCAAATATAGCTTTGACGAGCTACCGCAACTCTGGAACGTTCTTCGCGGGGACATGAGCCTGGTAGGGCCTCGGCCTCACCCAGTGGACGACTATGAGCGCTACTCCATCGAGCATCTGCGTCGGTTGGACGTAAGCCCCGGCCTGACAGGATTGTGGCAGGTAACTTCCCGGAGTGACCCTTCATTCGAAACCAGCATGGCGTTAGATCTCGAGTACATAGAGAATTGGAGCCTCGGCCTCGACCTCGTCATTTTAGTCAAAACCATTCCCGCAGTACTGCGTGCCGAAGGCGCCTAAAAGAGCAACTGAAGCGTGCGAAGCGAAGCCGTCACCGAATCGCGCGTGCTTCCCGAGACCACCGCAAAAGGAATCCGGCCGTGCTGTGCATCGATGTGCTCCAGCACTTCAGGTACCGCCTTCAGCTGTGGCAGAGCATCAAAATAGAGTTCCTCTTTTCTTCGCGCCACCTCCGGCGACCGGCATCTTAAGGCCCTGCCTCTCATTCAAGCGCGAGATTATTTCGGCCACCGGGAAACCGCCCCATGCGTAGAATAGGTCTTCTGGAAAATCACAATTCCACTCTGCCAACGCACTTCTCCATGCAATGTAGTGCAATGGCATGGAATCCGCGATCGTGCCATCACAGTCGAACAAGTACGCGTGAAACGCCCCAGCCGGTATTTTCAATTTCATCTTCGCCGCTTCTCCTTGCGCAAGCCACGCGCACACGGTTGTGCATCGAGCACATCACATGGGCACTTCGGATCAGTGGCGCCTGCTGCAGCAAGGAAGTTACCGTAGCCAACGACCACCGTCGATCCCACCAGCAAAAACAGCGCGAGTGTCAGAAACCGCATCGCCGGTGCACCCGCGCCCCTCCACTCCTTGAACCCCAGGCCCCACAGCGTGCTGAAAATAATGATACTGGCCATGTGCAGCGTCCAACTGGAAAAACCGTACTTACCCATTTGCGTCTCACCCATGGTGTAGAAAAAGAATTGAAAGTACCAAGTGGTTCCCGCAAGCGCACACAGAAGATAATTCGCCACCATCGGAACGGATTTCTGATCCACAGGCGTAACGGACGGCATGTGTTCGACGATTTCGCGGCTCGGAGCGTCGATCGCCGTCTCCAGAATCGGCTCGTCGGTAATTGCCTTGTACTTCTCGAGGTTCGACGTGAAGTACTGGAAGCCCGTCTTGTTCTTGATATTCAGCGCCAGGCACCAAATGAAGTTCGTTGTAAATCCACCGATCAACACCACCACGAGCACCGGCAATCCTTGCCACAGAGTGGGTGTGCCGTGCATCAAGGTCAGCGTCTTGATCGGGCGTCCCAGCGGCGAGTCCGTAAGCGAAACAAGCACTCATTACGCCTGACAACGTTGCTACAGCCAGCCCCTTCCTAAGATCGAATTCCTTTATGACTGCCTTTTTCTGCTCGGCAGACATCTCGTGTTCTTTGTAGATACCCGCGACTCCTGCGGCCGCAATTCCCACCAGACAAACAAAAACGCCGGCAAGAATCACCCTCCCAGACGACGTTCCGAGCACCTGAGTGAAGAAAACGCCGCTGAAAATCGGTGGCATCAATGTTCCAAACGCCGCGCAGAGTCCCAAAACAACGGCCATGCCCAAAGACAACCCAAGGTAGCGCATCGTCAGTCCAAACGTTAGCCCGCCCACGCCCCACAGCAGCCCAAATAAAATTACCCAAAAGATGGTCGGTCCGGGAGTCTCAGAAAGAACTTGAAATAAGTCACGCGTCAGCGCCACAGCGAGAATCCAAGGAGCAATGATCCAACTGAAAAATCCGCCCACCAGCCAATACGTCTCCCAGGACCATCGCCTCACTCCGCGATACGGCACGTAAAAGCTTGCCGACGCCAGTCCGCCGAGCCAATGAAAGAACACACCTAAGACAGGATTTGGCGTCACGGGAGCCTCGAGAGGGAATCAGACATGAAAGACCTCTTCGAGAGGAGCCATCGCCTGGTCTGGCAACAGTCCCTCCGGCTGAACAAAAAAGCCCGCCATCTCTCGTTGCCAGCGTTCGTTCACTTCACGGCGAGCCATTCCGGCGCGCGCTTTCTCGAAACTGTCGGTTTCCAAATATCCAACCAGAAGCCCATCCGGCCGCAGGAAAAGCGAATAGTTATTCCAGCCGGTCTCCTGCAGGGCTTTCTTCATCTCTGGCCAAACAGAGCGATGGCGTTCTTTGTATTCTTGAATCCGTTCAGGCTTCACTTGCAGAACAAAACAGATCCGCTGCATAAAATTCCCCTCACCGCCGGCAGAACAAAAGTGCCACTGACGGAAAAAGTGCTCTTCTTCTTTCTAACGAAGAAACGCTTCGGTTAATCCACCGTCCACCGGAATCACGTGTCCCGTAGTTCGAGCGCTTTGCTCACCAGCTAGCCACACGATCGCAGCAGCACAAAGTTCCGGCGTGATGGGGCGCTTGATGAGTGTTCGCTGGGCATAGAAATCCGCAAGCTTGTCGCGCAGCACCTCGGTCGAATCGGATTCTGAAAATGCGATTTTGTACTTCTGCAAGGACTGAATCACCCTGTCGCGCGGAAACATGGTGGACCCGGCGACAACTGTGGCCGGAGCAATTCCGTTCACTCGTACAGTCGGTGCGAGCTTGATGGCTAGTTCCCGGATCAAGTGACTCAGCGCTGCCTTGCTGCTGTCGTACGCCTCGCTGCCTTTTTTCGGCACAACCGCGTTCGCGGAACTTGTAAGCACCATGGCGCTTGGCAAGTCCTGCTCTCTAAACACTCGCTCCGTTGCGCGCGCAAGCAAATAATTACCAGTCACGTTCACCAAGAAACGTCTCAGCCCATTGCGCTTCCGTGAACTCACCTCCTGCGCCCGGAACCGGATAGATCGCAGCCGTATTCACCACGATGTCGATCCCACCGAATTCCAGAATCGTACACCTGACAGCTTCCGTCAGGCTTTCTGCGGAGCTCAGGTCCACCGCGGTTGCTGTCACAAACTCCGGAGCTTGCCAGCGAACCGGCCTGTTCCGCGACCTTTTTCGCGCCGCCTTCATCGAAATCGGCAACCACCAAGTGTGCTCCCTTCCGCGCAAGGAGAAGTGCCACCTCGCGACCAATGCCGCTCGCTCCGCCAACAATTAACCCGATCTTCCGGCTGAACTCAGCTTCCGCGGGCATGCGCTGCAGTTTTGCCTCTTCCAGCGCCCAATACTCGATTCGGAATGCTTCCGAGCGCGGTAGAGCCACATAATTGTGGAAGTGTGTAAATTGCTTTGACTGTTCTGAGTGTCGTGCCTGGGGCAGAGGGTGCGAAACTTCCCCGTCTTCCAGAGCGTTGGCCCCTGCCATCACATGAATAGCGTTGATGAAGAACTCCGTTGCGATCCGCGCTTCCTTTTTATTCTTGCCGAAGCCGAACAGTCCGAGTCCCGGAACGATAACCACTGACGGATTCGAATCGCGCAATTTCGGCGAATCGCTTGTCGCCCAATCCGCATAATATTTGTTGTACGCCCCGCGATATTCTTCCACCTGCCTTTGTATGCCTGCCTTCAATGTTTCCGCGTCCTGTTTTGCAGGCTCCCAATCCAGAAACAGTGGGCACACTCTGGTGCGTAAGAAATGGTCTGGGCAGCTTGTGCCGAGCGCACTCAGCTCACGCGACCACTTGGAACGCGCAAACGCGAGCGCATCCTCGTCGTCACTAAAGTGCGCGATCACCCGGCGGTTGGAAGACAATGCTCCGCGCAAGGTGGGCAAAATTTCCGCCACTATGTCTTTGCGATCCGGACGCGCTGCGTGCACCAAGCCTCCGAACACAGCGCCCTTCTGACCTTGATGTTTGGCGATAAACTCGCCCATTTGATCGATGGTGTGGATGCTACTCAGGTAGCACTCTCGCTGCGTCGCGCCCCAGGTAAACAGGCCGTGCCCGCCCAGCAAGATGCCGTCAATTCCCGCATTTTCCCGCGCCGACCTCTCGATCATCAATGCCAGCTCAAATCCCGGCCGTTGCCACGGCACCCAGACGATTCTGCGGCCGTACTCTTGGTTGAACTGGTCGAGTTTCCTTTTGCCATTCGCGCTTGCCGCCAGCGCTATGGCCCAATCCGGATGCAGGTGATCCACGTGGGGAAAGGGAAGCAGCGCGTGAAGGGGCGTATCGATCGACGCGGCAACGCGATTCTCCCCAAAAGCGGATAGCGGATAGTAGCCGACCATTTCGTCTTCGTGCGCTTCGCCGCGGTAAATGCCTTTCAGTTGCTCCAATCGATCCTGATACAGCAAAGCGAATCCGGCCTCCGTAATCGATCCTAAATCGCCTCCGCTGCCTTTAACTGCCAAAACCCGCGTAGGTCTGCCGGTAAAAGGATCGGGCAGTTCCATCTTCGAACTGGTATTTCCGCCTCCAAAGTTCGTGATTCTCAGGTCCGCGCCGAGTAAGTTCGAGCGATAGCGCAAAAGCGCCAGGGGATTGCTGGCAAGCTTATCCGCAGCGTCCAGGTCCCATAGGTCACGCAAGTATGTTGTCCTTCTCACTTCAGGCATACACAGCCTCACAATAATGCTCGAAGCGCTCCGCTTGCCGATTCCACTTCTCGGTATCCAACGGCTCAAACACTTCGGCAGGATAAGATCGCTCGACGATTTCACGCACCTCGTTCAACGTGCTCGCGGCGCCCGTCGTTAACATTTGCATGGCCACGTTGCCCAGCGCCGTCGCCTCCGCTGGCCCCGACAGAACTGTTCTGCCCGTAGCGTCCGCAGTCAGTTGATTCAGCAAGCGGTTCTTTGCCCCTCCGCCAATCACACGAATTCGTTCCACGCGTTTTCCCGTTAGTTTTTCCAGGCTCGCGAGTACCATGCGGTATTTGAATGCCAGGCTTTCCAGAATTACTCTCGCATAACCGGCCGGAGTTTTGGGCGCGGGCTGGTGCGTCCGCGCACAGAATTGATCAATTGCGGAGGGCATGTCTCCCGGACGCAGAAACGATTCGTGGTCAGGGTCGACCAGGCAGCAGAACGATTCCTCACGCGCCGCCAGTTCTATTAACTCAGAATGCTCGTAGCCGTGCCCCTGTGCGCTCCAAACTCGGCGGCAACACTGAAGCATCCAAAGCCCCATCACATTCTTCAACAAACGCGTCGTTCCCTGAACTCCGCCTTCATTGGTGAAATTCAGGCGCAACGCCTCCGCGGTAATCACGGGTTGGTCCACTTCCGTTCCTAGAAGAGACCATGTTCCGGAACTAAGAAACGCTGTGCCGTCGCGCGCGGAAATCGCCGCCACAGCGGACCCCGTATCATGTGCGGCCGGTGCGATCACCGCCGTTTCGTCCAAAGCGGGAGTTCGCGCAATGCCCGGCAGTAATTTGCCAAGGAACGTGCCCGGCTCCACAATTTCGCTCCAGAAGTGCGTTGGCAATTCCAGCCGATCAATCAGTTCTCTCGCCCACGTCCGCGTCAGTGGATTGACGAGTTGCGTGGTCGTAGCATTCGTAAACTCACACACGGCTTTTCCTGTAAGCCAGTAATGGAACAAATCTGGAATTGTGATTAACTTTCGTGCCGCTCTCAGCAGCGAGGGCGTTTCTCGAACTGCGGCAAATAGCTGGTACATCGTGTTGATGGACATGAATTGAATGCCGGTTGCCCTGTAGATCTCATCCCGCGGGACTTTTCGGAACACTTCCTGCATCACACCAGCCGTTCGTGCGTCTCGGTAGTGATAAGGATTTTGCAGCAGCTCTCCCTTCTCTCCAAGTAGCGCGTAGTCGACTCCCCAAGCGTCTACGCCAATCCCCGCCAACTGCGTCTCCTCCAAGCCATATAGAGCTTGGCGAACCTCCCACCACAGGCGCGCAACATCCCAATGCAAGCGTCCGCCATACTCGACTGGCTCGTTCTTGAACCTACGGATTTCCTGCGTCGTCAGAACGCCGCCATCAAGATGCGCAAGGATGGCCCTGCCGCTTTCCGCTCCAAAATCAAAAGCCAGATAGGGCTTCGAGGATTTGCTGTTAGGCATACGAAGACACGCTGCCGGCATTTCTGGCGCACCGCTCTTTGGTGATGCGCTCCAGGTATCCGTTCTGTCGAAACGCCTCGATCGGATTTTCCGGAAGCCCCTTCGACCGCCGCCATTCCCGGATGACAGGGCGCACATCCGTCGCAAACGCATCCTGCAGCGCGGATTCCGCCCGCACAAGATCGCAACTCTTTTGCGCGTCGGCCAGTTCGGCGCAGTCCACAATCGCCCCCTTCGCGTACAACTCCTGCGCCATATTCACTGTTTGGATCATCGCTTCAATCTTTCCTTTCAGATTGTGGCTTTGATCAATCATGAACGCGACGTCCGTTTTTTTCCCGGTCTCCCATTCGTAAAAGAGAATTTCGTTAAAGATGCGAAATACCTGGTACGGGTCGATCGACCCCAGCGTCAAATCATCGTCCGCATAGCGCCGGTCGTTAAAATGGAATCCTCCAAGCCTCTCTTCGGAAAGCAGCCACGCAACGATCTGTTCGATGTTCTGCGAGGCGTAGTGATGGCCTGTGTCGACCAGCACTTTTGCCTGAGGCCCGGCACAGCGTGCCAGGTGCAATGCCATTCCCCAGTCCGCGATATCCGTATGGTAGAACGCAGGTTCGAACGGCTTGTATTCGACAAGCAGTCGCTGCCCCGAGGAGAGCTCTGCGTGCGCCGCCTTCAGCAATTCCTCAAACCACCGCTTGCGTTGCCGGATATTTGCCGTGCCTGGATAGTTCGATCCATCCGCGAACCACAACGAAATGTCGCGGCTGCTCAACCCCTTTGCGATCTCGATGCTCTCTTTGGTGTGCTGCAACGCGCGCTCTCGCACCGAACTATCCGGATTCCCAAAAGACCCATACTTGTATTCCTGATCCTGAAACAGGTTGGGATTGATCGACCCGGCTCGCACGCCGTACCGTTCTGAGAGCTTTTGGATCTCGTCGACGCTTTTCACTCCATTTGGGAAATCCCACAACACGTGCAGCGCGATTGTCGGGCACGCTCCGGTCAACAAGTGAACCTGCCCGGCATCACTGAATTTCTCTTCCGTGGTGGTCGCGGCAGCAGCCTGGACAAACTTGCCGAAACGCGTCCCAGTGTTCGCAAAACCCCAGGAAGGGATTTCGATGCGAAACTGGTTTAGGGCCCGAATGATTTTGTCGGGTTTGCTGGAATTCATGATTGGCCTCAAGCTGACACAAAGAGAGTACACAGCCCGTGCTTGGCAGGTCACGCACTTTCTGTTCACAAACGGCAATCTCGCAATGCAGAATACTACTCTGAACTGAAACCGTTGCCCGCTAAGCTTGTTCCAGAGATTGTCGGCTGTATCTGCTTGCTAGCCGCTCGCGAAATGTGGGTCGAAGTTGAGGAGAATGTCCGGCATGTTCCTGATAAGCACGATCGCGGCTCTGCCGCCAAGCCGATACCGTGATTGATTCTCAGCGCGCGGATCAACCATCCGCTCCCAAGCCAGGCCTGGCACGTCAACTTGGCCTCTTCGATGCCACCATGCTGGTCATGGGCGGCATCGTCGGTTCCGGCATTTTCATCAATCCCTACGTCGTCGCGCAACAGGTGCATACTCCCGCATTGATCCTGGCGGCCTGGATTTTTGGCGGGGTCGTTGGAGTGGGGGGCGCTTTTATCTGGGCTGAATTGGCGGCCACGCTACCTGAAGTGGGTGGTCAATACGCGTACCTCCGCGAGGCCTACCATCCTGCGGTTGCATTTCTCTATGGATGGGTGTTGCTGCTCGTCATCAATGCCGGGGGTATGGCAGCCGTATCAATCACTTTTGCCCGATACTTTCTAGACCTCACCGGTTTGCACGTCCGCGACTGGGTCGTTGCCACAACAGCGCTCGCCATCTTGACTCTTATCAATTGTCTCGGCGTAAAAGCTGGCGGACGTACGCAGAGTGCGCTCATGGTCATGAAAATCGTCGCCATCTCAGCCCTGGTGATCGTCGGCCTCGCTCTAACCGGCAGGCATGTCACCACAACCACAGCAGTCGAGCGGCACTGGTCGCTCACTTCGTTTGGCGCAGCCATGGTGCCAGTGCTATTCGCTTACGGAGGATGGCAGACCGCGAACTTCCTTGCGGCGGAAGTGAAGGAGCCCAAGAAAAATCTGCCTCGAGGACTTCTGCTTGGAGTTCTCGGCGTAGTGGTGTTGTACCTCGGCGTGAATTGGGTGTGCCTGCGCTCTCTCGGTCCCCAGGCGCTGGCCGCAACAACCACCCCCGCCACTGCCGTGATGCGCATGGCATTGGGCCAGCGCGGTGCGACGTTCATTGCCGCGGCCATCGCCATTTCAACCCTCGGGTTTCTAAGCCAGTCGATCTTGACTGCACCTCGCGTCTACTTTGCAATGGCCGATGACGGTCTATTCTTCCGTGCGATTGCACGGCTCGATCCTCGTACCCGCGTACCCGTGTTCGCCATCGTCTTGCAAATTGTCGTGGACGATCGTAATCGCGCTCTCGGGCCGCTATGAGCAGATCCTGAACTATGTCGTTTCGATGGATTTTCTATTCTTCGGGCTAACGGCCACCACCATCTTCGTGTTCCGCCGGCGCGCCGCGCGCGGTGAAATGAACGCCAGCCAAGGCTATCGTATGCCGGGGCATCCGGTGAGCACGGCAATATTCGTCGCGATATGCTGGTGGGTCGTTGTAAACACGGTCTACCGCTATCCTCAGAACAGCCTGGTCGGTTTCGCTCTACTGCTGGCGGGCATCCCCGTGTACTGGTTCTGGAGCCGGCGCACACCGCCACGATCTGCTAAATCGCAATCGGATTTTTCTACAGTCGGGAGAGCAACACATGAATGATTCGCGGTCTCACGCTGTCTCGCGCTATCTGGCCTGGGCCAAGCTGCACTCCAATGCGCGCTTCAACCTGGCGGCCAGTGGCGTTTTGGACTATCCGCTGGCGGAATTGCCGGTGCGCATCGAGGATCTCGAAATCGGCGGGACCGGCCCGTACGGTTATCCACCGCTGATGGAGCGGCTAGCGGCCAAGGCGGGCGTACCGCAGGAATGCATCGTCTACACCTTGGGCACATCGATGGCCAACTTCGTGGCGTTGACGGCGCTCGTCCACGCTGGCGACGAAGTCCTGATTGAACGCCCCACCTACGACCCGCTCCTGGCCATTCTCGATCACATTGGCGCCAGGGTAACTCGCTTCGAACGTCCCGCAGAACAGGGATTCCAGCTGGATCTCGCAGAACTCGAGCGCAAGATCACTCCCGCTACGCGTCTCGTGATTCTTTGCAATCTTCACAACCCAAGCAGTACCTTTACCGATGAAGCGACGATGCGGCAGGTCGGTGCGATCGCGGCCAAGGTTGGTGCGCGCGTTCTCGTCGACGAGGTGTATCTCGAAACCCTGTTCGACCAACCGTGGCGTTCTGCCTTTCATCTTGGACCGAATTTCGTCATCACCAGCAGTTTGACCAAAGCGTATGGCCTCAGCGGCATTCGGTGTGGATGGATTCTTGCCCAGCCGGAGCTCGTCCAGCGCATGTGGCAGGTCGTTGATTTCACCTATGGAAGCCCAGTGCACCCCGCCGAACTTCTTGCAGTGACTGTCCTCGATAATCTCGATCGCGTGCGCAATCGCGCCCGCGCGCTGCTGGAAACCAATCGTGCGCTGGTGAACGAGTTCCTCAGCAAGCATCCGCAACTTGATTGTGAACCAAGCCGTTTCGGCACTACCTTGTTTCCGCGCCTCAGGGCGGGCCGTACCTCCGAATTTGTCAGCATCCTGCGCGAGCAGTTCGAAACCAGCGTAGTGCCGGGAGAATTCTTCGAGCAACCACGGCACTTCCGAATCGGCTTTTGCAGAGATACAGAGACTGTGCGCGGTGGACTCGAGCGGCTGACTTCCGCCCTCCAGACGTCTCCCCAGTTGCCTCGCTAGCAAATCCGCCGCTGTCCCCTGGCTATCGCGAGAGCCACCCGCCATCGACCGCAAGCACATGACCGTGGACGTAGTCGCTGGCCCGGGAACACAGAAACACGGCTGCTCCAGCGAGATCGGCAGATTCCCCCCAGCGCCCAGCGGGAATGCGCTCCAAAATCTGGCGGCTGCGCAGCGGATCATTGCGCAGCGCCTCGGTGTTGTCCGTCGCCATGTAACCGGGCGCGATCGCATTCACGTTGATTCCTTTTGCCGCCCATTCATTTGCAAACGCTCGGGTAAGTTGCGCCACGCCGCCCTTCGCCGCGGCATAAGCTGGCACCAGAACTCCCCCTTGGAAGGACAGCACTGAAGCGACATTCAGGATTTTTCCGCCAGTTCCTTGCTTGAGCATTTGGCGTGCGGCAAGCTGCGACAGCCGAAACACAGCGGTCAGATCCACCGCGATCACCTGGTCCCAATCTTCGGAAGAATACTCGACCGCAGGCGAACGGCGAATAATTCCCGCATTGTTCACCAGGATATCCAGCGAGCCAAATACTGCCACGGTTTTCTCCACCAGGCCGGAGCACACCTCTGCCTCCGCGACATCGCCGGAGAAATAGGAACATCGACGCCCTAGCGCCTGAATATCGCCGCAAACGCTTCCCGGATGTGGATCACGGCCATGGCAAGCAACATTGGCGCCCGCCTCAGCGAGCGCAAGTGCGATGCCGGCGCCGAGACCTCGGTGCGAGCCCGTAACCAGGGCATTTTTGCCGTTGAGTTGGAACGCTGCGAGACTCATCAATTTAATCTCCCTAGAAAAAATGATTGCACGAATTTCAGATTCTGCGCACCAGCCCCCGTTCAGTTGCCTCGGTATTGCGAACCAGCAGCAGAACCAGAAGCATTCCGGCAAAAGGAATCAGTCCGGCAATAATCATCAGCGGATCGAACAAATGCGTGCCAGTCGAAAGCCGTGCGTCCGACAGGCGTCCGGCCAAGATATACACAATGATGGTGCCAATGGCCGCGCCCGTACCGCTCAACCCGCTGACCGACGCCACCGACTCGCTCGTGAAAAGGTCCGACGGCAGCACGTTGGCGATGGTGGTGAACGAAGCATAGGAAAATGTCGCCAGACCGAAAAGTAGCGCAAGTAGGTACAGGTTCACCGTAAAGATCGTAGGGATGAGAAGCGTGACCCCAAGTCCACCAAACACCGCCAACGCCTTGCGCGCGTTACCCACCGACCAGCCGCGCTTGATGAGATAGCCGGACATGCCTCCGCCAAAAAAATTACCGAGATCAGCCGCGAGAAAAGGGATCCACACGGCAATCAAGCCACTCTTCAAAGGAATTCCTTTGGCGACCAGATAAATCGGAAACCAGTCCGCGATGAAAAAAAAGACCGGATCAGTGAAGGTCCTGGCGACGATCGTTCCCCAGGTTTGCGGCAATTTCAGAAGATCGCGCCAGCGTGGTCGCACCTTGTTTTCGGAACCCGGTTCGACTGTGTCGGCGAGGATCATGCTCTTCTCAGCCTCACTGATGCGCGGGTGTTCCTGCGGAGTGTAGTAGAGCCAGCGCCAGGCTAGCAGCCAGGGAATGCCCAGCAAGCCAGGAACAGCAAAGGCAGTTCGCCAGCCAAAACGGAAATAAATCCACAAAACCAGGAAAGGCGCAATCGCGCCGCCAATCGAAGACCCGCTGTCAAACAAGGCGGTCGCCAATCCGCGCTCGTGTTTGGGGAACCACTCGGAGACGGCCTTGGTGGCCGCGGGCCAGTTACCCGATTCCGCGGCGCCAAGCAAAAAGCGAAACCCTATAAAGGAGTAAAAGCCGCGCGCCAGAGGAGTAAGCAGCGAAACTAACGAGTACCAAGCGACCGTGATGCTCAAACCACGTTTCGTACCCAGCCGATCCATCAGCCGGCCGCAGAGCGTCTGACCGATGGAATAGGCAGCGCGGAATGCAATTACGATGGCGGCGTAATCAGTGTTCGTCCAGTGATAGTCGCGCTTCAGAAAGGGTGCGAGAAGAGACAGCGTCTGGCGATCGATATAGTTGATCACCGTGGACGCAAACAGGATTCCTCCAATCCACCAGCGCAGAGACGAAATGGTGCGCCGCCCAGTGGAATGCGATGGGTTGTCCATCAGGAAACCGCGGAATTGGAAGAACGATGGGCAGCCATTTGTCAGGCCGAAGCCGTTAGCGCCGAGAGCGTCGCGGGGCTGAGCAACGCGGACGATTGCCGGTCGAGATACACGGTGGCGTTAGCATGATTCCGCAAGATGGAAGAGGGCGCCATCGGACTAATGGCTCCATCGAAACAAGCTTTGATGGCGGGTGCTTTGCGGGCGTCCGGAACGACAGCAAGAATTTCCTTGGTCTTCAGAACCTGCCGCACAGACATGGAAATGGCCTGCTTGGGAACTTCGTCGAGATTCTTGAACCAGCCTTCGCCGACTTGCTGCAGCCGGCACGCATGGTCAAGAGCAACAGTGATGTAGGGCTCTTCCGTGTCGAAGTCGGCGGGAGGATCGTTGAACGCGATGTGCCCATTTTCACCGATGCCCAGGAACGCAACATCAATTGGCGATACAGAGATAGCTGTGCCCACGCTGCGGATAACCTCGCCGGGATCCTTGCTCCCATCGAGCAGGTGAAAATTGGTGATGCCCGTCTTCGCAATCAGGCGCTCCTGCAGGAATTTGCAGAAGCTTGCGGGATGAGTCATAGGCAAACCAATGTACTCGTCCAGGTGGAACAGTTCGACTTGCTTCCACAGGATCCCCGGCGTTGCAGTCAGCGCTTCCAGGAATTCGAATTGCGACGCGGCGCTGGCGGCCACCACACGCGCGGTCCCGCGCTCTGCAATCGCGGAGCGGATGGCCGCTGCCGCCTGACTAGCCGCAGCCTTGCCGAGTGAAACTTTGTCATCAAACACTCTCAGAAGCATTCTCCAGCCTCCTATGCCGTAGAGCGCCGCGGATTTCGCAAACGAGACCACACCTGGAATCCGCTGCGAAACCTTGACATCATACCAGACGCATGATGTCCTCTTGCTTCCGCCCGTTCCGCAGCACGCCGGGCTGGGAGGACGTCGCTCAGTGGACTTTGGCAGCAAATCGCAGTGGCTGAAGAGTCAGTGCAAGAGCGTCCCGCGTTTTGGGAGGGCACAACTTCAGCCGTGTCGTGACTCCGGATAACACAACGCGGCTTTAGCCGATGAGGTCTGCATTTCGCAGCCCTCACACAGACTCTGAAGGGAGACTATGGACAAATATGCTGCACGAGCAAGCGCAACAGAATCACGACAAGGGCGCTGCCCGACGCTGAGAGCGGTGTGCGCGGCGTTGGCAGCCATAGCACTGTGGTGGCCCGTAGCAGCAAACGCCCAGACCATTCAAGTCGACGCGACCCCCGGTCATGTCGTGAACACGTTCAGTCCGCCATATGCATTGGGCTCGACCGTCGACCGCGTGCCCAGCAACGCCACCGACCCCTTCTTCAAGCCCGAAGCAATTCAGAAAATCTTATCCGCGGGATGGGGAGCGATCAGCTATCGCCAAAATACTGATTTATTCGTCCAGGCTTGGCACTGGAATCCCAAGGGAACCTGGAGCGATCCCGCAGGCAAGGGCTATTTCACCGGCGACGCCAACCCCACAGAAATAATGATCCGGCATTCCTACGGTTACGCCTTGCAGCACCGCGGATTCACGCGCAACGGCGGCCTGGAGGATGAGCTTTACTCGCGGCTGAACGACGGAGATCTGAGCACCTACTGGAAGAGCAATCCCTACTTGACGCAGCTTTTCACGAAAGAAGACGACGCGCTTCACCCACAGTGGATCGTGATGGACCTCGAATCCAAGCAGACCGTCAACGCCATCCGCATCGCATGGGCCGAGCCTTACGCCAGCGTCTACGAAGTGCAGTATTGGTCAGGCACCGGCGACGCCATGGATGAGCAAGCTTCCGGCGAATGGAAGACATTCGCATCCGGAGCGGTCACGAAAGGGAAAGGAGGCACGGTTACGATGGGCTTGGATCCCTCGGGAATTTCCGCCCGATGGGCTCGCGTGCTCATGAGCAAATCCTCCAACACCTGCGACACGCACGGAGCCGCCGACCGTCGCAATTGCGTGGGCTATGCCATAAAGGAAGTTTATCTGGGAACCATGGACGGCAAAGGAGAATTCAAGGATCTGCTGCGCCATTCCAAGGACCAGAGCCAGTCCGCGACGTATTGCTCTTCCGTGGACCCGTGGCACGAGCCCAGCGATCTATTCGTCGCGCCGGATCAGATGGCGTCCGGAGATCAGCCCGGATTCGATCTCTTCTACACCAGCGGCATCACACGCGGCCTGCCCGCAATTATTCCCGTGGCCATGCTCTACGCCACGCCGGAGGATTCCGCGGCGGAAATTGCGTACGTCGAGAAGCGCGGGTATCCGATCGCTTATGTAGAAATGGGAGAGGAAGCCGACGGTCAGTACATGATCCCGGAAGACTATGGCGCATTGTATTTGCAATGGGCCACGGCGCTTCACGCCGTCGATCCGAAATTGAAACTCGGAGGCCCTGTCTTCCAAGGAGTGACCGAAGACATCAAGGTTTGGAAAGACGCCCACGGCCGCGACTCGTGGTTCGGGCGATTTCTCGCGTACTTGAAAGCGCACCAGCGCCTCTCAGACTTTGCCTTCCTGTCCTTCGAGCACTATCCCTACGACGGCTGTGAGACGCCATGGGAAAACTTATACCAGGAGCCGCAGCTAATCACTCACATCATGCAAGTGTGGCGAGACGACGGACTGCCTCCTGGAATCCCCATGTTCGACACGGAAACGAACGCCCACGGCGGAGAAGCATCCGTCGACGTGTTTGGCGCACTGTGGCTGGCCGATTCGTTCGCCGGTTTTTTGACGGCCGGCGGCAAAGGAACGTTTTACTATCACGCGCTGCCGTACTCGCCTCCACATCCTAATTGCAAGAACAGTTGGGGCACGTATCGCATGTTCATGACCGACGACAAGTACGAGATCAAGACGCCGACGTCGCAGTATTTCGCCGCGCAGTTGCTGACGAAGGAATGGGTCGAGCCGAAAGATGCCGAGCACCGGTTGTTTCGCGCCGTTGGCGACATTAAGGATTCCAGCGGTCATGTTTTGGTGACGGCCTACGCGGTATTGCGCCCCGACGGGCAGTGGTCCGTTCTGCTGATCAACAAGGATCACGAAAACGATCACGCTGTGCGGATCGTGTTCCAGCATTCCGAATCCCAAAAAGATACCAACTTCGCCGGCCCGGTCACGATGATCACCTTCGGCAAAAACCAATATCAGTGGCATCCCGCTCGCAGAAACGGCTATGCGGACCCGGATGGGCCAGCAGTCACTTCAACCACTGCCGGCGGCGATGACGCGCGCTACACGTTGCCTCCAGCCTCCGTCACCGTGTTGCGCGGACGTATTGCGGGCTCAGGCGCAGGGGACAAGTAGTCGCGACCCTTTCCACTCGGGCTTCGTATCGGCGGTTATCCCTATCGCAGCGAATCACGCGCAGGCATGCCTGCGCATTCTTTGTTGTTCACTTGCCGCTGGACACTGGTCACTGCTCCCTGGATACTTTCCACATGTTCAGTGACGCTCTCCTCGATCATTTCCAGCACCCGCGCAATGCGGGTGAACTCCCCGGCGCATCCGCCCGCGTCGAAGTCAGCAATCCGGTCTGCGGCGACATCCTGCAGCTCGCCGCGATTCTCGATGACCATCGCATCCGCGAAGCCCGTTTCCTCTGTCGCGGCTGCACCGCCTCGATCGCATCAGCTTCTCTTCTCACCGAACTGATCCAGGGCAGGGAACTAAGCGAACTCGACACCATTCGCCCCGAATCCCTCGCCCAGTCACTGGGGGGGCTCCCTCCCGCTTCTTTCCACGCCGCGCAACTAGCCGTCGACGCCCTCCAGTCATTGCTCCATCAACTCCGCCAAAAATCCCGGTCCTAGCAGTTTTGCCAATCAAGCCAACGCACTCAGGCACTCGGATTCTTCGTCTCCCGCAAAATCCATATAGGTTGGTTGAACCACATTGGTGGTACTGGTCGCCAGTCGTGTTGGTTGTCATGCTCGAGCGAAGCGAGGGATCTCTCTTTCCTGACTTAAAACTGAAAACTGACAACGGTCTTTTCTCATTCCATCGACCGCAACACACGCGCCAGCGTCTCCGGATCATTCAAGTTCAGCACGCATCCTTCTTCCGCCGTCGGGTGCTCGTGTATCTCCTTCTCGTGTGCCCACACCACCGCCCGGGCCCCCACGTCCATCGGAGCCTTCTCCAGTTCCCCGTAAACCGCCTTCGAAAACAGCACCGGATGTCCGCGCTTTCCTTCATAAACCGGCAGTACAATCGGTGCTCGCGAGGCATAAAACTGCGCAATCAACTCATTCACCAGTATCGCCGTAATCAACGGATGGTCGATCAAGCACAACAAAATCCCGTCTGTCCCCTCTGGTAAACTCCGCAGCCCCGCCAGAATCGAACTTAGCTGCCCTTTTTCCCAATCGGCATTGATGACGATTTCATCCGGCGGCAGGTCCACCGCTTTCGCAATCGGCTCAGCATGCGCCCCCAGCACCACGCGGCGCACACCAATTCGCGGGTGCGACGTCACTTCCAGCAAATGTTCCAGAAATACCCGGCCCTGGTAGGGAAGCAGAGCCTTCGGCGAGCCCATTCGGCTCGAGGACCCCCCGGAAAGGATCACCGCCGCGAGCATCTATCTTCCTTTAGCGCGATTCGACGGCGTCTCGCGCTTCGAGCTTCAGCTTTTTATGGGCAGACGTTTCCGCATTTCGCCGCACCGCCACCAGCTCCGCCGCGATACTCAACGCAATTTCTTCCGGAGACAGCGCCCCAATCTCCAGTCCCATCGGCGCGTAAACCCGGTCGAACTCATTCATGCGGTAACCTTCTTTTTCCAGTGCCTTATACACACTCAAAACTTTTCGCTTGCTTCCGATCATTCCCACGTACCGCGCCCGCGTCCGCACCGCCCACGCCAGCACGCGCATATCTTCCTTATGTCCGCGCGTCACGATCACCAGGTACGTCGAAGCGTTCGCCTTCAGCTTGTCGAATGCCTCCTCGTAACTCGTGTAAATGTCCTGCGCCATCGGAAACCGCTGTGCATTTGCAAACGCCTCGCGATCGTCCACTACCGTTATCCCAAATCCCGCCGCGTGCGCCGCCTTCGCCACGGCCGTCGATACGTGCCCGCCTCCGAATAGCACCACTACCGGCTGCGGTAATATGGGCTCAACAAATACTTCCACCGTCCCGCCGCAGATCAATCCATTGTCGAACGTGGCCTCGTTGTTCAAATGAAATACCAGCTTCCGCGGCGCTTCCTTCTGCATCACTTCTTTCGCCGCCGCCCACACATCCGCCTCCACGCAGCCTCCGCCAATCGTTCCCTGCGTCGAGCCGTCTTCCCGCACCAGCATCCGCGAACTCTCAAAGCTCGGGATCGATCCGTTCGTATGCACGATCGTCGCCAGCGCGCCGCGTTGCCCCGCTCGCCTCATCCTCACAATTTCTTCAAACAGGTCCATGCTTACGTCTTTCTCCAGGCTCTTTCCGGGCTCTTCTCTTAGCGCTACATCAGCCTACGGCCAGCTTTCTCCGCTGTCAATTGCGCCCCGCTGGAGCCGGCCTTGGCGCCCTCCACCTGCCGCCCGCCCGGTCCGCAAGCGGCAACGCAAAGACAGTTGTCGGACTTAGCCTAAGGAATGAGTTATATTCATAGGTCTCACCGGTTCGCGCCTTCAAGGGTTGCGTGAAAGCTCCTGTAGCTCGGGAGGGCAGCACTTTCAGTCGTGCCGTATGTGGTTGCCCTACAACCCGGCTTTAGCCGCTGAGGGCGTCGTTTCTTAGTTTTCGCACTGACTCTTCAGGGTTCAGGTTCGCTCGACCTTGACCGTTACAAAGAGGGAAGAAATCGCGCTTTGCGAGATGGTGCGTTCATGGGAGCAATGGAGGATTGCCGAATGCATTTAGCGGAGCGAAATTCATTCAACAAGGCATGGTTAAGATTGGTTTTGCTTGTAGTGGGAATGCTGGCCCTCGGCGGACTAGCCGCCGGGCAGGCCAACGCTCCACGGTTTCGTGTCGTTGCTCTTGCTGAGCATGGGGGAATCCACAAGCCATTTGTGGATGCCGCCAAGGTGTGGCTCGCAAAAATGGCCACCGAGAACAATTTCACGGTGGACTACATTGAAGACACCGAAAAAATCAACGATGCCTTTCTGGCCAACTACCGCCTGTTCATTCAACTGAATTATCCCCCCTACAACTGGACGGACACGGCCAAGGCCGCATTCATCAAGTACATCGAAGAAGGCAAGGGCGGCTGGATTGGATTTCACCATGCAACACTGTTGGGCGAATTCGACGGCTTCCAGATGTGGCCCTGGTTCCACGATTTCATGGGTGGCATCCGCTTCAAAACCTACATTCCAACGTTTGTGACAGGAACAGTCACGGTCGAGGACAAGAATCATCCGGCAATGCAAGGCGTGCAATCCCCGTTCGTGATCGAAAATGAAGAGTGGTACACCTACGACAAGTCGCCGCGCCCCAACGTACGCGTGCTGGCGAGCGTTGATGAGAAAACTTATACACCTTCGACGGAGGTCAAGATGGGTGATCATCCGGTGATCTGGACCAACGAGCACTACAAAGCGAGAAACATCTACATTTTTATGGGCCACCATCCGGAGCTATTCCAGAATCCGGCGTTCACCCAGATATTCAAGAACGCAATTTTCTGGGCCGCAGGTAAATAAAAGACTGGTGGGCCTGGTATGAAGGCCAGATGGTTGCTCAGAACAACGCGAAAGGGATGGCTGAACATGAAGATGCTCGGTAGGTTGTTGCTCCTGATATGCCTGGCAATGACCGGCCGTTGCATGGGGCAGGCACCGGCGGAGCCCCACGCGAAAAAGCATCTGTTGGTTATCGGCGAGGAAAAAGGATACCGGCACGAGTCCGTATCGCACGCCATGGCCACCATCGAGCGCTTGGGGCGCGAAAGCGGATTGTGGGACACCACGATTCGGACCGACACCGAAGCCCTGACCAAGAAAAAACTCGAATTCAACGCCAAGAACCTCAATGACTTTGACGCCGTGCTGTTTTACACCGGCGGCGAACTCGAAATGAACGCCGAACAGAAGGCTGCGTTACTTTCCTTTGTGCATGACGATGGCAAGGGCTTCATCGGCGTGCACAGTGCCACAATCACATTTACAGACTGGCCCGAATACGGAGAAATGATCGGAGCATATTTCGACGAGCACCCATGGGGCACCTTTGACGCGCCAATTCTCGTAGAAGATGCCAAGTTTCCCGGCATGGAGCAATGGCCGAAGTCGTTTGTCCTGCGAGACGAGATCTACCAGGCACGAAACTATTCGCGAGACAACGTGCGGGTCTTAATGCGCCTGGATAGTTCCAAGCTCGATCTGAACAATCTGAAAGTTCATCGCAAAGACCTGGATTTTGCCGTCACCTGGGCCAAAATGTATGGGAAGGGTCGGGTGTACTATTCCACGCTCGGCCACGTCGATCAGAATTGGGATGATCCCCGGATTCAGAAGATGTATTCCGAAGCGATTCAATGGGCCATGGGGATGGTCGACGCGGACGTAACCCCCAGGCCGCTGCCCAAATAAGCGGGCAGACACGGAACGTGTAGCGGCGGCTTTACACCGCCATGCGATTGTCACAGGCGGTGACAGCCGCCACGGATTCGCCGGCGCGATGAGGGTAACATCTCGATCAGCGGTAGTGCTGGCGTAGAGGTCGGTGGTTCACGGATGCACAGGGAGGCGCAAAAGAAATGCGGCACGCGTTTTTGTTTTTACTGATCACTTCCACCGTGTGGGGACAAGGCACCCACCCGATCCTGCCTCTGGGTTCGCCCGCCCCGGACTTTGCATTGCCCGGCGTTGATGGCAATACCCACCGCCTCAGCGACTATGCCGCCAGCCCGATCCTCGTTGTCGTGTTCACCTGCAATCACTGCCCCATCGCCCAAATGTACGAACAACGCATCCAGCAGCTCGATGACGATTACCGCAATCGCGGTGTATCCGTCGTCGCGATTCAGGGTAACGACCCCAAGGCCATTCGCATCGATGAACTCGATTCCTCCGACATCAGCGATACTCTGGAGGAAATGAAAATACGTGTGGCCTACAAGCACTTGCGCTACACCTATTTGTACGACGGGGAAACGCAATCCGTCGCTCGAGCCTATGGTCCGCAGGCAACGCCGCACGTCTTCATTTTCGATAAGCAGCGCAAGCTGCGCTACGAAGGACGAATCGACAACAGTTACCGCATCGAACAGGTGAAGACCCAGGACGCGCGCAACGCCATCGACGCACTGCTGGCCAACCAGGACCCGCCAGTCAAACATACCGGGGTGTTCGGCTGCTCAACCAAAGTGGCAAGAGAAGGAAGCCTCGCGCAAAGAGGCTCTGCGCAAGATCGATGAGCAACCGGTGCAATTAGAGATGGCGACCGCCGACGATCTGAAAAAGCTGCGAACCAATCCAACCAAGCACATGTTGCTGGTCAGCTTCTGGGCAACGTGGTGCGGCTCGTGCATTGAAGAATTCGCGGATTTCGAGGAGACCTACCAAATGTATAAGGTCCGCGACCTCGATTTGGTAACGGTCGCGGCGAACATGCCCGACGAGAAAACCAGCGTCATGAAAATGCTCGAGAAAAAGCGCGCAACCAGCCGCAACTTGTTGTTTGCCTCCGAAGATACGGCCGCATTGCAGCGGGCCTTTGATTCAACCTGGGAATCTGCGGTTCCTTACACCGTTTTGCTCGACGAAAACGGCAAGGTCCTGTACAGAAACCTAGGCAGCGTGGATATCCTGGAATTGCGCCGAACGATCCTCGCGAACCTACCGTCAGACTACATCGGCTTCAATAAATACTGGCAGTCTGGCTCTAACGACTCAAAACCTGCGAAGAGCGCCAGTAAATGACACTTTCCATCGTGTACCAGACTCGGTGTAAAATCCGCGACAAGCAGGGGGTATATAAGCTGCGCTCTTTCGCCAGCGATGCATCTGTCGGCGCGTTATTCAGCGTGCATCATATTCCTGTAGCTCAGGCCTTCAGGGCTGAGGTTTGTTCGCTCAACGGATCGTTGTACCCGGCAGCCGAGCAGCACCAGGTTGCATTACCAATCCGCGGAATCTTCAAAGAGGTGATCGAATGTCCGATGAAGCTGAGAAGGACGTATTGACGCGAAGGGGTTTTCTGGGCGTGAGTTCGGCAGCCCTCGCGGCCGCAGGCATGCGCTCCGTAGAGAATCTAGCGCCGCAAGAACCGGCGGACTACAAATCCAAAGCCGATCGCAGCGCCAGCGATCCAGGGCCCACAAACGCTGCGCTGGACGCCGCGAATCCGGACTCCGTCACGCCTCCCCGAACCGATGCGGGCGGAGTGCAGACCTTCAAGTATCCCTTTTCGTTTTCCCACAAGCGGCTACACGAAGGCGGCTGGTCGCGCGAAGTCACCATGCGAGAACTCCCTGTCTCAAAGACCATGGCGGGCGTAGACATGCGCTTGACGGCAGGTGGCGTCCGCGAACTGCACTGGCACACGGCTGCCGAATGGGCGTTCATGTTGTATGGCAGCGCCCGCATCACTTGCATCGACGCAGACGGCAAGAGCTTCGTCACCGACGTCAAAGAAAATGATCTTTGGTTTTTTCCGACCGGGATTCCCCATTCGATTCAGGGCCTTGGGCCCGACGGGTGCGAATTCCTATTGGTTTTTGACGACGGGAATTTCTCTGAATACGAGACGGTTCTGCTCTCGGAGTGGATTGCGCACACGCCACCGGAAGTGATAGCCAAGAATTTTGGCGTCAGTGAAAAGGCGCTCGCAAGCATGTCAAAGAAGGAGCTGTTCATTTTTCAGGCGGCGGTTCCCGGCCCTCTCGAGGAAGATCGCCGCATCGCCGCAGGGAAGCTTGGGCCCTCACCAATTGAGTTTGCATTTCGGACCATGCAGCACCCGCCGTCGAAACGCAACAACAGCGGTGAGGTCCGCATCATTGATTCCAGCACGTTCAAGATATCTACGGCCATCGCCGCTGCGATCGTAACTGTGAAGCCAGGCGGCGTCCGCGAATTGCATTGGCACCCCAATGCCGACGAGTGGCAATACTACTTCGGCGGCAAGGGACGCATGACCGTATTCGCCACCGGCGGCCGCGCTCGCACCATGGACTTCGAGACCGGCGACGTAGGCTACGTTCAAAAAACGCTCCCCCATTACATCGAAAACACCGGCACCACCGACCTGAAGTTCCTCGAAATGTTCAAGAGCAGCTTCTACCAGGACCTCGCACTCTCCGAATGGCTGGCGCACACCCCGCCCCAGCTGGTGGCCGCTCACCTGCATCTTGATAAGGCCACCTTGGACGCTCTGCCGAAGGAAAAACCGCTGATCATGCCCGAGTAGCAGAAGAAAGGCCGCCAAGCACTTCGAAACCAGGGCAGTTATCCACCGTGGATTAAATGGACGCACGTTCTCTATTTGTCACTTAACTCGCTCTTCGCGTGTTGTGTAGAATAAGTGTGGGGGAAAACGCTCATCCATCATGGCTGACGAGAGCGCAAAGAGAGCAGCACAAGAGTTTCTGGCCGCAAAACTCTCCGAAGAGGGCCAGCTCTATGAGAACAAAGTCAACCTTGAAGCGGCCATTGCGCTTGGGCCCAAGGTTTGGAAAAAGCTTGCCGACACCGTCATCGCGAACTGCCGCGAGTGGAACGCGGTCACCGGCGAGCAGTCCTTAACCTGCAAGGAGACGGCCCTGGGCGATCTGCGCATCCGCTGCGCCGGCCGGGAACTTTACCAGATGCTTGTCCACTACGATCCCAGGACGCGACTCGTCACCATCAAGAACACCGCCCGCCCCGAAAACGAGCCAGACACTGTTCTTCGCATAGAAGGGTACGCAACCGAAGAGGGGCGCGACGCTCATCTGGTCAGAAATAGTAATAGTGAGCCGGTGAACCTGGACATGCTGATTCTGGGCCATCTCCGGGTTTTGGCGGGGCTCAGCCGCCGCGCGCGAATAAGCGCCTGTGGCCACAACTGCTATATAGGTCCTGCATAACCCGAACCCCAAAATTCCCAACAAAATATAGGGTTGCCAACACTGCTATATAGGTCTATAGTCGCGGCGTTCGTATTTTCCGTCCCGAGGTGGTTCCTATGAAAATCCGTCTTTCGACGCGTGTACCCAGCCGCGTGCTTTCTCTTTTGCTTACCAGCCTGCTGCTCCCGCTGCTCCTTGCCCTTCCTCTCTTCGCAGGCCAACAGGACAAAGATGATCATCACCCCGACCACACCAAAGTGGTCGGCGGCTATTTCGAAGAATGGAGCATTTATTTTGCCGGCTTTAACATCGCCAATCTCCAGGCCAACGGCGTTGCCGACAAGCTTACTCACCTCAGCTACGCCTTTGGCAATGCCACTCCCACCGGGTGCGCGATTGCCGATTCCTGGGCCGACTATCAATCTCCTTTCCTTCCGAGCGTTAGCGGCGCGCCCTACACCGGACCGCTGTTCGGCAACTTTGCGGCTCTCGAGCAACTGAAGCAATTGCATCCCAATCTGAAGGTGCTGATATCGCTTGCCGGCGCTGACGGTTTCTCTGCCGCCGCCAGTACTGCGGCAGGCCGCCAGACCATGGTGGCGAACTGCATCGACCTGTTCATCAACGGGAATCTTGGGGGCGGAGTATCAGCCGCCGGAATCTTCGATGGCATCGATGTCGATTGGGAGTTTCCCACCGCCGCTGACACCGTCAACGCCACGCTCCTGATGCAGGAGTTCCGCAAGCAGCTCGACGCACTGGGGCAGACCAACGAGAAACACTACCTGCTCACCATGTTCGGTCCAGCGGGCCAGCAAAACTTCTCTAACATCCAGTTGGCGGCCGTGGCCCGGCAGCTCGATTATTACAACGTCCAGGGCTACGATTTCCACGGAACCTGGGAAACCTCCACCAATCACGCTTCGCCGCTGTTCGACGACAAACAGGATCCCGTCAGCGACGAAAACTTCAATATCGAGTACACCATCCGTTCGTACTTAGAGGCAGGTGTGCCGGCGCACAAGTTGGTGCTTGGCATTCCGACCTACGCTCGCGGCTGGACTGGTGTCCCCAGCACCGATAACGGCTTGTACCAAACATCGAGCGGGCCTGCTCCATTTCCCCCAGCCGACTACTTGCAGACACCCGGCGTCATCACCTATCTCACGGCGACCGGCCTCACCGGGTTCACGCGTCATTTTGACTACCGGCGGATTGCGGTTTGGCTGTACGACCCCAACACGCAAACGTTTTGGTCTTACGACGACCCTGTCACCGTGTGGCTGAAGACGGCCTACGTGCGAACCCGTGTGCGCGGCGGCCTGGGCGGCGAGTTTGTGTGGGCCCTGAAGGACGACGACGCGAACGGAACGATTGTAAAAACTATCGCGGCAGGCCTGCGCTAACGACCAAGCCACCTCAGAGCACCTAGCGAAAGCATGTCCCTTGCTGACTCTGCTGTCAGAGAGCGTCTGTTTTTCGGGAGGGCAAGGCTTCACAGCTTGCGGAAAAAACTGAGCGGCTAGGCTGTAGTCGTAAATGTAGTGCTGGCTTTCATGCCAGCTCCGATTCTCCTGTAGCACACTCGCTTTTCAGGGGTGAGGATGTCCTTCGTTGCGTGGAGTCGACCGCCTAAGTGCTCACCCCGGCTTTACAGGCTGCGGGAAAACTCTCATTTTTGTCATTCCGAACGAAGTCTGCGGAGTGAGGAATCTCTCTTTTCTCCGCTTTTCGGCAAAGAGAGGTTCTTCGGCGCCTCGCTTCCGCCTGTCAGAAATTTCCGCTGCCAAAAACCAGCGCTCGGCCCATCCCGGAGAATCGGATTTCCGTAAGCACTCGCGCTCCGTTCCTGCCGTCTGTGTACACAACCGCATTCTCAACGTATTTGACGCTGCGATCCACCCACTTTCCCTCAGCGACAGCTGCGCTTGTGTTCGTCTGGATTCGTACAATGGCATTGGGCAAGTACGATTCCCAGCTTATTACGCAATCTCCCACAGGTATGTCAGTACCTTCCAGCTTCAGCACCCGAGGCATTCTGAATTCTCGCGAACCTCTTTCGAAAGATCGCGGCGTGAATCCTCGCGACGCCAGAGTCTTGTGTACCGTTTCCGCCTCTTGGTCGCTTCCATAAGGTCCCACCAGCACCTGATAGGATTTCTTCCAAAGATTGTTCTTTTGAACCACCGAGAAAGGGAATCCGAATTGAGACAATTTGTCGGTGGTCTTGTCCGCCCACACCCTCTTATTGAATTTGCCGACCTCAAGAAACTTTTCGGCCGGTGATCCAATGCCCTCTTGTTTCGACGCCTCAACGCGGACGACTGGTTGGGCCGCTAAATTTACCTGTGCAACGGTGGGCCGGAGCATCTCTGCGCTGGGTTCTGAAGTGGGCGCTACGGCAATTGCTGGAGCCGAAAGTCGGGGAAGTGTTGATGCATTGGTCGCCGGCGGACGTGGACTAGGAGCATTAACCTGAGCGAAGACCGGAGCATGAGCGGAGGGTTGAGTATTAGCGGTAGCTGGCGCCACTGGCCCGAGGCTCACCTCACGAGACGGAACTGGCGCCGCTGGTGCTTTTAAACCGATTTTTTCTTGCCGCGAAACGGGAATCTGACCATGCAATGGCGACTGCGTTTCTGCCGGCGTCAGCATCCCTAATGACACGTTCGCTGGTTCCGGCAACACCTGGGACACGGAATTTCCGCCCAATCGCTCGCCCAGACGAATCAATGACTCACCGAGCTCGCGACGGTGGGTCTGAAGCACAAATAAGCCCCCTACCAGTGTCGAGATGAAGATCCCGGCCACTACACCGCCCGAAAACCCGGTCAAAAGCCTGGGAACTTGCTCGTTCGGAAAAGGCGCCGCGAGCATGGGAGAATCGCGGGGCCCCGCAATTGAGGCCCTTTGGTTCGTGCTCAGGGAAGCCGATTCACGCGAGAATACGGATGACCGTGGATACTCTTGGTTGAAGGTGGCCCGCAACTCGTGCCGGCTAATCCAATCACTAATCGCGCTTTGGGCTTCTGGCGACACTCCGGTAAATCTCAGGCCGCCTCGCTTTCGCGTGGTATCGGTCCATGCCAATCGCCCGCTGGCTTCAATTCGGTGACTGTCGAGGGAAAACGAGAAATGTACCATCGAGCTCTGCGGAACGGGCACGGCGGATCGAAAGCAGATTCCTCCCTCAGACACATCGATGAGGATCCCTCCGTTGTCCGGCTCCAGATTCACATACGCCAGATTTTTCAGCGCGATCCGAGGAGAGTGGCGGCGTTCGATCGTCATTGCGAATCTCCTTTTGCCGTTGTTGACTGGTTCTGCGCCCCGGCAACAGGCCTTGTCGCGTGCCGATGCGGATGCACCCGCAGGGGCCAGAACGCTGGGTGGGCGTTGCCGATTACCCTAAAAAGGGCTCGCAGCTCGGCGTGGTCTTGGCGCTTTCGTGGGCCGGATGCAATGGAACTGGGAACTGGGTCTTCGAGATGGTTGTGATTATCAGCGGTTTGGACGACGGTCAATGGTACCAGGGTACTGACCCCACCGGGGCACAGACTTCCCTGGGACTCTGCCAAATGCCTATATCTATGCAAGATTACAGCCGCGCCAGCACCGAGATGGCGGCTGGCGCGACAGTAAGCACCAAAATGGCACCCGCAAAGAGGAGACCGCGCCGACGGCGAGTCCGATACAGATAGTAGGGAAGCAGAATAATCCACGCAAAAAACATAAAGGCGTCAAATTCGAACGGCAGACTGAGCGCGCGGCATCGCCTGTCGAGATAGACCCATCCAGTCACGATCAAGCGATACATCGTCGTCTCGAAGAAAAAGGCTTCGTTCGAGGGCTTGAGACCTCGAACCGCAAGGAAATAGCTGCTGGTCGCGACGATAGCCGTCAGCACCGCCACCAGCAACAGCAACCATAGATAACTGTGCCGGCTCAGGGTCATGAGCTAGCAACCGGTTCTAGGCATTTGCGGAGTGTACCAGAACGATAGGTTCGTTGGTTGAAACCGAACCCATATTGCCGCAGATTGGCTGGCGGATACGGAATATAATGCGGGTCTATGTGGGAGGGTGCGATGCAGACCCAAACGCGGAAAAGTACAGAGAAGGGGACGATAGCCGCTGTGGCGACTGGCATAACGATGGCTCTGGCGCTGGCCCTGGCGGCAGGAACGGGCAGCGCAAAGAAAAAAGAGAAGGTCCTGCTGCCAGACTTTGTTTTGAAGGCGCAGACGGTAGTGGTATTGATCTTGCCGGATGCGGGCGAGCCCATGAATGATCCCTTCGCCAACCGCAAGGCCCAAGAGGAGGTCGAGAAAGCTTTGATGAAATGGGGCCGCTACCGCCTGACGCAAGATGCCAGCACCGCGGACCTGGTGATTGCCGTGAAAAAGGGAAGTGGCAAAATCGCGAATCCTACCATTAACGGTGGGCCCGTGGACACCCGTCCGGGGACGATTGAGACCACCGACAACCAGATACGAATTGGCGCGCAGCAGGGACGTCCCCCTAATGGGCCAGAGTCGGGAGACGCCACCGGTACGAGCGGACGCGCCAGTCCAGGAATGGAAGTAGGCTCTTCCGACGATATGTTCGAAGTGTTTCGTGCTGATATATACGCTGGGCATGACGCGCCGGTTTGGCAGTACGTTGCGAAGGATGGACTGAAACCGCCGAGCGTGACCGCCGTAGAGCAGTTTCGCAAGGCGGTCGAAGAGTCGGAGAAAGCGGCGGCGCAGAAACAAAAACAGCAGCAGCAACAGGGGCAAAAGAAGAATCCGTGAGGTCGGGCCGCGCAACTGCCAACTTGATCTTGATGGTGGCGTTGCTGGCGCTGCCATCAAGGGCTCAATTCCGCGCCGACACAATCCTCTCCGTGCTGCGCATTAACGATCTCGTGTTTGCTTCCACACGCACCGGCCTATTTCAGAGCACTGTTTCCCAACAAAAATGGACTGCAGTCAAATTGCCCAAAGGCGTCTTGCCGGGCGGATGCCTGAATGCCAGCGATCCGGGCGTCACGAAAATTTACTACTCACCGCCGGCAAGCCCCCTAACCGATCGCAGCGATCGCTGTGCGGTTGGCTTTGGATTGTGGGTGTCCGCGGATTTTGGCAAGACCTGGAAAAAAATTGACGCAAAGCACTGGTTCAAGAGCGTCCTCGCGCGGAAAGACGGAGTGTTGTACGCCTCGGCGCGCGTCCCCGCCGATAAGTCAAACGTGGTGGCGGAACTGGAAACCTATGGCGGCCTTGCAGTCGTATCGCCGGATGGCGGGAGGACCTGGATGGATACCAGCCCAATAGAGCCGATTCCCCCCGTTACGTTCCTCTCTACCTGCGGCAAAAATCCGGCTCATGTATGTGCGGGTGGAATGGGCGCGCGCGGCTACAACATGGAATACGCGCCTGAATCGAAGAAGTGGACCGTTACGCCATCGCTTGTGGCCGCACCGGACCCGAAGGATCCCAGCGCCGAAGACTATCTCGCCTCGGGCGGCATGGGTTCGAGTACGTCCGCATGCTGTTACATGCAGCAAGCCACCCTGGAGGATTACTATTCCCTGGGGTTTGTAGATGTGCTGCAACGATTAGGCGTGACGTTGCAGGCCGAAAAGAAACACTACGAATTCAACGCCGGTGCCGGTCCGAAAATTGTCGATGTGGCTCTGAACTTGTTGCCGGGCATTCAGGGAACCAGCGCCATGGCCGTGTTGGATCTCGATGACACAGAGATCTGCTGGGGCCTGCGCTACGTCGATCCGGCGGGAGCCAAGCGCGAGGCCGCGCCTTTGATCGCGCGGCTCAATAGCCCAGCGCTGGGACGCGCGCATTTGGTGGAAGTGGGCAAGCCTTACAGCAGACGAATCGATCTTGAAGGACTGCAAGGATTGCGAAAGCCGGGAGTCTACCGCATGGTTTTGATTTTTGATAATGGAAAATTGAAGAAAAAAGATGAAAATGTGTGGACCGGGAAGATCGTGGGAACCACGGTCTTCGAGGTGGAGATTAAATAGGATTGTGGAACGGGGAGCATCGTCGCGTCAGATAAAGAAAACGCATTCTCGCTTTTGTAGGGACCGCCTTCTGAGGCGGTCCGCTGCGTAAGCCGCGACGGCTAAGGACCGCAGGCAGCCGCGCAGCCCTACGTTCCCATGGCATTCGTGAAAGTGGCGGCGGACGGCTCAGTGATCATCATGGCCAAGAAACCGGAGGTCGGGCAGGGCGTTAAGACCTCACCTGCCCATGCTGATCGCCGAAGAGTTGGACGTGGACTGGAAGGCGGTCCACATCGAGCAGACCGACTAGGATGAAACGAAATACGGAAGGCAGGTGGCGGGAGGTAGCACATCGCGCCGCCGACTGCCTTGCGCAGAGTCGGTGCCGCATGCCGCCAAATGTTTGTGAGCGCGGCTGCGCAGATCTGTCGGTGCCGGAAACCGAGTGCGAAGCGAGCAGTGGCGAGGTAACTCATGCAGCCATCCAGTGACGCTGACGTACGAAGCGTTGGTATCCAAAGCAGCAGCGTTGACGCCTCCGGATCTCAAGTCCGTGAAGCTCAAGGATCCAAAGGAATTACAAAATCATCGGCCAACCCACGGCCGCTGTGGACAATCCGCTGATCGTCACTGGCAAACATCTTTAAAGCATTGATACTCGGCTGCCGGGAATGTTGTGGACCGCGTACGAAAAATGCCCTGTTTACGCGGGAAAGGTCGTCAGCGCGAACCTCGAAGGCGCATACGTCTACCCGTTTCTATCCCACGCGCCCATGGAGCCGGAGAATTGCACCGCGCACTTTCACGGGCTCTGAGAAACAACACGTGCCTCTTTTTTGGGGCGAAACCCCCTGACCCCAACGCGTTTATGGTGTGTTTAGGTCGGAAGTGACAGAGTGTGGCGGGCCTTTTTGTGGTCTGAATGAATAATGTATGTGGCGACTAACCTGTGGGAGGTGTGTTGTGGGATTAGTGAAAAAGAGTGTAGTAGGAATGCTGGCGATCGGCATCGTCGCCGCGGGAATGATTGTCTCGCGGCATGCCGTCGCAGCGCCGCAAGCAGCAGGCGCTTCCGGCTATCACCTGATCAAAAAAGTGAAATTGGGCGGCACGGGCGGTTGGGACTACCTGACGGTGGATCAGGCCACGCATCGTGTGTTTATCTCGCGTGGCACAAAAGTGATTGTGGTCGATCCGACGACCGAAAAGGTATTGGGTGAGATACCAGATACGCCAGGGGTACACGGAATTGCGTTAGCCGCGGAGTTCAATCGAGGTTACACGACGAACGGCCGCACCTCGAACTCCACGATTTTCGATATGACCACGCTGAAGAAGTTGGGCGAAGCGAAGACCGACAAGGATCCCGATGGCGTGATCTACGACCCGTTCTCCAAAAGAGTGTTCACCTTCAACGGCGACGCCTCCTCCTCCACTGCCATTGATGCGGCTAACGGAAACGTGGCCGGCACAGTGGCCTTGGGCGGCGGACCGGAATTCGCGGCCAGCGACGGAAAAGGCAAAATATTCGTCAACCTCGAAGACAAAAGCCAGCTCGTCGAGTTCGACGCAAAAACTCTGAAGGTCGACAACACCTGGCCGCTGGCTCCCTGCGAATCCCCCAGCGGCCTCGCCATCGATGCGGAACACGAAGTCCTCGTCGTTGGATGCCACAACAAGATGATGGCGTTTGTCGACGGGAATTCTGGAAAAGTCCTCGGAACAGTGCCCATCGGCCAGGGCGTCGATGCCAACCGTTTCGATCCCGCTACCGGCTACGCATTCGCGTCCTGCGGTGACGGCACGTTGACGATTGCTCACGAAGATTCCCCCACGAAGTTTTCTCTCGTCGAGACCGTCACCACGCAACGCGGCGCCCGTACCATGGCCCTGGATAGATCGAATCACAATGTGTATACGGTGACGGCGGACTTCGGCCCGGCGCCAGCTGCTACAGCCGACAATCCGCGGCCCCGCCCAGCGATTTTGCCGGATACGTTCGTGCTGTTGGTCTACGGAAAGTAGCAAGGGTCTTGGCCAAGCTAGAGTCGACCGACCACCAAGAAATACAAGCTTGTGGCGTACCAACCAAGGGTCGCGAGCAACGGGAAAAAGAGTGAAGTGCAGGTAGGACCAGACGGAAATCCACTCGACCACGAGGAATAAGGCAGGTGCATCTCGACGAATTGACAAAACTGCAGCCGTAAAAAATCAAGAGTACACAACGTAGCTCGGTATGGCCGGAACGGAAGGCTCAGGCGCTGCCGGCGGCAGACGCGTTCGATTCAGGATGAAGTTTCTCTACTGCTTGTCTCAGGAATTCGTAGGGGTGTGCGCCGGAGACTAGATACTTGTGCGCGAAGAGCAGCGCGGGGACACCTTGCAGTCCACGGCGATGCGCTTCTTGACGATCGTCGTCGACCATATCGGCGAACTTAGGATTCTCCAGTGCAGAGGTGACCCCGAGTGGATCCAGGCCACCCAACTCGGCGAGGCGGTGAATGTCCCGAGGCGACTCGATGGAATATCCATCGAGCCAATAGTGGTTCATAACCAAAAGATGAAACGAATCCCCGCGGCCAATCGAGGAAGCGTAAGCGGTGGCGATGTGTGCAAGGCGCGTATTGATGCCTATGGGGCCGGGATTGAGATTCAGACCAAATTCCGAAAGCACCCGGCCGGCTATATGCGCGTGTTCGCCTGCAACCACGGCCGTGGAACGCGGCACGGGCGAAGCTCCGGGAGGTCGAAGCTGGAAAGAGCGCCAGTGGATGTCCAGTTCGTAGTGGTCGCTCAGTTTTTCCACGGCGAGAGTCGCCAGGAAACAGTAAGGGCACGCGAAATCGGTCCAGGCATGGAGGAGGAGAGCCATACAACGAGTCCTTCCTTCCGTTCTAATAGGAAAGACTGTAGCCCGGGATAACGACAAAAGGCAAAGGAAGAATAGTACTAGAGGAGTGAATTACGGGCCTTGCAAAAGTGGAAATCGCACCGCCGGGCAATCCTGCGAAGTCCGAAATATCTCCGCCCAAGAGATTTCAGAAGCACCCCGCCCCGTTGCAAGCAACGAATCGTTTTGCGTCTTCGCAGGATTGCTCGAAAGTGCGCGAGAACAATACCTACATCTGAAAAGAGTCAACCAACAAGACGTACAGGACTCGGAGACAGCTTGTAACGGAGAGAGTATGCGTGGGGAAAAAGCAGTTGTCACCTGTCAGAAGTACCAGTTCTCAGAAAATAAGTAAATCGGTTTATTCCAGCCAAAAGCACGCCTAGACTCCCAGCCTCCCTAGGGCACATCGAGCTCAAGCGAGAACACGTCGCGATCCACGCGGCATCACTACTTCGAACGCGCAACGTTGTACACCGCCTTCCCGCAGCGAGTGGCAATCGACGATGCGTTCGGAGGAGCCTGTCGTGATCACGGTCCACTTCTGCGACGACCACTCGCAATCTTCATCTGATCGGCCAGGGCTGCACCGTCGGCTCTCAAGTTTGTCTTGGGTTGTTGTAGGGACGGCCTTCCGAGGCCGTACGCCAACACAAATCCTTGTCTATCTTCAATCGCCTGTGTTTGTCTTCGCTTTAGCGCTGGCTTTTATGCCAGCCGATCCTCTCACTCTTCCTCTGTGTCTTCTGTGGTGAACGTTCTCTCTGATCTGCCCGCCCGCTAGACAGAACTCGCCTCCATGAGCCAAGCGTCCCGAAGAATCCCCTCGTGCAGCTCGTGTGCCGCTAAGACCTTCACTCTCCGGAATCCGCATTTCTCATAGCACCGAATCGCGCGCAGATTCGTGAGTGAGGATCAAGAATAGCCTCGCGCGCGCCCTTGGCCTGAAACAGATACCGCAGCAGCAACAAATATGGTGCCCAAGCCGCGATTCCAGCATGAAATTCGCCAATGAACTGGTCGATTCCGTATACCGCCTCGAGGCATTCATCCGCCGGAAGGCCGTACGAGTTGCGCGATTCCTCGCCAACGAGATAGAACTGCATGTAGCCGATCGGCGCGGATTGCAGGATGATCAGGCAGGGGGTAACGTCTTCTTCGCCGCGAATGCGCGGTGCATACTCAGACTCGATTTGCTCGAGCGCCAGTGGGTGGTCGCGCCCCTCGTAAAATTCCAGCACGCGAGGATCGCTGAGCCACTTGGACATCACTTGGTAGTCACCAGGTTCGTCGCGCATCAAGCGAATCGCGACCTCAGCGTCACTGATCAGCACCGACATTCTGATTGAGAAAGATACCAGAGATGTGGGTTCCGGAAGCAACGGAGCGAGGACCCAGCCAGCGTGAGTGAGGCAATGGAAAATTTGAGGGTCGTGCTGGTGGCAACGCGCAATCCCCTGAACCTGGGTGCCGCTGCACGCGCGATGAGTAATTTTGGCGCCCTGCATCTGCGCGTGGTCAAGCCATACGAGAAAGCTTATCGAGAATCGGTGTCGGCGGTCGGCGCGTCGGCCGTGATGAAGTCCGCGGAAGAGTTCGCCACCGTCCCGGAGGCCATAGCGGATTGCGCCCTCGTAGTGGGAACGACAGCGGTAGGGAATCGCGATGTGCGGCAACCCCTGCTCGGACTGCAGGAGGCGGCACATCTGATTCGGCAGCGCATGAAGAACAGTCGGGTGGGCCTGCTGTTCGGGTCAGAAAAACGCGGATTGTCGAATGACGATATGAGCTATTGCCACTGGCTATTGCAAATCCCGACGAGAGAAGAACATCGGTCCATGAATTTGGGCCAGGCCGTGGCCGTGTGTTTGTATGAACTGTCAAAAAACGAAATTGGAAAATCAAAAGTAGAAAATGAAAGTCCCAGCACCGCGGATGAGAAACACTTTGCCGAGATGGAGACCGTGGAACGCATCACCGGGGCTTGGCTCGAAGCACTGCAACGCAGCGGATATGTTGGCGCGCGCGCCCGGAGCACCTCGGAAGAGAAGCTCCGCAGGATGCTGCGCAGGTTTATGTGGGAAGAAGCGGACGCAGAAGTCGTGCTGGGCATGATGAAGAAAATCGCTGCGAAGTTGAACAAGGAATAACATAAGCGGCGTGAGCGCGCGAAATCATCGCCCACCCAGCCGAAATTCAATGTGGCGGCAGGCACAGCACAAGACGCGTGGGCGGAAGATGCAATTTGACGGCGAGCTGAGGCCTATGCCGCGAGTACTCTGCGCATCTTTGGCGCGCAGACCACCATCAGTAACACCCCAAGCGCCAGAAGTCCCAAGCTTGCGGGTTCCGGCGTGGCCGCGGGTAGTATCTGGCCGCGAATCTCCCCGCCCGGAAACTCGGCATCGTGGACGTTGAAATACATCATGCCGGCTTCAAGTTCGGCTACCTGCGCAGGGGTGATCGCAAATGTCTGCTCGGGAATAGAGCCCGACGTCACGTTCGGCACGCCAGTGAAGGGGAACAGTACTGCAGCATTGGAGCCTGGCGGCGCGCAACAATGGATATGGCTTACGGTCGCCGGTCCGCCTATCAGGCCTGTCCAGTTTTCATCCACGGTAATCATCGTCTGTGCAGTATTCAGAATCACCATGCCGAAACCTGTAGCGGTGCTTGCCGTAGGTTCCTGAGCTCCGTCGAGAGTTGCCGTAAAGATGCTGTCGGCTCGCAGCGTTTGGGCCAAGAACAAGACACCAAAAACAAGTACAACAACAAGAACACGTCTCATGAATCACCTCCGCGCGGAGGCCGGTATTGTACGTGAAATTGAGTGGATGTAAAGTCAGATTTGCAACCCAATGTAGGAAATTTCCCGCAACGTGCTCCACACGCCGCCGCTGCGTGTGCGGCCTTGCGCTCTAAAGTGACCTGGACGCTCACAATTTACCGCTGCTAGCCGCCCGCGATCGCCCCAATGATAAGCAGAGGTTCCTTGCCGGACGTGACCGCCTCCGGGAGCGCAGCATCCGGTGATTCGTGCGACAGGTCTTCCCCGCAAGCGAAGAATCGCAGGAAGGCGCGGCGCTCTTGCGTGACGTGGTCGCGAATAGTCCCGCGCAGCATCGGATATTGCGCCTCCAATGCGTCGAGCACCGCTCGCAGCGTCACCGGCGCAACAACATCGAGTTGCACTTCGCCGCTAACGTGCGCCAGCGAGCGCAAATGCGGCGGTAGCTCCACTAGGATCATGCTAATGTCTGCACCTCGACCGAATAAACGGCCGGCAGATCGCGCACGATCGGAGACCACGTGTCACCGGCATCCGGCGAGCAATACACTTGGCCCCCAGATGTGCCGAAGTAGATCCCGCACTTATCCAGCGAGTCCACCGCCATCGCGTCCCGCAGCACGTTCACATAACAATCCTTCTGCGGCAGGCCTTTCGACAGTTCTTCCCATTCGTTTCCCCCAGACCGGCTGCGAAATACGCGCAGTTTGCCGTCGGGCACGAAATGCTCGCCGTCGCTCTTAATCGGCACAACATAAATGGTCTCCGGTTCATGCGCGTGTACGTCGATCACGAATCCGAAATCGGTGGGCAAATTGCCGCTGACTTCGTGCCACGAATCGCCGGCATCATCGGAGCGCATCACGTCCCAATGCTTTTGCATGAACAGCACTCCTGGTCGCGTGGGATTCATTGCGATGTGGTGAACGCAGTGGCCAACCTCCGCGTTCGGGTCGGGGATATATTGCGAGCGCAGTCCCTTGTTGATGGGCTTCCAGCTTTTGCCGCCGTCATCGGTGCGGAAAGCTCCGGCGGCAGAAATGGCGATGTAGATTCTGCCGGGATTTTTCGGATCAAGAATAACGGTGTGCAGGCACATCCCGCCCGCGCCCGGCTGCCAACGCGGACCGCTGCCGTGCCCCCGCAGGCCGGAGAATTCATGCCAGTTCTTGCCGCCGTCGGTCGAGCGGAACAGAGCAGCGTCTTCCACCCCTGCATACACCGTGTCGGGATCGGTCAGCGACGGCTCCAGATGCCACACGCGCTTGAACTCCCATGGATGCTGCGTCCCGTCGTACCACTGGTGCGTTGTCAGCGGCGCGCCCGATGCGGCAGACGTGTCGTAGACAAATTTATTGCTTTCACCCTTGGGCATCCCGCCTGGGCCTGTGGTTTCCCCCGGTGGCGTGCCGGGCTGAAACCACGTCTTGCCTCCGTCGTCCGAGCGTTGGATCACTTGCCCGAACCAGCCGCTGGTCTGCGAGGCGTAAATGCGACTCGGGTCGGCTGGCGAACCTTTCAGGTGATACATCTCCCATCCCGAGAAATGCGGACCGCTAACATCCCAGCGTTCGCGTTTCCCGTCGGATGAAAGAATGAAAGCCCCTTTTTTGGTGCCTACCAACACTCGAACGTTGCTCATCGTACTTGCCCCTTCGCGGTCAGATTTAATCTTTCACATGCAAAAATCGTCGCCAGCTGCATTTTGTCTGTAGCGGCCGCCTTCCGCTTGCCCCAGTGTGGGAGGCGGCAGGTTCCTGAAAACCGCGCCGCAGAGAGTGCGTACCCCGCGAACCGCCACAAACTCCTGCAGTCAATCTACTGCTGCTCATCACTTGTTCTCTTTGGAACACCCGTCGTTCTAGTCCTGCATCGGCAGCAGTATCCGCAAGCGATCGTTGCGCAACACCAGCCCGACCCAAAGCAGTATCCCAAAGACAATGGGGAAATAAAATGCTTGCCCGGCGCGCAGATGCGTTG
Organism: Candidatus Acidiferrales bacterium; assembly: GCA_963735825.1. Taxonomy (GTDB): domain Bacteria; phylum Acidobacteriota; class Terriglobia; order Acidiferrales; family UBA7541; genus Acidiferrum. The sequence continues at coordinate 72,364 of CAVTMR010000019.1, forward strand.
CGACGGCTCCGCCAAGATACGCCGTCAGCAGCAACGCGCCAAGCGCGGAGGTATACGGAATCATGTAAGTCAGAAGCACAATTCCAAGCGGAATCGCTAGGTTCCGCGACCAGCCAAGCTGATCGAAGGCCTGCAAAACAGGGGCGAGCCGCAGCAATTTGGCGATCGCATCGAACAGCAGGAACAGCACCAGGATGGTACTAATGATGCGTCCCGTCCAAAGACGGGATTTGGAAATCGTTTGCGAAGCCGGCTGCATGAAGTGTTCCTCCGAGTGCACGAGAGTGGTGGTGCGTGAGCACGAACGAAAAGCCGCAACGCCGAACTTCATTCCTTGATCGGCGTCCAGATTTCAATGTCCCCGCTACCAGTTCGCGGGTCGAACCCTTCCCCATAACGCTCCAGCATCACGGGAAGATCACGCCCGGCTTGTGCGCCGCTAAGTCCCGACGTAAGGAACCACTTGTGCACCGCATCGATCGTGTCGCGAATATTCGACACCGGGCCGTGGTGCGAAAAGACCACGTAGCGCTGCTCGGGGACACTCACGTGGCTGAATCCTGCGGGTTGCCCCGACGTGCTCGAAACCTCCACTCCCGCCATATAGTCGAATCCGGTTGGGTTGGACGTCGCGTTGGCGAACAGCCCGTAAGCTACGCGGCCGACTTGTCCGGGAACGTGTCCGATGTGCGGAACAAACCGCTGCCAGAGTTGCGTGATATTGTTCATTGTCTCTGACGTGAATCGCTCCTTCAGTCCAGCGATCGGCATTGCTTTGCCAGTGACAAAGCGCGGCGGATCGAGCTTCACTGCAGACGATTGTCCGGTTCCAGACTGCGTCATAGCTATCCTCCGATTCGTGTTGACTGACGGACGCGCTTGCCAGCTTACCTCTTCATCGAAATTACGCGGCCGGCAACCCCGGGATTTCGACGACTGGCCGGATTTCCACCGAACCCTTGCGCGCCCCGGGAATTCGTCCGGCTATGTCAATGGCCTCGTCCAGGTTTTTTGCTTCAATCATGAAGAACCCGCCGAGTTGTTCCCGAGTTTCCGCGAAAGGTCCATCGGTTACCAGCCGCTTGCCTTCGCGAACCCGCACCGTAGTGGCCGTCGAGACAGATTGCAGCGGCGAAGTTGTCAGGAAGTGTCCGCTGGACTTCAGCGTATGGGCGAATTGGGTAGACTCTTGGTAACACGCCTGCCGTTCCGGTTCGCTCCACACCTGCTCGTCGCCATAGATGAGTAGCATGTACTTCATGTGTGCCCTCCCAAGGTCTATCGAACGGCGCAGTCCTAAATCGACAGCCTGCCAAGGGAAAAGTTTGCTTGGCAACGTCTGCCCTGACGAAAGAATCTCTGCGAAAACTCCTCCAACTCGAGAGGGTACGACTTCACAAGCTGCGGAAACACCCTCAATTTCTCACCGTATCCCTCCGCCCTGCGATCCGGCCTTCAGCCGCTGAGGCCGTCTACTTCTGCTTCTCCAACTGCTTCCGCATCCTGGCCTCCGACTCCCGCATTTCGGGCGTAAGAGCCTCGCCGAAATCCTCGGCTTCAAAAATCGGTCGGATTTCCAATTCGGCGCCGTCGCCGAATGGACTGCGCTTCAGCCATTCCACCGTTTCGTCCACCGACTTCACCCGCCAGATCCAAAAGCCGGCTATCAACTCCTTAGTTTCGGCGAACGGCCCGTCGGTTACAGTAAGCTTGCCCCCAGGAAATTTCACGCGTTTGCCCTTCGAACTAGGGTGCAGCCCATCGCCTGACAGCATCACTCCTGCCTTCACCAACTGTTCGTTGAATTTACCCATGGCTGTGAGTATCTCCTGGCTTGGCAAAACCCCTGCCTCAGATTCTTTATTCGCTTTGACTATCACCATGCATCGCATTTTCGTCTCCTCCATTTGAGTCACTTCTTTTTGTGCTTCCATGGGTAGATCGAACGGCAAACAGTGGGATCGACAGCGGGCAACAAAAAGATATCAGATACAGGCGGCTCAGAAGAAGAGGGGGTTGCGGGTTCCGTCGCGCGTGGGAGAAATCGTAACAACGATGTAATACGCGCTAGTGCCGCAAGATCGTCGCGCGGGGTTCAAGCTGTTCCTTGTCTCAGGAAACTCCCTTACCCGCCAGCCGCGACTTTGCATCATCCATCTCGGGGAATGGCTTGTTCGTCGCCAGCGCTTTCTTCAGCGTCGCCTGTTCCTCTTGTTTATGCCCTTGCGCTCCATACACCACTGCAAGGTGATACAAGAGCCTCGGATCCTCTGGAGCAACCGCCGCTCCTCGCTTCAATGTCTGGCTGGCCAATTCATTCTCCCCATTCACATGGTAAGCCCATCCCAGCGTATCCAGCACTTGTCCCATCTTGGGTGCCGCTTCGGCAGCCTTCTTCGCATAAACCACTGCTTCGTTCGCCCGTTCGGGAGTCATCATCGCGATCCACGCCAGATTGTTCAACGCCACAATATTGTTTGGCTCAATCTCCAGCGCCTGTCGGTAAGCCTTCTCCGCTAGCTTCGCATTCCCACCCTTCTTTTGCGCCATTCCCAGTAACACATAGGTCCCGGCATTCCTCGGATCCAGTTTCAGCGCCGTTTGATATTCGCTGATCGCCTGATCATCCTGCCCCTTCAGCGATAGCAGGTTCCCTAATGCCACATGCGGCCGAGCCGAGTTTGGCATCAGGCTGGCAGCCGTTCGTAACTCCTTCTCTGAGTTTTGCGCGTCCCCAGCAGCGGCAATGCCCAAGCCCAACGCCAGATGCGCCGCTCCATTCTTTGGATCCTCTGCAACTGCGGCTCGATACGCTGTCAATGCTGGCGCAGATTGGCCCCGCGCCAGATAGAAGTCTCCCAGCGATATTTGCGCCGCCGCCCACTTGGGGTCCAGCACGATCGCCTTTTTGAATGCCGACTCCGCCGCGGGATACTCCCTATTCTCGTCCAGGTACCGCCCCATCGCTTCTTCGGCCACTGCGCTCTTGGGATTCTTTGCCACTGCCGTCTGCAGATACTTCAGTGCATTTGCCGGGTGTCCTTGCCGCATTTCCACTTCTGCCAGTAACGCCAACGCGTGCGGCTCGTCCGGCGCCAGCGTCAGCGCCTTCAAGCTTGCCGCTTCCGCTCTTTTCAAATCTCCTGCTTGTAGCGCATCGATTGCCGCTCCAATCGCTTGCTCCGCGGGTCCTCCCGCCACCTGCTTCTTGTAGCTGGAAAGGGAATCCCCATGCGCCGACGCCGCCAAAGCAAATGCCACCACAGCGCAGGCAACTCTAAACGGGGTTCTTCGCACTACGGAACTCTCCTTACTTAATCTCACTCCGCCAAAACGAATCCTCGCACCCTATGTGAAATTCCTGTAGCTCACCCCTTCAGGGTGTCCCTTCCGTGTAGCGGCCGCCCTCCGTTGCTGGCACTCCGAAAGGAGTTTACCGATTGACGATCCTTGTGCCATCGCCCGCCTTCTCTGCAGCGCATTCCCAACGCAACTGGCTAACAACTGGCTAACCAAAAAAGCAGACAGGGGGCAAGCGCAGTTTCCGCGCTCGCCCCCTGTCTGGAATAAGCATCAGACCTGGTTTAGCTGCTTTTTCTTTTTGAACCCAGCCAATGCTGCAAGGCCGGTGCCTAGCAGAATCAAGCTGGCCGGTTCCGGTGTCGACGGCGGAGGTGGACCACCACCGATGCTGCAGTCCGCTCCGCAGGAGAGACGCCCAACCACATCGGCGAAATCAAGGAACAGGGTGCCGTTATTGGTGTCGGGTGAAGCATAGTCGCCTCGGGAGCCTCCCGTTGCAATTATGGTCACAGCCTTGGTGACAGGATCCAATAGATCCACTTCGCCATTGTTATTGTTGACGATGATGTCGCCATTCAGGTTGTTTGTGCTGCTGATGACTCCCGTACCGTCCGGTGAAGGGAAGTGCGCGGGAGCGGACGTGAACACCAGAGTTCCAGTCGCGATGTCATAACCGTTGATGTTGGTCTGCTCGCTATACACGGTCTTCCCGTCCGGCGAAACCGAAACGCCGTCTCCGTCTCCGCCAGCGTTGATCACTCGAAAGGAACCCGCCCCGCCGTTCGCGAGGGGATTGATATCGATCAGACCGGCGCCACTGCTGGCTTCGATATGGCCAGTTACCGGGTTGCCCCACATGCCTAGGTCTGTGGTGGCGGTTACTCCCGTTAGGATATGGTTTATGCTTCCATCTGCGTTGAACTGCACGAAATGCCCGTGACCATCGCCTCCATAGGCCTGGCCGCCGGCGGTGGCGTAGGCTACGGTGAATGAGCTGGAAGACGTTGAGAATAAAGCGCTTCCCACCGTCTGACCATCTGTGTCAGCGAACACGTATCGGGTCCCAGCGCCCGTATTTACGATGATGTTACCCGTAGAAGCCACAGCTACGCCGAACGGTCCCGCGCAACATCCCGTGTTGCCCGGGTTCGTCGTCGCAAATGTGGTGAGTGTGAATCCATCTGCTATTCCGGCTGCTGTAAGCGTCGGTAACTGGCGCCATTACGGCCGGCGCCAGACAGCCCACCACGAACAGCCCGATCAGCACAGCACAAAAGGTGTTTTTTCTAGAATTCATCCGTCCTCCATCTTGTCGTGCCGTCCCCGAATCGTCGATCGGGGTGACTGGGGACACACCCGAAGTCCATTCTGGACAGATTGAATCCAGAAGAGCATGCCGTCTGCCAGCGTTTGGGCGCACTTTTTTTGACCCTCATCTTAAACTATTTAAAGTACTTAGATTGTATTGAGTCTTGCCCTCGACTCCTCGGTGTGCAAAGTTTTGGACTTCTTCGCCCCTGCCTTATCCCTCTTTGTCAAAACACTGCGGATATTCTTCGGAAACCCTTATTTGTGAGGTCCTTAGAGCGGGAGAAGACCTCCGTCTTCTGACCAAGACGCCACGGGTTACAAACCTTACGCGTGCGCAGGTCTCGCTTTCCCCGGGGACCATTTCCGCCCGCAACCTTTAGCTCCCGCCCCCAGCTCAGGGTGCCTTCGCTCTGTAGCTCACCCCTTCAGCGGTGAGGCTCTTTCCCTGTCGCTAGCTCTCGCGAACGGGCCACTGCCCAATCTCACATTTGCTTTCTCACCCATAACTTCTGTTTTCTTCCGCGCAACAATTCCTCAACCCGGCACTTTTCTTCTTCGCAAACTTTCCCTGGCAGAGTCATAATGTCCGCGGCGTTCCAAAGGAGCCATGAATGAGTGAAAAAAGTAGAGAACCCAGCAAGAATATCGATTTAACGGAGAAGACGAACGAAGTTTCGCGGCGCGACTTTATCGCCAAGGCTGCTGTTACTGGCGCCGCCCTCACCATCCTCCCTCGCCATGTTCTCGGTCGCGGTTTCGTCCCCCCCAGCGACACCATGAACGTTGCCTGCGTCGGCGTTGGCGGCATGGGTCGCAGCAATCTTATTAATCTTGCCAGTCAAAACATCGTTGCGCTCTGCGATGTCGACTGGGGCTTCACCGATGAGAAACTCGCACGTCTTGATACCGATGCCTCCAACCTCCAGCAGCATATCGATCATCCCGATGCCACCGGGGCGGCCCAGGCCATGTCGGCTGCTGACGCCGCCAAGGCCAAAACTCGCCTCGACAATATCCTTCATCTCAAAAACGACCTCCTCCCCAAAGCCAAGCGCTATTCCGACTATCGCAAAATGCTCGAGGAGCAAAAGGACATCGACGGCATTATCGTCGCTACTCCCGACCACATGCATGCCCCTATCACTCTCGCCGCTATGGATCTCGACAAGCACGTTTATGTTCAGAAGCCGCTCTGCTGGTCGGTTGATGAGTGCCGCAAACTCGCCGCCAAGGCCAAAGACAAACCCAAGCTCGCCACTCAGATGGGCAACCAGGGGCGCTCTCTCAACGACACAAAAACCGCTGTCGAACTCATTCAGTCCGGCGCGATCGGCGAAGTTCGCGAAGTTCATGTTTGGACCGATCGTCCTGTTGGTTTTTGGCCTCAAGGCGTCCCACGACCCCAGGCGGCCTCCGGGTCACTTGACGCTCTCAAGTGGGATCCCGCTGGTGTTAACGCTCGTCTCGCCGCAGCGATGGCAGGGAATTATCCTGTCCCGCAGACTCTTTCTTGGGACCTCTTCCTCGGCGTTGGCCCTAGCGTCACCTATCACCCCATCTACCATCCCTTCAATTGGCGCGGCTGGGTCGATTGGGGCGTCGGTGCCATTGGCGACATGGGCGCTCATCTCCTCGACGTTGCTATGACCAGTCTCAATCTCGGCTACCCCACCTCTGTCGAGACTGTCTCCAGTCCTTTCAACGGTGCTTCTTATCCGACCGCCAGCATCATCTTCTATGAATTCGCAGCGCGCGGTTCCATGCCGCCCGTCAAACTCACTTGGTTCGACGGCGGCCTCACTCCTCCCAAGCCCGTCGAACTCGGCGAAGAGCAGCTCAAAAAGGAAGGTGGCGCCATCATCATCGGCAGCAAGGGCAAGCTCATGCACGATACCTACGGCGCCAATCCGCGCCTCTTGCCCAAGTCTCTTCAGGATTCCGTCAAGAAGCCCGCTCCGAAACTTCCTCGCATCGACGGGGAATCTCATGAGCTCAACTGGGTCGACGCTGCAAAAGGTCACGCCCAGGCCGCCTCACCTTTCTCATACGCCACCCAACTCACGGAAGTCATGCTCCTCGGCGTGGTCTCTCTGCGTGCCGGAAGAAAAATCGTGTACGACGGTGCCTCCATGCACGTCACCAACGTCTCCGAAGCCAATCAATATCTCAGTCGCCAGTATCGCACCGGCTGGTAAAAGTGCTGGCAATAGTGCGCCGGCGCTACTCCTCAACTTAGTCCGCCCCACCCGTCTCCTCCGGCGGGTGGGGTTCTTCTTGTTGTCTTCCTTACTTAAGACTGGCAACTGACAATTTTAAACTCCCGTTGACACTCTTCCGCGCCGGTAGTATACGTGGTCCTCTGTCAACTTGGACGTTCCCCGTCCGCCCTTCTTCCACGACCAGGTTCAGGCGTATAAACGGGCCTCTCCGCAATAGCCAAGAGGAAATGTTTCACATGATTCCTGAGCGCCACGTCTTCATTCATGACCCTCCTTTCGTTTCTTCTGAGCGCCCGCAGGTCCGTCATTCACGCTCTCCTTTCCTCTCTCATCTCGCTGCACTTTCCCTGCTCACCTTTGGCTATTACGCTGCCGGCAGGTTCGGTCTCGGCCTGGCCAGCGTCAATCCTCATGCCACCGTTCTCTGGGCACCCACGGGCATCTCCATCGCGGCTCTTCTCCTTCTCGACTATAGCGTTTGGCCTGCTGTCCTGGCTGGCGCCTTTCTCGTCAATCATCACGTCAACGCCTCCATCGTCGTCTCCGCTGGCATCGCTGTGGGCAATACCCTCGAGGCTTTCGTTGGCGCGTACCTCGTCAATCAATTCGCCAACGGCACCAAAGCCTTCTATAGGACCAAAGACGTTTTTCGCTTCGTCTGTTTTGCCGGTTTTCTCGCCTCCGCCGTCAGCGCCACCATTGGCGTGTGCATTCTCTGCAGCTCTGGTTTCGCCAATTGGCAGGATTTTCGACCTGTCTGGCTCACCTGGTGGATTGGCGATGCCCTCGGCGCAATCACCATCACTCCCTTTCTCGTCCTCGTCCTCAGAAGCCCTCGCCACAGCTCTACGCTTGGCGAACTCCTCGAACTGTTCCTTCTCCTCGCCGGCCTCGGCCTTCTTTGCGTTCTTATCTTCGGTCCTCCCTCGCTTCTCTATTCGCAGGGGTACGGTCTCGCTTTTCTTTGTCTGCCTTTTTCTATCTGGACCGCCTTCCGTTTTTGCCCGCTTGAGTCCGCAGGCACCAATCTCGTTCTCAGCGGATTCGCTGTTTGGGGCTCCCTCTCCGGCTTCGGTCCTTTTGCCACTGGTCGCGATGCTCCTCTCCTGCTCGGCAGCTTTGTCTGCATCGCTTGCAGCATGCCTCTGATGATCGCCGCCAAAGTTTGTGAACGGCGTCGCGTCGAGGAAGAACTCCTCGGCCTCCATTTCTTGATGCAGGCGATCGTTGACGAAAAGACCAAAGTCCTTCGGAAAACCGTCGATGCTCTCCACGAAGAAGTCCTCGATCGCATCGATTTCGAGCGCTCCTCGATCACCGCCTACGAACCTTTTCAGCAAATCGCCTCTGCTCTCCCCGACGTCCTCTGGCTTATCGACGTCATTGAGGAGCGCATCCTTTACGTTAGCCCCACTTATGAAAAACTCTGGGGACGCTCCTGCCAAAGCCTCTACGACGACCCTCATTCTTGGCTCGACGCCGTCCATCCCGATGACAATGATCGCGCCTTGGTCTTTTTCAACCGCGATACCTCAGCTGACACCTTCGACGTCCAGTACCGCATTCGCCGTCCCGACGGCGCTCAGCGTTGGATTCACGACCGTGGCTATGCCATCCGTGACTCCTCGGGACGCATCATCCGCATTGCCGGTCGAGCCACCGACATCACCGAAACTAAAATGTTTGACTTGACCCTACGCCAACCTACCCACCGCCGTCACGAGCAGCGCTAATCCGGTTTTCCGTGGTTTTGTAGCGGTCGCCTTTCGAGGCGGGCGCCTTACAGTCGCGTTTGCATAGACCACTCCCACGGTCCTTCTTTTCCTCGCACTTTGTATTCCTCTGTGCTCCCTGTGTCCACTGTGAATCACTCCACGCAAAGGATCTGTCGCTTGCTTGCATCACTTACAAACTCAAAACTGACAACTGAAATCTTCTAGTGATAATTCCAATACCCCGGCCCCACCCTCATCGAGTGATGCCACGCCAGCGGGAACGCCCACCACACCAGCGCCCCCAGAATTGCCTGTCCCACCGCCAGCGGCAAAATATTCCGTTCTTTGGCGAACAGCCAGGCCATTGCAATCCCGGCCACCAGCGTCAATGGCACCAGCACCGGGTTCGGCCAATGCAGCGCCGCGAACGACACTCCCGCTGTCAACTCCGCGATCCATGGTTTCTCAAACGCGCTCAGCAACCGGTTCGTCAGAAATGAATTCAGCCCCACCTGCTGCAGAAGGCAAAACGCCATGTACCCGAACAAATGTTTTGGTTCCGTCAAGTGCGCCGGCACTCGCTTCAGCATCCCCAGGAAAACTCCAATCACGCAAATCCCCAGTGCCGCCGCAAAGAAGAACCATCCCGCCCGTTTCGTGGCCGCCCACAAATTGTCCGCCCGCCATCCCAGCGTCTTCGGCGTATCCCTCCTCAACACCGCGCTCGCGCTCAACCACACCACGAAAACCCACCATGATGCGGGAACCTGCACCTGTAATTTCCAGATGTACAGTGCCACATAGCCAACAAAACAGATCGCCTCCGCTAGGAACCCAATCTTCCGCGGACTCTCCCCCACTTTCAGTTCGCTCCCGTTTCCGCATCGTCACGGTGACGCACTTCGATCATTCGCAACACGCTTGCATATAGTTCCTCGATTTCTTTTTCGCTCGCTAGCTTCGAGCCCAGAAATTCGTTCCAGTCAAAGTCGGGGAATCCTCGATTCGTGATTCGTGCGGGCAGCAACCCTCTCATTTCCCGGGCCGTCGACTGCCCCATCTTCCGCATCTCTTCGAACACCACGCGGTGCAGATCGTTCACAAACAATTCCTCGTCCATCAATCCCAACAACTCCACCCGCGTTGCTGGTTGAATCAAGTCCGAAAGCAACAACCGCAACGCTTTCCTCTCAGTCTGCTCGTTCCAACCTGCTTCCTCTCCTGAATGTTGCCTCATAGTCGTTTTTCTTAGACGTTCCTCTCTGCGCGGTTTCTGCCCCGGCCCGCCCTTTTTTTCATTGTCATCCTGAGCGAAGCGAGGGATCTGCTGTTCTTCTTACTTAAAACTTATAACCGACTACTGTAAACTAAATTCTCCCACGTCCATGGTAGCAGTGCGTGGGTTCCCAATGGCCGGCACACACAAAATTCTTATTCTCGGCGGAGGTTTTGGCGGGCTCGTCGCCGCGCAGACCCTCAAGCGCGCCAACGCTTCTGTCACCCTCATTGACAAGCGCAACTTCCATCTCTTCCAACCGCTTCTCTATCAGGTTGCCACCGGCTCTCTCTCGCCCGGCCAGATCGCCTCACCTCTCCGCGCGGTCCTCAGCCGTCAGAAAAACACCGAAGTTCTTCTCGGCGAAGCCGTCGATCTCGATCCCGATGCGAAAAAAGTCATCCTTCGCGACGGCTGCATTTATCCGTACGATTCCCTCATCATCGCCACTGGCTCGCAAACTTCCTACTACGGCAACGACTCCTGGCGCGCCTTCGCTCCCAGCCTCAAGACCGTTGAGGAAGCCACCGCCATTCGCCACAAACTTCTCTACGCCTTCGAACGTGCGGAACGCTCCAGTTCCGAAGCCGAGGCCCGCGCCTGGCTGACGTTTGTCATCGTCGGTGCCGGTGCCACTGGCCTCGAACTTTCCGGCGCCCTCGCGGAAATTGCTCGCGAAACACTTCGCAATGATTTTCGCCACATCAATCCCAGCGAAGCCCGCATCATTCTTCTTGATGGCGCTCCTCGCGTACTCACCGCTTACCCCGAGGATCTTTCCGCCAAAGCGGAAAAACTCGTTTCCCGTCTCGGCGTCGAAGTTCTCAAAGACGCCATGGTCAACAATATCGACTCCGATGGCGTTCACTACACCCACAACGGCGCAGACACCAAGCTCCCCGCGCGCAGCGTTCTTTGGGCCGGCGGCGTTACTACCAACGACTTCGGCCGCAAAGTTGCCGAACGCACTCACGCCCACACTGATCGCGGCGGCCGCATCAAGATGCTTCCCGACCTCACCATTCCCAACTATCCCAATATTTTCGTCGTCGGCGATCTCGCCCTTTTCCTCGACGAACATGGCAAGCCTCTTCCCGGCGTCGCGCAGGTCGCTATTCAGGGTGGACGCTACGCCGCAAAAACCATCCAGTCGCGCCTGCAAGGGAAGCAAACGGTTCCGCCCTTCCACTATTTCAACAAGGGCGACATGGCCGTTATCGGTCGCGCCGCTGCCGTCGCCAATATTTTCGGCTTGCACATCGCCGGCTTCCTCGCTTGGTTCATCTGGCTCTTCATCCATCTCATGTACATCGTTCAATTCCAAAGCCGCGTTCAGGTTTTCATTCAATGGGGTTTCGAGTACCTCACCTTCAGCCGCGGCGCTCGCCTCATCACCGGTGAAGCGGCCTCCGACTCCCTCGCGCAATCCTCCTGCCTGTACATGGACAAGGAACACCGCTAGTCTCTTGCTGTCAGAATTGGGTTCCCCTGTACCCTCGGTGTCCCCTGTGGTGAGCACACGTCCTTGCACCTCTTGTGCTACCTTTCCTCACGTGACCTCTTCCGTGACCACCGAGCCTATCTTGCAGGACCGCGTCGCCCTCGTCACTGGGGCAGGGAAGCGCCTTGGCCGCGCCATCGCCCTTCGTCTCGCCAGCGAAGGCTCCGACGTCGCCGTCCACTACGGTAAGTCCCAACAAGAAGCCCTCGAGGTCGTTCACGAAATCGAAAAACGCGGGCGTCGCTCCATCGCTATCCAGGCCGACCTCACTCGCGTCGAGCAGATCCACGATCTCATCGCACGCGTCGCCAAGGAATTCCAGCACCTCGATATCCTTATCAACAGCGCCGCCAATTTCCTCGAAACCAAATTCGGCCAAACTGCCGAAGCCACCTGGGATGCCTCCCTCGATACCAATCTCAAGGCTCCGTTCTTCTGCTGCCAGTCCGCCGCTCCGTATCTCACGGAATCGGGCAGCGGCATCATCATCAATTTTGCCGACATCGGCGGTCTCATGGGCTGGCGCGAATTTCTTCCCCACTCCATTTCCAAAGCCGGCGTCATTCTCCTCACGCGCATCCTGGCCAAGGAACTTGCCCCCAAGGTTCGCGTCAACGCCATCGCTCCCGGCACTATCACCATGCCCGGCGATCCCCCAGAGTGGCAATCCGACTTCATTCAGCGCGCCCCGCTCGCCAGAACCGGCCATCCTCAGGACATCACCGACGCGGTCATGTTCATCATCCGTGCCGAATTCATGACCGGTCACACCCTAGTCCTCGACGGCGGCCGCACCCTCTAAACGCCACGCGACCCATGAACTTGAGGGTGCCCCACCCTTCGCGCTGTTTGCGAATGGTGGGCTGTTACGATGGCACGGTGCGGACCCTCTGCTCTTCGTCTTCTTCCGGTCCTTCCTAAATCCGTTCATCCAAGAAATCACTTTACCCTATCGGGAATATTTCTAGTTCCCCCTTGCGCGTGCACAACCCCTCCGCAAGGTGTTATTGTTAGAACTTGCGGATTCACTCGTAGATTTCGCCCTTGGCGTCTTTAGCGCCTTTGGAAGGAAAGAAGGTCGGTCGCTCACTATGGATCAGGAAACAATTACGCACAGACACATCGACGACATCGAAATTCAGGAATGGCTCGAGTCCCTTGATTCCGTCCTGGAATCCAGCGGTACCGACGTTGCGCGCGAAATCCTCGAACGCCTTCGTGCCCACGCCACCGTCAGTGGCATTGATCTCCCTTTCACCGCCAACACTCCATACGCCAATACCATTCCCGCGCGCCTCGAACCTCTCTTCCCCGGAGACCAGCAGCTCGAGCGCCGCATCAAGTCCCTCATTCGCTGGAATGCTCTCGCCATGGTTGTCCGCGCCAATCGCTTGGAGCACAATATCGGCGGTCACATCTCCACCTACGCCTCCGCCGCCACTCTATATGAAGTCGGCTTCAACCATTTCTTCCGCGCTCGCAGCGAAGATTTCGAAGGCGACACCATTTACTTCCAGGGCCACGCTGCTCCCGGCATCTATTCCCGCGCCTTCCTCGAAGGCCGCATCAGCATCGAGCAACTGGAAAACTTCCGCCGCGAACTGAAGCCCGGCGGTGGACTCTCCTCCTATCCGCATCCCTGGCTGATGCCCGATTTCTGGGAATATCCCACTGTCTCCATGGGACTCAGCCCGCTCATGGCCATCTATCAGGCGCGTTTCAATCGCTACTTGGAGAATCGCGGTCTGAAGCCTGCCACCGACGCAAAAGTTTGGGCCTTCCTCGGCGACGGCGAAACCGATGAGCCCGAATCACTCGGCGCTATCACGCTTGCCGCCCGCGAAAAACTCGACAACCTCATCTTCGTCGTCAACTGCAACCTTCAGCGCCTCGATGGTCCCGTTCGTGGCAATGGCCAGATTATTCAGGAACTGGAATCCGCCTTCCGCGGAGCCCGCTGGAACGTCATCAAGGTTCTGTGGGGCAGTGAGTGGGATCCCATCCTCGAACGCGACACCGAAGGTCTTCTCGTCAAGCGCATGGGCGAGGTCGTCGACGGCGAATACCAGAAGCTTGTCGTTTCCTCCGGTGATTACGTTCGCCAATTCTTCTTCGGCAGCGATCCGCGCCTCTTGAAACTCGTCGAACCTCTTCCCGACGAGGCCCTACGCCGCCTGCGACTCGGTGGACACGATCCTCGCAAAGTCTATGCCGCCTACAAAGCCGCCTTCGAACACAAGGGCGGCCCCACCGTCATCCTGGCGCGCACTATTAAAGGTTACGGCCTCGGTGAAGCCGGCGAAGGCAAGAACGTCACCCACCAGCAGAAGAAACTCAACGAAGACGAACTCCGCGAGTTCCGCTCGCGCTTTGGCATTCCCCTCAGCGATGGCGATATCAGCGATGTTCCGTTCTATCGCCCGCCCGACGACAGCGAGGAAATCAACTATCTGAAGGCTCGCCGCGAAGCCCTCGGTGGATACACGCCACAGCGCAAAATCCGCTCCACCCCGCTTGTCGCCGAGCACGACGAACTCTTCCGCGAATTCCACGACGGCAGCGATGGCCGCGAAGTTTCCACCACCATGGCCTTTGTCGCCATGCTTCGCAAAATGTTGAAGCATCCCGAAATCGGCAAGCTCATCGTGCCCATCGTTCCCGACGAAGCGCGCACCTTCGGTATGGAATCCCTTTTCCGCACCGTCGGCATCTATTCCAGCGTCGGCCAGAAATACGAACCCGTCGACGTCAACACTCTTCTCTATTACAAGGAAGCGAAAGACGGCCAGATCCTTGAAGAGGGCATCACCGAAGCCGGCTCCATGGCTTCCTTCATCGCCGCTGGATCTGCCTATGCCTCGCATGGCATCAACACCATTCCATTTTTTATCTACTATTCGATGTTCGGATTTCAGCGCGTCGCCGACTTCATCTGGGCCGCCGCCGATATGCGCACTCGCGGATTCCTCCTCGGCGGCACCGCCGGACGTACCACCCTGGCCGGTGAAGGCTTGCAGCACCAGGACGGCAACAGCCATGTTCTCGCTCTCCCGGTACCGAACCTTCTCGCTTACGATCCCGCGTACGCCTACGAAATTTCCGTCATCATTCAAGACGGCATTCGCCGCATGTACAAAGAGGGCGAAACTATCTTCTACTACATCACTGTCATGAATGAACCGTACGCCATGCCCACCATGCCCGCCGGCGTCGAGGAGGGCATCCTCAAGGGCATGTATAAGTTCCGCGGCGCCGTGAACAAGAAATCCAAGTTGCGTGCGCAACTGTTCGGCAGTGGCGCCATCCTCAACGAAGTCGTCGCCGCACAGGAAATTCTCGAGCAGAAATACGGCGTCTCTGCCGATGTCTGGAGCGTCACGAGCTACAAGTGTCTCTATACCGACGGCATCGAAACCGAGCGGTGGAACCGCTTGCACCCCAGCACCAAGCCACGCATCCCTTACGTCAAGCAGTGTCTCGAAGGTTCGCAGGGCGTTCTTGTGGCCGCGTCCGACTATTTGAAAACTCTGCCCAACATGATCAGCAAATGGATGCCGCGCCGTCTCGCCACGCTCGGTACCGACGGTTTCGGCCGCAGCGAAGGCCGCACCTCGCTCCGCGAATTCTTCGAAGTCGATTCGCGTTTCATTACCCTCGCCACTCTCCACGAACTCTACACCGACGGCCAACTCGAAAAGTCCGTCCTGGACAAAGCCATCACCGAACTAGCCATCAACCCAGACAAACCCAATCCCGTCATCTCGTAACCAAACTGATCCTCGTTGACTGTAACAACCATATATAGACTATGATCGTGTCCATGGTGCGTCCTGAAAGACGTGTCGTTTTTTCCCCGCCGCTACCTCACAATCCCCAATATCACCACAGAATCCCAAATTTGCCGGACGCTCATGCTTGAAGTTGCTGTTGTTGGGACGGCGTCCCGAGGCCATCCGCCAACGCAAGTTCTTGTGTGCCGTCGCTCGCGCCACCACCCAGCTTCGCGCATTTTTCTTCACTGTAGCGCTGGCTTTCATGCCAGCCTCCCTAATGTGCCTATGCATCGTCCTTTTCCGTGTGCTCTAATCCCCTCCGGTCTCGCCTCCCTCAGTGCAATCAGTGTCCTCGTGGTGAATTCTCGCCGTCCTACTCCCCCAATAGCTCCCCCGCCTTGATCTTCCCCGTAGCCAGATGCGCAATCAATTCCCGGTTCGCCGCCAGAAAATCGTATTCCGCCAATTCCTTCGGCAACACCCACGCGATCTGCTCAAACACCCGCGGAGTAATCTCCTTCTCCGCAATCTTCGCCGCAAAAAAATGGATCTCCAATTCCTCCGCCGTATTCGCATACCGGTGCCGCACCTGCCCAATCTTCCGGCTCTTCAAAATCGTCACGCCCAACTCTTCCCGCAGCTCCCGCGCCAGCGCCTCTTGCAATCCCTCGTCCTCCCTCACCTTGCCTCCGGGAAATTCCCACTTCAGCGCCGACGTATCACTCCGCCGCCGTTGCCCAATCAACAGCCGCCGGTCCTCGCGTTCCACCACCGCTGCCACCACCAATCTCATAAGCCTATGAGAATAGCAGACACTCGGCCGATTGACTCCGCCGCCAAATCATGGTGCACTTCGAATTCGCTTTTTCAACTCCAACGGAGGCTCCCTTTGCGCCGTCTATCATGGGCCCTGATCGCATCATCCTGTATCTTGCTCACCACCGTTCCCGCCGAAGCGCAAACGCCGACCGCCTCCGATGATGCCGCCGGCAACATCGTCCGCTTCTACGCCTCCATGGACAACGTCAAAGCCACCTTCGGCCCCGCCGACCCCGTCGCCCATCTCAAGCCCGGCAACATCCTCGAAGCCAATTCCCTTGACTGTTTCGGCAACGCGCTCCAAAAACCTGGCGACCCTTTCTCCAACATCAAGATCGATAATCCTCTCACCGGCCCCTTCTTCATCGACGGCGCCGAGCCCGGCGACACTCTCGTCGTCCACATCCTGGATCTTCAAGTTGACAGCAACCAGGGCGTCGGCACCTTCGGCCCCGGATTTGGCGCCGCCAATTCCACTCACTACACGCCCATGCTCGAAAAAGCGCCGCTCCCCGAGCGCGCCTGGTATTACCCCATCGACGCCGACAAACAGCTCATCACCTTCCAGGCCCTCGACTCCAATTTCAAAACGCAATTTCCCCTCAAGCCTTTCCTCGGCTGCATCGGGGTCGCTCCCGCTCATGGTGAAGCCCGTAGCTCCATCGTCCCCGCTGAATTCGGCGGCAACATGGACGCGCCCGAAGTCTCTCCCGGCAACACTCTCTACCTACCCGTCAACGTCAAAGGCGCGCTCTTCTATTTCGGTGATGGACACGCCGCCATGGGCGATGGCGAGGTTGCCGGCAGCGCCGTCGAAGTCCCTATGAAAGCCAAATTCCGCTTCGAACTCGTGAAAGGGAAGTCCACTGACTGGCCGCGTCTCGAAAACGATCACGAACTCATGACCACCGGCATCTATCGCCCCGTCGACGACGCCGTCCGCATCGCCGTCACCGAACTCATCGCCTGGATTCACCGCGACTACTCCCTCTCCGAACTCGACGCTTACGAACTCTTCTCCAAAGTCGGCCGTCTCCACCTCACCGAAATGGTCGACCCCAACTACGTAGTCATCGCCTCCATCGACAAAAAATTCCTCCCTCCCAAAAAGTAGTTTTGCGTGCGCCAGCTCGCCGCCGCTTTCCTCCACCTGTAGCTCAGGCACCAGTAGCTCAGGCCTTCAGGCCTAAAGGCTTTCGAGTAGCGCAACTTCTCATGCCGGCCCTTTGGTTTCTCCGCCGCCGTTGTCATCCCGAGCGCAGCGACGGATCTGCTTTCTCCGCCTCGTACAGATCCATCTACTACCTCTGGTCGCTGCTCACAGGTCGCTCAGCACTCTCCTCTAACGCCTTTGTTTCCCTTGATGCAGGCCATTCTCCCGTAACTCCTTTGCTTCACGCTGCATACGCAAAAAAACAGGGGGTATGGGGGAATATCAACTGAGTTACGTTGCTGTTCTGTTTTAATATGTCGACGCGCAGACATTCCGGCTTGTTTCTATTTTCCATTGTCTATTTTCGCCAGTATCTACGTCCGAAAACGTCCAGCTTCCTCCGCAAAATCGGCTATCATCCCCTGACCAACACTATGGAACTCGACCATCAGATTTGTTCACGGGCGCGACTCGCGCGCGATGCGCGATTCGATGGCAAGTTCTTCATTGGTGTGCTCACCACGCGAATCTATTGCCGCCCCATCTGCCGCGCGCGCACCTCCAAGGAATGCAATGTTCGCTACTTTCTCAGTGCAGCTGCAGCTGCTGAAGCCGGTTTTCGCCCGTGCCTGCGATGCCGTCCGGAGTGCTCGCCAGGAACTCCCGCATGGGTAGGAACTCGAAACACCGTTTCGCGCGCGTTGCAATTGATCAGCGAACGTGGCCTCGAAGACGGCGGCGTCGAAGCCCTCTCGGAACGCCTCGGCATCGGCTCGCGTCATCTTCGCCGCCTGTTCCTGCGCCACCTGGGAGCGACGCCCAGCGCCGTTGCACAGACCGGGCGGTTGCACTTCGCCAAGAAACTGATCGACGAAACAAATTTGCCCATGATGCAGGTTGCTCTGTCTTCCGGGTTCGGTTGTGTTCGCCGATTCAACGAAGCCATCCGCAGCGTCTATCATCGAACCCCAACGCAAATCCGCGCGCTCGCGCCGCGCACTCCAGACCAGCCGCAAAATCAGTATCTCTTCCACCTTCACTACCGCCCGCCATACAACTGGAAGCGCGTTTTGCAGTTCCTTGCGGCACGCCTCACGCCCGGCGTCGAATCGGTCGACAGCAACGGTTACAGCCGCTGCTTTTCTGTGAACGGCGCCGCCGGCGATTTCTCCGTTTCTCATGAGCCAGAGAAGGACGCCCTCGCCGTCCGCGTCCGTTTTGGCGATCCGCGCTCGCTCTTTTTTATCATCGAGCGAATCCGCGCGATGTTCGATCTCAACGCGGATTGGGAAGTCATCGCAAAAACGCTGCGCTCCGACCTGGCGCTCGCCCGGCTAGGGGACACCGAAGAAGGACTTCGCGTTCCGGGCTGCTGGAGCGCCTTCGAGTTGACGACGCGCGCGATCCTCGAGCAACACGTTAGTCTCGAGCGCGTCGCAGCGCTCACCTCGCAGTTAGTGAAAGCCTTCGGGCAGCCGTTCTCGGCGACAGAAAACCTCGCTCATCTTTTTCCAACACCGGAAAGTCTCGCCGCTGCAAATTTGGCAAGCGCCGGCCTTCCGCAAGCAAAAGCTGAAACCATTAATGCCTTCGCTCGAGCGGTTTGTGAGGGACAGATCAAGTTTGACGGCATTACGGACAGCGATACATTCTCGCGACAGCTGAGCGAATTCCCCGGAATTGAAAGCTCGACCGCGCAGTACGTGGCGCTGCGTGCGCTGCGAGATCCCGATGCCTTTCCTGCCGCTGATCCTGTTCTCCGGCGCATCGCTGGAGCCCGCACGACGCGCGAACTCGAACGCCGCTCAGAGGCCTGGCGTCCTTGGCGCGCGTATGCCGCCATCTTGCTGTGGCAAAGCACCGGCAATATTCCCGCACATCGTGCAGCCCAGCAATCTCGACTGGCATCGATTGGTGACAGTCGTCCAATGAAGGACGATCGCGAATCTGCTGCACATCTCGGGTCGCGATAAGGGGATCGCATGAAAGCGTAAGACCGAGAAGAAGGTTTTTGCGGGACTTTTCGCGCTGGCAGCAGCGGCCGACGCTATGTTTAGCGGGGTTCGGGCAGCAGGGTTGCGTGCCAACGCTGAGAACACAGTGGCTGGCGACCCGGATGTCGTCTGGAACGGCGCCGAAGGCTGATCTCCTGAAGGAATCGTCCAGCGGCGAGATCACCTATGAGCACCAGGAAGACACCGATCGTACCGTTCGTGTATCGAACGACACAGCAGTCGTTACGGCGCTCTTGTGGGCAAAGGGCGCACAAAAAGGGAAGACTTCGATCACCAGCTGTGGTTCAGCGATGTGTATGTGCGCACGCCTTCGGGATGGCGGTACGTGTTTGGACAAGCCTCGCGGCCACTGGAGGCGACGCCGTGAGCCAGTCGGCATCGCGCCCTTGTTCGCAACGACGAAAACGGTCCAGAAAAAAATAGGCTGGGACGCTCGGAGTAACGTCCCAGCCTGCAGGTCAGGGTGAGAATGCTGAATGCGCCCATTGTCGCGCTGCCAAAATAACAAATCCATACCGTGTACGCTGTAAAAATGGGCAATCCCGTCGACCGAGTCGCTTATCCGCGGGGTTAGGTCCTACATCAAACCCCGGCAAATGATACATATTTACCCCAATTGCTCGTTGAGGCCCAGCCCGTCGACAATCCTCGTCACAAAAGCTCACCTCTTGGCCCGTTGGCAAGCGTGAGTCATCCCAAATCCATCTATCGCTTATGCGAGCGAACAGAAAAAGGAGCGCGTCGATGGAAAGTGAAGTGGATGTGCTGATCGTTTCCAGCCGAATCGAAAACAAAAGAACCTTGCTGCGCACCCTTGAAGGCCTACCCGTAAACACATTCTCAGCCTCGACGATCTTTCAAGCGCTGGAATTTCTCGCAACGCATCCGCTCGCCGTTATCTTCTGCGAAGAGCGTCTTCCTGACGGTTCCTATCGCGAACTGCTTACTTCGCTGCCCAGCTCGCCGCAAATGAATCGATTCATCGTCGTGCAGTGTACGGGTGAATGGGAAGAATATCTGGAGGCACTGCGGCTGGGCGCGGCCGAAGTCTTGCGAGTGCCGCTGCAGTCTACGGACATTGATATCGCCCTTTTCCACGCCATGCGGCAAGGACGTGAGAATCAAGCGATGGCGGCGGAAGCCTAGAACGAAGCAAATTTGTGTTCAGGCCCGAGGCCGCTGACGTTTTTGAAATGCACATGCGAAGGAGTCAACGAGATGGCTACGATGCCCCTCACATCCACGACGCCCTCGATGAGTGCGAACAAATTCCGGCGGCAGATTTGTCCTTACTGTGGCAGCAAGGATATTCACCGATGCCGAGCCCGAGGCATTATTGAACGGCACGTAGTCCGTACGTTCCATTTCTTTCCGCACTGGTGTGCAGATTGCGACCGGCGCTTCTATCTTCGATCGCTTTCATAGCTGTTTTTCCAGTGTTGCGAACGCATTTAGTGTCTACAGCAAGCATGTCGGAGGCATAGAGGTTCTCCGGGATGGTGACCAACGAGAGGTGGAGAAACAATTAGGAACTCTCGAAAGTGGTTACGCCGCACTCACTCGTGGCGTAGTTCGGCGGGAAAGTAGCCCTGGAATAGCTGAGGAGGGGGAAAATGCTTCGCTGGGCGCCGGGTTTTTTGATCGCGGCTGTGATCGGGGTCCTGGTGGGCTTGCTGGAGGCTCTTGTAGCGGCGACGGGCCTGGAGAAAATGCTTCTGCTTTTGTTTTTGGCGCTTTTCCTGTCACCTCTTTGGCTGACTAGCTTCTCGACGAACAGGGAAGAGAAGGGAGAGCGTTCCAATGAGCAACGAGTATTTCTCCCTTCCGGAAAATGAATTGCTGGCGCTGGCACGTGCGGGCAACGAAGAAGCGTTCGCGGCGCTGGTGCGCCAGAATTCTCCCATGATCTACAAAATTTCAAGGAGAGTGTTGAAGAATCATGAGGACGCGGAAGACACCCTGCAAAATGTGCTGATCAAGGCGTACCAGCGATTGGATACATTCGACGGACACTCACGTTTTTCGACCTGGTTGTTTCGGGTGGCGTTCAATGAGGCACTTATGACCATCCGACGCAATCGCTCGCGCCGGCAGGACTGTCTTGTGGACCTCTCCGTCGTGGGCAATGGGTGCCGAGGAATTTCTGACATCCAGGATCGCAGCGAAAACAGCGAGCGCAATTATGTGAACCGCGACCTTGCGGTGAAGGCCATGCTCCGTTTGAAACCCTTGCTGCGAGCGGCGTTTCTGCTTCACAAACGGGAAGGCTGGACACACAAGGAAATGGCGGAAGAACTGGGAATTTCCGCGGAAACCGCAAAATCCCGTGTGTATCGCGCTCGCCGGCAGTTGCGCGAAGAGATGCAATTCCTCACGTAGTTCCGAAGCGTCGGTGATGCAGTGGCGACAAGTGAGTGTTCTGCGGTACGGGCGGATTGCGTCGCAGCCAGACCAAATTCGGTGCTCCCCTGAGGCGGAGATACAGCATTAACGCCGCCATTCTCCGTTTTTTTGCGAATAGACAACATGGATGGCGCAGGAGCAATCTGAATACCTAGTTTGTTCGTGGAGGGCCCGATGATCAAGAAGGTCGAAGGCGGATACAAAGTGGTTTCCGAAAATGGCAAGAAGAATCTCGGGGGGCCGTACAAAACGAAGAAAGAGGCGGAAAAGCGGTTACGGCAAGTGGAATTCTTTAAGCATAAAAAGGGCTAGATCGGCCTGCCCTGTTCTAGGGCATTTTCCCTGATTTGCTACTCGTTTAAGCCGATGGTTCTTAGTACTAGGAAACGCCACACTGTAGCTGTCGTTGAGAAAGACGTTTTTACGAGGCCATCTTGCGCATCGCTCAAATCGCGCCGCTTTACGAGAGTGTTCCGCCGAAATTGTATGGCGGAACCGAACGCGTGGTTTTTCACCTGACAGAACAGCTCGTCAAGCAGGGACACGAAGTGACCCTATTTGCCAGCGGAGATTCCCGGACGTCCGCACGGCTGGTGTCCCCATGTCCCACGGCGCTGCGCTTAAACTCCAAATGCGCGGATCCGTTGCCGTACCACATCATGTCGTTAGATCAAGTTGCTGCGCGGTCAGACGATTTCGATGTATTGCACTTCCACACCGATTACTTTCATTTTCCATTGAGCAAGAACTTGCATCTGCCGAGCATAACAACGCTGCACGGAAGGCTGGACATTCCCGACTTGCAACCCCTTTTCCGGGCTTTCTGCAGCGCGCCGGTGGTTTCCATTTCGCTAGCCCAGCGACCGCCGCTTGCACGGGTGAATTGGCTGAGCAATATATATCACGGGCTTCCGGCAGACCTGTACAATCCGCGATTCGAGCAGGGGGACTACCTGGCGTTTCTGGGACGGATCTCGCCAGAGAAACGGCCCGATCGCGCCATTGAGATTGCTATGCGCTCCGGCATGCACTTGAAAATCGCAGCCAAGGTAGACCGCGTGGATCAGGAGTATTTTGAGGCCAAGATCAAACCGCTGCTGAAGCAGCCGGGGATTGAATTCATCGGGGAAATTACCGACCGGGAGAAGAATGAATTTCTGGGAAACGCTTACGCATATATTTTTCCGATTGACTGGCCGGAGCCGTTTGGTTTGACAATGATAGAGGCAATGGCTTGCGGCACCCCGACGATCGCGTTTCGCTGCGGCTCGGTCCCCGAACTGATGACCGAAAAGGTCACAGGATTCGTCGTAGATGATCTGGAGTCGGCGGTCGCAAGCGTCGCTCGAATTCCGGAAATTGATCGCCAGGCGTGTCGAGCGTCCTTCGAGAAAAGATTTACCGCGCAGAGGATGAGTGCCGAGTACGTCTCTCTGTACCAGCGGTACCTCGGCGAAGTAGACGAACGCGAGATGCTGGAATACGAAAGCACGCCCGCCATCCTGCAGTGAGAGGGATTTCCCTTGGGCGACATTATTCGCTTTCAAGACAAGTTCTATGTCTTGGCTTCGTCGTCGCTCGCCGACAACCGCACCCGCGTGCTCAAGTACGGGGAAACGTTTGGAGTGTTCAACGTGGCGATCGAAGCGGGCAACCGCAGTTTTGCGGATATACAGCACGATGATTTGGGTAAGCAGTTCGTGAACGAGTTGGAAGAATCTTGTGAACTACCATGATTTAAGCGGCAAGAAATATTGGGTATTGGGGGCGAAAGGGCCGAAAGAGGCGGAACGGAGGATTAAAGAGGGGATGAGAACTTTCAAGAAAAATGGCTAACCGCAACGGTGTTTTCTCCCAATGCGCCAAGTGAGGATGGCCAGCGCGAGCCAAACCGCTTTGCTGCAAGAAACACGAAAGCAGAATTGTAATAGGGAAGGAACTTCCAGACGGTTAGCGCGAAAGCAGCCAGGCCAACGCTTCCCAATGCCGCTCCGGCTGCGTCCACCGCAACGGCTTGACGCCCTCGCGAGTTGGTTGCGATTCCCGCATTCTGTTTCTTCTGGGTTTCGTGTTTTGCGACCAGCGTGGCGCTTGCGGGAAAAATAGCGGGAAAGGCCAGGAAGAGTCCCCCAAACACCGGCCCGAAATGCTCGGCCAGGAATCGCGCGGTGACGGTAATTGCTCCTCCAAATGCGAAGCGCACGAGGTATTCGTACCATTTTGTTTTTGCCAGCGCGCCCAGGGTGAAGGAAACGTTCATTTTTATCGCCGCAGGAATACCGCCCAGGTTCCCAATGCGGCTGCTAGCCACACGATGAGACTGCCGATTGTGGCCGGCGCCGCGTCGAGCTTTTTGCGCAGCATTAGCCAGGTACAGAGCGCCGAGTATGCAAAGAAGGATGCAGCTCCGACGACCATGGATCGGGCGTCGAGAGCGGCATACGCCTTTCCGTCAGCCAAAACTGTGAGCCCAAGCGTCGCCAGCGCCACAGACGGAGCTGCTCCGAACAGGCCCGCAAGACTTTTTGGCTTTAGCACGTCTCCCAGGGAAGCAAATAACGACACAATCATGCCGCCCATCAGAAATCGAAACAAATACTGCAACAAAGGAGGCTCCTATCGCGACGCGCACGTCATCTAACAGATAGGCATGTGTTACAGATCTGTTAAATAAGATGAGATTCGTTGGGCGTTCGTTTGTAGGGGAACGCTGGTATGTCGGAAATATCGTTGAGCAAAACGGCCTCGTCGCCACCTCCGGTGGACGAGCGTGAGAACTTGTTCGCCAGCCTGGGTCCCGGCTTGATTACCGGCGCGGCCGACGACGACCCCAGCGGTATTGCCACATATTCCCAGGTGGGCGCGCAATTCGGCTTCGCGATGCTTTGGACCATGCTGTTTTCGTTTCCGTTGATGGCCGCGATTCAGGAAATTTGCGCGCGACTGGGACGAATCACCGGCGTCGGAGTGGCTGCGAATCTTGCGAAGTGCTACCCAAAGACTGTTGTGCGAGGGCTGGTGCTGCTCCTGTGCGTTGCGAATATCTTTAATCTTGGCGCGGATGTTGCGGCCATGGCAGCGGCGATCCAGCTTCTTGTTGGGGGTAAGCTGCTGCTCTACGCGATCTTCTTTGGAGCCGCTTCGCTGCTGTTGCAGGTTTACGTCCCGTATCGCATCTATGTCCACTATCTTAAGTGGTTGACCTGGGCCTTGTTCGCCTATGTCTTAACCGCGTTTGTCGTTCGCGTCCCGTGGACACAAGCGCTTCGCTCCACGTTGGTCCCCTCCGTTTCCCTCGATCCGCAATATCTGATGGCGTTGATCGCCGTGCTCGGCACCACGATTAGTCCTTATTTGTTTTTCTGGCAGACTTCGCAGGAAGTGGAAGACGTGCGCATCCACAGGCACGAATCGCCGCTTCGCAAAAAACCTTCGCAGGCGTGGGAGCAATTCCGGCGCATTGCGTTCGACACGCGCGTTGGCATGGCGTTTTCCAACATCGTTGCATTCTTCATCATCCTTACTACCGCGGCCACTTTGCATGCTTCAAACGAGGGTATTCGCATTCACACGGCCGCCGACGCGGCAAAGGCGTTGCAGCCTTTGGCCGGGCGCTTTGCTTCGCTGCTGTTCGCGCTCGGGATCATTGGGACGGGAATGCTGGCGATTCCGGTCCTAGCGGGTTCGGCTGCGTATGCAGTTTCGGAATTGTTTGGCTGGCGGGCAAGCCTGCAGAGCAGGCCACACAACGCGCGAAAGTTCTACTACGTTCTTTCTGCCGCCACCATTCTTGGCGTGTGCCTGAATTTTGTAGGGATCGACCCTATCCGCGCGCTTTTCCTATCGGCTGTGATCAACGGTATTGTGGCAGTTCCGTTGATGTTCCTGTTGATGCTCATCTCGGACAAACCGGCGATCGTTGGCAAGTTCGTTTTGCCACCTTATCTGCTCGTGGTGGGGTGGGTCGCGACAGGCGTCATGCTGGTCGCCTCGCTTGGTTTTTTGATCACGGCGCTGCAGCAATCGTTGGCAGGTTAAGCTTCGTCGCCGCACGTACATGGATCTTGACGGCAACTTACAGGTAGTCACGCATCGTCTGCGCGGTCTCCTCGCGGTAACGTTGCTGGACAATTGCCTGCTCAGCCAAGGAGGCCACGATGCCGAGATATGGAAAGGCCGCGGGAAAATCAGTAAGGAGCGCGATGCGCCGGAAGAAACACGGGACGTTGCGTTCTGGAAGGGCGGGTAGAGGCGGCCGGGTGAAAAGCCGGAAACAAGCGATTGCCATTGGGCTTTCGGAGGCGCGCAAAAAGGGCGCAAAGGTTCCCGCGAAGAAATCCTAGCGCAGAACAGAATTCATGCGAGGCAGGTACTTACGCCTCGTGTAATTCATCGCGGTAACCTTTGCGCTATGGACCAAAAACCAAAAGCAATTCTCGTGTCCATAGGCGCCAATCTGATCATTGCTGCCTCGAAATTTGCGGCCGCGTTTTTCAGTGGAAGCGCCGCGATGCTTGCGGAAGGCATCCACTCTGTTGTCGACACGGGAGAGGGCGCCCTGCTGTTGTAGGGTCTTCATCGAAGCAGAAAGCCTGCCGATGGCGCGCATCCGTTCGGTCCGGC
Source organism: Candidatus Acidiferrales bacterium (assembly GCA_963735825.1). Classification (GTDB taxonomy): domain Bacteria; phylum Acidobacteriota; class Terriglobia; order Acidiferrales; family UBA7541; genus Acidiferrum. Next base: position 98,475 of record CAVTMR010000019.1, read on the forward strand.
AAGGAACTCTACTTCTGGACCTTTGTAGTGGCCATGCTGATCTTTGCCGGCGGCGGAATCGTTTCCCTGTATCAAGGAGTTTCACGCTGCTTGCATCCGCGGCCCTTGGATCATCTTGGATGGACCTACACAATACTCGTGATACCGGGCCTCGGCGAGGGCTGTTCATTCGCGGTCGCGTATAGGGAATTTCGATCCAATGCGGGGAACGATGAGGATCTCTTGCTGGCTATTCATGGCAGCAAAGATCCCAGCACGTTTGCCATCCTATTTGAGGATGGCGCTGTGCTTGCGGGACTGGTTATTGCTTTTGCGGGACTCTTGCTCGCGCAGATTCTCCAGACGCCATTTCCGGACGCTATCGCCTCTTGGCGTTGCTTTGATTCCGATGATCGCCGCGGCGCTCTTGGGTAACGAAACGCGGGGCTTGCTGGTCGCTCGCGTCTGTGCTTCGCTCCGACGCGGACTCCTCGACGACAATCCACGAAGGCAGCGCCCACGAAGTTCCGCATTAGGATTAGGGGCGTCGCTTCGGCGCTATGGTCCACAAGCGAAAAATTGTCGTGTACATCGCCACGAGCGCCGACGGTTTTATTGCCCGGTCTGACGGCTCCACGGTATGAGTGCGTTCTATAAATCGATCGACACGATCCTGCGGGGCAGGAAAACCTACGACATGGCGCTCGACGTCTAAAAAAAGCATGTCTGGGGTCGGGCTTCGATACAAGAGTTAAGAACTATGTTTTCACACGCAGCGTGCTGCAATCGGCAGCGCCGTCGAGCGTGGAGTTCGTGAACGAACCAATCAAAGCGTTTGCAACCTCCCGGAAGATACGGGCAAACCTGTATAGACAGCCTCGACGCATACGTGGTCAACTCCTCAGCCTGTGTATAAATATTGGACGCGTCCCGGTCCGCGCCCTTCCCGAAGCTGGAATGGGTGCAAGGCGTCTGTCCTTTAGCGTTGAACCCATGAAATCGTTGCGAATTCTCATTGTTGATGACCACGAAGTCGTCCGACGCGGCCTTCGTTCGCTCTTGTCGTCGCGTCCGGAGTGGGAAATTTGCGGGGAAGCGGCCGACGGTCGCGCCGCGGTCGATCAGGCAAATTCGCTGCGGCCCGACGTGATCCTGATGGATGTGTCGATGCCGGATATGTCGGGAACGCAAGCGGCAAAGATCATTCACAGGGAACTTCCGGAAACCCAAGTCGTCATCATCAGCCAAAATGAGCCAGAGATTACGAGACGACAGGCGATCGAGGCGAGCGCGGCTGCGTACGTGGCGAAGTCCGACCTTTCGCGAGATTTGCTGACCGCGATCGAAAAATTGATTGTCCCGGTCTCTTCTGCCGAGGCGCGCGAGGATACTGATCAATCGGCTCCTGGTGAACAGGTTCCGACAGGGCCGGCCTGGCTTTCCGGAGGCGGAGAGATGGGCGCGCTGATGCGCTCCAACGATTGGCGTAACACTGCCCTGGGGCCTATCGAAGATTGGCCACAGAGTCTTAAAGTCAGCGCGGGCATTTGCATCGCTTCACGTTTTGATTTGATCGTCTGGTGGGGTCCGCAACTGATCATGCTGTACAACGATTCCTATCGCCGGACACTTGCCGGAAAGCATCCCGATGCTTTGGGCAGGCCGGGCAGGGAAGTTTACCCGGAAATCTGGGACGTGATCGGACCGATGCTAGAACACGTCTTGGCGACGGGAGAGGCAACGTGGTCCGCGGATCTACTGCTGCTTTTGGAACGCAACGGCTACTTGGAAGAAACCTACCACACGTTTTCGTACACACCTATCCGTGATGAGCAAGGCCGAGTCGTCGGCGTGATCACGCCGGTGAGCGAAACAACTGACGAAGTGATCAGCCAGCGCCGACTTCTCACTCTGCGCGATCTGGCAGCTCGCAGCGTTGACGCCAAGAATGAAGCGGAAGCTTGGGAATTTGCCGCCAAAGCTTTGAGCGCCAATCCCTACGATATTCCGTTCGCGGTTCTGTACATGTTCAGCGATGACATGACGGGTGCCAGGGCGGTAGCGTCGGCGGGCCTCAACTCCTACGATTCTTTCCTTGTGAAGGAAGTGGCCCTTTCTGGACGCGAGCGGATTGCGAGGCTAATCCGGCTGGTGGTCGAGCGCGCCAAGCCGGTAGAGTTGAACCACCTGGAGAGTCTGGGTCTGTCTTTGCCGGGCGGGTTCTGGGGCGTCAGTCCTAATGATTTGATCGTTCTGCCGATCGCGCAGGCCGGGCAGGAATCCGGGATGGGCGTGCTGGTGGTGGGCGTGAATCGTCATAAGAGGCTGGACGAGGATTATCGCAGCTTCTTGAATCTGGTTGCCGGACAAATCGCCAAGAGCGTTGCGGACGCGCGCGTCGGCGATGCAGAACGCAAGCGCGCGGAATCTTTGGCTGCCCTGGATCGCGCAAAGACCACGTTCTTCAGCAATATCAGTCATGAACTCAGGACACCACTGACACTGATTCTCGGTCCACTCGAAGATCTGTTGTCGCGCGGCGACGATATTTCCGCGGTTCGTTTTGGAGAGATCGACCTCGTTTACCGTAATGCCCTTCGGCTGTTGAAGCTGGTCAATACACTTCTGGATTTTTCGCGCATGGAAGCGGACCGGGTGCAGGCAAAGTTTCAGCCTGTGAACCTGGAGACGGCAACGGCGGAAATCGCCAGTGTCTTCCGGTCGGCAATCGATAAAGCGGGGCTGGAATATGAGGTGCATTGCGGGGATCTGGGAACGCCGGTCTATGTTGATCCGCAGATGTGGGAAAAAATCGTTCTGAATCTGGTTTCCAACGCATTCAAATTCACGCCCCGCGGTAAAATCACCGTTCAACTTGACGTCATCGATGGCCGAGCGGAACTTTCCGTGCAGGACACCGGCGTCGGGATTCCCGCAGCTGAAATGCCCCGGCTGTTCGAGCGCTTTCATCGCGTTGAGGGAACTCAGGGACGTACCCATGAAGGAACAGGTATCGGGCTCGCGCTTGTGCAGGAACTGGTGAAACTGCACGGTGGAATGATTCAGGCGGAAAGCAAGTTAGGAAAGGGGAGCCGATTCGTCGTCTCGATTCCTCTGGGGAGCGCTCATCTGCCAAAGGATCGCATCGCCGTGAATGGGCAGCAAACCACTGCTGGCGACACGAGGCAAGCCTACGTTGAGGAAGCATTGGCATGGCTGCCGGAGGATGTTCCGCTCTCCGGTGCGCGAACGCTTCCCGTCACCACTGCGGACTTCGCACCTGGTGGAAAGGAATTTGGCGTTCAACCGCGCATCCTGCTGGCGGAAGACAATGGAGACATGCGGAATTATATTCGGCGCTTGCTGAGCGAGCAGGGATACGCCGTGGAAGCAGTTGCGGATGGAGTTGCGGCGTTGGAGAGTGTTCGCCGCGCGCAACCCGATCTGATTTTGAGCGACGTAATGATGCCGAACCTGGACGGGATCGGCCTGTTGCGGTCGCTGCGCGAAGACAGCGCCCTCAGTAGCATCCCTATCCTTCTTCTTTCGGCGCGCGCAGGTGAAGAGTTTCGGATTCACGGCTTAGGCTTGGGCGCCGACGATTATTTAGTTAAGCCGTTCAGCGCGCGAGAATTGCTTTCCCGAGTGAAGGCGCACGTGGAATCAAATCAGCGGCAACGCGAATCAGAAAACCGCTTGAGGCTGGCGCTGGAACTCGGACGCATGGGGACCTGGGACAGGAATCTGAGGACGGGAGAAGTCTTTTGGTCTCCCAGCCAGTTTTCACTTCTCGGATATGCGCCGGGGGAGTGCCTGCCTTCGCCGGAGGCATGGGAAAAACGAATTCACCCGGGCGATTTGCCGGTCGCGAGACAGAGCTGCCGTGCCGCGGAAAGCGCGCATGAAGACTATGGATTTGAATATCGCGTTGTCTTACGCGATGGCGGCATTCGCTGGCTGGCCGCTAAGGGACGCTATTTTTATGACCACGAGGGAAAGCCGTATCGCGACATTGGAGCTTCGCAGGATATTACCGACAGGAAGATTGCGGAAGAACGTCTGCGCCGCGGCCGGGATGAACTGGAAGAACAAGTGCGCGATCACCGCGCGGAGTTGAAGGAACGCATATCGGAGGTTGCCACCCAGGCGGAGCTGCTCGATCTAGTAACCGACGCGGCTTTCATTTGCGATCCCGACGTCAAAATAACCTACTGGAACCGGGCCGCGGAATACATGTACGGCTGGAAGCAGGAAGAAGCCATAGGTCAGCATGCTTCGCGGATGTTGCGCACGCAGTTTCCCATACCTTTTTCTGAGGTATTGAAAATTCTGAAGCGCGAGGGCAAGTGGGAAGGGGAGCTTGTGCAAACCACTCGCTATGGCTTGCAGATGACGGTGCATAGCCGTTGGATTCGCAAACAGGGCGAGCGAGGAGAATCCATCGGTTGGTTGGAAATCAATTCCGACATGACTCGGCAGAAACAAGCGGAAGAAACCGCGCGCCGGCTCAGCGGCCGCATCCTGCAGGTGCAGGATGAGGAACGACGCAAGATGGCGCGGGATCTGCACGACAGCCTGGGCCAATATCTGGTGATGCTGAAATTCAGCATCGACGCTTGCCTGCGGGATGCTACGAGCGATTCGAGCCGCGAGCTACTCCTGCAGTCTAAGAAAACCGTTGACCAATGCATCTCCGAGACGCGGACCATGTCCTATCTGCTGCACCCGCCCTTGTTGGACGAGAGCGGGCTTGCTTCCGCGGTCCGCTGGTACGTAGAAGGTTTCGCGACGCGCAGCGGGATTGTCGTGGACCTGAAGGCTCCGCGGACCATTCGCCGATTCCAGAACGAGATCGAGACCGCGCTATTCCGCATTCTGCAGGAAAGCCTGACCAACGTTCACCGCCACTCGCAAAGCAAACGCGTCGACATTACCATCTCCCACGATCGCCACACCGTTTCGCTGACGGTTCGCGACTACGGCTGCGGGATCCCGCTCGCTCGTATCCGCGCATTCCGCGATCTAGGAACCGGGATGGGAGTGGGTCTGGGTGGCATGCGAGAACGCGTGCGCGAAGTGGGTGGAACGCTGCGCATCGAGCCGGGCGAGGGATGCGGCACGGTGATCTCCGTAGAGATTCCCTTAATCGAACAACAGGATAACAATGCGCTGGCAGATGTTCCGGCCAAGGTCAAGAGAGCTGGCTCGGCCCACGCATCTTCCAAAGCACATTTGCAGCACGTGGATCCCACAAATTAGCTGGCCAGGCGCTTGGCATTTCTCGCCAGCGCATGTTCTCCGGCAACGCGCGACCGTTTGCCTGTGCGCCCCGTTTCTCGCAAACTCTTTTTCAAGGCATCCATCATGTCGATGACCTGAGCCTGCCGAGGTGCACGCCGCTCTGTGAACGGCTTGCCTTCTTGTTTGGACTCGACCAAAGCGCGCAACCGCTCCTGGAATGTGTCGCGATACTTTGCCGGGTTGAAATCCTCCGATAACGTTTCGATGAGCTGTTCCGCCAACTTTATCTCCTGCGGTTTGATTTGCAGGTTCTTGGGCTTCTCTCCGTAACCCTGGACTTCGCGAATCTCGTTTTGAAAATACATGGTGTGCACGGTAATTCCGTGGTTACGACGACTTCATGGCGGCTGACAATGCGGTTACAAGTGGGGCAGAACAGCGGCTGTCTCAAGCGCGTGTGACATTTGTCATGCACTTGATGGAGGTAGGTTCGTTGGCTTCGCGCCGCTGGATACAGACGAATCGGGATGGTTAAAAGGCCAAAACTCAGCGCCCCTCGCCAAGTTGATGCCATAAGGCCGCATGCCCCCCATAACTAGCTTCGCAGAGTGGTTAGCGACGGCCATCGGGTGAATCGCTGATTGGGGGGCGCGTACTGTACCGTACCAAAGTCGATCGGCTTGCCATTTCTCCGGCTTGGAAACACGCCAAAATACAGGAATTCCCCTATATTTTTGTACCCCGGTAAAGTTAAAAATTTCCATCTTTGGGGTTCTTTGGGCGGTCAGGACATAGCAGTTTATAGTTGCAGCGTGACAAATCGTTGCGCGAATTGTTCTTAGGCGTCCCATCCCCTGCCGGGTATTTCCCTCTTTTTGCTCGGGTAACTTATCGTGCAAGTTGAATTGAGGGCGGGTATGCAACGGTCTTAGTGGTCGACGATCATACGGTGATTCGAAAGGGAATTCGAAGTATTTTGGGCGGTTGGCCGGAGTGGCAGGTTTCTGGCGAGGCCGCCAATGGACAAGAGGTGGTCCAACTCACCAAGGATTTGAAGCCAGACATCGTGTTGATGGGTATTTCGATGCCCGGAATGGGAGGGCTGGAGGCGACGCGGGCAGTGCTGATGCTCAGGTTGCATGATTCACTGGAATGGGTGGAGACGGCGCACCATGCCGGTCCTCGAGGTTACTTGTTGAAATCGTATACGGAAGGCGAACTGATGCGCGCCTTGAACGTGGTGGCGGGGATGGAATTTATGCCAGCCCAGGCCTGGATCCGGACCGCGTGAACCGGATTGTTCTTCAGTTTGGATTGATAGTTTAAGGAGATCTAGCCGGGCGGGTAGCTTGCTGGAGTTGCAGTCGATTGACGCATAGAAAACTGTAATCCGGCCGTCTCAACGCCCTCGGAGACGTGCTTATGGCCAGGTCCGTAGTCTGCCCACGTCGGGAGTTGTCTATTCGCACTAGACTCACGAAATATTCAATCACACATTTCAGAGCAGGGAATTCGGTGCAGTTGATGGCGCCGACCGCAAAAGTATCTCGATCGGGTCATGCATGCGTCAACACGGTCAATCCCGGGCAAGGAGTTGCAGCATGAAACGAACGGAACAACGCGCTTCCTCGACGTCGACAGCCCAACCGAGCCCGGTCGAAAAGAAAAAGGGAAATGGCCACACCACTATCGCCGAAATGACTCAGGCAGAGCTTGGTGCGATTCTTGCCGGCCTCCAAACCATGCGCGATGGTGACTTTTCAGTGCGGCTGCCTGGAGTATGGACCGGCGTCGGCGGGAAGATCGCGGACACCTTCAACGAAATCGTGATCGCGAACCAACGCATGGCGCACGAGCTGGCGCGTGTCGGCCAGGTGGTCGGCAAAGAAGGGCGCACAAAAGAGCGACCGCGATTCTACCAACCGCGCGGCGCTTGGGGCGAGATGGAAGGTTCCGTCAACACGCTGATTGACGATTTGCTGCGCCCAACCACGGAGGTGACCCGCGCGATCGCCGCGGTGGCGCAGGGCAATCTGGCACAGACGGTGCGACTGGATGTGGATGGCCGTCCACTGCAAGGGGAATTTTTGCGTTTGGCGAACATCGTGAACACGATGATTCAACAGTTGAGCGTGTTCACGGCAGAAGTGACCCGCGTGGCACGCGAAGTGGGGACGGAAGGGAAGTTGGGCGGTCAGGCGAAAGTGCCGGGCGTCGCGGGAACGTGGAAGGATTTGACGGACAACGTGAACCTGATGGCCAGCAATTTGACTGGCCAGGTGCGCAACATCGCGGAAGTGGCCACGGCGGTGGCCAGCGGCGATTTGTCGCGCAAGATCACGGTGGACGTACGCGGAGAGATTCTCCAGTTAAAGGAAGCGATCAACTCGATGGTGGATCAGTTGCGCTCGTTCGCTTCCGAAGTGACGCGCGTGGCGCGCGAGGTTGGAACAGATGGAAAGCTTGGCGGCCAGGCGGTGGTTCCCGGCGTGGCAGGCACGTGGAAGGACCTGACGGATTCGGTCAACGCGATGGCCGGAAATCTGACGGCGCAAGTGCGCAACATTGCGGAGGTAACTACGGCGGTGGCGCGCGGCGATTTGTCGCGCAAAATAACGGTGGACGTGAAGGGCGAAATCCTGGAATTGAAGAACACCATCAACACGATGGTGGACCAATTGAATGCATTCGCGGGAGAAGTGACGCGCGTGGCACGCGAAGTGGGGACGGAAGGCAAGTTGGGCGGCCAGGCGCAGGTGCCAGGAGTTGGTGGAACGTGGAAGGATTTGACGGACAACGTGAACTTCATGGCCAGCAACCTGACGGGCCAGGTGCGCAACATCGCCGAGGTTGCAACGGCGATTGCTAGCGGGGATCTTTCACGAAAGATCACGGTGGATGTGCGCGGAGAAATTCTGCAGTTGAAAGAAACGCTCAACACGATGGTGGACCAGTTGAACCGCTTCGCGGGTGAAGTGACGCGTGTGGCACGCGAAGTCGGCAGCGAGGGCCGACTGGGTGGCCAGGCGAACGTCCCCGGTGTTGCGGGCACCTGGAAGGACCTGACGGATTCCGTGAATTCCATGGCCGGGAATCTTACCGCGCAGGTGCGCAACATCGCCGAAGTGACGACAGCGGTTGCGAAAGGCGACTTATCGCGCAAAATCACGGTGGACGTGAAGGGTGAAATTCTTGAGCTGAAAGACACCATTAACACCATGGTGGATCAACTCAACGGGTTCGCGGGAGAGGTAACGCGCGTAGCTCGCGAAGTGGGAACCGAAGGGAATCTCGGTGGGCAAGCGCGGGTGCCTGGCGTTGCGGGTACGTGGAAAGATTTGACGGACAACGTGAACTTCATGGCCAGCAACCTTACGGGCCAGGTGCGCAACATTGCGGAAGTTGCGACGGCCGTGGCGCGAGGCGATTTGTCGCGCAAGATCACGGTAGACGTGAAGGGCGAAATTCTGGAATTGAAGAACACCATTAACACCATGGTGGATCAGTTGAACGCGTTCGCGGCTGAAGTGACACGTGTGGCCCGCGAAGTCGGCACAGAAGGCAAGTTGGGAGGCCAGGCGCAGGTGCCGGACGTGGGCGGCACGTGGAAAGATTTGACGGACAACGTGAATTTCATGGCCAGCAACCTCACCGGCCAGGTGCGCAACATCGCCGAGGTTGCGACGGCAATTGCCAGCGGAGATCTTTCGCGCAAGATCACGGTGGACGTACGCGGGGAAATTTTGCAGCTGAAAGAAACGCTGAATACCATGGTGGAGCAGTTGCGTTCCTTCGCTGCGGAAGTGACACGCGTGGCTCGCGAAGTGGGCAGCGAAGGACGCTTGGGAGGACAGGCCAACGTGCCCGGTGTCGCGGGCACCTGGAAGGATCTAACGGACTCCGTGAATTCCATGGCGCTTAACCTCACGGCGCAAGTTCGGAACATTGCCGAGGTGACCACGGCGGTCGCGAAGGGCGACTTGTCGCGCAAGATCACGGTGGATGTGAAGGGCGAAATTCTGGAACTGAAGAACACCATCAACACGATGGTGGACCAACTGAACGCGTTCGCCGGAGAAGTGACGCGTGTGGCGCGCGAGGTGGGCACGGAAGGCAAGTTGGGAGGCCAGGCGCAGGTGCCGGACGTGGGCGGCACGTGGAAAGATTTGACGGACAACGTGAATTTTATGGCCAGCAACCTTACGGGCCAGGTGCGAAACATCGCCGAAGTTGCGACGGCAATTGCCAGCGGAGATCTTTCGCGCAAGATTACGGTGGACGTACGCGGAGAAATTCTGCAGCTGAAAGAAACGCTGAATACCATGGTGGAGCAGTTGCGTTCCTTCGCCGCCGAAGTGACGCGCGTGGCTCGCGAAGTGGGTAGCGAAGGACGCTTGGGAGGGCAGGCCAACGTACCGGGTGTCGCGGGCACTTGGAAGGACCTGACCGATTCGGTCAACGCTATGGCCGGAAACCTGACGGCGCAAGTCCGCAACATTGCCGAGGTGACGACGGCGGTTGCGAAAGGCGACTTGTCGCGCAAGATCACCGTGGACGTGAAGGGCGAAATTCTTGAGCTGAAGAACACCATCAACACGATGGTGGACCAACTGAACGCATTCGCCGGGGAAGTGACGCGTGTAGCGCGCGACGTTGGCACAGAAGGCAAGCTCGGCGGCCAAGCCGAGGTGCCCGGCGTGGCGGGAACGTGGAAGGACCTGACCGACAACGTGAACGTGATGGCAGCGAACCTGACGGAACAGGTGCGCGGCATCGTGAAAGTGGTGACGGCGGTTGCAAACGGTGATCTGACGCAAAAACTGATTGTGAACGCAAAGGGCGAAGTAGCCGCGCTGGCAGAAACCATCAACAACATGACGCGAACGCTCGCGACGTTCGCCGATCAAGTAACCACGGTGGCACGCGAAGTGGGCGTGGAAGGACGACTGGGAGGCCAGGCCAACGTTCCGGGAGCGGCGGGAACCTGGAAGGACCTGACCGGAAACGTGAACCTGCTGGCGGACAATCTGACGAACCAGGTGCGCGCGATCGCGGAAGTGGCGACAGCCGTGACCAAGGGCGACTTGACGCGATCGATTCAGGTGGAGGCGCGCGGCGAAGTCGCCGAGCTAAAAGACAACATCAACACGATGATCGACAATTTGCGACTCACGACGGACCGCAACAAGGAACAGGACTGGCTGAAAACCAATCTTGCGCGTTTCACGGGCATGTTGCAGGGCCAACGCGACCTCGGCACTGTGGGCCGCTTGCTCCTCTCTGAGCTTGCCCCTCTGGTGAACGCGCAGCAGGGCGTGATCTATCGCATGGAGGCAGACAATTCTCCTGGAATGATTCTGCTCTCCGCTTATGCGGACAACGGCGAGAACGGGCACAAGCAGCACTTAGATCTTGGCGAAGGTCTGATCGGGCAATGTGCTTCGGAAAAGCGACGGATGCTGATCACCGAAATGCCGTTGCACGCTGTGTCCATTCGCTCGGGGCTGTTTCAAGCGGTTCCGCGCAGTGTGATCGTGCTGCCGGTTTTGTTTGAAGATCAAGTGAAGGCCGTGATCGAACTCGCTTCTCTCGGCGATTTCACGGCTTCGCATCTCGCGTTCCTGGAACAGTTGACTTCCAGCATCGGCATCGTGCTCAACAGTATCGAGGCCACCATGCAGACGGAAGGCCTGCTCGAGCAATCCCAGCAATTGGCCACCGAGCTGCAAACGCAGCAGCGAGAACTGCAGCAGACCAACGAGCAACTCGGATTGAAGGCGCAGCAACTGGCCGAACAGAACGCGGAAGTGGAACGAAAAAATCAGGAAATCGAGCAGGCGCGCCGCGCGCTGGAGGAGAAAGCCAAAGAGCTCGCGCTCACGTCGAAGTACAAGTCCGAATTCCTGGCGAACATGTCGCATGAACTCCGCACGCCGCTGAACAGCATTCTGGTGTTGGGCCAGCAGTTGAGCGAAAACCCTGAAGGGAATCTGACGCCGAAGCAGGTTGAGTTTTCACGCACGATTCACGGCGCAGGCACTGACCTCCTGAACCTGATCAGCGACATTCTGGATCTCTCGAAAATTGAATCCGGCACCGTTTCCGTTCAGGCGGAGGAAGTCTTCTTCGCTGGCTTGCTGGAAATGATCGCCCGGCCATTCCGCCACGAAGCGGAGACCCGGCGGCTGAATTTCGAGACCCGCGCCGATCCCGCGCTGGGCCGCAGCCTGGTGACCGACGCCAAGCGCCTGCAGCAAGTGCTGAAGAATCTGCTTTCGAATGCGTTCAAATTCACCGAGCAAGGACAAGTGCGCCTCTCGGTTTTAAAAGCCCCAACCGGCTGGACGGCGGATCATCCCATTCTCAGCAGGGCGGAATCTGTGATTGCTTTTGAAGTGACCGACACCGGCATCGGAATTCCTCCTGAAAAACAGCGCATTATTTTTGAGGCGTTCCAGCAGGCCGACGCGGGCACGAGCCGAAAGTATGGCGGCACGGGCTTGGGGCTGGCCATCAGCAGGGAATTGGCCAGCCTCCTTGGGGGAGAAATTCAGTTGCGCAGCGCTGTGGGAACGGGCAGCACCTTCACGCTGTACTTGCCGCAATTGTATGCCGGGCCTACAACGGCGAGCCCGGCGCATGGCCACACATCGATCACCGTGATTCCGCCCGCGATGGTTGCCGCGCAGGAGCGTCAAGTGGAGCGGGTAGCCGACGACCGCGAAAATCTGCAGCCTGGCGACAGCATCATGCTGATTGTCGACGACGATTCGCACTACGCCCGGATCTTATGCGACCTTGCGCGCGATACTGGCTTCAAGGTGCTGGTGGCGCCTACTGGATCTGAGGCGCTGTCTCTGGTCCGCGAATTCCAGCCAGTTGCCGTTTCGCTGGACGTTTTTCTTCCCGACATGCTCGGTTGGACAGTGCTGAATCACCTGAAGCAGGATCCGGCAACGCGGCACATTCCCGTGCAGATGTTGACGCTCGACGAAGACAGGAGGCACGGACTTTCTCGCGGCGCGTTTGCTTTCCTGACCAAGCCGACTAGTCACGATGGCTTGGAGGCAGCCTTCGCCAGAATGAAGGAATACGCCTCGCCTCGCCGCCGCCGGCTGCTGGTGGTCGAGGATAATCCCGCGGAGCAATTTAGCATTCGCGAACTGCTGGGCAGTCAAGACATCGATCTGGAAGTGGTCGCCACTGGCGCCGAAGCGCTGCAAGCGGTGAAGGAGCAACCCTTCGATTGCATGGTGCTGGATCTTCGCCTGCCAGACATGTCCGGATTTGAAGTGCTGGAACAATTGAGGGCGGAGACGGGCTCAAGCGACTTGCCGGTGGTTGTGTTTACCGGGCGCGAGCTTTCTTTTGAAGAAGATAAGCGTCTTCACGATTTGGCTCGCAGCGTTGTGGTGAAAGACGTCGAGTCGCCGGAACGTCTGCTGGACGAGACGTCGTTGTTCCTGCACCGCGTCATTGCCGATTTGCCGCCCGAAAAACAGAAGATGCTGGATCGTCTGCACCATTCGGACGACGCGTTGGTCGGCAAGAAAGTGATCGTAGTTGACGACGACGTCCGCAATATCTTTGCCCTGAGCAGCGTGCTGGAACGACGCGGCATGACCGTGCTAACTGCGAGCACAGGCCGTGAAGCCATTGAGCTGCTGGAGTCAATTCCGGAGGTTGCGATCGTCCTGATGGACATCATGATGCCGGAGATGGATGGCTACGAAACCATACAAGTCATTCGCCGCAGTCCCTCGTTCCGTCGGCTGCCGATCATCGCGCTTACAGCCAAGGCCATGAAGGGCGACCGCGAAAAGTGCCTGGAAGCAGGAGCTTCGGAATATCTGGCGAAACCGGTGAATACCGAGCAGTTGCTATCGGCTTTGCGTACCTGGTTGCATCGCTAGTTTGGCGATTAGGAGATTGAAAGGCGACCAATACTGTCATGAGTACCACACCGACCAACCCAGTGAACATCCTGATGGTGGATGATCAGCCGTCGAAGCTGCTCAGCTACGAAGTGATGCTGGGCGAACTAGGCGAAAATCTGGTCAAGGCTACTTCCGGCCGCGAGGCCCTGGAACTGTTGCTAAAAATGGATGTCGCCGTGGTGCTGATGGACGTGAGTATGCCGGAGCTGGATGGTTTCGAATTAGCGGAAATGATCCGGCAACATCCACGATTTCAGAAAACAGCGATCATCTTCATCTCCGCTGTCCATCTTACGGATCTCGATCGGCTGAAAGGTTACCAGCGCGGGGCCGTCGATTACATTTCGGTTCCTATCATCCCCGAACTATTGCGCGCGAAAGTCAGCGTGTTTGCGGAGCTGCATCGCAGGGCGCAGCAGTTGCAAGCGCTCAACCACGAATTGCGGCGTCTTTCGCACAGCTTGATGACCGCACAGGACGAAGAGCGCCGGCGAATCGCGCGGGAACTTCATGATGGTTTAGGCCAGGACCTGACCGCCGCGAAAATGATGCTTGGCGCGCTGATTCAACCGCAGCAATCCCCTGAAGCGAAAGACCAGGCCGTCCGGGAAGCGAATGTGATGATGGATCACGCCATCCAGCAAGTTCGCACCATGTCGCATCTGTTGCACCCGCCGCTTCTTGACGAAATGGGATTGCTCTCCGCGTTGCGTTGGCATGTCGAAGGGTTCACGAAACGCAGCTGCATTGAGACGACGCTTGACGTCCCGCGTGAATTTCCCAGGCTGGGGCCCGAATTAGAGACCGCCATCTTTAAGATCGTTCAAGAGTCGCTGACCAATGTGTTCCGTCATGCCGAAGCGCAGAAAGCCAAGGTGAAAGTGGAGGAACAAGACGGGCGAGTGTTTGTGTGCATCGCCGACAACGGGAAGGGCATAGCGCGGCGACTGGAAGAATTACAGGCGGGCAGCTACGGAATCGGCATCATCGGGATCAAACAGCGCGTGGAAGAGCTTGGTGGACAACTGGCGTTTCGAAATACAGCGCCCGGCACGGCCGTGGAAGTCACCATTCCGGCAAAGAATGCGCGAGGCCAATCTGTTGTTGGCCGTCTGTAGTGATGAAGGTCCCGAAAAATCCCTGCCATCTCGGAAACTTGGAAAGGGCGAGTCTGGCGGCCGGGGTAGCTTCCAAGTCGGTCAAACTGCAAAGGCCCGCTCGGGCTACCGTGTGCAGTCACTCCCGAAGGACGCGACCGCCAGTTTCAGGATCAATCGTCGGCGCGGTTGTTTCAACCCTCAATCCACTGAACGCTGTAGTTTTTTGAGTTTTTGAGGAGTCAACAACGTACGGCGTTACTTTTCGGCTCCTACATTTGTGACCCGATGGGAAAAACTGTTACGGGCCGTATCATGAGCCTCCAGCATATTATTTAGCGAAAGCCGGCTCTTTCCTGGCTATCGCGCTCCCAGCGTTCCGACTGCCCAGCAGCAACCTAAGGCCCGGTCACAAAGAAATGATCGGCCAGAAGGAAGGATCATGCGTATTCTCATTTCGCTCCGTTCGCTGTTTGTTGTACTGGCGATGCTGGCCTTTTCAGGCGCGTGCTTCGCACAAGTCAGCGTTGGGATATCTGTGTCGTTTGCTCCGCCGGAACTGCCAGTTTACGAACAGCCCATCTGCCCCGCCGAAGGATATATCTGGACGCCCGGCTACTGGGCCTGGGACGAGGATGGCGATGACTACTACTGGGTGCCGGGCACGTGGGTGCTTGCCCCTCAAGTCGGTTTCTTGTGGACTCCGGGTTGGTGGGGTTGGGGTGGCAGCGCTTTTATTTTCCATCAAGGCTTTTGGGGACCGGTCGTAGGATTTTACGGCGGCATCAACTATGGATACGGTTATTTCGGCCACGGTTATGAGGGAGGACGCTGGGACCACGACCGCTTCTATTACAACCGCTCCGTGAACAACGTGAACGTGACGGAAATCCACAACGTGTACAACACCACCGTGGTGAACAATTATAATGCCCCGCGCGTCAGCTACAATGGTGGCAACGGCGGTGTCAACGTACGCCCCAGCCCGCAGGAAGAGGCGGCCGTGCGTGAGCGTCACATTCCTCCCGTCGCCGCGCAAACTCAGCACATCCAAGCCGCGCGCACCAATCAGCAATTGCATGCTTCTGTAAATCGCGGCAAGCCTCCGATCGCTGCTACTCCCAAGCCGGCGGCGTTCAACGAACGCGGAGTGGTACCCGCCAGCGCAGGAGGGAATTACAATCCGCCTCCTCGATCGACGAACACTGCGCGTGGCGGAAATGGCAACCCCAACGCCAACGCCAATGCCAATGCCAATGCCCATCCAGTCCATCCGAACGATATTCAGCCCCATGAGCGTCCAGCGCCTCCCAGCACCGGGAACCAAAAGCAGGACCAGAAATATCAACAACAACAGCAAAAGCTCTATGACCAGCAGATAAGGGAACACCAGAAACTTCAGCAGAAGCAGGATCAAGAACATCAGAAACTGCAGCAGCAACAGCAGGACGCTGCGAGGAAGCAGCAGGTGCAGCAGCAAATGGAACAGAAACACCAGCAACAAACTCAGCAGATGGAGCAAAAACACGCGCAACAACAGCAACAGATGCAGACTCACCAAGAGCCGCACCCGGCGCCGCCTCCGCCGCACCAGGCACCCCCGCCTCCGCACCAGAATCCGCAGAAGCCGCCTCAATAGGAGTGTGGCCACGGAAATTGAAGCATTCCTTAACTAACCTGAATACAGCGAGTACTGGATTGCTTAGGACTTGGCGCCTGTATCAAGCTGGTTGGAGGCTGCAAAGTGAAAAAACTATCTGCTCTGGCATTGACATTTTCTGTGTGGACGCTCGGTGCTCCGGTTTTGACGCAGTGCCAGCCTCGGCAATCCAGTCAACAAGATGAGAAGAAGCCGGAGTTGGTGAACATCAAGGGCACGGTGCGAGCTGACGGCAACAAAATCACATTTGTCGCAGATGACACGGGGAAAGCCTGGGATGTGGTTAACCCGGAGACTCTGAAATCTCACGTGGGGCATCACGTCGAGCTAAGCGCCCACGTGTATCTGGACAAGGGCCAGATTCATGTGATGAAAGTGACCATGCTGTAGCTCACATCTGCTGTCCCGGCGAGGCAAAGTTTTCCTGGCGAGTAAGGAGATCCTGTGAGTTTGACGTTAAGCCCCGGCACCGGAACGGCGGTCCCGCGTCCGGAAAAACAGCTCCACGAGCATGTTGTTTATCTCTATCGAGAAAGTGATGCGTTCCTGGAAGCGTTATGTGACTATAGTCCTGCGCTCGCTGGCGGTAATGCCGCGATCGTGGTTGCCACCCAGGCGCACCGCGATCACGGCTACGGTTGGCTGCTGAGATAGAGCTGCAACTGGAAAGATAGTGGCAAGAAATTGTGCCTGTCCGCCGCAGGCCCTGGAACGGGCCACCTCATCGTGGCGGCTCTAAGTATTCGGATATTTCCGTGGGACCAGGATAGTCCACGAAGGGTGGCCAGACGATTGCGCTACTTTTGCTTGGCTTCTGACTATGACGGGACGTTGGCTCATGACGGGCAAGTGCGGCCGACGACCATCGAGGCGTTGAAACGCGTCAGCGCATCCGGAAGAAAGTTGGTTCTTGCGACGGGCCGCACCGTCGATTCATTGCTGATCGTCTTCCCGGAAGTTTCGCTTTTTGATTTGGTGGTCGCGGAGAATGGTGCGGTACTCTACAATCCCTCGACGAAGACCCATCGCGCGCTCACTCATCCTCCGATACCCGCCTTTGTCACGGAATTGCAGCGGCGCGGTGTTCAACCAATCGACGTCGGCGAGTGCATCGTTGCTACCTGGCGACCGCACGAAGCTGAAGTACTGGATGTCATCCGCACGCAGGGCCTCGAACTCCAGGTGATCTTCAATAAAGATGCGGTGATGATTCTTCCCTCCGGGGTGAACAAGGGCACCGGGCTGCGTGCGGCTCTGGACGAACTGGGCCTTTCTCCCCACAACACCATGGGAGTAGGCGACGCGGAAAATGATCATGCTTTCCTGGGTATCTGCGAATGCAGCGTGGCAGTGGCGAATGCCTTGGGTCCGCTGAAGGAACACGCGGACATAGTTACAGCGGGAGCGAACGGGCTCGGCGTGGAAGAAATTATTGGCATGCTGTTGGCCGACGATTTGGCAAGCCTGACTTCCCAACTGAACAGGCACAACATCTTTCTCGGGCGTACCCCGGATGGGAACGACTTTGGTTTTGCGCCGTACGATTCGCGAATGGTCGTTGCGGGTCCTTCGGGCGGAGGAAAGTCCACGATCGTGACGGCCATGCTGGAGCGGCTGATCGAAAGACAGTATCAGGTTTGCGTTCTCGACCCCGAGGGCGATTACGACGACTTTGAAATGTGCGTGACCCTTGGCGGATCCGACCGCGTTCCGGCAGTTTCGGAAATCCTGAAACTACTCAAAACCGGACGGGAATCCATCAGCGTGAATCTTCTTGGTGTGCCGCTTACCGATCGGCCCGCCTACTTCGTAAGTCTTCTCCCGCGACTTCAGGAATTGCGCGCGCAGACGGGGCGGCCGCACTGGCTTGTGGTTGACGAGGCGCATCACCTGCTGCCGGCCGAATGGGATTCCATGAGCTTGAGTGTGCCCAAAGACTTGGGGAATTTTGTGTTAATTACGGTGCATCCGGAGCGGCTTGCGGCGGTGCTGCGAAACGACGTGAACGTGGTGATTGCTATCGGCCCGGATCCCGCGCAGATCGTTCGCGAAGTGAACCCGGAAGCGGGAAGGGAAGTGGATTCGCTGGCTTTCGCGCATTTGGAAGCCCGTTCTGGGGACATGCTGGTGTGGAACGCAGATACCGCCGAAGCGACGCGAGTGAAGTTGGAGCCGGCCAAAACAGATCTGCGCCGTCACAAACGGAAATATGCAACCGGTGAACTTGGCGAGGACAAAAGTTTTTACTTCCGCGGGCCCGACGGAAAAATGAACATACGCATCCATAACCTGACGCTGTTCACGCAAATCGCGCAAGGCATTGATGATGAAACCTGGCTCTACCATCTGCGCAGGCACGACTACTCTGCGTGGTTGCGCGAGGCCATCAAAGACAGCGCGATTGCAGAAGAGGTGGCGCTGGTTGAGAATTCCGGGCAGCTATCCCCCGCTGAGAGCCGCGCACAAATCTTCGATGCGATTCGCAAGCAGTACACCAATCCGGCATAGCGGGTTCCCGATCGCGCCGCGCTTGTTACGAGCCGGACTGATCTATTGATTTACTGGCGCAGCCAGTTTCCGGGAATATCCACGTGACAGTAGTCGCAGCCTTCGCAGCCGCAGCGCCATTCAAATCCGACGCCATCCGATTTTGTTCTGCGGTATAGCCAGGTATTGTGAATCGGGCACTGCAATGTGTTGACCGCGGGTTCCTCAACAAAAACCGGCAGGTCAGGAGCTTTTACAACGGTAAAGTAGCCGTGCTCCGGCGCGTAGCGGACTGAACACCCATTGTACCCGCAGTGATACGTTGCAACTTTAATGGTGGCATTGTCGGCTGTCTGCTCCCAGCAAACTCCATCGGAGTCGAATTTCATTTTGTGATCGTCACGCGGGCACACCGGATCCAGGTGGTGACTAATAGCGTGAGATGCCAATTCGCGTTGTTCCATGATAAATCCTCTCGGTTTGCTTTATCTTTGAATCTAGGCGCGATGATTTCTCAGTCCATACAGCGATTGCCCGATAGCAAGTTGCGAAGCGCTGCAATGGGATTCGCATCGCCAATGTTTTCAGTCAAAGTGACGTTCGAGCCGGGGCAAAAACGAAACGCCCTGACTGCTACAAGCTTCGCTCTCTTTCCGTACGCATTTCGTCTTCTAGCACGTCTCCGGGACGGATTGTCTCATTGGAGTTCAGCCAAAGCGGGCGCCGGAAGGCTCTCATCATAAAGCGGCGGAACATTACGAACACGCAGCACGGCACCCACAATGAAGCGGCCAGACCAGACACCACGAAGCAGGCAAACACGAGGCGGCCGTACACCATTCGGAGCCTTGCGGCCCGTTCACAAGGACTACGACGCGGTAGCTGGCTTGGTCTTGCCGTGATCTTCGACCTGGGCCTTCGCCGCTTCCGTTCCTACGCCGGATGAGATCAGGGATTTTTTCCGAGCGAACCGGCTTGAATGGTGAGGAACTCGCTCGCGCGAGCCGGCTTACCACGCGTGTGGATAATAATGCGATCGGCGATGGGTTTTAGCTCTACCTGCACTCGTTTGTGATCACGAAGTCTGGCGAATGTTCGGTGGCGCAGCAAGGCATGAACGCGCAAAGCCGTTTGGCGCGTCGGTATCATTGGCATTCGGCGAGTGTTCGCGACTTCACAGCCGAGCCGCACACCGCGATTGTGGGAGAGCCGCAAGGCGAGATTCTCAATCTTGTCGACCGCCGAGCTGCGCAGGCGCAAGCGGCGTTGTCGACGGTGGTCGGGCAGCCTGTCGAAGATTCGTTGGGCGAGGTCAGGAAACTTACGATGCCTGCGCATCATGACGTTCGCGCAAGCGATGTAGAACTGAAGCGGTTGGGAGCGGTGTTCGCCACGACGCACGATCAGGAAATTCGCAACTTTGCGTCATCGCTGCTTGTGGAGGGCTAGGGGTCGCGCACGCTGTAGTTACTTGCTTTGGTTGCTTAGGTCATTCACGGAGCGCCAAGCCGCTTTTCCGATTCCTGTGCGTTTTTCGATCGCACATGGCGGCAAAGACGGTCGTCCTTTTCCGTTGCCGCTTCGAACCTACGACGAATCGCTTGCTGTTCTGCGGCGATCACTGGCTGTGGCACGGTTCCAGCAGTCGAAGAAGATCGAAGGGTTTCGGCGGCTGGACCGTTTGACGCGGGCCGTGGAGGTTAAGTTTGAACCCTTGGCCGAATTCTCTGCGGCGTTAAGCCGCGAGCGCGCGATTTCCAAGGAACTGGGATGCCGGAGGGTTTTCGACGGGAAGCGCCACGGAAGGCCAAAGGTCCCGCGCAATTCCAGCTGTTCCGGATTTCAATCTCACGCGTCGTAATTTCCCAGATCATCGCAACGCTACAGTTCGCCCTTGTGCGGACGGCTATTGCCTTTCGCTGCCTTGCAATTTGCCGATGAGCCTTTGCATGAATTGAGCCAGCGTGGTGGCTTCGTGCAACTCACTCTCCGCCAGCGTTTGCAGCGACCTTGCCAGCAACTCAACCCTGCGACGTCGCCCTTCCTGCAGAATTTTCGTGCCTTTCGCGGTAGCCTCCAGGCGCAACCGCCTCTTGTCGTCGGTCTCTTTCCTGCGGACGAGGCCCGCTCGCGCCAGTCCCGTGACGATCCGGCTCATGGTCGGAGGGCGCACCTGCTCTGCGTCCGCCAGCTCTTTTAAGGATCGCGGCCCTCCAAAGACCAGCACCGAAAGGGCTGACAGCTGTGCCGGTCCAATCCCCATTCTTTGGTCGCGGGCCCGAACAGTGCGAAGTAGGTGAATCGCAGCTGAGTGCAGGAGGTCCGCGACGCGGTAGGCCTCCGAAGAGGGCGATATTTTGTGCTTGCGTTCGCTCATGAAATATAGTTAGCTATGCTAACAAATATTCTGCCGGAGGTGGCATCGCAATGACTATTTCTGAAAACTCGGCCCTATCCCGCATCGGTCAAATCGCCATCAACGCTTACGACGTCGATCGCGCCACTGCATTCTATCGCGATGTTCTTGGATTGCAGCACCTGTTCCGTGCCGGCCAGTTGAGCTTCTTCGATTGCGCCGGCGTGCGCTTGATGCTCGACAGACCCGAGAAGCCGGAGTTTGACCATCCCAGCTCGATTCTCTATTTTCAGGTGGCGGATATCCAAGCTGCGTTCCAGCGTCTCAAGTCGGCGGGCACAAGATTTGACGATGAGCCTCACCTCGTCGCGCGTATGCCCAAACACGACCTGTGGATGACGTTCTTCCGCGACACCGAAAGCAACGTTCTCGCACTCATGTGCGAGGTTGCTCACGCCGCGTAACCTGTGCGCTTACGATTTCTGGTCTATTTCGACGCGTTTCTTGGGCTGGACCGTACTTCTTCGCCGGATCTCGACCAGGGGTGCCTGCCATTCCAGTTGGCGCGTATTATAGCCTGGAATTTCCCGCGTTAGCCGGAGTTTACCTAGGCGCAAACTGTATTCGCGCAAGCTTGGCCGAAGCTCAGGGAGCGCGTAGTTTATTGGGCGTAATCATGGCGGAGAGGGT
>CAVTMR010000020.1:0-637483 GCA_963735825.1 Candidatus Acidiferrales bacterium
TGAGGTCAAATTCCACATAATTGCGTTCCCCGCGCTGCTCCAGTGCCACCAGTCCTTCATGCGTCTTGGCGATGGACCCGTTCAGGTCATCGCGCGTTGAATTGATGTTTCCTTCCAGGTCAGAGCGGTTCTTTTCTACTTGTTCCCGCATGTCATTCAACTTCTTTTGCTGCTCCGTCAACTGCGTTTGCAGTTTTGCGTAGCGCTCATCGGCGGGTGTGTGACGCTTGGTCGTAGCGCGCTTCGCCGGAGCAGGCTGGCGGCGGGCCGCTCAGCTCTACCATGCATCCCGACCATCTAAGGGCCATCGGCAATCTTCCTTCGTCTCAGCCTTCACTCGAGACACAGATTGCCGTTTACTCCGCGTAGCACGACCAATGCCGAGTGCAGTGGAAATCGATGGCTCTTAACTTCGTCCTCCTTTCTCATCTACGGTTGCTCGTTCTAGCCCCTCCCGCCAACGGAAACTTGTTGGCACACCCGTGTTGCTCAGGCACGCTCTCGCCGCCGGTTACTTCAATCTTCAGCTGAATTGTGCATAATAAGCTCAGTGATATACGCTCTATAAGTTTCCCTGTTCCACGGAAGCGACGACGCCCATGACCCACACTCTCGAAGAACTCATCCCCGACTACATCCAAGGTCTTCCCGCCTACGTTCCCGGCAAGCCCGTTGAGGAAGTTGAGCAGGACCTCAAGATCCACGCCGTCAAGCTCGCTTCCAACGAAAATCCTCTCGGCCCTTCACCCAAAGCGATGGATGCCGCGCGCCGTGCTCTCGGTGAAGCCAACTGGTATCCCGATGGCGGCAGCAAGCGTCTTCGTGAAGTCCTCGCCTCGCGTTTCTCCGTCCGTGCCGAGGAAATCTTCGTTGGCCTGGGCTCCAGCGAAATCATCGACCTGGCTTCGCGCGTTCTTCTTCGCCCCGGCCTCGAAGGCATCACCAGTGAAGGTTCCTTCGCTCTCTTTGCCATCGCCATTCGCGCCAGCGGCGGCAAACTCATTCAGACGCCCATGCGCAACTTCACGTTCGATCTCGACGCCATCGCTCGTGCGGTCACTCCGCAAACGCGCATCATCTATATTGCCAATCCCAACAATCCCACCGGCACAGCCTTCGGCGCTGCCGAATTCGACGCCTTCCTCAAGAAAGTTCCTGGCGATGTTCTGATTGTTCTCGACGAAGCCTACAAAGAATACGCCGAACGTTCTGATCTACCCAATGCGCTGGAACTCTTCAAGCAGTACAACAACATCCTCACCCTGCGCACCTTTTCCAAAGTCTATGGCCTTGCGGGGCTCCGCATCGGTTACGGCATCGGCCATCCCACTCTCGTCGCCGAAATGAACAAGCTCCGCACTCCCTTCAACGTCACCAGTGTCGGCCAGGCCGCCGCACTCGCCGCGCTCGACGATCGCGAACACGTCCAACGTTCCGCCGAAATGAATCGCGTCGAACGCAAGCACCTCTATGATGGACTCCGACGCCTCGGCCTCGATCCCGTCCCCAGCGAAACCAATTTCCTCTTCATCCAGATCGGCCCGCACGCCAAAGCCTTCGCCGACGATCTCCTCCACGAAGGCGTCATCGTTCGCCCTCTCGCCTGGATGGGTTGTCCCGACGCCGTCCGCATCTCCGTAGGCAACCCCGCCGAAAACAACAAGCTCCTCTCCGCCGTCTCTCACACCCTCTCCGCAGCCAAAAAATCCTAGCCCCGCGCACGCTTCTACTTAGTCGCACAGACTTCAGTCTGTGTTCCTGGGTTGTTCGTTTTTCCCGTTGCCATCCCGAGCGAAGCGAGGGATACCTCTTCTCATTCTCTGTGTCCTCTGTGGTGAACTCCTTCTCTCACCTCCCATAAAACCGCTCCGCACCCAACTCCTACCTCTTCGCATCCAACCAACGCCCATGAAAATCTATCTCCCCGACAACTTACCACCTTCCTCCGATCCCATCCTCGATCTTCTCCGCCTCACAAAAACGATTGCCGTTGTCGGACTTTCTTCGAATCCCGCACGGCCCAGCCACGAAGTCTCCGCCTATCTGCAATCCGTTGGTTACCGCATGATTCCCGTCAATCCCAACGAAAGGGAAGTGCTCGGCGCCAAATCCTATCCACGCTTGGAAGACATCCCCGAGCCCATCGATGTCGTCGACATCTTCCGCCGCTCCGAAGAAGTCCCTCCCGTCATCGACTCGGCCATCGCCATTCGCGCCAAAGCCGTCTGGCTGCAGCTAGGTGTCGTCAGCCCCCAATCCTGCGAAATCGCCCGGTCTGCCGGCCTTCTTGCCATCGAAGACCTGTGCCTGCTAGTCGAGCAAAAGCGCCGCCGCTCCCAACTCGCTTTCTAGTCGCGAGTCTACTCTGCCTCTGCGCCGCCTCGGCGCGCCGTAGTGTGGCGCCCCGGGTCGCGTTGAGGGGGGCTCTCGTCCCACTGCCGCGCCGCCAAAAAGCAAAAAAGAGGCCACCCAAGTCAAGGCGGCCTCTAGCATCTTTGCTTTCTCTGTGCCCTCTGTGTCCTTTGTGGTGAACTCCTCACCTCATCGGAAAAATTTCCAAATTTCTCTTTCCCGGCAGCACGACCCCCAAAAACTTCCCATCCGGCGAAATTCCATATTCCCTGATCGTTAATCCATGCAGCAAAAAATTAGGTGTCGGCTCACTAATCGGAATCTCCGCCCGGTTTGCGTACGCTTTCAGCTCCGGCACCGCTACCCACACGAGATCCGCCGACTTCTTCTCTAGTGTTCGCTTCAGCAAGATCCTGGTCTCATCCTCCGACCACTGCAGCACTCCCAGCCCCACACGCATCCGCGCCAATTTGTTCGGGGCCGTCAAATCCCGAATCTCCAGCACCTCTTTATCCAGGTAGTACGCCGCCTTCGTCCCGCTTGGCGACAAGCTCAACTCTCCCGCGAACTCATCCAGCGTGGCCACTTCCTGAGTCTCCTGCGAAAGCAATTCCAGTTTCTGGATTCGGGGCGGCCCATCCATATTGCGGTCCCGTTCGACCGCCATCGCAGAATTGCTGCCCGAGATTCGCGCCGCATCCAAAAAAGTTCGTCCCTCGAACGCCTTCCCCGCCGGCCCGCTGGACACATGCAGGTACTGCAGCGAATACACTCCCAGAGGCATATCCTTATTGGTCATGTACACCACCGTCTGGTTGTCCCGCAGCCACAACGGACTCTGCGCGTCCAGCACCACCGGGTCTTTCCCCGGCTTCAATATCCTGCCCTGATCGTCCAGGAACAGCAATCCTCTTGCGTCCTGTGTGGTCCCGTCGTCGATGTCCACCGTTGTGGTGTACATCTGCACCGCCACAATCTTTCCATTCGGCGACCAGGTGAACCCTTCGATCAAATAGGTGAACGGCTTATCCCCCAGCGTGAATTTCTCTCCCGAAAAAATCTTTTTCCGTTTGCTGTTCTGCTCCAGCACGTAAATGTCGTCACGCTCCAGGTCATATTTCTTCGCCTTGTACATTCTCCTTGCCGAAAACACGATTCGCCCGTCCGGCGCATACGTGAACGCAGTCACCTCATCATCCACGGTGACCACGGCCTTCTCCATGTTCTGCGCAAATGCCGGGGGCAGGGAACTAATCATCACCGCCGTAATGACCGCTTGCGCGATCCTGTAGCTCAGCCCTTCAGGGGTGAGGCCATTCCTTCTTTTGTATGGGAACCGTTTTCTAAGCCAGACGCCGGTCGGGGCACGATACATCGTGCCCTGCTGGGTTTGTCTTTCCTTGCCTTCTGCGGCGGTCCGCTCTTGAATCTCTTGGCTTTCTTTGCCTATTTCGCACTGGCCGGTCTTTAGACTGGTAGCATTTTTTGACTCTCTAGAGCGTCGGAGTTTTAGCTCCGACATAAAGACCGGCTCGCAATTGGGCTTTAGCCCCTGAGGACTCTGCTCGTCTCTTCGAATACGATCCATCCACGCTCGTGCGGATTGCTTCAATCGCTGCCAGCTCATGGTTTCGGGTGCGCCCCAGTGTACTCCCTACAGCACGGCTTCTCCACGGGCGTGAACTCCATCAACTCCACCCTTGTCCCATCCGGATCGTAAATATCAATCGAGTCTTTTCCGTCGCGCCCTACTTCCGGCCCATCGAACTCTTTCGCTCCTCTTGCTCGCAATTCCTCCGCAGTCGCCCTCGCTTTCGATACTCCCAGCGAAAAATGATTCTGCACTCCCAATTCCTTGTGATCCGCCGTTGGCGGAATATTCAGCATGAACTCGATCCAATTGTCTCCGTCCGGCACTTGGATCTCGTACCAGTCCGTTCCGTCATCTTTGAACCCGCCCCGCCAGTACAATCGAAACCCCAGAACGTCCTCATAAAAATGGCTTTCCGCCTTCAAATTCTTCACCACAAATCCCGCGTGTAACATCTTTTTACTGACAGCCCCCGCGCTACTCCCCGCTTCCTTCACATCTCTCGTCTGCTCCACAAACACAATCTTGTTTCCTTCGAGGTCTTGCGTCTCAAAATACTTCGTCCCGTCCGGCCAGGCCATGGTCTCGTTCGTCGCTACTCCCTTGGCCATCAAATACGTCTTCATCTTCATCAGGTCGTCGGTCGCCAGTCCAATCTCCACCAAATACGACCCGCCCGTCCCAGCTGGTCCTTTCGTCAACTCCACGCGCTGATCCCGGTTCACCACAAAACTAGCCTGCACCGAATTCCCATCCTTTGCCGCGCCGCTCTCAAGCCCCAGCACTCCTCCATAAAACGCTTTGGCCTTCTCCACATCCGTCACTTTCACCTTCACATACGCAATCCCAGTAATCTTCGCCCGCCCCGCCTCCGCCGCCCAAATCTGCCCCATCAATCCCGCCGCACAAAGCCCCGCCAAAATCGCCAAGCCACCCAATCTGTGTAGCGGCTTCTTCCTTGTAGCGCTGGCGTTCATGCTGGCTCCCCTGCGCTCACCCCTTCAGGGGTGCAGCGAGCATCTGATTGGCCTCTGTAGCGGCGGGTTTACCCCGCCATCTTGGGTTTCCGTTTCTTTGCACTTGGCGTGGCCGCGTTCAAAGGAGGTGGGCTCTCGGTTCGTTGTTTTGTAGTGGCCGATCTTTAGACCGGTGCGTTTCTTGCTTCTTCTTTAAGGGGGTCGGAGCTTTAGCTCCGCCATAACAATCTCGCCGCAACTGGGCTTTAGCCGCCGGGATTCCGCTCTTCTCTGAAACTGTAAACTGTCAACTGACAACTGTGAACTATTCTTCATGGCTTCGGATGCGGCCCCGTGAATTCACTGCAGCACGGCTTCTCCACCGGCGTAAACTCCATCAATTCCACCCGCGTCCCATCCGGATCATACAAATTCAACTGCCACTTACCATCCCGCCCAATCTTCGGCTGTTCTTCCGCTCCCAGCACAACACCAGCCTTCTCCAACTGTTCTTTCGCGGCCATCACGCTCAGCACTCCCAGCGAAATATGATTCATCACTCCCAGCGTACGTTTGTCCGCATTTTCCGGAACATTCAACATGTACTCCACCCAGTCTGTCCCATCCGGCACCTGCATCGCCACCCAATTCGTCTCTCCCTCTTTCATCCCGCCCGACCAATACAACCGAAACCCCAAAATATCCTTATAAAAATGATCCACAGCCGCCCGGTCCTTCACCACAAAACCCGCATGAATTATTCGGCTAGAGAGCGGCGGAGTCCCTGATACAGATCCCCCCAAGCCACTGGGCTGTTGAATGAACTGAATCGTATGGCCCTCAGGGTCCTTAACCTGAAATGAAGTGTGTCCGTGCGCATCCGTGACGACCTCCGCAGGCTTTTGTCCCTGCGACATCAGGTACGTCCGCAACGCAGCGGCATCCGACGTATACATACCAATCGCGTCAATCCGGTTTTGCTTGGGACTTGCTTCCATCTTGACGAGTTCAACCTGTTGATAAGGGTTTATGAAAAAGCACTGGGACCCTGGTCCGAAATAGCACGTCACGTCCGGTAGCTTCAGCTCCCCATGATAGAATTTGCTGGCCGTCTGCATATCCGAAACGCCGATCCGCGCGAACGCCACATCCGTAATCTTCGGCCGTGCCTCTTCTGTGGCCACAGCCCCCTGCAAACAAATCATCCCAGCCAAAATCATGCCCAATACGAGTCTCCTGTAGCTTATCCCTTCAGGGGTGAGGCCCTTCCTTTTGTGTAAGGACCGCCTTCCGACGCGCGCGCTTTCTCCTGCCACATCGAACCGAGTGCCTTCATCCATGGCTTCTCCCTCTCCACACCCTTCGCCGATTCCGCGCCTATCCTCTCTCGAGGTTCTAGCCTTAGCTTTCAACCTTCGACTCTTCTCTCCCGTTCTTCCTCTGCGCGCTCCGTCCTCTATGGTGAAGCCCTCAACTCCCCGCAGCCTTCTTCTTGATCCTTGCGATTTCTTCCATCCTCACCCTCAAGCGTGCCTCAAATCCCTGGTCACTCGGTTGGTAGTACGTCGTCCCCGAAAGGTTGTCCGGCAGACACGTCATGTCCGTCACTTTCTCCTCAAAATTGTGCGCGTATTTATATCCCTCTCCATACCCGATATTCTTCATCAATCCTGTCACCGCATTCCGCAAATGCAACGGCACCGGATCCGCTTCCGTCTTCCGCACATCTTCCATCGCATTTCCGTATCCCACATACAACGCATTCGATTTCGGCGCCAGCGACAAATACACCGCCGCCTGCGCTAACGCCAGGTGTCCCTCCGGCGCTCCCAGAAAATCGAACGCCTCCTTCGCCGCCAGCGTCACCGCCAGCGCGCCCGGTTCCGCCAATCCAATATCTTCGCTCGCCATCCGCACCATGCGCCGCGCCAGGTACAATGCATCCTCTCCGCTTTCAATCATCCGCGCCAACCAGTACAGCGCCGCATCCGGGTCCGAATTCCTCACCGACTTATGTAGCGCCGAAATCAGGTTGTAGTGTTCTTCCCCCGCCTTGTCATACCGCAACATTTTCCGCTGCAGCACATCCTCGAGCAACTCCGCCGTAATCCTTTTGACCGCGGGCGCGCCACGTGCCGGTTTTGCACCTGGGTTCTCTACGCTTTCTTCCTTCGCGCTCCGAACGCACAATTCCAACGTGTTATACGCCGCCCGAGCATCCCCATTCGCAAACGACGCCATCCTGAACAACACTTCCTCACTGACCTCAATCTTCTCCTTCCCCAACCCGTGCTCTTTGTCCTGCAGCGCTCTCCGCAACAACTCCACAATCTGCGGCGTCGTCAGCGACTCCAGCACATACACTTTCGTTCGCGAAAGCAGCGGCGAGATCACCTCAAACGATGGATTCTCCGTCGTCGCTCCAATAAACAAAATGTGCCCCGCCTCCACATGCGGCAAAAACGCGTCCTGCTGTGCCTTATTGAACCGGTGCACTTCATCCACAAAAACAATCGTTCGGTGTCCTCCTCGCGATCTCCTTTCCGCTTCCGCCATTACTTCTTTAATCTCTTTGATCCCGCTCAGCACCGCGCTGAACGACACAAACTCGCTCCTCGTCAGCCGCGCAATCACTCTCGCCAGCGTTGTCTTCCCACACCCCGGCGGTCCCCAGAACAGCATCGAGCTCAGATTGTCCGTTTCGATTTGGATGCGCAGCGGCTTGCCCGGTCCCAGAAGTTTTTCCTGCCCGATAAACTCATCCAACGTCCGCGGCCGCATTCGTTCGGCCAACGGCTGCAGCGCCGCCGGCGTTTCCCCGCTCATCTCCGGCATCGTCGGAAACAGGCTCATAACCCTACGAGTGTAGAGCCTTTCGCCTCCAATTTCGAATCCCGTCCTACCATCCCTGTCATGGGTCCATGTGTTGTTTTTTGTCATCCCGACCGGAGAGCCGCGTCTTTTGCGCCTCGCAGTGGAGGGATCGTGGCAACATCGTCAGCATACCGCAACGCGCCTTTTCTTCGACTTGCAACTTTTGACTTTTAACCATCAACTCACTCCTCTGTGCTGATCATTGCTTCTGCTTTTCTCTCTGCCTGTATCCCTCATAAAACAACACCGCCGCAGCCGCCGCCGCATTCAAACTCTCCACTCCTCGCGCCATCGGTATATGAACCCGCGCGTCCGCCCCGCGCAAAATGTCCTCCGGCAATCCCGCACCTTCATTCCCCACCAGCAACGCGATCGGCTGGCACCAATCCACTTCCCACGGCGACAGCGATGCGCCCTCTCTCTTCGCCTCATCCTGTACACACGACGCCAGCGTGTGAATCCCATTCATCTGCAGTTGCGCCAGCAAAATCGTCAGCGACATTCCCGCCAGCACCGGCAGATGCAACGCCGCTCCCGCCGAAGCTCGCAGCGCCTTCGGCGAAAATGGACTCGCCGTTCCTCCTTGCGCTGTCGCCGACGTTGCCGCTCCCGTCGCGCCAAACGCCGCCGCCGTCCTCAGAATCGTTCCCACGTTTCCCGGGTCCTGTACTCCTGCCAACACCACCAGCAGCGGCGAACACGCTCCTGTCGGCGTTGCCAGCAAATCCGCGACCTCCACTTTGCGCGGTTCCACCAGCGCTGCCACTCCTTGCGGATGTTCCGTGTCCGCAATTCCCTCAAACAATCGATCCGTCGTTTTCAAAACAGGGAAGGCCATCTCCCGTCGCCCAATCAGCGGCGCCAATCTCTGGCGATGCCTCTCTCCACATTCGCTGAACAGCACCGCCTCCACGCGACACCCGCTCGCCAGCGCTTCTTCTACCAGGCGCACACCTTCCACTCCCACGTACCCTTTCTCTGTCGCCAGTCCGCCGCGCAGCGCCACCCGAAACTCTTTCAGCCAGCGGTTGTCCCGGCTACTGATCACGTCGCCACGTTCCGCCGCTTTTTGAGCTCGTTCCATCCCCGTTCCTATCTTCCGCGAGCCTATCAAACTCTCCTCACCTATTTCCATTCGCGCCTCACAGTATCGGTCATCCCCACCGGAGAGCCAGCGCAGTTGGCCGGCTCGCAGTGGAGAGATCGCGGCGACAACGCCGACTTAACTCCGATCGCTGGAATTGTCTCCATCGCCCCGTGTTCTTGTTACCGGGTGGGCCACACACCGCCGGGTTCTTAGGTTGCCATGTGCAGCGGCTCGCCGCCGCTTTCTCCATTTCCACCAACTCTGACCGCTCTTCTTTAGAATCGGATTAGGGGTCGGAGCTTTAACACCGGGAGGGCGCAACTTCAGTCGTGCCGTAAATGTGCACGCAACAACCCGACTTTAGCCGCTGGGGCCCGTCTCCACATCTTCACTCGCGTTAGCCTTTCCTCCCTTTCCTCCCCCCGTCCATTGCGCCACCTCTCTCCATGTGTTAATTTGCACTCCAGAGCGGTTCCCGCGCTCAAGGACGCCGGTTCATCTACGGCCGGAGAGCGATAGTGTCGGCAGAAGTCCTAAAGCTTAGCGCGGATTCTCCCGATCCTCGCTTCATCCGTTACGCCGCTGGTTGGCTGAATCGTGGTTCTGTGGTCGCCATTCCCACCGACACGCTCTACGCTCTCGCAGCCGATCCCGTCAATCTCTCTGCTGTCGACGAAATCTTCCGCGTCAAGGGACGCCCCGAATCCAAAGCTCTCCCTCTTCTGATCAACTCCGTACACCACGCGCACATTCTCGCTCGCGAACTTCCCGACAATTTTTATCGTCTCGCCGACGCTCTCTGGCCCGGCCCTCTCACCATCGTTCTCGACGCATCCATGCGGCTTCCCCTGAAAGTTACCGGCAACACCCGCCGCATCGCCCTTCGCTGGCCCGCTTGTGAAGTTGTCAGTAAGCTCATCCAGGAAATCGGCGTCCCTCTTACCGGTACCAGCGCTAACGTTTCCGGCTCTCCCACCTGCGCCAGCGCCGAGGAAGTCTTTCGCCAACTCGGCGACCGCGTCCCGCTCATCCTCGACGCCGGCGAAACACAGGGCCTGGTTCCTTCAACCATCGTCGAACTTCGTGGCGACCACTGGTGCATTGGCCGCGAAGGCGCCATTCCTGCCGACATCATTCAGTCCACTCTCCACCCCAACGGTCGCACCGCGTCCGACGACGACCCCGCCGTCCCTGCCTAATTTCCTGAGTCAACCCGACCGGAGAATCGGCAGTTTTTGCCGCTTCTCAGTGGAGGGGTCATGGCAACCACTTCACTTAGCTGAGGTTATTTTTGTTTTTGTTGGGTGATCCACTGGATGGTGCGGGCTTCCAGCATGTCTAACGGCAGGGCGCCGCCATTCAGAATTTCGTCGTGGAAAGTGCGGATGTCGAACTTGGGGCCTAGCTCGTTTTGAGCGCGGGTGCGGAGTTCGCGAATTTTTAGTTGGCCGAGCTTGTAGCTGAGAGCTTGCGCGGGCCAGGAAATGTAGCGATCGGTTTCGGATTGGATAGTAGGTTCGTCGACGGCGCCGGACTTGCGAAAAAATTCCACGACTTGATCGCGCGACCAACCTTTGGAGTGGATGCCAGTGTCGACAACCAGGCGGACGGCGCGGAAGAGTTCGGAGGAGAGGCGGCCGTAATCAGAAACGGGATCGTGGTAGAAGCCAACTTCTTTGCCAAGTTCTTCGGCATACAGGGCCCAGCCTTCACTGTAGGCGTTGAAGCCGAGGCCGTGGAGACGGAATTTCGGCAACCCGGTGAGTTGCTGCTGCACGGAAAGCTGCATGTGGTGGCCGGGAACGCCTTCGTGATAGGCGATGGCTTCGTCGTCGACGAGAGAGCGATCCTTGAAATTGGAAGTGGCAACGACGACGCGGCCGGGGCGCTTGCCGTCGGGAGTGCCGGTAACGTAGTGAGTGGCGGCCCCGGTGTCGAACGCGGGGATGGCCTCGACGGTGACGGGCGATTTGGGAAGGAGGGTGAAGAGTTCGGGAAGTTTGGGCTCCATCTGAGCGATGTAGTGGCGAAAGTCTTCGAGAATCTGATCGGAGGAAGTGGGGATGTATTTGGGATTGGTTTTGAGGGCAGCGCGAAACGCGGCGAGGTCCGGGAATCCTTCTTTTTTGGCGATGACGGTCATCTCCTCCTGGATGCGCCCGATTTCGCGGAGACCGAGCTGGTGGATTTCGTTGGCCGTCATGTGCGTGGTGGTGCGGCCATAGATGTCGTTCTGGTAGCGCTTCTCGCCGTCGGGCAACGAGGTGATGGACAGAGTGGTCCGGCCGTGCGGAGCGTATTCGGTACGCACGAAAGTAGCGAACGTCTTGTAGGCGGGGAGGACGTCGGTGTTGATGGCCGCGGTGATTTGGTCAGTGAGACGCTTCTGATCTTCGGTGGAGATGCTGACCGGGAATTTTTTGGTCGGCTGCAAGAAGGGATCGGCGTCGATGATGCCCTGGCACTGCACAGGAATTTTTTCGAGAAGAAAGCGAACCGGCATGAGGTTGTCTTTCATGCCGGCGCGAAGGACTTCGGTAGTTTGCGTGAGGGCGCGGGGAATTTGCTGCAGGCGGGCGATGTAGTCCTCGAAGTGCTTCACGGAATCGAGCGGGACGGACTGCGGCAGATCCGCGAGTGAGGTGTGGATGCCGTTCTGCTGATTGATGGGCATTTCGTATTCTTTGAGGTCGAAGTCGGTGATGCGCTGCTGCAGAACGCGAATGAGGAGATCGTGAGAGAGTCGATCCTGATCGGAGAATCCGGTGATGGGGATGGCCTGGAGGCGCGCGAGGAAATCGCGGTCGGTCTGATTGCGTTGGGCAATGGCGGCGAGTGAATATTCGGCGAGCTTGTCGTTGTAGCTATAGTCTCCGAAGGCCGTGGCGCGCTGCGGGAAATTGCGGAGGTCGGATTCGTATTGTTCATCGAAGAGAGCGTTTTGCGCCGCCAGTCGATCGGCGACGGGTTTGGAGTCCTGGGGAAACACGGGCGTTGCCAAGATCAGCAAGGAAAAAACAATTTGGTAAATTCGCATGCGGGAGAGGGTATCAGAGGAGCGAAGTTTGGTGGAAGTGGAAATTGGAGTTGGGCGGTTGAAAGTTGAAGGATTGGCGCTGCGTTAAGGCGAGGCAAGTATTTGCGTTGGTGGGCAGCGTCGGCCGGCAAGTGAAAAGGTGGCCAATCGAGCGAACAGCCACACCCTGATCCGAGATGTTCGCCACCGAGGACACAGAGGAAGAATGAAGCGGATTTCAGCAGCGATCGCAAGAGAAAAACTGCCCCCTTATAATAGGAACCAAGGGTGCGGCAAACGGAAGGCAAGAAGAAGCCTCACCCCCGAAGGGGTGAGCTACAGGATTGGGCTGGCACACAAACCAGCGCTACATTTAGGAATTAAGAGCCCGGAGGGCAAATGTGCGCGGAGGCAAGCACGCGCGGGCGTCATTTCCTCCAGGAACTTTTCTGTGCGACACCACCGAGAAGGGGAAAATTGCTGATCTGAGCTTCGAGTGAATCTTTGGCTAGATGGATGTGCTCTTCAAGGGCAGCGCGGAGTTCGGTGATGGTGCGTTCGAAATCGTCAGGGGTCTTTGCAGCGAGAGCTTCGGTGCAGAGGTCGCGAATACGAACTTCTGTGTAGCGAGGCACTCTGTAGTGTGTCCTACAGAGATTTCTTAGGGGAATACAGCGAAATGTGTAAGAAGAAAGCCGTATGTCCCCCATCGCGAGGGGAAGGGCTGGCATAAAAGCCAGTGCCACATTTAAGAACTAAACCACCCGCCTCAGAAGGCGGCCGCTACAAAGGAGAAGAGGAACCCTAGAATCCGCACGAAACAACGGCTTTGTGAAGCACTCGCGAAAAGCGGCGGCGAGCCGCCGCACTCCAAAAGGGGCCGCTGTGGCAACCCAAGAGAGAAGCAGGACCCTCGCTGCGCTCGGGTTGACACGTTAGGCGGGTTCAGTCGCAAGAGGTGTATTAGTCGAAGGAGGTGGGCCAGGCGGGATTTCTCGAATGGGCGAACATGTGTTTTAGCTGGGCGGGCGTGACGCGGGAAATAGATAGCGGGGGAAATTGGTCCTCTGGGAAAAACTCTGCGGCGGTGGTTTCGACGCTGGTGGTAGGGGTGCCACCACGAAGGTCTCCCAGGAAAAACAATTTGTAGACATGGAAAGGCATGGGCGGGTGACCGTGTTTGTCGCGGTCGTAGACTGCGACTAGTTTAAGGATCGTGATGTCGTAACCGGATTCCTCTTTTACTTCGCGGATCGCAACGGAGCTGGGAGAATCGCCGATGTCGGCCCAGCCGCCCGGGAGAGTCCAGAGGCCGTCTTCGCGTTCCTGAACGAGGAGGATGCGGTCGCGATCAAAAACGGCGGTGCGGATATCGATTTTCGGAGTGGCGTAGCCGAGATCGTTTTTGAAGATGTCGAGGAGCGGGGCGGAGTCGGGGAGGGCGGCGCCGTTTGCCATGATGTCGGCGGCGAGGCGTTGGATTTCTTCGTAGCGTTGACGATCGTAGGGATCCTTGCAGTAGGCGAGTCCGATTTGCGCGATGGCCTGGAAACGTCGAGCCCAGTCGAGCCATTGGGGATTTGTCATGGACGGATTGTGACAGCGAAGTTAGGAATTAGAAAATGGAAATTGGAAAATCGAAAGAAGAAAGAAGAAAGAAGAAAGAAGAAAGAAGAAAGAAGAAAGAAGAAAGAACTGCCCTAGGGTGGGCCGCCTTGGAACGCGGAGGATTCTCATAGTTGAGAGAAGAATTTAACAGGAGAATCTTCAGGGCTGAAGCCCAATTCTTGTCGATCGGTGATTGTCGAAGCTGAAGCTCCAACCGTCTAACGAAAAGCAAAGAACCCCGGACGCAAAGGCGGCGTGTGGGCACCCGATACACGGCGCGCCGGCTGGGAATTCCTTGACGGATGGATTGTGCCATGATCCCTCCGGGCGCGCCGCGAATACCGCGTCGTTCAGAGGGCACAATTTATTGTGCCCCTACACACGATGCGAAGATTACTCCAGGCGGAGGGCTCGCATCGGGTCGATGGTGGCGGCGCGGTAGGCTGGGACCAGGCACGCGATGGTGGCGACTAGCGTTAGGAGCAAGGCGGAGACTACGAGCACGATGAGATCGCGGGAGCTGCCGCCAGCCCAGCTGGACATGATGCGATTTAGGGCCAGGCTCAACGCGAAACCTACGACCAGGCCCGCCGCGAGAGTGGTGGCGGTGGAAGTAAGGACGAGGCGAATAATGGTAGACGGCTGCGCGCCGAGGCTCATGCGGATGCCCATCTCTTGTGTACGTTGCGTGACGGCGTAAGAGACGACGCTGTAAAGACCGGTGGCGGCGAGGATGAGAGCGAGAGCGGCGAAGAGAGAGAAGAGTGTCGCGATGAAGCGCTCGCGTCCCCAACCTTGCGTGTCGAGCCACCAGTTGAGAGTGCGATCCTGTCCGGCGACGAGTTCGGGGTTCACTTCGCGAAGATGCTGCTTCACGGAGCGGATGACGGCGGTGGGATCACCGCCGGAGCGAGCCAGGATCTGCATGTCGGTTGGCAAAACAAAACTGTAGGGAAGAAAGATGGCGGGGCGGACGGGATGGATTAGGCTGTCGTTGCGCGCGT
Source organism: Candidatus Acidiferrales bacterium (assembly GCA_963735825.1). Taxonomy (GTDB): domain Bacteria; phylum Acidobacteriota; class Terriglobia; order Acidiferrales; family UBA7541; genus Acidiferrum. The sequence continues at coordinate 14,489 of CAVTMR010000020.1, forward strand.
CGCCGACAACGCCGATGACTTCGAGCCAGCTGTCGGGCGATTCCGGGGAGACGAGGTTGGGCTGCTCGACCTTGAGCATGGGGCTGCGGACGTGCTGGCCGATGGGATCGGCGTCACCGAGATATTGTTTGACGAAAGCCTGATTGACGAGCGCGAGATGTGCGGCGCGCATGTCTTCGGCATCGTCAAACATGCGACCGCTGATGAGCGGGAGGCGAAGGGTGGACAGAATCTGCGGGCTGACCAGCGTGAGGACGGCTTGAGGATCAGCGAGAGTGGGCTTGCTCTGCAACTCGATTTTGGCGTAGAAGCCGCCAAAGCCGGGGAACCAGGTGGTCGAAACGCTGGCGGAAGAAACGCCGGGAGTTTGTTCGATGGCATTGCGAATGGTCTCCTGGGCCTGCATGCGTTGCTGCCAAGTGGGATTGGAGCCCCGAGGGAAATTAACGTCGAGGGCAAAAACGTTGTTGGGATCGAAGCCGAGCGGCGTGTGGGTTAGGGACTTGAAGGCTTTGATGGCAGCACCGGCGCCAGTCATCAGCAGAAGAGTCAGGGCCAGTTGGCCAGCGATGAGCAGGCGGTGCATCAGGCGTCCGCGAGCGCTGCCGGAGTGCTTGCCGCTGCTGGATTGGATCAATTGGCTAAGCGCAGGGCGAGAAAGCTGCCAAGCAGGAGAAATGCCCGCGAGCGCACCCGTGAGTAACGCCAGCAAAGCGCAGAAGAGCAGGACCATAGCGTTGACCTGGATGGCGGCTTCGTGCGGGAAAGAATAGTAAGGAACCATAGCGGAGAGCGTGCCAACACCGAAGTAGGCGGCAACAATTCCGAAGAGCGCGCCGGCGGAGGAGACCAGGATGGCTTCCGTGAGGAGTTGTTGAATCAGGCGGGAGCGTTCCGCGCCGACGGAGACGCGGACGGCAAGTTCGTGCTGGCGGGCCGTGCCGCGAGCGAGAAGAAGAATAGAGACGTTGGCGCAGCCGATGAGGAGCAAGGCCATGACCGCGCCGAATAGAAGGACGAGAGTGCCAGAGAAGCGGCCGAGGACTTCCTGATTTAGAGTGACGATAGAGACTCGCATGTCCTTGCGGAAGTCTTTGGGATCGCTCTGAGTAAAGCGATCGAGCAGGACCTGAATCTCGCCAGCGGCGGTTTCGTGCTTCACGCCGGGTTTGAGGCGAATGAAAGCATTCCAAAGATCGTGGGGATCAGCGGTGGGAAGATCGGGGAGATAGACGTCGGAGTCGCCCCAGGTGAAACGAGGGGCAGCCACGCCAATGACGGTGTAGAGCCTGTGATCGAGCTCAATGGACTTGCCGAGAATTTCGCGGTTGCCACCGAACTGCTTTTGCCAGAACAGATAACTGAGCACGGCGACGGGAGCGGGTGCGCCATTGGGGACGTCGGCGGAAGAAAAGCCGCGGCCAAGGAGGAGAGGAACGCCCATGAAGTCGAAGAGATTGGAGGAATAAGTGCCGACGTTAACGGAGACGGGGAAGTCGGCGCCAGTGAGATTGCGGGTGTTGCCGGACTGAAGGAAAAAATCCTCAATGGAAGAGGCAGAGTGAAGCTGCTGAGCTTCGGAGCGGTTGACGATGAGGAGGGGCCCGCGGCCGTTCTTGTCCTTGAGCTCCACGTGGACCATGCGGTCGTTGTTTCTGTACGGATAGGGATTCACCAGGATGGCGTAGACAACGCTGAAGATAGCGGTGCTGGCGCCAATCCCGAGTGCGAGGGAGAGGATGGCGGCGAGAACGAATCCCGGAGATTGGCGGAACTGGCGGAAAGCGAAGCGAACGTCTTGTAGCAGGTTCCCCATGAAGGTCTCCGATTTAGAAGGCTCTAGATGATACGGGAGTCTGGGGGCGGAAGTTCCTCTAAGAGATAGACGGAAAGGAAGAGGCGAGGTTAGAGGAAGGAAATCAGAGTTAAAAGTTGAAAGTGGCAAGCATTTGTGTTGGCGGACGTCCTCCGAAGGCCGTCCCTGCAGAGGCGACAGCAACAGAAAACCCCACGTTGCCAGGGGTGAGGAGGCGGGATTGCTTGTTGTGGAGGTATTGCCAGGATCCCTGCACTGCGCGACCTGGTGCGCCAGAGAGCAGCGCGCAAGAAAATGCCGGGGTCACTCCGGTCGGAATGACAAATAAAGAAAAGGCACCGGTCTGAAGACCGGCCACTACAAAAGCAGGAGGAATACGCCCACCTCCCGCTCCTGCGGCGGGCAAGCAGTAGGCCGTGCCTACAAATGCGACGGCGAGAGAAGAACCTACGCTAGACACAGGAGGAGGACTGGTTGGACCACTCCAGTTGGACGGTGTACGCGCCTACTTGTTTGGTTTTCCAGGCGCAGATGTCGCCGATTTCGCCATTGCTGTCGTCGTACCAACCTTGGCCTGGGACGGGATCGGTGATGGCTTCGCAAAGTTCGTGCGAAGAGGTGGAGCAGAGGACAGGGAAAGTATCGAGTCCACCCTGGCAGCCGGTGCAGCTGGGGTAAGGCATGACGGCGTAGAAGACATTGTTGGGAGTGGCATTGTGATATCCGCAGAAATCCTTGCAGGAGGCGGAGCCGTCGCTCATGGTGACGGCGGTACCGGGAGGGAGATAGAGGAAATAGAGAGTGTTGGCGGTGGCGGCGGGAAGGACGCCAGTATCGATCTGCGCCTGAAGCATTTGCTGGATGGCGGAATCGTCGACTGAGTTGCCGGGCTCGGAAGAACTGAGATTGAAGGAACCGATGCGCTTGCCGTGGCCAATGGATTGACCGGGGACACTGTACTCGACGAGTTGGTCAATGAGGGAGCTGGTGAGGATGAAATCGTAGAAGGAGATGAGTTGCTGGGAGAGAGTGGTGTTGGCGGTGGATTGCCAGGCGTTGCCCCAGAAGATGCAGAAGACTTCGACGTTGGCGAGGAGCGGCCCATTGCGGTAGGTGAGTTGCGGAGCGGGAGCCGCGGTGTCGCGGACGTGCGGGTGGAGAGGAACAACGCGGATGGGATGCTTGACTTTGGTGGAGGAAGAGGATTTCTTGCGAGATGCACGAGTGGCCATGGTGGTCTCCTTGTTGAGGTACCCGACGGAGGACTGGAGGAGGCGCGGGCCGCAAGGAAAAGGCTAGCGGAGAATTCGCACGAAGGCAATACAAGGCGCAATTTTCGCAGAAGAGTTTTCAGTTGTCAGCTTAAAGTCTTAAGTAAAGCGAGAGAAAAGCGAGCTCAGAATGGCGGCGTAAAGCCGCCGCTACAGAGGAAGGAAGAGGAATGCAGGAGCCCACACGCAAGGGCTGCGCGTGGGGCGCGCAGCACGTTTTCGAGATATTGTCGCGATCCCTCCACTGCGCGACCTAGTGCGCCAGAGGCGAGAAAATGCCGGGTCGCTCCGGTCGGAATGACCAATCAAGAAAAGACACCGGTCTGAAGACCGGCGCCTACAAAAGCAAACCCGAGAAGAACCGCACGATTGAAAACCAAGAGTGCGGCACCCGGGTGTAGGGCACCTACTCCGTTTTGTTTAGACCTTAAAACGTAGAACTTGGAACTGAAAACTGGAAACTCTTCTTGACACGGCAGAAGGTGGTGGGGCAATATGGCGTTAGACGACATGTCGTACGAGGGACTATGGAATCATTGCCATTGAGCGAACCTGTTTTGCTGATTTTGGTGAGTTTGGCGGAACAGCCGCGCCACGGGTATTCCATCTTGAAGAACGTGGAAGAGATGAGCGATGGGCGAGTGACGTTGAGCACCGGAACGCTGTACGGGGCGTTGCGGAGGCTACTAGAGGATCGGTGGATCGAGCGATTCAAGGAAGAGGAAAGTTCGCGCGGGAGACAAGCATACCGGCTAACGGCGCGCGGGCGGCAGATTTTACGGGCAGAAGTGGGGCGGCTGAAGCATCTGACGAAAGTGGCGAGCCTGCGCATCGCTCCGAAGGAGATGTGAGGAAATGCTCACCCTGAGCCGCTACTTGTTGTACCTGTATCCCGCCGCGCACCGGATGGAATTCGGCGAAGAGATGAGCGAAGTACTGCGCGAAAGGCAGAACGAGATTGGGAAGCGCGGAGCGCTCGCGCGATGGATATCGAACGGCCGCGAAATTGGAGGGCTGCTGCGGGGAGCGGTGCGAGAGCACGTGCGGGCCGCGACGGGTTTGTATTCGTGGGAAGGGTTTCCGATCAGGAGGATTCGCATGCGAACTGAATTCCGGTTTCCGAAGGCCACGCCGGTGCTGATGACGGTGATTCTGGGTGCCGTGGTGATGGCGATCGAAAAGGCGAGAGCGATCCAGATGTCGGTACCTCCTTCGCACCAGCAGGTTGGTCCGATCCAGTCAGCGGATTTTACGGTGCTGCCCTCCTTTGTGCTTTTGTTCGTGCTGGGGTGCGTGGCGGGAGCGATTGCATGGGCGATTGCGTATGCGTTGAGGCGGTCGGGAGGGCAGCGGTTGGAAGAACTGAAGGCGCCGGGATTGCAGAGCACACGCAAATGAGAGGCGGAAACCGCGATGCTGCCTCGCGTGAGTCAGCGAATCAGGTTTATTGCGAAGTCCGTGCTCGTGCTCTAGACGCGTTGATTCTCGTGGGCAGGGCCTACGAGCAGATTGCCAGGCGAGTCGATCGTAAGAAGTTCTCTCAGGTGGGCCGATCGGTCGCACTGTTGCATGCCGGCAGCGTGCCTCCTCCGTACGTATTGGTCGGCGCATCGGGACTGGGCGGGAGCGATCCGAGCCCCGTTGAGCAAACAAGCGGTCATAGCGGAAGACCTCCATGCGTTCAGCGGCTTCAATGTTCGGGTGTTTGCCGGGAAGCATCCGTCAGAAGGTTGCCGGGAGCGATGCTCGTGGATTCGGCGCACGAGGATCACGGACGTTACGAACCAAGAGCTACTCGGGCGCCGGTGAATCGGCTGCCACCTGCGATTCGAACTGTGCTCTGCGCGGCTGTGCCGGTGGCGGCGCAGGTTGGAGGAGTGCGATTCTTGTTGCACAGATCCGATCCTCGAAGAGATGCGGCGCCAGGATTCGCTGTTGAGCAGGCCGCCACCTCGCGGGTCTTGAGCTGCAAACCAAATCATTTGTCGTGGCTGCGGGGTGCGATGCGTGGGCGAAGAGCGCGGCCGAAGCGCACGCCGAGGGTAATTTTGGCAATCGTCCACTGATTGTGCTGACGGCGGGGCGGGCGTTTGCTGTGGGTGCCCCGCAAGCAGGCGAAGAGCTCAAGGCTTTTCATGAGATCTGGACGCACCAGTTGCAGGTGCGACCTACGCAACTTTCGACCCAGGGAGGTCAGGTTGTTGTGGAAAACAGCGGGCATGGAATCGGATGGGAAGCTCCCGGCGCGGTTGTTGATGCGATCCATGACGTGGTAACGCAGGCGCGAAATCAGGCGACGAGCGAATGAGCAGCGAGACGGCAGCGTGAAGCCGCCGATACCAAGGCGAGAAGCAAAGGCAAGAGAAAAGCCTCGGGCCTGAAGGCCCGAGCTACAGGAGATCACACACGTGGTTATTCGTAGCGGAGCGCGGTTAGGGGGTCGACGCGGGTGGCGCGGCGGGCTGGGATCGCTGCGGCTAGGATGGAGACGGCCAGGACTACGGCGGCGACGGAGGCCAGGGTTGCGGGATCTGTTGGGGTGACTTCGAAGAGCAGAGATTGAAGGACGCGGCCCAGGGCTAGTGAGGCTAGAAGACCGATGGCCAGGGCGATGGCGGAAAGCGCGATGGCTTCACGAAGGACCAAGCGAAATACATCGGAGGAACGAGCACCCAGGGCGACGCGGATACCGATTTCGTTGATGCGCTGGCTGACGGAGTAAGAGACGACACCGTAGATACCAATCATCGCGAGCGCAATCGCAAGAGCAGCAAACACCAACAACAAAATAGCTTGGAAACGGGGACTAGAGACGGAATTGGAGAAAACTGTTTCCATGGTCTGAATGTCGGAGACTGCCTGATCGGGATCGACGCGATGGACGGCGGCTTCCGCAGCGCGCGCAATCTGCAGGGGATCGCCGGTGGCGCGAACAACGAGTGTGGCGAAGTACATGGGAGCTTGAGCATTGGAGAGGAAGATAGTGGGCTCAGGAGCGTCCTGAAGTTCGGCATGGCGAGCGTCGGCGACGATACCAACGATCTCCGCGGGCTTCTCGAGGGTCCAACAGACGCTCAGTTGCTTTCCAAGAATATTCTGACCGGGGTAATAACGCTCGACAAAGGCATGGTTGACGATAGCGACGGAAGCAGCCTTGAAATTGTCGCGGGCTTCAAAGTCGCGACCGGCGAGCAGAGCGGTGCTCATGGTCTGGAAGTAGCCAGAACTGATTATGAGAAATTGCGCGGAGGGAGATTCGGCAGGTGTGGGAGCAGGTTGGTCGGCAGGAGCGAAGCACGAGCCGGAGAGCATGTCTGTGAGCGGGAGAAAGTGAGTGGAGCCGGCTGCCTGTACTCCGGGAGTGCTGCGGATTTCGGTGAGGATGCGGTCGAAGTATTGGGAGCGTTTGAGATTGTCGCTGTAGCGGGAGGGCGAAGTCCACATATGCATGGTGAGGAGATGATCGGTCCCGAAACCGGGATCGGTGGAGGTGAGGCGGGCGAAGCTGCGCAGCATGAGGCCAGCGCCGACGGAGAGAAGAAGGGCGAGGGCGACTTCGGCGACAACAAAGATGCGTCGAAGAGTTTCATGGCCACCTACACCGCTGCGAAGCGAACCTTGTTTGAGTGCGTTTTGGATGTCGATCAGAGAAAGGCGGAAAGCGGGAATAAGACCGAAGAGCACGGCGGTGAACAACGAGGCGAAGAAGGTGAACAGAAGCACGCGGGCATCGATGGAAATGGGTTCGGTGCGAGGAAGAGGAGCGCTCTGAGGAATGAGCGCAAGCAGTGCGGAGAGACCGAAGGAGGCGAAGAGCAATCCCACGAGCATGCCGGCGAGGGAGATGAGCAAACTTTCCGCGAATAACTGGCGAATGAGGCGCGAGCGAGCGGCGCCGAGGGCGGAGCGAACGGCGAGTTCGCGGAGGCGACCGGTGCCGCGCATGAGCAAAAGGTTGGCGACATTGGCGCAGGCGATGAGGAGAAGAAAGCCGACGGCAGAGAGGAGTACCCAGAGGGGACGTCGAACGCGATGCGTGGCATCTTCGAGCATGGGGACAACGTTGGCACTCCAGTTTTTGTTGAAGTCGGGGCGAGCTTGCTGTGTGAAGTCGATGACGCGAAGCATATCCTGCTGAGCCTGGGGAATGGAGACTCCGGGCTTGAGACGGGCAACGACCGTGAGATAGCGTCCACTTTTGTAATCGTCGGAGCGTTCCAGAGGAAGCGGAGTCCAAACTTCGGCTTTCATTTTCGGAAACGAGAAACCCTTGGGCATGACTCCGATGACTTCGCAGGGCACACCGTCGACGTCGATTTTCTGGCCGATGAGGGAGCGGTTGTCACCGAATTGGCGGTGCCAGAGTTCGTAGCTGAGAATGATGCTGCGGTCCTGGCCGGGAATACCGTCGGCGCGAGAGAAGGCGCGGCCAAGAAAGGGCGCGACGCGAAGAATAGAGAAGAATTCCGGGGAGACCTGCATGCCTCGCACAGCAATGGGCTGTCCATGAGAGCTGAGATTGGTGACTGCGTCGGAGATGGCGGCCATCGATTCGAAGGATTGGGAGCGATCGCGCCAGTCGAGGAAATTGAAGGGATTCACGACATTTCGTGGGTTGTCGTACTTGAGTGAGGATTCCCAAATGCGCACGAGCCGATCCGGTTGCGGATAGGGAAGCGGGCGCAGAAGAATGGCGTCGACGACGCTGAAGATGGCGGAGTTGGCGCCGATGCCCAGAGCGAGGGTGAGAATGGCGACGGCGGTGAAGGCGTGAGATTTGCGCAGAGTGCGAGCAGCGTAGCGGAAGTCCTGAAGAAAATCCTGGATCCAGTTGACCTTGCGCGTGTCGCGGCATTCTTCCTTGCGCTGCTCGAGGCCGCCAATCGAACGAAGGGCAGCGCGGCGTGCTTCGTCGGCAGGCATGCCTCCCGCGATGAGTTTGCTGGTTTTCTGCTCGATGTGATAGGAGAGCTCTTCGCTGAGTTCCTGATCGACTTCCGAGCGACGAAAGAGGGAGCGAAGGCGCAGCGGCAGACTGTAAAACCAATGTTCGATGCGCATGGCTTATGTCTCCTTCAGTCGCATGACGTGCGAAATTGCGGCGGAGAGTCGGTTCCAGTTGGCGGATTCCTGATCGAGTTGCTTGCGGCCAAGACGAGTGAGCGTGTAGAACTTGGCGCGGCGGTTGTTTTCGCTAGGCTTCCATTCGGAAGAGATCCAGCCCTCTTGTTCGAGTTTGTGAAGAGCAGGATAGAGCGAGCCGTCGCTGACCTGGAGAACGTCTCCGGAAACTTGCGTCAGGCGCTGGCTGATGGCCCAGCCGTTGAGTGGTTCGAGGGCGAGGATTTTGAGGATTAGGAAATCGAGTGTGCCTTGGAGAAGGTCGGAAGGTTTGCTCACGGGTGCTCCCTCGGTTACCGAGATAGGGTACGCTTGGTTCCCTCGGTAAGCAAGGGGAAGAGTCGCCGGCGAGTCCATCGAGTTGGCGAGATATTTGGATTGGTTGCCACGATCCCTGCACGGCGCGACCGGGCGTGCCAGAAAGCGGCCGCCAAGAAAATGCCGGGTCGCTCCGGTCGGGATGACCAATTAAGAGAAGGCCGCAGACTGAAAACGACCCAACGCGAGGAGAAAAACAGATCACCGTGCCGCGGGGAAAAAAGCCTCGGCCTGAAGGCCCGAGCCACGGTTGAAGGTCCGGCCACAGACTTGGGGGATGCGGTTGTTATTCGCACCTTAGGACCGCTAGCGGATCGACTTGTGTTGCACGGCGGGCTGGCATGTAGGTTGCCGCCAGGGCTATGAGTATCAGCAGGAGAGCTACGGCTGCGAATGTGGCTGGGTCGGTGGCGGTGAGGCCGAAGAGTGAGCAGGCCATCAGGCGCGTTAGTGCTAAGGCGCGGTGGCTGCGGCTTGGGGGATGATTTCGGGAATCGAGCTGATGTCGGGCACGGGCCCCAGGATCGATTATATGCGCCGCGGTGATCACTCGTACCTCAGGGCTTGCATGGGGTCTACGCGCATGGCGCGGCGCGCCGGGAGGTAGGCGGCGAGGGAGGCGACGGCGGCCAGGATGGCTACCGAAGTTAGCATTGTTGCGGGGTCGTGTGGAGTCAGGCCGAAAAGGAGTTTTTGGAGGAGGCCGATGGCGGCGAGGGAGATGGCGATGCCTGTGAGGCCGCCGGCTACGAGAACGATGACGACGTCGCTGAGAACTAGACGGAGGATGGAAACGGGAGGAGCACCGAGGGCGAGGCGAATGCCGAATTCGGTGCGGCGCTGAGCGACGAGATAACTGAGAGCGCCATAGAGCCCGACCATGGCAAGGAGGAGAGCGAGAGCGCCGAAGAAGGCGGAGAGAGTGGCGAGGAGACGCTCCTGGACGAGGGAATCGTCGACTTGTTGGGCGAGGGAGGAGAAGTCAAGGGGGATGGACTTGTTGACCTGAGCGACGGAATCCTGGATGAGGGAAATCAGGGCGGAGGGACGCTTGTCGGTGCGGATTTCAAAATTTACAAATTGCTCGTCCTCGGGGATTTGGGCTGCGGGGAAGAACGCCTGGGAAACGGGTTTTTCGCGGAGCGATTCGTACTTCGAATCTTTCGCGAGGCCGACGACTTGAATAAGCGGGGTCGTTTTGCCCGGGCCTTCGTCGCGACGGAAATATTGTCCGACCGGATTTGTTCCAGAAAAAAACTTGCGGGCGAGGGTTTCGTTCACGATGGCGACGAAGGCGGAAGTTTTTGTGTCGGTGGCGCCGAAGTTGCGGCCTTCGAGCAGCGGCGTGCGCAGCGTCGGGAAGTATCCGGGGGAGACGAAATTGAGGAAGGCGTCGGCATCGTCGCCCTTAGGGGCGTTGGGTGAATCGACGAGGAGGTGCTGATCCCATTCGAAATTGCTGACGGGAGTGCGAACGGATCTGCCAATGGAAACGACGCCGGGAATGGAACGGAGGCGAGTTTCCATTTCGTCCTCGACAGCCAGCCACTGCGCGGGTGGAACGCCGGCGGATTTGAGATCGGAGCTGACGAGGAGGACGTTGTTGCGATCGAAGCCGATGTCGAGAGTGGCGAGCTTAAGCATGCTGTGGAGGAAGAGACCGGCGACGACAAGGAGAACCAGGGAAAGTGCGACCTGAGAACCGACGATCCATTTGCCGGGACGAAAAGGCGACCCGTGATCGGTCTGTTCGGCCTGGCTGCCCTTCATGGCGGCGGTGAGGGAAACGCGAGTCGAACGGAAGGCGGGAAGAACGCCGAACAGAATACCGGTGAAGACGGCGATGGCGGCGGTGAAAGCGAGAATGCGGCCGTCGAGAGAGAGATCGAGGAAGACATTCTTTCCAGCGGTGGAAAGATAACGGACCAAGAGAGCGGCTCCCCAGCGGGCAAAGAGGAATCCGAGTAGCGCGCCAGCGGAGGAGAGTAGGAGGCATTCGGTTAGGAGTTGGCGAATGAGGCGCAGACGAGAAGCGCCGAGAGCTTTGCGAACGGCAATTTCTTTGCTGCGGGAAACGGCGCGAGCAAACATAAGACTGGCGATATTGGCGCAGGCGATGAGAAGAACGAGTCCGACAACGGCCATGAGGATGTTGAGAGGCTGATCGAATTGACGGCGCAGTTCGGACATTCCCGTCGCGGCGGGCGAGGATAACAGGGACCAATTGCGAAACTTCTCTTGATCTTCTGGATCCCAGTCGTTGGGGACAGCACCGGCGAAAACGGTGGGGGAAAAGACGGCGAGGCGAGCCTTCAATTGTTGGGGAGTGACGCCGGGCTTCACGCGACCCATGATGGCGAGCCACCACCAGGAGCGAGCGCCGATGCGAGAGTGTTCGCCGTCGAAGAGAGTCGCGGTGCAGATGGGAATGGCGACGTCGAATTTGCTGCCGACGTCGAGGCCATAGAATCCGGGGGAGCTGACGCCAACGATCTGGAAAGGATGATGGTTGAGGGAGAGAGTGCTGCCGATGGCGTTGGGAGAGCCACCGAAATGATCGTGCCAGAAACCGTAGCTGATGACGGCGAGCCCCGGGCAGCCGCGCTGGTCGTCGGCGACGGTGAGTAAACGGCCAGCGGCGGGACGCACGCCGAGAACGTTGAAGAAATCGCCGCTGACAAAGATGCCGTTGGCATTTTGCACGGCGCCACCTTGCGCGAGGTCGAAGCGATCAGTGCTCCAGGCAAGCGCGGATGAGAAGAGATCGTCGCGGTGATTGCGGACCTGCTCCCAAATCGCATTCGTAAAATAGAAATCGCCCTGTCCGCCGCGCGCTGGATCGAGGTGGGAGAGTTGCACCAATTCCTGAGGGTTTCGCACCGGGAGCATGCGGAGGACGACCGTGTCGATAAGGGAGAAGATAGCGGTGTTGGCGCCGATGCCGAGGGCGAGAGTGAGGATAGCGATGGCGGTGAAGGCGGGAGAGTTGCGGAGGGTGCGCAGGGCGTAACGGATGTCCTGGAACAGCGATTCTAGGAACGTGATGCCGCGAGCGTCGCGACATTCTTCCTTGGCGCGTTCGAGGCCGCCAAATTCGAGGTGGGCGCGGCGGAAGGCTTCGTCCCAAGGGATGCCGTTGCCGATGAGGTCGTCGGAGTAGGTTTCGAGATGGAAGCGGAGTTCGGCGTCCATGTCGCGCTCCATCTGGGAGCGGTGGAGAGTGGAGTGGAGCCAGGAACGGAAGCGGGAGAAGTGGGCCATTATTCGTACCTCAGGGCTACTATGGGATCTACCTGCATGGCGCGGCGGGCCGGGATATAGCAGGCCAGGAGCGCAACTACGATCAACAGGACGGCGGAGGAGATGTAGGTGAAGGCGTCGGTGCGGGAAACGCCGTAGAGATAGATTCCAGAACCGCTCCAGCCGATGGGATCTGCGGGAAAGAAGCGGGTGAGCAGGAATGCGGCAAGGGTGCCAGCGGAAAGGCCCACGAAGGTGACAGCAAGGGTTTCACGCAGGACCAGCGCGGCGATTTCTCGGCGAGCGGCGCCGAGAGCGAGACGGATGCCGATTTCTCGGGTGCGTTCGGCGACGGAGTAGGAAGTGACGCCGAAGACGCCGACGAGGGCCAAGACGAGAGCGAGAGAACCGAAAGAAGCCAGCAAAGTGACAATGGGGCGGCGTAGGGTGAGGGACTCGGAATCGTGAATCTGCTGCTGCATGGTGGCGAGGTTCCAAAAGAGTTCTGGATCGACAGGGCGAAGCCAGTTGCTGAAGGAGCGAGTGACGTTGGCCAGGTCGGACGAGGAGCGAACGCGCATGGCGATGCTCCAGCGCCCTGGAAGCATTTGAGCGATGGGAAAATAAACCAAGGGGCGGGAGTCTTCTTCGGGATTGCGTTGATGAAAATCGGAAACCACGCCGACGATTTCACGCCACTGGTTGGCGGAATCCGCGACGGCGACGTGATAGCCGACGGGATTCACGCCGGGGAAATACTGTTTTGCGAAAGTCTGGTTGATGATGACGGCAGGAGGACCGTCGTTAACGTCGGAGTCATGGAACGGGCGGCCGGCGAGGATAGGGACCTCTAAGGTGGAGAAATATTCCGGACTGACAGAGACAAACCAGGTCTCTTGCTCGACGGGTGATCCGCTGGGGTTGGTTGAAGGGGGTTGGATGCGAAGGGCCAAGGCATCTGCACCTTCCATGGGCAGAGAATCAGCGATGCCAGCGGATTCGACGCAGGGGAGCTGGCGGACGCGGTCCAACGCGTCGCGCATCAGGCGGGAGCGATCGAGAGGATTAGCGTAGCGCGAGGGAGAGAGTCGGATGGTGGCGGTCAGAACATTGCGCGGATCATAGCCCTGAGGCGCGGATTCCACGCGCAGGAACGTACGCAGAAGCAAACCGAAGCCAACGAGCAGCACCATGCCGAGCGCAATCTGACAAGCGACCAGGAGATTGCGGGGCCGGCGGGAGCGCGAACCAGCCCCGGTACTCGGGGACGCGTCTTTCAAAGCGTCATTTAAATCCACGCGACTGGCGTTGAGAGCGGGAATGGATCCAAAGAGTAATGCGCTTACCAATGAAACCGCCAAGCTGACGGCGAAAACTCGGGCATCGATTTCCAGGTAGGTGTTGCTGGAAACGATCCCGGACACGGCACTGGTGATGATGTCCTGAGCCCATCGAGCGATGAGTAAGCCGAGGGCGCCCCCACAAAGGAAGAGAAGGGTGCTTTCGGTGAGGAACTGACGAATCATGCGACGGCGCGAACAGCCGAGTGCTGCGCGAAGAGCGACTTCTCTCTGGCGCTTGATGCCGCGAGCGAGAAGGAGGCTGGCGACATTGGCGCAGGCAATGAGAAGCACGGCGCCGGCTGCGACGGCCATGAACCACACGCCGCGATGAGCGTTTTGCACCGTGGGACCGGGATGCTGAAACATTTCGTTGAATGGTTCGACGATAAGACGACCGCCGCGATCGTTATAGGAGTTGGGGTGGCGTAGTTGTTGGCCAATGACTGCGATTTCGGAACGGGCCTGATCAAGAGCTACTCCCGGCTTCAGGCGAGCAACGATTTGGACGCGTACGATTCCCGCCCGAGGAACGGGGTTGTTTACGTAAGCGCTCAGGACGAGAGGGACGAAGATCTCCGCGTCTTCATAGTAGGGACCTAAGGACTGGGGAAGAACACCAACAACGGTGACGGCGCGGCGATTCACGATGATTTGCCTACCGATGATGTGAGGGTCGGCATGAAATCGTGTTCGCCAGCAGCCGTAAGCGAGCATTACGACGGCGTCTTGTCCAGTGGTCTCCTCTTGTTCGAGGAAGTTGCGGCCGAGAAAGGGCTGAATACCCAGCGTGGGAAGCCAGTTCGAGGATACCAAAAGACCGGACAGTACCTGCCAGGTTGATTCATCAGCGCCGTAAAAATAGTCGGCCCAGCCGATGCCCGAAATGTTTTCGAAGGAGGCGCTGGTTTCTTGTATAGCGGTGTATTGGGCGGGTGAAGGGGTGTGCAAGTCGCCGGCGTCGTCGGTGGTCCAGATGTGAACGAGACGATCGGGCTCGAGAAAAGGCACGGCGCGGAGCAGGGTGGAGTCAACTAAGCCAAAGATGGCGGCGTTGGCGCCGATGCCGAGGGCCAGAGTGAAGATGGCGACGGCAGTGAAGCCGGGTGATTTGCAAATGGTGCGGATGGCGAAGCGGAGATCCTGGAAGAAGGATTCAAGGAGAGTGATGCCGCGGGCGTCGCGGCATTCTTCCTTGGCGTGTTCGAGGCTGCCGAATTCGAGTTGGGCGAGGCGGAGGGCCTCGTCGCGAGGGACGCCGGAGCGGATAAGATCGTCGGCGTAAGTTTCCAAATGGAAGCGGAGTTCCGCGTCCATGTCGCGTTCGAGGCGGGAACGGCGGAAGGTGGAGCGGAACCAGGAGCGGAGTTGGGAGAACAGAGTCATGGTGTCCCTGGGGCAGGATTCAGGCTAGGAGTTACAGGATGGAGGCCATCGAGTTGTTGGTCCACCGGGGTCTCTCCTAGATGAGCCAGGAAGATAGCGCGAGACTCCTAGGCTGTCAAGGAGAAGAACGGAAAATGGAAAGTAGGAATTGAAAAAAATAGAAATTCGAAAAGCGAAACACAAAAAAACAAAACTCGAAAAGCAGGATTAGGCGCACACATAGACCGTGGAGAGGCGGTAAAAAAGCCTCAGGCCTGAAGGCCTGAGCTACAGGAGTCACGCGCTACGCGCGAGCTGCGGTTATTTTGGCGGCGTTGGTGCAGCGGACTGAGGCGGGAAATAGCGGGAGGCGAATTGCAGGAAAGTGGGCCAGTTGGGGCCGGTGCTGTGGCCGGCGGCGTGCTGGCGGAAAGCGATGTCACCGTCCGTCAACGGGGTTTCGGTGGGAGGGAAATCGGTGGTGGCGAGCTCTTTTTTTCCCAGGAGAGTGTAGACCGGACCGGCAGCGACGGCAGCGACGAACATGCCTTTAGCGTCGACCCAGCCGCCTTCGACTTGTTGCGAGCCAGAGCTGATGAAGACGGGGCGCGGAGCGCAGAGGGCGATTAGTTCGTGGGCGTCGACGGGCAAATCGTCGACCGTGAGCGGGCCAGCATATTTGAGGAAGTTCCCGGCCATCCAGTGATATTCGGAAGTGGAAGCGATGTTTTCGAGCTGCTCGCCAAAGTTGCGGCGAAGGATTTTTGCGCCACCAGCACCGGACGAACCGACAAAGGCGATGGCGAAACGCTGATCGTAGGCCATGGTGATGAGAGTGGCCTTGCCGTAGCGCGAGAGGCCCTCGATGGCGACGTGTTTGGCATCGACGGAGTTGTCGGTTTCGAAATAGTCGAGAGCGCGACTGGCGCCCCAGGCCCACGCGCGGAGTACGCCCCAATCTTCCAAAGAGCGTGGCTGGCCTTTGTTGGCGAGGCCAATGATGCCTTCGGTGAGTCCGCCGCCGTTGTCGGCTTGCACACTGGTGGGAATGAGCGTGGCGTAGCCCCAACCTTCGGCGAGGACTTGTTGCTGCCAGGAGGGGCCAGTGCCGTTGAAGGCGGCCCATTGCTCAGGAGTGAAACGCTTTTTGATGGCGGCGAGGATTTCGGGGCTGAGCGCAAACTCCAGGATGACGGGAACGGGAGCGGTGGCATTGGCGGGACTGGAGAGGGAGAGTTGAATGTCGACGGTGATGAGCGGGTAAGAGGAATTGTCGACATGGCCGATGAGTTTTTTGGTGATGACGGGGATGTTTTCGTTCAGTTCGCGCGTGGTGCTGACGACTTCCCAGCGGACATGAGGAACGTTCGCGGGAACCCGACCAAGGATATCGCGATTGAAGTCCTCGACGATTTGCGGGCGGCGCTGCGTCCACCAGATTTGCGCGGTGGTGACCTTGTGACCATTTTTGAGGATGAGAGGATCCGGGATGGAGTAGGGGCGGACTTTGGATTCGTCGACGTTGGCGGCGTTGGGGGATTTGGGATCGCCGTCGGGTCCGCGACGAAGAGAAGTGATGTGCAGGAGGTCGAGGGTGCGCTGATGATCCTGGTCGGCCGTCAGGTGGACGACGGGAGGAAAGTTGGTGGGAGGTTGCTGGGCGAAGAGGATCGTGGAGAGTACGGCGGCAAGGGCTAGTGAAGAGCAAAGGGTCATGATAGAGAAAGAATATCAGCGATCAGGGATCCGTGATCAGGAAGACTGGCCGCTGAGTTCGAGCGGCCCGGAGAGGCGTCAGTTGGGTCAGCCGATCCCTCGCTGCGCTTGGGATGACAAATTCACTACGCTTAGAAACGCAGGGCCGGAGCTGAAAGGTCCGACCCTGCAAAGAAAAAACAAGCAAGATGGCGGCGTAAAGCTGCCTCTACCAAGGCACGAAGAGAGCCCAAGAGGGGCACGATCTTTGTGCCCCTAGATTGAGGATACGAGGGCCCACGTTACTTGGGCACGCCGGCTTGGTTCCAGTCGATTATGTTGGCGAGCTTCCAGGGATTTTTGTTAAGTTGAAATTCCAGCTGGCCCTCTTTGTTGATGACGAGTTGTGCGGCGGGATAGAGGACTCCAGCGCTTTTGCCTTTGTCCTTATCGTTGAGATCGAATTCGCCGGCAGTCAGGTTGTAAGCGGTGGTGGGAGTGTTGGCGTAGGCTTCACCGAAACGAAGCAAACGGTTGGTGACGAAACGAATTTTGCGGCCGGTGTCGGTGGGAACCAGGCGAATGTAGCTCAGGTCATAGCCAATCGTGCCGGTGACGGCGATGCGGCCGACGGCACGCATTTTGCTGAGGGCGTTGACGAGGCCCTGGTTCTGCCCCTTTTTGAAGGCATCGATCAGGATTTGGCGATCTTCTTCGGTGGAGAATTCGTAGATAGTGACCTTGACGTTGACGATCTTGCCCAACTGCGTGCTGGTGCCCATGGCCGTGGCGTCGATGACTTCGACTTTTCTGTCGTCGGCGGATATGGCGAGAGTGACGGCGGTGAGAAGAAGTGCGCCGAGCAGGAGAGTGCTGAAGCCAAGCTTGCGAGCGTTGGATTGCGAATCGTTGCGATGTGACATCGTAGTGTCCTTTCGAAAAGCGCGTTGCGTGCCTGAATCGGGGGCGGAGGAAACGGCTGATTCAGGATAAGAGAGCCAAAGATCGTGAAAAGAACCCGGTTCGCGCGACCGGAGACAGAATCGGGGACAAAGACCATGGGGCTGCGGAGCGATCGCAGCGACGAAGCTGAAGGTCTCCGCCCGGATGCCTGCTTGGTGATATCACGGCTTGGTTTCGTTGGTCAACGTGTTAGGCGAGAGAACAGCGATGGCGTTTGGAGATCTTGCGGGCAAAAATCGCCGCTTTTCCGGTCGGGATGAGAACGCAGGAAGGCGAGCGGAGGGCTAAGTCTGGTTGCGCTTTGCTGGGGGAGGGCGGCTAAACTAGGGCGGGTTAGGGGGGCACGATGGACTACAAATTGACCGGGGCGCGGATTGCTGGCGCGATTCTGTTTGCATGGATGCTGATGGGCGCGACCGTTGATGCGGCCGAAGCACCTGCGCCTCGCGTGGTTGACCTCAAAGCGGCGGACGGAATCACGCTGAAGGCTACATTTTTTGCGGCAGGAAAGCCGGGGCCCGGCGTGCTGCTGCTGCACCAGTGCAACCGCCAGAGAAAAGTTTGGGACGACTTGGCGGGACGGCTGGCGGCGTCGGGAGTGAATGTCTTGACGATGGACTTTCGGGGATTCGGGGAGAGCGGAGGGACACCGTTTGACAAGATGCCACCTGAGGAAATCAACAAGAGTATTGAGGAGAAATGGCCGGGGGATGTGGACACGGCGTTCCGTTATTTGATTGCGCAGCCGGGAGTGAGCCACAAGATTGTCGGGGGAGGTGGAGCGAGTTGCGGCGTGAATCAGGCGGTGCAGTTGGCGCGGCGGCACGCGGAAGTGAAGTCGTTAATGCTGCTGTCTGAGGGGACGGACGCGGCGGGGAGAAAATATTTGCGGGAGTCACCGAAAGTGCAGCTGTTCATGGCGGTGGCGGATGATGACGACGATCGCGGAGTGGTGGAGATTATGCAGTGGCTATACGCGTTGTCGCCAAATCCGAGGAACAAGCTGGAACACTACGCTGTGGGAGGACACGGCGTGGAAATGTTCAAAGCGCACGAGGATTTGGAAGGGATGATCGTGGAGTGGTTTGGGAAAACGTTGAAGGCGAACCCGACGGTGAGTGCGAAAAATGGGGCCGCCGCCAAGCCCGTATCGCACGAGATCCAGTTCCTGGAAATGGTTGACCAGCCGGGAGGAGTTGCAAAGGCGACGAAGATGTATGAGGAAGCGCGCCAGAAGGATCCAAAGGCTGTGCTGTTTTCCGAGGTGGTGATGAACCGCGTGGGTTACGAGCATTTGCAGGCGGGCGATGTGAAGGGAGCGATTGAGCTATTGAAACTGAATGTGGAGGCGTATCCCAATTCGCCGAACGTGTACGACAGCGTGTCGGATGCGTATCTGGCGGCTGGGCAGAATGAGATGGCGTTGGAGAATGCGAAGAAGGCGCTGCAATATTTGCAGAAGGATACCACGGACCCGCAGACGTATAAGGACGGAATCAAAGCGAATGCCGAAGAGAAATTGAAGAAGTTGGCGGAGGGGCCGAAGTAGGAGATTGATCTAAACCTGAGTTGCATCGTCGGGTTACGGCACGAGTGAAGTCGCGCTGTCCCAAATTACAAGAGTTTTCGTGTACGCTTTGAAGCTTCCACCTCGAACGAAACTCCCAAGAACGCACACCCTACACCGGCGTGGGGGGCACCCAACATTTCCTCACAGGCTGAAACCCCGCTCCCGCAGCTCCAGTGTGGGAAGTTGCATTCTGTGACAAAGGGGATGTTAAATCGGTGGTGCTCGGGAAAGTTAGCTGCGGGTTGCATCTGGTATTGCACTGACACTCCCATTGTTTCCTCAAGGTGGTGGAGGCAGGTATGGAAACCGCTGAAGGCCAGTCATCAAGGAACATCGCGAGGGCGAATTCGCGGCTAAACGTGGCCCTGCTGGCGTGCCTGGCTGCCGCGGTGTGCTACCTTGCCGCCAAACTGGGCGGCTTCCTAATCATAAGAGATCCGCAAACACTTTGGCCGCTTTGGCCGGGGTGCGCGGCTTTAGTCGCTATCCTGCTGGTGATTCCACGGAAAAGCTGGGCGCCAGTGATGGCAGCGGGGCTGGCCGGCTTCGCGGTGTACGATCTGCAGGTAGGCGTTCCAATTCGCGCGCTGGCCTGGCTGATGCTCGCCGATATCCTGGAAATTCTGGTAGCTGCCTGGGGCGTGAATTATGCGCTGGGCGGTGTGCCGCGTTTGAACAGCCTGAAAGCCCTGGCCAAATTTTCGTTCTTTACCGTGTTTTTGGCGTCGGTGATTGTGTCGACCATCGGTGTGTATGGATTGGATGGCAATTGGTGGATTAGTTGGCGCGTCAGCTTTCTATCGGAAGGATTGGCGTTCCTGACAGTCGCACCCGCCATTCTGGGTGGGGTTGGCGCAGGTTCGAGATGGTTGCGAGCATCGCGCACGCAGGTTTTGGAAGCATGCGTATTGATCACGGCGTTGATTTCCTTGAGCTATGTAATGTTCGTGGCGCGTGGGGGAAGCTACCCTCCGGCGCTACTTTATTCGCTATTGCCGCTTCTACTGTGGTCGGCGCTGCGATTCGGAACGACGGGAGTGGGAACGGCGGCGACGATCGTGGCGTTGCTCTCAATTTGGGGAGCACTGCACGGACGCGGCCCCTTCATCGAACAGGACCCCATCGACCGGGTGTTATCACTACAGCTGTTTTTATGGTTCGCAGTAATACCGTTCATGATTCTGGCCGCACAGGTGGAGGAGCGCAGGCAAGCAGAAAGGGAATTGCGCGAAGGCGAAGAACGGCTACGGTTGGCTGTCGAGGCGGGAAGGATGTATGCGTTTGAGTGGGACGCCGCAACGGATGAAATTGTGCGCTCAGGAGAGTATGCCGCCGTTCTGCATTGGAAATGTGATCCGAGGTACGATACGGGGCGCGAGTTCAGGGAGGACATCTTTCCCGAGGACCTGAGGAAATACATGGAAACAGAGAAGAGGCTAAGTCCGGAAAAGTCGACGTACAAGATCGTCTACCGAGTGATGCGGCCCGGAAATGGCGTGGTCTGGATGGAGGAGAATGGCCGCGCGTTCTTCAACGCACAAGGAAGAGTGCTACGGACGATTGGGATCGTGGCGGATATAACGGAGCGGAAGAAGGGGGAAGAGGCGCTATCGAGCGTGAGCCAGAAATTGATTGAGGCGCAAGAGCAGGAACGGACGCGGATTGCACGAGAGTTGCACGATGATTTGAGCCAAAGGATGGCGCTACTCGGAATAGGCTTGACGCAGTTTGAGCGGAGCCTACCCGAACTGCCGAGCGACGCGCAAGAACGACTGCATAACATATCGGAGGTAGCGTCAGAGGTCTCGAGCGAACTGCACAGCATATCGCACCAACTTCACCCAGCGAAGCTGGACCTCCTGGGACTGGTGGCGACAGTGGGTGGGCACTGCCGGGAAGTATCGCAACAACACGAATTGCAAATCGAATTTGTCCACTATGATGTTAGTGACCGGATACCAAAGGATGTGGCGCTGTGTCTATTTCGGATTGTGCAGGAGGCACTGCGGAATATTGTGAAGCATGGCAGGACGGAATCGGCCAAGGTGGAACTTTCCGGGAGTGCAGATGAGATTTATCTGCGTATCTCAGACCAGGGTGCAGGATTCAGTCCCGAGTCTGCGCAGGCAAGAGGCGGGCTGGGTCTAATCAGCATGCGCGAAAGGCTGCGGCTGATCGGCGGACATCTGGATGTGGAATCGGAGCCGTCGCGCGGGACACGAATCTATGTTCGTGTGCCCGGTAGGCGACGGTGGCGTGCAGAAGAAAAACGGGACGAAAGCGTTCAAAGCAAATGTGTGAGAGGTAAGTGACCGCGCGCGGTTATTGTCTGTCGAAGGTGGAGACGGCGTGCGTGGGCTTGCTGTCTGCGCTGACTCCCTTGGAAGTGAGGGTGGCCACTTTGCCGTCTTTGGAAATCTCGAGTTTGGATGCGCTGACTTCCTTGCCAGCTTTCTTCAAGGTTGCTTCGTAGTGATTGGCGTCAACTTTCTTGATGGAGATGGAATCGGCGCCGCCGGGCATGGTGCCGGCAGCGGGATAGTCTTTGCCGTCGAACTTCACAGTGAAGCCATGGGAAATGGGGCTACCGTCGGCGTTTTCGCCCTTCATGGTGCATTTGGTGCCGTCGGAGGCCTTTTGGAACCGGCATGGGATCGGATTTGGATTTAGCGATATTGAGTTTCCAAGTACCGAGAAGTGGATTGCTTTGCGCCAGTAGTGAGGTGCTGGCGAAAGCAGCGAAAACAGCAAGCGTGACAAATTTCAAGATGGTCTTCATAGGCTTCGCTCCTTAAGGTCCTATCGTGAAAAGCTTAATTTTTGTGTTCGTGGAACGTACTTGAAACGGGACACCCTGGTAGATGGCTTGCGAGACAGTACGCCGGGAGGGGAGGTATGTCTGAATTGTTTTGCGGAGAGTGGGGGAAGTGACGGCAAAGCAGGGGCTGCCATAGAAGGCAGCGCTACATTGAAGATGAAAGGCAGAACTGCGGCGAAGCGCCGAATTGTGCCGCGTTGGTCAAGGAGAGAAAGCCGGAAAAGCGCGAATTTGGCTGTAACTTTTGCGACGGGTGGCGCTCGTACGTGTGCAGGCGCGGCAATCACCACTCCCGCTTTCATGTCCTGCAGGTGCGGGCGGAGGACAAGGCGCTGGAGCAGGAAGTGGTGAAACGGGAGCTGGAGCACGTGGAACTGGGCGCGCTGAAAGGGAATCAAGGGGATCAGAACTACGACTTGCCTGCGACGGTGGATTTGAATCAATATCAGGCGGTGGCGATCTTGCGAGAGGTTTCACGCGATATTCGGAGTGGCGCGGTTGGAGAAGTTTTAGCAGCGCAGATTCCTGAGGGTCTGACGCCCATTGAAGGTCCAGAGGGTTGTCGCAGCTACTAAGGTCAGACGGGACGAACAAGGGACGATGGAAACGCGGGGAGTCACTGAGGTGGAACTGATCGCGCGCATTCTGGCGGGGGAGACAGAACTGTTTCATGAATTGATCCGGCCATATGAGCGCATGGTGTACATGACGGTGTTTTCCGTGGTGAAGAATGAAGCAGAAGCGGAGGATGGCGCGCAGGAGGCGATGATTAGCGCGTACCGGCATCTGGCGTCGTTCCGGGGCGACGCGAAGTTCAGTACTTGGCTGGTGACGATTGCCATCAACGAAGGGCGGAAGCGCTTGAGGAAGGCGAAGAGCGCGGCGGAAGAATCGATTGACGAGCCGACGGAGGGAGAGGAAGGTGAGTTCACACCGGCCCTCCTGACGGACTGGCGGGAAATTCCGTCGGAAGCACTGGAACGGAAAGAACTGCGCGAGGCGCTGCGCGCGGCGGTGGTGGAATTGCCGGACATTTACCGGCAGGTATTTACGCTGAGAGACCTGGAAGAGTTAAACGTAGAGGAAACGGCGCGGGCCTTGGGTATTCAGCCTGGCGCGGTGAAGGTGCGGCTTCATCGCGCGCGCATGATGCTGCAAAAACGCCTGGTGCCTTTCCTGAAGGCGGCAGCTCCGTCGCGCGGCCGGTGGTTTGGGAGAGCGTTATGAACCTAGAGTGCAAGCACGTGTGGGAACACATTTCCGAGTACATCGATCAAACGGTGGACGCCAAGCTGCGCGAAGAGATTGAGAAGCACCTGGAGCACTGCGAAATTTGTTCGGCGGTCCTGGACTCGACGCGAAATATATTGGTGTTGACAGCGGATGGCAGGACATTTGAGTTGCCGGTGGGATACAGCGAAAGGTTGCATGAGAGATTGGAAGAGGAATTGAAGAAAGAGAAGTAAGAAAGTCGTGAGGTGATGAAGTAAGGAAAATACGAGCTGCTAACGGCCGCCGAAAAGTTTCCAGTGGGCCCAATATTCTGCGCCCAACAAGAACAGCGTGACCAGCGACAGAAGCAGCTGCAAAATTTCGGAGCGTCGTTTTTGTGGAGAGACTGGCTTCTGCCGCCAGCCGGAGGCGGAACGACCGCGCAAACGCCAGACCTGCCAAAGAACCAACAAATTCAGCAAAGAACCGACGAGGGCGAAAAGCATCATTGGGATGCGGATTGCGGCGATGTGCATCTTGTCGGCCAGCTTGACCACACCGAGGGCAGTAGCGAAGGCGGTAGCTCCGATGAACAGTCGAATGCCGCTGAGAGCGATGAATGCGCTGCAAACACTTTGAAGGAAGGCGAAGAGGACCGCGGACCAATTGAGGAGTTGCAGATTTGAGCGTGGGGCCTCGGGTTCAGTGGTTGAAGACATGAGAGAAAAGGTTAGCAGAAGTCCGGATGAGAGTGGAATGCGAAGAGGAGGCGGGAAGCGCGGGTTCGCTGGCGAAATCCAAGAGCGCACAACTATCGCGCCCTCTTGGATTTGTTCTCGCTGTCATCCCGACCGGAGCGCCAGCGTCTTTTGCTGGTGCGCAGCGGAGGGATCATGACTAGTCTCGCCGCCCGCAGCGTCCACGAAATCAAGAGAGCCGCAAAGTGCGCCGCCGACCTAATCCGCAGCCTGTAGAGGCGGCTCTACGCCGCCATCCGCGGAGAACCTGTCATTCTGGGGACATCCGACGAGGATGTCCGAAGAATCTAAACGCACTCAATTCGGATTGTTCTTCTGGAATCGAACCCCGCCGCGCTACTGCGTCCCCAACGCCGGCGACGGAAACACAATCGCCACCACGGTGCGCGAATCCACGGACTTCCCATTTCTCTTCGCCGGGCTAAACCCCCAGGTCTTGACTGCCGTTATCGCTGACCCCGTCAACGCCGCAACGCCATGCACTACGTTCACCCTCTTCACGTCGCCTCCACTCCCAATCCTTACGTCCAACACCACTGTCCCGAACGCCGTGCTATTCGGCGGATACGTCGCATACGTTGCCGACGCCACCCGCGCCGGAACGTATGGCGCGCTCCCTACATCCGCTGCTGGCCCTAGTCCTGGACTTGGCAAACCCACTCCCGCCGGGTTAAACGGGTTGAACACCGCCGTCACTTGAATGCTCGACGGCGCTCCGCTCCCGTTCAGCGTGCCCGCCGCGAACGACCATCCTTGCACCGCCGTCTGCGCCGCGCTCGTCAACGGTGGCACATCCCTCATCACCTGAATATTCTGAATATTCGCGTTCCCATCCAGATTCACTTGCAGCGCTACGAACCCCGGTGAATTGCTGTTCACCGGATACGCAATCTCTCCCGCGCTCACCAATTTCGGCGGCACAAACTTCCCGCCATTCTGCCCCTTCGCCGCCGTGCCGCTCATTGCCAGCACCACTACGCCCATCACGTTCAACAGTCTTTTCATCTCTGGCCTCGACTACCACGCCCCGCGACAATACCATCCTGCTCTATCAGCGCAAAGCCTCGCGCTTCCGCGGGTCTGCTCAACTACTCACCGCTTTCGCCCCCAATTCTTTCTCCAAGGCTCGTCCTTTCCGGAACCACGGCCGTTCCACTCTTTGCATGTATCTCGGCAGGGTCTTCTTCTTCGCGTTCAATCTCTTCGTCCACTCCCGCGCCTCTTCCTGTCGTCCCGCCAGTTTCAGATAATTCGCGTAGTTGTACAGCGTCTCCGGCGTGGTCGAAAACTGCGTCGCCACGGCAAAATATCGCTCTGCGTCTTGCATTCTTCCGGTTCGCGCATACGCATCGCCCAACAGCCCCGCCGCACGGTAGTAGTCAAACTTCACGTCCTTGCCCACTACCAACTCCAGGTCCGAGATCGCTCCTGCATAATCTTCCATTCCCAGCGCCGCCTTCGCCCGCAGATAAAATGTGTATGGTGAATCGCTCCTCGCGCTGATCGCCAGGTTGCAAGCCTCCCGCGCCTTCGCATACTGCTTCTGATCGAAGTACAACTCCGCCACTTCTTCGTAATTTCCCGCCGACGGATTGTCGATAATCTGCGTCTCCAGCGTCTGGATCCGCGATCTCCTGCCAAATCCGTTGAACGTGCCTCTCAGCAGTCCCAGGTCCGGGATCATTTCCGCCACGACGTAAACCCCTGCCCCGAGCACTCCGCCAAAAATGATGATGTAAAACCAATAGCTTTCCGGCCGCCGCTTCACAAAATGGAATAGTGCCATCCCCTGCACGATGAGTCCCCATGGATAAAATAGGTGAAACATCTCGGCCAGCTCCCTCGTGCTTTTTTTTGCATGCCGATCTCGCCACTAGCATCCCGAATCAAGCCTCCCACGTCAATCCATCCCCCGTCCCATTCTTGTCATCTGCTGACTGTCCTCCAGGTCGACTCCGCCCGGTAGAGCACGCCTTCCGTCGTGCCGTAAGCACTTACCCTACAACCGGCTTTAGCCGCTGGGGGGCCACCTACTCGGGGTGTCCCATACACCGCTGTTGCGTGTGGGGTTCTCGACTTGCCCGGCTCGGGCAACTCCTGTAGCTCACCCTTCAGGGGTGAGGCTGTTGCCTCGCTTTGTAAGTGGCCGCTTTCGAGCCAGTCCGCTCACCACCGTTGATACTACGCCACAAGGTACCTTAGTACAGTAGTTGCCCTCCGGTTCACCATGCTAGAAAGGTGATGGGAGCCACCTTCATGAAAAGGCCACTTCTCGTCCTTTGCGGCGTCATCTTCCTCTGCACTGCTGGCCCTATACCTGCCTCCTTCGCCCAAGGACCGCGCGGAGCCGGCTCGGAGCGCCATCACCACAGGTCCTACTTCTGGTTTCACCGCCGCCCCAAGACTCACCAGGAGAAAACCCCTCCTCTCTACAATGTCCCTAAGTCCGTAGGCTGGTGGCACCATCGCAACCCCGGCCCAGCCGGCGCCGGCGTGAAGTAACCCACGCCTCCGCTCCGGCCCAACCTTCTTTCATCTTTACGGGCCGGAGCTTCAGCTCCGACATTAGTCAGCGGCTCAAAATTAGGCTTCAGCCCCTGAGGAATCCGCCCTTGCATGAGTTCCCGAATTGGGTGCCGCACCCTTGCGGTTGAAGGGTGCAGGTTTTGACTTTTCCTCCTTCTGCCCGTGAGCTTCGAGGCTCACCCACATTCCTCTTGAACATCTGCGCATCCTGTGTTGCCATATCCCCGCCTAACGCTGCAAATTTCGTTTACCGGAGGAACATGAACGCCCTCACCCGTCGCCCCTTCATCTCCGGCGCCGCGGTCTCACTCATCGGCATTAGCGCCACTTCCGCTCTTGCCGGCTCTCCGCAAGCCGCGCGGCCTTCGTCCGCACCCAACGCTACTCGCACCTCTCTCCACCAGGAGATCGATCTCAAAACTACTCCCGCGCGCATCTACGCCGTCCTTCTCGACTCCAAGCAGTTCGCGGCCTTCTCCCACGAGCTTGCTGACATCCATGGCGAACCCGGCGGAACCTTCTCCATGTTCGGCGCGAGAATCCTCGGTCGCAATGTCGAACTGGTCCCCAACCAGCGCATCGTCCAGGCCTGGCGTTCCGCGGGATGGGATCCCGGCACCTATTCCATCGTTCGGTTTGATTTTAGGGAGCAAGGCACACAAGTGCGCATTGTTCTCGACCACACTGGTTTCCCTATAGGAGCGTACGACAGCCTTTATTCAGGCTGGAAATCCCACTACTGGGATCCTCTCCAACTCTTCTTCCCGTAGCGGGTGCCCCAGGTACCGGGTTTGTACCTGGGCTCTTGGGTTGCTCTGCTCGCTTGACTCTTGGGCTGCCCCTCGCCGCTCTCTCGGTGTTGACCTCTGTAGTGGCCGACCTTCAGGTCGGTTCTTGGGGCCGTTTTTCACTTCGCTTGTGTAGCGGCCACCTTCTGAAGCGGGCGCTTTGGAGTGCGGCGGCTCGTCGCGGCTTTCTTTAGGGGGTCGGAGCTTCAGCTCCGACATTACCGGCTCATCCCTCACACAGGGCTTCAGCCCTTGAGGACTCTGCCCGTTGTCCAATCGACGTCTATCTCTTCTCCGGAAAATCCCGCCCTAAGGTCGAATACGGCATCTGTTGCACCTTACTGCCTCGCTCCGCCATCCGCCGTTCAATCTCCGAAATGATCAACTGTTTATTCGGCGGCGCATTCCTCTCCAGCGCATCGGCGATTCGTCCCAGGTAAATCATCAATTCATCCGTCAACAGCGACGGCTGCACCGCCACATTTCTCGTCCTTCGCCGCAATCCCAACAGCACCGCCGCCGCGATCAGCAGTGCTCCCGCCGCCACGATCAACTGAAAGCTCGACATCGGTATATCCGGAAAATACCCCGAATTTTCGATGAACAAGAACACGCTGCCTCCTTCGTCGGACTCACACTCTCAGGAGCCCCCATAGCAATCTATTCTCCCAATTCGCCACCGAGGTTCCCTCGACACGCCCCGTCGACGCCAACTCCCTCTCATCTCCCCGACAATCAACCGCTTGATCCGAAACTTGTCGCGAACGCAAAGCAGTTCGCCTCGCTACGCGCAGGCGCCTACTCGCGACTTTTCGACGGATCAAACCGCCAAGGCTGGGTGTCTGGCTGGGGATTGAGGACTGGGAAACTCTTTGTCCTTATCCATTAGATGTTACTCACACTAACAAAGTTGCGCAAGCAGGGCCGTGATCACGAAGGTTCTTCTCCTCACTTAGAACTTAAAACTGACAACTTAGAATCTGCCGCGCGTCCATTTGCTCCAACTCCACCCCTGCAGTACACTCACTCAACCGAGGGCCCCATGCTAGTCGTCATGCAGTCCCACGCCACCGAAGAGCAGGTCCGCGCAGTCTGCGACCGCATCGAATCCCTCGGCCTTAAAGCTCATCCCATCCCCGGCTCCGGACGCACCGCCATCGGCATCACCGGCAACAACGGCGCCATCGATCTCGGCGTCCTCGAATCCATGGCCGGCGTCATCGAATGCATTCCCGTCACCAAGCCCTACAAACTCGTCACCCGCGACGTCAAGGAAGAGGACACCGTCGTCCGCATCCCCACTCCTTCCGGTGACGTCCTCGTAGGCGGTTCCCACATCGCCATGGTCGCCGGACCTTGCGCCGTCGAAACCGAGGAGCAATGCTTCGCCATCGCCCAGCAACTCCAATCCACTGGCGTGCGTCTCTTTCGCGGCGGTGCCTACAAGCCGCGCACTTCGCCGTACAGTTTTCAGGGACTCGGCCTCTCCGGCCTGAAAATTCTTTCCCGCGTCCGCAAGGACTACGGCTTCGGCATCGTCACCGAAGCCATCGACAATGAATCCCTCGACCTCGTCGAGGAATACGCCGACGTCATCCAGATCGGCGCGCGCAACATGCAGAATTTCTCTCTCCTCAAGCGTGCCGGCCGTGCCAAGAATCCCGTCCTACTCAAACGCGGCATGTCTGCCACTCTCGACGAATTCCTCATGGCCGCGGAATACATCCTCTCCGAAGGCAACTACAACGTTATGCTTTGCGAGCGCGGCGTGCGCACCTTCTCCGATTTTTCCCGCAACACCCTCGACCTCGCGGTCATTCCCGCCGTCCAAAAGCGCAGTCACCTGCCCATCCTCGTCGATCCCAGCCACGGCACTGGCAAACGCCACAAAGTTCTTCCGCTTTCCCGTGCCGCTGTCGCCGTCGGCGCCGATGGCCTCCTCGTCGAAGTCCATCACCAGCCCGAAAAAGCTCTGTCCGACGGCATGCAATCCATCCTCCCCACCGAATATGGCTCCCTCATGAACGAAATCCACCAACTAGCCACCCTCTTCCACCGCACCCTCAACTAACGTCAACGCCGCCACCAATTTCCACTCCACCTCCCCCCTCATGTAAAATTGCTTCATCCAATGTCCCACTTCAAAAGCTTCCGCTTCTACTTTCTCCTCGTCATCCTGCTCAGTTCCCTCATCGTCATTCTTCTTGGCGAACATCGCCCCTCTTTCCTTCGTCCCGGCCTGCGCATTGACGCCTACGTCTCCACCTCCGACGGCTCCGTCACCATCGTCGACCTCGTCTCTCTCCAGCCGGCGCAAAAGGTGTACGTCGGCCCCGGCATCGCCGACATGCGCGAGCACGCCAAACGCGCTGAAATCTGGGGCGTCAGCAGCGGCGCCGGCTACATCTGGGTCCTCGACGCACGTTCCGCTCAACTCACCGCCAAAATTCCCGTCGGCCCTACCCCTCTCTCTATCGATTTCTCTCCCGCCTACGACCGCGTCTTCACGACATCCTCTGGATCCGACCAACTCCTCGCCATCGACTGCGCCTCTCGCGCGATCATCGGCCGCGCCAGAACCGGTTCCGAGCCCGTCCAGGCTCGCATCACTGAAAACAATAAAACCATCCTCGTCGTCAATCACCGCTCCTCCACTCTCTCCATCCACGACGCCGGCACTCTGCAACTCCGCGCCTCCGTCAACGTCATCCCTGAGCCCGACGAAGTCCTCGCCACTCCCGACGCCACGGTCGCCTTCGTCATGAGCCGCTCCGACAACCACCTTTCCGTCGTGGACATCCCTCGCGGTGTTCTCCTCGCCAATCTCGAACTCGCCGGCAAGCCCACGCAAATGCTCCTCAAGCCCGACGGCGGCGAACTCTACGTCATCTCTCCCGAGGCTCACGGCCTGCAAATCGTCAACACCTGGACGCACGAACTCGCCGACTACATGATGCTCGGCTCCGCTCCTACCACCGCCATCCTCAAGGAGGACTTCTCCGAAATGTACGTGGCCGATCGCGAAGCCAGCCGCGTCATGGCCATCGACATTTTCAATCGCCGCATCATCGGTCGCCCCATCGACGTCGGGGCTTCCCCCTCCGCGATGCGCTTCGATCCTACCGAGCCCGGTGCTTCCCCCACCATGCTCCTCGTGGTCAACGAATCCTCCGGCGACCTCGCCGTCATCCGCACTCGCACCGACTCCCTCCTAACCATGATCAAGGTCGGCCCCCAACCCCACCTCCTGGCCGCAAGACTCTTCGACTCCAAAAACTAATCGCCGTGCTCCTTTTTTGAATTTGTCACGTCATCCCGACCGGAGTAGCGGCGGTTTTTGCTGCTTCAATCAACGGCGCGCGGTGGGTTCGCCGGTATAGGGCCGCCCTTCCGAGGCCGTACCCCACCCCTCAGCGGCGCGTTTCCAGGTAGCCGCAAAAATAACGACGAACAGATACGGAAGCGGCCAGAAGGACCATGGCGAGGTCCGGAGCGTTTGGAGATGAAAAGACTCTTGGCGGCGGAGAGAACGGTTTCCAGATCCAGGACTAGTAAAATAGCCACAAGCAATGCGGCAGAGATGGCGAGCCGGGGAACCTTGCCGGAAGGAGCAAGAAGCCTCCGCGAAAAGAAAGCCGACGGCCGAGCGGAATGGGGCCGTTGGGCAAGAGTGTACACGAGAAAGTTATCTGTGATCAGTAATCAGTTGCCAGGAAACGATGTGTTGGGGCGGAGTAGAGACCTTGCCGCGATCCCTCCACTGCCCGCTGGCTGAGAGACGCCAGCGCTTCGATCGGGATGACAGCAAAGGAAGAGACAACAGCAAGAAAAAGAGGATGGGTGGCGCTTGATCGTAAGAGCCTCCCCTTCGCAAAGGCGCGAAGGATGGGGCACCCTCAAGTTCATTGGTTGCGTGGCGTGCGAGAGAAAAACCAAGAGCGCCCGCCTCGGAACGCACACGGAGGCCGCTGCGCGGGGTTAGTTTGCCGAGACGATTAGCTGAGTGTCGGCATTGCCGCACATGCCGTAGACGGTGCCGGCAGTGCAAGCGCCAATGGAGTAGGTGTAGCAGCCGGGATGCTTGGCGACCACGGTGATGGGTCGATCGGCGCCGCCCATGATCGCCCCTTCGTGGTCGAAGGGATCCGAGCTGCCGAAGTCGATGACGAAGCCTGTGTTTTTGGAACCGCTCATGAAGGTGACGGAGGTTCCGACTTTAATGCAGAAGGCTTTGTTCTCCTTGGCGTCGGGGATGCTAGGTTTTGCGGTTGCGTAGGAACCTTGGCTGCGCCTGATGTCGATGGAGCAGGGAGAAGAAGCGGATCCGCATGTGTTGGCAGCTGCACAAATGCTGGCGGGATTGGAGGCGGAGCAAACGTCGCCCTTAATCTTCTTTTTGGTGTCCTTGCCAACGATGAAGCTGGTCAAGAGAAGCGGAAGAACGAACAAACAACAAAGAACTGCGAGATAGCGGTAAATCTTCATTTGAGCACCTCACTCCGAAGAAATGAAAAAGCAACAGTCTGGCACAGCGAAAAATAAAACTGAGAAATTACTATGGGCGGAGAGAAGTCTAATGAAAATTCAGTTGACGCCGGCAGTGCCTTTCCAGTCGATGACATCAACGAGTTTCCAGGGATTCTGATTGAGCTGGAACTGAATCTTTCCCTCTTTGTCCATGGCCAGCTGGCAAGCGGGATAAAGAACGCCGGTGCTCTTGTGCTTGTCCGTGTCGTTGAGATCGAATTCGCCGCCGGTCAGGTTGAAGGATTGGGATTGGGTGTCGGCGTAGACTTCACCAAAGCGGAGCAAGCGATTGGTGATGAAACGAATGTTGCGTCCAGTGGGAGTAGGAATCATGCGAATAAAACTAACGTCATAGCCGAGAGTGCCAGTGATAGAACAGTGGCCGACAGCCTTCATCTTGGAGAGGGCAGTGACGAGACCATTGTTCTGTCCCTTTTCAAAGGCTTCGACGAGAACCTGGCGGTCCTGCGGGGTGGAGAATTCGTAAATTTCGAGGCTCACGCCAACGACTTGTCCGAGCTGCGTGCTGGTGCCCATAGCGCTGGCTTCAATCGTTTCGTTTTTTTCTCTAGAGAAAAAGGGGAGCGAGCCAAGGGTAAGAAGAGCAACGAGCATTAGACCGCCGATGACAAGCTTATAAGACTTGCGGGAAGCTTTGGGAAGCATGGGTGTCCGCCTTTCGGTTGAAATAAGAATAGAAACAGCGCGGGCGGGGCGCAACGGAGCGCGCAGACATGGGCGAGAAATCGAAGGCTAGAAGGCGCGTTCGGTAGGGAGAGGTTATAACCGAGTCCAATTAGAGTCAAGGAAATGTGAGGTGTGAGGGGCTCAGGAGGAGAGTGTTCCGTCAATTGATGACGGGGCTCGGAGCACGGCGGGATCAGATCCCTTCACAGCGCGCCACAAAAGACGCAGAGCTACGCGCGGGATGACAATGTGCGAATGGAATAAGGCTAGTGGGCGGCGGTGGCGGTGACGGCTACGCCTAGTTCCTTGAGTTTGGCGCGGGCGCGGCGTTCTTCTTCCGTGCCGGGATAGCGCTTCACGACTTCACGGAGTTCCTTGACGCCGGGATTTTTTTGTCCGAGTTCAAGGAGAGCCATGCCCTTCTTGAGGCGCGCGGGCGCAAGCTTGAAGCTTTTGGGATACGTGCTGAGAACCTTGTCGTATTCCTGAACCGCTACGTCGTATTGACGCTGGGAGTAAGCAATCTCGCCGAGATAGAACTGCGCGTTGGAGGCGAGATCGGTGTCGCTGTAATAGCGGAGGTAGTCTTGAAATTCGTTGCGAGCGAGGTCGTATTTGCCGCTAGTGATGTCGCGGAGGCCGTTGGAATAGAGAGTATCCGCGGAGGGAGGCGGGCCAGACGGGCCGGAGGGAGCGGAAGAGGCTGCCGTCGGCTGAAGGGAAGAACCTCCACCATAGTTGGTGGGAGCAGAGCCATTGGGGGAGGGAGAACCAGTGGATGGGGAAGCCGCGGGAGTGCCGCCGGAAAGGCGCGCGTCGATACTCTGAACGGAGTTCTGCAGGTCGACGAGTTGCTGATTGACTTTGCCCAGGCGTGATTTAATTTCTTCGAGATTGTCGGAGAGGCCTTGTACCTGAGTGGACATGGTATCAAGGCGCGCGCCGGAATTGGCTTGTACGTCCTGGACGGATTTTTCTAGCGAGCTCATGGTTGCATTGAGCTTGGAGATGCTGCCGGAAGATTGCTCGATGAGAGTCTTCTGGACAGTGTGATCCTGGGTCATCTGGGTCTGAAGATCTTTTTGACCCGCGAGAATGGCGCTGACGTCGCGCTGGAGTTCGATGATTTCGCGGGCGACGGCCAGAGCGGGCCGGGGTCCAACCAAGCTGCCAGCAAGAGCGCTGGCAAACATGGCGCCAGAGAAGATAAGAATGTTACGCGTGCGCATGATGAATCCTCCACCGCAAAAAGAAAATAGCAGTGCCAACCATCCAATTTACTGGGAGATGAGCAGGGGAGCAAGTGGTTGTATGGGGATGTTTGAGAAGAGTGTCGAAGAGATATGGCGCGGAGTGGGAAAGAGCACCGCAGCTACCGCGCTACGCGCTTCGTGGGATCGTCTCCCAGACTTCGCCGGCTGGGCTAAGTTGTGGCGCACCGCTTGCGCTGGGAAACGCCAGTGTGCCAGTGTTGCCAGCAGAAAAGCAGATTTCTGACTACGCTCGGGATGACAACGCAACAGACGCCGAGCGGCGAGGGATTCAAGGGATCGAGATTGGCGCGATGATTTCTGCTGCGATCCCTCCACTTCGCGTCAGCCAAAGGCGCTGGTGCTCCGGTCCGGATGACAATCTTCATTTGAGAAATGAGCCAAGGAATTGGGCGAGCGGACCGCCTCGAAAGGCGGTCCCTACAGAGGCAAAGAGAAAAACCGGACCCTTGTAAACCAAGGGTTCGGTACCCTCAAGTTCAATTGTTATTTGGCTTGGACGAAGTGGCCGCGTCGGTTCTTGGCGTAGCAGGCTTCGGTGGCTTCCATGCAGAAGGGCTTTTCTTTACCCCAACTGGTGGCGTTGAGCCGGCTTTCCGGGATGCCAAGGCTGACAAGATACTGCATGACGGCATTGGCGCGACGCTGGCCGAGCGCGAGGTTGTATTCGGTGGAACCACGTTCGTCGCAGTGGCCCTCAATGGTGACGCGCATGGTGGGATATTGCTTGAAGAAGGCGGCATCTTTCTGGATGGCTTGACGAGCGTCGGGGCGCAGTTCGGCGGAATCGTAATCGAAGTACGCGTCGGCGACTTCCTGGAGGAACAGTTCGTCGATGGAGGAGGTCTTGGGCGCTTCGCTGACCGGTGCGGAGTGTTGACTGCGATGCTGACGGTGGCGTCGGCATTACCCCCCGGACCCGAGGCCGTGACGGTGTAAGTGGTGGACTTGGCGGGAGTGACCGTAGTGGTGCCCTGAGCCGTGACGGCGCCGACTTCCGGAGCGATGGAGACGTTGTTGGCATCGGTGGAAGTCCAAGTCAGCTTGGCGGATTCACCGGGATTGATGGTGGTTTTGTCCGCGGAGAGTGAGACGGTGGGCTTCACAGCGGCGGGAGGGGGAGTGTAGGTGCTGGGCGCAGCCTTCTGCGGTTTCTTATTGCAGCCGGCGACGACGAGCGTAAGCGCGCAAGCCGAGATCAAGAGTGTGCGGAAATAGGGGCGGTACGGCTGAATCATGCGTGTCCTCCTCGACACTGGGTTATCCCGTGCTGGGCCAATCGGAATCTATAAGAGTAGCACCGACTGGGGTGAACGGGTGGATATGTCGTAACACGATATATTCTACTAGTAAGCGTGAGCGGGTGGCGCGGGGTGTGCCGTTGTCGGCAATCGAGACGAGTTCGGGCCATATCAGTCATCAGTTTCGCTCCCTTCGCTCAGGGCGAGCGGGACGACAATTTGAAGTGCGTGATGACGGAAAGATTGAAGAGGGATCCTTCGCACAAACGATGCGCTCAGGATGACAGGTCGTGCGGCGTGCGACGCCGGAACGGTTAGAGGAACGGTCCGGGCGTGAAAGCGGCGGCGAGCCGCCGCACTCCAAAGCGTCCGTCATTTGCACGGCCCGGTTCCTGATCGCTGATCCCTGATCCCTGATATCACCCTCCCCACTCGTCATTTCGTCGACCAGTTGGGGGATTCGTTGTGGCCGTTGGTGGTGAGCTGGCGGGCTTCGGAGCCGTCGGCTAGCATGACCCAGATTTGGCGAGAGCCGCCGCGAGTGGATTCGAAAACAATGTGGCGGCCGTCGGGGGCCCAGCTGGGACGCTCGTTGCGGCCGGAATCGCGCGTGATTTCGCGGAGGCTGCCGGAGGCGACATCCATGATGTAAAGGTCGTAGTTGCCGGAAGGACGGCGCCAGGAGAAGGCAAGGAGTTGTCCGTTGGGAGACCAGGCGGGATCGATGACGTAACCCATGTCGGGAAGATCGAGCTTGCGAGTGTTGGTCCCATCGGAATTCATCAAATAAAGCTGAGGAACGCCGCCACGGTCGCTGACGAAAGCGACGCTCTGGCCAGTTTTGGGATTCCAGGCGGGAGAAGTGTCGGCGCCATTGGAGTTCAGGGTGACGCGCTTGGGGCGATTGCCGCTGGAGTCGGAGACGTAGAGAGCGGGATTTCCCTGCATGGAAGAAGAGAACATAACTTGCGAGCCGTCGGGCGACCACGTGGGAGAAGAGTTGGTGCCCCTGTAGCGAGCGAAGGAGACCACCTTGTTGGAGTCGAGCGAGTACATGCAGATTTGCGCGCTGACGACGCCATTGGCCGGGGCGAAGCAGGTGAAGGCGATGCGGGAAGCGTCGGGCGACCAGTGGGGAGTGAGCGAGACGCTGCCGAGAGACGTGAGCTTGTGCTGGTTGGAACCGTCGTAGTCCATGGCCCAGACTTCTTTGGTGCCGGAACGCGAACTTATGAAAGCGATTTGCGTGGACGCGATGCTGGGGAGTCCGCCGGAAAGTTTGTTGACGATTTCGTCGGCGAACTGGTGGGCGAATTTGCGGACCTGAGCATCCGTGGGATTGCCGCGATAGATTTTCCCGATGACGGGCTGGGAAGAAGGATTGCGAACGTCGAACATCCAGGCGGAAATGGAGACTTCAGCGGAGGTTTCGGAGAGATTGCCGAAGGCCACGAAGTTCGCGTTGATGGGCATATCCGTCCAGGTGAGATTGCGGAGCTCGGAGGGATCCGAGAGAGGTTGCGTGGGATAAAAACTGGGGGAGATGAGATCGAGAATGCCGGAGAAGGCGAGGTCGTCGCGAACAACCTGGGTGAAGAGCGGGGCGTGGGTCTTGGCGGAATCGGAACGGGCAACGAAGTCGGCAACCGCGATGCGGGGCTTTTCGACGCCGAGACCGGTGCCGGTGCGGAACCAACCTTGTTCTTGCTGGGAGAGAGACAGGACTGGGGAGAGTAAAAGAAGGAAGAAAGCGAGAACCGATTTTTTCAACGGCAACGAGGCCTCCGAGTTTTGTCCGCAAATGGGCGGAGGATGCAATCGAGAACTATAGAATACGACTAAAAGAGGAAATGTTGAGGGAGAAAACGCGCCGGCGGAGGAAATTCTTTTAGCGATGGGGCGGAGAAGGTACGGAGAACGGGTCACAAATTGATGATTGAGTTGCGATTAGTTTGCGTTGTTCTTTCTTTAGTCCGCCTCTTCCTTAGGGGGGCGGACCTTCAGAGTCGGTGCAAAAACTCCTGTGCTAGGGAGGGCATGACTTCTCCTCTGTCGAGGTGGCTTTACGCCGCCATCGTATCGCGAGCGGAGCTTTCAGGTCCGACATTGAAATCTTGCCAAGAATCGGGCCTCAGGTCCTGAGGACTCCTCACCCCACACTCTCCCGCAACTCCCTGCAAAACACCTCCGCGTTCTCCGGCCTCTTCTCTTCTTCATCCGCAAACGCCCGCGCAAAAAATTCTTGCCATTTCCCCGGCGCTTCCGGCACCAACGCTCCCACCTCCGGAAATTTCAATCCCAGAATCGCGCTCTGCAACGTCGCAAAATCCGTCCCAACAAACGGTGCGCTCCCACACAGCGCTTCGTACGCCATCACCGAAAGCGCCCAGATATCCCACCGCGCAGACATCGCTCCGCCTCGCAATTGTTCCGGCGACATATACCTCATCGTCCCCACGAGCACTCCGGTCGCCGTATTGCTGGTCTCGTTCGTGAATTCCGGCATCACCTTCGCGATCCCAAAGTCAGTGATCTTCACCATTTCCCGTGTGTTCGTTCTCGACAGAAAAATATTCTCTGGCTTCAAGTCCCGGTGCACCAATCCCCTTGAGTGCGCTGCTCCGATCCCCGCGCACATTTCTCCAAACAACTCCAGCGTCCGCTCCGCTGTCAGTCGCTTCTTCCCGCGCATTTCCTCCCGCAGCGTCATCCCTTCCAACAGCTCCATTACCAGAAACACGCGCTGGTTCGTGTCCACTCCGAAATCGTGCACAGTCACCACGTTCGGATGCGTAAAGCTCCCGGTCACCTGAGACTCTTGCCGGAATTTCTCCACGGCCTTCTGGTTCGCAAAAAACTCGTCGCGTATCATCTTCACCGCCACCGCGCGGTTCAACGACAAGTCCGTCGCTCGATACACCTTCCCCATTCCTCCCTGTCCCAGCCGTTTCTCTAACCGGTACCGTTCTCCCAGCATTCGTGCCGAAGCCACCAGCGTCAGCAGCGCCTTGTCTTTCTCGCAACGCGTCGTTCCTGTGTCATAGCACGTCCCGCACGCCGCGCACTCTTCGAACGACCGCCCCGGCGCCATCGCTGCTCCGC
Organism: Candidatus Acidiferrales bacterium; assembly: GCA_963735825.1. Classification (GTDB taxonomy): domain Bacteria; phylum Acidobacteriota; class Terriglobia; order Acidiferrales; family UBA7541; genus Acidiferrum. The sequence continues at coordinate 52,118 of CAVTMR010000020.1, forward strand.
GCATCAACAACAGCCCTAGCGCGCTCGCCACATTTTCCAGCAACGCGGTATCTTCACTGCTGTACGGCTCCTCCGACCGCTTTGCTCCCATCACCAGCAGCACTTCTGTCTGGCCTTCCTCCAGCGCCACCGGCACCAGCAGTTCAATCCGTGCGTTGTGCAGAAAATCCTTATCCACTTGCGGCAGTTGCTGCCCCAGCCACCCGCTCTCCGCCAGCGTAATCGGCACCGAACGGTCCAGCATTCGGACTAGTGGAATCAACTTGTTCGTCGCTGGCAAATCCGCCGTCAGCGCGCCAACGGGCGCCGTCGCCACCACTCGATACAGCGGTTCGCCCGGTCTCCTCTGCAGCAGCGCGCAAAATTCCGCATGCAGCGCGTCCACCACTCTTGCCGCCACGCTTGGCGCTACCTGCTCCACGCTTCCCGCATGCCGAATCTCCTCCACGATCTCCCTGAACAATCGGTGCGCATCGTACTTGTCGCGAAAGAATCTTCGGTCCAGCCCGGATAGCCAGCTCTGCCGCTGCGCGTACGCCAGTCCCGCCAGCGCCGCAATCGCCACATACACCGCTCCACGCGATTTCAGCACCCCAAACAGCGGCTGGTTTCCGTGAAACACCAGGTCCAACACCAACAAACCCGCCGCCACCACAGGTATCGCCCGTAGAAAATTTCGCGCCAGCGCATACTGCAACCCTCGTCGGACGATCACCCGCACATCGAACAACTTGTGTTTCAAAATCCCGTACGCAAACGAAAGCGGAAACACCAGCATCCCCACGCTACACACCAGGTTTGTCGTCGGCGATTCCAGAAACGCGGTCAGCATCGGATTGAAATCTACCAGCGCCGTCCCGATCACTCGTGGCAGGTAAAACACCATCCCCAACAGCGCTCCATACGAAACCACGCGAAATCGCCGCCGGTCCGTCACCGATTCCAGTCGCCAGTAATTCAGCAACACCACCACTACCGCCAGCACCAGGTACACCAGGCTCTGCAATCCCAGGATCGCCAGCACCCATGGCTTCGTCAGTCCGCTCAGATGTTCCGGGTCGTACACCGTCCGTGCCAACAAATACAGCGAATAGCCCGCGCCCAACAACGGTCCCGCTACTAACACAGCCCACGCCCACCGGCTAGTGAACAGTCTTTTCGGGAACAAACAGAAGAATCCCGCCAACAGCGGTGTGCGAATGGCCGCGCTCACATACACCAGCATCACCGCAATCGCTACCACAACAGGCAGCGCTCGTATCGATGCCGCCATTCCCCATTGGAACGCTTCGTACACCGTTGCCATCGACACCAGCACCCACCCGCCCAGCCGCGACACAAAATCCTTTGGCCGGCTGATGATCACGAACAATCCAATCACCAGCGTAATGAACTTGTTCACCAGAAAAATTATCTGCGAACTCTTCGACGAACCCGTGTAGTCATCCCAAACTCTTCCGTGCACCACCATCTTCAAATCGATTGGCTGTCCCGCGCGCTCCACGCGGATCGCGATCGGCTTGTCCGCCTCGAAATTCATTCGCTCCGACAGCCAGTCCACCACGTTCCCGATTCGTTGCCCGTTCACTTCCACCAACAGGTCGCCCGCCTTCATCCCTGATCGCGCCGCCGGTGAATCCGCCCACACCTCCGTCACTATCGCTCGCCCCGATGCATCCCTCACATCCACGCCGTCCGACGCCAACCCAAACAGCAAGTAGTACGCGAGATAGAAATTCCCAAAGACAGCGATCGTTGCGAACGCCACGACCCGCCATGGATACCGTCTGCCAGTCATTCGTCCATCGCTTTGCCTTCGTGCGTGCCGGTTATTCCCCGAAGGAGTGTAGGAGTGGCGCGATTATAGGTGCATTCTCCGCCTCTTTCCACCTTCCCGATTTTCGCCGTGACCAAGTTTTGTAAGGACCGCCTTGCGAATGGGGCGTCTTGGGTTTGCTAGCACAGACTTCAGTCTGTGTTCTTGTCTTGGGTCGGCCGGGTGCCCCGCACACCGTCTTTGCGTGTGGGTTCTTTTAGGGGGTCGGACCTTCAGGTCCGACATTGAATCCGTGGCAAAAATTCGGCTTCAGCCGCTGAGGATTCTGCGCCTGCGCAACGGCACAGCGCATTACCGATCTTCCCTTTTGTAGTGGCCTGACCTTCGGGTCGGTTCTTCTTGGTGTCATCCCGACCGCTCCCGGCTTGATCTCTGACCTTCCTCAATCAAAGAGTCGCTCAGCCCGAGCTCTTCAATGTCATCTCGTTTGTAGCCTCAAATCCCAACCTCTCATACAGTGGCCGCCCTTGATCACTCGCATGCAGGATCACCGTCTCTACTCCTTCTCTCGCGCACCATTCCATGGCCGTCTTCATCAACTCCCGCGCCAGTCCCTTTCTGCGGTACGCCGTTTCCGTGTACACATTCACGATATTGCCGCGCCACTTTCCTCCCCCAACGATATGCGGTGGCCAGTCCATCAGCCACAACCCCGCTCCCGCCACCACCGTTTGATCGGGCGCCATCGCAAACCACGCCAGGTACTCGTGCGCTTCCATCTTCCGCTTCACCCACGGCCGAAACCTCTCGCTCATCAACTCCAGCGCGCGCTCGTCTCGGTATCCCATAGCAAAGAACATAGCCCGCCGTTGATGCACGATCGCCTGAATGTCCTTCTGCTCCAATATCCCTTCGCGTATCTTGAAATCCTCAATGTTCATGCTGTTCCCACCGCTCAGCCGCCTCTTCGTGTTTGTAGTGGCCGACCTTCAGATCGCTTCTTTTTGGTGTCATCCCGACCGCAGCACGAGTGCCTTTTGCTGGTGCGGAGTGGAGGGATCTTGGCTGATCTTGGCTTGATCCCCAATCTACCGCGATCAAGGTGACCTGCATCTCTCAGCGTCCTTCTTAATTTCACTCTCATACAACTCACTCCGGAACAATCGCATAACTCACAAACGCAAACCTCTTCCCATCCGGCGACCACGACGGCACATTGATCGTCCCCTGCCCTCCAAACAATTTCGCCGCCACAATCACTTTCCCATCTTTCATTGACATGATCCTCAGCATCACATCTTTATTCTCCGGGTGCCCCTCCACGCTGCGGTCGAACGTGATAAAAACCATCTGCGATCCGTCCGGCGAAAAATGCGGGAACCAGTTGTTGTACTCATCAAACGTCACCTGCGTCTGTTCGCTTCCATCCGGCTTCATCTTCCAAATCTGCATGTGCCCGGTGCGCACCGAATTGAAGTAAATCCATTTCCCATCCGGCGTGTATTCCGGTCCGTCATCTAATCCCTTCGCCGTCGTCAATTGCGTTTCTTCTCCGCCCGTCACCGGTATCGAGTAAATATCGAATTCGCCGTTGCGCTGGCCCACAAACGCCAGCGTCTTACCGTCCGGCGACCATCCATGCCAGTACGACGGCGCATTCTTCGTGATCAATCGCGGCGTCCCTCCACCAATTGGCAGCAGGTACACGCGAGACTCGTGATCGCCCTGCGAATTGTCGCTCAGCACCAACTCCTTCGCGTCCGGCGAAATTCCGTGATCGTTGTTGCACTGCACCGCAAATCCCGTATCCAGTGTTTGCGTCGCTCCGCCTTCCACCAGAATTGTCTCGATCCGCCCTTTCCTGTTAAACAGCAACCTCTTTCCATCCGGCATCCAGTTCGGCGCCTCGAATCGTTCCGGGGCCACGTAAATCGCTTTCCGGTCCAGCGATCCCGCATCAATAATTTCCATCATGCTGTACATCGTCGGTTTCACGGCACTTGCCGCTGCTCCTTCCTTCAGCTCCACATCCGAAAACACTGCCTTTTCCAGCACATCTTTATCGTGGCTGCACACGCCGATTCCTACGTAATACGGCTCCGTCAGCACGATCTTCCCGGTAGCTCCTGCCAGCGCAAATTTCCCATCCACTCCCCCCAACCACATGGTGAAGTAGTCGCCGTGTTTCTCAATGCGCACTCGCTTCGGTGCGTTGACGTTCGCCTGCACCTCGCGTGTAGTCGCACCTCTTTCGTCGCGGTACTGTACGGACGCCAACCCGCTCCCGTGCACCGCCACATCCGCGTACACCGAGTCGCCCTCCAGGTTCTGTCTAATCATCAACACCGCTTTCCGGTGTTCGTTCTTTCCCGTGCCCAAGAACGCGATATCCGCCGTCAGCGTCACATCGCCTTTCCCTTTCTTCCACGCAAACTGAAATTCATCCGACGCGAACCACATGTTTTCGCCGCTTCCCGCAATCGTGTACGTTCCCTTCGCCGCGTCAAACTCCACACTTCCCTTGTGCAGTACCTGCCCGACGTCTCCCGTCCCCTCAAAAATTCCCACCGCTCCGCCCTCCGCGGCATCTACGGAAGTAACTCGCGTCCACCTGCTACACACCCCCGCTACTACGCACGCCACGACGCACGCCACCGCCAACATCTTCCGACGTCCGCTTTCCATCGAGTCCTCCTCCAACGTAAGCGCCAACTTAGGTCGCCCAGTCCAGGTTGTCAATCCAATCCGCGCCGTCCAATTTGTCTTGGTTTTCGTCTTTACTCAAAACTCAGAACTGACAACTGAAAACTTGTGCCCCCGGCACACCTCACCCTCTCAAGTCGGCAAACTTTGCCGAACTTCGCACGACCTGACTTCCCGCGCCCCGGTAACTCCCCTGTTTCCATTCTTTCTTCGCCCTGAACAACGCGCCGCCGTGGCCCCTCAGTTGCTTTTTCCGATTTGTCTTCGACTCGGCGGCCAGCGTTTTCCGCGCACCAGCCGATCACAAATCGAATGGAGCCGCACCGCGAGCCACTCGCTCGCCTGTCAAAATCCACCGGCGGAGCTCCGCATGTCTGTTGCGGCAGTCCTAAACGCTCTGTTCCTAATCCCGAATCTCTTATCCGTTAAATCCCACGCACACATTTTCAAGCAGCAATTTCAGCAGCTCGGCCACGATCAACTGGCCACCGACCTCAAATCCGGCAACCTCCCGGGTGCACAGAAGGATTTTCAGCCAGGACCTCGAGCAATCTTCCGCCGCATCTGGCCACCATCATCATTCCGCTGGCTCGGCCGGTTTCTCCATCTCGCAGAATTCCCTCGAACAGCTTTTTTCCCGACTGGGCCAAGATCTGCAATCGGGAAATTCTTTCCAAAGCACAGTCGGCCTACGCACCTCTTCAACAGGAATTTGCTCAGCTTCGCTCTGCTCTCAGTTCCACTCTGTCCTCTGCGGCCTCGGGCAACGCGCTGACCGTCAAGCTTCGTTTCCGGCAAGGCAAACTCGACCTGCCTTGCCTTCTTTTTCCATGCTCCTGCTTCCCACTCGTCCCTCATTTCGTTTTTCTTCGCCAACGTGCTATCTTTCTCTTTTCAGGGGAATCTTCTGCATCTCCGTGCAACGCCGATCCGGCAAGGTTTGTTTCCCTGAGAGAGCAACGCGACGAAGGATCTCGCCCTCCTCCGCTGCAAAACTAGGAGCCTCTAGCATGTCAGTCAACAAAGTCATCCTCGTTGGCCGCCTCGGTCGCGATCCTGAAACGCGCTACACTTCCGGAGGTCAAGCCGTTGCCAATTTTTCCGTGGCCACCGACGAATCCTACAAAGATCGCAACGGCGAACGCCAAAAGCGCACCGAGTGGCATAAAATTGTCGTGTGGGGTAAACAGGCGGAGATCGCTCAGCAGTATCTCAAAAAGGGTTCCTTGATTTTCATTGAGGGTCGCATTCAGTCACGCGAGTGGCAGGACAAGGAAGGCCAGAAGCGTACCAGTTTTGAAATCGTCGCCACCAATTTCCGCATGCTTGGCGGACGCGGCGAAGGCGGAAGCATGGCCGCTGGCGCCGGTGCAGGCGCCGCTCACGCCGAAGACCACGATCAATCCGGACACGCCGACGACACCTTCCCAGCTGGCGCTCCGGGCCCTGAAATCTCCGATGAAGACATCCCGTTCTAGCACCGAAACCTAGCGCCGTCTTTGTCTCTTCTTTTCTTCCAGGTCATGCCAGTCCGCATTGTTCTCCCGCCTCACGGCGCAGTGTTGTACACCTCACTCGAAGTGCAATTGTCATCCCGAGCGAAGCAGGGATGTGCTTTTTCTTGACCTCGGCCGGACGCGGCGACCGTGAAAGCGGCGGTAGCCGGCGCACTCCAAAGTTAGTGGTGCTGGGAGAGATCGAAGTCGAAGGTTACATCCACGGATTGGCCTCGCCAGTCGGAGGGGAGGGCGGGCATTTTGTCGATGCCGGAGAGGGCGCGAATGCCGGAGTCGTCCATGGAACGATTGCCGCTGGATTGCGCGAGACGAATATTTTTGAGGGTGCCGTCGCGGAGAATGGTGAAAGTGACGATGGCGTGAGCGGCGCGCGCGGTGCGGACCGGAGCGTCGATGGTGTTCTGCATCCAGTTATCCTGTACGCGTTTGGTGACGCTGGCGACATACCAAGGATAGCGCGCGGCAAATTCAGCGCCGCCCTGGCCGCCCATGGAGATCCCCGCGGCGTTAGACATGGGGCCGGGTTCGGAACCGTAGCCCGTGGGAACGTTCATGGTGCCGCCCTTCCCGTAGGGGATAGCGTTTGTGGGAGGAGGAGTTTTGTTCTCGAGAGTTTTGGAGGCCTTGCCGGGCGGAGGAGGAGGCTTGAGTTTGTCAAACTTGGGGATTTTCGTGGCGTCGGTTTGGAGTTCAGGGGGCTTGGGAGGCTCTTCCTTGGCGAGGCCTTTGGTGGGATCGACCACGTGGCTGTCCGCAAAAACATTGGGCTGAGGCATGGGCAAGCCCGCGCTCGCGACGAGATTCACTTTCACGCCGGAATCGCCAGAGCCACCGACACCGCCCCAGGGAACAGCGTTGCGTTGAATCCAGATGCCAATCAGAAGAAGAACGGTAAGCCCGAAGTGCATGAACACCGAGTAGCCGAGGAAAGGCTTGAGGTCGAGTTCGTCGGTGTAAGGAGCGGGGCGGTACATGGGCGTCAGTTGGTGCGAGCACGGTCGTTGATCGGTTGCGTGACGATGGAAATGTTGGAGATGCCGGACTGGCGAAGAGAGTCGATGACGGTGCAGAACGCGCCGAAGGGAACGGTTTCGTCGGCGCGGATGTACACGACGTCGTTGTGCTTGGATTGTTTTTTGATTTTGTCGGCGAGCTGATGGATGTTGACGGCCTCGTTGCCCAGGTAGATGAGCTGATTCTTGTCCATGGTGACGACAAGGCGCTGCTGGGTGATTTCCTTGACAGTGTGAGTCTTGGGGACGTCAACCTCAATCCCGGACTGCAGGATTGGCGCTGTGATCATGAAGATGATCAGCAGAACAAGAACGACGTCGATGAACGGCACCATGTTGATGTCGGAGAGGCTGGTTTGCGTGGATTTGGCTAGTTGAGGCATTGGCGATCTCTCAGCAATCCTGCTTGAGGATAGGGATAATCGGCAGAATGAGCGCAACGATCCGAAACAAGCGAAGACTGACGAGTTGCGGCGAAGTCGCGCATGTTAAGTAAAAGTTTTTTCGATTTGGGCGGCGAATTCAAGGGCAAAAGTGTCGAGACGCTGGGCGAGGTCGCGAATATCCTGGAGGAAGTAGTTGTAGGCGATGAGGGCAGGGATAGCGGCGAAGAGTCCGGCGGCGGTGGTGACCAGCGCTTCGGCGATGCCGGGAGCAACGGCGCGAAGGCTGGCGGAGCCGGAGGTGCCGAGACCGGAGAAGGCGTCAATGATGCCCCAAACCGTGCCGAAGAGACCGATGAACGGAGTGACGCCGGCGGTGGTGGCGAGCCAGGACATGCCTTTTTCGACGCGTCGAACTTCCTCAGAGGAAGCGAGTTGCATCGAGACCGTGACGGCTTGCATGGACTTTAGCCGTTGCGGAGTGGGATTGCCAGTGGTGCCGCTGAGCTGGCTTTGCAGTTCGCGATAGCCGGCGGCGTAGACGGAAGAAAAGGGAGAGCCGGCAGAAACCAAGCCCTGGGGATTGGCGACGCCCTTCGTGGCGCGGAAGATTTTCAGAAATTGGTCGCTTTCGCGACGGACGCGGCCGAACAGACCGGACTTCTGGAAGATGAGCGCCCAGGAAATCAGGGAGAAGAGAAGAAGAAGGGCGAGAACGAAGCGGGCAACCCAGCCGGTTTGCGCAAGAATTTCGAAGATGTTGCCGATGTAGATGGCGGAGAACAAAGAGATGATGTCAACCCCTCAAGAGAGACGAAAATTTGGTGACATAAGCAACGTAGCACACGGCGTGGAAGATGGTCAAAAGGAATGAGATGCGGAGGTGACGGAAGAGTTTGACTGGGATGCGCGGGGATTTGTTATGAGTTGTGGGTGCCGTCCTGCGGGCCGGTTCTTTCTTCGTGCCTCCTATTCCTTCTCTGCGCCATAGGCGCGGCATAAATTAGCCCGGCGCGTAAGCGCTGGGTCCGTATGAGTACGTCAAGCACCGCAGGAGCGACACACCTCTTACCCGAGTCCCGAATCATCCCGCCTCCCCGGAGCGTATTTGGTAAAGGGAGCGAACCGACGGCTCCGCTTTTGTCTTTGACCCTCAACTTTTGACTTTCGACTTGCAACTCTCCGCCGGCCATTACAAAAAACAGCCGGGAGGGATCAGGAGGATTTGCGAGACCAGGCGCCTATTAGGGCTGGAGAGAGGATTACGCCTTTGGAGGAGGAGACTTCCTGGCGAAGGCGCTGCTCGAAAGTAGGGAGGTCAAGCTCAGCGGCGGTGGCGAGATGGAGTTTTTCGACCACGGGTAGGAGGCTGTGCAAGACATCGCTGACCAGGGCGAAGCCGACGAATTCGGGTCCGCCACCGACGAGAGAATCCATGCGCATGGTAGGTGCGGGAAGTCCGGCATCGAGATAAACCTGATGGAGTTCGAGGCCGAGTTGCACGCGGGCTCCGGTGGCGAGAAGTGTTTGGCGGATGAGGGAAACGGCACGATCGAACGTCGGAGCGGGCGGAAGCGAGCGGCAGTTAGCGATATCGAATTCCTGGAAGACCGTGAGGCCGCCGGGACAAATGTGACTTTGGAGTTTGTGAAGCGCAACGACCGGATCGGGATAATACATGAGGATGAGACGGCCAACAACGGCGTCGAATGGTTCGTCGAACGACATTTCGGTAGGGTCGCCTTCGAGGAAACGAATGTTGCTCATACTGCGGAATTGTGCGCGGGAGATGGCCCATTGAATCGCCGAAGAAGCGCGGTCGGTGCCGACGACCTCACCGCCGGGACCGACGAGATCCGCAACCAGGAATGCGACATCGCCTCCGCCACAGCCGACATCGAGAACACGCATGCCGGGTGCGATGCCAGCTTGGAGAAAGAGCTGGCGAGTGAAGGGCTCGAAAGCCTGCGCTTGGCGGCTGAGTCGATGGAGTTCCTGCTGGGAGTGGCCGAGAGCGTACGTGGAACGTTGTGTGGCGGTGGAGCGCATGGTTCACTCGAGAATGAGCTGTCGTCGCTGGGAAAGAATGATTGTAACCGGAAGAAGGGTAAGAAGGTGAAGGAAACCGAGAGAGATTTTGGTTATGCTGCACAGGGAGGATGGAATGAAATTTGCGAAGGTGGTGTTTTGGGTAGCGGGAATCTGGGGATTGCTGGTAATCACGCCACTGTACTTTATGTTTGACTTGATCGGGAGGAAAGACCCGCCGGCGATCACGCATCCGGGATTTTATTATGGATTTGTGGGAGTGGCGTTGGCTTGGCAGATCGTATTTCTGGTTATTGCGAGAGATCCGGTGAGGTTGCGGCCCATGATGATCCCGAGCGTACTGGAAAAATTCACCTATGGAATTGCCGTCATGGCGTTGGTGATGCAAGGAAGAATGCATCGCTCGGATCTGGTGTTTGCGGCGACGGATTCGATTTTGGGACTGTTGTTTGTGATTGCATACTTGGGGACCCGAAGTAGCGAGGTACGGAAGTAACGAAGTAAGGATGAAGGACAAGAAGATTTCGCGAGCCATGACTGGAGAGAGAAATGAGGAACTGGTGGAGATGGGCGGCGGTGATGGTGGGATGCGCGATTGCGGTAACCGGGCTCCGCGGGCGGACGAAAGAACAAAAGGGCTCCGGGAAATACGAGGCGACGATTGAATCGCTGAACAAGCATCCCCTGCCGGCGTGGTACGCGGACGCGAAGCTTGGAATTTTTATTCACTGGGGCTTGTACTCGGTGCCGGGATGGGCGGTGTTGACGCCGGAGGGAGAGAAGCTCTCGCCGGAAGAGTATTTGAAGAGGAATCCTTACGCGGAGTGGTACTACAACACGTTGCGGCTGGAGGGCTCGCCAACGCAGGCATACCACAAGGAACATTACGGGGCGAACTACAACTACTACAATTTCGCGGAAACGTTCGACAAAGAAACGCAGAAGTGGAAACCGGAGGAATGGGCGCAGGTTTTCAAGATGGCAGGCGCCCGGTACGTTGTGTTGACGTCGAAGCATCACGAGGGATTCACTCTGTGGCCGAGCGAGACACCGAATCCGACGCTACCGAAAGACCGGCAACATGCGACGCGAGATCTGGTGGGTGAGTTGACGAACGCCGTGCGGGCCCAGGGAATGAAAATGGGTCTTTATTATTCAGGAGGATATGACTGGACGTTTGTGCCGGGACCGATCACGAGCTGGAAGCAGGCCAAGAGCGTAGAGCCACAAACCGAGGCCTATGGGAAATACGCGGACGCCCACCTGCGGGAATTGATCCGGAAATATCAGCCGTCGGTATTGTGGAACGACATTGACTATCCGAAGTCGGGGCACGCGCTTGAAATCATAGCGGAATATTACAACGCGATACCGGAAGGAGTGGTGGACGACCGGTTTGGCGTGACGCATTCGGATTTCAGCTCGCCGGAATATGAGACGTTGGGCAAGATCAGCGCGAAGAAATGGGAAGAGTGCCGCGGGCTGGGAAGATCGTTTGGCTATAACCGAGCGGAGGGCGAGGCCGACACCATAAAGAACGACGAGTTGATTTATCTTCTGGTGGACATTGTTAGCAAGAACGGCAATTTGCTGCTGGATGTGGGACCGGAGGCGGATGGAACAATTCCGGCGGTGCAGATGGATCGGTTGAAGGCGCTGGGTACGTGGCTGGAAATGAATGGAGAGGGAATTTACGGGACGAGGCCGTGGAAGAGGGCGGAGGGAGCAACGGCGGACGGAATAAAGGTGAGATTCACACAGAAGGATGGCGCGGTGTACGCGTTTTTACTGGGCGAGCCGAAAGGCAAGACGGCGACAATTCGGGATGTGACGCTGAAGGCAGGGACGCCCGTGACGATGCTGGGAACGACGGGAAATCTGAAGTGGACGCAGAAGGGAACCGATGTGGAGGTCGAGTTGCCGGCAAGTTTGGTGGGGAAGTATGCGTATGGGATGAAGATGGCTGGGGCGGAGTGATTAAGAGCGGTGAGAGGATTCGTCGCCAGCGGGAGGGACGGGACGGACGGATTGGAAATTTGCGGACCTTGCGTGAGAATCGCGAAGACGATGGTGACGGAGTAAAGGACCAGCGCGGAGACTGCAACGATCCGAGAGCGGAGAAAAATGCCGACGGAGAGCAGGCCGAGGACGACGCAAGCGATGAGAATAACAAGGCGGTCGTTGGAGTCGCTCTCGGAGGAGGTCGGCATAAGGTCAAAAATCAAGGATAAGACAAACGACAATGGCTGCGCCGAGCGATGGCGAAGCTGAGGAAATTTAAACATTGGACTGTAAGAAGGTCAACCAATCACCCTGGTGCCTCGTCAGAAAGATCGCAGACATGAAGGCGCAAAAGCCTGCTGAATAAGCCGTGTGGTAGAGTAAGGGTTATGGGGAATGGGTTTGATTTTAGTGTGGAGAGGCTGGCGGGGACGGGTGTGCCTGGGGGAAAAGCGCCCGCTTCGGAGTGCGGCGGCTACACCGGCAACATCGAAGAAACCGACGTAAGGGTCGGCCACTACAAAAGGTCACCTCAAGATGGTGGGGTAAACGCGCCGCTACAAAATGGGATCGGGGCGGGGACGTTTTATTTGGAGACGTTTGGGTGCCAGATGAACGACCACGACTCGGAGAAGGTGGCCGGGGTGCTGCTGGCGCGTGGATACAAGCAGGTGGAGCGCACGGACGAGGCTAGCGTGATTCTGTACAACACGTGCTCGATCCGGGAGAAGGCGGCGCAAAAAGTTTTTTCAAGATTGGGAGAGTACCGCACCACGCGGAAAGAAGGGCAAGTGATTGGCGTGCTGGGTTGCGTGGCGCAGCAGGAGGGCGAAGACATTTTTGAGCGCGCGCCATGGGTCAGCCTGGTGTGCGGAAGCGCGAGTTATCGGAAACTGCCGGAGTTGTTGGCGCAACTGGAAGCGGGCGAGAAGCGGATCACCGGGCTGGAGCTGGACACCGACGAAACGTTTGAGACCGAGATTACGCGGCGGGACAATCCCTGGCGGGCGTATCTGACGATTATCGAGGGCTGCGACAAGGCGTGTTCGTATTGCGTGGTGCCATATACGCGAGGACCAGAGCGGAGCAGGGCGAGCGCGTCGGTATTGGAAGAAGTGCGGCAGCTGGCGGATATGGGCTACACGGAAGTGCAACTGCTCGGGCAAACGGTGAATTCCTACGAGGACCCGAGCGCGCGGCGAATACGATTTTCGGAATTGCTGGTGGCGGTGGCGGAAGTGGTGGGAATACGACGCGTACGGTTTACGACCTCGCACCCGCGGGATTTCGGTAAAGATATTGTGGAAGCGATCGAGACGGTACCGGGAATTTGCGAGCATGTGCATTTGCCGGTGCAGAGCGGTTCGACGAACGTGTTGCGGGCTATGGCGCGAACGTATACACGAGATGAATACCTGGAGAAAATTGCGTTGCTCCATGGGTCGAAACGTCCCATCAGCATTACTACCGATTTGATTGTGGGATTTCCCGGAGAGACGGAAAAGGATTTTGAGGAGACACTGAGCCTGCTGGACACGGTGCAGTACGATGGGGCGTTTTCGTTCAAGTATTCGCCGCGGCCGAATACGCCGTCGTTGAAGATGGACGATGCCATTCCGGAAAAAGAAAAGTCGCGGCGGCTGGCGATCTTGATGGAGAAGCAGCGGGAGATTCAACGGGCCAGGAATGAGCGGCTGGTGGGCGAGACGGTTGAGGTGCTAGTGGAAGGGAAGTCTAAGAGAGAGAATCAGTGGTCAGGGCATACGTCGTCAAACAAAGTTATGAATTTCACTTCACCAGAGCAAAAACTTCTGGGACACTACGTGCAGGTAAGGGTGACCGGGGCGAGTCCGAATAGCTTGATTGGGGAACACACTAAGGTATAGAGCAGTCGGCAGAGGAGGACGCGATGGAAGTTGAGATGAAAATACGCGGCCTGATGATGGACCCGGTGACGCAAATGCCGATTGTGGTACTGAAGGATGTGCAAGGACAGGCAGTGCTGCCCATCTGGGTGGGAGCGTACGAAGCCAACGCGATTGCGCTGGAAATTGAGAAAGTGCAAACGCCGCGGCCGATGACGCATGACCTGCTGAAGAATGTGTTCCTGGGGCTGGATGTGTCGGTACAGAAGATCGTGGTGAACGATCTGCGTGACGATACGTTTTACGCGTTGATCTGGGTGGAGCATGGTGGCGAATTGATGAGCATCGACTCGCGGCCGAGCGATGCGTTGGCGCTGGCGCTGCGGATGGACTGCCCGATCTTTGTGGACGAGCAGGTGTTGAAGAATTCGAAGGTATCGTCGGCGCTCGCAGAGCGCAGTACGAATGAGCAGTTGAGGAACTATCTGGAAGGGTTGAGTGACGAGGATTTGGGAAGATATAAAATGTAGGTGACAGCCGGCGGTTAGAGGTTCCAAGTTCTCAGTTCTAAGTTCCCTGGTGCTCGTGACCTTGCCGCATATAGGGCAGGGGTTTACGTGCAGCTCATCTGAATGAGGGGCCATGATTCTCTGGGCCGTCCCCTGAACGAAAGCGTCCACCCCATCTCCCGGACTTCCGGATCCGCTCAGAAAGTTTCGCAAATGCATTCGGCTGTTTCTTGCCTCTTCTTGTGCAGCAACATTGGTGCGGCCGTGAGTACCGTTCGCCGTCGCGGTGAGATGGCGATTAGCAAGCTTCTCCTTCGCGGTCATGAACCGTGAGTCCATTGGGCTGTCCGAAGCCTTTGGCAAATCCGGATATTAGGCGGGAGGGAGGGCGGCGATCACTGCGTCGGTGAATTGCTGGGTGGTGGCGGTCCCGCCTACGTCGCAGGTGATGTGCTTGCCCTCTTGGTAGACTTTGATTAGGGCTTGCTCGATTCTGTCGGCGGCCGATGTTTCGCCCAGATGCTGGAGCATCAGAATGGCGCTCATCAGCAACGCGGTGGGATTCGCGAGGCCTTTTCCCGCGATGTCAGGTGCGGTTCCGTGGACGGCCTCGAAAATCGCTGCCTCCTCGCCAATATTTCCGCTCGGCACTACGCCCAGGCCGCCTACCAATCCCGCAGCCAGATCGCTCATGACGTCGCCGTAGAGATTGGGGAGCAGGAGCACATCAAACTGGTCGGGATTGATGACGATTTGCATGCAGGCGTTATCGACGATTAATTCCTTGTACTCGATTTCGGGGAATTGTTCCGCGACCGCGCGGCAGCAGCGCAGGAACAGCCCATCGCTGAGCTTCATGATGTTGGCTTTGTGGATGGCGTGGATTTTCTTGCGGCCGTGTTTCTTGGCATAGTCGAAGGCGAAGCGGGCGATTCGCGTCGAGGCCTTTTCGGTGATGATCTTCAGGCTCTCGACCACGCCAGGCACGACTTCGTGCTCAAGGCCGGAGTACAAATCTTCGGTATTTTCGCGGACGATGACTACGTCCACGCCATCGAAGTGCGATTTCACTCCGGGCAAATTTCTGACAGGGCGCAGATTGGCGTACAAGTCGAGACTTTTGCGCAACGCGACGTTCACGCTGGGCGCGCCGCCGGCAATCGCGGTGGCCATGGGGCCTTTGAGCGCCACGCGGTTGCGGCGGACAGAGTCGATTGCGGCGGTATTCAGGACCTCGCCGCGTACCGTGCTTTTGTCGGTGTTCAGGGCACGGGCGTCCAGGTCTTCCCAGCCGATCTGCACGCCGGAAGCTTCCAGAACGCGCTTGGTAGCAACGGCGACTTCAGGACCAATTCCTTCCCCAGGCAACAACGTAACTTTGTGGGTCATAAGTGCATCTATTCTAAAGGACTTCGGCCGGGATTGTCGAAAGCCGGTCCCGAAAAGAGCACCTTGAGGCGGGCAGCAGGGAAGTAATCGGTGCGAAACGCCTGAACTTTCCATCTTGTTGGGCTATGTTATACTGGTTTTGTAGAGATTCTCGCGGCACGGCCCGCGATGGAGGCCATTCGATTTATGATTAACCTGACGCCAGTTGCGGCTACGAAGGTGAAGGAAATCATGAGCATGCAGAATCCCGCTCCCACGGCGCTGCGCGTTGCCGTAGTGGGCGGAGGCTGCTCGGGTTTTCAGTACCACATGGCATTTGAGAACCAAACAAACGAAACGGATGAAGTGGCGGATTTCGACGGACTGAAGGTGGCGGTTGACCAGATGAGCTCGATGTATCTGGATGGCGTCGAAATCGATTACGTGGAAACGCTCGAGGGCGCGGGCTTCAAGTTCAACAATCCGAACGTGAAGAGCACGTGTGGCTGCGGCAGCTCCTTCAGCGTGTAATAGCCAACGATAAACGGTACGACCTTCGGGCTCCTGGATTCACTCCAGGAGCCCTTTTTGCTGTACGCCGTGCAGGGTCGGCAGCTAGCGGGTGGAAGTCCGCCCCAACCTGATGGAGGTGAAGGGTAGCGAAGCGCATGGGCACCACCGTGAGGTGGGGTCTAAAGGAAGCGTGGAGCAAAGATACGGGCCGATGGACAAGAACTGGATTTGAGGCCTACGGCGTCGGAGGACCGGGCAACTGATCGCAAAGTCCGTATCCACCAAGGGGCGTTGGTGGTAAATCCGGCGGTCGCGTATCGAAAGCAGTCGGACTTATCGCGGGAGATCTGTTGCATGTCTCGGATTCGTGACTGAGCGTGGAGTAATTCACGCTGATGCTGCAACAGAACTCAGCGGCGGGGGTAGTACTCACGGAAGTGAGGAAGGCCCAAACAGTGAGAGTGAGCGTAGAACGTCGAACTCACGGGTGGCACTGCGCCAGCCAATCAACTGCGGCTGAGTTTTGCAGGTTCAGAAGACGGTGAAGCCGAAACGGAAATCTGCAGAGTGGCGAAGCCCTCGTGGCGAACGACGCTTCGAATCTTACGGCCCGTCAGGGCTCAACTTACTGAACCACCGTCTGCGGACCCGCATGTACGTTGGTGTGGCAGGGGAGAGCGGGCGACCGCTCCCCCTATGCCGATTGTTTTTGTTCATGTCGCCTTTCGGAGGGTATCGAGGGGCTGTACTTCGGACATCCAATTGGTAGCCGTCCGTGGAGGGTGTCATGGATTTCAAGCAAGTTGTTCTGATCACGGGTTCGAGTACGGGATTTGGCAGGTTGATGGCTGAGACGCTGGCGCACCATGCGCATACCGTATTCGCGACGATGCGCGATCCCGCGGGACGCAACGCGACGAATGCCACGGAGCTCCGGGAGTTGGCCCAGAAAGAATCGCTGCCGCTGCACGTCCTGGAACTGGATGTCACCGACGATGTTTCGGTGGAGCAGGCCGTGCGCACCGCCGTGGAGCAAGCGGGACGCATCGACGTGGCGATCAACAACGCCGGGTACGGCATCAGCGGCTTGATGGAAGCCACCACCACCGAACAGGCGCAGCAGATCATGGATACGAATTTCTTCGGCTGTGTCCGAGTGAACCGCGCGGTGCTTCCGTACATGCGGAGGCAACGAAGTGGATTGCTGCTGCATATCAGCAGTGGCGCGGGACGCTTGGTGATCCCAGGCTTTGGGTTTTATTGCGCGACGAAATTTGCGATGGAGGCGCTCGGGGAGGCGTACCACTACGAATTGGCTGGACAGGGAATTGAATCGTCGATCGTGGAGCCGGGCGCGTATCAGACAGCCGTGTTCGGGAACTTCGTGATCGCGGGGGACAAGGCGCGCACGCACTCGTACGGCGCCGCGAATCAGATGGCGGACAAGGTGGGAGCCGTTCTGACAAGTACAGCCGGCAATGCGCAGGAAGTCGCGGACGCGGTGTTGCGGATCGTGGAAACGCCGGCGGGACAGAGGCAGTTGCGGTACCGCGTGAGCGCTTCGAGCCTGGGCGTGGACGAAATCAATGCGCTTTGCGCGAGCACGCAGGCGCGCATGCTCGGAGCGTTCGGATTGAGTGACGCAACGACATTCCTGCAGCGGAGCGCAGCGGGTAACTCCTAGCTGCCTCGATGGGCGAACCGGCCTACACAAACAAGAGGGCCGGGCATCTAGCCGGGAGAAACCCATGGTTGCGGCAAATTAGAGGTGCGAGGCAATTCGCGCCTTACACCGCTGGCGGCGCTCTGCCAGGAACGCCTTTAGGATGCGCTGCAATTCGCCAGGAATCAGAGGGTAAGCAAGAAAGTCGTGTGCGCCGCGTTCGAGGGCCTCGAAATACTCCTCCCAGTCACCCGTTCTGGAAACGACGATGACTGGCGTGTTGTTGGCACTTTGTTGCTGGAGTTGCAGCAGGTCGGAATACCTGCCATCCGGAAGCAAATCCTCGCAAATAACGGCGGAAAGGTCGCCCGCCTTCAAGTGCTTGCCGGATTCGGCCAGGCTGGTGGAAAAGATTGGGGCCATACCACAGAGCAACAGAGCTTCGCCAAGGGTGCCGCGAATCCTGTCATTGGCGCTGACGACGAGGCCATTGGGAATGTCCGGGTGCTCGCCGGTTTGAGGTTCCAAAATGGGAAACGATTCGGAATTGTGGGTCGCCCGTCGACCCAGAATCTCGGTGAAATCAATAATCTCGGCGGGGAATTCGAACTGACTCATCGTTCCTTACCTCCAAGGAAGTGGCGAGGCTGCGTGGGAGCTTGCGTCAAAATTTGCTGTGCGTCCTCGATGCGAGCCACGGTAGTGATGGTGCTACCGACTCGCATTTCGCAGCCTCAGGTAGGAAGTTAACAGGCGTGAGGAGCCGCGGGTATCCCGTCGAAAGGGTATTTGCGCAGATCGATGGCAGATGGATAAGTGCTGCTGGCCGGCGGGAGAATGCGAGAGCAGAACGGACTAGTGAATGATGCCCTTGCGCACGGCATAGAGCACCAGTTCGGCCGAATTGTGTAGGTTGAGCTTTTCGAGGATGTGGGCACGGTGGGTTTCCACGGTGTAGGGGCTGATATTCAGCTCGCCGGCAACTTCCTTGTTGGTTTTGCCTTCGGCCAGGAGCTGGAGAATCTCTCGCTCGCGAGTGGTGAGGAGTTCGTAGGTATCCACGATGCCCCGCTGCTTTAGGACCCGGACATAGTCTTCGGAAAGTAGCTGACGAATGGCCGAACTGAAGAACGATTTGCCCTGGCAAACAGCGTCGATGGCGGCGAGCAGGTCAGGCGCGGCCGAGTCTTTCAGAAGATAGGCGCGGGCTCCGGCCTGCAGCGCTCGCATGACGTAGCTCTCATCGGAATGAACACTCAAGATCACCACTCCGGTAGAAGGAGAGCGTTTGACGATAGCTCTGGTGGCTTCGATGCCGTTGAGCAAGGGCATCCCGACGTCCATGACGACCACATCGGGCTGGAGGGTGGCGGAGAGAGCGACGGCGTCGCGGCCATTCTCGGCTTCGCCGGCAACTTCCAGATTACTCTGGCGCTCCAGCAGCGCGCGCAATCCAGTGCGCATAACCGTGTGATCGTCAGCAAGGAGAACGCGCAGCTTCTTCATGCGGGCACGCTTTGCTGAGGAGCAGGATCGGGCGCCAAGGGCAGATCGACGCGAATGCGCGTTCCGTGGCCGGGGGAGGACTCCACTTTGAACGAGCCACCCAAGCGCGTGGCGCGTTCCTGCATTCCGAGCATGCCCAAGCCGCGGTTACGCCGAGGATCAAAACCAATGCCATCGTCTTCAATGGACAGCGTGAGGTGATCGGAATTCTCGCGAAGTACAACGCGGACTTTTCGGGCGTGAGCGTGGTTGGCACAGTTGTGCAGAGCTTCCTGAACGACACGATACACGCAGGTCTTGTGCTCTTCCGGGAGTGTGTCTGCAAAATGATCGTCCACCACGTCTACGAGCAAGCCGGTGCGTTTGGAAATCTCGCGGGCATGCCATTGCAGCGCCGCCACCAGTCCAAGGTCATCAAGCATGGAGGGGCGAAGGAGAAGGGCCATGTTGCGAACCTCATTGACGCAAGTCTCGGCGAGGAGCTTGATTCTTTGCAGGCCTTCGCGAGCCACGGCGCCATTGCGCGAGCTTTCGGCAAGATTCTCGACATCCATCAGCAGAGCGCTAAGCGATTGCGCGATCTGGTCGTGAAGATCGCGCGAGAGCGCGCGACGTTCTTCTTCCTGGGCATCAACCAGGCGTTTGGAAAGCCCCTTTAGTTCGCGCTGAGATCGCAAGCTGTCCTGATATTTGTCCTCGGCTCTTTGTTCCAGGCGGCCAACATAAACGATGGTCGACGCCGCAAGAAGGAGTCCAAGCGCAAAGGCCACGATTGTGCCGGTGCGGACGCGTGCGCGGAACTGCGCGAAGACATCGGCAATCTTGCGTTCGGCGTCGCGCAATTCGAGTTCGTTGAGGGCGCTGACATCGCGTGTGATGGCCATGACCGTGGCGTGCTGAGCGAGCGCCGAATTGTGCAATTGGGAGCGGTCCTGCTTTGCGGTGCCAGCGTCAAAGACGCGGTCAACCATGGACCAGTAGTTGTTCAGTTCGTCGGAAAGATTCTGAAACGGAACGCGCTGATCGTTGTACAACGATTGCATGCACGCGCGAAGCGTTGCATTGGTGCGGTCGCTCATGGAACGAAGTTGATGGCGAAATGTGTCGCTGCCGTTAGCGTTGGGATGGACCAGCGCGTATTCGCGCAAGAGATTCCCGGATTCGTACAGGCTGGAGCGGACGTCCTCGAGCGTGCGTTCGCGATTCGAGAAGTCCTGACGCACCCGGGCGCTGCTAACCTCCAGGTCGAACAATAGGCGAACCGAATCGAATGATAGGATGCCCATCAGGAGTAGCAATGCCCCAAAACCGGAAATCATGGCGGCGCGCGGTCCAATACGGCTCCCAGTCGGGACCGGCGCTGGGAATTGCGACGGCTTGCTATCCGGAGAAACCTCACGGTGCGACATGCGATCTCCTGCAGAAGAATACTGGGGCCGAGAGTCCGCGGCAGGCAAGTGTGCTAGCCGCTTGGTTTGTGAAGTGGGGCTCCCAGTGATGGTTTGTGAATTGCATCCAGCGGTTAGTCTAGCCCCAAGAAAGACCCAGGGAAATAGCGTCGAGACGGTAGGTGGGTAGTGGCTGTGTAGTTGCCAGATTCTGTCTGCTCAATGGTGCCCGAGTCCGCCGCGCGTACTTCAGGAGCTAAAAGCCCGGTAATGAATTGCGGCGTTTCCGCGATTGCAGTGACTGTGGGCACATCGGGAAAAGGGGGGAGCTGGGATGTGCGGTCGGCGGCCGGAATCGCTTTCTGCCGAGATCTTGCCGCGATCGGTCCGCTCCCTGCCGCAAACGACGCGCCACTTTGATCGTGATGAAAAATCAGGAAGGCACCGGCCTGCAGACCGGCCACCACAAAGGCTAGCCCAGAGAGAGACTGAAGCCGGTGCGACCAGAACCGACAGCAGCGGCTACGAAAGGTAGTGTGTTTTAGAGGTAGATAGCGAATAGGCGTTGGATTGAGGTGTAATCCCGCCCGTCTCAGCAGGCGGCCGCTACACAAGCTTGCGGTCCTGGAATACAATATCGCCTTATGGCACCTCAAAAGAAATCGCGTGCGCGCAAGACCGCGGGCGCAGTGCAGTCCCACTCTGCAAATGTAAACGGAACGCGGTTGCATTATCTGGGCGCGGGTGGAGGCGAACCAATCGTCCTGCTGCACGGTTACGCGGAAACGAGCTACATGTGGCGGCCTCTGATCCCGAAACTGGCGGCGACGCACACTGTAATCGCGCCCGATTTGCGTGGAGCTGGCCAATCCGCAACGCCTCCCGGCGGCTACACCAAGGCAGAGATGGCGAAGGACATCCATGCGCTGGCACAAAAGCTGGGATTCGAGAAAATTCGACTCGTGGGACACGACATTGGGTTGATGGTGGCTTACGCGTACGCGGCGCAATATCCGAACGAGGTCGACCGTATTGTTTTGATGGACGCGTTCCTGCCGGGAGTAGGGAATTGGCGCGACGTTTGGCTGATGCGCGATCTGTGGCATTTCCATTTTTACGGCAAGACGCCGCTGGCGCTGGTTCACGGCCGCGAACGGATCTATTTCGAACACTTCTGGAACGATTTCGCGGCTAACCCTGCCCACTCCGTTTCCGAGCGCGATCGTCGGATTTACGCCAAGGCCTATGCGCGGCCGGGCGGGATGCGCGCGGGCTTCGAATACTTCCGTGCATTCGAGCAGGACGCCGAAGATTTTGCGCACTTTGCTCAGACACCGTTGCTGATGCCCATGCTGGTTCTGACGGGCGAAAAGGCCTCCGGCGAGGGCCTGATTCAGCAGGGGCGCCTGGTTGCAAAGAATGTGGAGGGCGTGGTGGTTCACAATTCAGGACACTGGCTGATGGAAGAAGCTCCCGAACAAGTGATCCCGAAGCTGGTGGAGTTTCTGAATCGCTAGACCACTCGCGATAGTTAAAGCGATCCAGGCGGCACGTGACTGCTTAGGAGTGGTGCTCCCCAGCCTTCCTCGTAGCGATCGTGGTAGCGAACTCATGCCATCGTAAAAGCCGGGCTATCTTCGTTGGCGTTTATTGGGGGTCCTGTAGCTCAGGCCTTCAGGCCCTAGGCGGTTCCCTCGAATGCTCTCGCAACTCCGGATGGCCACGTGATCTTGCCTTTTCGCTAGGAGGATTTCCTGAGGGATTTGCATTCTGTTCGCTGGCTTCGTATTCTAATCTGCAACCCGAATGAAAATAGCTCTCGCCCAATTCAACCCAACGGTCGGCGATTTTGAGGGGAATGCGGCGCGCATTGTGAGCTTGGCTACGCAAGCCAAGCAACGTGGCGCGGACCTTGCGGTGTTTTCCGAACTGTGCGTTTGCGGCTACCTTCCACTGGATCTTCTGGAGCGCCCTGCGTTCATCGAGCGCAATCACGAGACGCTGAAGTGCATCGCGATGCAGATGCCGCTGCCAGCCATCGTGGGGTATGCGGGACGTGTAGAGCGTGACCGGGCAGGGAAGTCGATTGCCAATAAAGCGGCGCTGATTGACGAAGGGCGGGTGGTGTTCGAGCAGAGCAAGATGCTGCTTCCCACTTACGACGTGTTTGACGAATCGAGGTACTTTCAGCCTGGTGAGCGGCAATATGTTTACGGGCTGGACCGCGAGCAACTAGGCATCACCGTCTGCGAAGATGTGTGGAACGACAAAACGTTTTGGGCGAATCCGCTATACGCGCGCGATCCGGTAACGGAGTTGGTGGCGCAGGGCAGCAGCGTTCTGCTGAATATCTCGGCTTCGCCGTACACCCTTGAGAAACGCACGTTACGGCTGCAAATGCTGAGGTCGCTCGCGAGGCACCACCGGCGGCCGATCGTATACGTCAACCAGGTTGGGGGCGATGATTCGCTGATTTTCGATGGAGCGAGCATCGCGATTACGCCTGATGGCAGGATTGCCGCGCAAGCCAAGGCGTTTGAGGAAGACGTGGTCCTTTTCGACACCGTAACCGGCGAAGGTGACATCCACGCACAGCCCGACGACGAGATCGCCTACGCGTATCAGGCGCTGGTGACCGGAACGCGCGACTACGTGCGAAAGTGCCGGTTCTCCAAGACAATTGTGGCGCTCAGCGGAGGAATTGACTCAGCCGTCGTTGCCTCCATCGCCGTAGCGGCTCTGGGGCCAGACAATGTTCTGGGCGTTTCGATGCCCGGGCCGTACTCCTCCGAGGGAAGCAGGACGGACGCGAAGGCTCTGGCGGACAATCTGGGCATCGAGTTCCTGACTATTCCCATCGGCGAAGTGTTCCAGTCTTACAGAAAAGTTCTGGAGCCCGCCTTCGGTGGTCGCAAGCCCGATACTACGGAAGAAAACATTCAAGCGCGGATCCGCGGCAATTACCTGATGGCGCTATCCAACAAATTTGGGTCGATGGTTCTGAGCACTGGGAACAAATCGGAAAGCGCAGTTGGCTATTGCACGCTGTACGGGGACATGGCGGGGGGACTTGCGGTCATTTCCGACGTGCCGAAGATGATGGTTTACGAGCTCGCTGAATACATCAATCGCGAAAGGGAACTGATCCCCCACTCGACCATCACCAAGCCGCCTTCCGCGGAGTTGCGGCCGGATCAGAAGGATACGGATTCCCTGCCGCCCTACGAAGTGCTGGACCGCATCCTGAAGGCGTACATCGAAGAGGTGAAGGCGCCGGAACAGATCGCCGCGGAGCTGGGCTCCGACCTGAAACTGGTGCGCGAGATTGCCGCCTTGGTGGATCGCAACGAGTACAAACGAAAGCAAGCTGCGCCTGGGTTGAAGATCACTTCGCGGGCTTTTGGATTTGGCAGACCGTTTCCGATTGCGCAGAGATTTATTCCATAACTGATTCCGTAACTGAATGAGGTTAGCGTGAAGAACAGAACACTTGAAAAAATTATCGCGTTCGCAGTCCTGCTGGTGGCAGCGGGAGTCTGCGCGGCGCAACAGCCGGCGCCGGTTTCCTTGTCGCAAACGCAGAAGAGCATCGAGGCTTTTTTGCGCAGCTACTACGCGCTGGGACCGGAGATCAAGATTACCGTTGCCGCGCCCACGGAGGTTGGCAGCTCCGGGATCCTGGAGTACCCCATTGAAGTGAAAACCCCCGAGAGCACGGAAAAGATCAAGATGTACATGACTAAGGACGGGCGCTACCTGATCCGCGGTGAGATCAACGACCTGACAAGCGATCCGCTGGCCGACACGGTGAAAAAGATTCAGACCGCCAACTCGCCGGTACTCGGGAACCCCAACGCGCCTATTACGTTAGTGGAGTTCTCGGACTTCGAATGCCCGGTGTGCCGTAACCTGCACGACTCGCTGCGCGGGCTGCTGCCGAACTACCCGCAGGTCAAGGTGATCTTCAAGGACTACCCGTTGGACACAATCCATCCCTGGGCGCGGACGGCGGCGCTGGCGGGCCGCTGCGCGTACCAGCAGGATCCCAAGGCGTTCTGGACGATGTATGACAGCATCTACGACAATCAGGATGTGATCTCAGCGTCGAACGTCTACGACAAGGTGATGGACTACGCGACTAAGGCTGGCCTGAACCCGGAGCTGTTTAAGGCTTGTATGAGCGCGCCAGAAACCACCCAAGCCATCGACGCCAGCATTGCTAACGGGAATTTGCTGGAGGTGCGTAGTACGCCGACGGTCTTCGTGAATGGTCGCCGGATTGTGGGCGCGGATCCGCGCACGGTGCAGCAATATTTGGATTACGAAGTGGCGCAGCTGAAGGCCGGCGCAGCGGCAAAGAAGTAACAATCGGATCCGATCCGAGGTCAGGAAGTGGGCAGATGCGCCACCTGGAACAGCCTGATTTTTTAGTTAACATAATATAACTTATCGGACGCAGTGTTAAGGGGTTTCTTTGGGTTTCTCTTTGTTTTCTGTCGATATCTAACGCCAGAACAAGGCCTCAAATAAGGCCTGAGGCTTGCCCAAAGCGTCCGCTATCCGCGACGATTGAGTGGGTTGCGATTTTTTATGGCGATCGCTCCGGCGGCGCCGATTTACGAGCCATTTGGTGGCGCGCGCTACGCGTTGCAGAACAAAAGCTTAGGCCTGTGCAAAGCCGTGACATGCGGCTGCAAATCCATCACATCGTAAGCGGCGTGGCGCTTCGTCAGGCGGGCACTAAGGTCCAGTTTGGCTCACATTTCCAGAATACGTAACCCTAAAGCACTACACGTGTACGTTACCGCGTTATCTTTTTATCATATGTATGCTTTTTATCTTGACTGCTACTTCGCTCACGCGCATATTAGCGTGACCCCCATGCCGCCCCTACTGGCTCAGGAGGGTCAGATGCCTTATTACTGCCATCAAATCAGCTACACCACAGACGCCTGGAACACACTCGTTCGTAACCCCCAGAATCGCTTCGACCCCATCCGGGTCCCCATTGAAAATCTCGGCGGGACCATTCATGCCACCTTTTTCACGGCCGGGAATTATGATCTCTTGGTGATCTCCGAATTTCCGGAGAGTGTATCTTCTGCTTCCATCGCCGTCGCATTTTCCACCGGTGGCGCCGTTGCTTGTATTCAGACGATCCCACTGCTTAGCACCATGCAAGCCATCGAAAGCTGGCGCAATTCCAATTTGGTTCACGCGGCTCCCTCAGAGGAGCACCACGCATATCACGTGATGGCGGCTGCCGCCGGAAGATAGGCCGCTGCTTCTCCTGCGGAGCTCAGCCTGTTCTTTTCGTGCGGGAACCTTTGTAACTCCTTAACTTCGCTCTGCTAAACTTCTCGTGTGATTACTCCGGTCGCTCCACGGCTCACGAACATTCGTCTGCACCCTATCAAGTCTCTGGACCCGGTATGTGTCCCGGAATGGCGCATCGGCCCTTCCGGCGGACTGGCGCTGGACCGCGCTTGGGCCCTCTATTCCGTCGACGGCCGCTGGGTCAACGGCAAGCGCACTCCCGCGATTCATCTGATCCGCGCCAACTTTTCGACCGATCTTCGCAGCGTGACGTTGTCCGTCCCTGGCGACCGCCGGCAAATCCCCATTCGCACCTTCGACTTCCCTGCCGCGCACCAAGACGCAGCGGAATGGTTCAGCGTGTTCTTCGAGCAACAAATCATCGTGCGCTATTCGCCGGAGGGCTTCCCCGACGACACCATCGCCAACGGCCCCACGATCGTTTCGACGGCTTCGCTGCAATCCGTGTGCGAGTGGTTTCCTGGGCTGACGGTCGACGATGTCCGGCTTCGCTTCCGCGCGTCTCTGGAAATCGACGGCGTGCCGGCCTTTTGGGAAGACCGTTTGTTCGGCGAAGACGAACGCAGCGTTGTTCGCTTCCGAATCGGTGAAGTTGCCTTCGAGGGCAGCAATCCCTGTGCGCGTTGCCCCGTCCCGCCCCGCGATCCGCTTACGGGCGTCATCCTGGATGGTTTCCAGAAGCGCTTCACGCAATTCCGCGAGTCCACGTTGCCAGCGTGGTCGCCGCGCGATCGCTTCGACCATTTCTACCGTTTTTCCACCAACACCCGCGTCGCCACTTTCCAGTCCAACCAACTCCTTCGCGTTGGCGACCCCGTTCTCCTGTAGCGGCCGCCTTCTGAGGCGGGCGGGCTCTTCGGGTTGCGGGAGTTTTCACACAGATTCTGAAGGTCGGCCACCGCAAAACCAAGAGACGGGAGGGCACGACTTTAGTCGTGCCGTAGCTGGCTGCCCTGCGACGCGGCGTTAGCCGCTGAGGGCCACTTGCCGCAACTCTCACACGGACTCTTCAGGTCGGTTCTTGGGTTCCTCTACCAGCTCCTCCAATCCATCCCCCTGAAATCCCAGTTCATTCTTTGCAGTGGTTCGCTTCGGTTCGTCTCGACGCCGCGAGCCTTCACGCGATACCGCCAGCGGCATCACATCGCGCACGACTTCCCTTTGCGACCTCGTTGTCCTTTCGGCACTCCTCTTGTGATTTCCCGTGTCCGTTGCCCTTTCGACTGGGCCGTTGCTTGCCATCTTGTCACCCACCGCCGCGCCAACTTACGTCGTGATAGCTTTATAGTTCTTAGAGGACACAGACTTCAGCGCACATCTTCTCGGCGCTTACTTCAGGTGGCATCTTGGATTTTTGCTTGTGGTTTGCGGCGTTTTGGGCCAAAAAACGCTTCGCGCACCGCCAGAGCGCCTTTTGTCGTTCCTATTTTGATCTAAGCTTTGCTATTCGTGACTGATTTGCGTCAACGAACCTGCTGGCGGCTTGCCGCCAGTGCTTTCGAGCATTTGCTCTTTCCGATAGACCAGCGAATTGATGTCGTACGTTGCCAGCTCAAATCCGTGTCCATGCGTGATCGCATCGGTGGGGCATGCTTCCACGCAATAGCCACAGAAAATGCACCTGGAATAATCGATGTTATACACTTTCGCGTAGCGCTCACCAGCCGAAATGCGGGTCGCTTCGGTGTTCTCCGCCGCCTCAATGTAAATGCAATTCGACGGGCATGCCGCAGCGCACAGGAAGCACCCGACGCACTTCTCCAAACCACCCTCGTCGCGGTGCAACACGTGAATGCCACGGTATCGCGGCTGGAAATTCACTGGCTGGTGCGGATAGTTCTCCGTCACCGTTTTCCGCAGCATGTTCTTCATCGTCACGCCGAAACCCTTCACCAGCGCGATCGTGCTTTCCCCGACTTCCCGTATGAGCGATGCCATAGGTCCTCAGTCTAACAAACCCCCTCGAGCCCCCGCAAACCGTCATCCTCAACCCATCCAGACCTGCTAGAGGGCACATCGGTTTTGTACTAGACGGTCTTTAGATCGGTTCCTTTGTGTCCGTAAGTTTTCCCGCCTCTTCCTCAGTTTCTCCGTGCTGCTAGTGAGCTTTTCCCGGCTCTCATCCCGAGCGAAGCGAGGGATCTGCTTTAGTCTTCCCTGTACCATTGCCTTCGAATCCATGAAGATTCTGGAGCTACCGCCAAGGGCCAGTGAAGGACTCCACGCGAATTGCCGGTTCCTGATCACTACTTACTGATACCTGATCACTGCTGATGACTGATAACTTTTTTCATCGCCTCGACGATCTGCTTGCCATGAAATCTGCCGTTCTCAATGAAGATTTCTCCAGTGTGCCGGCCGCCAATCACCACTCCGGCCAGGTAAATCCCCTTCACATTGCTCTCCAGCGTTTCCGGGTTCAGCTCCGGCTTGCGGGTCTCTTTGTCCAAACGTACGCCCAGGCTTTCGATGAAGGCGAAGTCCGGGTGATAGCCAGTGAGGGCAAACACGTGTTTCGCCGGGATCAACTTGGTCTCCTTCCCTTCCTCGATCAGCACGCCTTCCCTGGTGAACTCCTTGATCTTGCAGTTGAAAATCGCCTTGATCTGCCCGGCTTTGATGCGGTTTTCGATGTCGGGCTTCACCCAATATTTCAGCGAAGCTCCCAGATGCGCACTGCGGACAAGCAGGCTTACGTGCGCTCCATTGCGATACAAATCCAGCGCCGTTTCCGCCGCCGAGTTCTTCCCGCCAATCACCACCACATCGTGTTCCCAGAATTCATGCGCCTCCGTGTAGTAATGGCTGACATTCGGCAGATGTTCCCCAGGGACTCCGATCTCATTCGGCAAATCGTAGTAGCCCGTTGCCACTACAAGCTTCTTGCAGCCGTAGCGCGTCTCTTGCCCATCTTCCGTCGCCGTCACCACTACGAATGCTCCGTCGTGTCCCTCTACCCGCAGCACTCGTTCAAACAAGCGCAACTCCAATTGATAATGTTCCGTAGCCTTGCGGTAATACTTAAGCGCCTCTGTCCGTGTAGGTTTTTCCCCGGCGCACACCATTGGCAAATCGCCAATCTCGAGCAATTCGGGCGTGGTAAAAAACACCATGTTCACGGGATAGTGGTAAAGCGAATTGCACAAGCAGCCCTTATCAATCACCAACGGGTGCATACCGACGCGTTTCGCTTCCATCGCGCACGCCAGTCCTGTCGGTCCCGCTCCCACACAAATCATGTCGTAGTTTTTCATGTCCTCATGTAACGGCCGCCATTTTACTCGCAACATGTGAACAGCAGGCAGCCGCGCTCCAGAATGGAATTAGGCAGCTATTTGAGTCTGCCCGCTCCCCGGCGGTTATGCAAACAATAGGCACTCTCCCCATTTGCACGTCAATGAATTCACTGATTGCGGAAATTGTCATACTCGCGGCATGCCCACCGCTGCCAGACGTGCCACCTTCGTCTTTGCCTTTTTGAGCCTTTGCCCGCTCGGTGCTCCGTTCCTCTTCTCCTGATCTTTTAACTTTCAACTTTTAACTGTGAACTTCCTGTCACTGCTGCGCGGGCATCTCCAGGATCTCCATCAAGGCCGTGCGAAACTCTTCTAATTGCTTCAGTCGCTCTTCCGTTGCCGGAATCTCTTTCTTCTTCCACACAAACACATCCCCGGCCGGCTTCTTCAGCCGCACGCTTAGGTTCCCTTCGACCAAAAACGTTGCGGGAGCCAGCAGGCGCAAGCCGCCGTTCTCCACTGGCGCCAGCACGGCCGCGCACTCGCCACGGTGCACGCATAAAGCATTCTCGTAGGGTGGAATAGCAATCGGCCGGAAACCCGCCATAAACAGGTGTTCGAGCACCTGCATCTGTATTTGCGTCAACTCCAGCATCGGTCCGAATTATACACGCACCAAATCGCTGAGCGCGCCCGCCCTTAAAGGCAATTAGCCGCAAGCTCGCTGTCCAAAAAATAGGCGCGACCGAAGCCGCGCCTCTGTTTTTAAACTTATAACTGGAAACGGATAACTGAAAACTATCTGTTACGCCGCGGTGGAATCCGCCTCCGACGTGCCTTCCAGTTGCGCCAGGATTTCGCGCAGCGTGCGGATCAATTCATCGCGGGATACATGACTTTTCTTGAACTGCATGCGGAACCGGAACGCTTCGTTCTCCGGCTCATACTGAAAAATAAACGGCTGGGGCTTCGCTGGCGCGGTGCTCTCTTCGCGCCGCTCGCGCCGCGCTTCATCTCGCGTCAACCCTCCCTGCAGGATCTTTGCCAACATCTCGAGCATCTTGCGCTCGGTAGGTTGCTTGGCAATCTGCAGCAGCACAGATTTGCTGAGCACCCCGCTCTCCAGGCACCTCTTTCGCACCGCTTCCGTAATATTTCGCAGCGTCAGTGTCTCCGACACGGAAGACCGCGCCTTGCCGATCTTTTTGGCCATGTCCTCGTGGGTATATTCGAACTGGTTCATCAAGCGGTCAAGGCCGTCCGCTTCTTCAAACGGCGTCAAATCCTTCCGTTGCATGTTTTCAATCAGCGCAATTTCCAATGTCTCCGCATCGTCGGCCATCTTCTCGATGCACGGCACCTCGCGGATTCCGGCCGCGCGCGATGCGTGGTAACGGCGCTCACCCGAAATAATGTGGTAACAATCCTCACGCGGCACGTAGCGCACCAAGAGCGGTTCCAGCACGCCCTTTTCCTGGATGGATGCGGTCAACTCGCGCAAATCTCCCAGGGCCTTACGCGGCTGCTCCGGATTTGGCCGGATCTGATCGACAGGGATCATCCGTCCCACCGCGGCTCCGCTATAGCTGGTGAGTGATTCTACGTAGTGTGCGTCATGCCGCATCTTCAGCGTGACGGGCAACCCGGCTTTCTTCAACACGTTGTACGACCTCCGCTGCGAGCTTTTTGTACTCCACCGCCCCAGGTGACTTGGGCGCGAATGTCAAAATCGTTTCTTTGTACGCGGGACTTTCTTCCAAGCGCACATTTTTGCTGATCTTGGTCTTGAACAGCACTTCTCCAAACACGCTGCGAATCTGTCCGTGCGTGTCGCGCGAAATATTCGTCCGTTTATCGAAGAGCGTGATGACCACGCCGAGCATCTTCAGCTGCGGATTGGGCCGCGCGCGAATGCGTTCGTAGGTCTCCAGCAAATCGTCGGTGCCCTCAATCGCGAAGTAAGCCGCTTGAATCGGCACCAGCAAATGCGTCGATGCCACCAGCGCATTGACCGTCAGGATTCCCAGCGACGGCGGCGTGTCCAGCACAATGTAATCGTATTCCTTCGAGAGCGGCGCGAGCGCATCCTTCAGGCGGTACGGCGCGTCAAACTGCCCCGCTAGCACAGTCTCCAATTTCGCCAGCGCCAACCGGCCTCCACCGACGAACAGGTTGGGGTCCTTCGTAGGTTTCACGGCATTGGCCATGGGTGTGCGCGCGTCGCCTAAAACGTCGAACATCGAGGTAGTGACTTCGCCCATATCGAAAAACGCAATGGTGGAATTCGCCTGGGGATCGAGGTCGATCAGCAGGGTTTTCCTTCCCTTATTCGCGATTGCCGCGGACAGATTGATCGCCGTCGTCGTTTTACCGACGCCGCCCTTCTGGTTCGCTATCGTGATAATGGCAGTCATTTACTCTCTGCCTCCACTCGCACACTCTCTGCCCGCCTCGAGACAGAAATCGTCTCGCGAGGCACTTGTAGTTCAGTATATCTTATGGTTGTTATGCCGGCAGACGGGCCCCTAGGCATACTCAGCACTCTACGTTCCATACCTCGCCAACGCAAGCCAAAAGTGCCACTTTTGCGGGCTGGCAGTGGAAATCTCGGTCAGCGGGCGTCCACTGTTGTTCCGGTCTCGTGGCCCCCTCGTCTCGGCTGCCCCCAAAAACGAAAACGGCGCGAACCCATTCGCGCCACCCAATCCGTTTCCTCTTCGCTGATCCCGGTTGCCTGATCTTCCCGGGCTAAAAGTCCACGCCCCAAAATTCCGCCGGAGCGTTCTGCAATTCCAGACCCAGCTCCCATCCGGTTCTTCCTTCGTGTCCCCGCCAAATCAGCGTCGCCTCCGACACTCTTCCATTCACCGAATTCAGCAATTTCATCTTCTGCCCCACCGGGAATCCTTGTGGCACTACGGCCAAACATCCTTTCGGGCTGATATCCACCGTGTAGCCCTCGGCGCGGTGCGTCTCGCCCTTTTCATTCCACTCCACGGCGACTTGAACGCGCGAATTCACGCGCCTTGCCGAGCGCATGTAGTCCAACATCTTCAGCGCGTGATTCACCTCATTGGAAATTCCCACGATCTATCCCTGCTTTCCGCGCAACCAAGCGCGCAATTCTGCCCGCACGGCTCGCCATGAACGCACGCCGAGTCCCTCGGTCCAGTCCCACCCTAGGTCTCAACGGCTTCAACGTCAATGGAACTCGCCGCCCGTAGCGTTCGAAAAGTAACCCTTTCTCCTCCCACTTATCATTCATGTCATCCCAAGCGAAGCGAGGGATCTGCCTTTTCTTTTTCCCCCTTTCCCTTTCCCTTTTCCGATTTCTCCTTTTCCCCATGCCCATCATAAACTTTCCTATTCCACATGCTCTTATTCTCCACATTTCGCTCCGAACTGCGTCCCACACTTCGCCTGGCGTTGCCGCTGGTGCTCGCGGAACTCGGCTGGATGAGTATGGTGATCGTCGACACCATGATGGTGGGGCGGCTGCCGTACAGCGCCGAAGCCATCGGAGCCGTGAGCATCAGCTCCAGTATCTTCATCGTGTTCGCGTTCTTCGCGGAAGGACTGATGGCAGGCCTGGACACGCTGGTATCGCAGGCTTTCGGGGCCGGGCATCGGGAAGACTGCCACCGCTCTCTGGTCAACGGCATCTACCTTACATTTGCCGTTGCGCCCTTTCTGACCATTCCGGTTTGGTATATTCCTCTCTACTTCGAACGCTTCGGGGTTACCCACACGGTTGCAAGCCTGGCCACTCCTTATATGCGCACGCTCGCTGTCGGACTTCTGCCGTTGATTCTTTATTTCGCGGTCCGCCGCGCCCTGCAGGGCATGAACATGGTTCGGCCTATTGCGTTTGCGTTGGTGACGGCGAACCTCGTCAACGTAGTCGGCAACTACCTCCTCATCTTCGGCAAGTTTGGCTTCCCTGCTCTCGGGGTTACTGGCTCTGGCTGGGCCACCGCCATCTCGCGCACTTACCTCGCTGTGGTGCTGGTCGGGTATCTGTTGTGGTACGACGCTCGTCACCAAACCGAACTGCTGAAAACACCGGTGCAGCCGGACCTGCAGCGTCTTCGCCGGCTCATCGCACTGGGACTGCCCGCGGCCATTCAGATTACTGCCGAGGTCGCCGTCTTCGCTTTGGTTGCCACTCTGATCGCTCGGCTGGGCGCGATCGCGCAGGCATCTCACCAAATCGCGCTGAACACCGTCGCGTTCACGTACATGGTTCCGCTGGGAATTTCCGCCGCGGCCGCGGTGCGCGTTGGTCAGGCAATCGGGCGGCGCGATCCCGCCGCCGCGCGCCTTGCCGGCAACACTGCGATCATCCTTGGCGGCAGCTTCATGTCCTGCATGAGCATCGCGCTGCTCATTTTTCCTCGCTACATCGCGCGCATCTACACCACGGACCAGACCGTGATCCGCAATGCCATCACCTTGTTGGCGGCCGGCGCCGCGTTCCAACTCTTCGACGGCATCCAGACTGTCGCCACCGGATGCCTGCGCGGCACAGGAGACACGCGCACGCCGATGATGTGCCATTTCTCCGCGTATTGGTTGCTGGGTCTTCCGCTGGGAACCTATCTATGCTTCCGCCGCCACTGGGGCGCGTTGGGACTATGGGTGGGACTGAGCTTTTCGCTCATTCTCATCGGCATACTTCTGCTCATCTTCTGGCGCCGGCGCATTCACCGACTCGTGTCTAACGTTGATAACGTTGAGCCTTCGGTTGCGGTGGGCACCCGAATGAAGTAGTATTTCGCGCAATGGCTACAGCAGCGACGGTCAAACAGGTCCAGGTCAAAAAGACAAATCCCAAAATGGTGGAAGCCTCGCTGGAGGGCGTGTACGAGGCGCTGGTGAAGATCCTGCAGCGACACGCTCCACCATTCAGGACCAATGTACCGTGCATGAGCGGCGGCAAACCCTCGTTCCAGTTGACGGTCCCGAAGCCCGTGGCGATTCCCGGCGCCTATGGTGGCAAGCCCGTTGACCTGCAGATGGCGGCGGTAATTCTGCAGAAGGGCTACGTTGGGTTCTATTTGATGTGCATCGACATGAACGACGCGACCAAGAAGAAGCTGTCTCCCGCTCTACTGAAGCTATTGAAGGGCAAGGCGTGCTTCCATGTGAAGACGTTGGACCTCGGTCTACGCAAGGACATCCAAGCGGCGCTGGATTTGGCAACGAAGGTCTATCGAGAACGCGGCTGGCTGTAGCTGCTCAATTGGGCGCCACCGCGCACCGGCTTCAGGCTTCGGAAATGCCGAATCCTGCATCTGATCCAGAAAGACGGAAAGGACGACCTCATGCCTCGAGCCCTTGGGCCGTTCAAGCACTTCAAACCAGCTCCCACGGCTGGAAGACTACTATGCAAGCTCGCGCTTCTCTGCGTTGCTCTTAGCACACTCGCCCCAGGCCAGGAGTTGGCCAAGCGCCTTACCAATCAGGACGTGATCGATATGACCGCCATGGGCCTTTCCGATGACGTGATCATCGCGAAGATTCGGAGTGTGTCTGGAGGCGGGTTGAAGTTCGATACGTCGGTGGAGGGATTGAAGGCCTTGAAGGCGGCGACGGTTTCCGATGCGGTCATCAAGGTAATGGTGAACCCGACGCCACCGCCCGCGCCCGTTGTTGTAGCGGCCACGGCGGTTTCCAGCGATCCCAATCTTCCGCCGCCCGAGGTTGGTGTCTATTGGAAAGACGCGCAGAACTTTGTGCTGATTCAAGGGATGACAGTTACTCAGGCGAAAGTTGGCGGCCGCGCGGGCGCCTTCTTTACCAACGGAATGAGATCGGAACACTGGGACGCGACTGTGGCAGGTCCGACCTCGAAAAATCGCGTCAAAGACGGCCAGCCGATTTTCTATTTCTACGTTCCGGACGGCGACACTGCGGCGGATTACGTTCTGATTAAGCTAGAGAAGAAAAGCGACCACCGCGAATTTCAAGTGGGAAGTTTCGGCGGTGTAACCGGCGGAAAGTCAGGCGTAAAGAAAGATAAAGAAGTGGCCTTTCATGCCGAGCATGTGGGCATTCGAGTTTACAAAATTACGTTGGAATCCAGCCTGAAACCCGGCGAGTACGCCTTCTTCCTCGGCACCGGCGCGCAATCCAATATGTCCGGCGGGAACATGGGTTCAGCCCGTTCCGGCGGAAGCGCCAGCGGCCGAGTCTACGATTTCGCGATCCCTGAGTAAGCGTTAAGGTGCAGGGGCGCGAGGAATCACACCCATCCGTGCAATCACCCGTACCAAGTGTCATCCTGAACGGCGCGAAGTTTGCG
This sequence comes from Candidatus Acidiferrales bacterium, assembly GCA_963735825.1. Taxonomy (GTDB): domain Bacteria; phylum Acidobacteriota; class Terriglobia; order Acidiferrales; family UBA7541; genus Acidiferrum. The sequence continues at coordinate 87,250 of CAVTMR010000020.1, forward strand.
GCGGAAGGATCTCAGCGAGAAATTCAAGTCATCACCGGCCTTTGAAACGCGCTCCCAGCTCGCGGATTTCCGGGTTCTCGAAAATTCGCGAGCGAACGTTCTCTCTGGTGGCTTCAAGCATGGCATAGCCGAGATCCTCGCCCGCGACGTAGAGGTTCCGAAAAGGTTTTAGTAGGCGCAAGACGGGATACACGGTGGCGAAAATCTTGGGGAGACTCGCCGACGGCCGCGCATCGATGAACGCCGGACGCCAGCAGTCGGCGCCGATGACGTCGATCAATTCGATTTCCGTCTGCGCCTTCACGCGCGACCAAAACATGCGGCTCGCGGCACTGGTTCCCTGCCCGCTAATGTAGTGGAACGCGGCATGGGGAGAGCGTATTTGCAGCATATGTGCCGCGGCCAGCGTGTAGTCGTGCGTGATCTTGCGATACTCGTCCTTGGAGACTTGTGTGACAGAGACGCCGAGGCAGAACAGACAAGCGTCGATGGAATCGAAAGCTTCGGCCACAACCGAGTAGTTGAGGAAGTCGCTGTGGAGGACGGTGCGCAGCTTTGGATTGGTGTTGGTGAGAGGCCGGCGCATGATGGCGCGCACTTCCTGGACTACTGGCGTGGACAGACAAACGGAGAGAACCGCGCCGCCCGCGGAACCTGATGCACCAAAAAGAAGTATCTTCATTCTTGCGACCGTCAACCAACGGGAATTGTCATTCCGAGCGAAGCGAGGAATCTGCTTTTCCTGCACCGGACAAAAACGCAACAAGCTAGTTCGATGCGGACGAATCGCTACGCGTTTCGATCAGTCTGAGATTAACGGTTTTCCGATCGCTTTCATCCAGCTGTACCGCCTCGCCTTTGGTTTCATACAACCTCAGCCACTCGGGATCGTACCAATCGCTTCCGGAATCCTCTGATCCTTCATTCAAATCCCAACTAAAAAGCTTGTAATCACCGGGCGCAATGTCCTTGATCGTGAACTTACCATTCTGATCGGTGGTTGCTGCCTTGTATCTGTGTTTCACGTCGCGATGAGGAGGATCGGGAATCAGCACGACAGTAGAGCCAGCGGTTGGCAGCGAGTCGGCGTTGAGGACGACTCCGTCAATCTGAGCGGCACGAGTACTCATGATGAGATCGAGGGACGCATCAGAACCAGGCTGCACCGTGAACCCGGCGTCGGTTACAGTCGCGGTACCGTAGCGCGCCGCCTTCAAATAGAAGTTCTCTTGAGCACCGGGAAAGGAAGCAATTGGCCGGTAAGTCCCCTCCGGAACGTTCCTGAATTGAAGCGTTCCGTCCTGCTTTGCCGACGCGCCCGGAATCGGCGTCGGGTCCTCGTCCAGAGACTGCAACCTGACGTAAAGGGCTCGTAAGTCGCTGGGAGCCACGCCTTCCCAGGAGACATGTCCTGCGATGTCGCTGCCGCGGGAGACCATGATGGTTACGCCCTCGACGTCAGAATTAGCGACATCCAACCGGCGACGACCGAAGTGCCACCCGCCTCCGGACTCGTGGTCAGACCAACTCGCAGCAAGAAAATAGGAGCCTGGCGGCACGTTGCGAATTACGAAACTACCGTCCTTAAGCTGAAAGGTGTCATCAAGGTCCTGAGCAGCATCAACCAAGCCCGAGCCGCGGGGATAAAGCGTCACCATTCCCGACGCATTGGCAGGCACAGGAATTGTGCTGATCACTTTTCCGGTCACAGTTACGAGGTGAGAAGGACGCAGGAAGAAATCGACGGACCGAATGTCGTCCCCCGACCCGATGGAAATGGCCTGAGCCTTCGCAGGATCGGTCGTGTTGGGGTAATAACTCGGCAGATAGCCGGGGTTGAACTTTTGCTTGGCCACCTCAGAACGAAGCTGAACATGTTCCTGGTTGTGGTAGTTGACGGCGAGATAGTAGCGACCTGGGGCCAAGTCGAAGATACGAAACTCGCCTAAGTCGTTCGTCAAAATGGGTTCATAGTTATTCCGGTGCTCTTTGCCAAACTTCTTGGAAGCCAAATAGGAAATTACTTCTGCCTTGGCAATGGGCTCGCCGTCTTCATCGAAGACATGACCCGAGATCGCCGCTGCTCGGGCGAGTTTGAACACCAGATCGGTCATCCGCTGGCCGGGTGAGAGACTTAAAACCGCGCCAGGCGCGCCAAGCCTTTTTTGCCCATACTCGGCGCCGACATAGCCATTGTGGGAGATCTGCAAGTCGTACGAGCCTAGTGGAATGTTTTCAAAGACGAAATGGCCTAGCTCGTCGGTGAGAAGGAAATCGCTGAACGCGTCACCAACATGGCTCTGGAGAATGACCTTGGCCTTCTTGAGAGGCTCGCCGGTGTCGAGGCGCACCACGTTTCCTGCGACGGTTGCGGTTTCCTTGTTGGTCGCTGGAGAGGTTGTTGGAGATTGCGCGCACCGGCCAGGAAAGCAGGATGCGGAGATGAGCAGGAGACACAAGATGGATAGCGATCTCATGTTTGCCACCATGCTGACTCAGTGTGGCCCTATCATCACACAAAACAGGAGCCTGCAGAAGATAGGATGCGAGATCAGCGAGGAGCATAGATCTGGTAAACCATGAAATACACGATGACGCCGGTGACGGAGACGTAGAACCACAGCGGCAAGGTCCAGCGCGCGATGACGCGGTGCTTGTCGAAACGCTGCAGCCAGGCGCGACGCAGCGTGACGATGATCATGGGAACGATGACGATGGCGAGAATGGTGTGCGAGGTAAGCAGAGTGAAATAAACGGGGCGGATCCAACCCTGGCCCTGGAAGTGGATCACTTGATGGATGCGAATGTGGTAGATGACATAGGAAACCAGGAACGCGCAGGAGACGAAGAAGGCGGAGACCATGAGCTTCTTGTGAAGCGCGATCTTCCCGGAACGGATGGCAGAATAGCCGGCGGCGAGGAGAATGGCGCTGGTGCCATTGAGCGTGGCGTTGAATGCGGCGTGGGAGAACATAGGCAGTTTACAGTTGTCAGTTATAAGTTCTAAGTGAGTCCAATTTCTCGGAGTTGAACGATGTACCCGCACTCACGGGTCAGCGTGGGAGCTTGTCGTACATCATCAGGCCCAGCAGGATCGGGATGTGCATCACCGTGGCGTGCATCAGCCACTTGGCGCGGCTATTCGTTTTGGCGTGCGCAGCCCAGAGGCAGACTTGCACCAGCGCGGTGCACGTGACCAGGGCCCCAAAGAAATAAAGCACGCCGGCAAAGCCCATGATGGCGGGCAGCAGGCTCACAGCTACAAGTGTGGCGGCATAAAGAACGATTTGCCGAAACGTACGCGTGCCGTCCTTGTCGACGACCGGCAGCATCAGAATTCCTGCCCGGGCGTAATCTTCGCGGTACATCCAGGAAATCGCGTGGAAGTGCGGGAACTGCCAGAAAAAGAGAATGGCGAAGAGCAGCCAAGCGCCGGCGTCGAGTTTGCCGGTGGCAGCCGTCCAGCCGATCATCGGCGGAATAGCCCCGGGAATCGCGCCAATAAAAGTAGCCCACACGGTACGCTTCTTCAGCGGCGTATACGCGAGCAAGTAGCTGACGCTGGTGACTACGCCCAGCAGGCAAGCGAGATAGCCTGCAACGAAGTAGAGATCGATCGCCCCGGCGATGCTGAGCCCAACGCCGAAGCGCAACGCCTCCGCGGGGGTAAGCTGGCCCGTGGGAAGCGGACGGGACGCAGTGCGGCGCATATACCGGTCGGACTCTCGCTCAATGTAATGGTTCAGCGCGGCGGTGCCGGCGGCGATCATCATGGTGCCGAAAACAACGTGCAGCATGTGCAGCCAATCAATGGGACCGCGAGCGCCCATGTAGAATCCGGTGCCCGTCGTCATCAGCACGAGGAACGAAACGTCGGGCTTGGTGAGAGAGATGTAAGCCCCCAGCTTGTTCGATTGGGTTAGCTCGGTGGTCCGGGCTGTGCTCATTGAGCGGGCACCTCTCCTCGCGTAGTGGCAATGATCATCTCGCGTTTGCGGGGGACAAGACGATAACACAAAAGCACCGCGACGATGGAGGTAGCGAAGAGGATCGCTCCTACAACGGTGTGAACCACGGTGAACGCGACCATCACGGGCATAGGCTGGGGATCGCTGGCGGTAGCAATGCGCGACCACAGCGAGCCGAGGCCGAGAAGAATCTGTATGCCAACGATGGCGTGGAGCATGATGCACACACGCGATATTTCCGGCACTTGGCCAAAGCGGCGGCGCAGCACGGAAGCGGTCCAGATGACCATGCCCAGCACAACGACGGAGCCAATCACATGGGGCTTCACGGAGATGTACTGGTGGCGGAAGCCGGCCCCGGCGAGCACTTGCAGAAAAATCACCGCGGCGTTAAGCGTGACAATCGAGTGGATCGGCGGCGCACCTTGGTCTTCATATTGCGGAAGATTCTCCATCCACCAGTGGCTGGTGAAGAAGGCGATGCTCACCAGAATGGCGAACATGATCTCGGCGGTGCAGGCGTGCATAACCGGCAGCCAGTAGTGCAGCAGCTTCAGGACCGTGAGGCCGCCGAGGACGCCCTGAACGATGACTCCTCCGAGCGCGATAAAGCCGAGAACGCGTAGCCAGGGGCGCTCCTCTTTTTTCCAGAGCAGTCCGGCAAGAATGGTAATGAATACGCCCAGGATGAAGGCAATCACGCGGTGGGAATGTTCATACAATGCGCCGCCGGTGAGCAAACGAAGTGGAGGAAACCAGGTACCGAAGGAGGTGGGCCAGTCCGCGACGGCCAGTGCTGCGTCTTTCGACGTGACTAAGGCACCGGCGGTTAGCAGCAAGACCGCCCAACACACTACGAAAATCGCGAACTTGTGAATTCCCGGATGATACGTCGCCTTCATGATTTCGGGCCCCAATTCCCGAAACGAGGATTATACCGCAAGGCTCAGACCCGACGTCATGGCTACTGAACCGCGAAGAACTCTACCAAGGAAGCATTAGAAACAAAAGAGAAATTCGATCCAACAAATCATGTAGCTCAGGCCTGCAGGCCTGAGGTTTGTTCGGCGTGCGGACTCGATCACGCGGTGAAGCGGAACAGCCTCACCCCGAAGGCCTGAGCTACGCAGTTGCGGATTGCTCATGCGGCACTTCCGCCGCGCGGAGGACTAGATCTTTCAGAGCCCCAATGAAGAGAGGCGAGTCGCCGACGGCGGGCATCATGCGGAAACGGTCGATGCCGGATTTTTTGGCGTCCGTCCGTCCCTCTATGTTGATTTCGTGCAGCGTTTCGATGTGCTCAGTGACGAAGGAGACGGGCACGACGAGGGCTTCCGTAACGCCTTGGTGGCCCAGGCGTTCGAGGGTGCCAACGAAAGGGGGCTCAAGCCACTTGGCAGGTCCGACCTTGCTTTGGAAACAGAGGATGTGAGTGCGCGGCCAATTGGGAAAGCGTGCGGCTCCTTGTTCGCAAACCAGACGTACGGTTTCTGCAACGTGGCGTGGATAAGGATCGCCTTTTTCCACCAAGCTCATCGGCAGGCCGTGAGCGCTGAAGATCAGGTGAATGCGCGAGCTATCGGGAAACTGGCGCAGAATTTTGCCGATGTTGGTGGTGAGTGCCTGGATGTACAGCGGATGATCGTAGAAGTGCTCGACGCTGCGCTCGGGAAGATTATCGTCAGGCTCGCCGTAGACGCGGCGCCACTCTTTCAGGCTGCTCAGCGTAGTGGCGTAGGAATAGTGCGGATAGAGCGGGAGAAGGACGAGTTCGTCAAGCCGGCCGGCTTTTTTGAGCGAAGCAACGGCGGCTTCCGTGAGCGGGTTCCAGTAACGCATGGCGGTGACGGCGACGGGATCGATGTAGGGCTGAAGAGCGGCGACGAGTTTCACTCGCTGGCGCTCGGTGAGTATGCCGATCGGGGAGCGGCGGCCGATCATGGCGTAACGCTGGGCAACGGGAACGCAGCGCTTCCTCGCGATGTAGCGAGCCAGGGGGCCGCGGATGAAATTGATCGGGCCGAGGGGGATGATGTCGGGATCGAGGAAGAGATTACGAAGGAAGGGCTCGACGGTATCGAGGGAATCCGGGCCGCCCAGTTGAAAGAGGACGATGCCGACGCGTTTTTTGTGGTTGGTGGCCAACGATCCTTCCTTTTACAAATTGAAATCGCGCTGGATTTCGGCGGTCACAGATTGTCGCTTGCCCTTTCGGGGGCGAGGCCGTTGACTATTGCCGCGGTAACGAGTTTTTTAGACGCTCGATTTCGGAACGAAGCGCCGAGGTGCGCTTGACGATGGAGAGAAAGAAGACGAAGAAGATTCCCCACCCCATGATGTAAGCCGCAAAAACGCTTTCCAGGTTTTTCATTGTGCCTCCGCTTCCCGCTGAAGAACATCGACATCGTGCCGCAATTTCTCAAGGATGTAGCGTTCGACAATCAGAAACGCAACAAACAGGTGCATCACGAAAACATTAAAGAAGAAGACTTTGCTCATGGTAGGGTCGAGTCCGGAACCCGAGCCACCCATAATCACCGGCGCGGGATGCTGCGTGCGCCACCAACGAATGGAAAAAAAGACCAGCGGAACGTCAAGAAAAGCGAAAACACCGAACAGAGCGCTGAGGAGTGCGCGGCGGCTGGGCTCCTCGATTAGGGTACGTAACAGCAAGTACGAAACGTAGAGCAGCCAGAGCACGAACGTGGAAGTCAGGCGGGCGTCCCAGGTCCACCATATGCCCCAAACAGGATGCGCCCAAATGGGCCCGGTGATCAGAACAATACTGATGCACGCAAGCCCGACTTCGGCACAAGTCACGCCGAGCCAGTCGTATTGTTCACGGCGCTTCCAGATGTACAGGAGATTGGCCACGAAGCAAACGAAGAAAACCATCTCGCCGGCCCAAGCGGTGGCAGCGTGAAAGTAAAAGATGCGCTGAATGAGGCCCATAGTGCGTTCCGTGGGAGCCACGAAGAAGTTGGCGTAGGCAGCCGCAATCACGAGCAACGTGGCCACCGCGCCGAAGAGAGTGCGTTTCGCCATCGCCGATCATTCCTCCAGTAGATATTGGCCGAAAAGCCATAAGGCCGTCAAAAAGATCAGATCAAAAACTCCCAGGAAAGCAATTCCCTTCCATTGTACGACCGGGTCGCGGTCGAGCAGTCCCGTGGTGACGATGGAGCTGACCACGAGAACGGGCGTAAGCAAGGGCAAGAGCAGCAGCGGGAGCAGCAGTTCGCGCATGCGGGCTTGCGAGGAGATGGCCGAGATCGCAGTGCCGGTAACGGCGATGCCAAGGCTGCCAACAAAGAGAACAAGGACGAGAACGGGAAAATTGGGGAGCACAGGAATGTTGTAAAAAACGGCGAAGATGGGAAGCATGACGAGTTCCGTCAGGAGAAGGAACAGAGTGTTGGCGACAAGTTTGGCGAGGAAGATGGAGAACGGGTCGGTGACCGCGAGGCGCAGCGAACTAAGGGTATCGTTGACCTGTTCCCGCAGGAAGCACGACTGAAACATCAACGAAGCAGCAAACAGAATGGCCAGCCACAGAAGCCCGGGAGCAAATTGGCGAGCTTGTTCGGTACCGGGATTGACGGTGAAGCTGAAGAGCACGAGAACGATGATGATGAAGACGCAGGTGGTGGTGAGGAGTTCTCGGGACCGAAACTCGGTGCGGAGTTCCTTGCCAAGTAGCACGGAGGTGTTGGAGAGGAGGCTCATGGCGGGTCAGGCGGCTCCGAAGGTCAGGACGGAACGGAGCGAGGCGCCGCCCGTGTTAGTGTCGGCGATGATTTTTCCGGCATCGATGTGAACGGCGCGGGTGGCGAGCGCGGAAATTTCGGATTCGCCATGAAGGCTCATAAGGATAGTGCCGCCGGCGCGGTGCATTTCGCGAAGCGCATTGGCGAGCCAGGTGATGCCGAGAGGATCGAGACCCGTGGCTGGCTCATCGAAGAGCAGCACGGACGGGCGATGAATCAAGGCGCGGGCGATAGCGATGCGCTGGCGCATGCCGCGGGAGAAGGTGCGGACGAGGGAGTCGCGGCGCTCGAAGAGACCGACTTCGCGAAGTAGATCTTCGGCGCGAGCGGCGGGATTGTCGACGTTCTGAAGTTTGGCGAAGAGAACGAGATTTTCCTCGGCGGAGAGTTCGTCGTAGACCATGGTGGCGTGAGCAACGTAGCCAGGTCGGCCATTGGACGTATTGGGTGCGGCGCCAGGAAACGTCAGCTTGCCGGCCGTGGGCAGAACGATCTGAGCGGCGATGCGCAGAAGCGTGGTTTTGCCGGAGCCATTGCGTCCCGCCAGGACCACGCACTCGCCGGGAGCGATTTCCAGCGAGACGCGGCGAAGTGCGTACAGGCCGCCATAACGCTTATCGATGTTGTCAAAGCGAAGGCCGGTTGGAGCTAGAGTTGTCGCAGTCACGGGGAAATAACGAAACGGCTAGCCGCGCACGAGATCGCGCAGGAGCTTATCTACGCGCGTCTTTTCGCGAGCGTAATCCTCATCGGAAATCGTGCCGGCCTGCTTGCGCAATTCCAGCCGAAAAACTTCATCTTTTAGTGTGTCGAGGCTGGAGTTCACCTGCGCGTTGACCGAGGCGACCGAAGCCGCTAACACCGCCGCCGAAGCCGATGAATCCGACGAATTCGGCGTGGGGGCGCGTGCCGGAGCAGGAGCGACGGTTGCCTTTGATGATTTTTTCTGCGCAGACGGAGACGCCGGGACGTCGATCTCATCGCCGGGACCTTGCACGACCACTACTTTTTTGCGGCTTAAGAGTATGGCGAGCCCGGCGAATCCAGCCAGCAGCAGAACCAGCAAGGGCCACTTGAACTCACTTAGACGGCCAGGCACCGCTTGGACGTCCTGCGTTTGTGTGCGTGAGTTCCCTTCCTGCGGCATACCGCCTTGGCCTGCGCCTCGCCCGTCGCCTGCACCCGCATCGGCGGGTTGTGGCGCGGCCAGGCCAGATAGCTTTACGTTGAAACTGGCCTTTGCGGCGAGCGGCGCGTGCGTGAAAAGGAACATGCCTTGTTCCTGCCCGGCAGCGGTGAGGCCATCGCCTGTAACAGTGACACCCGGCGGAACGACGACGAGCGTATTCACACCGGGATAGACGGCGGTCAACTTCAGAGTCGTAGCGCTGGCGGAATACGGCATCTCGTAAGAGAGACGAATGGAAGTATCACCCGGGCGAAAGGGATACGCGATGGCGATGTGCCCCTTGCCCTTGTCGATGGAGGCTTGCTGAACGGACATGCCCGTGGCGTTAACCGTGGAAACCTGTTGCAGCGTAGCTTTCTCCGGAATGACAAATTCGAAATTGCCCTCAGTGCGGAAGTAGGCTTGCGGAGGTTGCGAGGCATTGCGGACGATGTATTCTTCCGCGCCGATCAGCTTGTCGTTGCCGGGCTGAAAAATGATGATGTGGTTGGCGATGGAGACGGTCTTGATATCTTTGGAAAGTTCGTAGATTTCAACTTCGACGTTGGGGCGGCCGGGAGGAGCAAAGGTATTGTAGCTCACGTCGTGATAGGTGGCGCGAACGAGGACAGGCGCCGTGCCGATGGCATCGTTGGTGATCGCGAAGTGTCCCTGGGCATCGCTCTTGGAGGAGCCAAGTTCGCGCATCCCCTGCGTCGGGCTCAGAAGCGTCAGGTCGATATTCGGTGTCGCTTTGCCCGTTGTGCGGTTGATTACCGTGCCGCTCAGCGTGCCAGCATGGGCGGCGGCGGCGAGGATTCCTGGGAGTGAGAGAGAAAGAAGGCGCGGCCAAATAGCCTTCATCGAGCGCCCCGCTCCACGGTGGCCGGGCGCGCAGGACGCGGGCGGCGCACCTGTGATTCAGTGACCTGTTCAATTTCAGTGAGTGCCAATGCGGCTTCATTCTCCAAAACAGTCTTCATGAATTCGTAATCGCCTTCCGAATACTTTCCGGAGCGATACTCGAATTTCAGGTCGCGCAGGTTGTCATAAATGGCGTCGCGTCGCTCGAGGAGTTGATCCAGCTTCGTGCGCTGGGGCGCCAGGTCGGACGCATCGGGATGGATGTAAAAGACAAAAAGGAAGACGGCGGCGGCAAGACCCAGGCAAGCGCCGATGACGGCATAGTCCGCCGAGGAAGCTTCGAGCAATACCAGTGTTAGGGCGAGGGGCATAACGTTAGTCCTCTGTCTCGCGGGCAGCTTGGGCACGAAGGCGATCGAGCGCCTCGTTGGACACTGTCGGGCCACCGGAGACTGACGCCGCAAGCGGCCGCGGCTTCAGCCACTTCTTGATGACAAAGGCGACCAGCGCGACGCCGAGGATGGCGTAAAAGAACGGCATAACCCAGGCGACAAGGCCAAAGCCACGCTTCGGTGGCTCGACGTATACGATGGCGCCGTATTGATTCACGAAGTCCTGGATGATCTGCTCTTGCGTTTCGCCTTTGGCCAGATGTGCGTCAACGTCATTCAGCATGCCCTTGGCGGTTTCGCAGGGGCCGGAAAAAGCGCCCCCGGGATGCGAGCAGCCGCCGGCACTCATGTCGCAACCGCGGCACATGCACTTCAAATGCATGCCGATTTGCTTGGCTTGATCGGAATAGGCGTGAAGATTCACAGCCACCAGCGGCACAAGTGCCAGGCTCAGGACGAATGCGAACAAGATGACTCTGCGTGACTTAGTCATGGCCCTCTCGCAGCGTCACGGAAGGATTCAGAGCAGGAACAACGGGAGATGGCAAGGGCTCAGGTACAGCCGAAAGAGCGATCGCGGCGCGGCGATTCGGCGCGAGAGCCAGCAAGGTGCCAAACACCACGATGCAGCCACCCAGCCAGATCCATTTCACAAGTGGATTCAAGTACGCGTGAACGACGGGCATGTTGGTGTCCGGGTCCTGTCCCGAGTAGACAACATAAAGATCTTCACGAAGGGAGGAATAAATGGAAACCATGGTGCCGGATTCCTGATTGTCTCCCTGGAAACGGCGCTTTTCCGGATACAGCAGCATCATCTGCTTATTGTTCTTAAGGACTTCGATGATCATGCGCTGCGAGGTATAGTTCTTTTCGGCGGTGGCGTCGGCGCTTTGCAAAACCAGCGTGTACGGACCGATCTGCATGGAGTCGCCCATATTCATGGATTTCAGGACGTCTTTGTTGAAGGCCGCTCCGGCCAAGCCCAAGAAGATCAGCACCATGCCGAAGTGAATGACGTAGCCACCGTAGCGACGCGTATTGCGCATGGCCAGCTCGTGCATGCCCATGATGATGTTCATGCCGCTGCGCGCCGAGATGACTTTGCCGCCGCGATAAAACTCCATGAAGATGGTCGCGGCAACGAAGGTGCACAGATAAAGACACATGAGCGACCACGCGGCACGGTAGCCGAGCAAATAGAAGATCGCGGTTCCGACCACGGCCACAATCAGCGGCCAGCCAAAGTTGCGCTTCATGCTGTCAGGAGAAGTCTTGCGCCATGCGAGCAGCGGGCCAACTCCGGTAAGAAACAGGATGGCGAGCCCGATGGGAATCATGATCTTGTTAAAGAACGGCGCGCCAACGCTGATGCGCGAACCGGAAAACCATTCGGAGAAGACTGGGAAAAGCGTGCCGGAGAGAACGGCCAAACAGGCGACGAGAAACAGCAGATTGTTGAACAGGAAGCTGGACTCACGCGAGACGAGAGAATCAAGCTGGTTTTCGCTGGCCAGATAGTCGCGATTCTTAATATAAGCCGCGAAGCACACCACCAGAATGATGGCCATGAAACCGACGAACCACGGACCAATCTGCGAGTTAGCGAAGGCATGCACGGAACTGACCACGCCGCTGCGTGTCAGGAACGTGCCGAGAATACACAGCAGAAACGTGGAGAACACCAGCCAGACGTTCCATACCTTCATCATCCCGCGCTTCTCTTGCATCATCACGGAGTGAAGGAAAGCCGTGCCCGTAAGCCAAGGCAACAGTGAAGCGTTTTCCACCGGATCCCAGCCCCAGTAGCCACCCCAACCGAGAACCGCGTAAGCCCAATGTGCGCCAAGGAGGATGCCGAGCGACTGGAAGCACCAGGCAATCATGGTCCACTTGCGCGTAAGGTGAATCCACTTTTCGCCAGGATAGCGGGCCAGCAAGGCGGCCAGCGCAAAAGCAAACGGAATCGTGAAACCGGTGTAGCCGGAATAGAGGTTCGGCGGATGAATCACCATTTCCGGATATTGCAGCAGAGGATTCAGGCCGTTGCCGTCCATGCGGACAAACGGCGCCATCACACCGCTGGCATTGACGGCGGCAAGGGTCTTGAAAGGACTCTCCACGAAATTGTTCAGCGTAAGGAAGAAAATCTGCACGCCGGCAAGGACCACGCCGACATACGGCATCAATTCGCCGTTCTTGTTGCGATAGGCAATCAAAACCGAAATGACGTAGACCGAGAGGAGGCAACTCCAGAACAGCAGCGAGCCTTCTTGCCCGGACCACAGCGCGGCGACTTTATAGAAAGTGGAGAGATCGCGATTGCTGTGCGACACCACGTACGCGACCGAGAAATTGTCGGTGAACAGCAAATATTCCAGGCTCAGTGTGCCCAGAAATATCAGCACGCAGGTGGCGATGCCAGCCTGGCGAGTGCTCTTCACCAGCAGAGGATGGCGCGTTCTTATCGCCGCTATTCCGCCTACGAACGCGTAGACGGCACAAACGAACGCGAGCAGAAGTGAAAATGATCCAAATACATCCATGCCTTCCGCCTCTCCCCAGTTAGCTTTTTGCGCAGGCCACGCTACATGCTGCTTTTTTGTTGTGCGTCAGCAGCCGGAACGGGCTTGTCCCCGCCTGGCGCCGCTTCATACTTGGACGCGCATTTTGCCTGTACGTGCTCGGCAACGAACCGGCCGTCGTCACCTGGACGGCCTTCCACCAGGGCTTGCGATTTGTCCACGAATGTGTCGGGCAATGGATCGGTGCCGATGTAGCTTACCGGCAACTGCTTGCCCTGCTCTTCCAAAACAAATTCCACGCGGCCAGCAGTGTGGCGAATGCTTCCCGGCGCCACGGTACCAGCCAAACGCATGCGATGCGACCGCGCAGAGCCTTGCAGAGTCTGATATTCCGCAATGGTGTGGTAGTAGGTCTTGCTCTCGCCATAACCGAGCCAGGCGAGGAAGGCCAAGGCAAACACCATCACCCCGATACCGACTCCGAATTTAGCGCGCTGCTGCATAAATCACCTCGACCGACGTGCGTCCTGTGGCCCGAAATCCTATCATACCCAAGAACTTGGGCCTAGCGGATGGAAGAATGCGTGAGAGCGTCACTTTTCTAAGTGACGGCCGTCACAATGGAGCTCCCGTTCGCTCACCTTCCAACGCTAGGCGAAACGCTGCAAGTTCGCTACCTCCGTCCTTCTTCATGATCTCAAAGGGCTTGTCCGAGTGCAGCAACACCGGACAGCCGAGAAACGATTCGGTCAACTTCCCTGCCACCACCTGCAATTCCGGCGAAATTAGCACCACCCGCTTTGGCTTCAGTGAGCGGCGAATCCGTGCAGCGGCCAGCGGCAGGTGCGCTTCCAGACGGCTTCCCAGGCCTTCTTCCGTAAGACCGGCTTGCTCCACGAAACATTCCAGCAGATGCATTAAAAACAGGCCGCGCCTCTGGAATTCGCCCAGATAGGTTTGATGCGACTCCCCTTCCCAAGGGATATGAAGCGCCTCGAGCAACTGCGCAGCCTCACCATCCGGCGGCAGAGCCTCGGAATAGAGGAAAGAGCGATCTTGGTCAGGAGGAGAGGCACTCAGGAGCAACGTGTGGATGTGAACCGGGCGATAACGAGTGGACCATTCCAGGCGCTGGATGCGGCGAGCAAAGTGATCCGGAGAAGCTGGCTGACCGCAGCCATCGCAAGGCAAAAAGGAGGTGGTACTCATGCTATGGAGAAATCGTAAAGCAGAACGAGGCAGGACGCAAATGGCGCCGCGGCGCAGTCCCCGGAGAGTACCAGGACAGATGTAAGTCTAGTCAATTGAATAGCTTAGCCCAGGCGGTGGCGCGGCAGGATCAGGTGAGCGAAGAGAGCAGAGCCGAACCGCCGGGCGACGCTGTCAGACCCAGGGTTACGACAAAGGTTGCGCGCGGCAATACTTTTTATTTAGAGGCCGAAGCGTGGGCAGCCAGCTTGGAGCGCAGGCACCACTTCAGCTCCTGGCTCATTTCCGTCACCTCCATGCCGGGCATCACGATGAACTTGCAGGAGAGCATCTCGCGGGGTTCGTCGTCGTCGGGCAGTTGGCAGGTCACGCGGCAATACTGGCAATCCTGATTCCAGCAGAAACGCCCGTAAGGAATGGTCTCTGGGCTGATGAACTGGAAGCACCGTAGCAGCGAGTTTCGCTCTGGCACCTGGAATTTTTTGCCGAGAATAGTAATGTCCACGAGCTTTTCGTACGGACGGAACGGTTCCGACATGGTGGCCTGTCCTTTGGGCGGCTGGTGCTTATTCAGATTAGGTCGAGCAACGTCCAGGAACAATGATTGGATGAACGGAACGTTGCGAATGTGCTACGGGGGGCGTCCAGGACTAGTTACTTGAGGATATCGAAGAACTGGCACATGTGGCGGAACTTTTGGTAGCGGGAATCGACTAGTTCTTTGGCGGATTGATTTGAAAGGGCCAGGAGTTGGCGTTCGAGGACTTCACCGAACAGTTTGGCCGCGCCCTCGTGATCGGCGTGAGCGCCACCGTCGGGCTCTGGAATAATTTCGTCGATGATGCCGAGCTCTTTTAGGTCGTTTGCCATGATCTTCATGGCGATGGCGGCGGTTTCCGCCTTGGTGGAATCGCGCCAGATGATGGAGGCGCAGCCTTCGGGAGAGATCACTGAGTAAAAGCCATTTTCGAGGATATTGACGCGGTCGCCGATGGCAATGGCCAGCGCGCCGCCGGAGCCGCCTTCTCCCGTGACTGTGACGATGATGGGCACCGGGAGGCGCGCCATTTCCAGAAGGTTGCGCGCGATGGCTTCGCCCTGGCCGCGTTGTTCGGCGTCGATGCCGGGATACGCGCCAGGAGTATCGATAAACGTGAGCACCGGGCGATTGTATTTGGCCGCGAGTTTCATCACCCGGAGAGCTTTCCGATAGCCCTCGGGCTTGGGCTGGCCGAAATTGCGGATGACGCGTTGCTTCGTGTCGCGGCCTTTCTGGTGGCCGATGACCGCGACGGCGCGTCCGCGAAACTTGCCCATGCCGGCGATCAGGGCTTTGTCGTCGCCATAGCCGCGGTCGCCGTGAAGCTCGACGAACTCGGTAATCAGCAGGTTAATCCAGTCCATCGTATAAGGCCGCTGCGGGTGCCGCGCGATCTGGGCGCGCTGCCACGGGCCCATGTGCGCGTAAAACTCACGGCGAAGTTCGATCACCTGCACCTTCAGGCGCTCCAGCTCCGCTTCCCCATCGTTGGTGCTGGCCAGCCGGCGCAGTTCCTCGACATCCTTCTCCAGCCGGTCAATTTCTTTCTGGCGCTCGAACGCGGTGGCGCCTTTTTTTTCTCTAGCAGCACACATTACGCCACCATCTGGATGGCCTGCTGGCCGCAAATCTGGCGCACGGCCTCGACAAGCTCGCGCTGAACACGAACCCGCTGCTGAGACTGTAGCATGGCCACGGTGCCGTCGGGCGAGCGCAATTCAAAGATGACAACACTGGGGCCAGGGGCCTTGGCGAAAAGGGCTTCAAGCCGCTCCATGGCGTCTTCGCTGAGCGTTTGCAGGTCCACACGAACCCGGAATTCGACTGCCGAGGAGCGTTGGGCGAGGTCCTGAAGACGGCGGGCTTCCTGTAACGAGAGCCGAGTGCCCGCTTCTTCGATTTGCACCTTTACTTTCAGAAGCAGGGGCGCGCCGGGCTTCAGAATATTCTCCAGCCGCGCAAAGCTTTCCGGAAAAGTGAGGAGCTCCTGCACACCGGTCATGTCTTGCAGCGTGAAGATGGCCCAACGAGCGCCCTTGCGCGAGCGCATCGGTCGTGTGCCCACGATCAGTCCTGCAACCATGAGTTCCTTGCCGTTGCGCTGCCCTTCTACCTGCTCGAGCGAAAGGACATTCATATCTTTCAGGAGCGAGCTGTATTTTTCCAGTGGATGCCCGGAAACATAAAAGCCGAGCATGGCATATTCGCTGGCGAGGCGTTCTTCTTCGCTCCAGGAAGGAGCATCGCGCAACTCGAAGTGCACCTTCGGCTCAGAGCTGCCTCCGCCAAAGAAGAGGCCGTGCTGGCCAGATTCCTTGGAACGCGCAGCTCGTTGAAGAGCGTTGATCGCGTCGTCGACTGAGGCAAGCATTTGTTCGCGGCCGCCAAATGAATCGACGGCGCCCGATTTGATGAGGCTCTCGAAGACGCGCTTGTTAAGAAAGCGAGTCTCGATGCGTTCACAAAAATCGTAGAGCGACTTGAATTCGCCGGCGTTCAGGCGGGATTCCCGGATCGCCTTGGCCGTGTTCTCGCCCACGTTCTTGATGGCAGCCAGACCAAAACGGATGGAATCGCCGACGGGCGTAAAGTAGAGGTCGCTCTCGTTCACGTCAGGCGGCAGGATGGAAATGGCCATGCCGCGGGCTTCATTGATGTACTTGACGGCCTTTTCTGTGTTGCCGGTTTCCGAAGTGAGCAGCGCAGCCATGAATTCCACCGGATAGTGCGTCTTCAGGTAGGCAGTCTGGTAAGCAAGCAAGGCATACGCGCAAGAGTGCGATTTATTGAAGCCGTAGCCCGCGAACTCTTCCATCAGGTCGAAGATGCGCTCGGCCTTCTTTGCCGGGATTTTGTTTTTGGCGCAGCCGGCAAGGAATTTGGCGCGCTGCGCGGCCATCTCTTCCTTTTTCTTTTTGCCCATGGCGCGACGGAGGATGTCCGCTTCGCCGAGCGAAAAACTGGCCAAGCAGTTGGCGATTTGCATCACCTGTTCTTGATAAAGGATCACGCCGTAGGTTTCTTCCAGAATGTCTTTGAGCTGGGGCAATTCGTAGGCGACTTTGGTTTTGCCGTGCTTGCGATTGATGAAGTCGTCGATCATGCCGCCCTGGATGGGGCCGGGGCGATAAAGGGCATTTAGCGCGGTGAGATCTTCGATACGCGTGGGATGGTAGCGGCGAAGGATGTCGCGCATGCCGTGGGATTCAAACTGGAAGATGGCGGTGGTATCGCCGCGGGAAAAGAGTTTGTATGTGGCTTCGTCGTCCAGCAGAAGATTGTCGATGTCGATTCTGACGCCGCGGTTTTTCTCGATCATCTTCACCGTGTCGAACAGCACGGTAAGCGTCGTAAGACCGAGGAAATCCATCTTCAGCAGGCCGATGCGCTCAAGCGCCGTCATGTCGTATTGCGTCGTGATTTCGTCGCGGTTGGTCTTGTAAACCGGAACGAGTTCGGTGAGCGGCTGGGGGGAGATGACCACACCGGCAGCATGCGTGGAAGCATGGCGTGAGAGGCCTTCCAGGCGCATGGCCACCTTCATCAAGTCCTTGAATTTCTCATCCGCATCAATGGCAGCCTTGAGCTGCGGCGATTCTTCGAGAGCGTCTTTCAGTTCGATCCCGAGCGTGGTGGGGATGAGTTTCGCCAGGCGGTCCACTTCCCCGTACGGAATATCCATGGCGCGGCCCACGTCTTTCACCGCCGCTTTCGCGGCCATGGTGCCGAAGGTGATGATCTGCGAAACGTTCTCGCGGCCATACTTGTGCGTTACGTAATCGATCAGCTCGCCGCGGCGGCGCATGCAGAAGTCGATATCGATGTCGGGCATGGAAACGCGTTCGGGATTCAGGAAGCGCTCGAACAGCAGGTTGTACTGCAGCGGATCCACGTCCGTGATGCGCAGCGCGTAGCTGACCAGGCTTCCCGCGGCGGATCCGCGGCCCGGCCCCACCGGCACTTCCTGAGCACGCGCGTAATGGATGAAATCCCAGACGATCAGGAAGTAGCCCTCATAGTGCATCTTCTTGATCATTTCGATTTCGAACGAGAGGCGGCTCTCATATTCCGAAAGAGGGCGGTGCAGCGCGCCCTGTTTCGCGAGCTTTTCTAGATACGGCACGCGTTGCGCAAATCCCGCGCGGGCCACCTGTTCAAAATAACTGTCCGGTGTGTGGCCTTCCGGAACCTTGAATTCCGGCAAGGCGTTGGGAATGCGATCGATCTTCACGTTGCAGCGCGCTGCGACATCAACCGTGCGACTCAGAGCGTCGGGCAGTTCGCCAAATACTTTTGCCATTTCCGCAGCGCTCTTGAAGTAGAACTGGTCGGTGGCAAACTTCATCCGGTGTGTGTCGCTCATGCTCTTGCCGGTCTGGATGCACAGCAAAACTTCTTGCGCGTGCGCGTCGTCGTGGTGCAGATAGTGGCAATCGTTGGTGGCGATTAGAGGGATGCCAGTCTCCTTGGAGAGACGGACGAGGTCCCGGTTGACACCCTTTTCGATTTCGAGGCCCTGGTCCTGCACTTCCAGGAAGAAGTTCCCTTTGCCAAAAATGTCTCGAAGGCGGTAGGCGTTTTCGCGCGCCTGGTCAAGCCGTTCTTCGACCACGGACTCAGTGACCGGTCCGCGCAGACAAGCCGAAAGGGCGATCAAGCCCTTATTGTGTTTCGCGAGCAGGTCGTAGTCGATGCGCGGCTTGTAGTAGAAGCCTTCCAGGAATCCCGCCGAGACCAGCTTGATGAGATTGTGATAGCCCTCGAGATTTTCGCAAAGGAGCACCAGATGGTTGCTGCCGCGCGCGCCGGGCTCGATTTCACCCTGGTCGCCATTGGGAAGCGTCCGCACCGGCGCGGACTTTTCCCCACGATCGTGGCGGCTGCCCTTCGCGACGTACACTTCGCAACCGATGATGGGCTTGACGTCGCGCTTGCTGGCTTCATAAAAGAAATTGGCGGCGGCAAAGAGGTTGCCGTGGTCGGTGATGGCGACGGCGGGCATTTTCTGGCGGGACGCTTCATCGAGTAACTCGCTGGTTTCGCACGCACCATCGAGAAGACTGAAGTCCGTGTGGACATGCAAGTGAACAAACTGCGGCTGGCCCATGGAATTTAATTGTAAATCGGCGCGGTGCGAAATGCGAACCGGATTAACGGGATTGTGGATAATTCAGGCGACCGGAGGCGGCGCAAATCGAACTTGGGTTGCTCCTGCGTGATCGGTCCTTTGTCACCTCAACCCGTGCGTGTCATCCTGAGCGCGGTTTTTGCGCGCAGGATCTCAACGTCAACGTGCTCCGGCAGTTCCCTTTTGGAAACCTGCCGGCCCAGAGCCCCGCGTTCGTTGACCAAATGGATCTGTCTTTCCGGCACCAAATACTTGGTCATTCCGAGCGGAGCGAGGAATCTGTCTCACTCTCTCTCTGTACTCGCGGTGTCCTGTGTGGTTAACGCGAGGAGAACCATGCCCAGCGCGTGGAATTACCTCACTTCTTAGCTTTCTTTTTCGCCGCGGCGGCCTTCATGCCGGCTTGGAACTTCTCCTTGGCAGCACGCTTGGCGCTGGCTGCCGCTTGTTTCGTCGGAGGAGCTGCCGGTACAGCCGCTTTCTCCGCGCTCTTGGCCGGTTTCTTCTCTTTTTCCTTTTTCTTGGGAGCTTCCTTGATGCCGGAGAGTTTGCGGAGCATTTTTTCGCGCTCTTCGGGAGTCTTGCCGCGGCCGTTGAGCTGAGCGGCGAAAACATCTTCGAGAACCTCATCGAATTTGGGACCGCGCGGCATGCCCAGTGCTTCCAGTTCGTTGGTGACCGCGGGAAGAGCGATGCGGATGGGGCGCCACTTGTGGAGATACGCTTTCAGCTTGGACACGGCAGCGGGCTTGTTGGATTCCGCCAGGATGTACGCCATGTACTCCATCGCCAATTTCTCGATGAAATGATACGCATCGATCGGACGGTTCGTTTTCTTCCCAGTAAGTTCCTTCTCCACAGTGGCGACTTTTTCCGGGAAGTTCTCGAGCGCGTCAATTTCCGCCGCACGGAAACCCAGTTTGGAGAGCACGTTGCCCATCTCGCGGTCTTTCAGGCGGCCAAGAATCGCCAGCATCATGGGGCTGGCCAGGCGCGGCCGGAAGCCCGCCATGAACAGGTCGTCGCGAACCTTGATGAGCCGGGAAATTGCTTCATAGTCGGGATGTTTTTTGGCCACTAGCGGGTGCACGCGTTCCAGAAGATCGTGCTGTTCCCACTCCTTCAGAACCAGGTGCGGACGTTCTTCCTTGGCGAGGGAGCGGAGTTCGTCGCCGGCATCCTCCGGGAGAATGGTGGTCTGCAATTCCCTTTCGATGGCGAGAGTGAACCATTCCTGGGTGCGAGACTCGAGTTGGTAGCCCATGCGAGCAGCAAAACGCAGCGCGCGCAAAAGGCGCACGGGCTGATTGGTAAACGCATGAATGGTAAGGGCGCGAACTTCGCCGTGCTCGATGTCAGAGAGGCCATTCGTGGGGTCGAGCAGCAATCCGCGCGACGCCGGATTCAGCGAGATGGCAATTGCGTTGAGCGAAAAGTCGCGGCGTCGCAGATCCTCCATGATGGAGGACCAGCGAATTTCAGGGCGCGTGCCCGGGCGCACGTAGTGGTCATCGCGCGCGGCGGAAAGACTGCCCTCGCAATCCCCGGCGAACAGCAATTCCACGTGACGGTGTTTTTCGTCTTCCGAAAGGACTCTGGCGCCTCCCTTTTCCAGCTCGCGCGTCATCTTGGTGGGGTTGCCTTCGACCGTAAAGTCCAGATCGCGCAGCGTGGCTCCGGTGATGAGATCGCGGACCGTGCCTCCGGTGAGATAGACGTTGAAGCCCATGGCCGCGGCTAGCTCCTGCACCCGCAGCATGGCGGCGCGTTGTTCGGGCGTGAGCCTGCTCTCAAGTAAAAAGATGTAATCGGGCATTGCACTCCTTCCGATTCAGGGTGTCGTCCCTTGTGGGACGTCGCACCCGCGATACGTAATTGCCCGCACGCTAAGCGCGCGGGTGATGAGCCTTATAGATCTGCTTCAACCGCTCCTCCACGACGTGGGTATAGATTTGCGTCGTGGAAATATCGGAATGCCCCAGCATCAGTTGCACGGAGCGCAAATCCGCCCCGCGTTCCAGCAGATGCGTAGCAAAACTGTGCCGCAACATGTGCGGCGTAAGAGAAGAACGCAGGCCGGCCTTTCGCCCGTAGGCAGAAAGTATCTTCCACACGCCTACGCGGCTGAGCGGGGCGCCACGCCGGTTAATGAATAGCGTGGTCGCCAGGGCCTGCTTGCCCTTGCCAATTAGCTTGGGGCGCGCGTCGCGCAGATAGCGCTCCACCAGCGCGAGGGCCTTCTTGCCGATCGGGACAATGCGTTCCTTGTCGCCCTTGCCGATGCAACGGATACAGCCAACTGCAGTATCGAGATCCATGACTCGCAGGGAGATGAGTTCAGACACGCGCAGGCCGGTGGAATATAGCACGTCCAGCATCGCGTGATCGCGCAGGCCCAGTGGCGTCTTGTCGTCGGGCTGTGCCAGCAGGCGCTCGATTTCTTCGAGTCGCAGATAGCCAGGCAAAGAGCGGCGGATCTTTGGCGACTCCAGGTTCAAGGAAGGATCGGTAGCGATGAGTTCCTGAAGCTGGGCGAAGCGGAAAAAATTACGCAGTGTTACCAGGTGTCGCGCCACCGTGCGGCTTTCGAGCTTTTGGCGATACAAGCTGGCCAGGAATTCCACGAGATTGTCGCGGGAAACAGATTCCAGCGTGAGTTTACGTTTTTTGGCAAAGTCATCGAACTTCACCAGATCGCGCCGGTAGGCCGTCACGGTGTTGGCGGAGAGGCCCCGCTCCACACGAACGTGAGTGAGAAAGGCGGCGATGGTGGAGGAGATGTCCATCAGTGTGCGGGGAATCCTTCCGCGGGCTCGCGCCGCATAGCAATGCCGTAAACCTCTTCGATTTCGGGGCAACGGAAGATCCAGGTCAAGCCGATGTACAGCAGGGTTGCGCCCAGGATCAGGGCGATGAAAACGACCAGTTGCGTGAAAAAGGCGGAATGAAGGGTGTAGTTAGCGTAATGATTGGCCACCATACACGCGGCGCCCATGATGGCGGAACACACCGCGATTTTCCAGATGGAGCGGAAAATTTCGGAGGAACCAAGTGCGCCGTAACGCAAACGGAAAATGGCAAAGAGCACGAAGAAATCGAACAGAGTGGCGAGGACAGTAGCCAGAGCGGGTCCGCCGTTCTGGAAGCGCTTGTAGAAGATGGCTTGAAGGAACACGATGTTCAAAACAATGTTCAACACAAACGAGATGCATGCAACGATAACCGGCGTCTTGGTATCGCGCGCGGAATAAAACGCCGGGACGATCAGCTTCACACAGGCGAGCGCGGGAAGCCCAATGGCGTAGTACAGCAGCGGGCGAGCGGTCAAGCGCGTGGATTCCGCGACGAATTGGCCGTGCTGGAACAGCATGCGGATGATGGGCTCGCGGAGAATCATCAGGCCGACGGCCGCCGGGATGGTGATATAGGCAACGATGCGAAGGGCGAAGGTGAAAGTGCGCTTCAGGCCTTCGTAATCGTTGGCTGCGGCTTGGTGCGCCATCATCGGCAGGATGGCCGTGGCGACGGCGATGGCGTATCCACCGAGCACCAACTCCATGACGCGGTCTGCCACGTACAGGGCGGTCAGGCTGCCGCGTGGCATTTGGGGAGCGTTCACAAAAAACGTGTCGACAAAAAAATTGATTTGCGCGATGCCCAGGCCGAAAAAGCGCGGAAACATCAGGCGAGCCACGCTGCGGATGCCGGAGTGCGCGAAGGAAATGCCGAAGTCGAAACGCATGCCGCGTTCGACCAGTTGCGGCACAAGCACCAGGAATTGCAATGCTCCTCCAACGAGCACGCCCACTGCAAGTGAAAATGCGGGACGTTTGAAATAGTGCCAGACGACCGACGCGGAAAAGACGATGATGGTGAAATTGAGTACCACAGTGGTGGAAGCGGGGATAGCGAAGTGATGAAAGCTATTGAGGATCCCCATGCCGAGCGCGGTAAGCCCAAGAAAGAACAGATACGGGAAGATGATGCGGTTTAGAGTAATAGCTTCGTCCCAACTGGTGGCATTGTCGCCGGTAAACGTGAACGTCTGAATGACCGCCGGGGAGAAAATCATTCCCAGAACGATGACCACAGCAAGAACCAGGGCGACCGTCCAGAACAGCCGATTGGCGAATGCCCAGAGTTCTTCGGAAGAGCGGTCGCGCATGTACGTGGTGAAAACCGGGATAAACGAGGCGGCGACCGTACCTTCTCCGACTAAGCGCCTGAAAAGATTGGGGATACGATAGGCGAGAACGAACGAATCGGCGGAGAGGGTGGTGCCCAGAAGCAAGGTAATGCGTTGGTCGCGAACGTAGCCGAGTACACGGCTGACGACGGTGACCAAAGAGATGATCGACGCGGATTTAAGAATTTCCCTTTTTTCGGTCAAAGGAAAGGCTTTCTGGGACCTAAACCCAGTAATAACAATGAGTTGACAGGCAAAACTTGATTAACATAACATACCGTGGCACCCCGGTGCAATCCTTTGCTTGCGGTAGCTGGAAAAAACGGATAAACGCGATTTGAAATCCCGGCCCCCAGCCTCGACGCACAAAAAAGTGGTCGTGGAATTCCTCGACCGCAAGTCTCTGCGCGGATTTGTGAATCCTACGAGGATCGGGCAATCCCCTGCCCTCGACGTGCTGACTCCTGAGGGAGAACACCAGGAAATTCCCTACGAAAAGCTGCGTGCGATTTACTTCGTACGCGACTTGGCCGTGGAGTTTGAGCCGGAGCGAACCGCATTTCTCAGCCGTCCGAAGTTGGATGGCCTGTGGGTGAAGCTGCGCTTTCGGGACGGTGAAACGCTCGAAGGGGTCGTCGCAAACGACCTGCTGGCCCTGATGGAAAATGGACTACAGCTTACGCCGCCCGACTTCAATTCCAACACCGACCGCATCTATGTGCCACGGAGCGCGCTCACTCATTTGACGGTCTTGGGCGTCGTGGGGATGGCGCGCCGAAAACCCACCGCCGCAGCCGCAGCCGCGCAACCACGCCTGTTCAACGAATAGCTGGCCAACGATTCCGCATTGTAGCTATCCGCCAATTACCACGTTCGGCCGACGTAGAAGAGCTTTTCCGCACGGAGAAGAAGCGTTCGCGGCGGGCTCTGTACTTCGCGGAATGCGCTGTGCGAGACTCACAGGTCAGGCATTGTGTGTCGGAGGGAGTGAGCCCATGAAGCTGCAGGAAGTGGCGCAAAAGTTGCGCTGCCGGTTGGAAGGCGATGGCAGCGTAGAAATCACGGGCGTGGCAGGCATCGACCACGCGACGCCGGGGCACGTGACGTTCCTTGCGAATCGCCGGTATTCACCGATGCTAAAGACGACGTGCGCGAGCGCCGTGCTGCTTGAGGATGGCGTAGCGCTGGAACGCGCGGCAAATCACAATCCACTGGCCGCTCTGCGAACCCCGAATCCTTACCTGGCCTTCGCACAGGCGATTGAATTGTTCTACCAGGCGCCGAGCTACGCGCCCGGAATTCATGGCACAGCGGTGATTACGAAGACCGCGAAGATCGGCAAGGGAGCACACATCGGGCCGTACTGTTTTGTCGATGAAGATGTGGAGATCGGCGAAGACGCGGTGTTGCACAGCTTTGTCACCATTTATCGCGGCGCGAAAATTGGTGCACAGTTTTTCGCGCACGCGCACGCGGTGGTGCGGGAATACTGCCAGATCGGCGATCGCGTGATCCTGCAGAATGGTGTGGTGATCGGCGGCGATGGGCTGGGGTTTGCCAAGCGCAATGACGGCAGGTGGTACAAGATGGCGCAATCGGGTCCAACGGTTCTAGAGGACGAAGTGGAGGTGCAGGCGAACGCGTGCATCGACCGCGCCACAGTGGGCGAGACGCGGATCGGCCGTGGGACAAAGATCGACGACCTGGTGCTCATCGGCCACGCCTCGCAAGTCGGGTCGAACGCCATGTTGTGCGGGCAAGTGGGCCTCGCGGGCTCAACGCACGTCGGTGATAACTGTATTTTGGCCGGGCAGGTTGGCACCGCGGGACACTTGACGATTGGCGATGGCACTGTGATCACGGCGCAGAGTGGCGTGCCGAACGATGTGCCAGCAAAATCGTTGTATTCCGGATACCCAGCCGTAGCGAACCGCGATTGGCTGAAAATGATGGCAGCGCTGAACCGCTTGCCGGAGCTGCAGAAGAGAGTCTCACAGCTCGAGGCGGAGCTCACGCAGAAAAACAAGTCGTGAGCCTCAGAAAGTGTCTCGAAGTTCTCGAACCTGTCATCCCGAGCGAAGCGACCCGGCCTTATCTTGCGCGCCGTTGTTTGGCGCGCCGGATCTCGTACTCGAGGGATCTGCGGCTGTTCGTATTTTAGAGTTCTTGCGAAATTGAAATCTAACCGGGGTTTAAAGTCAAAGAGCGCGGCAGCTAGGAATCACGAACTCACGCGGCGCCGGGAAAACCAATGGGCCGCTGATCGGGCGGGAGACCAGCGGCGAGTTCATCGTGGAGGCGCTGGTTGAGCGCTTCGCGCTGCTCGAACGTGTATTGCGTGGAATCGATGGGCTCGAGAAACTCCACCACGATATCTCCAGGGGTAATTTTCAGTCTGCGCTTCTCCATGATGCGATGAGCGCCAGAACACGCCACGGGAACAATCGGCACGCCCGCCTTGATCGCCATCACAGCTGTTCCCTTCTTGAATTCCTGCAAGCGCCCGGCGGGGCTGCGGGTTCCCTCCGGATAGATCAAAAAAGATTGCCCGTTGCACAGCGCTTCGGTGGCTTTTTCCAGGCTGACGATTGCGGAATCGCGATTGTGGCGATCGACGGGAATAAAATGCGCGAGATGGAAGGCTTGCCCAACGATCGGCCATTCGAAAAGAGATCGCTTCAAGAGAATCGCGATGCGCCGCGGAATAGACCAGACCACCGCGGGAGCATCCGCGGAACTGGTGTGGTTGGCGGCGAAGATGACGGTGCCTTTGGGAATGCGCTCGGTGCCTTTCACGTGGACGCGGACGCCCACGCATCGCACGAAAAACATCACGCCGTTCACGCCGGCCCAGTAGAGCGGATCAACGTGCCGTGTGATGAGGGTGTAGATGAGAAGAGGCGGTCCCAGAAAGAGGATGTATACGCTCAAAAAAACACAGATGAAAGCAGCACGAAGCATGGGCAAGGAGACTTTCTCGAATCCCGGGCGGGTGGTCAAGCGTAGTTTTGAGAGTTGCTGCCGAGCGGAACGAATCCGACGCGCGCCTCAGTAAATGCCAGGGACCAAGCGCTTGGTGGATTTGCTGTAATCGGCGTACTCCGCGCCGAAGGCATCGCGTAATGCAATTTCTTCCACGTGAATGCGATAAAGCAAAGCCGCCGTAGTGGGCACCATGACCACAGCGAGCCCAAGCCAGTTGCGCGAATGCACGCCGATCGCGAAAAAGATGATCAGCATGCCCAAATAAGAAGGATGCCGCACGATCCCGTACAGTCCGGAGCGCTGAATGGTCTGCGATTCCTGAATGGCCACGTTGGAACTGAACGCTTTGCCCAGCGTCAGGATCGCGGTCCAGCGCACCGCGAGTCCGACGATCATCAGGCCATCGCTAAGTGGCTTCAGCCAGTGGGCGCCGCCGAACACGTTGGGTGTTGATCTGCCGCCAATCCATTCGCAAGCCGTAATCGACGCGAAGATTACAGTCCACAATATCGCCAGCGTGCCTCGGTCCCGCACATTGCCGCTGCTCCGATTGGTCCGCGTCGCAACACCAATCACTATTTCCGACGCCAACCAACCCCAAATTAAGATTCGCCAAAACGAAAAGAGATTCACGGACGCTCCAGTGACTGGCAGCAATGATACTGGGGATTTCAGCGATTCTTGGCGGTAACTGGCTCAGTGGTTCCACGAAGGATACCCTCACGGATGCGCTTGGCGCGGTCGGAGGCATGGCCCGATTCCGCGACTTGATAGACCTTCTCGCGAACTTCACCAATGTGCACAACGACATCCAGTTCTTTATCGTCACGCTTGACGTGAAGGCGCAGTTGGTCACCCAGTTTCTGCGATCCCAGCCAGCGTTCCGGACGCCGCGGAGCCTCGCCATTGTTCCAACGAAGTATCTCGTCGCCCACGCGCAGCCCCGCTTTGGCCGCGTCGCTGTCGGCGTCGACGCCGCGAACGATCACAGGGCCATTAGGCGCGCGTTCCACGAAGAAGCCTAGAACCGGGCGCGCGCTTTCGTAGCTGTGAAGTTCAAGTCCGCTAAGCGAAAGGACGGAAGCATACGGGAGAGGCTCAGCGCCGCCAATGTATTTGTTGAAGAAGTCTTCCAACGAACCGCCGGTCACTTTTTCCGCGCTGAGCCGAATGTCCAGCGAATCGCGGTAGAACTTCCCTTCCTTGGCAAAGTCCGCGTTCATCGTGCGCATGACGTCGTCGAGGCTCTTCTGGTTGTCAGTGCGGTCGCGAATCAAGATGTCGAGGAGCACACCGAGGACCTGGCCCTTCTGGTAATAGGAAACGCTGCGCGCGGGCTGGTTGTAGAGCGCGTATTTCTCGAGCCATGCGTCGAGGCTGGATTGCTCGGCGCTTTGCCATTGCTCAGCGGGCCGCACTTCCAGATCGCTGATCTGGCGGCTGAGATCTGTGTAGAACTCCTGCCGATTCCAGAGGCCGGTGCGAACCAGCGCGTAAGAACCGTACGTGTTGGTGACCCCCTCGGCGAACCATAGCGCGCGGGTGTACATCTCCTTGGTGTAATCCACCGGTTCCAAAGATGCCGGCCGAATGCGCTTCACGTTCCATAGATGAAAAAATTCGTGCGCCGACACGTTATTCAAAAAAGCGTCGGAGGGCGCAAAGATGGCCGCGGAGTTGGAATGTTCCATCCCGCCTCCACCTCCGCCAGACACGTTGCCGACGTGATAGATGAACGTGTACTCGGTGTACGGAGCGCCGTCCATGAGCCTCAGTTCGTAGCTGCAGATTTTGCGGAGAGCGTTTTCGACCTCGCGCTTGTGCCAGTTATCGCCATGGATGACGACATGAACGGAAGGAGTGAGGTCGCGGATAGTGAACTCCTCGAAATGCGAAGCTTCGATCGGGGCGTCCGCGAGGGCGTCGTAGCTGGGCGCCTGCAATGTAAACAAGCGGGCGCGGTTCACTGATTCCAGCAAGATGATATCCGAGGATGCGACGTTCCAACCATCGGGCACGTCACGCAGTGAGAGGGTGGTTTTCTGTGTTCTGCGATCGGGAACATACAACAGGATGAGCGCAGGATTGATGAAGGCATGTTCAGAATTGAGTTGCGTGCTGAAGGGTCCAACGTCATCCCAGAACGTGGTGTAATGCACGGTGATGGTGCCCGATCCCGTCACCTGCCAGGTAAGCTTGTCGATTTTCTTGATCTCGGCTGGCTGGCCATTGGCGAAGGCAAGCACTTCCTGAACGTGACTGCTGAAATCCCGAATCTCATACAGCGCGTTCCAGGCGGCCATCTGAAGAGTGAGTTGATCCTTCACATTAGGGACTTCCACGGTGACGTGAAACAGATGTTGCTCGGGATGATCGAGAGAGACCGTGTAGTGAATGTCTGCTTTGGCGGCAACGGCCGTGAAGAAGAGCAGGCACAGGATTGTGGCGGTCAAAACTGTAGGCGAGCTTCGCAATACTCTATTCAACGCGCATTGGCCTCGGATGGAATTTGTCTCGCTGAAAGCTTCTTCAACAACTTCTCGCACAAACCGTCAAAGCTCCCATTGGACATGATCAGGAAAATGTCGCCGGACTTGGCCTCGGCGGCGAGAAGATCGGCGATGTCGTCGGCGCTGGGCAAAACGCGCGCATCCTTGCCGTGGAAGCGTACGCCAACGGCGACGGCTTCCGGGTCGAGGCGATGAGCATCGTCGAGCAGCGCCGCGCGGTGCACGGCGTCGAGAATCACGCTATCCGCAAGTGCGAGCGCCTCGGGAAGCGCATCCTGGAAAACTTTCCGGCGCATGGAATTCGATCGCGGCTCGAGCACGGCCCACAATCGCCGGCCCGGCCAGCGCAGGCGTGCGGCTTGAATGGTGGCGCGGATCGCCGTGGGATGATGTGCAAAATCATCGATCACCAGAATGCCGTCAACTTCCCCCTTCACGTCCATGCGACGCTTCACACTACGGAAGGTTGCAAGAGCTTCTTGAATCGTGGGGTGTGAAATGCCCAGGCCCTGCGCGACGATGATGGCAGCGATGGCATTCAAAACATTGTGGTGGCCGGTGGCAGCGAGGCGGAATTCCGCGAAGGTCTTGCCTTTATAGTTCAAAAGAAACTTCATGCCGTCGCCATCGGGCTGCACGTTCGTAGCGAACCAGTCGTTCGTAGCGTTAAATCCATAGCGAATCACGGGGCAAAACGCTTTTTCCGTGGCATTGTGCAGCGCTTTGCCCGCATCGCTATCGCCCCAGACCACCACGCGGCCGCGACGGGGTACCAGGTTAACCAGCCGCCGGAACGCCAGCTGGTACGTCTCAAAATCACTGTAGATGTCGGCGTGATCGAATTCCAGCGACGTGATGATCAGATCGTCCGGGTGGTAATGGAAGAACTTCGCAGCCTTATCCCAATAAGCGGAATCGTATTCATCGCCTTCCAAGATAAAATCCTCGCCGCCACCGAGGCCATAACTCCTCCCAAAGTTTTCCGCGACGCCGCCAACTAGGAAGTTCGGGCGTTTTTTCGCCACCTGAAAAATCCACGCAAGCATAGCAGTCGTGGTTGTTTTTCCGTGCGTCCCGCTGACCACGATGGAGTGTTTGCCGGGAAGAAATTCCTCTTCAAGTATTTCCGGAAGCGACTTGTGAACCAGCTTGCGGTCGAGCATTTCCTCCACTTCCACGTTGCCGCGGGAAATAGCGTTGCCAACTACAATCAGGTCGGGCGCGGGTGTGAGATGAGCGGCGTCGAACTTGGAGTCGTACTGGATGCCGAGCGACTCGAGAAGAATTGACGCGGGAGGATACACGCCGGCATCCGAGCCAGTGACGCGGTAGCCGCGTTCGCGCAGCATTCCGGCGAGCGGCGACATTGCTGAGCCGCCGATCCCAATCATGTGGATGTGCTTAATCATGCCCTGAGCCTCTTCTAGTTTAAGGGACAACCGCCGGTTCGAGAAATTCGAGAGTGCCCTCGCCGTGCGCACGGAGCCGCGCGCGGATGCCAAGCGGCAGTGTCAACATGGCACGCTTGCTGTGGCCAACCGGAGCGCCATAGATAACCGGTATGCCCAGGGGCGAAAGGATGCGCGCACATACGTCGCGAGTCGTCGGGCTGTTCGGTGCGGGCGCGTCGCCATTGGGGAATTCGCCCAAAATAATCGCTTTGACGCCGCTGAATTTGCCAGCCTGCTGCAGGTGCAACAAGGCGCGGTCCACCTGGTAGGGCTTCATGCCGAGATCTTCCAGCACTAGGATCGCCCCGGCCGTGTCCAACTCCCAAGGCGTGCCCAAAGACGTTTGCAGGATAGTGAGACAACCACCGAGAAGTCGGCCTTCCGCCGCACCGCGGACCAACGACTCCGCACGCAACGGCACGCTCCAACCCGTGGCAGTATTCGAAACCGCCTGCAGGAAAGAATGTTCGTCATAACCGTGAGCATCGTCGGCTCCGTGATTAAAGCCCGCGGCGGCCATTGGACCGTGGAACGTAACCCATTCGGCCTTCTGCCAAAGGTAAATCTGCAACGAGGTGAGGTCGCTGAAGCCGATGATGCATTTCGGCTCCTTGAGTTCCGCGGAAAAGTCGGAGCCGAGAAGATAGCTCGCGCCGTAGCCGCCGCGCGTGGCCACCAGACCGCGGATCCCCCCGTCCCTGAGTGCGCTGAGGAATCCTTCTAGCCGCGTTTGCAGCGAACCTGCAAAGTAGCCTTCAGGCGTGGACATCGGCGCGGGAGAAAACTCAAAGCCCAGCCGGCGCAGTTCCGCGATGCCCGTCAGGATTTCCTGGTGATCCGCAGGAGACGCCGGAGCAAACACAGCAATCTTCGAACCCTTGGTAAGAGCCTTGGGCTTGCGCGGATTTGTCTGGGCAACATTCATTCGCAATGCTCCCGGCACACTATGGCGCCATTCGCAGCACCGGTAGTCCCTGAGCCAAGCCATCGAAATAGAATTGCGTGGTAAGGAATCATTCCCTGAGCGGCCACCGCCGCGTACAAGGAAAGTTTACGAGTTTTAGAGTTTGAATTGCGTGAGTTTTGCGAAGTGCCGTGCCCTGCCGTGTATCTCAGCCTTTTTCAGCTGCAGCAGGCGGTCCAGGCCGAATTGCTCCACCGCAAAGCTGCCCAGCACCGAGCCATACACCATCGCGCGACGCAAAAACGCATCGCTCTTGCTTCCCACGCTGGCCAGGTAGCCCATGAATCCGCCGGCGAAGGAGTCCCCTGCCCCGGTGGGATCGTGCGGCTCTTCAAGAGGAAATGCAGGGACGCAGAAGATGCCGTGTTTGTCCACCATCATGGCGCCGTATTCGCCGCGCTTCACCACCAGCGTCGACGGCCCCATCTTGAAAATGTGCTTGGCGGCAAGCAGCAGGTTGTGCTCGCTGGAAAGTTCGCGCGTCTCCGTGTCGTTGATCATCAGGATGTCGACGTGCTTGAGAGTCTCGCGCAGCTCGGCGTTGGTGCGCTCGATCCAATAGTTCATCGTGTCCATGGCCGCGATCTTGGGCTTCACCTTCACTTGGTGAAGGACGTCGCGCTGCAGATCGGGCGCGATGTTAGCGAGGAACACATATTTGGAGTTGCGATACTTTTCCGGCAGGCGCGGCTTGAATTCCGCGAAGCAGTTCAGCTCTGTGGCCAGCGTCACGCGTTCGTTCAGGTTTTGCGAATAGCGCCCCGACCAGAAGAACGTCTTGCCGGTGGTGCGCTCCAGGCCTTCGATGTCGATGGGCCGGCCCTTAAAGACGGCAGCGTCTTCCTTGCTGAAATCGTCCCCCACAATCGCGACGAGATGGACCGGCGCGAAAAAACTGGCCGCGACCGCGAAATAAGTAGCGGCGCCGCCGACCGCGCGTTCTACTTTTCCGTACGGGCTTTCCAGACAATCAAAGGCAACCGAACCGACGACGAGTAAGGACACGTTCTTCTCCTAGGCCAGATATTCGGCGAGTATAGCGCTCAGATTTTTCTTGGTTTTTGCGGGAACAACTCTTGGATTGGTAATGATGGCATGTTTCAGGGCCGAACCGCATTTGCAGGCGCGATTCGGCGAAAGAGTTTTGACCGCTTCACGGACCACGTTCTGTGCGTTGGTGGCGTTCTGAGTGAGCGTTGCCACAATCTGCGCCACCGTCACCGAATCGTGCTGCGGATGCCAGCAATCGTAATCTGTGATCATGGCGATGGTGGCGTAACAAATTTCCGCTTCACGTGCCAGCTTCGCCTCGGTCACGTTTGTCATGCCAATCACTTCCCAGTTGTTGGCGCGATGAAAGTTCGCTTCGGCGAGCGTGGAGAATTGCGGGCCCTCCATGCATACGTAAGTGCCCTTGCGATGCACCGGCACAGCGCAGGACACGCACGCATCGGCCAGAGTCGAGGAGAGTTGCGGGCAGGTGGGCTTATCGAACGTGACGTGAGCGACGATGCCGTTGCCGAAAAACGTGGAATGGCGCCCCTTGGTGCGATCCACAAACTGATCCACCACCAAGAATTCCCCAGGACGCAAATCCTCCTTCAACGAGCCGACAGCGCTGACGGAGATGATGCGCTGCACGCCCAGCAGTTTCATCGCATAAATATTGGCGCGGAAATTCAGCTCGCTGGGCATGAAGCGATGGCCGCGTCCGTGGCGCGCCAGGAACGCAACGCGCTTCCCTTCTAACTTACCGACAACAAAAGCGTCCGACGGTTCGCCGAACGGTGTCTTCACGCGAATCTCGCGCGTCTCTGTAAGCCCGTTCATGGAATACAGGCCGCTGCCGCCGATCACGCCAATTTCCGCCGCGGCTTCTTTTGCCCGCGCACTCTTCCCTGCCGTTTTCTTTGCTTTCGCCATTCACATTTCTCCTGGGAATTACCGGTTCAGGTCCACGGATTCGATTTCAATTTTCCCGTCGCGGCCGTGCAGCGTCGCCGCGGCCATATCGGGGTCGTGCGCAAAGACAACTGTCCACCCCTCGTTCACGAATCGCGGGACCCACTTGCGCTTGGTCTCCAGCGTCTGCATTGGATACAGGTCGTAGGCCATGATCCAAGGCAACGGAATATGGTGCCGTGTTGGCAGCAAATCCGCAACAAAGGCCAGCGACTTTCCGCCGCCGCTGAGCACGACGGCCTGTATGCTCGCATTATGGCCGGGAATGCGCGCGACCGAGATGCCCGGCAAAATTTCCGCATCGCCATCGACCAGATTCCACTGGCCAGTGTCGGTGATGGGTTGATAGTTATCGGGGAAATAGCTGGCGCGATCCCGCTCGCTGGGTTGCAGGGCGTGCTCCAGTTCCGACTTCTGCACCACGTAGCGCGCGTTGCGAAAAGTGGGAACGGCACGGTCCTCCTCCATGCGCGTGTTGCCGCCGGCGTGATCGAAATGCAGGTGCGTGTTGATCACCAGATCGATGTCGTCGGGCTGAATTCCAGCGCGATGCAGCGAGTCGACAAGCGGATCGCCATCCTGGACCTGGTAAATCGCGCGTTGCTTGGCATCCCACTTTGTGCCATTGCCCGTTTCAATCAGGATGGTTTTGTGGTGCGCCCGCACTAACAACGAATTGGCCCGCATGCGGATGCGATTCTTTTCGTCCGGCGCAGACTTCTTCGCCCACAGAACTTTCGGCACCACACCGAACATGGCTCCGCCATCCAGGCCGAACGCGCCACCGTCGAGGTACCGGATTTCGATGTTGCCCAGGTGCATGCGCGTCTACAAACCGGATCCCTTCAGGATTTCTGAAACCGCGGTGAAAGGATCGATCTTGCGGTCGGCAATGGCGGCCGCCAGTTCGCGCAGCTTCGCTTCGCCGGCTTTGCCGCCCAGCACCCTCTCCAGCAGGCGCGACTCCAGCAACTCGATCAGCCGGTTCTGCCAGTGCTCCACGTGCTTCTTCCGTCGCTCGCCGCTGGACTTAAAATGCTGGCTGAATTTCGCCACGCCTTGCGCCAGTTCGTCGATGCCTTTGTTTTCCGTGGCCACGGTGCGGATCACCGGAGGGGGCCAGCCATCGCGCGGCATCACCAGCGAAAGCATGGCGTGGAGCTGCTCTTCCAGACGGTCCGCGCCTTCGCGATCGGCTTTGTTCAAAACAAAAATGTCGCCGATTTCCATCAGCCCGGCTTTCATGTTTTGTATGTCGTCGCCCAGTCCGGGCACCAGAACCACCAGCACGCAATCGGCAAGACGCACGATATCGATTTCATCCTGGCCAACACCGACGGTCTCGATCAGCACTTGACGCTTGCCGGCGGCATCGAGCAGCAGCGCCACTTCGGCGGTAGCACGCGCCAGCCCACCGAGAAAACCGCGCGTAGCCATCGAGCGGATGAAAATGCCCGCGTCCGTGGCGTGGCTCTGCATGCGGATGCGGTCGCCCAGAATCGCGCCGCCGGAGTAAGGGCTGGTCGGATCGACCGCGATCACGCCAACGGGCTCCTCGCGCTTGCGGTGATACGCGGCCAGCCGATCGACCAGCGTGCTCTTCCCCGTGCCCGGCGCGCCGGTAATCCCGGTCAGATACGCCTGCCCCGTGTGCGGGAACAGCATGCGCAGCAACTCTTCCGCCTCAGACTCGTGGTTTTCAATGGCGGAAATGGCGCGAGAGATGGCGCGAACGTCGCCACTGCGCACCTTCTCGGCCCATTCGCCGATGGCGGAGCTCATTGTGAAGTGAATCCTCGTGAACGAAGCGAAGCGCGCAGCCGCATCCCTCTATTATTTCTTGCTACGAGTCTAGATACAAGAAGGCGCCTTGCTCGAATTCACGGGTGCGTCAGAAACCGCCTAGCCTTGTATCCACTACAGCCTGAGCGACCGCACCGCAAGTGACCGATGACCTAGACACCGTTCGCAAGCACTCGGATATACTCGCCGCATGGTCATCTTCGGCGCCCGGGCATCCTTCGACTCTGCAGCGGCATATCGATTCCTGCCATCGGCGACAATATGTATCAGAGCGGGTTGTTGATAACGGCCCTTGGCGGCCCCGCTTGCCAATCCACTATTTCTCGACACCGGCAACGCATTTGGCGACATCGTGCGACGGTATTCCAAGCTCGCCCGCATTCTTCCTCACTTGCGCGAGCCCTCAAACGACAGAAGCGTTGTCCAATCCCTCGGAGAAGAGGCAACCGACTTCGCCGAGAGCAAGAGCGAACTCATGTCAGTGCGCTTCTACCTCTATGACTTGTTTTCAGAGGGATCGAAGAAGTGGCTTGCGCAACGGTGTTACGAACTACGCCCCGCTCATCAGAGAGATTCTTGTGTAACAAATCAGCCGAACCTGTTTGTCTTGTGACTTTCAACTACGATCTCCTTCTCGACGGGGTTCTCGACTCCTGCGGTTAGCCACGCTGAAAACGTCAACGCCCCCCAGTCCTTAGGGTCTTTGAACTTCATGGCTCCGTCAACTGGGGGCGGATCGTCGACTTACCAAACGGCACCAGACTTGGAGCCCAGCAGATAATCGAAACAGCGAACGAAATCCGCTTGACCGACTCATACGTTTTCGCAGACGCGACCAAGCCTATAAACATCCCCACATTTGGACGCCCAGTGCTGCCCGCCATCGCTATCCCAATGCCAAACAAGACCAGGGGCACCTTCGAGTGTCCACCAGCCAGATCGCAACTCTTGAGCAACTCCTCAAGTCCGTGACGAGAGTTCTGATGATTGGTTGGCGGGCCCGAGAGGCTCGCTTCTTGCCGATGCTTAGGGACAATCTTCCGCGCCGGGGTCGGGGAGTCTCGCCGTGTAGTCGGAGCGAACGCAGACGACGCCCGCCTAACGCTCACTCAGTTCGCGAGCGATCTCGGGTATCCCGCGGGCCATCCCTACATTGCCGAAGGCGGCTTCAGCCAGTTTGTCGTCAACCGAGAAGGCGATCTCTTCCTGCGGGCCTAGCCACGACATGAACTGCGCGCTCTTCTTGGCCTCAACCACCACCCCCAAGCAGGGCTTATTTCTTGCCAAGCAACTGGCGGGCAATAACCAGTTTTTGAATTTCGCTGGTGCCCTCGCCAATCGTGCAGAGCTTCACGTCGCGATAGTACTTTTCCGCGGGATAGTCCTTGATGAAGCCGTAGCCGCCGTGAATCTGCACGCATTCGTTGGCCACGCGCACCGCCACCTCGCTGGCAAAAAGCTTGGCCATGCTGGACTCGCGCGTGAAACGCACGTCCTTTTGATCCGCAAGCCACGCGGCCTGGTAGACCAGCAGGCGCGCAGCTTCCACCTGCGTGGCCATGTCGGCGAGCTTGAACTGGATGGCCTGGAACTCGCTGATAGCCTGGCCGAATTGCTTGCGTTGCTTGGCGTAGTTCGTAGCGGCTTCCAGCGCACCCTGCGCCATACCGAGTGCCAGAGCGGCAATCGAAATACGTCCGCCATCCAGAATTTTCAAGCTGCTGATGAAGCCTTCGCCTTCCGGGCCGAGAAGATTTTCGGCGGGCACGCGGCAATCCGAGAAGATCACCTCGGAGGTGTCGCTGGCGCGCATGCCGAGCTTGTTTTCCTTTTTGCCGGGCTTGAATCCGGGCGTGCCCTTTTCCAGGATGAAGGCGCTGATGCCGTGGGAATCGTTGGATTTGTCGGTCACCGCCATGGCCACGCAGATGTCGGCGAAATGACCATTGGTGGTGAAGGTTTTGGCGCCGTTCAGCACCCAGTGTTTGCCATCGCGCACCGCGGTAGTGCGAGTGCCGCCGGCGTCGGAGCCAGCTTCCGGCTCGGTGAGCGACCATGCACCCAGCTTCTGGCCCTGAGCGAGGGGCAGGAGATATTTGCGCTTCTGTTCTTCGTTGGCGAACTTGTAGATGTGATTGGTGCAGAGCGAATTGTGGGCCGCGACGGTGAGCCCGATGGAGCCGTCGACGCGCGAGAGCTCTTCAATCACCGTGGCGTATTCGATGTAGCCCAGCCCCGCGCCGCCGTATTCCTCTGGAAAAATAACGCCTAGCAGGCCCATTTCGGCGAGTTTGGGGAGCAGCTCAAGCGGGAAATGAGAGCATTCGTCCCACTCCATGACGTGGGGAGCGATTTCGCCCTCGGCAAATTCGCGGACACTTTTGCGTAGGTGATTCTGTTCGTCAGTAAACGTGAAATCCACGCGAGCCTCGCCTGAAAGGAAGTAGAATACCAGCTAAAAGTTTAACTTATGTGGACTTCGCGTGCATCCTGCGGTGTCGGTTCCGGTAGCTCAGGCCTTCCGGCCTGAGGTTTGTTCGCGCCACGACGCTGGTCGCCCTGGGAGCGAAAACCCTCACCCCTGGAAGGGTGAGCTACAGAACCTCGCCAGCTGTCATGAAGCAACTGGCCTACCAGCCCACCGGATAGTTGTTGTTTTTGTTTTGGTCGTCGAGCCAAGCTTTGAGCGGCGCGAAATAGTCGGCGAGAGCGGATGCGTCCATTTGTTTCTCGCCCGTAAGGGTTTTCAGCGCATCGGGCCAAGGCTTGCTCCTGCCCAGTTCCAGCATGGCATTCAGCTTCTCGCCGGCCGTCTTGTTGCCGTAGATCGAGCAGCGGTGCAGCGGCCCCTGATACCCAGTCTCCCTGCACAGCGCCCGCTGAAACTGGAACTGGTAAATGCGCGCCAGGAAATACCGCATATATGGAACGTTGGCGGGGACGTGATACTTCGCGCCCGGATCAAAATCGGCTTCGGAGCGGCCCGCAGGCGGCGCCACGCCTTGGTATTTCAAGCGAAGCTCCCACCATGCCTTGTCGTATTGATCGGGCTTCACCTCGCCGGAGAAAACCTCCCAGCGCCACTTGTCGATCACCAGCCCGAACGGAAGGAACGCCACCTTTTCCAGCGCTTGCTGCAGCAAGTAGTCGATGTCGCCGGAGGCCGGCGGAACCGTATCGATCAGGCCGAGCTGCTTCAAATAATCAGGCGTAACGGAAAGCGCCATCGTGTCGCCGACCGCTTCGTGGAAACCATCGTTCGCGCTGTCGCGAAACAAGAATGGCTGCTTGTTGTAAGCCCGCTGGTAGTAGTTGTGGCCGAGTTCGTGATGGATCGTTCGAAAATCCTCTTCGGTGATTTGGATGCACATCTTGATGCGGAGATCGTCGACGTAGTCGATGTCCCAGGCGCTGGCGTGGCACACTGCCTCACGATCGGCGGGCTTGGTGAACAGCGATCGCTGCCAAAACGTTGCCGGGAGGGGTGCGAAGCCAAGCGACGAAAAGAAATTCTCACCGTATTTGACCATCCCGCGCGCGTCCGTCTTTCGTTGCTCCAGGATCTTCGTCAGGTCGTAACTCTGCGCCGGCTTGGGCGAGTCCATCAGGTCGTAAACATTGTTCCACTCCTGCGCCCAGATATTGCCCAGCAGATGAGCCGGGATCGGGCCATTAGGCGGTACTACTTCTTTCCCGTATTTTTTGGCGAGTTGCCCGCGCACATACGCGTGGAGCGAAACATACAGGGGCTGCAACTGCGTCCACAGGCGATCGAGTTCTTTCTGAAACGCGTCCGGCGGCATGTCGTAATTCGAACGCCACAGCGCGCCAACGTCGACGTAGCCCAGTTCGCGCGATCCCTGATTGCCCAGTTCGACCATGCGGGCGTAGCGTTGGCGCATAGGAGCGCCAACCGCGTGCCAGCCCAGCCACGCGCGCTTCAGTTCTGCAGCGTCGCGGCTAGTGGCCATCAGCTTGCCAACTGCGGTCACGTCGAGGCACGGCTTCGTGTTGCCGTCGGGACACCACTTCCCTCTTCCATAATCGCCATCCAGCGAGGCCAGAATTTGCGCCAGTTCCTTTTGTGCTTTGGGATCGTCGGGCGCTGGAAATCCGGTGGCCAGTTCCAGGAGCATCCGTTTGCGCGCAAGCTCCGGCGAAAGTTGCACGGAGTCAAACCGATGCGCTTCTTTGGCAAATTTTGCGGCCGCGGTATTCAGCTGTTCATTGGCATTGGCAGCGATCTGTTCCGTATCCTCGGTAATAAAGTTTTCCTCCACCCACGAAGTGCGCGAGCCCTTCACGGCGAGGTCAAAAAGTTGTTGCTCCGCCGCTTCGATGAATTTCCTGGCGTCCTCGGCGCTGGCTGCCGTTTCCTTCGTTTGAGCGCGTGCACCGATGGCTGCGAGTGACAGCCCCATCGCCATGTACGATATGGCCACTGCGATTTGTTTCCAGGCAAACTTCATCCGATCCTCTCTTTCTCATCTTGCGGCGCAAACTGAGTGGGCGGACAGCTCACGAGCAAAGCGCACGTTCGGGATCAACGTTACCCTGTATGCGAATGTGCTGAGCCGCTGGAATTCCCAAAATGAAACATATTCCCAGAAACAGCGTGGACCGATTGGACAACGAACCGCCGCAGCTCTTGCCACCGACAATTTCGGGAACAAGAATGAAGCAACCTCTCCGTGAGGCCGTTCGCTGCGAAGACCCTGTTGTTGCGGGCTCTTCCGGAACGGTCGCCGCGCCAACAAATCTAATTCCCCTCCCCGTGACGTGCAACCTCTATTGCGCGGACTAGTGATTTGTGCGCCGTTGAATGTTGCGCTCATCCGCGTCGTTTACAGATGAGCAGATTGCGGCCAAGCCAATGGCCGCCCGCGTGCTCGTTCGGATCTTTGGTGCCAGATGAAGAAGCGCAAGTCCCTGGAATGTCGAAGCTACCCACCCTCGGGAAGGCCGGGGTTGTGGGCTTGGCCGTAGCTGCGCAGTACAGCTGCGTACGAGGCGATAAAGCAGCGAGTTTCGGCAATTTGACGCCCTGGGAGTCTCACACCATTACCATCTTTTACTGCGCCACGCAGGTGTTTATTCTCAGCGCCCGGTTCCTTCCGTCATTGCGAAGGTGGTTCCCAAGATCCACCGCGGCGCAGAAGCCAAAGATCTACTTCCTTTTCAATGTAGCGCTCGCTTTTAT
Source organism: Candidatus Acidiferrales bacterium (assembly GCA_963735825.1). Classification (GTDB taxonomy): domain Bacteria; phylum Acidobacteriota; class Terriglobia; order Acidiferrales; family UBA7541; genus Acidiferrum. Next base: position 127,372 of record CAVTMR010000020.1, read on the forward strand.
GCGAGCCTCTCGGTCATGGCCGGCTAGTCGTCACGCGCCGTGCCCGGACTTCTTCTCCGCAACCGCTTTCAATTCCACCAGAGCTCTTTCAATCCCCTCGCGCGACACGTTCCAGTGCGTCACCATGCGCACGGAATGGATGGCCGTGTCTTGCGCCCACACACCTCTGGCATGCAGAGCATCACAGAGTTCGACGGCATTCATGCCGCTGGCGCTGCAATCGAAAACGACGATGTTGCTCTTGACGCCGGCGGGATCGATCCGCAGGCCGTCGATTTGCGCGATGCCCTCCGCAAGGCGCTTCGCGTTACCATGATCTTCCTGCAAGCGTCCGGGCGATTTCTCCAGCGCTACCAGACCCGCGGCCGCAATCACGCCAACCTGTCGCATGCCGCCGCCAAACATTTTCCGGTAGACGCGCGCGCGTTCGATGAATTCCTTTGAGCCAACAATCATGGAACCAACCGGGGCGCCCAGTCCTTTCGACAGGCAGAACATCACGGAGTCAACTTTCCTGGTCATGTTAGCAACGTTGTCCCCGAGAGCGACGGCAGCATTGAAAATGCGCGCGCCGTCCAGGTGAACTTTCAGCCCCTGGCCATGAGCGCGTTCGCAAATCTCGTTCACCCGCTCGGTCGGGTACACCGTGCCGCCCGCCATGTTGCTGGTATTCTCCAGGCAGATCAGCGCGGTCTGGGAGTCGTAATAGATTTTTGGCCGGATCACAGCTTCGATCTGCTTCCAGGTCATGATGCCGTCGTCTCCGCCGCGAACCGCGCGCGGCATGCATCCGGCGATCGCCGACATGGACGCCAGTTCGTACAGGTTTACGTGGCTTCGTTCTTCACAAATAACTTCATTTCCGTGGTGCGTCCACATCTTCACGGAAATCAGATTGCCCATGCAGCCGGTGGGCACAAACAGCGCCGCTTCTTTCGCGAATTGTTCCGCGGCACGCTTCTGAAGCTGGTTGACGGTCGGATCCTCGCCGTAAACGTCGTCCCCAACCGCCGCGCCCGCCATGGCCTGGCGCATTTCGTCGCTGGGCCGAGTGACCGTGTCGCTGCGCAGGTCCACGGCGTCCTCGACCTGCATTACCTGGTCAGGATCCACCAGCTGATTGCCCTTTGCCACGGTGTAACTCATCGTGCCCTCTTCTCTCTGTCGCTTGTGAAGGCTGCAGCGGAATCAAATCGCGCAACAGCTCGACAAATACTTCATTGGAAACGCTCATTTTCCCCGCGGGAACGCGCACCACTTCGCCTTCTCGTTCGAGCATTCCTGCCGAAGAGAGGCGATCGACTTTCGCCTGCAGCGCCACCCCGTACTCGCGTTCAATTCTGCGCAGGTCGATGCCTGCCAGTTGACGCAATCCCAGAAACAACTCCTCTTCCAACGCTGCGTCACGCGTCACTCGTTCGACGCCCTCTTCGGCAACTTGACCGCCGGCAATTGCAGCCACATAACTGGCGGCATCATGGATGTTAGCCCAGCGTTGCGTGCCGGAAAAAGAATGGGCTCCTGCGCCGAAGCCCAGGTACGGTTCCCGGCGCCAGTATTTCAGGTTGTGGCGCGACTCGAAACCCGGTTTGGCCCAGTTAGAAATTTCGTATTGCCGGTAGCCCGCGGAATTCAGCAGCGTCTGGGCCGTTTCGTAAAACTCCACCATGGACTCTTCGGAGGGTAACTCGCGGGCGCTGTAGCGCGGGCCGTCGCGCAAGACTTCCAGGCCAAGGCGGCTATCTTCATCGATTTCCATCATGTAGATGGAAACGTGTTCCGGAGAAAGCCCGATGAGTTCGTCAAGCGACTGGCGCCAGGACTCTCGCGTCTGCTTAGGAAGCCCGGCGATCAGATCGAAGCTGATATTGCGAATCCCGACGTCGCGAAGAACTTTTACGGACCGATAGATATCCGCGCGGCGATGCATGCGACCGGCGGCTTTCAGTTCTTCATCCACGAACGATTGCGTTCCGAAACTGATGCGGTTGATTCCCGCTACCAACCAGTGGACAGCTTTCTCGACATCAATGGTCTCAGGGTCCGCCTCCAGTGTTACTTCTTCCAGAACACAGAAGAGCGTCTCTCGCAGGGCATGAATCATGCTGGTAAGGAGTTCAGGCAGAAGTAGACTCGGCGTACCTCCGCCGATGTAAATGGTATCCACGGAATCGTGCGCGACCCATTTTTCCTGCAACGCTTCCCAGTCAAATCCCTTAGTCCAATGCACGCCCGCAGCGCGCAGAAGTTCCCGATGCTTCCGGATTTCCTGGCAAACGGCCTCCGTATACGGCGCAAAGCGGTCTGACGACACCACGCCCGTGTGAAAATTGCAGTACGTGCACCTGGTCTGGCAGAACGGTACCTGGATGTAAACGCCGAGATTTGCCATCGCTAAAAACTGTAGCACAGACACCGGGAGTGCGCTGCGCTGTAACCACCGGCTAGACGCGGTCGGGAAGGACTTTGACGTAGATGTGGCGTTCCCGCGGGCCATCAAATTCGGCCAAAAAGATTCCCTGCCAACGTCCAAGCGCCAACTTCCCCTCTTCCACGAATACGAAGGTATTCATTCCGACCAGCATGGTTTTGACGTGGGAGTCCGAATTGCCTTCGGCGTGCCGGTAGGGCCCGGCCAACGGAACCAGCCGATCGAGTGCGCCTTCGGCGTCAGAGGCGACGTCGGGATCGGCATGTTCGTTGATCAGGATGCCCGCGGTAGTGTGTGGCACATACAGGAAGCATGTACCGGTTTTAATGCCCAGTGCCGTGACGACGCGCTGCACCTCCAGCGTGACGTCAACCATCTGCGTCCGGCGGCTGGTTTTGATGCGCATCGATTGCATCACAAAACTCTAAGCCAATACCCCCGCCGCCGCTAGCCGCTACGTCTTCGCCGTGGAACTCGAGGGTACAAACCCCTGTAGCTCACCCCTTCAGGGGTGAGGCTTTTCTCTTGAGTTTCGCGGCTGCCCCACACGCGAACGGAGTCTGCGTAGTTAATGGCTTAACCATGCCGTACGTGGCGCGAAATCAACCCGGCTTTAGCCGCTGAGTTTTCCTTCCCTCAGTTCTCGCACAGCCACTCGCTTCAACCAACGTTCACGGAATGGGCACGATGCAGTGATGCCCCGGTTTTTTCGGGCTGGCTAGTTTTTTCAGTTCATGCAAGCCGCCGGTTCCCCACCGTGCCAGAAATGGCAAAAAGCAAAGATCGCGCGATTGCAACCCTTTCTGCGGATACAGCAGATTCTCCAGGAACTCGGCGTGCCGCTCCACCAGTTGGTCGCGGCGATCCAGCGATGCGCCCGTCTTTTGGCGCAATTTCTCTATCTGGTAGCGAATGCGTTTCTCGGCGCGCGCGATGGTGCCTTGGATCGTCGGATCGACTTTGGCGATGGCTTTGTGCAGGCGTTGCAGGCTTTTCTCCAATTGTCGGAGGTTACTATCGAATTCGCGCGCCAGTTTCTTCGGCACGTTGGTGGCGTGCATGCGCTTTAGCAGTTGCTGCTTCCCTTCCCAAGCATCTTCCACTTGCAGCCCATACTTCTTCAGAATGCGTGTGGCTTTCGGATCGACGAGCGTGAAGTCGGCGCGCGGAAGAATCACCGGCATGCGTCCAAGCAGTTTTTCGTACAGCACCTGCGACTGTGCGTAGTACGCAATTTCGGCAGGTCCGCCAAAGTACGCGACCGTGGGCAGCAGATAGTCCTGCACCACGGGGCGAAAGATCGCGTTGGGACTGAAGCATTGCGGCTCGCTCTCGATTTCGCGAAGCCAGACATCCCGCGGCGCTGCCTTCTGGCCACTGATGAATTGACCGTTGGCCGAAGAGATCACCTGCCGCTGCCCGCCGCACAGCGAAAACAGAACAGTGCTGCGCGAGGTGACGTTCACCTGCACCGCATAGCCCGCGTGCTCCAGTTCCTTGCCACGCTTCAGCAGAAGCTCGTTCAACTCATCGCGCTCGGCAAGCGCCCGGTGCAAAATCGGAGCGGCAACGCGGTGTAAGCGTTCGTCGAGCGGATCGAGCAGGATCAACCCGAAATCTTCGAAGATGCGCGCAAAAAGGTGGGCAAACGCGCTGCTGTAGGTGGCCACCGGTGTGTAGCTTTCGCGCAGAATATCGCCGAAGGTCTGTCCCAGATCGGGCTCTGCCTCACGAACCAACTGTGTGATTTCGTCGCCCAGTGGGATGCGCCCGACGGGTTGCGCATCGTCTGCCAGTTTGCGCAGCTCAAAACGACGGAGCTGGCCATCGTGAAACCAGGTAGTGTGGCGAACCTCGTCGACGTCGTGGTCCTCGGTGGCCATCCAGAACACCGGGACGGCTTCGATTCCCCCGCGAGTGAGCTCTTCCGCCGCGCTGATGGCGGAAAGGGCTTTGTAAAAAGAGTACGCGGGACCGCCAAAGAGACCGACCTGCTGCCCGCTCACCACCGCGACGGCGCCATTTTCTAGGCGGCGACGATTCTTCTCGGTCTCTGCTCCAGAACCAAAAATCACGTTTTGCTGCCGCAGAATGTCGGCAACTTCTCGGCGACGCTCACCAGGAAATGAGAGTTTCTTGGCGACCGAGACTACCGACTTGAGTTCCGGTGGATGCCAGTAGAAGGATTTAAGCTTGGAGAAATTCTCGACGAAGTCGCGGTATAGCTTCGAGGTGTGCGGCAGCCGGTCCGGTGAAAGGGCGCGACAATTCATGAGCGTTTAGATGATAGCGACGAAAAAAAGTGACGGCAAATCCAGAATAATTAGACGCGCGCCGCAGCCGGATGGAGCTCTGAAATCAGCCCTGCAATAGCCTGCCTTTTGTCTTCCTTCAGCGGCAATAGCGGCAAACGGGGCGCTCCACCCTGGTACCCGCGCAGGTCCATGGCATATTTCAGCCCGGCGATGCTGCCTTCCGAAAGGATGCGCTTGGAGGCTTGCGCGAGCTGAAGCTGCAGGGATTTGGCCCGGTCGTGCTGGCCGGATTGAACCAGATGGTAGAGCTCGGCACACTTTTCCGGCAGCGCATCCGCCAAGGCCAAAATGGCTCCACGGGCGCCGACGCAAAGCGCCGGATAAATAACAGCTGCGCCACCCGTCAGCACGTGAAACCTAGCTGGGGCGCTGGCGACGACTTCGGCCACGCGCTGAATCGCGCCGGAACTGTCCTTGATACCGAGAATATTGGGGTGCTGGCTGAGTTCGACAATTTCCGGAGTCTCTAGGGTGATGCCGGTAAAAATCGGCACGGAATAGAGAAGAATCGGAATCGGGGAAGCGTCCGCAACGGCGCGGTAATGGTGAATGTACGTTTCGCCGCGATAAGCCGGCTTGTAATAGTAGGGCGTTTTAACCAGCGCAACCTGGTAGCCCAGCGCCGCTGCGCGCTTGGTTTTGGCAATTGTCTCGGCAGTAGACTCCGCACCGGTTCCGGCGATCAATAATTTTTCAGAGATACCCGCTTCCCGCGCGGCAACCAGGATGGACTCGGCTTCCTCACGGCTCAGCATCACTGATTCGCCGGTCGAGCCGAGCACCACGTAGCCGGCAACAGCGGTCTGATTGTACCGAGCGATATTTTGCCGCACGCCAGACAGCGAAACCGTTCCGTCGGTTGCGAACGGCGTGGTCAGCGCAGGAAAGATTCCGTTGATAACCATGGTTCAGTCTCCGGAGGCAGGATTGGTCGACGCGGCCGCTCGATTCCGGTGCAAGTCCTGCAAGCAGGACACTTCCCTCTTCAGCTCGATCACCGCTTGAATGCCGCGTACTGCAGCCTGCGCCGCAGAAAGCGTCGTTATGCAGGGAATGTTATAGCGAATCGCGGCGCGTCGAATGGATTTTTCGTCGTAGAACGATTCACGGCCCAGCGGCGTGTTGAACACCAGGTTGATCTTGCCCGTCTTGATCAGGTCGACGATGTTCGGCCGCCCCTCGTTCACCTTGAATATCTCATCGCACGGCACCTCGGCAGCGTGGAACGCGGAAGCGGTCCCGCGCGTGGCCACCAACTTGAAACCGAGCGCTACGAGTTCCTTCCCAAGCGGCCCGATATGCCGCTTGTCGCGATCGTTGACGCTGATGAACACGGTGCCCGCTTGCGGCAGTTTCTGTCCCGCGGCGAGCTGCGCCTTGGCGAACGCCAGACCAAAGGACGTCGAGATGCCCATGACCTCGCCCGTCGAGCGCATCTCCGGGCCGAGAATGGTGTCCACGCCGCGAAATTTGTTAAACGGAAACACCGGCGATTTCACCGAGTAGTAGTCGTGGAAAGCGATTTCGGCAACGCCGTTGTGATGAACGAGCGGAAGCTTCATATCCGCCAATTTGCGTCCAACCATCAGGCGCGCGGCAACCTTCGCCAGCGGTACGCCCGTGGCTTTGCTGACGTACGGAACGGTACGCGAGGCGCGCGGATTCACTTCCAGCACGTACACCGTATCGCGCTGGATGGCGTACTGCACATTCATCAGACCAACCACTTTCAGCGCCAGCGCCAACCGCTTGGTGTAGTCGCGAATGGTATTGAGAATTGTGGGCGACAAACTCACCGGCGGAAGCACGCACGAGGAATCGCCGGAGTGTACACCGGCCTCCTCAATGTGTTCCATGATGCCGCCGATCACCACGTCGGTCCCGTCGGCCAACGCATCGACATCGATTTCCGTGGCTTCTTCCAGGAACTGGTCGATTAGCACGGGGCGCGCCGGGCCCATCAGCGCCGCTTGCGCCACGTATTCCTGCACCGTGTTCACGTCGTATGCGATCACCATGGCTCGCCCACCAAGCACATAGCTGGGGCGAACTAGCACAGGCAATCCGATTTCAGCAGCCACACGCGCGGCTTCTTCCGGAACAAGCGCGGTGCCATTGCGTGGCTGCGGGATTCTCAGTTCGTCGAGCAGGCGGCCGAAGCGGCGACGATCTTCCGCAAGGTCGATGGACTCCGGAGCAGTGCCGATGATGGGCACGCCGTTGCGCTTCAGTTCCAGCGCGAGGTTCAGCGGAGTTTGCCCGCCGAATTGCACGATCACGCCGCTAGGCTTTTCACGTTCGACGATGGCTAGCACGTCTTCCAGGGTGAGTGGCTCGAAGTACAAGCGGTCGGAGGTGTCGTAGTCGGTGGAAACCGTCTCCGGATTGCAGTTCACCATGATGGACTCGATGCCGTCTTCGCGCAGCGCAAACGAGGCATGGCAGCAGCAATAATCGAATTCAATTCCCTGTCCGATACGGTTCGGGCCGCTGCCCAGGATCATCACCTTTTGCTTCTGCGTGGTGTCGGCTTCGTCCTCTTCCTCGTACGTTGAGTACATGTAGGGGGTGAAGGACTCGAATTCGGCGGCGCAAGTATCGACACGCTTGAAGACTGGTGCAACGCCGTAGCGGGCGCGTTGGAGGCGTACTACCGCGGGAGTGGTCTTCCAGATTTGCGCCAGGTGCTCGTCGCTTGTGCCGATACGCTTCACTTCGCGGAGCAGGTCTTTCGAAGCAGTTTCCACGGTGACGGAAGCGGCGCGGCGGTTCGCAGTCACAATTTCATCAATCTGGTGAATGAACCATGGATCGATCTTCGTGAGCTCGCAAATTTCATGCAGCGGCAGGCCGCGCTCGACGGCCGTCAGAATCCAGTGAATGCGATTAGGGCGCGGAGTGGAGAGCTTCTCGCGCAGAAGGGAGTCGGGAGTCTCTGCTGGCGCACGCCACGGCGAACTCGGTTCTAGCGAACGAATGCCCTTCTGCAGGGCTTCCTTGAAGGTGCGGCCGATCGACATCACTTCGCCGACGGACTTCATCTGTGTGCCGAGCGTGCTGTCTGCGCCGGGAAACTTTTCAAATTGCCACTTGGGAATTTTCACCACCACATAGTCGATGGTGGGTTCGAAGCACGCCGGCGTTTTCTTGGTAATGTCGTTGGGAACTTCGTCCAGCGACATGCCAACGGCCAGGCGCGCCGCGATTTTGGCGATCGGGAAACCGGTGGCCTTGCTGGCCAGCGCAGAACTGCGCGAGACGCGGGGATTCATCTCGATCACGACCATGCGGCCGTTTTCCGGATTGATGGCGAACTGAACGTTGGAGCCGCCCGTTTCGACGCCGACTTCGCGGATGATGGCGGCCGCAGCATCGCGCATGCGCTGGAATTCCTTGTCGGTGAGGGTTTGCGCAGGAGCAACGGTGATGGAATCGCCGGTGTGCACACCCATGGGATCGAAGTTTTCGATCGTGCAGATGACCACGAAATTGTCGCGGTAGTCGCGCATGACCTCGAGCTCATACTCTTTCCAGCCGAGGACGGACTCTTCGACGAGCGCTTCGTGCACCGGGCTCATATCCAGGGCGTGCGCGATGGCGTCGGCGAATTCTTCCTTGTTGTACGCGATGGAGCCGCCGGTGCCGCCGAGCGTAAACGAGGGACGAATAACCAGGGGGAAACCGAGTTGATCGCAAAGGCGAAGAGCGTCTTGCGCATTGTTGACCAGCGCCGATGCCGGAACTTCCAAGCCAATCTTGCGGCAAGCGTCCTTGAACCACAGACGATCTTCGGCCACTTTGATGGCGCGCAGCGTGGCGCCGATCATTTCCACTTTGTGCTTTTCGAGGATGCCGCTCTCCGCGAGCTCTACGGCAAGGTTCAGCGCGGTCTGTCCGCCAACGGTGGGCAGTACGGCGTCAGGCCTTTCCTTGATGATAATTTCTTCGAGATATTCCTTGGTGAGCGGCTCGATGTAGGTGCGATGCGCCAGTTCCGGGTCGGTCATGATGGTCGCCGGGTTGGAATTTACCAGCACCACCTCGTAGCCCTCAGCCCGCAGTGCCTTGCAAGCCTGCGCGCCGGAATAGTCAAACTCGCAAGCCTGCCCAATAATGATCGGGCCGGAGCCGATGATCAGAATCTTATGAATGTCGTTTCGTTTAGGCATAGAAATCGTCAGGGCACGGCTTCAGCCGTGCCGCAAAATGGCGCCTTCTTCTTTCTGTAGGGGCTCGTGGCGGGTCCAGCGGTTCTCAAGCTCATCACCGCGAGCTCCCCGGTTGCGCGAATTCCTTCATCATGTCCGCGAATTGCGTAAACAGGTAGTGCGAATCGTGCGGGCCCGGGGAAGCTTCCGGGTGATACTGCACGCTGAAGAGCGGCAGATTCCTGTGGCGCATGCCTTCGTTGGTGGAGTCGTTCAGATTCACATGGGTAATTTCGACGTCGCTGGAGGGCAGTGATTCCGGATCGACGCAGAACCCATGATTCTGGGCCGTAATTTCCACCTGGTTCGTCAGCAGATTCTTCACCGGATGATTGCATCCGTGGTGGCCAAACTTGAGCTTGAATGTTTTGCCACCGAGTGCGAGTCCGCAAAGCTGGTGCCCGAGGCAAATGCCGAAAATAGGCACTCGTCCCGCGAGCTTGCGAATATTGTCGACCGCGTACGTGATGGGCTCCGGATCGCCCGGCCCGTTCGAGAGAAAAACGCCGTCAGGCTGAAACGCGAGGACATCTTCGGCAGAAGTGCCCGCGGGAATCACGGTAACGTCACAGTGATGGTCGACGAGCAAACGCAAAATGTTGTGCTTGATGCCGTAGTCGTACGCAACAACTTTGAACTTCCGTGTATCCGGGCTCGCGCTGGCACCCGCTTCTCCCATCTGCTCAGCCCAGGGCGAAATAGCCAGGTCGATCGAGCCCTTTTGCCAATCGTAGGCTTTCCCGCAGGTGACGCGCCCGGCGAGTTCCTGCCCGGCCATAGTTGGAAGTTGTTTGGCCTCGAAGATCAATTGTTCGGCGGGCGTGCCATCGGTCGCCACGATCCCGCGCAGCGCGCCCACTTTACGAATGTGGCGAACCAGCGCGCGCGTGTCGATATCCCACAACACCGGAATTTTGTGACGATTGAGATAGAGCTGCGCGGTTTCCGCCGAGCGCCAGTTCGAAGAAATTTGCGAGAACTCGCGTACCACCAGTGATTCAATGTACGGCCGCGTCGCTTCTTCATCGTCCAGATTCGCGCCCACGTTGCCGATGTGCGGATACGTTAGGCACACGATTTGCCCGGTATAACTGGGATCGGTGAAAACTTCCTGGTAACCGGTGAGGCTGGTATTGAAAACGACTTCGCCGCCGCGGCGCGTGATCGCGCCCGCAGCGCGCCCGTTAAAGACGCGTCCGTCTTCGAGCGCGAGGATTGCAGGTCGGTGCTGAACTTCCGTCAGTGGAGCCTCCGTACGACTTCATTTTTCACTCGCTTCGGTCGCGGACAAAGAGCCAAAGTGATCGACAGGCCAATACGCGAACACCGCGCGGCCGTAAATGTACTGGCTGGCGACTGGCCCAAACACACGCGAATCGTTGGAACTGATGCGGTGATCCCCCATCACGAAATAGCTGCCATCGGGAACCTTGGCGGGTCCGTAGTCCGAAACGTCCGCAAAGCGTGGGGGAACGTAGGGTTCGGCGACCACTTGCCCGTTAACGTAAACCACGCCGCGGCGAATCTCGATGGTTTCTCCCGGAAGGGCCACGACCCGCTTGATGAACGACTTGGATCGGTCTAGCGGATACCAGAACACCACCACGTCACCACGTTGGATGGCTTCAAACCGGTAAACAAATTTGTTGATGAAGATGCGTTCCTGATCCGTCAGCAGAGGCGCCATGCTGGTGCCTTCCACTTTTACTGGCTGGTACAGAAAAACGATGATGACCAACGCGAGGCCGATGGCGATGAGCAGGTCGCGGGTCCAAACGCGGATTTCATTGCGAAGCTGGTGAGGATGTGCGGAGATCTCTGGCGCAACGGAAGGCGTGCTCTGGGAAAAGCAAGTTGCCGGTTCGGGACATTCAGGTCCCGTGAGGGGAGCGCCAGGTTTCTCGTCGGGTTTCATTATCTACTGCCTTTCATTTATACCATGCCATCGTGAATTCGCACCAGACGTGAATTGCGAGGCCGGTCCGCGTCGGCGGCTTCCCGTTTGATTCTAGTGGTCTCCGCTCTGTTGCCTCCAATTGGCTCCAAGGTTACTCCGAGGAAAGAGCAAAGCTGAGCGCGGCGAGCGAAGCAACTACGGCAGTTTCGGTGCGCAGGATCAGCCGGCCGAGCGAGGCTTCGTTGAAGGAAGCCGCGCGCGCGGCGGCGAATTCGCCTTCGGTCCACCCGCCTTCCGGGCCGATAGCGAGGACTGCCGCGCGCGAGGCTTCGCCAGTCAAAACTTCGCGAAGCGACCTTGCGTCGGGAGATTCCGAGAGCATGACGCGTTGGCCCTCAGCGAACGAAGCAAAGGCGGCTTCCGGCTTGGTCAGAGCATCGAGAGATGCCACCTGCACACGGCGCGACTGTTGCGAAGCTTCCAGGAGAAGCTTTTTCCAGCGCGCGGCGCGTTTCGCAGCCGCCGCAAGCAGCGCTTTCTCACTGCGCGCCGCCGCGAGCGGCACGATACGGTTCACACCCAACTCAGTCGCCTTCTCGATGGCCCACTCGAAGGCATCGAATTTCACAACGGAGAGCAGCAACGTGGTGTGAAGCTGCGGCTTGTAGGACGGAACATTTTCCACCAGCGCGAATTCCACGAGATCGCGCCCGACGCTCTCGATGCGCCCCAGCCACACTTCCTGGCCGTCGCTGAGTTCGTAGAGTTGCCCCGGCTGCGCGCGCAGCACCCGCCCCACATGGTGGGCGGCTTCCCCTTCCATGATGGCGCGATGGTCGTGAAATTTTTCAACAAAGAATCGGCGGCGCATGTGGATTCATTTTGCCATGTTCAGTTCAGAATGGGCGGAGAAATGCAAATTCTCCGTGAGGTCTCCGGATTGTCATCCCGAGCGGAGCGAGGGATCGGCTGTTCGCAAGCGCCACCACTCCAGGACAGAAAGTGAGTTAACCGAAGATGTCTTTCACCTTGTCGAAGATGGAAGAATTGCGGTCCGCGGGCTTATTGTCCACCTTGAGCGTGGCGTCGAGCTGCTCCATCAGCTTGCGCTGCTCCCGCGTCAGCTTGCTCGGCGTAAGCACGCGCACGTGATAGTACAGATCGCCGCGGCCGCCGCCATGCGGATCAGGAAGGCCTTTGCCTTTGATGCGGAACACCGCGCCGCTTTGCGTGCCCTCGGGAACCTTCAAGCGCTCTTCTCCGCTAAGGCCTGGCACCTGTAGTTCCGCGCCAAGCGCCGCCTGCGCGATGCTCAGCGGAATTGTGCAGTACAGGTCCGCGCCACGCCGCTCAAAAAACGTGTGCTCCTTCACCTCGAGAACCACGTAAAGATCGCCGGCCGGTCCGCCGTTGGGGCCCGGTTCGCCTTCCCCTTGAACGCGAAGCCGCGTGCCAGTATCGACACCGGGCGGAATCCGCAGTTCGATGGTGCGCTCGCGCTCCATACGTCCTTGCCCGTGGCAATCCGGGCAACGTTCCTTGATGATCTGCCCCGCGCCCTGACAAGCGGGGCACGTGCGATTAATGGTGAAGAATCCTTGCTGATAGACAATCTGGCCGCGTCCGCCGCAGGTCTGGCAAGCAGCCACGCCGGTTCCCTTTTTCGCGCCCGTTCCATTGCACGATTCGCAATATTCCTGGCGCGGAACACGCACTTTCGTATTGACGCCCGCCGCCGCTTCCTCAAACGTCAGCGACATGTCGTAACGTAGGTCGGCGCCACGCTGCACGCGGCGTCCACGGCCACTGCCGCTGCGGCGTCCGCCCGCGGCACCAAAGAGATCTTCGAAGCCAAAAAAGTCCCCAAAAATATCGTGAAAGTCCTGGAAGATAGTGCCGTTGAAATCGGTTTGCGCTCCGGCGCCAGCCAGCCCGGCATGACCGTAGGTGTCGTAGATCTGCCGCTTGTTCGGATCGCTCAGGATGCTGTAAGCCTCGGTGCATTCACGGAAGCGCACCTCCGCCTCTTCCTTATTTTCCGGATTGCGGTCCGGGTGCCACTTCAGGGCAGACTTCCGGTACGAAGATTTGATCTCCTCGATCGTGGAGGTCTTAGAGACGCCCAGGATTTCGTAGTAATCGCGTTGGTTTGTTCTTGGCATAGTCACTGGTTGTGAGCCTCGGCAAAAGTAATCAGTGATCAGTTATCAGAAATCGCTTCCCAGTTACCAGAATACCTGCAAAAGTCGGCACGAAACAGCAAGTTGTTCCCAAATCGCATCTTGCTTTCCGGCCGCAATGGAATCACCGCTCCGTTTGGCCGGAAAGCGGCGCTTCCCCTCCCCGGTCCCTTGCTGATAACCGATAACTGATACCTGTCCCATTCAATTCGTTCCGACATTCGATGCGCCACTCGGATGAACCGCTACGCGAACCATGGCTGGCCGTAAGACCCGTCCATGGAAGACATATCCCGGCTGAAAAACCTCAAGAATCGTGCCGTCAGCCACCTGGGTGGTTTCGGCGCGGTCCATCGCCTGGTGGAGATGCGGATCGAAGGGCTGACCGCTGGGCTCGACACGGACAACGCCAAGCCGCCCGAGGTTATCCAGCAGTTGTTTGTAAATGATCTCAAAGCCCTTGCGGTAACTTTCGTATTCCGCTTCCTTGTGGGCTGCCAGCGCATGCTCGAAACCGTCGATCACCGGGATGAGCGCCTCCACAACTCGCGCCGTGGCGCGCTTGTGATCCTCGGCGCGCTCCTTTTCCACGCGCTTCCGGTAATTGTCGAAGTCGGCCTGACGCCGCAGCAGCGTTTGCCGCAGATCGTCGAGATCGGAGGCTAGCTTTTTGGCGTCCGCGTCTTCGCGGGCGGCGTCCTCCACCGGAACCCTACCCTCTGCGGACTGCTCCGGGTCAATCTCATTGGGCAACTTGATTTTGCGGTCGTCCATTTCACTTTCCTCGTTTCGGAACGTTCACTATTCAATCTTTTTCAGCGCTTCGCTAAAAAGTTGCGCTACATACGCCACGGCCGTAATAGCTCGCTCGTAATGCATCCGCGTGGGACCCAGCACCCCCAGCGAACCTTGCGCCATGTCGTGACGCGAATAGGGAGCACTGATAAGAGCAATGTTCTCACCAGCTTCTGATATCTCCTTGATGCCAATCTGCACCGAAACGGGTTCAGGAGTTTCGATGCAAGCGTTTAACACCGTCACCAGGCGATGCTTCTCCTCAATGGCGGCGAGCAGGTCGCGAAGCTGCGTCTGATCCGCAAATTCCGGCGCACCAACAATTTGCGCGGTGCCTTCCACATAGACTTGCTGCGCCGGGCCCTCACCCAGGATTGCCGGGTCACACAATGTGAGTGCGCTGCGGGCGATGCCCTCGTAACGTTCTCTCTCCGTCGCCAGCTTCTGCAGCAAATCCGTGCGAATGGCTTCCAGCGTCCATCCGGCGTAATGGCTATTCAGAAAATCCGCGGTGGCGTCCAGTTCCTGCTGGGTAAAAGGCCGAGCGGGACGAAGGATCTTGTCGCGCGTATTTCCGCCAGGCGAAATCACTACCACCACCACGCGGCCATCGGGCAGCAGCCACATGCGAGCGTGCTCCAGAACGGTCTTGCGGAGCGGCGGAGCCACAATAATGCCGATGCCTTTGGAAACTTCGGCGAGAACGTGGCCGGCGCGCTCCGTAAGCTCCACCGCAGACGTACCAGCAGACATTTCCCGGCGAATCCATTCCTGGTCATCAAGCTTCAGCGTGGCTTGCGTAGCGATTTCCTGCGCAAAAAACCGGTAAGCCGCGGCAGTGGGAACGCGCCCGGCAGAAGTGTGCGGCTGGAAGAGGTATCCGCCATCCTCCAGATCAGCCATAACGTTGCGGATGGTCGCCGTGCTAAGCGACTCGTCAAAGCGCTTGGAAACCGCGCGCGAAGAGACCGGCTCACCCGTTTCGATGTACGTGCGCACGATGTCCGCCAGGATCTGACGGTTGCGGCGTTCCTGTAGGCTTGGATGGCGCATAGCAGCACTCACCAAGGGGTGCTAACTACTATTCTAGGAACGCTGTCAAGCGCGGTCAATGCGACTGGCGATCGGCGTGGCATCAGTTGTTATCGATCTGAGCGCGCTGTAGTTTGTCCGAATAGTCGATGTACACCGATTTCCATTCACTGAAGAATTCGATCGCGGCGAGCGCAGCTTCGCGGTGTCCATTGCCAGTCTGCTTGGTGCCGCCAAACGGCAGATGCGTCTCGGCTCCGATGGTTGGAGCATTCACATACACAATACCGGTATAAAGGTCTTGAATCGCAGCAAAGGCATGGTTCACGTTCCGCGTGTAAATCGACGCTGAAAGCCCATACGGCACGCCATTCGCCACCTCAATTCCCTGCTCCAGTGAATCGATGGGAATCACCGACACAACCGGGCCGAAAATCTCTTCCTGCGCCACCCGCATCTTCGAATCGCAGTCGCCAAACACAGTCGGCGCGTAAAACCATCCCCGGACATGCCCTCCAGAATCGAGCCGATTTCCGCCGGTCAGCAGCTTCGCGCCTTCCTTCTTGCCAATCTCCACGTAGCTCATCACCGTCTGCAGTTGCTGCTCGTTAATCAGCGGGCCAACTTCCACCGAGGGATCGAGCCCATTGCCAACTTTCAATTTTTGCGCGCGTACCGCAAGGCGCGAAACGAATTCCCCATAAACACTCTTGTGCACCGCGATGCGGCTGGCGGCCGTGCACCGCTGTCCCGTGGTGCCAAATCCGCCCCAGATCGCGCCATCGATGGCCAGATCGAGATTGGCGTCCTGCATCACCAGAATAATGTTCTTGCCGCCCATCTCCAGCGAGCAACGTTTGAAATCTGGCGCGCAGGTCTGCGCAATAATGCGTCCGATAGCCGTGGAGCCGGTGAAACTGATGACCGGAACGTCCTTGTGCTCAGCCAGAGGCGCGCCTGCACCGGGGCCGTCGCCACTGATCAGGTTCACAACTCCAGCGGGAAGACCGGCCTCGACCATGGTATCCACAAGATGATAGGAAGAGAGCGGCGTGTCCTCGGCGGGCTTCAACACCACGGTGTTTCCGCAGACCAGCGCCGGCATCATCTTCCACGAAGGAATGGCCATTGGAAAATTCCACGGCGTGATCATCCCGCAGACGCCGATCGGCTGGCGCACGCTCATAGCGAACTTATTTGGCAGCTCCGACGGCGTGGTTTGTCCAAACAGGCGTCGTCCTTCGCCCGCCATGTAGTAGGTCATGTCGATAGCTTCCTGAACGTCACCGCGTGTTTCGGCGAGCACCTTGCCCATTTCGCGAGTCATATCGCGAGCGAAGTCTTCCTTGCGTTTAACGAGCAACTCCGCAACACGGAAGAGAATTTCTGCGCGCTTGGGAGCCGGAGTCAGCCGCCAGGATTTGTAAGCGTTCCTTGCGGCCGACACTGCGGCGTCCACATCCTCAGGCCCGGACAGGGGAAACTCCCCGATAATCTCATCGGTATTCGCAGGATTGCGATTTTCCAGAGTTTTGCCGCTCTTCGCAGCCACCCATTCCCCATCGATGAAGTTCTTGAACACGCGCGCGACAGCAGCCGTTGCCATGACTCCTCCAAAATCAACTGAGTCTAGCGGCAGTCGGAAGCAGCGTCAAACGCCAGGTTGTCCGTAGGCTGTGTAGGGACCGACTTCCGAGGCGGTCCGCCACCGCAATTGCTTGGCGCTGCCGTTTCAAGTTAGCCCGTTGAGTGGGGCACGATACATGGTGCCCACTTGGGTCTTTCTTCCACGGGTTTGCGAGGAATTGCCTGCAAAAGGCCAGAGTGTTTCTATTTGTCAGGCTGATCAGACTGGGCGTCGGGGTGGTCCTGTTGAGCCCGCGACGACAGCAATCGGTTTGCGCCGGCATTCGCCGGAGGTGTGGGTGCGGCGACTCCCGCGGTTTCCGACCCGAGTCCCAATTTCTGCAACGTTGGAGCATCGAGCTTGCCGCTGGGATTCAATCCATGCGACGACTGGAATTTTCTCATGGCATCGGCAGTGGCGTCATCCCACTTCCCCGACGTCGTTCCGTCGTACGCGCCGTTCTTAGCCAAGGCAGCTTGGATTTCGTTGATGCGGTCCGGCGTCGGAGCAGCCTGCCCTTTCACTTTCTTAGTCTTGGTATTCTTTCGGCTGGAGCTCTTCCCGGTAGTCTTATGGGCGCTAGTCGTGCCAGTGGTATTACTGGAAGCGGCGCCCGATTTCGTCGAACCCGCGTTTGCGGCGGCCGTGGAATGGTTAGCGCTGCTGCTTTTCGTAGATTTCTTGTGCGTGGTGGTAATCTGCGTGGCCGCGGCATGGACAGGGCAACTGCTCGTGGCAAGCACCGCGAGCAGCGATCCGACGACAGTTGTTCTGTGGAACGTCGTACGCATAGTTTGGTTACCGGCTGTCCCTACCTGTCAGTTACTTTTCGTCTGCCGGAACAACGCCGGAAAGGAATACGGTCATGACCCGGTCATTGTAGCTGCGGCGCAAAACCTTGAAAACCACGTTCTGTCCTGGCTTCAATTGTGCGATTGCTTTGCGATATTCGTCGATGGTGGTGACGGTTTGTCCATTCACTTCGTTGATCACGTCTCCCGGAGCGAAGCGAATGTCGTCGGCGAAACTGGCCGGCTCCACCTGGCTGACCAGCACGCCCTTCTGTCCTTCTACGCCGACGCGCTGCGCGCGTTCCGGAGTCAAGCTCTCAACGCGCAGGCCGAATTCGGCGGGCGCCGGCTCGTCGGGGGCGGAATTCACTCGGCCTTCGGTATTGGAAAAGACGCGGGTGCGGTCTTCGACCGTGGCGCTGGTTTCTTTCTGCTGCTTATCGCGGACGAAGGAAATCTTCACTTTGCTGCCGATCGGAGCTGACGCAATCGGATTTACGAGGTCGTTGCCACTCTTGATGGCCGTTCCGTTGATGGCGGTGATCACGTCTCCACCCTTCAAGCCAGCCTTCTCCGCCGGCGAACCCGGTTCAACGCCTTCGATCACCACGCCATACGGAGCGCCGAGCGACTTCAGCGTAATCAGATTCGTCCCGTTTTCTTCCTCAAAGCTCACGCCGATCGAGCCACGGGTTACCCGGCCATTCTTGATGATCTGATCGTACACATTGATGGCCATCGACGATGGCATAGCAAACCCAACGCCCTCGTATCCGCGTCCACCGGTAATGATCGCGGTGTTGATACCAATTACCTGGCCGGCCATATCTACCAGCGGGCCACCCGAATTGCCCGGGTTGATTGCCGCATCGGTCTGAAGAAACCGCTGAAACTGGCGGCCAATGTTTCCGCGATCCTTGGCGCTGATAATTCCCGCGGTGACGGTAGCATTCAGACCGAACGGGCTTCCAATGGCCAGCACCCAGTCACCCACCTGTACGCCGTCGGAATTCCCGAGCTTGGCGGAGGGGAGTTCTTTGGCCGCATCAATCTTTATGACCGCCAGGTCCGTCGCGTCATCCACGCCCACAACCTTGGCCGTGTACTTAGTCGTGTCCCCGCTCAGCTGCACTTGAATCTTGGTGGCCTGGTCGACAACGTGATTGTTCGTCAGGATGTACCCGCGCTTGTCGATGATCACCCCGGAGCCGAGGCTCCGTTCCGCTTGAGGCTGCCCGTCGGGGCGCCCATCAAAGAAATGGAAGAAGAAATCCTGGCTGGGATCGTCCTGATCGTCCTGGCCGGAGCGGCGCTTCTTCCGCCGATCGATGACCTGGGTGGTGGCGATGTTGACCACTGCGGGCTCGACGCGACTCACAATTCCGGAAAAGCTGCTCGAAGAGGGAATCGGGTCTGGCACGGCCAACGGTGTCGCGTTGGTCCCGGCAAATGAGAATGTCTTCATGGCCGAAACCTTGCCGTTAATCACCGTACCGATCAGAATTCCGACCACCAACGTGGCGGCGATTAAAACAGTCGCAAATATTGTGCGGCGGCGCGAGCGCTCTAGATTATTTCTCACCTGATCCATTTCCGGCTCCTATCCAACAATTGCACTCCCTGTGCGGTTTTCGAGAGTATAACACCCTCTCTTGCACAGAGTTTCGCTCCCGCTTAGATGCGCCGGGGAGGATAACTGGCCTTTTGGCCGGGTGCCTCGAAGTGTGAACTTTACTCGCTTAATTGGACGCAGGGAACAGCAATTATGTTGCAGGGGGCGACGACGCCAACTTTGCCCTTGACAACCCTCACGGCTTGCTCCATAAATAGAACAGCCGTGATAGCGGCATCACGTGGCGATTTAGGGCGACTTGCTCCACGTAAAAAACTGCTAAAGAGTTGGTAGAGTTCACAGAGCAACTTCCTGAGACCCTCCAAGCTTTTTGGCACGGAGGGGTTTTTCATTTATATCCCCTCCGCGCTGCCCGATCTCGATCTCCACGTCATTTCACACGGTGGACCCGGCTTGCTTATACGTGACTTGCCGCGGTCCAACGGCGAGGTGACTATGTCAGAAGCTTATTTCTTACGCTGTCGTGAATGCGGAAAGCGCTACCCCAACCAACCGCAATCCTTTTGTGAAGAGTGCTTTGCTCCGCTGGAAGTCAGCTACGACTACGAGCGGCTGGGGAACTCCGTCAACCGCGGAGCCCTGGCCCACCGTCCCTTCAACATGTGGCGTTATTCCGAACTGCTTCCCCTCCCCACCGGCTTTGCGCCTTCGCTCAGCATCGGCGGAACCCCGTTGGTGAAATCGCGGCGGCTGGGTGCGAAGTGGGGCGTCAAGAATCTCTTTGTGAAGAATGACGCGGTTTGTTTCCCAACGCTTTCCTTTAAGGATCGCGTGGTTGCCACGGCGCTGGCTGCGGCGAAACGTTTTGGTTTCAAAACGGTGGGCTGCTCATCCACCGGTAATCTGGCCAATGCCGTTGCCGCGCAGACCGCGCAACAGGGCATTGACGCCTGCGTATTCATTCCCGCCGATCTCGAAGCGGCCAAAATCCTGAACACTGCGGTGTACGGAGCGCGCATCATCCGCATCAACGGGAACTACGACAACGTGAATCGCTTGTGCACGCAGGTTGCCGACCGCTTTAAGTGGGGACTGGTCAACGTCAATCTGCGCCCGTATTACGCGGAGGGATCCAAGACCCACGGCTTCGAAATCGCCGAACAGCTCGGCTGGGAGTTGCCAGACAACGTTGTGGTGCCCATGGCCGGAGGATCCCTGATCGGGAAAATCGCCAAGGCCTTCGCCGAGCTCGCGCACCTGGGATGGGTTGAGCCCAAGCAGGTGAAATTCTTTGGCGCGCAGGCAACCGGTTGCTCGCCCATCGCCGATGGAGTTAAGCGCGGCCTGGCTCGATTTCAGCCGCAGAAACCCAACACCATCGCGCGTTCGCTGGCCATCGGGAATCCTGCCGACGGGCCGTTTGCGTTGCGGCTGATTCGCGAGAGCGGAGGCTGGGCTGAGGACATCTCTGATCCGGAAATCATCGATTCGATCAAGCTGCTGGCGGAAACCGAAGGTATCTTCGCCGAGACCGCGGGTGGCGTAACCGTAGGCGTAACGGCCAAGCTGATTCAGCAGGGCCGCATTCGCTCCGAGGAAACCACGGTGGTCTGCGTGACCGGCAACGGATTGAAAACCACCGACGCCCTTGCCGCGGATTTTCCGACTGCCGATGCCATCGAGCCGCGGATGGAAGCGTTTGAGAGCTTGCTGCAGGAGCAATTCAAGAAGGATGAAGTCAACGCCTGAAGACCAAGCCAGCTTCGCGACGTGCGCAAAGCACCTGAGAACTTGCCCGTCAGGCACCGTGCTTAGAAGGGAAAGTTGGAAACACGGCGCCGGTGGTTCTGCAGCGAGGGCATGTCGTGCTGTGGGATCGTCGCCAAATTTTGCAACGATTTATTAAATCGGAATGGAGAATCTGTAATGGCAATCACGATCGAAATTCCCACCGCATTCCGGCGCTTCACCGAAGGAGCGCCGAAGGTGGAGAGCGGCGCAACCACGGTCGCCGAAGCTTTGAACGAACTCACCGCGAAATTCCCTGCCCTCTCGCGCCACGTGCGCGACGATCAGGGACAGATTCGTCAGTTCCTCAACGTCTATCTCAACGAAGAAGATATTCGCTTCTTGGGCGGCGAAGGCTGCACCCTGAAAGATGGCGACCGCGTCCTGCTAGTCCCTTCCATCGCTGGCGGCTAGCGCTGCCCCCTGCCCCCATCCCTGTAACCGCGACTCATGAACGCGACTGGTAACCGCAACTGTCATCGTGAGCGGCGCGTAGTTTGCGCCGCGAACGATCTCAACCTAAAAATCAAGCAACATCAAAACGTCGGAAGCAGTCAGCGCAAGCGCGGCCGTGCATGCCCCAAATCTTTTCGTCTTTCTCCTAGCCTTCCTGTGTGTCCTCTGTGGTGAAACCGCTTGCTTCTTGTGCGCACGCAAGCCACACTACCCAAACTTTTCCCTCCGGAGGCAAGGACTTCGGTCCGCAAACTCTTGGCCACTGCTCAGCCGCACGCTCTTTCTCCCGCTGGTACCATTCTCGAATCGACGCCCACATCGCTGCGCAAGGAACTGGGCTTCCTGGATCTGGTGCTCGCTTCCATCCTCCTCGTGGTCATCCCCGATTTCTTCGGCACCGCCGTAAAGGCGGGGCCGGCTCACGTTCTGCTGTGGCTGATCGCGATTGCCACATTCTTCATTCCACAAGCGTTGGTCGTGGCGCACTTGAACGGTTGCATGCCTATCGAAGGCGGTTTGTACGAGTGGGCGCGCCACGCATTTGGCGATGCCGTCGGGTTTCTGGTGGCCTGGAATTTATGGCTGTACGTAGTGCTGTACGTCGCTTCGATCGGCTTGGTTGCAACCACATACGCAGCCTACGCGCTAGGGCTGGACGCGGACGCCACCGCATCGAACAAGTGGCTGGTGCTGGCGGTTTCCGTCGCGATTATCGGCGTGCTGATGCTCGTAGCGCATCTCGGCCTGCGCGTCGGCAAGTGGGTAACAAACGCCGGCAGCGCCCTAACGATCTTGATTATCCTGTTCCTGGCGGCCCTTCCCTTTTTGCACTTGGGCCACGGAACCTTGCACGAATACCACCCGCTAGGCATCGTTGCTCCACCGCTCACGCTGTTCAGTTTCAGCGTGTTCAGCAAAATGACGTTTGGCGCGCTGTGTGGATTTGAGTATGCCGCCATTTTTGCCGGCGAATCACGGAATCCGGCGAAGCATCTTTCCCGCGCGATCCTGATTGCCGCGCCCATCATCGTGCTGCTCTATATTTTCGGAAGCAGCGCGATTCTCGCCTATGTTTCTCCCGACAAGGTCGATGTGATCGGGCCAATCCCCCAGGCCCTGCGCCTGGCACTTGGTGCCTCGCCGCTCGCGCAAGTGATTGTTCCCGCCGCAATTCTCTTGCTGCTGACGAATTACCTCTCCAGCTTCAGCCTGAATTTTGCGGCCAACACACGCTTGCCGATGTGCGCAGGGTGGGATC
Source organism: Candidatus Acidiferrales bacterium (assembly GCA_963735825.1). GTDB lineage: Bacteria > Acidobacteriota > Terriglobia > Acidiferrales > UBA7541 > Acidiferrum. The sequence goes on from CAVTMR010000020.1 coordinate 149,723, forward strand.
ATCTACTGCCAAAGTGGTTCACGACGTTGCACGCCAAGTACCGCACTCCGGTAAACTCGATTCTCTTCCTCGGGGCCATCACGCTTGTCGCCAGTACCGTCGTCTTGGTTGGAGTGGGTCAGCAGGAGGCGTTTGAGTTGCTGCAAATCTGGGGATTCACGTTCTACGCCATCGCCTATTTAGCGCTGTTCGCAATTCCCTTGCTCGCGGCAAAAAGCAGCGCGTTTCGTTCGCCTCCTTGGCTCCGCATCCTCGCCCTGTCTGGCTTGCTCCTCACGCTTCTGTTCGTGCTGCTCTCCGTGTTCCCGATCGTCCGCGTCCAGAGCGAATCGGTCTATACGTGGAAGACGATAGTGGTTCTCGTGGCCGCCAATTTGGGAGGCCTGCTGTTGTACCGACTCCGCCCGAAGGCTGGCGCGGGTATCGCTTAGCATGGTGGCCATGGTTTGCCCCGTATTTTCGGAGTGCTACACTATCTGAGTACGCACATGACACAAGAAACTCTCTACCAAAAGATCTGGGACAATCACCTCGTTCACGAGGAACCCGGCAAGCCCGCGCTCATCTATATTGACCGCCACCTAGTTCACGAAGGCACTTCGCCGCAAGCCTTCGCGGGATTAAAGGCTGAAGGGCGCAGGGTCCGCCGACCAGACTTGACCTTCGCCGTGATGGACCACTCCGTTTCCACCACCGACCGCACCTTGCCCATCCTCGACAACGACGCCAAGCTGCAATTCGAAGCACTGGAACGCAATTGCAAGGAAACCGGCGTGCGCCTGTTCGACATGAACAGCAAGAATCAGGGCATCGTGCACATCATCGGGCCGGAGCTGGGCATCACGCAGCCGGGGCAAACGATCGTCTGCGGCGATAGTCACACGTCGACGCACGGTGCGTTCGGCACATTGGCGTTTGGCATCGGCACCAGCGAAGTCGAACACGTGCTGGCGACGCAATGCCTGGTGCAGGCCCGTTCGAAGACCATGCACATTGTGGTCAATGGCAAGCGCCCCAAGGGCGTCACCGCGAAAGACATCATCCTGGCCATCATCGGCAAGATTGGCATCGGCGGCGGCAACGGCCACGTGGCGGAATACGGCGGCGCGGCCATTCGTTCCCTTTCGATGGACGGGCGCATGACCGTCTGCAACATGACCATTGAAGGCGGCGCGCGTGCCGGCATGATTGCGCCGGACGAGACCACGTTCTCGTATCTCGAAGGCCGGCCGTTCGTGCCGCGTGGGAAAGCGTTTCAGGAAGCGGTCGAGCGCTGGAAATTGCTGAACACCGATGAGGGCGCGAAATTTGACACCACTATTGAGTTGTACGCCAACGAACTCGCCCCGCAAGTCACCTGGGGCACGAATCCCGGCATGGTCACGAGCATAAACGGGCGCGTGCCAGATCCTCACGACTTTAAGGATTTGAACGATCAGAAAGCTACGGAGAGCGCGCTGAAGTACATGGGGCTGAAACCCGGCACGCCGATCGTAGACATTCCGGTCGACCGCGTCTTCATCGGCTCGTGCACCAATTCGCGCCTCGATGATCTGCGCGCCGCGGCCCAACTCGTTGCCGGGAAGCACGTCGCGACGAACATAAAACAGGCGCTGATCGTGCCCGGCTCACGCGGCATCAAGGCGCAGGCGGAAAAAGAAGGACTCGACAAAGTTTTCACGCAAGCGGGCTTTGAATGGCGCGATGCCGGCTGCAGCATGTGTATCGGCATGAACGCCGACGTCTTGCCGCCGCACGAGCGCAGCGCCAGCACCTCGAATCGCAATTTCGAAGGCCGCCAAGGCCGCGACAGCCGCACCCACCTCGTCAGCCCGGTCATGGCGGCCGCAGCAGCCATCGCAGGTCATTTCGTAGACGTCCGCGAATTCGACGTAGCCCACGTCGAGTAGCTACCTTCCTCCGACGCCTTTGTAGGGAGCGCCTTCCGAGGCGGTTCGCCCCGCCCTTCCAATTTTATGACCGCGTCCAGGGTGCCCCAGCACGCCGTTGTTGCGTGTGTGCTGTTCGGTTTCACTTTTCCGGGTCTCAGCGCTCTGCGTTATCTTTCTCGTCTCGTTTCATCCTAAAATCTTCCCATGTCATCCCGAACAGAGGCGAGGGCTCTGCTTTTTTTTCAACCGTGAACTGCAAACCGTCGACGGCCACTCTTGCTCCCTGCTCTCTGATCACTGATATCTGATAATATCTGATATCCTTTTACCGACGACTACTCACTGAAAACTGAGGACTTTTCACCCATGCAACCGTTCATCACACACTCCGGTCTCGTCATGCCGCTGGATCGCGTCAACGTCGATACCGACCAGATGGTGCCGAAGCAATTCCTCAAGGCGCTCACGCGCGAAGGTTTCGGCCGCATTCTCTTCTACGACTGGCGCTATCTCCCCGGAGAAAAGCCGAATCCGGAGTTTGTGCTGAATTTCCCGCGCTACAAGGGCGCTTCGGTTCTGCTTGCTCGCGCGAACTTCGGCTGCGGCTCCAGCCGCGAGCACGCACCGTGGGGTGTTAAGGACTACGGATTCCGCGCCATCATCGCTCCCAGTTACGCCGACATTTTCTACAACAACTGTTTCAAGAACGGCATTCTCCCCGCCATTCTCACCGAAGCCGAAGTCGAAGATCTCTTCCGCCTTACCGAATCGCAAGTGGGCTACAGCCTCTCCCTCGATCTGCCCAATCAGAGCATCAGCGACAGCTACGGCCTGGTCTATAAATTTGAAATCGCCCCGTCGCGCAAGGAAGTCCTTCTCAAGGGCCTCGACGATATCGCGCACTCCTTGCAACACGCCGCCGAAATCGACGCCCACGAAAGATCACACGCCGCCACCGCCGCCATGTTCGAGCCCGTCGACGTGAAAAACTACGGAACGTAGTTCCAAGTCTTAGGTTTTTAGTTCTACTGTAAGTACTAAGTAAACCTGGAACACCAGCCGGGGTTTGCTTTACTCAAAACTCATAGCTGAGAACTGAAGACTTCCTCATCCTACCTTCCACCACGGCTTGAAGTAAATCCGCCCTTCGAAGATCGGTTCCGGCGATTCTGGTGCCGCAGGCGCACCCAGCAATTCCGCGATGACGATCCCGGCAATCACCAGGCCAGCACCTTTCATGGCTCGTGACGTCAACCGCTCGCGCAGCACAAAATACGACGTAATAACCGCGAACACCGGCTCCAGCGCAAACAAAATCGCTGCGTGGCTTGGTGAAGTGTACTGCTGCGCCCACAATTGCACTGTGAACGCCAAGGCGGTCGCAAACACCGCGCACACGCCGATGGCCGCAAGCAACTCCCAGCGCCTCTCAAACCGCACAGGCTGCCAGTGAATGGCCGCGCCCGCGCCCGTCATCGCCCAAGCCATCGCCGCGCAACCCGCCACCTGGATCAAGCTCAACGCCGAAACAGAATGCTCGCCAGTGAATTCTCCCACTAGAATGATATGCACAGCGTACAACCCGGCGCCGACGAACGTCAGCACGTCGCCATAATTCAGGTAACGCAAGCCTTGCGCCGGAACCGTCAAAAAGTACAGCCCAACTAGCGCGGCAAAAGCACCCGCGTAAAGCCAGTGTGTCAACCGGCGCCCCCAGAACACGCCGAGCAGCAACGGCACCAGCACCACGCTCGATCCCGTAACGAACCCGGAATTCGATGCGGTGGTGTATTGCAGGCCGGTCGTCTGGAAGGCGTATCCTGCGAACATGAAAAACGCCAGCCGCAGACCCGCGAATATTTCCTCGCGATCGATGTTTGCCAGCACCGACGGACGAAACGCCGCCATCAATATCGCCGCCAGCGTGAAGCGCACCGCCAAAAACACAAACACGGACGTATGGTCCAGGGCATTCTTCACGATCACAAACGTGACGCCCCAGATCAGCGAGCAGAACATCAGCGCAAGATCAGCACGCAACTTCCTCTTCATACAGGGAACTCCGTCGTTCGCCCGCCAGTGTAGCCGAAAAACTTCCTCACTCCATTTCATTTTCGAGCAACACTAATTCTCGTCGCCCACGCCGGTGATTCCCGCGCGCTTGACATCGCGAGCCTCTCACGTAACATCAAATCCACCATGGGCCGACCGCAAGCCGTTCGCCTCTCTTCCATTCTGGCTTTGCTGTCGCTGCTCCTCGCTCCGCCATCGCGCGCCGATCATCACGAGACCTGGATCGAAGTTCGCTCGCCGCATTTCACCGTCCTTTGCAATGCCGGCGAGCACGAGGGACGCCTGACCGCGCAGCAATTTGAAGAAATTCGCGCTATGTTCGAGCAGCGCTACCCAAAACTTCGCGTGGATGGGGGAAAGCCCACGGTGATCTTCGCGCTGAAGGATGAAGATTCCCTGAAGCAGTTTCTTCCCGGTTACGGTACGGACAAGGAAGCGATGAGGCTAAGCGGCCTCTATCGTCTTTCGTACGACAAAAACTACGCCCTGGTGCGCACCGACGTGAGAGGAACGAGCCCGTTTCCTTACCACACGCTCTATCACGAGTACACCCACGCGTACTTCCGTCTCAATTACCGCGGTCTCCCGTTGTGGCTGAATGAAGGCATCGCGGAGTTTTACGGCAACACAGTGATCGAGGGCAAAGACGTGAAGATTGGCGCGGTAGGCGAGCCGCAATTGCGCCTGCTGAGAGAGAATCCGCTGATTCCCATCTCCACGCTCGTATCCATGGATGGCTCTTCGCCGCTCTTCAATACCCGGGATCATTCGGGAATCTTCTATGCCGAGTCCTGGGCCATCGTTCATTACTTTATGCTTTCCCCCGACGTACGCGACAAGGATGGGTTGAACAAATACCTGGCCAACCTGCATGATTCTGATGATCCCGTCGATGCCGCTAACAAATCCTTTGGCGACTTGCACACACTCGCCGACAAACTTGAGTCCTACGCCCAGCAAACCAAGTTCGGCTATACGCGCATTCCCCTATCCCTGAAGATTTCTGAAAAAGATTTTGCGGCCAGGACGCTGTCTCCTGCTGAAAGACTCCTTGCCCAAGCCGGATATTTGCTGCGCACCGATCATTTGCCGGAAGGGCTTGAGGTCCTTCGCGAGGTGGCGGCAATCAATACCAAAGCCCAGGGATACCACACCGAGCTTGGCTACTATCACCTGCAAAATGCCGACTATCCGAAAGCCCTCAAGGAATTCGATCTTGCCCTGACTGCCGACCCGAACGATCTGAGCGCGCATCTCTACATGGCAACGGCGCTCTATCGCGAGTTTGGCTACACCGAGGAATCCACGCCAAAGATTCGGTTGCATCTGGAAAAAATCGTGACCCTGAATCCCGATTTCGCGCCTGCCCATGCGTTTCTATCCCTTGCCTACATTCAGAAACCCTCGCCGAATACTCAGAAAGCCCTTGATGCGGCGGCGCGCGCGTCGCGGCTGGAACCTGGGAATCTCTCCTACTACATCGATATTGGCATGGTGTTGTTAGCCGACGGAAAGTTCGCCGAAGCCAAAAAGCTGGCGGACCAGGCCAGGAAAACGGCCTTCACCTCCCGAGACCACATGATCGTGGCGAGCTTCACCAAGCGCGTTGACGCAAAAACGAAGCAAGCCTCATCCGCATCCGGCGGCCACACAGCCGAAGCAGAAACGCAATCCACCGACCCGCAGTCAGTATCCCCGTCACAGGAACCCGGTCATGCCGAGGGAAAAATCACGGAACTAATTTGCGGCCACCCGCCGGAGGTTGTACTAACCCTGACCACCTCTTCCGGCCCGCTGCTTTTGCACATTAAAGACGCCACGAAAATCGAAATCCTGGAAAGCTACAAACCCAGCGACGCCAGCCCGCCGTGCGCGTCTTGGAAAGACCGGCGCGCGCAGGTGGACTTCACAGCCACGCCCGACAGCATCACCAATGGCGAGATTCGCGTCCTACGCTTCGACTGAACACAGGCAGGAGCCGGCGGCCCTTGACTCTTCAATATCGATCGGGTAAATCGACATGATCATGCCCGGCACACTACCTCGCTGCCTTCGCGACGTGCTTCGCGTTCTTGTTGCTTCCTTGCTCGCCCTCCTTCCGGCAGCGCGCTTCACGGCCGCCAAAGATGCCTGGATCGAAGTTCGCACTCCGAACTTCACCGTGATCAGCAATGCCGGCGAAAAAGAAGCCCGCAAGATCGCCGACCAGTTCGAGCAAATTCGCGAGGTATTCCACAGCGCTTTCCCCAAGCTGCGGACAGAGATCGGCAAGCCGGTAGTTATTTTCGCGGTCAAGAACGAAGAGTCCTTGAAGCTGCTGTTACCCGAATATTGGGAGACCAAGGGCCACGCGCATCCCGCGGGAATCTACGTTCCCGGCGAAGCCGAGCATTTCGTGGCCGTGCGCACCGATATACAAGGGGATAATCCCTACGAAATTGTCTATCACGAATACACCCACGCACTCGTCCACTTGAATTACCGCGATCTCCCTGCCTGGCTCGACGAGGGTATTGCCGAGTTCCTCGGCAACACCGAAATTCGTGAGAAGAGCGTGCAGATCGGCAAGATCGATTCCTACCATTTGCAAGAGCTTCACGAAAACAAATTGATCCCCATTGACACCCTGCTTCAGGTCGACCACAATTCTCCCTACTACAACGAACAAAACCGCACCACCCTGTTCTACGCCGAGTCCTGGGCCCTCGTGCATTACCTGATGCTCGATCCCGATGCGCGCCGGCAGCAATTGCTGACCAAATTTCAAAACGCTTGGTCAGCGAGCGGCAATCAGGTTGCCGCGGCGCAGCAGACTTTCGGCGATTTGAAGAAATTCGCGGATAGGATGGGCGCTTACACGCGCCAGGATCGCTTCTATGTTGGAAATTTCGATACTGTCTCTCGCGGCAATGCGCAAGGCTACGCCAGCCGCGCCCTGGCGCCCGCCGAAGTCGATGCCCAGCGCGCCGCCTTGTACGTTTACACGCGCCGTTTCGCGGAAGCGAAGACCACGCTCGATCAAGCCATGCAGGAGGACCCCGATCTCCCCATCGTGCATGAAAGCCTCGGCATGCTGGCCTACTATCAGCAGGATTGGGCGACGGCGGAAACTGAGTTTTCCCGCGCCGTGCAACTCCATTCCGCCAATTATGCCGCGTACTTCTTCGACGCCAGCTCCCAAATGCGCCGTCGGCGTACGAACATTGATGACGCCGCGACCGTCGCCTTGCTGGAAAGCGCGATCCACATGAACCCGCAGTTTGCGCCCGCCTATGCTGCGCTTTCTTCACTGTATTCAACAAATCCGGAAACTCACGACCAGGCCCTTGCCATGGGAAGCAAGGCCATCGACCTGGAACCCGGCAATCTTCAGTACGCCGTCGCCTACTCGTTCGTGCTTCTCACTGTGGACCGGTTTGCTGATGCCAAAGTTCTGGCCGCGCGCATCCACGCGGCAGCGCGTACCCCCCAGGACCGCCAGCTTTCGCAGCAGCTTGAACAGGCCATCCAATCACGCGCGAATTACGAAGCCGAACTCGCCGCCTACAAGCGCCAGGCTGAACAGCAACAACAGTCCGCCGCGCAACAAACCTCAATGGCGACGATTGTTTCCGAACACCGTGGAACCGCTCTTGCTGCCGAAGCGCCTCTCGTCGACAAGCATGCCAAGGAAACCCAATACGCCGTGGAAGGCACCATCTCCTCCGCGGATTGCGCAAGCGGCGCCGGCGGAAAAGTGATTCTGAAGGTGAACAGCTCGGGCTTGCGATTCAAGATTGTGGACATCAAGCAACTTCAAATCGCCGAGGGAAACAAGGATATTTCTGACCATGCACCAGCCTGCGCCGATTGGCAGGGCCGCCGCGCCAGGCTGTATTTCTACCAACTGAAAGATAAGGAATTTGCCGGCGAGCTCAGTACCGTTCAGTTCTTCTGATACACCACCCGCCCGCCAACCACGGTGCGCAACACCTCGGTCTTCAATATTTCTTTTGGCGTAACCTTGGTTAGGTCCGTGGAGAGTACCACGAAATCCGCATACTGCCCCACTTTCAATTCGCCTTTCTTCCCTTCCGCGAATTCCGCGTAAGCGGAACCGTACGTGTAAGTACGCAGGCACTGGTCCAGTGGCAATTTTTCCTCGGGCTCCCAACCGCCGGCGGGCCCTCCATCCGGTAATTCGCGCGTAACACACGCATAAATTCCGCGAAATGGATTGATGGGCTCCACGTCGTAATCAGTACCGAACGCCAGCTTCGCGCCCGCTTTTTGCAGCGAGTTCCAGGCATACGCGCCTTTTGCCCGCTCAGGCCCGACCCGCTGTTCCGCCCAGCGCATGTCGTTCGTTTCGTGCGATGGCTGCATTGAAGCAATCACGTTGAGTTTCCCAAAGCGCGCCATGTCATCCGGCGCAACAACCTGCGCGTGCTCGATGCGGTCACGGCGATCTCGCGCAGGGTTCATGCGCTGCACCGACTCGAAAACGTCCAGGCAAATTTCATTGGCCTTGTCGCCGATGGCGTGGAACGCCAGTTGAAAACCCAGTCGGTCTCGCTCGATGGCCATGAGTTTCAGTTTTTCCGTTTCGATGGTCATCAAGCCGCTGGTCGTGGGATCATCCGAATACGGCGCTAGCAGCGCTGCGGTGCGTGAACCCAGTGCTCCGTCGGTGACCATCTTGACTGCGCCGGTCCTCAGCCATGAGTCGGTTGTTCCGGCTTGCGCCCGCCGATTCTGCAGATCATCGGTAGGCAGCATGAACGGAAGCCACTCGGTGATGCGTGCGGTCAGCTTCTTGTCCTCCTTCAGCTGCTTGTAAACGAGAAAATCGTCCCAGTCGGAATTGTCTTGCGCCGACGTCACGCCATTTCGCGCCAGTTCCTGCAGAACCAGCTCGATTCCTTTGCGGCGATCTTCGTCGGAAGGATCCGGGATCCGCTGCTCCACCATCTCCATCGCCGCGTTTTCCTTCAGCATGCCCGATGGCTCGCCGTCTTCGAACCGCTCGATTTCGCCCCCCATGGGATTCTTCGTATCCGGCGTGATCTCGGCGTGTTTCAGCGCGTCGCTGTTGGCTACGGCCACGTGTCCCGAAACATGCATCAGGAACACAGGATTGTTTGGCGCCGCCTCGTCCAGTTGCAACCTGGTCGGAAATTTCTTGTCAGCCCAACGCGTTTGGTCCCAGCCGCTCCCGAGAATCCATTCCCCGGATTTCTTTTTGGCTGCGGCATCCTTCACCAGCTTCTGCAAATCCGCGATGGATTCAACACCGTTCAGAGAAAGATTCAGCTTGTTGCGCCCGGCGCCACCCAGATGCGTGTGCGCATCGTTGAATCCCGGCATCACGAACCGCTCATTCAATTGAATGGTTTCCGCCTCTGCTTGTGCGCCCCCGCAGTCCAGCAGGATGTGCGCGAGCGTGCCGATGCAAAGAATTTTTTCGTCGCGAATCGCCATGGCGGCGGCCCAGGGGTGCTCCGGATCATTTGTATAAATGCGGCCATGAAGGTAGTAGACGGTCTTATTGATGGGATATTGCTTCTGCGCCAGCACCCGTCCGCCCGTCGCGAGACACATCGCGGCGAGGGCAAGTATCCATGCAATGCGCACTGGGCCACCGCGAGCTCGCGCGTTAACCGTCGTCATTACCCAGGCTCCTGAGCCACGCCTGCGATCCCCAGCAGCGTCAGAAGTACGCGTTTCAAACCGTTTTCGCGTCCCGCTGGCTCGTACCACTCTTGCAGCGAATGCGCTCCACCGCCATTTCCGCCCGCGCCAATCGAAATGGCATCGATTCCCATGGAGAGCGGAATGTTCGCGTCAGTCGAAGAGCGCTCGATGCGCGACTGGTTTCTCGTCAAATCGTCGGCGGCGCGCAAAGAGGCGAGTAACGCCGAGTCCGGAGCCAATTCCCCGCCGGGACGGCTGCCGATCACATTCACTTTCCATTCCAGTTTGCCCTTGGTGCGGTCGCGGGCGTTTTCCATCTCGTCGCGCACGCCGGTGGCCATGCACTCGCGGAAGGCCGATTCCAGGCGGATAATTTCGTCGTCACTTTCCGACCGCAGATCAACTTTCAATTTCGCTTCGAATGGAATCGAATTCACCGAAGTTCCGCCCTCCACTTGGCCAAGATTGAACGTGGTACGGGGACTAGCCGGCACTTTCGTATTGAGGAACCGCAACGAACCGCGAATCAGCGCATTGATGGGATTGGGCATACCGAAGTCGGACCAGCTATGCCCACCGGGCCCGCTGATCACTGCCTCGAGCCGCTTCGACGCCAGCGCCTTTGTCGTCACATGATCCGTGCCAGATCCATCCAATACAATCACCGCGCGCACTTTCGTATGATAGGCGTCGATCAGCGCGCGCATTCCGCGCAGATTGCCCTCGCCTTCTTCCCCTACGTTGGCGGCGAACAGGATCGTCCGTCGTGGCGTAATCTTCGCCGCGTGCATGGCTCGCGCAATTGCGATCAACCCCGCAAGCCCCGTCCCATTGTCTGAAATTCCTGGCGCCACCAGGCGCTCGCCCTCGCGCTGCACCTCAATGGTCGTTCCAGACGGGAACACCGTGTCCAGGTGTGCCGTAATCAGGACAATTTCTCGCTCGTTGCTGCCGCGTAATTCGCCAATCACGTTGCCGATTTTGTCCGTATGAATGGTCAACCCTTCGCCGACAAATAACTCCTTCACTGCTGTGGCGCGATCCTCTTCCTCAAACGAGGGAGCAGGGATCTCCGTCAGGCGAATCTGTTGAGCATCAATCCAGGTCAGGTTTTGCGCAAACCATTCAAGCGCTGTCCGGACCTGCGCAGTATCCGCCTGCAAGACTGGAGCAGCTTGCCGCGCAGTATGAGAGAACACCGAGGAACGAATCGGCATGGCAAAGAGAATAGCGCAAAGCGCCACATGTTTCACGAAAGGAAGTGAATGGTGCATACAAAACTATACCGGGGCGCCACTCGTAGCGCATAGTGTGCGCAGTTCGCCGTCCGTTAGCACTCGTGGCGATTGCTTGGCCGCCTCGTAAATGCGGTTCACCAGCTCGTCGCTCGCAGGAATATTGTGGCGCGCCAGCCAGTACAGCACGTTGGACTTCCCGCTCATTGGTCCAACCTCCACGATTTGCTCCAGGCCGAACAGGTGCGCGGGCACGCCGCTGTAGACCGCATCCGCCAGGACACGGTCGTGTTTCTTCAACGCTTTCACGATGGCAGCCGCGTGGACTCCCGTAGCCGTGCGAAACGCATCGCGCCCAAAAACCGGATAATTTGGCGGAATTGTCGTGTGCGTGGCTTTGGCGATGCGATCGCAATACGCTCGCAGATACGTCAGATCGTTCGAACGCAGCCCCATCAGCCTCAGGTTCACCAACAGCAGTTCCATCGGCGTATTCCCCACCCGCTCACCCAGCGACAGCGCCACTCCATGAATCTGCCGCGCCCCAGCCGCAATCGCCGCCAACGAATTCGCGATCGCCAGCCCTCGGTCGCGGTGGCCGTGCCAGTCCACGCGAATTTCTTCACCGGAAGGAATCACCACTTTGTCCATCACAAACTTCACCAGGCTGAACGCGCCCTCCGGCGTAGCGTGCCCAACCGTATCGCACAACACGATGGCGCGGGCGCCGCTGCGAATTGCCGCCGTGTACAGTCGCTCCACCGTCTCCGGATCGGTGCGCACGGTGTCTTCCGTCACGTACATCGGTGGCAAGCCTTCCGACACCGCGAACATCACCGCCTTCTCCGTGGTACGTTCCAGATGATCGATCGTCCAGTCCTCCACCAACCGGCGGATCGGACTGCTGCCTAGAAACATGGCCGCTTCGATGGCGACGCCCGCGCGCTGCGAAATTTCCGCAATCGGGCGAATATCCGCCTCCACCGTGCGTGCCGCGCAATTCGGCTTAATGCGCATGCGATTTGTGGCGATTTCCCGCGCCAGCGCTTCCACGTCCGCTACGGCGCGAGGGCCCGCGCCAGGTAGTCCCAGGTTCACCGAATCAATGCCCAACGCTTCCATCAAGTGCAGGATTTCCACTTTTTCTTCCAGTGTGGGGTCGTGGACGGAAGGATTTTGCAGCCCGTCGCGCAGCGTTTCGTCGTTCACCAGCACGCGCGTTCCCGGAGCAATCGCGGTCCCGCCCACCAGATTCCAATCATAGATCCACTCGTTCTCAGGCATGGCGGAGCGGCCTCCTTGTGGCGTCTAGTAACGCACCGTGTAGCTGTTGGGCTGCTGTTGCGGATCAGGCCGGTAGAGCGTCTTGCAGAATTCGCAGCGGTAAATCTCCGCGCCCTTGCCAACCAGTTTTTCGATTTCGGCGGGGTAGTCGAACCAGTGTTTCAAATGGCCCGCGCAAAGCTTTCCCTTGGCGTCTTTCTCGTCGCAAGCGCGCTGTTTCGGCTTACGAGTTTTCACTTTCGGCGTGGCAACTGTTTCGGGAGTAGCTTCAACGGCAGGAACTGGTGCGGCTGTGTTTTCCTCTGCCAAGTGATTTCTCCTTCTATCGGCTAACCTTCGTCAAAAACCGTGATTGCGCAACAACGTCTTCATCGCCGTGCGCGCGTGACGCAGCCGCACCGCCAAGCTGCCGCTGAATTCAAAACGCAGAAAGGCGTCGGCGGCCCGCTCCAGGTCCCCTCCATAACGATACCACCAGGGCTTCTCAGTTTTCGGCAGGCGATCGACGTCCACATACTTAACGTGAACCATTTCCTTCAGCCCATCCTTGCCGTGCGTGCGTCCCCAACCGCTGAGCCCACAACCACCATGCGGCGCTTCGGCAATAGCAAATCCCGTTAGGAGATCATTGACCATCACCGTTCCTACGCGAAGTTGCCGGGCGATCGATCTACCGCGATCCGTATCCCCGGTCCACACGCTTGCGGCCAGAGCGAATTGCGTGTCGTTTGCCAAACGTACCGCTTCTTCCGCGCTGCGCACCACCTGAATGGCCATGATCGGCCCAAACGTTTCGTCCTGGAACAGTTGCATGGACGCGTCCACACCCGTCAGCACCGTGGGCTCGAAGAAATTCGGCCCCAGGTCCGGACGCGGGCGACCTCCGCAGATAACTTTGGCACCTCGTTCCACGGCGTCCGCGATCACGTCGCTCATGCGTTGCACGTGGTGCGGGCGAATCAACGGGCCAACGTCGGTGTCTTTTTCGCGACCCGGCCCAAGCCGAAGCTTCTGTGTTTTCTCCACGCAACGGCGGACGAATTCCTCGGCGACTGGCTCCTCCACGAAAAGTCTTTCCACCGAAAGACACACTTGCCCGCAATTCGTGTAGCTCCCCCACACCGCGGCGCTCGAGGCCACATTCAAATCTGCGTCGCGCAGAACCAGCATGGCATCTTTGCCGCCCAACTCCAGCACTGTGGGAATCAGGTAGCGCGCGCACGCTTCAGCGACGTGTTTGCCGGTGTACACACTCCCCGTGAAGAACACCTTGTCCGGGCGCGCTTCAATCAGCGCTTGACCCACCTCTCCCCCGCCTTGCAGCATAGTGACCAGGTCGGTCGGAAAGCCTGCGTCGCGGAACAGTTTTTCGATCTGCGCACCACATTCTGGCGTGAAGTCGCTGGTCTTGCACAACACCGCGTTCCCCGCCGCAACGGCCGCGATGATCTGGCTGAATGGAATGGCCAGCGGATAATTCCAAGAACTGATGATGCCCAGCACGCCCAGCGGCTCGTAATACACTTTTCCGGCTTTTGCCTTGGCCGCCGTGCTGTGGTGCCGCACCGTTTCCGGCCGCAGTTCGTCGGTCCCGCGCTTGGAGAAATGCTCCGCGGTGTCCAGCGAGACAAATACGTCCGCGAACAAAGCTTCGACGCGCGGCTTGCCTGATTCCCGCACCACCACATCCGCCAACGTGTCGCGTGCCTCGAGAATCTTTTCCTGCAGCACGCCGATCAGCGCACAACGTTTTTCAATCGAGCGTCGCCCCCAGCTCGCCTGAGCCGCGCGCGCCCTGCTCATCAACTGCGGCACAGCCAACGGCGGCGTGCGCTCGAAGTTCGCCGCTACCTGCCCTGTGGCAGGGTCAATGGAAGGAATTGTTTCCACCGTGACTGGTGTGGCAACCATACCCGTGATTCTAGCAATCTTTGGAGGGTTTACGAAGGGAGGCTTGTCTGCCGACTATTAATCGCTACCGTTTGCCACGTTGTCCGCACTCACTGCACTCGCAAAACGTCAGAAGTTCCGCCACGGTCTCCACGATGGAACGCTGGTGTAACCGACACTGCCGAACCGGTTGTCCTCCGAGGCGTTCCATTTTCTGATCTTGTCCAGTAACCCTCTGGCCTTGTTGAGCATGCGTTTCAGCATGATGAGCCTCGCGATTGATCGGACTCTTAGTCGCGGTCTGAGTGTCGCCGCGCGCTGGCATACTGTCAATGAGGAGCAGCATCAAGGGGCGGCGTGATAGCTGTGGAGAGCCGGAAAGCGAACGCGAATTTTCCGGGTGGCGTCACGGAATCTGGGACGCGGATGTCCAGTGCGTCGGGAGACTGGTGGAAGTCGAGTTTCGCGGAGGAACCCAGCAGCTCGATGGCGGAGATCGAAAGACCTTTGGCTTGTTGAGCGGACCCGAGGGCGCGGATAACGAAGTGGCCGTCGGCGGGCCAGCCCATAGCAATGGCATAGACCGTAGTTCCCTTCTGAGTGAACCGAAAATCTTCTGACGTGTAGGGCTTGGTTTCTTTGTCGTTGCCGAAGCCGGCCTTCACTTTTGTGGGCCCCTCGCCGTAAACCTTCCAGGGTGTGGTGTCGTAGATGGCGCCGCCATTTTGTTTCAGCCATGCGCCAATCTGGAGAAGCGTGGAGCGAACTTCGTCGGGAATTGTGCCGTCGGGGCGTGGACCAATATTGAGCAGGAGGTTGCCGTTTTTGCTGACGATGTCGATGAGTTGGTGGATAAGGAAGTCGGGAGTTTTGAGTTCGTCGTGTTCGATGTAGCCCCAGGAAAGGTTGCTGATCGAAGTGTCGGTCTGCCAGTGGTCCGGTTCGATTCCCTCGCGCAGCCCGCGTTCGAAGTCGCGGGCGCCAGCGTGCCAGTCGATCGTGTAGTCCTTGATGTCGATGACGCCGGGGATTTTATTTTGCGCGTCAAAATTGTAATAGAAGGCGGCGAATTTCGTGACATTCGGACGGTAATTGGGCTGGCCAACCCACCAGTCGAAGTACATCACCTCGGGTTTGTATTTCTGAACGATTTCCGCGGCACGTGCGAGCCAGTCGTTGGCGAATTCGGGGCTGACGTAGGTCCAATCGTTCATCATGACTTCGGGCTTGTCTTGCAGCCAGGCGTGCGCAGGACCGTAGAGAGAAGCGAATTGCGGATCATTCACGTCGGAACGGAAGGTCCGGCCGCCATCGAAGAAAAAATTGTGTTCGGCGCGATGAAGCGAGGTGCCCAAGTGCAAGCCTTGCGCGCGAACGGCGGCGGCTAGTTCCCCTGTGGTATCGCGCTTGGGACCCATTTTCGCGGCCGTCCAATCAGAAAGGCCGGAATTGTACATGGCGAAACCGTCGTGATGCTCGGCAACGGGGATGACGTAGCGAGCGCCGGCGTCTTTGAAGAGCTTAGCCCAATCATTCGGATCCCACTTGGAAGCGTTGAATAGAGGGATAAGTTCCTTGTAGCCGAATTTATCTTGCGGACCGTAGTGCTTCAGATGGTATTGGAAGGCGGGATCTTTCTGCTGGTACATGTTGCGGGGATACCACTCGTTTTCGGCACCGGGGACAGAGTAGACCCCCCAATGAATAAAGATGCCGAATTTGGCGTCTTTGTACCATTGAGGCATTTCCCAACGGCGAAGAGTTTCCCAGTCGGCAGCGTAGGGGCCAGAGGAGATTTGCTGGTCCACCTCGTGCAAGATGGCCGCGCGAGGGGCGTCGTATTTGGACACCGAACGTTGCCACTCGCGATCTATCTCGGCCGCGGATTTTGTGGTGGCGGTGGGAGCGAGGGGATCGGCGGTTTGTGCAAAAGCGATCGGTGCGCACACGAAGAGGGATGCAAAAACGATCTCCAAACAGGTTTTCATTATGCGAGGCATTGTAGCGCAAACGAAACCACCCGGGTGTGGTCAGGGTGGGTTGCGTTCATGAGAACCTGTTTCTTAGATTTCCCGTGACCGTACAAACGCCTGGATGAGAAGTATGTTTTTGTATCCTTCTAGAGTCGTTGCATCTCTTGCCGCGTAAGCGTATCTCCTACGGAGGCACGGCTTAACAGGGTGCGGAAAAACTCATTCTGTCATTCCGAACGGAGCCTGCGGAGTGAGGAATCTGTCTTTTCTTGAATTTTCGCCAAAGAGAGGTTCCTCGCCTCGCTTGAAATGACGAGCAAGCGGCAGCCGTCAAAAGAATCCAAAAACCAGGGTACATCTCCTCGCCCGGACCACGCCCGTCCCCGGAATCAGTTTCGAAAAAGTGATGCGTGGAATCGCTTTCTTGATTCCGGCAGCGCAAAGGTATAGCCTTGCCGAATCGACTGAGGAGGAAATCATGGCTACAGCGACGAGCGCGATTGAACCTACCGTGAAGATTGGCGCAAACAAGCTGCTCATTAATGGCAAATGGGTGGATGCGGCTTCGGGGAAAACTTTCCCGACGATTAATCCATCCACCGGCGATGTGATTACACAAGTGGCGGAGGCGGATGCCGCAGATGTGGACAAGGCGGTGGCGGCAGCGCGCGCGGCGTTCGAGAAAGGGCCGTGGCGCAAGAAGATGACGGCATCGCAGCGTGGGCTGCTGATGAACAAGCTGGCGGATTTAATCGAGAAGCACGCGGAAGAACTGGCGCAACTCGAAGCGTTGGATAACGGGAAGCCGTATCACGTGGCGCTGGGTGCGGATTTGCCGCTGACGATCGCATGCTACCGTTACTACGCAGGCTGGGCCGATAAGATTCAGGGCAAGACCATACCAGTACAGGGGCGATATTTCACCTATACAAAACACGAGCCCGTGGGCGTGGTGGGACAGATCATTCCGTGGAATTTTCCGCTGCTAATGCAGGCATGGAAACTGGGACCGGCGCTGGCGTCAGGTTGCACCGTGGTGTTGAAGCCAGCCGAACAGACGCCTTTGTCGGCGCTACGCGTGGGCGAACTGATTCTGGAGGCGGGATTCCCGGAAGGTGTGGTGAATATTTTGCCGGGGTACGGGCCGACGGCGGGTGCGGCACTTGCACGGCACATGGATGTGGACAAGGTGGCGTTTACCGGATCGACGGAAGTAGGCCACCTAATCATGAAGGATTCGGCGGAATCAAACTTGAAGCGCGTAACGCTAGAGTTGGGCGGCAAGAGTCCCAACATCGTGTTTGCCGATGCGGACATGGACAAGGCCATTGAAGGGGCGCACTTCGCGCTGTTCTTCAATCAGGGGCAATGCTGCTGCGCGGGATCGCGGCTGTTTGTAGAGGAGAAGGCCTACGACGAGTTCGTCGAAAAAAGCGTGGAGCGGGCGAAGAAGCGCACCGTGGGCAATCCCTTCGACAAAAATACAGAACAGGGTCCGCAAGTAGATCAGGATCAATTCAACAAGGTCATGAACTACATCGACATCGGCAAAAAGGAAAAGGCCAAGCTGATGGCCGGCGGTGGTCGCGTGGGCGACAAAGGCTATTTCATCGAACCCACGGTGTTTGCCGACGTGCACGACGACATGAAGATCGCGCAGGAAGAAATCTTTGGGCCGGTGATGTCGATCTTGAAGTTCAAGGACATCAACGAAGTGGTGGAGCGGGCCAACAAGTCGCTGTACGGATTGGCGGCGGCGGTTTGGACGACGGACATCACCAAAGCGCACGCGATCGCGGACGGCGTAAGAGCCGGAACAGTCTGGGTGAATTGCTATGACGTGTTCGACGCGGCCGCGCCCTTCGGCGGCTTCAAGCAGTCCGGCATTGGACGCGAACTCGGCGAGTATGGCCTCGCGAACTATACCGAGGTGAAAACGGTTACGGTGAAGCTGTAGGACTTGCGAGTTCTAAGTTTTTAGCGAAGTATACATGCTGAGACTGCTCAGTCGACCGTCGCAACTCGCTGCTTCGCGATTCGCTGCTCACAGCATGTGCGACAAACCATAGATACGTTGTCATCCCGAGCGAAGCGAGGGATGTGTTTTTCGCAAGTGCCAAGAAAAGCAGATTGCTCACTCCGTTCAGCCCTCTGAGGGCTTCTTTTTCGAGTTGTCACGCAGACCCGAAGGGTCTGACCCTCCATCAGGATCGTTTTGGCGGAATTCGACAGCTATGGCGTTCAAGATACGGCCGTACGAGGCGCGCGATTTCCAGGCGATTCATAGGTTGGATCAGGCGTGTTTTCCGCCAGGGATTTCCTATAGCAAATGGTCGATGCAGTATTTTGTGAATCTGGCAACCGCGGATTGCCTCGTAGCGGAAGACGAGAAGAAGATCGTCGGGTTCCTGCTGGCCGAAACCAATCCGCCGCTGGCGCACATCATCACGCTGGATGTGGCGGAGTCGCACCGCAAGCGGGGGGTAGGAAGCGCCCTCCTGCGGGAAATCGAGGAGCATTTCGCGTTCCATGGGATCCAATCGGTACTGCTGGAAACAGCAGTGAACAATGAAACCGGGATTGCGTTCTGGACACATCATGGATATCGTAGCGAAGCAGTCGTCAGACGGTATTACCTTGGCAAGATTGATGCCTACGAGATGAGGAAGAAACTGGCGACCTGAAGTGCTTCACATACCGGCGATCGGGTGCCAGGGTGCCCCATCCTTCGCGTCTTTTGCGAAGGATGGGCTCTTACGACATAACAGTTTGTAGGCCAATGATTGCAGCTAGTTGCAGTTGAATCCAGAACCGCAACGACGCCCCTTCGAATCTCAGGGCACGGGGTTGCGGCACCCAGAAGAAAAACCAAGCGCGGCCCAGCAAGTTGGTGGCAGCCATCAGGAGCGGAAGAGTGAATGACTACGTGCTGTCTGTGATTTTGGGGATCGTCGAAGGGCTGACGGAATTTTTGCCGGTCAGTTCGACGGCCCATTTGCGGATCGCGGAAGCGTTGCTGCACATCGACCTGGCGAGCGGCTACTGGAAGATGTACACCATCGTGATTCAGTTGGGTGCGATTTTGACGCTGCCGATTTATTTTCGCCACCGCATTGCCAAGTTTCTGTCGACATTTCCAAAAGGAGAGCGCGGCGACCGCACTGTGCTGACACATCCACTGAGCCTGGTGACGATTGCGTTTGTGGTGACAGCGATTCCCGCGTTTCTAATGACCAAGATTATCGGCAAACATCTGGAGAGCCTGTACATCATGGGCTGCGCGCTGTTGATTGGCGGAATCGTGATGTGGTTTATCGATGCGCGCAACAGCAAAGCCGAGGCGGCCGGAGAAGGGTGCAGGACCGGACTGATCCGGACGTGGCACATGGAAGATATGAGCCTGGGACAGGCAGTATGGATCGGAGCGTGCCAGATCCTGTCGGCGGTGTTTCCGGGGACCTCGCGGTCCATGTCGACGATCGCAGCAGGACAATTGGCAGGGATGTCACGCGCGTCGGCATTGGAGTTTTCGTTTTTCCTCTCGATCCCAACGATGGTGGTGGCAACGGCGTACGACTTGCTGAAGTCGTTGATGGGAAAGAATGCGAATCCGATCGGGGTGGCAAGCATTGATGCGCATGGTTGGGCGGTGCTGGCGGTCGGATTTGTGGTTTCGTTTATCGTGGCATATGGCACGGTCGCATGGTTCATGGCCTATGTCAGAAAACGCGGCTTCGGCCCGTTTGCCGTCTATCGAATCGTGCTAGGGATACTGGTGCTCTATTTCGCAGGAAGAATCGGCTAGCAAAGTTCACAGTTCCTCTATGCTCGCTGTGTCCTCTGTGGTGAATCCCACCCCACGCGACGCCGCAGGCTACGAAGTAGGAAACAAAGCCGAAGAGGGGCTTGTGCCAGCCAGCGCGGATGGTATCATTCTGACGTTCCTCCAATAGGGGCGCAACGGCGCCGCGCCCCTGCGGCACTCGGCCTTCCCCCAAAAAGCTGAGGAGATTTCCGTGCGCGTTCTTACGCCTACCCAGAATAAGCGGCTCAATGAGCTGATTGGCTTTCTGTGCATCACATTGGCGGTCCTGATGGGACTGGCCTTGATTTCCTATTCGCCGAGGGACGCCGCCTTTAACGTCAGCGGACCCGCGGCCGACGATCATCCGGCGCGCAACTGGATCGGGCCGGTTGGCGCCTACACGTCCGACTTGCTGTTCCAGGTGTTCGGATTCGCGGCGTTCCTGCTGCCGGTCGCGCTCGGCATGCTGGGATGGAAATGGATCCGCAGCCGGGCCATCGATTCCCAATGGGCCACGATCACGGGCTACGTGTTGCTGCTGATGTCGCTCCCTTCCCTCCTGTCGCTAAGCCATTTTCCAGAGGTGCGAGGAGCGGTGCCGGCGGGCGGGCTGCTCGGAACCGTGGTGTCCCACGGTCTGCAGTCCGGATTCAACTTTTGGGGAGCGGTGTTGGTGGCGGTAGCCATCCTGATCGTGGCGCTGTTCCTCACCACAAGCTTTTCCTTCAGCGGTGCGCATGCGTGGGCCAGCAGCCACAACGGCCCGCTGGGAAAAATGGAAAAGCTCGGAATCCTGCGGCGGGTACAGGCGCGTTGGCACGACTGGCGGGAGCAACGCGAGCAGGACAGGATGCGGCGGGAGGTCGAAGAACGCCGGATGGCCGGCAGGAAACCGGTGGCGCCGCAAATTGTAGGCAGACCGGAAAGTGCGGAAGAGCCAAAGACGATTCAGCTGCACGATTCCAGCGACGTGTTCAAGAACAAGAAGGGGGCGGAGGACAAGGAAGAAGAAGAAACGGGTCACAAGGCGCCTATCCTGCTGCTCAATGGGGAAAAGCCAGAGAAGGTGAAGAAGGCGGATCCGAAGATCGCCAAAACGAATACGAATTACCGCTTACCAGGCGTGCAGTTGCTCCGCTCCGGTGAAGGCACGCAAAAGTTAGACGAGGATGAACTGAAGCTGCGCGCGCGGGCAATCGAAGCCAAGTGCCACGAATTCGAAGTGGAAGGACGAGTAACGCAAATCAATCCGGGCCCGGTGGTGACGACGTTTGAGTTCAAGCCCGAAGCCGGCATCAAATACAGCCGCATTATTGGACTGACGGAGGATTTGTGCCTGGCACTGCAGGCGGAATCCATCCTGATTGAACGAATCCCAGGCAAGTCGACTATTGGCATTGAGGTGCCGAATGACCGCCGCCAGACAATCTCGCTGCGAGAGATTATCGAAGCGACGGAGTTTGCCAATTCGCCAAGCAAGCTAACGCTGGCGATGGGGCGAGATTTGCACGGGCGAATCCGCGTGACGGATCTGTCGTCGATGCCGCACTTGCTGATTGCGGGCTCCACAGGCACCGGCAAGAGCGTATTCATCAATTCCTTGATGATGTCGATCCTGTACAAGGCAACGCCGGACGAAGTGAAGATGGTCCTGGTGGATCCGAAGCGCCTGGAGCTGAGTTTGTATGGCGGAATCCCGCACTTGCTGGCGCCGGTGGTCACGGATCCGAAGGTGGCGTCGAACGTGCTCCGAAATGCCACGCGGGAAATGGAAAACCGCCTGAAATTGCTGGCGCAACGCGGCGTGCGCAACATTGACCAGTACAATCGCACGTTCCAGAAGCAGCAGTCGCTGTCTCTATTCGACAATGTGGAGGAAACCGAACACAAGCCTCTGCCTTACCTCATTATCGTCATCGACGAGCTGGCCGACTTGATGATGGTGGACACAAACAACGTGGAAGAGTCCATCACCCGACTGGCGCAAATGGCGCGCGCAGTGGGAATTCACCTGATCCTGGCGACGCAGAGGCCGTCGGTGGACGTGATTACCGGCTTGATCAAAGCGAACTTCCCTGCTCGCATTTCGTTCCGCGTGGCCAGCAAAGTAGACTCGCGAACGATTCTGGACGCGAACGGCTCGGAATCGCTCCTCGGTAAAGGCGATATGTTGTATCTGCCGGCAGGTTCGGCGCGCCTCCACCGGATTCACGGGCCACTGGTGCTGGAGGATGAGATCAGCGCGGTGTGCGACTTCTGGAGAGCGCAGGCCCAGGCAAAGTATAATGAGCAACTGCTGGAACCTCCCAAGGATGAGGACGGCGAGGAGGGCGGTGGGGCTGGCGGCGACGGCGAAGGAAGCGGCGAGGGTGCGGACGACGATCTGTACCAGGATGCCGTGCGCGTGTGCTGCGAGATGGGGCGCGCATCGACATCCACCCTGCAACGGCGTTTGCGCATCGGCTATGGTCGTGCGGCACATCTGATCGACTTGATGGAAAAAGACGGGATTGTGGGCCCTCCAGACGGCACGCGTCCGCGCGAAGTCCTGAAGGGACGTAATTGGATGAAGGAATTTGATAATTCACAGGAGTGAGTGAATCGACCAGTGCCTGGAGCCAACGGACACCCGTCGGTGAAACGTTTGCGGTACATCATTATTATTCTCTACGGATTGATGTTCTTCGACGCACGGAGTGCAGCTGCCCAACCGCCTCCTCGGCTGGTTCACGTGCCTATCGCGGCCGCGAAATCAAACAGGCAATTACGGATTTCTACCGTTCCGCTGCCGGGCTCCCCACAGAGGAAATGCCGCCTGGAGCGCGATCGGCTAGTGCGAAAAAGGACTTCCCTGCCACGGCGGCGCTCAGCGTGTACGTGGGGCACGATGGGTTGATGGACTTCGCAATCGAGAACAGGTTTCAGGGTGATGCGAAGGCGCATCGCGAGGCGATTATATTGGCATGCGCGAGCAAAATGTTTTTTGCCAGCGGGCTGAAAACCACTGGTGCGCAGCCGCTGCTGTGGACAACCGGATTGATGGCCCCAGAGGCTTACACGCTGAAGGCGGCACTGGATGGGTGGATTGCCGGTGAATCGGCTGTGGGCACGCGAGAACGCGCGGCAGCAGCGTATGCGAAATACCAGAAATGTAGCATGACGGCGGCTCAGAAACTGTTCACTTCGGGCTGGTGAGGCGCCAGAGCCGCGTCCCAAAGCGCTGGCGCGAGCTGCCAATGACGCCGCCGATAATTTACTCATACAGTATCTATTAATACAGTTCACCTGTCCTAAAGGACAGGTGAAAGACTTGGACCTGTCCTGGCCTAAGTCGTAAGAATTTGCCTGTACGGCATTTTCTCTTCGGAGCAGTAGATGGCCACACCCCAGTCCCCGTAGCCTGTCCGCGTGATGAGGAACCACGGGCCGAATACCAATTTCCACGAAAAACCAAGTGATGTGAGCGAGCGCTTTGTCCGATTGTTGATGCTGTTCGCAACGCTACTGGCAGGCGGGATGGCCGCCAACCAGGTAACGGCTCAAGGGTTAGTGGTGTTTAGCCCGACTTCGGCGAGCTTCGGGAACGTCAATGAGGGCGGCAGCAAGACGCTTTCCATGACCATCTGGAACGACGGCCGGGCAGCGCTCACCATTACAAAAGAGACCGTTTCAGGGAGCGCGTTCAGTGTTAGTGGGCTTAGCGTGCCGACGACGATTCAGCCCGCAGCGTCTGTGGCCGTCACACTGAAGTTTGCCCCGGCGTCGTCCGGGTCGTTCGCGGGATACCTGGCACTTACGAGCAATGCCTCAAATAGTTCGGTGAGTTTAGCGATGACGGGCACCGGGGTAGCGCCGGCACTGCGGGCGACGCCGTCGAGCGCCAGCTTTGGCAGCGTGCCGCTGGGGATAACCAACTCGCAGATGGTGCAATTAACGAATACGGGCGCGCTCCTGGTAACGATTTCGTCGGTTACCGTGGGCGGGAAAGGCTTTGCCCTACACGGGATCACTACACCGCTGGTGCTGACCGGGGGCAAGACGGTGAACGCAACGCTGACCTTTGCACCGACGGTGACGGGATTTGTCGCAGGCAGCATATCCATTGCCAGCAATGCGACCAACAAAACGCTGACCATGACCATGAGCGGAACGGGAGTCGCGGATACAAGGACCATCGCGGCGACACCAACAAGCTTGAGGTTTGGCAACGAGAATCTGGGACGCTCCAACACATTGCCGGTCACGTTGAAGAATACAGGAAATTCCGGCGTAACGCTCTCGGGAGTAACCATCAGCGGAACGGGCATCGCAACGAGCGCAGTAACCGGAACGACGATCGCCGCAGGTCAGACCACGACATTGAATGTCACGTTTGCACCAAAGACCGCGGGAATTGTTGGCGGTAGCGTAAAAGTGGCGAGCAACGCCACAAATTCCCCCGCGACCATCGCGGTGAGCGGGGACGGCATTGCGGCAACGACACATTCGGTGGAACTAAGCTGGGCCGCGAGCACCTCGGCGGGCGTCGTCGGATATAACGTGTACCGCGCGATCTCGACCGGTGGATATAGCAAACTAGACAGCTCAATAGTGACTGGGCTGAAGTACACCGATGTGACGGTCACGGCCGGAACAACCTACAAATATGTGGTGACGGCGGTAGATTCGCTGGGCATGGAGAGCGCATTTTCGCTGCCGATATCGGCGACGGTGCCCTAGCCCACGCGCCAAGCAAATCATCGACAACCTGTTTATGATTGGATCTCTCGCTGAATTTTTCCGAGCAGAGCGGCGGCATGCTCGCAGAGCTTGCGGTCGTCGGGACCAAAGGCGGCGAGAAAAATGGGAGTCGATGTCGAGTTCGCCGGCAACTTTACCGTGGACGAAACAGGTACGACGATTTCCGATTTGGTCTCGAGGGAACAGGCAGGGCGCGTCGGCAGCAACGTCGTCAACGACAATGGTTTTACCTGCAGACGCAGCCGCCCCGCAGATGCCCTGATTGAGTGGGATGCGGTGTCCGGCGTCATGGTGCCCTGGAAGGGGCAGCCGCTCTTGTTTGCTTGTGTCAGCAGCGCCTCAGAAAAAGACGGCCTTCCGAATCGGAAAGTCAAGTACTGGGAGCCAACTTACCGGCAATGCGGCTTCTCAGGACCGAGCCGCGGTTGCTTCGGCCAACTCACGGAGATCGAATTTATCTCAGGGAAGCTGCGCCGATGGAGAGCGAAACACGAACGCCACAACCATATGGCATTGGATCGGTTTTCCCTCGTATGTTGCTGCGCTGAAATTCCAATTTTTCAAAGCGCCGGTTGCCGACGTCGTCAGCGGCGGAATGTCCCGCAGAGGCGCGACCTTGGCGGCGTTGCCCTTCGTGTCCAGCGTGACGTTCAAGACCACCGCCCCTTGGGCTTTCGCCTTGGCAGGATACGGCGCAAAGGTCGCGGTGTTCAGTTGCGCCGGAAAAAATGCCGGATCCTTCGTAGAGATAGGCTGAACTTGCGATGGCGGCGCCAGCGGAATGTTGTCCGCTCCAAGAAAGCCGGGATCGTACACGATGTTGATCGTCAGCGTCGATGCCACGGGCTTTCCTTCCAGCGTCGCCGGCGCGTACGTCCAAGAGCGCACCGCCGCTGCGGCCGGCCCGGACACCGAGGAGATATCCCTCAGAATTTCCACTCCCGTTACCTGACCTGTATTGTCCAGGTCTACCGAAAGCGTAACCACTCCCGCGTCCAGGCTACTCGCGGGATAGGGAATGTTTCCTGCTTTGCTCACGTTCGCCGCAATGAAATGCGCCGGCTCTTTTGCCTCACACGTTATCGCCCATGCTACAGCAAGAATGATCAGCAACACGCTTGTGGAAACATCGAAGATTTGCTTCATCGTTGTAATCCTCAGGACTTTGAAACAGCAAGCACCGGCAGCCTCGGATTGCCCCGTACACACTATTCGGATACTGGCCGATGGGTATTGTCAAAAGTAACAGCCAACTTGTAAACGATTGACTTCAAATCCTAACGCGCTAATCGTTCATGTCGGCGCGTGTCTCTCCGAGTAGGGGAGAACCCGGCGTGCTGTAGACTGAGTTGATGGGGCTTCCGCAGTCAAATTCAGGAGCACCCCCGTCATAAAGTTTATGGGAATAACTCACTGCTAGAGTCGGTTCGACGCCCACACCGTGGTAGGGGATACCCTGAACACCTAAGAATATGTCCCCGACTCGATTACCCGTGCCCCCACTGGTTGTGAAATGCACGGTCATGAATGACGCGCGGTATATTGGCCTGGATGTTCACCAGACAAAGATCTAGCCCAGGAGGTGAGCAAGTGTCTACTGACCGCTATCCATTAGGTTCCGCGTGCGGTCAAAAAGGCTGGCCTGACACGTTTCACTTGGCAGGACCTTCGGCACACCTCGCATCGCGTTTGGTCATAGGGGATTTGACATTCTCACCGCTTCCAAGCTCATGGGCCCACCGGTCTCTTACCATGACCACGCGCTATAGCCATCTCGCTCGCGGGAGCTTTGACAGCGCGAGCATCAACAAGTTGCGATGGAGCGATTGAACCGTTATAATTTTTGAGTCGCAAATTGTTGGGAGAGGCCATGAGCACCGAGAGTTCAACAAAAGAACTCGCGGGACAACTCACTGGCCGGGCTGCGATTAACACCACAGTAACACTAGCCAACATTTGCACTTTGTAAGTGGTTGAAAAGCCGGGGTAGCTCATTGGTAGAGCGCCGCCCTGAAAAGGCGGGCGTAGCCAGTTCGATTCTGGCCCCCGGCACCATCGATACTGCCACGGCCCACCAGATGCCAAGTAACATTCGTGAAAACGCGCCTCCGATAGATCCCGAGCGTTTCTGGGGAGTCTGACGGTTGAGGGGCGTTTCTACCTGCGGCGACCACACGACCTTGCTGACGATAGAATCCTGATGCTCAGTTGACCTTGCACGGCTAAGTCAGCTGAATTCGATCCACCGACACCTTGAAGCGCGAAGTCGGCGAGCTCGTCTCTTATGTGCCCTACCCTGGTATCCCACACACTACTTTTCCCGAGAAAGGTTATCTGCCGTATCGGCGAGAGCCCGGCAGCCGGGGCCCGGCTGTAACCGGAAAGAGTCGGGTCCACCGCTCGCGAGTGATTAGAAATTCTGCAGCAGCCACACGTTGGAACTGTCCGTCGCTGTAGCAAGGGCAAAACGGTGCCCGTCCGGAGACGATATGGCCCAGTAGAAGGACACGTTGCCATTTGACAGCGTCGCTGTCACCCTGCCGTTGAGATCGATATTCAGAAGCGTAAAAGTCTCCAAGCCCGCGAAACGCCAGGGAACATCCGCGAATTGCAGAACGTGATTGAGCGATCTGTCATCATGTGCGAAACAGAGAATTTCTCGGTCGACAAGACCTGGCTTGCTGAGCAACCGCTTGCGACCGAACCGAAAATCCCGCAGGACCTCTCCGAAAAGCTCGCGGCTCAGGAAAAAGAGATGATTGAGGCTGCCTTGCGAGAAAGCGCAGGGCGGGTCTTCGGACCTTCCGGCGCGGCCACCAAACTGGGCATAGCCCGATCTACCCTCGAGTCCAAGATTCGATCACTGAAGATCAGTAAGAACAGTTTCAAAGACTTCACTGAAACGATACCTCGCCGATCTTATTTGGAATCGGTTCAATAGCCCCAATGCGAATGCGTTAGGAAATTGCGGGAGCCCCCGAAGGGCAACCGTCACATGCGGCGCTTACTCAGTCAGACTGCTAACGTCGCCGTAAAAGTCAAAGGAAGTATCTTCGAGATTATCTATCGCCGTTGCGTCTCGCGCCTCGGAGATAATCCAGCCATCGGAGTCATTGTGCATCGACAAGTGTCGTCTGATGTGGTTGATCCTTCATCAGGGAACCCGATACGAAGAACGGGGTGGTCCATTTTTTCTGTCCGTATCTGCATACCCCTCAAATGGTTTACCCGTATCAACTCGTCACCAATACTGCCGCCAATACCATCCGGACGCTGCCCTTGAAGTTGGTCACCAGATACTTCTTCTCGAGCGGCCCAAAAACCCCACTTTGCCTCACTCCGCAAGTAGTTGATTCCACACATTCAATTTTCGTGAATTTCGATGCCCAGAATCACATGTTTCTGGGCGATAACCGCAAATGTGTTTCACCAGTGATGCACTGCTGCCAGACTTCCTACAACCCCGTTTGGCCCGTGATCCGGACTTTTCCGAGTACCGAGCTTACCGGGACTTGACACTCAATTCTGATACGCAGCGTGCGGACCACCGGCTGAGGTCATCGAGAATTGACCCAATCGGTTTGCAGTCGTGGTGGTTGTAGCAAGGTCTGCATAACGACGCAATACTGTTCCGTCTTGTCCTGCAAACTGCGCAACTGCTCCGCTGTCGCCTGCGGCGCAGTAATGTCGAAGTGGAGTCGGATGCTCTCGAACCCTACCGGCACATCCTTCGCGATCCCAAGTGTTCCTCGAAGATCCAAATCCCCTTCGACCGTCACTTCAATTTGCTCCGTCGGTATTCCCATCGCTGCAGCCACCATCTGGCAGGTAAGTTGTGCGCACGCCGACAAAGCGCCGAGCAGCATATCGCCGGAACAGGCCGCGGAACCCGCGCCTCCTACCCCGCTGTGCGCTTCGGCGTTATAAATGGCACGCCCGATCGCCACCGAGCAGGCTATCGGCGTCTCGGTCTGTCCGCCTTTCGCCTTCAGCGTGATTCGTGACGCGGAGGGATCATTCCGGTATTGTTCCTTCAACGGTTTCTGAACAGACCTAAGATCCACAATGGCCTCCGGCGCAACCGGGCAATGCGGTATTGTAGCAAGTCCGCGGGCTAGCTAGCATTTTCGTGCTGGAGGTTACCACATGCCGAAGTTCGTGATCGAGAGAGAAATACCGGGATTGGGAAATCTGACCGATGCAGAGCTACAAGAAGTCTCTCGAAAGTCCGTGGCCGTTCTCAGGGGAATGGGCCCTGAGATTCAATGGCTGCAAAGCTATGTCACGGGCGACAAACTATATTGCGTGTATCTTGCTCCTGACGAAGCCACCATTCGGGAACACGCAAAACGTGGAGGCTTCCCGGTCAACCGCATCTCCGCTGTGCGGCGGCTCATTGATCCCAGCACAGCCGAGTAATCGTGTGTCGAGAGTCTCCTCCGCAAACGTTCAGGGGACTAGCTCACAATCGCTGCAACCCAAATCAATCTGCTGTCTGGCGAGAACCTTACGTAGGCCGTAGCAAGTCCTCAATGGATTTCTCGATCGGCATGACCCAGCCCTCGAGCCACGCGGTTCTGCTCGTTGCCGTCGGCAACGCTCGCCGAGCCGCTTCGAGATTTTGCTCTAACTTAGCTTGTTCCGCAGACGCAAGAGGCACGCCGATGCTTTGGCGAAGCGCCGCCGCCGCACCTGCCAACCGCAAGGAGCGCTCCGATTCCGACTGCGCTGCCGCGGAAACCGCAAATGATTCCAACAGTCGCGCAATCCCCCTCTTATATTCCAGCTTCCGGAAAATCCCCAGACTTTCCCGGTACAGCGAATCCGCTTCACGATAATCCTGCTGCTCCCGGGCAAGGTTTCCCAGGTCGGCCAGTGCTCCTCCCACTCCCCAGAGATCGTCGAGTTGGTGAAACGTGGACAAACTCTGTTCATAAAGAGCCCGGGCGGTACCCGAATCCCCTTGCTCGCGCGCCACATCTCCCTGGTGATTTAGCGCCCGGGCATATCCCGCTCTGTCGCCAAGTTTCCGAA
The DNA here is from genome assembly GCA_963735825.1 of Candidatus Acidiferrales bacterium. Lineage (GTDB taxonomy): Bacteria > Acidobacteriota > Terriglobia > Acidiferrales > UBA7541 > Acidiferrum. The sequence goes on from CAVTMR010000020.1 coordinate 179,322, forward strand.
AAATTGCCAGGCATTCCTGGTAAAGCACTCCAGCGTAAGAAAAGTCTCCCTGTAGCTTCGCCACGCTCGCAAGATTGCTCAACCCTCGCGCCACTGCGATCGAATTTTGCAGATCTCTCCAGAGCGCCAGACTCTCTTCGAAAAGCGCGCGTGACGCCGGCAAATCCCCGCGGTCGCGAGCATTCACAGCCAGCGCGTTCAAAGCGATGGCGATACTCTGCGCGTCTTCCAATTGCCGCGCCACTCCTAAACTTTCCTGAATAAGAGAGTCGGAGGAAACGAAGTCTCCCTGCACCCCGGCAAGAACTCCCGCGGCGAACAGCGCTCTCACCCGCGCGTTGCTCGGTGCCAACTCTCCTTCGAGTTTCAGCAGCCTTCCAAGGCGATCGCGCCCTTCGCTCAGGTGTTCGTGCATCTCCCAGAAACGAAAAAGAGCGATGCCTAAACGCAGCCCCCATTCAGCGTTGCCGGTTTCGGTAAGCCAATCAAGAGCCGCCCGAAAATTGTCGTGTTCTCGTTCAAATCGATCGAGCCATTCGACCTGGTTCGCGCTTACATCTTCGGCGGCACCTTCCTCTGCCAACACCAGACAGTAAGCGGCATGCGCCCGCCGCACCTGCGGTTCTTCTCCGCAGGTCCCCACTTTCGAATAAGCATACTCACGAATGGTTTCCAGCATCACAAACCGCGGCTCGCCGTCGGCCTGCTCCGTCTGCCTCACCAGGCTTTTGTCCACCATGGAAGACATGCCATCCAGAACGTCCACCCCCAGATCTTTTTTTGTGTCGCAGACCGCTTCCACAGCCTCAAACGTACATCCACCCCGAAAAACCGAAAGTCTTCGGAATAGTTTCTGCTCCGGTTCGGTGAGAAGGTCGTGACTCCAGTCGATCGCTTGGCGAAGGGTTTGCTGTCGCGCCGGCAAGTCTCGCGCACCGCCGGTTAATAACTGCAGGCAACTCGCTAGTCTCGCCCGCAAGGCTGACACCGAAAGTAGCTTCATGCGAGCGGCGGCAAGTTCAATCGCCAACGGCAGGCCATCCAGCCGAGTACAAATCTCCGCCACAATCGGAGCGTTCTCCTCGGTCAACTCGAAATCGGGCTTCACCGCTAGAGCCCGTTGCACGAACAGCGAAATCGCCGAGAACCTGGCGTACTCGTTCAGGGAAGCCGCCGATTTCGCTTCTGGCAGCGCGAGCGGTGGAACCGGAAACTCATGTTCGTTGTAAACGTGGAGTGCGGCGCGGCTGGTCACCAGTATTTTGAGATTGCGTGCCAGCCCCAGAAGTTCCGTAAGCAGCGGCGCCGCTTCAACCAGGTGTTCGAAGTTGTCAATCACCAGCAGGGTCGGCGACCCCGATGAATTGCTCAAATATTCCCTTAGCGTGTCCATCGGCGCTTGGCCACTCGCCTCGCTGACTCCCACGGTTTGCGCGATGCTTAGAATGATCTGGCTTGCATCGCTGATCGCAGCGAGTGGCACGAAATACATGGCAGCAGCGAAGTGGTCAGCCAGATCACGCGCGCCCTCGATAGCCAAACGCGATTTGCCGATTCCCCCCGGGCCCGTCACCGTAACCAGGCGTACATCGGGACGCAGCAGCAGCGCTTTCACTGCGGCCAGTTCTTTGTCGCGTCCCACGAACGCGGTCGTCGCTACAGGTAAATTACTCGGACGTGCGTCTTGCCGCCGAGTGTGCAGGTCCGACAGCCGGTCGCGAATCGCGATCAGATCCCGCAGCAAATCACGCGTCGAGAAATACCGTTTCTCCGGCTCCTTCGCCAGGCATCGTTCAATGATCCAGCAGAGTGGTGGAGGCACCTGGGGATTCAGCGAACCGATCGGTTTGGGTTCCTCCTGGACGATTGCCAACAGCGTATGTGCCTGCGTCGATCTACGAAACGCGTACTTCCCGGTAACTAATTCGTACAGCACAAGTCCGAACGAGAACTGGTCCGAACGAAAGTCGAGTTGTGTCCCGCTGGCCTGCTCCGGAGACATATAGCGGGGTGTGCCAGAGAATGTACCCGGTTCCGTGTGGACCGTTACGCAGGTGCTCGGCAGTTCTTCGTCTTCCAGCCGAAGTTTCGCCAAACCAAAATCGAGAATCTTTACCGCTTCCGGCGAAACGATAATGTTCTCTGGTTTTAAATCCCTGTGGATCACGCCCACTTCATGGGCTTTAGCCAGCCCTTCGGCGATCTGCACCGCAATGGAAATGACGTTGGGCATTGAGGGCGCGCCGGCGGCAAGCAGCTTTCGCAGCGTCTGTCCTTCGACAAATTCCAACACCAGAAAATCGATGCCTTCATGATGCCCGATATCGTGCAGCGTGCAGATGTTGGGGTGAGACAGTTTGGACACCGCGCGCGCTTCGTGCTCCAGCCGCTGCCGAAGGTCGACATTCTGCGAAAGACCTTCGGGCAAGACTTTGATGGCCACCATGCGTCCCAGGCGGCTGTCGCGAGCGCGATACACTTCCCCCATCCCACCTGCGCCGAGGGGAGAGACGATTTCATACGGGCCTAGATAAGTGCCTGGTGCGAGGGGCATAATTGGCCGAGATTATAACCTTAGACGAACCTTTCGAGGTACCTTCGGACGCCCAACTCCTGCAAAATCTGGTTGCAGCCGCGATCGAGCGCACGCATCACGTCGTTCGCTATGATTCTGCCTATGTGGGCATTCCGTATCTCAATGGCGACGTTCCTGCCGGCACCGGGTCTGCACCGATGAAGTTATCCGTGCCTGTCGCGCCGTCGGCGTCGATTTGCAAAAAGAAGTCCACCAAAACATGGAGCACAACCTTTCGGCGTATCCGCGAAGGTGGCAATGGTCGCAATCTGGCACGGACCCCAACATCGACCACCGCCGCGTACCCAACTTGATGGTTTTCTTTAGCCGTAAAGGGGACTCGTTGTCGGTGTCCGCCATTGCTGCGGACTACGGTCCCGGCGACCTGGTTACTTGAGACCTCGGCAACAACGTGCCGCACATCGGAATCGTCGTTGACCAGAAATCGCCCGAGACCGGCCGCTACCTCGTCGTCCACAACATCGGTCGGTCGCGGTCCCCAGATGGAAGGTGTCCTATTGCGCTGGAAAGTCACGGGCCACTACCATTATTACGGTCCGCAGAACTAGCTCCGCGCGTCCGACTACGCCTCGCCGAGTTCCAACGATTCTAGCGGAAAATCAGTCAACCGACTCTAAGCCCGATTAAATGCGTAATCGTAGATGTGGATTCTGGACATGTGCGGCGTCGATTGTCCACTAACATCTGATTTTTGGCCGTCTCAACCAGAAAATTCCGACCTTTTGGAATCAATGAGTTACAACCCCCTGTAGTCCATGGGTTTCTGGGCAGACCAATCGCGAGAAGTTGACTCGCATCCCCCTCCCAAAAGAGCTGGACTCCGTCGTAGACTATATTCTTGGATTGATAAGTGTTAAGCTACAGGCTACACTATTTGGAGTGAGAATACGGAACTTCGTCCATAAGGGCCTAAAGAGGTTCTACATGGAAGACAGCGTGAAAGGCGTTCCACCCGACACGGTGGACAAGCTCCGAAAGATGCTGGCGTTTCTCGATGACATGCATGACCAAGAGGAATTGCGCGCGCTCGCTACGTGGAAGGCGCACACGCTGACGGGGGACCGCAAGGGTACATGGAGCCTTAGCGTTACCCGCAATCGCCGTTTAACGTTCCGTGTCGACGTTACAGAGCGAGAAATCTACGACGTGAACTTGGAAGACTATCACTAGGACAAAAGGAGTAAACGCCATGCCTATGAAGAACCCGCCGCATCCCGGAGAATTCGTTCGGACTGAAATTATCAAGCCTGCAGGCCTCTCGGTAACCGCGGCCGCTGCCGCGCTCCAGGTTTCCCGGCCCGCGCTGTCCAGCCTGCTTAACGGCAAGGCTGACCTTTCCGGGGACATGGCCCTCCGCATTGAGAAAGCCTTTGGCGTGAAGATGGACACGCTCATGCGGATGCAAGCTTCCTACGACATCGCCCAAACGCGCAAGCGGGAGAAGCAAATCCATGTGCGACGGATTCACCACCTTAGGGGCTCAACACACCACTGACGTCAATTTCATAACTCGAAAGTTCCACGATTTGAACTGACGGGGGTGCCCAGATTCCAGCATCATCACGCAGCAGCCAACCACTCAAACCGAACCGGCAGACGTTCGGTCCACTTCCCTCCCCCGGCACCAGATTTTGCTGCTTCTTCGCGCAGGGCCTGTGTGCACACGGATCGGGCAAAAGTTGCAATCGCTGGCCCATTACCGGAGAGCTTGGAACTCTCCTCGGCAATCAAATATACATTCCTAAAGATGCGTTGCCGCCTGCCCTTCGCAACCGGCTGATCCGATTGGCGGCGTTCCAGAATCCCGAGTTTTACAAAGGGCTTGCGGCTTCCGACTTACGACAAGCCTCGGATTATTGCCTGTGCCGAGCATCACCCCAAGCACGTAGGACTGCCGCGCGGTTGCCTGGATGAAGTCCGTCAAACTTTGTCGGATCTGAACTCAACGCGATGGTCCGGGACGAACGCAACCCCGGCCTGCCACTGAAAGCGACATTCCAAGGTGAGCTGCGCCCCGAGCAAACCGTTGCCGCGCATGCCATGCTCGCACATGATACGGGAGTGTTGGCAGCCACCACCGCGTTCGGAAAGACCGTGGTCGCCGCGTGGCTGATTGCGCAACGGGGAGTGAATACACTCATATTGGTACATCGGCGGCAGTTGCAACTTCAATGGATCGAGCGCCTTTCCACCTTCCTCGGAATGCCGGCGCGCACTATTGGCCGGATCGGTGGCGGCCGCACAAAGGCAACCGGCTTGCTTGATGTAGCCGTGATACAAAGCATGGTACGAAGCGGTCTCGTCGACGATCTCGTGAGCAATTATGGCCACCTGATTGTGGATGAGTGCCACCATCTCTCTGCCCAAAGCTTTGAGCAGGTTGCCCGCCAGGCTAAGGCGAAGTTTGTGACGGGCCTATCTGCGACCGTCACCAGGAAGGATGGCCAGCATCCGATCATCTTCATGGAGTGTGGTCCCGTACGCTACCGGGGCAGTGTCCGGCAGGGCGTTGCAGCTCATCCCTTTGAGCATAAGGTAGTGGTTCGTCCGACTGGTTTTCGTCCGCTACGACCAGCGGATCCTGATGTGCGGGTACAATTCCACAAACTCTATGAAGAACTAATTGCCGATAAGGAGCGCAATCGACTCATCTGTCAGGACGTCATCCATGCCCTTCGAGAGGGACGGTCGCCGCTGGTGTTGACCGAACGGAATGAGCATCTTGACTCTCTGACGAAGCAATTGACCTCTGAGGTGCGGCACCTGATTGTGCTCAGAGGAGGGATGCGCAAAAAAGGAGCTTGACGCTATTCAAGCTCGCTTGGCTGCGATTCCTGGTGGGGAGGTTCGGCTGCTCTTGGCAACCGGCCGGTATGTGGGGGAGGGCTTTGATGACGCCCGACTCGACACCTTATTCATGACGCTGCCCGTCTCGTGGCAAGGGACGATCACGCAGTACGTTGGTCGGTTGCATCGCGTCTTTCACAACAAGCGGGAGGTGCGCGTCTACGACTACGCGGATCTCAATGTACCGATGTTGGCGCGAATGTTCGACCGCCGCTGTCACCACTACGAAGGTATCGGCTATACGATTCAGCTTCCAGGAAACGCGGTGCCGGGCTGGCCGGCAGATGTGCCACTCCCCGTCGATCCCGACTGGAAAAGCCAATATGCCGCCAGCGTGCGCCGCTTGGTGCGAGATGGCGTAGATTCCCCTTTGGCGAGACTATTTGTCCATGCTGTCGTAATCCCGCCCTCCGATGCCGATAGTTCCGATCGAGCGCGAAGTGCAACCGAGGCATTTCTCTATCGCCGATTGGAAACATTAGCCGAGACGGCCGGGAGGTTTCGCTTGAATGCAGAGCTGCCGATTCCGTTCGATGGCTGGGGCCGGATGGAAGTCGACCTGCTTTGCGAGCCGTCGCACATCGCAGTCGAACTTGACGGCAGGCAGCACCTGGGCGACCCTGAAGCCTACCGGCGAGATCGTCGCAAGGATGCTTTGCTGCAGGAGAATGGCTATCGGGCCCTCCGCTTCCTCGCAGAAGACGTCGGCAAATGTCTAGATCAAGTTCTGGACGCTATCCTGCGAGCCTTAGCGCACCAAAACACCAGAATCTGAGCAGATGACTAACCTTGTTCTGCGTATAGCCTCTCAACTCAGTTTCGGCGGGCCTCCTGGGCGGCGGTTCCGGCAGTTAGAATTGAAGCAGCACCGAGCGAAGACATGCGGTGACTTGTTCGATGATGCCAGAAGCTTTCAAGGCGATTAGGCAGTTAAGTCAACAAGAACATGGCTTGTGGCAGTATCGTGCATTTCTGGCCCCCCGGCACCACCCGCAGGAAATTGCCACAAAAATTCAACTTTAGTAAGCTTCGCGTGAGTCCTACACACGAAGCGAAAGAGTATGGATTTTGGGGGTCGCACCGTGACACGGGATATGCCGTCCAGATTGACTGGCTGTTTGGCTTCAGCGCTTTACCTGTTGGTAATTGCGACAGAAACCGGCTGCGGGACAGCGTCATCGCCCCCGAACGGGGCTGCCGGTGACGTTCTCAACTGGAAGGGGCGCACATGGAACGTTACGACGGGCGGAATGGCTGGCGTGGCCAAGGGTGATCCCGCCAATGTTTTCGTCGATCAGAATGGATATCTGCATCTGAGAATCATCAACCGTGGAGGAACCTACACCGCTTCGGAATTGTTTTCTACGGATAAGATCGGATTCGGAACCTATCAATGGCAGGTCGAAGGTCACGCAGACAACATGGACAAATCCACGGTCCTTGGACTTTTCCCCTATGGTCCGAAAGCGGGGATTGGAGTGGACGCCGAAAACGAGATTGATATCGAGTTTTCGAAATGGAACAACACGTGTAACGGGTGCAACGCGGATTTCACTTTCTATCCGGCTACTGGAAATAAGCGCCTGGGTCCCAAGGAGGACAACTTCACTATTAGCTTGAGTGGAGGAACGCGAACGACGGCTCGCATCGAATGGAGTTCGACGCGAATTGTTGCAACGATTATGAGCGGCCTGCAGCCTGTCGGAACCACCGCTAATGTTCTGCAGACGCTAACCTTCTCGCCATCCGACTACACTGCGCGAATCCCACAGTTTCCGTTGCCCCTGGGTATGAATTTCTGGTGTTTCAAGACTACGCCAGCAAGCGACCAGGAGATTGTCATTCGAGATTTTCAGTACGCGGCGGCATCAGGAACAACAGAGAATCATAAATGAGCCCTCGGTTTAGTCCGACTGTTGTCCAAAGCGACCCAACGTCTGCGACGGATCGACGGCAAGCCACGCAACAGCACCCAGAGCGCTCAGGGTCGCAGCGATCAGGAAGGGATACGTCCAGCCAAAATGCTGGGCGATGACGGGCGTCAGCAGAGCCGTCAGGCCGCCTCCCAGTTGCGCGCCCATATTCATGAACCCGGAAGCGGAACCAGCCCTGGGACCCGAGATATCGGCGGTCACGGACCAGTAGCTGCTCTGTGCGAGGTAGAGCGCTCCGGCACCACCGGCCAGGACGAGGCTGGCGAGACGCGCGCTGGCCGCTTGTGAACCGATCACCAGCAGAGCGGCAGCGAGCGCAAGAGCGAATACGGCAATGCCGCAACGTCCCGCGCGCTTGCCGCGAGACTTGGTCAGTTTATCGTTGATCACGCCGCCCAGCAGACTGCACGCCACCATAGCCAGCGGAGGAAACGTACTGTAGAACGCGCTGGCTTTCAGATCGAGGCCGCGAACTTTGGCGAGGTAGATATAAAACCAGCTAAAGAAAATCCACGCGACATATCCGAAACAAAAATAACTCAGGGTAACAAGCCAAACTTCCTTGCTCGAGAGAATAACGCTCCACGGAAGAAGGCGGGCATTGGCAGCAGGAGTCGCCGCTCTTCCCGCGCCACGGCCCGTTTGGATGTGGAGCAGTTCGGGAGGGCGAACGCTTGGGTGAGTTTCGGGTGTGTCGCGCGCAGCGAGGAACCAGACCAGCCCCACGAGCAAGCCGATGAGCGCGCTCAGCCAGAAAGACCAGCGCCAGCCATAGTGAACCATGATGTACGTAACGATGGCCGGAGCCGACCCTGCACCAGCGCCCACGCCAGCGAAGATCACGCCATTGGCAATGCCCCGCTCCTGCGTTGGAATCCACCGGGAAATAAATTGATTGGAGGCGGGAAAGATGATGGCCTCTCCTGCGCCCAACAAGAAACGCACCAGCACAAAAAGAACAACGGCTCCGGCCATGGCTGGGGAGACAGCGGCAGTGAGTGCTGTGAAGATGCCCCACCAAACGACGCCAGCAGTGAGCACGCGGCGCGGCCCAAGGCGGTCCGCGAGCCAGCCACCCAGCGTCTGAAACAGCGCATAGCCCCAAAGAAAAGAGCTGAACACCCAGCCTAATTGAATCTGACTGAGATGATATTCCGCGGCGATGGAGCTGCCTGCGACCGAAATATTAACGCGGTCCAGAAACGAAACTGCACCAAGTACGAAAAGCCAGAAAACAAGATACCAACGGACGTTACCGCGCCGTGCCTGCTCAGACATCGCGGCACCGCGCGTCGGAATCTAGCCCGCCACAGGTCATGCAGAGTGGGCTTTCAGCACTTCATAAAGCTTGTCCGCCAGGATATTCTCTTCTCCTGGCTGAAGCATAAAGGAATTCAGTGAAAGCGCGCCAGTTCTCTCCCCTGTGGAAACTACCACCGAAGGACTTCCCCTTCGCAACGCCGCGCCGGCCTCGGGTGGAGCAATTTTTATCCGCTGCGGATCCCACTTTATTTCCATGTGCGGAACGTGGTTAGCCACATCGGGAACGAAGTACGCAGTCGTTACCGAAGGAAGACTGATGAGTTTGCTGGAAATGACTTCCAGCCGGCGCTGCCATTCCTTGTTTAACGCTTCGTGGTCTTCGTTCAGATAGCATTCAAGTGCCTTGACCATACCAACGATTTCTTCCTTGCCCACTTTCTGGCTGCGCCCAATCGTGTCTTCGTGAGGGCTGTTGTTGAGCAGCGCGTAAGCGACCAGATCCCTGCGCCCAAGCAACAGTCCGGCGCACTGCGGACCGCGCATGGCTTTGCCACCGCTGAACGCGATCAGATCGTAGCCCATGTTGGCATAGTCCCACAGATGCGAGACCGCAGGAGTGTCGGCAGCGGCGTCGATGAAGGTGGGAATCCCGTTCTCCTTCCCCAATTTCACCCACTCATCGACCTTGATTTTGCCATCCTCGTTCGCGAAATTGGAGAAATGCATCATCGCCGTTTTGGGATTGACGGCCTTGCGGAAATCATCTCGCGTTTCAATGACCACCAGTTTCGCGCCGGTGTTGCGGAGCTGGTGGTCGAAGGGATTGCGATGTGACTTCTGGATAATGACTTCGGACTTCATGCCCGTTAGATCGGGAATCTGTTCGATGAATTTAGGATTGTCTCCGGTAAGAATGCCGGCGAGTCCGGATTGCATGGCCGCGGCCGCGCCAGATGTAACGATGGCGGAATAGTTTGGCGGAAGTTTCAGCATCTCTGCGATCCGCTTTCCTGCGGCGACTTCCAGGTCGGGGATGCTGACAAAGTGCTGGCCCCCTAGCGCCATCACGGCTTCCACTTCCGGGCGCATCAGCGAGCCACCGAGAACGGTCATAGTTCCCTGCCCATTGATGACGGTGGTGACCCCGAGTTCCTCGTAGACATTTCCGGTCGAACCAAAGCCGGTGATCTTTGTATCGGGCGGTAAAGACGGACGCGGAAAGGAGAACAGCCTCCGGGAATTCAACAGGCTCCCGGTTAAAACACCGAGGCTGCCCACAAATGATCGGCGAGTCCATTGCAAGTTGAGTCCCATCAGGGTTCTCCTCGTCTCCGGCTCCCTTACTTCACTACCGCAGCGGTGCAGTTGATTTCCACCAGAGACTTGCCGGGAAGAGCGGCAACCGCAACAGTCGTACGCGCGGGACCACCCTTCGGGAAGTACGTCTTGAAGACACTGTTCATGCCATCGTAGTGGTCAATATTGGCCAGAAAGACGGTTAGTTGCAGGATGCTATCCATTGTTCCGCCGCCGGTGGTCACCAGGGTCTTAACGTTTTCCATCACTTTTTTCGTGTGCGTTTCGATGTCCATTGGGAATTCGCTGGAATCGTGAGAGTGCGCGCCTTGCCCGGCAATGTAGATCACGCCATTGTGAACAATCAGCGGGGTGATGAAACCAGTGCCCGCGGGCTTTCCTTCGTAATCGAGTTTCTGCACACCGCCGGGCGCTTGCGCGGCCGTAGCCGTGGAATTGGAAAGCAAGCTTGCAGCGCCGACACCCGTAAAAAGTGACGCGAGACGAGCGGCAAAGCCCCTGCGAGATGTAAGGTTGGAAAACATAGCGTTTCTCCTTTAATTGAAGTGAACAAAACTGATTCGTACCGCAAAATGAAAATCCCGCGCCAAACTGAAACCATCCCCCTGCCCCGAAGAGTCTGTGTGAAAACCCGGTAACCGGAGGGCATGGATCATAGCATGCGGAAAAATCACAATTCATTGTCATCCGAACGAAGTGAGGGATCTACTTTTCGCAAAATGCCAAGTTCTTACACAGACTCTATCCCTCACAGCCGGCCAAATTTCTTTACCGCCTCCTCAATGGATTTTAGCTTCTCGATGTAGGCGTACATGGAGTGCTCCTTGAAATCCATTTCCTGGGCTAAGGCCAGCACCTTTAGCGCGTCCGCTCGCGGCACGACGACAACGCCATCCTGATCCGCGGCAATAATGTCGGCAGCCTTCACTTCGACGCCGTCGCAAACAACCGGGATATTGGAGCCGCCAAAGCGGTAGTGATGAATCGAAGTAGAAGGAACGATTCCCAGCGAGTAAACGGGAAAGCCAATCTTTTTGAGATAAGCAACGTCGCGAACACCGCCATCAATGACCGCGCCGGCGTATTCGCGCGAATACATGGCGGTCCCCATCAGTCCACCCATGCCGGCGATGTCGACGCCATCTTCGACCACCATGACGTAGACGGAGTCCTTCGTTCCCTGATCGATGGCAACCAGCATCCCAGTGAGCGCGTTGGGATCATCGTTGGCCTCTTTTTTCAGGACAACGGTAACCGCGAATCCGGCAAATTTCGTGGCGAAGATCGGACGCATGCGGTGCGACATGTACATTTTGCGGCCCGTGAGTTGCTCAATCGCGTCGGAGACGGAAGCAACTTCCACGTGGCGAAACCCTTCGAGCAAAGCCGCGGCGCTGTCCGCTGGGGGCGCTTGCGGGCGAGTCCGTGCGAAAGGATTCCCCGCAAAGGCCAGAACGCCGAACAAGAGAAAAGTAAGAACAACGAGTGCCTTGCGGGCGGTGCCGTGGACGGCGAGAGACAGCAGCCGGCTCATAGTTCCTCCAAATTGCAACCGCACTGGACTTTATCATTAGACCGGATGAGAGGAAATACCCTTGAAACGATTTAATTGTGAAAAACCAGACAATGCGACGACCTGTGTCTCTGCGTTCGGCCTCGCGCACATTCACATCGAGCCCGCGTACCGGTGCCCCCTGCCTCAGCCAATGGTGCTAGCTTTTTAGCGCTGCCTGAAGAACTTGGTGCAGACGTTCGGCGACAATAGCGTCTTCGCCGGGCTGCAGCATCCACACACCCACAATGATGGTATTCGCGCCACCAGGCAAACCAGCGCTGGCCGGAGCGCCACCGGTGCCGGGATTCAATTCGATGCGCGGACTTCCCTGCCGCAATTTCTGGGCAACATCGGTGGCCGAGATCGCGATGCGATTCTGATCGTAAGTGATCAGCAGATGAGGGACGTGATTGGCAACCGGCGGAATGAAGATCTTTGTGTCGACGGTGGGGATGGTTTTTACGCGAGTAGCGATCAACTCGGCGCGCTTCCGGAACTCGGTCTCAAGAGCCGCATCGTCCTGACTCAAGAACCAATCTACGGCCGCCACCAGTCCGACCACTTCTTCCTTCGCCACTTTCAAACCGCGACCCACGGTGTTGGAGTTGGGAGAATTGTTCAACTTGGCGGCTTCGATCAGATCCTTGCGCCCCAGCAGCAGGCCGGTGCACTGCGGACCGCGAAGGCCCTTGCCGCCAGAAAAGGTGACCAGATCAAAACCCATCTGCGTGTAGTTCCAAAGATTCGAAATCGGCGGGACATCGGCAGCGGCGTCATTGAAGCAAGGAATGTTGTGTTTGTGAGCGACGCGGATCCAGTCCTCACGAGAGATTTTTCCGCCCTCAGCAGCGTTGAAGAACAGGGTCATCACGCTTTTATCGTTGAAGGCCCGCTCGTAGTCATCCAAGGTTTCCACTTCCACGTAACGCGTCCCGCAATTGCGGATTGCGTGGTCATAGTCGTAGCGATGCGCTTTCTGCACGATAACTTCATTCTTCAGGCCGGTCATGTCGGTGGGAATATTGAGGATTGCATTCTTGTTGCCCAGAGTGATGCAAGCAGCAGTGCCTAGCGTAAGAGCAGCGGCGGCTCCGGACGTAACCAGCGCAGCTTCGCATTTTAGACGCTTGGCAAGATATTCGCCGGCGGCATCGCGCAGTTCCAGGATGTTGACGGGCTGGCGAGAAGCCAAAGCGATCGCGGCCTGCACCTCGTCGGGCATTGTCGAAGCGGAGAACACCGTGTACGTTCCGGCAGCGTTGATGAAGGGAGCCACGCCAAGTTTCTGGTAGTAGTCCACACCTGTCGCGGGAGTTGCAGCGGAGGACGGTTCGGACGCGCGGAGCGCCGGCGACGCGCAGGCCCCCACGGCTCCTGCCAGCACACCGCAGCCACCTTTGTGCAACAGTTTTCGACGAGACATTTTTTCGGCCATGAAAGCCTCCTGAGACCAAAGAACCTAAACCCAAGCACCCACCTGAAAGAGTCTGTGTGGCAACGTCTATTTGGCAGCGCACCGCTTCACAGCTTGCGGAAAAACCTTGCTCTTTACGGGGTCAGAGCTTTAGCTCCGACAACAAGTGCGTGGCCATCACCCACGCTGAAAGCGGACAACCTCCCCACAGGGCATGCAGAAGGCCATCCTTACAAGTGCGAAACTAAGTCTAAACCATGAGATACAACCCTGGAGATGCTAACCCTAATACAAACGAACAAAGTGTACTCGGGGTAAGATGGCGGCGTAAAGCCGCCCCGAGAAAAACTACGCACCTGAAAGAGCGATTTTTTTCCGTGAAGAACCAACTTGCCTCGTCGAGAGAGCGGAACAGTACGGGGCGGGTCTCTTCACCGATGGTGCGGGACTTGACGCCGCCGATGATTGACGTCGCCGCCGTTGACGCGACGGCCAAGGGGATTTTGTCCGGAGAAACGTGATCGACGAAGCCCTGGATTAGAAGGCCGATCGAGAGTACGACGGAAAGGACGGCGGGCGATTTGGAAAGACGCCGCACGTCAGGATGCCAAGGTCATGGGGAGTTCTCCTTGATGTCGGCCCCAGGGCCTGAGGTCGTACGACCTACCAGACGGTGCTTACGCAGAATGGCCAGGCGATCTCTGCCATCCAGTTGGTTGGCACAGAAGAACTTGTCCTCTGGTCCGAGGGAGGCTACAGAGTTCCGGAAGTACGCGACGCAGAACGGGAATGTTCCGGGGATAATGTAGTCTGTTGAATTGCCTTCTAAGTTAGGTAGGTTTCCTGCGTCATCCCGGCGGAGGTGCAGCGCGCTTTGCTGCGCCGTAGTGGAGGGATCTGGCACAATCGCGCCGCATCGCGAAACAGCGCCGCGTGGGGCACTCACGTTTTGGGGTTGGCGGCGGCCACTTAGGCTTTCGCGGTCGCGGCGCGCATTTGGGCGATTTGTTCGTTAAATCGACGGGTGATGTGGGGCACAATGCCGAGTTGGCGCTCGATAAGCATGAGTTGAGCGCGGTGGTGCATCTCGTGTTCCTTGACGCCGAGGAAACGTTCGAAGCGAGTCTTCTCTGTTTTTCCGTCTGCATCGGTCACGATCTCGGCGAGGAACTCGGGAGTGAGCGTCTCCATCCAGGAAGCAAACTGCTCGCCTTCATTCCGCAAGAGCTCAATGATTTCGGCTTTTGAACGGGCCTTGTTTTCTTCAGCTTTGAACTGCTCGACGATGCCGAGTAAGTTGAAGCCCACGAGAGTGGTCACACGCTGGTTCTTGTGGACTTCTTCCCAGATGCGAGTGGCGATAGCGATATGGGTGAGCATTTGTGCGACAGAGCGACAATCAGGAGCGGCGACGAATTCGTATTTAGACTCGGGAATGTCTTCGGCCACCTGAATGGTGTTCTTGCGTACCGTGCGAAACGAACTGGCCAGTTCTTTTCCACCGTAAGAATTCATTTGGACACCTCCTTCGGAGAGTTCTGCACACAGCGGCAGACTGCTGGGTTCGATGCACCGGTGTTGCAAGCGGTCACGCGCCGGGCGGGTCTATTTCTTAAATGTGGCGCTGGCTTTTATCACAGCCCTGGTGGCGCACCCGTAGCTCATCACCCCTTTCCTTTCAGGTGTGCGGATATTGCTTCAGCTTTCACGAGGTGCCTCCCTTTTGTGCGGGGACGGCCTTCTGAGGCCGTCCCCCAATCCAATTGCTTTAAGATGTGGCAAGAGGAACTATAATCGCCACCATGGGTAACTCACCTCTGATGGATGGAGAGAACGGAGCCGGTCCTTTGCAGGGCCGAGAGGAAAAGTATCTTCGGCTGCACTGCGTAAACATTTTTGTCCGCGATCAGGACCGCAGCTTGCGGTTCTACCTGAATCAACTGGGATTCCACCTGGCGTTCGATGCCAAGCTGCAGTCGGGAGACCGCTGGGTCGCGGTCGCGCCGCCGAATGGCGAGGCCATCCTTGTGTTGGTGGTGCCCAAGCCCGACTCGCGCGAGTACAAACTGATCGGGCGAGCGACGCAGATTTCGTTTGTCACCGAAGACGTAACCGCGAAATTCAAGGAATGGTCCGCGCGCGGGGTTAACTTCTTGCAGACGCCGCGGCTGAAACGAATCAAGTTTGATCTTAAGGCACAGACCGTGCCTACCGGTGGATCGTCGTCCATGCTACTGGGCGAGCAAACGCCGATTTGGGGCGGAGTGTTCGCACGATTCAGGGATATTGATGGAAATTCGTTTTCGCTGGTGAGTTTTGACGAAGTGACTCACGCCCTGGAGGAACAGCGACGAGCGACAGCGGAAAAACTCGAAGTGGAACGCCGCGCGGCGCAGGAGTTGGAGATTGCCAAGCAGGTGCAGTCGCGCCTTTTTCCGCAGACACTGCCACCGGTGAAAAGTCTGGAATATGCCGGCATCTGCATCCAGGCGCGCAAGGTTGGCGGCGATTACTACGACTTCCTGAATCTCGGCGGAGGGCGGCTGGGGCTGGTGATTGGGGATATCGCTGGAAAAGGAATTGCAGCAGCGCTGTTGATGGCCAACCTGCAGGCGAATCTGCGGAGCCAGTGCGCGATTGCGCTGGACCAGCCACAGAGGCTGTTGCGATCCGTGAATCAGCTGTTCCGGGAGAATACGCCGGACGGATCGTTCGCGACGCTGTTTTTTGCGGAGTATGACGACGTGGAGAGGCGCTTGCGCTACGCGAATTGCGGGCACCTGTGCGCACTGCTGTTGCGCAGCGATAACACCATGGAGCGGCTGGATTCGACGGCGACGGTGCTAGGCGTGTTCCAGGATTGGGATTGCGAGATCGCGGAATGCCGCATGCATCCGGGAGATACCCTAGCGCTGTACACCGATGGAATAACGGAAGCATTCGACCACGCGGGCGATGAATTTGGCGAGGCCAGATTGAGCGACGCGCTGAGGCGGCATCGGGGGTTGTGTTCGCAAGAGTTGCTGAGCGCTATCGTCGGTGAGGTACGGCGATTCAGTCCGCACGAACAAAATGACGATATTACCCTGATTGTAGCGAAGGGGAGATAGCGCAGTTTTCAGTTGACCGCGCCGCCAGTTCCTGCCTGAGCGGGTTTGATTCTTAAATGTAGCGCTGACCAGCCGTAGTGGCGCACCGGTAGCTCACCCCTTCAGGGGTGACGCTTTGTCTTGCCTTCCACCTATACCTCGACAATCTCCAGTGTGACGTTTTCTTGCCGTTGTAGAAGCCGCCTTCTGCTCGCCCGCCGCGGTCGAGGCGGTCCGCCAACACAAGTTCTCGCCCTGATGTCTCCTGACTTTCAACTTTCCGATTTCGACTTCCCAATTTTCTTCCTGTCATCCAGAGCAAAGCGAGGGATCTGCTTTTCTCCGAACCTTCGGCCTCCTCCCGCCTTGACGCTTCCCCTCGCCCCCTATACTGTTCTCCCCAGTGGAGAAAATGAATGTCCACCCGCAAAATTGCGCTCCCGGCTATGGCTCTGTTCCTCGCGACCGCCGCCGTTCGTCCGCAAGCCCCGCCAAAGCCAGACGCCCCCGAATTCGACGTCAAAGAGCACTACACCAAATACGAATATCGCATTCCCATGCGCGACGGCGTTCGTCTCTTCACCGCCGTCTATGTCCCCAAAGATTCTTCACGCCCCTATCCCTTCCTCATCAGTCGCACTCCGTACAGCGTCTCTCCCTACGGCGTCGATCAATATCGCACCCAGCTCGGCCCTTCTCCCGACTTCGACAAATCCGGCTACATTTTCGTTATGCAAGACGTTCGCGGCCGCTTCATGTCCGAAGGCAAATTCATCGAAATGCGCCCGCACATCGACGTCAAAAAATCCTCCACCGACGTCGACGACAGCAGCGACCTCTGCGACACCATCGACTGGCTTCTGAAAAATATCCCCAACAACAACGGCAAAGCCGGCATCTGGGGCATCTCCTATCCCGGATTTTTCACTTCCGCCAGCATGATCGACACGCATCCCGCCCTCAAAGCCGCTTCGCCACAAGCCCCCATGACCGATCTCTTCAAGGGCGACGACGCCTACCACGGGGGCGCCTTCATGCTTGCCGCGAATTTCGGTTTCTACGCTTCCTTCCGCCCACAAGCCAATCCCGAGCTACCCACAAAGGTCACCGTGCCTTTCAATTTCGGCACCCCCGATGGCTACGAATTCTTCCTGAAAGCCGGAACGCTGCAGAATCTCAGCAAGCTTCTCGGCGGCCAGCAAGAACTGTGGCTCGACCAGGTGCATCACGACACCTACGACGACTACTGGAAGGCGCGCAACCTCGCCAACCACGTCAAGAATGTTCATTGCGCCGTGCTCACCGTCGGCGGCTGGTTCGATGCCGAAGACTTGCAAGGCCCGTTCACGCTCTTCCACGCCATCGATCGCGACGACCCCGAAATTTTCAACGCCCTCGTCGTCGGACCCTGGGTTCATGGCGGCTGGGGGCGCCTCGACGGCAATCATCTCGGCCGCGTCAGTTTTGTCGCGAACACCGGTGATTACTACCGCAAGCACATCATTTTTCCGTTTTTCGAGCAGTACCTGAAAGGAAACGCCGACGCTAAATTGCCCAAGGCCTACGTCTTCGAAACCGGCACAAATGTCTGGCGCCAATATGATTCCTGGCCACCGAAGTCTGCCGAAAAGAAAATTCTCTATCTCCACAGCAACGGTGTGCTCTCGTTCGATCCTCCGAAGCAGGAAGCCACCACTTACGACGAATACGTCAGCGATCCCAACAAGCCCGTGCCATTCGTCAACTACGTCGCGCAGACCGTCCCGCAGGAATACATGGTCTCTGACCAGCGCTTCGCCGCCTCACGCAACGACGTCCTCACCTATCAGACCGATGTCCTCCAGGAAGATGTCACCATCGTCGGCCCCGTTTCCCCGCGCCTGTTCGTTTCCACCACCGGCACCGATTCCGATTGGGACGTAAAGGTCATCGACGTCTACCCACCCGACTATCCGGAAAGCAAGCTCGACGCTCCGCGCCCTGAGGATCGCAACACCAGGCCAACCGACGTTGCTCCTCCGACCTTCATCATGGGTGGCTATGAGCAACTCGTCCGCGGCGAACCCTTCCGCGGAAAATTCCGCCACAGTTTCGAAAAGCCCGATCCCTTCACTCCCAACAAAGTTGAAGAAGTCACCTTCGCTATGCAAGACGTGAATCACACCTTCCAGCGCGGCCATCGCATCATGGTACAAATCCAGTCCACCTGGTTCCCTCTCACCGATCGCAATCCCCAAGTCTTCATCAACATTCCCGACGCCAAGCCCGCCGACTTCGTCAAAGCCACTCAGCACATCTACCACGCACCATCGCAAGCGTCAGCCATAGAGACCAACGTCCTACCCACGCCAACGACCAAAAACTAGTCCAATTGCTCGTATCCTGTAGCTCACCCCTTCAGGGGGTGAGGCTTTCTCTTGGGTTCCTTTCTGTAGACGCGGGCTTTACGCCTCCATCTCTACGCTCGCTTACGCCATCCTGAAGCTGACACAAGAGTCGTCGCTACATACAAGAACACCCGAGACCGAGCGGTCACTTTTTCTCTTAAAGGTAGCGCTGGGTTTTATCCCAGCCTGGTCGGCCGGCGAGATTTCTTAGATTTGGGAGGTTGCTTGGGGTTGGTTAAGGCATCCACTACGCGCTTGTCGAGCAGCCGATAACGGCCGTTCGGGACGCCTTCAAGAGAGAGCGGGCCCAGGCCGATGCGTTTCACTTTTTCTACGGGATGATTTTCCTTGAAGAGGGCCCGCTTCAGGGTGTCTAACCTCGCGCCGGCGAATTGCACTTCATACCAGAAATTGGCCGCGTGACCGCGAGAGGCGTCGGGCTGACGAAGCGTTCGGAGCTTTGTGCTGGTGTGCTTGCCGAGACGCTCGAGATCTCCGAGAGTGAGGCGTCCCTTAATCTTGATGTGGAAGAACTGCTGAAGATTCGACCAGTGCTCGAGCATGGAAGACGTGAGATCGCCGTCGTTGGTGAGGAACACAAGGCCGCTAGCGTTGTAGTCGAGAGAGCCGACGGGATAGACGCGTTCGGGAAAGCCGCGAAGGAAATTGCGCAGTGTTTTGCGTCCTTCGGGATCGGCAAGAGTGGAGACAACTTCAGGCGGCTTGTGCATGAGCAGATAAACGTGGCGGCGCTCTGATTCGACGAGGCGTCCGCCGGCTTCGATTTTATCTTTGGAGGGATCGGCCTTGGAGCCGAGTTCCGTGACAACTTTGCCGTTGACGCGAACCTGGCCGGAGAGAATGAGCTGCTCGGCGTGGCGGCGGGAAGCGATGCCGGCGTGAGCGATGATTTTTTGAAGGCGTTCGAGCATTGAAAAATTATCAGTGATCAGCAATCAGGAAACGGAGTTCCGGATGATGATTGCTTGGGGATTATACAGGCGAAGGTAGGACGGGGATAGGCGAAACGTGGGAGAGTGAGAGTGGGGAGAGCGGATCGGTTGCCGCGATCGTTGCGCGTTGGCTGAAAAGCGCCGGCGCTCCGGTCGGGATCACAACAAACGCGAGGAACCGACCTGAAGGCCGGCCACTGCAAAGGCTAAGAATCGGCAAAAGCGAAGAAGCAAAGACAAAGAGGCTGCAGAAACCACGAGACACAGGGAAATTAGCGGAGGTAACCCCAGTTGTGGAGTTTGTCGGAGTCTTCTACCCAGCGGTCGCCGATATCGGTGCGGTAGTACATGTTGGGGATGAGAACGTTTTTGATACGGGAATAGACCTGGGCTTGCGTTTGCTTCATGGTTTGGCCGGTGCCGATGACGATGAGGACGACGCCGGAAGTGCCGGCAACAAACCACTGACCGTTAACCTGCTTGACGTCTTCGATGTGGATGCCTTCGTTCATGGGCCTCTTGAAAATGATGGCGGCGTTTTTGGAGAAGGAGTTAAAGGTTTCCTCGTCGTCGAAGGGAAACGGCGGGACGACGATGCGGACACCGATCTGGAAGCCGCTGCGAGTGCGCCACTTGGGATCGAGACCGTTGGCGAGTTCCCAAAAGAGATCGCTGATGGGAGTGAGGATGCCTTCCTGCTGAATGCTGATGGTGGGATAGCCGAAGCGCGAAGTGAACTCGAGAGGATAGATGCCGTTATTGTTGACGATACAGTTGACGTCGATGTAGCCGACGTAGCCCTCTTCCGCGAGCTTGGGCTCCATTTTCAAGAGAGTGCGGTTGAAGAGTGCGTTGGGCTCGCTCCAGAACATGGCGGTGCCCATTTCGCCGGTGGGAGGGCCTACTTCACCGGGAAAAAGTTTTTTGTGTTCGAAGT
The DNA here is from genome assembly GCA_963735825.1 of Candidatus Acidiferrales bacterium. Taxonomy (GTDB): domain Bacteria; phylum Acidobacteriota; class Terriglobia; order Acidiferrales; family UBA7541; genus Acidiferrum. Next base: position 199,614 of record CAVTMR010000020.1, read on the forward strand.
TGATGTTGATGGGAGTGATAAATTTTTTGCCGTTGAAGAAACCGCCGACGGCGACTTCCACGCCGTTCACGCGACGCTGCAGCTGGAATACCTTGATTTCTTCGGAGAAAGCTTTTTTGTAGGCCTCAAGCATGCCGATGACGTCCTGGCCATCTTCTTCCTCACCGACGAACAGGCGGCGCTTGACGTTCTGGGCTTCGCCGCTGGGCTTGATGACATAGCGATCGGGATTTTTTTTGACGAATTCGATGGCAGGATCGAAGGAATCGAAATCCTGGTAAGGAATGATGGTGACGCCGGCTTTTTTGAGTTCTTCCTGGCCGAAGGAGCGATCATCTTCGAGATTGTCGGTGTAAGGAGTGCCGCCAATGACGGGTTTACCGGAAGTTCGCAGTGCTTGCGCTTTGGCGCCCTGGCCTAGCGTGTCGTCGAACACGACGATGTCGGCCCATTCCGTGGCGTCTTTTTCCCAGTTACTCGATTTGGGAACGAAGCCGTCGGCGATGTCGCGCTCTTTTTCGGCATCGATGTAGTAGCGGACGTCGTGACCTTCCTTGAGAACCTGCCAGGCGATGTCACCAATCAAACTAGAAAGGGAAACAAAAAGAAATTTACGTTTGTCCATGAGTGGGCCTTCGTCCCTGCGGATCGAAAGGCAATAAGTTATTGTACTTAGAGAAGAGCGGGGATGATATTACAAAACATTAAAAAATGTGGAAGCGGCACGGGAGAGATTTTTGTCAGCGCAGCGATCGTAGGAAATATTATGGACGAAATCAATTTGCGCCAGCGCTAAACAAATACTGTAGCTCACCCCCTTCAGGGGTGAGGATTCACTCCATTCCCTTACCTCGTCGCGATCGTCCCACTGATGTGGCTTTTCTGGCACTTTAGCCCTCGTACCGGCGGCCTTCTGCTTGTCCGCGGCAGCAGGGGGCCGTCCGCCATTTGCAACACAAACCGCACCTTGGGCAGAAAACCTATAGCCAGGACCGGAGCATCAGACCGGGCGGGGGTGGGTGGCTGGACGAAGGGGTAAGATTGGTGTCCGACCTGTCCGATAGTTCAGGTTATACTAAAAGGGTCCAAGCCGGTGGGCGAGGTGCCCACCCTTCGAGCAACATCGGCCCGGATCGATGCGTGTACTGTCAAAATGAGAGGTGAAGAGTGCGGCGATTTGCGCTTCTTCTGATCTGTGCACTGACGTTGGTGGGATTCGCGGCCAGCCAGTGCTCCGCCCAGATTCCCCATAAGAAGAAAAAGGTGGACAAGTCCACCGAAACGACAAACACGGTGGAGCCGGATAAGCAGCTCTACGATAAGGCCATCGAGGATATCAAGCACGGAAAGCACGAAATTGGCCGCCTCAGCCTGCAGACGCTGATCAATACCTATCCGGACAGCGAGTATCTGGCCAAGGCCAAGCTGGCGATCGCGGACTCGTATTACAAAGAGGGCGGTACGTCGAACATCACGCAGGCAGTCAACGGGTATAAGGATTTCATCGTGTTTTTCCCGTTCCTGCCGGAAGCCGCATACGCGCAAGCGCAAGTGGCCATGTGCCATTTCAACGAGATGCCCAAGCCGGACCGCGACAATGCGCACGCCAAGGCCGCCGAAGAAGAGTTCCAGACCTTCCTGACTAAATATCCGAAGGATCCGCTGGCGCCGGAAGCGCAGCAGCATCTGCGGGAAGTGCAAGAAGTACTGGCGGAAGGACAGTTTCGCATTGGGTACTACTATTACGTGAAGCAGGACAAGCGAGCGGCGGCGGGACGGTTGATCCCGCTGACCAAGCGGTACCCATTGTACAGCAAGACCGACACGGCGCTATGGATGCTGGCGGACGTATTCGAGAAAAGCGAGCGCAAGGACATTGCGGGCAATTACTATGCGCAGATCATAAAGAACTATCCGCTGTCGAAGTATGTGGACGGATCGAAAGAGAAATTGAAGGCGTTTGGAATGCCGATTCCGCAACCAGATCCGAAGGCTGTGGAGTGGATGACCGCAGAGCAGAATGCGCCCCGACCTAAAGAGAACGTGGTCCACAAATCAATGGGCATATTTCATCCCGGCCCGGATGTTCACACCGCGGCCAAGAGCGGAGTGCCGCAGATGGAAGCGGAGAGCGATCAGCCGGGAACGGATACCTTGGCGGGAGCCAAGGGGGCGACGATGGGGAATGGCGGAGGTGCGCCGGGCTCCAATGCGGTCATCGAAACCGTGAAGCCGGGCGACCCAGCACCACCGCAACCGACCAATACCAGCGGGGCTAGCGAAGACACGTCCGCAGCACCCGCGAGCGAAAGCAGCTCGACCGATCCCGCCGCGAGTTCCAGCACGGATGGCACAGCAAATGGAACGACGACAGCGCCGGCGACAGACGGGGCGGCGAGTACACCGGCGGCGGATGGGACGTCAACCGACGCGGCGAACAGCGCTACAAGTACTACGAATCCGCCGGCGAATCAGAAAGAATCGAGTAGCAAGAAGAAGGGGCTGAAGAAGCTGATCCCCTGGTAAAGAAGACGCAAAGAAGCAATGAAGTGACGAAGTAAAGAACTCCAGACAACACCCGCACCTTAACACCCAGGTGCGCATCCGTCGACTGCTTCTCCTGATTTGGCATCCCACCGGAGCCGCGTCGTTTGCGGCACGCAGCGCAGGAATCGGAAGGGCGCTACAAAGTCGACCAGCAACAATCAAGCTGGACCCGGTCCTTTGGTACAGGTAAGCGATTGAGAACGCGGCATGTCTACTTCCGACACACCTACGTGGTGCGGAGATTGACGCCATCGGAGCGGAGTGCTCCAATACGATTTGAATCTCCATCCGTGTAACGCATGGGGTGTTTGGAGGACGTGCGGTGGCTAAGATCCTCGTTGCCGACGACAACAGTAACATCCAAAAGATGGTAGGGCTGGCCCTGAAAGATCAGGGTATAGACGTTGTCGCGGTCGGCAACGGAGAAGCAGCCGTACGCAAGATCGCGGACATTCACCCGGACCTGGTGCTGGCGGATGTGTTCATGCCAGTCAGGAATGGATATGAAGTTTGCCGCTATGTAAAAGAAGACCCGAAATTTTCGCATATTCCCGTGATTCTGCTGGTTGGAGCGTTTGATCCTCTGGATGAACAAGAAGCGCAGCGTTCCGGCGCCGATGGCGTGCTGAAAAAGCCGTTTGTTCCCCCTGATCCACTGATTTCGATGGTGAAGTCTGCGCTGGCACGCGCGGGTGTGGCGATTGGAGCGGCGGCGCACGCAGAGAAGCCACCGGAACCGGTGCGTCCGGCGGCGGAAATGTTGACGCCAAGCCCGAAGATAGCGTCACCGGCGGCGCAGAAGATTGTCGAGCCACAGCCGGAACCGTTGGATGACTTCCCTGCCCCTCCGGCGCAGGTGAAAATCGCGGCGGGACACGAACCGGTGGCGTTTGGAAGCTTGCTGCAGACACCGGATGTGGAGGACGACGCAGCATTTATGCCGAAAGGCCGTGAGGAGATCGAAGAACGGACCTGGGGCACTGAGGAAACCGAAGAAGAAGTGTCGGAGGAAGAAGAATCGCCACGAGGCGGTTGGCGCAAGGAAGGCCACGAGGACGCGGCGGAGGAAACGAAAGAAACTCCAGACTGGCGCGAGGCCGCATTCCACGGAGCTTCACCGGCGGGAAGCCTGAAGTCTTCCAGGTGGACCCCGGCAGTCGAAGAACCCGCGCTTGCAGAAACCACAGATTCGCCAGCGGTTGCGGTGTCGACGCTGGAGAAGTCCGCTGATGCACTAGCGCCGTTTTCAGGTGATGCGTGGGCGGCGGCGATGGCTGCGGGCGTAGAAGAGAAATTGGCACGGGCGGAAGAAGCGGTGGCGGAGCGCAAAGAGCCTGAGGTTGTTCCCGAGGCCCAAGCGGTCGTAGAAGAAGCCGCGGCACAAGTACCGGAGCCGGTGAAGGCAGAAGAACCGGTGAAACCTGCGGAGCCTTCGAATGGATGGTATTCGATAACATCTTCGCCGTGGGATGCGGAGGCCAAGAAGGCTTCCCTGTTGGCGGCGACATGGGATACCCCCGTTGAGGAGCTTCCTGGTCCAGCAGTGATCGAGCAGCCCGCGCCAGTGGAACCCGAGCCGTCTGTGGAAGAAGCTATGGCGCAGGTAGAAGAAGCGGCGCCGGTGGCGGAGGAAGAAAGCCCCTATGCGGGATCAGAGCCCGAGACGGTGGTGGGGCACCACGAGAATTTTGTAGAGCACGAGAGTCACACGGAGAGTTCTGCGTCGGCATACGTAGAGGCGCCGATTGAGGTTCACAGCCACCACGAGGTTCCCGCGGCGAAGGCTGAAGCGGAGCAACCCGCGGGGAGTAGGGAGAGTTCCCACGCCGGGGAAACGCCAGCGACTGCGGAGACGCAGGAAGAAGAGGCGGCTCCCGTTCCAACGACCGAGAGCAAGGGTTGGGAAAATACGTGGGAGGCAGGAGCGCTTCCTGCGGAGAAATTCGCTGAGGTAGGGCACGAAGAGGTGGCCCAGGTGGTCGAGGAGTCCGCGCCCGCGGATGAGGAAGAGCATATTGCGGCGGCAGAAACGGTTGAAGAGCCGGTGCCGATGTTCGGGCAAATAGCCGAAAGCGTGGCGGCCGAAGAGGAAGAGGAAAAACCGGATATGGACGCGCTAGTGGCGCGGGTGATCGATAAGATGAATCCGGAAGTATTGAAGAAGATGACGCACGAGTTCCTGAGGCCGGTAATCGCGGCGATCATTCAAGAAGAGTTGAACTCCAAGAAATCGTAAGAACCCCTGCTACATTTTGGTTTGCAGATTCGTGGTGGATCTATACGTGTCCGCCAGCTCAATGCTTGGCTCTACGCTATCTTCGCGACGCTTCTCAGGTGTAGGGGCACAATACATTGTTCCCTCTTGAGTCTCGCCTTTCCTGGTCTGTCGCGTCTGGCCGCGCCAGCTGCCCCACGCCGCTGCTGTGTGGGGGTTCTTGGGGTTGGCTAGGTAGGGACCGCCTTCCGATCCGGTCCGCGAACTCGAATGCTTGCATGGGTCTTACTGTAGGCGGTTTTGAATGCACAAGTTGGCGGAGTCAAGCCGTCTCTGCAAATTGACGGGGCGGCGAGGTGCCCGTATATTCAAGAATTAACGTGCCCGGACGAGAGTGCGCTTGGCGCGTCTGCGCTGGACGATTAGGAGATGAGGGTGGGATGGGGCGAGAGATAGCCAAAGCGTACGAGCCGCAGCAGATCGAGCCGCGATGGGCGGAGTTCTGGGTGAAGGAAGAGCTGTTTAAGGCCGACCCCAGTGCGCCCGGTCCGGCTTTCTCGATCGTGATCCCGCCGCCGAACGTGACCGGTTCGCTGCACATCGGGCACATGCTGAATCACACGGAGATCGACATCCTGACGCGCTGGCACCGCATGCGCGGGTACAACACCTTGTATTTGCCGGGGACGGACCACGCCGGGATTTCGACGCAGCGCGTGGTGGTGCGGCAATTGTCGCACCAAGGGATTGACTACCGCGATTTGGGGCGGGAAGAGTTCGACAAGCGCGTATGGCAGTGGAAGGAAGAGAGCGGCGGAACGATCCAGCGGCAGATGAAGCAGATTGGAGAGTCGTGCGACTGGTCGAGGGAAAAGTTCACGTTGTCGCCGGAATTGTCGCGCGGTGGTGCGAGACGTATTCGTGCGGCTGTATGAAGAGGGATTGATCTACCGCGAAAAGCGAATCGTGAACTGGTGCCCGGGCTGCCGGACGGTGCTGAGCGATCTGGAAGTGGTACACGAGGAGAAGCAAGGGCATCTGTGGTACATGAAGTATCCGGTGGTCGGAATCGCAGGAATTTCTGATGGTGGCGACGACGCGGCCGGAGACGATGCTGGGCGACACGGCGGTGGCGGTGCATCCGGAAGATGAGCGATACAAGCACCTGATTGGGAAAAGGGCGCTGCTGCCGCTGATGAACCGGGAAATTCCGATTATTGGTGATGAGATGGTGGACCGCGAGTTCGGCACCGGCGCGGTGAAGATCACTCCGGCGCACGATCCGAACGACTTTGAAGTGGGCAAGCGGCATGATCTGCCACAAATCGACGTGATGACCGACGACGCGCACATGAATGCGAACGCGGGCGCGTATGCGGGGCTGGATCGATTCGCGGCGCGAAAGAAGATTGTGGAAGACCTGCAAGCGCAGGGACTACTGGAAAAGATCGTGGAACACATCACACGCGATCGGGCACTGCGAGCGAAGCCGGACGATTGTGGAGCCGCGCATCTCGACACAGTGGTTTTGCAAGATGAAACCGCTGGCGGAACCGGCGATTGCGGCGGTGGAGCGGGGCGACATCCAGATCGTGCCGGAGAACCGGCCGAACGGAATATTTGAACTGGATGCGGAATATCCGCGACTGGACGCTGTCGCGGCAATTGTGGTGGGGGCATCGGATTCCGGCGTGGTATTGCGGCGACTGCAACGAGATTATCGTGGCGCGGGAAGACGCCAAAGACATGCGCGAAGTGCGGTCGAGCAAACTGACGCAGGATCCGGACGTGCTGGATACCTGGTTCAGCTCGGGTTTGTGGCCGTTTTCGACGCTGGGTTGGCCGGAGAAGACCGCGGATTTCGAAAGATACTATCCAACGAGCTTGCTGATTACCGGCGTACGACATCCTGTTTTTCTGGGTGGCGCGAATGATCATGATGGGGCTGCATTTTACGGGACAAGTTCCCTTCCGCGCTGTGTATCTGCATTCGCTGGTGCGCACGCCGCAGCGGGGAGAAAATGTCCAAGTCCAAGGGCACGGGACTGGATCCGGTGGCGCTAAATCAGCAATACGGAACGGATGCGATGCGCTTTTGCCTGGCGTCGATGGCGGCGCCGGGAACAGACATCGTGCTGTCGGACGACCGGCTGCTGGGGGCGCGGTCGTTTGCGAACAAGATCTGGAACGCGGCGCGATTTTTATTTGTGAACCTGGAGAAATTCGAGCAGGCCGGGGTTGGGCTGGAGGAGTTGGCAGCGCCGGCGGTGCGAGAGCAAGCTCCGTATGCGTATGAAGGAGCAAGTGCCGCTGATTGATCGCTGGCTGTTTGGGAGGCTGGCGGAAACGGTGGAGACGGTGAATGATGCGCTGGAGGATTACCGGTTCCACGAGGCGGCTCAAGGCGTGTATCACTTTTTCTGGGGAGATTTTTGCGACTGGTACATCGAATGGGTGAAGCCGGACTTGCAGAGTACGGACCGCGAGCGGGCAAGTGTCGCGTGGAAGAATCTGTTCGCGGGATTTGATGCAGCGTTGCGGCTGCTGCATCCGTTCATGCCTTTCCTGACGGAAGAGTTGTGGCACCAGTTGCCGCAAAAGGCGGCGGCGAAGTCGATTGCGCTGGACCGCTATCCCGCAGGCGCGTGCTTCGTGGAAAAATGCGGAGGCCCTGCGGGAATTTGGAATGGTGCAGGAAGTGATTCAGTCGCTGCGGACGATTCGGTCGGAGATGAAGCTGGACAAGAAAAAAGTGGCGGCGGAGTTTTCGAGCGCAGATGCCGGTGCGAGAGCGGTGGTGGAAGCGAACCGCGAAGGAATTACGCGGCTTGCGTTTCTTACGGAGCTGCGGGTGACGGGGGAGAAATTGCCGGAGGGTGGCGGAGGAGTGCGGTCGACCGCGGCGTTTGATATTCGAATAGCATATGCGGTCGAGACGGTTGATGTGGCGGTAGAGGTGGCGCGGTTGAAGAAAGAGAGCGAAGGGCTGGAGAAGGCCATCGCGTCGAAAGAAAAGCAATTGGGGAATGAAACGTTTCGCAACAGGGCTCCGGAGAATATTATCAAGCAGATGGAAGAGACGTTGGCGGGGCAGAAGGTGGAGTTGGGGAAAGTGCAGGAACGGCTGCGGAGTTTGGAGAATTAAGGAAACATGGTGGGGGCGCGTTTACCTGGCTCCGACGGAGTCTACTCCCCACGACGCTTATGGGCTCCCACGCAGTAGTAATGGCCCACATTGTCATTCCGAACGAAGCGAGGAATCTGCTTTTTTCTTACGGCTTGGGACCTTCGCAACTTCGCTTCGGAAAATGCTTGGTATGGAGTGCGGCGAGCCGCCGCTGTTCAGTCTCTAGTTGTACAGGGATGGAGATGGATTGGAATTCGGAGGATGTGGCGAAGGTGATTGAGAGCGCGCTGGCCGAGGACATTGGGGTCGGCGACGCTACCGTTGCGGCTACGATTCCGGTTGGTGCTACGGGACAGGCGCATATTGTGGCGAAGCAGGAACTGGTTTGCGCTGGATTGCCGCTGGCGGAAATGATGTTTGGGCGGCTTGATCCGCGCATGAGAATGGAATCGCGTGCGGCGGATGGGCAGTTGGTGAAGAACGGCGAGGACGTGCTGCGGCTGTCCGGCAAAGCAGCGGCCATACTGACCGGAGAGCGGACGGCGCTTAATTTTCTGGGGCATCTGAGCGGAATCGCGACATTGACGCGGCGGTTTGTGGAGCAACTGCACGGGACGCAGGCGAAGATTCGGGACACGCGGAAGACCACGCCGGGATTGCGGCAATTGGAAAAATACGCGGTGAAGATGGGCGGCGGGACGAATCACCGGTTCGGGCTATATGACGCGATCCTGCTGAAAGAGAATCACATTGCGCTGGCGGGCGGAGTGCAGGCGGCGTTGGACCAGGCACACGCGTATGCATCATCGCAGCTGAAACCGCGGGCGATGACGGCGTATGAGGCGGTGGGGTGGGTGCCATCAGCGGCGGAGGCTGGTTCCCTTCCGATTCAGATTGAGGTGCGAAACGAAAAGGAGTTGAGAGAAGCGCTGGCGGCGGGGGCGGAATCGGTGCTGCTGGATAATATGACGCCGGAGGAAGCGCGACGCTGCGTGGAGATCGTTCGCTCAGTGCGCGCGTCGTGCATTGTGGAGATATCCGGAGGAATTACGCTTGAGAACGCGCGGGCCTACGCATTGAGTGGCGCGGATTACCTTTCCTCGGGCGCACTGACCCATTCAGCAAAGGCCGCGGATTTAAGTTTGCTTGTGGAGAGCATCAAGGAAAAGTAGGATTAGCAGTTGCACCGCAGAGCCAGGGCCGGATGCCGCAACTACCGTCTTTACCAGGAACAACCGACCGACGGCTGGCAGCGCTGCTGACGCTGCTGTCGGAGAACGCTACCATCGTGATCAGCGGCGCGAGGATCGCGCGCGAGATTGGCGTGTCGCGATCGATGGTGTGGCGATGGGTGCAGCGATTGCGCGAGCTGGGCGTACGCGTCAAGGGCCAAACGGCGCACGGATATTTCCTGGAGAAAGTGCCGGACATTCTGCTGCCGGATTTGCTGCGTGGAAGGCTGAAGGGGAACCTGTTCGGGAAGCGGATCTACCACTTTTTCAAGACGGATTCGACGAATCGCGTGGCGCTGGAGCTGGGCTACGCGAATGAGCCCGAGGGCGCCGTGGTGCTGGCGGAAGAACAGACCGCGGGCAAAGGGCGAGCAGGGCGAAACTGGCATTCGGAACGAGGAGCGGGAATATATGTGACGTTTTTGCTGCGGCCGAGGCTGGCGCCGGTGCAAGCTCCGCTGCTGACGATGATGGCGGGGCTTTCGGCGTACACGGCGGTGAAGGAACAGACGGGGTTGAGCGCGGAATTGAAATGGCCGAATGATTTGCTGCTGGGCGGAAAGAAGGTGGGGGGAATCCTGACGGAGATGCACGCGGAAGCAAACTCGGTGCGGTTTGTGATCGTGGGGATCGGGATCAATGTGAATCAGGAGAAATTTCCGGCGGAGCTCTCGGCGATTGCGACCTCGTTGCTGAAGGAAAGCGGCAAGGTGCATTCGAGGTTGGAATTGCTGGTGCGGTTGCTGCGGGAATTCGAGACCGACTACAATCGGTTTTTGCGGGAAGGGCCGGGATTTGTGACCGAGCGGTTTTTGAGCTTGTCAAATTTCGCGAAGGGAAAGCGCGTAAGGGTGGATACAGGCAGCGAAGCTTATATCGGAACGACGACCGGATTGACGGTAGAAGGATTGTTGCAGGTGAAAAAAGAAGATGGGCCGGTGGTGACGGTGATTGCCGGGGATGTGACAGAGGTAAGGTAAAGACATCCTGAAGCTCGAGCCTTTCAGTCCTTGGGCCTTTTGCGGGCTGTAGCCGGAAAACGAGATGCTGCTGACGATTGATGTGGGAAATTCGAATACGGTGCTGGGCGTCTTTCGCGGGGAAGAACTGATCGCGAATTGGCGGCTGACGACGGAACACGCACAGACGGTGGATGAGTACGGAGTGTTGACGCGCAGTCTGCTGTCCTTAGCGAATCTGGATCAAAAAGCCATTGCGGGAGTGATGATCAGTTCCGTGGTGCCGCCGGTGAATTGGACGCTGGCGGAAATGGCGCGGGTGTATCTGGGAAAGAAAGCGCTGTTCGTGGAACCCGGAGTGAAGACCGGCATGGCGGTGTTGGTGGACAACCCTATGGAGGTGGGCGCGGACCGAATCGTCAACGGAGTGGCGGCGTTCCAGAAGTACGGCGGGCCGTGCATCGTGGTGGATTTTGGGACGGCGATTACGTTTGACGTGATTTCGGCGAAGTGCGAATACCTGGGCGGAGCAATTGCTCCGGGGATGGGCATCATTTCGGAGGCATTGTTTACGAGGACGGCGAGGTTGCCGCGCGTGGAGATCAAGGACCCGGGAAAAGTGATCGGAACAAATACCGTAACGCATATGCAGGCGGGACTGTACTACGGGCCGTGGACATGGTGGATGGCATGCTGACGCGGATCAAGGCGGAGCTAAAGAGCGATGCGACAGTGGTGGCAACGGGGGGACAGGCGCGGCTGGTGGCGAAGGGCTCGAAACAGATCCAGCATATCGATGAATTTTTGACGCTGACGGGATTGCGATTGATTTGGGAAAAGAATCAGCATCACGAGGGACACAGGGAGCCACGCAGCGGGGCTGCCGAGCACGAACGCACGCACGGAACGAAAAAAGCGCAACGCTAGCGGGATTGTGAAGCAGCATTTCTCACTTATGGAAGACTGGAACTACTTCAACTATTTCACGGAGATCGAAGAATATTTCTGGAAGAAGCGCGGCGCGCACCTGCTGGTGTCGCCGCTGGACTGGGCAATTATGGAAACGTGGCAGAAGGCGGGAGTGCCGCTGGAGGCCGCGCTGAAGGGGATCGACCGGGCGTTTGAGAGTTACCAGCGTTCTCGTCGGGGAGCGGGAAAAACGCTGAAGAACCTCGCGTACTGTACGGACGCGGTGCTGGAGGCGGCGGAAGAGAGCCAGGAAGCAGCCGCGGGAGCGGCGCCGAAAGGAAAGGCTGCAACGGCGGACATTTTTTCTCGAGAGGAATTGTGCGCGCACGTGCAGAAAAAAACTGAGCAGATCGCAAAGGCGGCGCAACGCTGCAAGAAGTGTCAACCGGAACTGGCGGCGGTGCTGGAGAATGTAAGTGAAACGCTTGCGGGAGTGCACGTGGTGCTGGACGCGCCGGGAAATATCGACCTGGAAGATTTGGAGCGGCGGCTGACGATTATCGACGACAAATTGCATGCGGCGGTGCTGACGCACGCAAGCGAAGAATTAATGTTGAAGGCGAGACGAGAGGTGGACTCGCAACTGGCGGCGTACCGGCGCAAAATGAAAGCGGCGCAGCTGGGGATGGTGGAAAGGCAGTATCTGCAGAAGCGTTTGCTGGACGAATATCTTTTGCCGCGTGTGAGCCTTTACTACTTCAGCTGATGGGACGACGAACGGCTGCGACTGCCGCGGGCCATTACCAAGGAACAGGACCGGACAATTATGGCTGATGAGTTACTACTATCAATTGAGAAGTTGTTATACAAAGGAGACGGTTTGGCTCACGCCGAGGGGAACACGGTGTTTGTGCCGTTCGTGTTGCCGGGGGAGCAGGTGCGCGCGTCGATTGGGACGCGGAAGAAGAACCTGATCCACGCGAAACTGGAGGAAGTGACGCAGGCGTCGGCAGCGCGGATCAAGCCAAGGTGTCCGCATTTTGGCGTGTGCGGCGGGTGCCACTACCAGCACATTGAGTTTGCGGAACAGGTTCGCCAGAAGAAAGAGATCCTAAGGGAAACGCTTTCGCGGCTGGGAGGCGTGAACTGGACCGCCGAGATTCAGGAGCACACCGCCGAACCGTTTGGCTACCGCAACCGCGCGCAGTGGGCGTTTCGCGATGCCATGCCGCGGGCGTTTGGCTATTTTTTGCCGGAGAGCGCGCGGATTCTGCCGATTGATGAGTGCCCGGTGCTGTCGCCGGGATTGGCGAAGGCGTTTGGGCAATTGCAGGAATTGGCGAGGGCCAATTCCCTGCCCCCGGGAATATTGGAAGTGGAGGCGTTTGTCGATTCGGAAGACGCAAAGCTGGCACTGAATGTAGCGTTCGAACGGTTCGCGAAGCCGGCGAAGGATCTGACCGCCATGTTCCGGGCGGCTTTGCCAGGGCTGGAGAGTTTGCTGTTGCTCGATCAGAGCAAGAACCGTTTTGAGCTGACCGGGCCGGGTTACCTGGAGCACCAGGCCGGAACGTTTTCGTTTCGGGTGAGCCACCTGTCGTTTTTCCAGGTGAACCGATTCCTGATTGAGGATTTGATGAAGACAGTGTTGGAGGAAACGAAGGGCGGATACGCGCTGGACCTCTACGCAGGAGTGGGATTCTTCACGCTGCCGCTGGCGAAAAGGTTTGAGCGAGTGGTAAGCGTGGACGCGAATCTGGCGGCTACGCGCGACTTGCAGGCGAACGCGGAGGCGGCTGGGGTGCAGGTGGTGTCGAACAACGAGCACACCGAGGAATTTCTGAAGAAGGAGCAGGAGACGCCGGAGTTTGTGGTGCTGGATCCGCCCCGTTCGGGGCTGGGAGCGGATGTGGCCGCACGACTGGCGAACTTGGGAGCCCCAGAAATTGCGTATCTTTCGTGCGATCCCTCGACGCTGGCAAGAGACCTGGCGGTGCTGACGGGGTCGGAACGAAAACCGGCGAGCGCAGTGGAGGCGACACATCGCTACGAGATTGAGAAAGTGGATTTATTTGATTTGTTTCCGCAGACATTCCACATCGAGACACTGGTGAGGTTGCGAAGAAGTCCATGAAATACTGGCCGTAGCGCTTGCCGCAGCATTTGGTGGCGGCATAGTGCTCGGCCTGCAGCCGCACATCGCTCCACACATAAACTCGCGACTATTTCTGATACCAACGATTCTCGGTATGGCGGCCGCTTTGTGTCTGGCGTTGGCTTTGATGTTGCGCGACCGGCTTGTACCGGCGGGAGTTTTGTCGCTGGGCTGCGGGGTTGCGCTGGGTGTAGTCGCGGCATGCGTCGCGCAGCGGCCGCTGCCTGCGGACCATGTGTTGAGGCGCATTGCCGCGGGAACGGTGGAACTGAGCACGCCGCTACGCTGGCACGGCACGTTGCGCTCGGAGCCAGTCAAGCTGCCGTGGGGCTACGGAATTGATGTCGATCTGAGTGGGGTGGATGAGGCTGAGCAATTCATTCTGCTAAGCGGTGGAATGAGGCTTAAATTTGCACCCAAAGATGGGGATACGAGTTTGCCAGAGGTCGGCGCCGGCGACCAGGTGGCGGTGATTGCGCAGGGGCGGCTGCCGCCGATATATCGAAACGAGGGCGCGTTCGACAGGAAGGAATTTCTGGCGGCAGTGGGAGCGCGGGTGGGGATTATTCGGGCGGGAGAACAGAATCCGTATGGGGCATCCTAGTCCGGTGTTGTTGCAGCGATTGGAAGAAAGCAGGATGCGGGTGTTGCGAACGGACCGGGAAAGCGCGGTTCGGGTGCTGACGGATGGAAGGGATTTGCGGGTGAGTTGTTATGTGCGTGCGTGGAGCTGGGCGAAGTGAGTGGTATTTTGCATTGACACTGAGCCACAACTCGAGCGCCCCATGCGAAGGCCTGGTGCGCGGGATGGTTAGTTAGGCGGTGTGCATGCGCCAGAGGACTACCAGGAGGAGCAGTAAGAGGAGAAAGCCCAGGGCGGCTTGGTGTTCGTGATTTTTTTTGTATTGGGACCAGGAGAAGTGGGCCTCTGGCGAGGCCTGTTGGCGCGACGCCGAAAAGCTTGGGAAAAATAGAGGTATCCTTGCGGCGTAGGAATCAAAGGCGGCACCGTGTTTTGCGCGGAGTTCCCTTTCTTCGCGGCGCATGACGAAGGAATAGACCACAGCGAAATAGAGCAGGAGCAAAGCGGCGACGATCCAGGAATTCATGGCGATGGCGGCGCCGAGGGCAAGGAGACTACTGCCGAAGTAGAGAGGATTGCGGGTGCGGGCGTACGGGCCAGTAACAGTGAGGACCTCTTGCTTGTGGAGATTGCCGGCGGCATAGGCGCGAACGATAAGGCCGAGTAATCCGACGGCGGCACCGAGAAAAATGGAGCGGAACGTAGGACGTGCGAGGAAAAGCACGACGATGGCGAGGAGATAGCCGAGGCGAACGCGCCAGCGCGCGAAAAAGTCGGCGGCGGTCACAAAAGCGCTCCGAGGCGGCGTTGCACGGCGTCGAAGACTTGATCCACGGAGAGATCGAGAAAGGAAGGATCGGTGGATTCGCCGCGCTTGTAGGTGGTAACGGCATTAGGGCTGCGCAAGACAATTTCTTTAGGGGAATAAGGGCCGTTGCGAGCGGGGTCGGTGGGTCCGAAGAGGGCAACAGCGGGAGTGCCAAGCGCGACGGCGAGATGAAGCGGGCCTGTGTCTCCACCGACGATGCAGATTGCGTTGCGCAAAAGAGCCATGAGCTGGCCGAGTTCTCCATCGTAGATGAGGGGCTGAGAATTGCCGCTGGCGGTTTTGACAGCGGAGGCGAGGGCATCTTCGCCGGGACCGTAGTTTATGACGCAGCGAATTCCAAGGGAGTCGTGGATTTTTTGGCTGAGCTGACCGAAACGATCGGCGGGCCAACACTTGGAGCGCCATCCACCGCCGGGACTGAGGACGACGTAACGCGCGCCGCCATCCTTGACCAATTGTTCGCGGACTAAGGTTTCGTCGGAAGAAGGGACTCGAAGAGAAACATTCGCGACCGCGGTGGATGCGCCGGCGCGGAGTGTGAGTTCGCTATTCTGATCGGCGACGTGTTGCGTTCGGCACACGACGCGGTCGGTGTAAAGAATTGGGACGCCGTACTCGCGCACGGTGGATGAGGAAAAGCCGATGCGCACAGGCACGCGGCCAAGGAATGGAAGGAGCGAAGACTTCCAGAGGCCCTGATAGTCGATGGCGGCGTCCCAGGCTTGCGAACGGATTTTGGCGAGAACGTAACGAACGCTAGCGAGGTCGCGCGAATCGACCGGCCACATCTGCGAGGCCAAGCCGCTGGATTCGACGAGCGAAACGAAACGAGGATGAGTGAGCCAGACGATTTCGGACGAGGGAAACGACTGGCGTAAACCGGCGACGGCAGGAAAAGTGTGAACGATATCGCCGAGTGAGCCGAGGCGGACAACCAGGAAGCGCTTCTCAGGCATGCGGAGCCTTGCGGACAGACGCGAGCAAGTTGCGCGTGGAGTGGCCCTTGGGGTCGCCAACGATAGCGACGCGGATACCGAGTTTGTCGGCGACGGCCCGTTCGGGAACGGTTTCGGCGGTGTAGTCGGTCCCCTTGGCGTGAACGTCGGGAAGGAATTCCTCAAGCAACTTTTCCACGTTGGGCTCAGAGAAAACCAGGACGAAGTCGACAGCGCGAATGGCGGCGACCAGTTGCGCGCGGGCTTGCTCATTAAGAATGGGGCGGCCGGTGCCTTTCAGGTGACGAAGACTGGAATTGGAATTTACGGCGACGACGAGGATGTCGCCCTCGCGCCTAGCGCCCTCGAGATAGCGGGTGTGGCCGACGTGGAGAGTGTCAAAGCAGCCGTTGGCGAGAACGATGCGCTTGCCAGCTTGCTTAGCTTCGCGGAGAAGGGCGCGAAGTTCGTGGCGAGGGACGATCTTGGTTTGGGCTCGGCGCATGGATCAGGAAGTCGTCTCCGAAGCCGAATTGTGAATAGCTTCGAGCAGCCCGGCGCGAGAAACGGTGGCGGTGCCGCGCTTCATGACGACGAGACCACCGGCAATGTTTGCGATGTGGGCAGCCTCGAGTGGAGTTGCACCGCTGGAGAGCGCGAGGGTGTAGGCGGCAAGGACGGTGTCTCCCGCGCCGGTGACGTCGACGGCTTGATCGCTGCCGTAAATGGGGATGTGGGTGGGCTGAGAAGATTGTTGGAAGAGAGCCATGCCATGTTTGCCGCGCGTGACGAGGAGGGAGAGGAGTTTCATGTCGCTGAGCGTGCTGGAGGCGCAGCGCTCGAGTTCAGCGAGATTTTTGCCGATGACGGTGTGATGCAGTGCTTCCATTTCCGCTTCGTTGGGAGTGGCAGCGGTGATTCCGGCGCGCTTGTAGTCGCTGAGGCGATAGCGGGAATCCAGAGTGATGGGGATGTCTTTTTTGATGCGGGCGATGGCGGTGCGGAGATCCGCGAGATTCACGACGCCGAGGCCGTAGTCGGAAATGGCGAGTGCGTCGGCACGAGCGATTTTTGCGAGGAGGGCGGCGCGCAATTTTTTGCGATCGGATTCGGAGAGAGGATGGGTGGGTTCGTAATCGACGCGGAGAACCTGCTGAGCGACGGTGTGGGGCCAGCCAGCGAGGAAACGCGTTTTCGTGGGAGTGGTCCAACCTTTGGCGCGAACGATGCGGGAAGTGTCGATGTAGCGTTCACGGAAAGCGTTGATGAGACGAGTGCCGGCGGCATCGTCGCCGACGGCAGTGATGGGGATGACCTTGGCGCCAAGGGAGGCGAAATTGTTGGCGGCATTGGCGCCACCGCCAGGAACGATTTGGGTCTCGCGATGGCGGAGGATCAGGACGGGAGCTTCGCGTGAGACGCGAGTAATTTCGCCGTACTGGAATACGTCGGCAACAAAATCGCCGAGGAGGACGATGGTGCGGGAGGGAAAGCGTTCCACGATCTCGGCGAGCGCGACCAGGTCGACGGCGGGTGAGGCGACTGCTTGTTTTTTTGGGCGCTTCATCGCAAAAAACCTTAGAAAGATGGATAGAACAGTTCAGCCCTCAACGGCTAAAGCCAGGTTGCACACCAAGCAAATACGGAACGGCTTCGCAGCTTGCGGATCACCTCGAAGGCGGTCTTACGAAAACAACCGCGACAGCAAGCAAGATCGAGAAAGTGCTAGAGGTCACGATACGAAATCCGTGGAGGGGATTCAAGTTGGCAAGACCCCGAGCCACGGGTTTGTGGCGGCTTCGACCATTTCCGGGGTGACCTGTTTCATGCAGCGGTGATCGGTGGGGCATCGGCGGAGGAAACAAGGACTGCAATAGGGCCGCTGCTGAACGATGGTGCAGCGCGGGGTGACGGGAGCGGTGCCGAACGGATCAGTGGGACCGAAGACGGCGACGACGGGCAAACCGACGGCAGCGGCTACGTGCATGGCTCCGGAATCGTTGCCGAGAAAGAGGTGGCACTGGGAGAGTAAAGCGGGGAAATCGGCGATGGCGGTTTTGCCGGTGAGGTCGATGGGCTTGCGATCCATGTTGGCGACAATGTCGTTGGAGACAGGCGCCTCGGCGGCGGTGCCGAAGAGGATGACGTCAGCGTCGTTTTGGGCGAGAAAGCGGTTGGCCCATTCGGCGAAACGCTCGGGCGGCCAACATTTCGCAGAACCGTAAGAGGCGCCTGCTCCGATGGCGACGCGACGAGCATGGGGGCGAGCGCCAGCGTCAATCAGGAATTGCGCGGCTTGGCGCCGGGCGGAATCGGAAACTTGCAAGACGATGTGGTCGACTTGCGGGAGGGCGTCGAGCCAGCCCGCGCGACGGACGAGTTCAAGATAGTAGAACTTTTCGTGGGGCGGAATTTCGCCGGGCTTGGGTACGGAGATAGCTTTGGTGAGTAGCACGCTGCGAGCATCGCGGGCATAGCCGATGCGCTGCGGGATGTGGGCCCGCCAGGCAAGCCAAGCGGCGTCGAAGGCGTTCTGCAATAACAGGGCAACATCGAAGCGGCGCGAGCATAAGTCTGAGATAAGGCGGTGACGTCCGGACCAGCCGCGGTGTTCGCCGATGGTATCGTAGGCGATGAGTTCGTCGGAGACGCCTTGGCCGCAATAAATGTCCACAACATAAGGGCGAGCAAGAATACTGATGTGTGCATCGGGAAATTTCAAGCGGACGGCGCGCAATGCAGGGAGGGCCAGGATGGCGTCGCCGACCCAGTTGGTGGCGCGGATCAGCATCTTCATGCGGGCCTCGGGCGGGAATCCAGTTGCTGCTGGATGGCCGCGAGAAAAGCATCTTCCTGAGGCACAACGAGATCGATGATAGCGATGTACACGGGAAAACCCTGGAAGTCGATATCGCGCAGATTGTGCGCGTCCTTTTCTGTCGTGATCAGCGCAACTGCATGGGCGTGCTGGGCTGTTTCGAGCAGTTCAGCAGCTTCGGAATCGGAATAGCGATGATGATCGGCAAAAGCTTGCTTTCCGGCGACGGAGAGCCCCCAGTGTTCGAGGTCAACGACGAAGGCCCCGGGATTGCCGATCCCGCAGAAGGCGTAGAACGGGCCGGGACCGAGTTCCGAGGCGGCGAACACTTGCGGCGATGCTACGGCGAATTTTCGAAACCCGAGCAAGCGAGTTTGCGCGGCGAAAACAGCGCCGTTTTGGAGCTTGCCAATGGCGGTGTCGGTGCCGGGATTGGTTTCGGTGCGAGTGAAGACGAGAAGATCGGCGCGAGACATGGCTGAAAGCGGTTCCCGAAGACGTCCTGCGGGTAGGAGCCTATCGTTGGCGGCGGGTCGAGAGGAATCGAGCAGAAGGATGTTGACGTCACGAGCAAGCTGCAGATGCTGGTAGCCGTCGTCGAGTAAAAAAATGTCGACGCCTGATGGTTCAAGGCGCAGACCCTGGGCATAACGATCGGAGCCAACGCCGAATTGCACGCGATTGCCCAGACGAGATTTCATGAGCTCGATTTCATCGCTCGAGCCACTGCTGCCTTTGTAGCCACGCGAAAGAATGGCGACGCGTTTGCCTTGGGCGAGGAAGCGTTCTGCGAGCCAGATGACCATGGGGGTCTTGCCAGTGCCGCCGAGAGAGAGGTTGCCTACACTGATGACGGGAGTTTGCAGCCGCTTGGAGCGGAGCAGGCCTCGTTCGTAGAGCCAGGCGCGGAGTATCACGATTCCGGCGTACAACACGGAGAGCGGCGAAAGAACCACGCGCGCCAGTGGCGCCAGATTCATCGCGCGTGACCACCCAACTGTTTGGCGACTTCGGCCAAGGCGCGATCGAGAGCACCGCGGCTGGATTCGACCAATTGCCGCGCGGCGTTGCCCATGCGCTGCATTTTCTGCTGATCCTTGAGGAGGTGGATCCACTCAACGCCTGCGTCTTCGGGATTATCGACCTGGATGGCGGCGCCAGCTTCGAGGAATCGCGCGGCAATAGCAGCGAAATTTTCCATGGAATCGCCGAAGACAGGGACT
This sequence comes from Candidatus Acidiferrales bacterium, assembly GCA_963735825.1. Lineage (GTDB taxonomy): Bacteria > Acidobacteriota > Terriglobia > Acidiferrales > UBA7541 > Acidiferrum. The sequence continues at coordinate 219,146 of CAVTMR010000020.1, forward strand.
TTGCCGAACGCGGCAGGCTCCAGAATATTGTGTCCGCCGGACGGAACGAGAGAGCCGCCGACGAACACGCCATCGGCAACCTGATACAAAGATGCAAGCTCGCCGATGCTGTCGAGGAGGAGAACGGTAACGTCATCGGGGATGTCGCGGCCAGCGCCGTTGCCGGAAATGCCTGGACCGGGAATAGCAAGTTCGGAGCGGCGAATGAATTTGCGATGAGATTCGTCGATGAATTCGGCGGCGGCAGCGAATCGCTCTGGCTTGCGCGGGGCGAGGACGAGGAGGGCCTTTGGAAAATCGCCCTGGACGACACCGAAGGCGATGAGCGAGAGAGGTTCTTCGGTGGCAACGACACTACCCGCGACGATGACAGGCCAACGACCGCGGCGCTTGGATTCTTCAGCTAACCAAGAGGCGAGCGGCGTGGGCGCGGGCAATTCCATGTCGTACTTGAGATTTCCGCTGACAGCGACGCGATCGGCTGGTGCGCCAAGAGCGCGGATACGCTCCGCGTCCTGCTCGGTTTGCATGAGGAAGGCGCAAGCGTTGGAAAGCGCGGAGGCAAGGAAGGGCTTCAGATAGAAACCAAACGCACCAAGATAATGCTGAAACCGAGCGAAGGACTTGCCCGAAATGCGACCGCTCAAGAAGAGAACAGGCACGTTTCGCCGTTTGGCTTCGTGAAGAAAGTTAGGCCAGATTTCGGTTTCGAGAATGATGACGATGGCGGGCTTGATGGCGTCGAGAAATTTGCTGACACAAAAAACCCAATCGAGCGGGAAATAGATGATGGCGTCGGCGAAGGGGATACGCTCTTTGGCCAACGCGTGACCGGTCATGGTGGTGGTGGAAATGATGAGAGTCCGGTGTGGATGCGCGTCGCGGAGTCGTTTGGCGAGAGTGACCCCGGAGAGAGTTTCGCCGACGGATACAGCGTGAATCCAGATTGCGCCGGGACGTTGCGCGGATAATTTTTCCAATTCGGGGATGGAAAAGCCGAGGCGCTCCCCGAGATTAGAAAGATATTTTCCGTGGCGCAAACCCTTTATGATCCAATAAGGCGCGCTGAGCAGGGCCGCAAGCCCCATCAAGAAGCTATAAACGAAATACACTTATAGTGGCTCCGGTCTGATCCGGTGACGCAAGCAGAAGCGCACCGGCGGCAGGGCAACCCTGCCAGTTCCCCAAGAATCGAAGGGCTCAGGATGCAAACAGTCTATTATAACCTCATGCGAAATCCGGTTGCTTTGGTTGTGTTAGCGGCCATCAGTCTGTCCGCGGGTGGGCAAACTCCCACGCAGGATGCGCCGAAGACGACGCCGACGAAGGCGCAATTCATGGACACACATGAAGGGATGAGCATTGGGGTGGAACCGTGGACGCAAGCGATCGCGTACAAGCAGAAGTTTCCGAAAAAGTCGCCGTTTAGCGGAGGAGTGGTGGCGCTGCAGATGACGTTTCGAAATGATTCTGACGAAAGTATCAAGATTGATGTGCAGAGCATTCGCCTGCTGCTGTTGATGGGGGAGGACAACCGGCAAGAGTTGTCGCCGCTGACCCCGGAAGATGTGGCGGACACGGTTTTGTTGTCGAATAACGGGAAGGATCCCACGCAGCGGCGGAATCCACTGCCGATTCCCGTTGGCAAACCGAGACCATCGCGGGACAAGAATTGGACAGAGTTGAAGGATGCTTGCCAAAATGCGGCGGTGCCGTCGTCGGTAGTGGCGGCGCACAGCACGTTGGTGGGGTTGGTGTATTTCGATTTGCGCAGCGACTGGGACTTGTTGCAGAACGCCAAGGTGTATTTGCCGAGTTTGATGTCGATGTCGACGAGACGGCCGTTATCGTATTTTGAGATTGATTTATCGCACGGCGCGAGGGAGTGACCACAACGACCCTAAGAGAAAAACCGCACCCTTACAAACCAAGGGTGTGGCACCCGACCACAAGCTGAGAACAGGAATCCAGAAGAGGTGAAGCGATTTGCCGCGTGCAGCCGCGTCCGTTACCATGGAGTGTCGAACAAATTCCATCCTACGCGGACACATGATCAACTTTTTAGAAGAATTGAATCCAGAACAACGCCTTGCTGCGGAAACCACCGAAGGACCCGTGCTGATCTTGGCCGGTGCCGGAACCGGGAAAACACGCGCGATCACCTACCGCATGGCCAATCTGATCGCGAAGGGAGTGCCGGCGGAAGCGATCCTGGCGGTGACGTTCACGAATAAAGCGGCCGAGGAGATGCAGACGCGCGTGGCGGACCTGCTGCTGCGCGCGGGAGTTCCGCCGGAGAGGCCGTGGATCTCCACGTTCCATTCGTTGTGCGCGCGGCTGTTGCGGCGAGAGGCGGTGCACGCCGGACTGGCGAAGGATTTCGCGATCTACGATGACGACGATCAACTCGCCGCGGTGAAGCTGGCGATGGGCAAGCTGCGGATCGAAGATGAGGCATTGACGCCGCGCAATGTCTTGAGCCGAATCAGCTACGCGAAGAATCAAGGGCAGTCGCCGGAACAGCTGCGCGCGGAAGCGTTTGCGCCGGACACGAGAAAGGTCGCCGATATTTATGCAGGATACGAAGGCCTGCTGAAGCAGAGCAACGCGGTGGACTTCGACGACCTGCTGCTGCGCACGGCGAAGGTGTTGAGGGAATCCGCGGCGGTGAGGGAGAAATGGCAGAGGCGCTTCCAATACCTGCATGTAGACGAATACCAGGACACCAATCGCGTGCAGTATGAGCTGCTGCGTTTGTTGACGAACGAAAACAAGAATGTGTGCGTGGTAGGAGATGAGGACCAGTCGATTTACCGGTGGCGCGGCGCTGACGTTTCGATTCTCCTGAGTTTTTCGCAGGATTATTCGGCGGCGAAGGTGGTGCGGCTGGAGAGGAATTACCGTTCCACGCAAACGATTCTGGATGCGGCTGCGGGCGTGGTTTCGCACAATCCCGACCGGCTGGGAAAGAATCTGCGTGCGGAGAAATTTGCGGGGACCAACCTGCGTTATTTCGAAGGGCGCGACGCACAGGCTGAAGCGGAATTCGTTGCCGGCGAACTGGAACGGATTCTGAGCGACGATCCGGACCAGACTTGCGCGGTGGAATACCGGACGAATTTTCAGTCGCGATCGTTTGAAGAAGTATTTCGGCGGCGAGGACTGCGTTACAAGCTCGTGGGCGGATTCAGTTTCTACAACCGGGCGGAAGTGAAGGACGCGCTGGCGTATGTGCGGGTGATCCTGCATCCGGAAGACGACGTGTCCTTGCTGCGGGTGTTGAATGTACCGCCGCGCGGGATTGGGAAGACGACGGTGGATGCGCTCCGAGAGATCTCGCAAAAAGAGAATCTTTCGTTTTGGGATGGCATGGAATCGTTGATGACCAGCCCAGCATCGAGCCGAGCGGTTGCGCCGCTGCGAAGTTTCCGCGAACTGATGGTGCGCCTACAGGAAGCGTACACCACGAAAGAGCCGGCCGAGTTCCTGCGTTACGTTCTGGATGAAACGGGTTACATGACGATGTTGAAGGACCGGAACACGCCGGAAGACGTGGCGCGCATCGAAAACCTGGAAGAACTGGTGCGCGCGGTGGCGGAGAGCATGGAGGCCGGAGAATCCTTCACGGATTTTCTGGATGCGGCGGCGCTGGTGAGCGACGCTGACTCGTACGAAGGCAAGCCCGGAGTGACGCTGATTACATTGCACAGTACGAAAGGATTGGAGTTCGACCACGTATTTCTGACGGGACTGGAAGACGGGATTTGCCCGCACAGCCGGAGCGTGAACGAAGAGAAAGGCATCGAAGAGGAACGGCGGCTGGTATATGTGGGAATGACGCGCGCGAGAAACACGTTGACGCTGACCCGGGCGGTGTACCGGCGCGTGTTTGGCAACGAGCAGCAAATGCGCGCTTCCCTGCCCTCGCGATTCCTGAGCGAGATCCCCAGCGAACTGGTGGACACGGCGCGCGGCTCGATGGCAGACATGGGCGAAACGCGGCGTTACGAGCCGGATCCCGAGTACTCGTATTCCTCGGATGAATTTCTGCGCAGAGTGCGCGGGGTGAAGACGCCGGCGGCGCAAACGACCGCGCGGAGAGCGGCGTCGACGAGCCCATCGTTTAGCCGGCCGGCCTTCAAACGGGGCGCGAAGGCTGATCCTCTGTTGGGAACCAAAGTGCGCCACCCGGAGTATGGTGTGGGCACAGTCGTTGGAGTGGAAGGCGATGAAGAGGACCGGAGATTGAGCGTGAGTTTTCCGGGACGAGGGACGAAGAAATTTGTGGAGCGGTACGCGAATTTGCAGCAGTTGTAGTGGTTAATCGGGGGACCGCCTCGGAAGGCCCTCGCTACAAGGTCTACGAGCCACCCAAGATGGCGGCGTAGCGGACCTGCACAGTAAGAACCCCACACACAACCTGAAGACAATAAGTTCATCGGCAACCCAGAAGAACAACTGTGCGCGGACGAAAGAAAGTGTTCGGAAACGGACAGAGCTTACGTGGAATTTAGCGGAAATTTATATAGGTTCCTGTCCGCTCTTCGGGAGGGCACGGCTTCAGCGAGAGCCCTAGGGCCGCTAAATCAATCCGGCTTTACCCCGCTGCACAGACTCTAACGGCCTGAACCACAGATATTGATGGCGCGGCGACGCGCGTGCGGATTAGTTCCCTCTTTTTGCCGGTCGTGGGGGAAGTTACAAGAATTTTGCAAAAAAAGCGGGGAGATTGCGAACAAGTCGGAGGGATGCCTCGTCTATGCACAGTAAGGGAAGGATAAGAAAAGGGGGCTAAACAGATCGCGCCGCTCCTGGTTTGACGGCCTGAGCGACGGCGACCTCGCGGAAAAGTTATAAGCTGTACAGGCTTGCCCTTTTCGTTTAACCCCGCCTCATTTTAGAGGGCTCTCTTCCCGTAAGGCAACTGTGAACATGACGTAGAGAGATCTACGGCTGGAGGATCCCCATGAGGCACAAAGTGTTGGCCCTGCTCCTGATTCTGACCGTGAATTGTTATGGACAAGGGAGGCGCGCTCCGGTGGACCCGGACCGTCCCGGTGTACCGCTGGTTGAGCCTCTACGGAATCCGTTCCCGGTGCTTCCCTCGGGGCAGCCGATGAACACTGGGACCTATGCGCAGCCGGGCAAGTCTGGAAAGGTTTCTGTCAACGAACTGCGGATTACCCCCAAGATCTCCCACGAGTTGGAGCAGTCGTTGAAAGCGTATAAATCAGGCGACTTGCTTGGTTCGGCGACGCATCTGGAAAAAGTGCTGGCAATCGACCCACAATATTATCCGGCGCACAATGCGCTGGGAACGCTGTATGTACGGTTGCATGAATACCAGAAGGCCCTGGGCGAGTTTGAGAAGACAACAGCTGCAGAACCTCGATCGGCGCAAGAACTCCACAATCTGAGCGCGACTCTGTGTCTATTAAAAAGATATCGGGAAGCGGAAAGCGCCGCGCGCGCGACGTTGCAGATTGACCCGATGAGGCCGACAACGCAATACGTACTTGCCCTTACCTTGATGGGGCAAGGGCAGGTTACCGATGAGATGCTGGAGCTGTTGCGGCAGAGCAGCGCGGAAGTGCCAAATGCACGGCTGGTTTTGGCGCATGCGCTGATTCGCCGCGGGGCTACGGATGAGGCGAAGGCGGAATTGCACGCGTATCTGGCGACGCCGAACGCGCCAGGAAAAGACGACGTGCAAAAATGGGTGGAGCAGCTCAACAAGAAGCCGGAGCAGTAGGCGTTGGTGTCGCTCAGCGGCTAGAAGCTACGTTGATTTCTTGCCCGTTATGGCACGACTGCATAATTTGCGGAAAAATTATAATTCATCGTCATCCCGAGCGAAGCGATGAATCTGCTTTTCCCTTGGCATTTTGGCAAGAGCGGATCCCTTCTTCGCTTGGGTTGACAACCCGTCGGGACCTCCACGCTGCTCTGCGCGGTTGCTCCAGCGCCTCACACGTCCCCGTCCTCACACCAGGATCATTTATGACTCCACGCCCGATGGCGCGGTTGCGCAGGGAAGCATATCGCGATAAAGTGACCTCGCTATCATTCCTACATGGCGCATCCGGCCGAAACCAAGCCATTCAGGGTTTCTCCCAACGGCAAATGAAGATGCCCGGATGCGAGACGGCGCGGCAACCTGCACCGACAGGAGTGTCTGTGCCACACGATCGGAGCGGCTGGGTGGATTCACAACTTTTTCGATGTAAGAACATCGATCAGCTCATCTCGGACTCGGAACACCCCGAAAAACGATTAAAGAAGACATTGGGATGGATCAGCCTGACCGCATTGGGGATTGGCGCCATCATCGGCACAGGCATTTTTGTGCTAACCGGGACGGCGGCGGCGGGCGAAGAGGTTCTCTACCCTTCCCTGTTGAAAGCACCGGTGCTGGATGTGCTCCTGCACGGATCGCACGCGCTGGGAGCTTCCGGGCGGCCGGGAGCAGGGCCGGCGATTGCGCTGTCGTTTTTTTTGGTGGCCATCGTGTGCGGCTTCGCGGGCCTGTGCTACGCGGAACTGGCGTCGATGATCCCCATCGCAGGCAGTGCATACACATACACGTACGCGACAATGGGCGAACTGGTGGCGTGGATTATCGGGTGGGACCTGATCCTCGAGTATGCAGTTTCGAACATGGCGGTGGCGGTCGGATTTTCCGCGTATGTGAACAGCTTGCTGCATTCGTTCGGGATTCATCTGCCGGACACCTTGAGCACCCCGGCGTATCAACCAGGCATGGGCTGGCTGCCGCACTTCAACCTGGTCGGATTTTTGATCGTGATGATCCTGACAGTATTGCTGGTAACCGGCATCAAGGAATCGGCAGCGTCCAACAGCGTGATGGTAGCCATTAAACTGGTGGCGATTTTCGTGTTTGTGATTTTCGCGTCGAAATACATCAACCCCATTAATTGGCAACCGTTTGCGCCGAACGGATTCCAGGGAATCCTGACGGGCGGGGCCATCGTGTTCTTCAGCTACATCGGATTCGATTCGGTCTCGACGGCCGCGGAGGAATGCAAGAACCCGAAACGTGACTTGCCGTTGGGCATTATGGCGTCGCTGCTGATTTGCGCGGCGCTGTACGTGGGCGTGGCGGTAGTGCTGACGGGGATTCAGCCTTATCAAATCTTCAAAGGTGACGCGGCTCCGGTGGCAACGGCGCTGCACAACATCGGGTTGGACAAGCTGCAACGATGGGTAACCATCGGAGCGCTGATGGGAATGATCTCGTCCCTGCTGGTCTACCAGTACGGGCAGGCGCGCGTATGGTTCGCGATGTCGCGCGACGGTTTGCTGCCGCCGGCGTTTTCCAGAGTGCACAAGAAATTCCGCACGCCACACTTTGCCACGTGGATCGCGGGAATTGTCGTGGGAATTCCGGCGGGAATTTTTGATATTGGCACGCTGGCGGACCTGTCAAACATCGGCACGCTGTTTGCGTTCGTGCTGGTGGCCGCGGCAGTGCTGGTGCTGCGGAAGACCCAGCCAAGCCGCGCGCGAGGTTTTCGTGTGCCGCTGGTGCCAGTTTTGCCAGTGCTGTCCATTCTCAGCTGTGTCATTCTTATGGCCAGCTTGACACTCGAAAACTGGATACGATTTTTTGTGTGGCTGGCTATCGGACTTGTGATTTACTTTGCCTATAGCCGCCACCGGAGCACCTTGAACCCAGCACCGCGGGCTTGAAAAGAAAAGGCATGAAGGTCCGGCATCCACAGAAGTTCAGCAGGGTCGCGGCGCTTCTTTGCTCGCTGGCCTTGTGTTCCGGGATGTTTCCCGGCAAAGCAGACGGTTGGGGCAACAGCGCGCAGCGGATGATCGCGAGCCATGCTGTGGACACCCTGCCGTATGACATCCGTTATTTTTTTGAAGCCAACCGCCAGTACATTACCGATCACGTGGATGACCCGTTGGAGTTGATCGACAAACACCCCAGCGAGCGGCTCAATCATTTCATTGAGCTCGACAAGTATGGAAAGTGGCCGTACGAGGCGCTGCCGCGGAATTACAAGGCGGCGCTGGCCAAGTATGGCAAATCAAAGATCGATGCGACTGGGCTGCTGCCGTGGGCGATTGGTTTGTACAGCCAAAAGCTGACCGAAGATATGAAGGCGGGGCGTTGGCAAGACGCCAAGAAAGATGCGGCATTCCTGGCCAGTTATGTGGCGGACGCGCACGACCCATTCAACACCACGGAGAATTTCAACGGTAAGCTCAGCGGACAGAGTGGAGTGAACGAGCGGTTTAACTCGGCGCTGGTGGTACGATACGGATCGTTTTTTCCGCTGAGTCCGCACGATGCGTCGTTTATCAGCGATCCCACGGACCATGCCTTTGATTCGTGCTTGTCGGCGCACAGTCAGGTGGAGTCGATCCTGCTGGCAGACCGCGACGCGAAAAAGGGGCTCACCTCTTACACGGACGAATACTACGACCGCTTCTACAATTTGACTGCGGCGTCATTGATCAAGCAGTTGTCGGAGGCGTCGACGGATGTGGGGTCGTATTGGTTGACAGCGTGGATTAATGCGGGAAGGCCGGCGTTGCCGAGGTAGCACGACGTTCTTGCGCTCTCATTCGAATGCCGCCCACAAATGATCTTAAGGGTGCCTCATGCTTCGCGTTTTTTTGCGAAGGGTGGATTTTTATGCTCCTACGCCTTAGTTCCCTTCTGTCCGGCTTTGTCTTTCTTGGTGTTTTAGGGACCGCCTTCCGAAGGTCCGCCACCACAAATGCCCGGGCTTCGCCCGTCAATCACTAGCCAACCTCAGAGACTGGTAGAATTTCAGGGTGACAATAGCACTCTCATCGCGAATTGCGGCGTTAGCAAAATCCGAATTGCATGTGCACCTGGAAGGGTCCATCCGCCCGCGCATCGCTTGCGTGTTGGCACAGCGTCGGGGAGTCCGCCTTTCGGAGCAAGAAGTTCGTAAGCGCTATGACTATGCGAATTTCATGGAGTTCATTGAGGCTTTCAAATGGGTAACTTCGTTCCTGCGCGAGCCGCATGATTTCGGACTAGTAGCCGCCGACCTTGCCGAACAATTGCTGCGGCAAAATGTAGTTTACGCCGAGGTGACTCTCTCTGTCGGGGTCATGCTCCTGCGTAAGCAGGAACCGCAGGCAAACTTCGAGGCAATTCTGGAAGCGACGGAGCCGTTTGAGCAGAAAGGATTGCGGCTCAACTGGATTTTCGATGCGGTGCGGCAGTTCGGGCCGGAACCCGCCATGCAAGTGGTGGAAGCGGCGCAACGATGCCGGTCTCCGCGAATTGTGGCGTTCGGGATTGGGGGAGACGAGTTGAGCACGCGCACCAGCGAGTTTCGTGCCGTCTACCTTGAGGCCGCCAATTGCGGGCTCCACCGCCTGATCCACGCGGGCGAGATGGGCGGGCCGGAGAAAATTCGCGAAGCGATTGACTTCCTGGGAGTGGAACGCGTCGGCCACGGAATCGCGGCGATTCACGATACGGCGCTAATGGATCTGCTTGCCGATCGACGCATCGCCCTGGAGATTTGCCCGACCAGCAATCTCCGAACCGGAGCGCTAGCGCGACAGCTTCGCGATGATGAGGCCGGGTTGGCGCAGCACCCCATGGCCAAGTTGATTCGCCATGGAGTGCCGGTAGTATTGTCGACCGACGATCCGGCGATGTTTCATACCACCCTCGGCGAGGAGTACCACCGGGCACTGGAGATGGGGTTGACCGAGAAAGAGCTGGCGGAAGTTGTGGCGCAAGGATTTGCGTATTCGTTTAGCGCCAGCAGCTCACCCCTTCAGGGGTGAGGCAGTTGCTTTTGCCTCTGTAGGGCGACCAAATCGCGTCGCCGTCGCGTTACTCTCTTTTCCGGGTGCCCACATGCCGCTTTTGCGTGAGGTTTCTTGGCGCGCGGCGGAGAATGTTATACTGACACTATGAAAGCACATGTTTGGGTAATGCCCAAGCGCACGGTGCTGGACCCACAAGGGCAGACCATTCAGCACGCCTTGTCCGGGCTGGGCTATGCGCAGGTGAAAGATGTTCGCCAAGGGAAGTTTTTTGTGTTGAACCTGGATGGATGGAACCGCGAGGAAGCCCAGAAAGAATTGGAGCGCATCTCCAAAGAGGTACTGACCAATCCGGTGATCGAAGAATATCGCTTCGAAATCGTGGAATAACTTCCGTGCTGGAGTGCAGACCTTGGTCGCTGAACAACGCTCGTGTCCTTCCCTTTTATCTAAAGTAAAAACCTGCTCGCTGTGGCTGGCCGCTGCAGCTGCGATTCTGATGCTGGTGGGCTGTCAGAAAGCCGCTAAAACAGATGACCCGCAGCTCAAGCCAATCCAACAAATGCTCGACGAACAGCTGCCGCTGGGAACCACGGACGCGGCCGTGAATGCGTTTCTTGCCGCTCGCGACTACCCATCGGAACCGGGCGCGAAGCAAGGCACCATTGTCGCCAAGATACGGCACATCGATACGGAGCGGGTACAGCCTGTGACGGCGCGAGTGACGTTCTATTTCGATGAGAACGGCAAACTCAAGGACTACGAATTACAACGCACCATGAATGATCCTATCCCGCAGTAACTGAGTTGAACACCAGCAACCCTTTTCAACCGCTCCGGATGTCCCCGTGTTACTCTGACTTTTTCAATGTGAGGAGACTTGCGGCATGTGCGGAATTGTCGGCTATATCGGTTCCAAAAAAGTTGTCCCGGTGATTATTGAGGGGCTGCGGAAGCTGGAATACCGCGGGTACGACTCCGCTGGCATAGCCGTGGTCGGAACGGACGGCAAGCTGCAACTGCGCCGGGCACCCGGAAAACTGCGCAATCTGGAAGAGGCTGTGGCGGCGTCCCCAATCGACGGAACCTACGGCATCGGGCATACGCGATGGGCTACGCACGGACGCCCAACAGAAGAAAACGCGCACCCGCACCGGGACTGCACGGGCCAATATGTGGTGGTGCACAACGGGATTATCGAGAACTATTTCGAATTGAAGGAAAAGCTGCAGCAGGAAGGCCACCAGTTCCTGACCGAGACGGACACGGAAGTGGTCGCGCACCTGGTCGAGAAATACGCCAGGGAACTGCCGTTCGAGGAGGCGGTGCGGAAGACGCTAAGGGAGTTGCGAGGGATTTACGCCCTGGTTTTTCTGTCGGCCAAAGATCCGCAGAAACTGATTGCGGCGCGAAACGGACCGCCTTCCGTGATCGGACTGGGAAAAGGGGAGAACTTCGTGGCCAGCGACATCCCGGCACTGCTGGAGCATACGCGCGAGGTTTTTTTCCTGGCGGATGGGGACGTGGCGGTGCTGACGCGCGACGGCGTGAAGGTTACGGACCTGGATGGAAAGCCGGTGGAACGCCCCGCTCACCAGGTGACCTGGGACCCCATCATGGCGGAAAAAGGCGGCTACAAACATTTCATGCAGAAGGAGATCTACGAACAGCCGCGGGCCGTGCGCGACACGATTTTGGGGCGCATTTCGCAGGATACCGGCAAGATCTTCCTGGATGAAATGGCCTTGAGCGAGCAACAGTTTCGCGATTTTCAAAATGTGAGGATTGTAGCCTGCGGCACAAGCTGGCATGCGGGACTGGCCGGAAAATTCATGATCGAACGGCTGGCGCGCATTCCCGTTGAAGTGGATTATGGGAGCGAGTTTCGTTACCGCGATCCCATTCTTGACTCGAAGACATTGACGGTTTGCATCACGCAGTCAGGCGAAACCGCGGATACCCTCGCGGCACAACGGGAAGTAAAACGAAAGGGCTCTCCGTCGGTGGCCATCTGCAACGTCAAGGGTTCGATGATCACGCGGGAGGCCGCGGGAACGATCCTGACCCACGCCGGGCCGGAGATTGGCGTGGCGTCGACCAAGGCCTTTACCGCGCAGCTTGCAGCGCTGGTGCTGCTGGCTTCACACCTAGGACAACTACGAGGGAAACTCTCGAGCGAAGCAGCTCGGCAACTGATGCTTCAGCTGATTCAAATCCCCCACAAAATGGAAACAATTTTGCAAGCGGAAGCCAGCGGCTTTTACGAGCACCTCGCGCGGCAATATTTCCGCCAATCGGATTTCCTCTACTTGGGGCGCGGGATTCACTATCCGATGGCGCTGGAAGGCGCGCTGAAGCTAAAGGAAATTTCCTACATCCATGCCGAGGGGTATCCGTCGGGAGAGATGAAGCACGGGCCAAACGCGCTGATCGATGAGAATCTGCCGGTCGTGGTGCTGGCGACGAGGGATGATTCAGATCCTGCGTCGTTGACGTTGTATGAAAAGAGCGTGTCGAATATCAAAGAAGTGAAGGCGCGCGACGGGATCGTAATTTCCGTCGTGACAACCGGCGACAAGCTGGCCAAGGAAGCGTCGGACCACATCATCGAGCTGCCGCCGGCGCCGGATTTGCTGTCACCGTTGCTGGAGATTATTCCACTGCAGTTGCTCGCGTACCACATTGCGGTGAGGCGCGGGTGCGACGTGGACCAGCCGCGGAATTTGGCGAAGTCGGTGACGGTGGAGTGAATCCGTTGGGAAGCCCGGCGTCTTTCATCGGCCTCAACAAACGCCTGTCGTTCTGAGAACATCCGACGAGGATGCTCGAAGAATCTCAACCTCAAGCGTTCTCCACCCACGTTGCGCAAAAAGAAACGCCATTCTTACAGACGCCTCCAGTGCGTTTGAAAAGCTTGCGCCTACGCGTGTGGTTTCCGATAAGATAGGCGCCATGCGATACACACTGATTGGTTCACTCGTTTTAATACTGGGCGCCGGAGGTGCCGACCAAATGCTCGCGCAGGCTCCCCAGCGCGCCGTGGCCCTGACGATTGACGATCTGCCCGCCGCCAACGCCAACGGGATGACGGGAAAAGAGATCGTGGAGATGACCACGAAGCTGTTGGCGACCTTGAAAGACCAAAAGGTGCCGGCTGTCGGGTTCGTCAACGAACAAAAGCTGTACCGGTTTGGCGAAGTGGACGAGCGCATCAAGGCGCTGAGCTTGTGGTTGGACGGAGGCTTCGAACTCGGCAATCACACCTTCAAACACACGTCGCTAAACCGCGTGCCGCTGCAAGCCTGGGAAGAAGATGTGGTGCGCGGTGAGACGGTGACGAAGACCCTGCTGTATCAACATCACATGAAGATGCGCTACCTGCGGCATCCGTATCTCGACGTGGGTATGGATTTGCAAACGCGCCGCGAGGCCGATGCGTTTCTGTCCGCGCGCGGCTACCGTGTGGCGCCGGTTACGATGGATGCGTGGGACTGGATGTATTCGGGACCGTATGCCGATGCGAGGAAACGCGGCGACACGGCGCTGCAGAAGCAGTTAGTGGACTCGTATCTGTCGTACACAGACACCGTGTTTGCGTACAATGAAAAACTTTCGAAGGAGTTGATCGGCTACGAACCAAAGCAGGTACTGTTGCTCCACGGGAACTGGCTGGAAGCGGATCACATCGGGGAGTTGCTGGATCTGCTGCGGAAGCGAGGCTACCAGTTCATCACGCTGGACGAGGCGCTGAGCGATTCGGCTTATCGCATGCCGGATGACTATGCGGGAGAAGACGGAACAACGTGGATCGAGCACTGGGCCATAACCCGCGGGCATCCGCCACAAGACGAACCAGTGTTTCCGCAGTGGGTGATCGATCGCGCGCACACCCTGCCGCGACCGCCGCCCGAGCCGGACATTTTTTAGCGGCACTTGCTGATTGCAACTGGAAAGGGAATTTCCGATAAGATAGAGCCATGCGACTCCGCCAATTCCTTTCTGTCGCGTTTTTCCTGATCGCTCCAATCGCATATGGGCAAACCTCGCCGCTTAAAGAAGTCCACGCCGAAGGCATGAAAATCCTGAATGAAGCGCAGGTGGTAGAACTGACCGGCCTGGTAAGCGGCTCACCGGTTGGAAAGCAAGACCTGCAAGACGCTGCGGACATCCTGACGCGATCGGGCCTGTTCGCAAAAGTGAATTATAACTTCACCACGAAGAATGACGCCGTGATTGTGACCTTCCACGTCGAGGAAAATCCCCGCCTGCCTGTGACCTACGATGATTTCCCGTGGTTCTCTGACTCGGAGCTGACAGAGGCCATCAAGAAAGACCTTCCCTTCTACAACGGAACCCTTCCGGAAGCAGGCACGGTGGTGGACAAAGCCGCCAATTCGGTCAGCTCCTTTCTCGCCGAACACGGCACTACGGCCAGCGTGGAACACTCCGTGGTGGCGAATCCGCTGGGGGAGGGCTCGCTTCAACAGTTCGCGATTGCGACCGATCCACCGCGGATTGCGAGCATCGAATTCAGCGACGCGAACTTGACGAACAATCGCGCGGTTCAACAGCACCTGTCGGAAATCGTTGGGAAACCCTATTCGCGTGTTGCCATCGACATTTTCCTCGCCGAGGCAATTCGACCGGTGTACCTTCAGCAAGGGAACCTGCGCCCGAAGATCGGTCCCCCGGAAGTGCGCCTTAGCGGCAATCCGAATCAGAAATTGCCCGACAAAATACCCGTGTTCATTCCGTGTACGCCGGGGCCGGTGTATCAATGGAAGAGCGTGGAATGGCACGGGAACAGCGTTCTCTCAACCATGACGCTGACCAACGCCCTGGCGATGAAGCCGGGCGATGCGGCGGACGGAATGAAGATCGAAGGGGGCCTCGACCGGGCGAAGGAGGAGTACGGCCACCTCGGTTACCTGGACGCGAAACTGAATGCGGAGGCCAAGTTCGACGATACGGCGCATACCGTGGCGTACTCTGTGACCGTTTCCGAGGGGCAGCAGTATCACTTCAACGCGATGACGATTACCGGAACGTCGTTGGCGGCGGAGCGCATCATTCGCGATTCGTGGCCACAGAAAAACGGAGACGTTTTTGACAAAGCAATATTCGAACAATTGCTGTTGCGATTGGAAGCCCACCGGGAAGCCGTCTTCAAGGATTTGCCGATTCACTACGACTCCGTCGGGCATTGGCTGCAGACGGATCCGGCGAAGGGGACCGTGGATGTGTTGCTGGATTTCAAGTGAGCGGAGATGGCGGCGTAAACCCCGTTACGGAGTAGGGGAAAGGCAGTAGGCGGTAGAAGGGCGGCGGTGAGTTATACTCAGATTCTGATGAAAACACTGGTGAACATCCATACGGGAGAAGTTTCCGGGCAGCAGGCATCCGAGAAAGAACAGGTGCTGTTCGCGAAGCTGGGTGAACACGAGTCGATGCTGATCGCGCTGTCAGGAGGCACGGATTCGGCGTACCTGGCGTGGGCGGCGCATCGAGTGCTTGGGAAGCGCGCGTTGTCGGTGACCGCGCTATCGCCGAGCTACTCCACATACGACCGGGAGCAATTGGAAAAGTTTCTTGAGGCCACGGCGATCCGGCACGAATTCGTGGAAACGCACGAAATGGAGAAGGAAGCTTACCGGGCGAATAATGCCGACCGCTGCTACTTCTGCAAGGACGAGTTGTTCGCCGCGATGGACCAGATTGCCGCCGAGAGGAATTTTGCGGCGACGGCCTATGGCGTGAATGCCGACGACACATTCGATTTTCGGCCCGGGCATCGAGCGGCCAAAGAGCACCGCGTGCTGACGCCGTTGCTAGACGCCAAGCTGCACAAGGCAGAGATCCGGTACCTCTCGGAGCGCGCCGGGCTGCCGTCCTGGGACCGGCCAGCGTCAGCCTGTTTGGCTTCGAGGCTGCCGTACGGGACCGAAGTGACGCCGGAGAGGCTATCGCTGGTGGAACGGGGCGAGGCGGCGCTGCGGGTGCTGGGCTTCCGACAATTCCGGGTGCGGCTACACGACAAGTTGGCCCGGATCGAGCTAGCGCCGGACGAACTGCCAAGGGCGCTATCGGCCGAAATGGCGGCCGCCATGGCCAATGCGCTGAAGGAGGCAGGATTCACGTATGTGGCATTGGATTTAGAGGGTTACCGGCAGGGCTCGTTGAACGAGAGCTTAGAGAAATCCGCGGGAACATAGCCAGAACAAAATGCGTATTCTGTAATAGGAGGGCCTGGAAGGACAGGCACTTGCAGCGACTATGGTCACAAGCAGAACCGCCCCATTAGCCACCCTGGTACTAGCCGCGGGAATCGCATTTGCCCCGCTGCAAACGACGGCCGCGGACAACACATTTGAAAAAACGTTCAAGGTTAGCGGCGGTGTGACGCGCATCGAGCTAAGCAACGGCTCGGGAAACGTGGCGATTCGTGGCAGCACGGACGGGCAAGTGCACGTCTGGGGAAAAGTGACGCCGGGCGGATGGACGGTATTTGGCAGCACGGAAAAGAACGCGCAGGAAGTGCTGGCGAATCCGCCGTTGGAACAGAGCGGGGACACGATTCGGATTGGGAAGAACTCTTCGTGGCTGAGGAATGTGTCCATCGAATACCAGATTGAAGTGCCGCGATCGACGGAGATTGATGCGGGAGTGGCGTCCGGAGGAGTCACGATTAACCAGGTGAAGGGCCCGGTGAAGGCGTCCTCGGCGTCAGGATATGTGCACGTCTACAGCGTAGAGAAGGACGTGCAGGTTTCGGCGGCCAGCGGGTCTATCGAGATTGCGGATATTGGTGGGTTTGTGCGCGTGAACAGCGCGTCGGGCGATGTCACGGTGAAGGCCACAAAGGGAGACATCAAGGCTACCGCGGCTTCGGGTTCCATTCGGATTCAGAAGCCTGGGGATCGAGTGGAAGCGTCGTCGGCGAGCGGGGCGGTGGAAGTCGAGGGCGCGAACAATGATTTGAAAGTGCACCTGATTTCCGGATCGATCAATGTCTCGGGGAATCCTACGGGCAACCGGTTGTGGGACCTGAAGACCGTATCTGGATCGGTGGAGATCAATGTGCCCCATAATGCCAGTTTCCTGCTGTCGGCGGAATCGACGTCGGGAGGGATTCGCACCAGTATCCCGGTGATTATCGAGGAGCAGAGTAGGCATTCGTTGCGGGCGCATGTAGGCGATTCTTCGGGGCGTGTGGAAGTGCACACAGTGAGCGGCGGGATTGATTTGCGCAGCGGCACCTAAGAGCAAAATTCAAATGGCCGCCTTGCGGTACGGGCGGGTTTAAATTACGGTGGATTCCATTTCGACCGTGCCGACCCTACTCCGCAAAACTGTCATTCCGACCCGGAGCGGCGGCGCTTTTAGCCCCGGCGCTCAGCGGAAGGATAGCGGCAAGTTCTCTACCCAACAAAGTCACCGCAATGCCATCCCGTTGTTTTTCTTAGGGGATCGGAGCAACCAGCTACTTCCCTTCTCCTTTGGCTTGGCCCTTCAGGAAGGTTCCCTTTTCCAATTCGTGAAAAGCGTTTTGCAGCTCTTCCTGCGTGTTCATCACGATGGGGCCGTACCACGCTACGGGCTCCTCCAGCGGCTTTCCGGACACCAGTAGGAAACGAAGCCCCTCCTCGCCAGCTTGTACCATCACCTCGTCTCCTCGGTCGAACAGCACCAGCGAACGGTTGTCCGCAGCAGATGGAGGAGCGGTGTCGAGCCACCCAACCGGCTCCGTGGGGACTTCCAACGGCTCCGAGGCATTGCAGAATTTGCCGCTTCCGGCGAAGACATAAGCAAACGCGTGGCGCGTGGTCTCGATAGGAAGAGTTTTTCTGCGCCCGGGCGCAACCGAAACATCCAGATAAATCGGGTCGGCGGCAATTCCATCCACTGGCCCCTTCTTCCCCCAGAATGTCCCGCAGATCAGGCGCACGTGCGTGCCGTCGTCATCCTTCACTTCGGGAATTTCAAGCGCTTTCACTTCCTGGTAGCGCGGCGGCGTCATCTTCAGGGAGGATGGCAGGTTGGCCCACAACTGGAAGCCGTGCATCCGTCCTGCGTGGTCGCCCTTGGGCATCTCTTGATGGATGATTCCGCTGCCGGCGGTCATCCACTGCACATCGCCCGGCGAAATAGCTCCATGATTTCCCATGCTGTCGCCATGTTCCACGGTTCCCGCCAGAACATAGGTAATCGTCTCGATGCCGCGATGCGGGTGCCACGGAAATCCCGCCAGATAATCTTCTGGAACATCATTGCGGAAATCATCCAGCAGGAGAAAGGGATCGAAGTCCTTGGTGTTACCGAATCCAAACGCGCGTCGCAGATGCACGCCTGCCCCTTCTAGCGTGGGCTTGCTGCGAATCAGCCTCTTCACAGGTCGTATGGACATGACGCCCTCCAGACGCTACTAGGATGCGCGAATTCTGCCCCTCTGCGCAATGTTTTCAAGCCACCTTCGGGCCATCGCCTCAACGGGCTCGAAACGCGCAAAAAGCATGCACAGATTTGCACAGATGTGCCCACTTACCGGCGCGGTCAGGAGTTTGTACAATAGGCGAACTTGTACCTCTTGTGGAGGAGTTCCATGCTGTTTGCGACCGTGTCTCGCGGCAAGAAATTGGGAAAGCGTTTGTTTCCGCATCGATTCAAGGACGAGCGATACCACGTCCATCTGGGAAAAGAAGGGCCGTATATTCCGGTAACGGATTACCGGGACATTCCCTCGTACCTTGCAAACGGCTATTCTCTGCAGATGAGCGACAATCCCGAGAGCCGCACGCCAATTTTGCGAAGACCCGAATCGATTCGTGGATGGACTACAAGCCGCTAAGCATCTTTTGCGATCGCTCTGGGGAACCCAGAACTGCCCTCGCGGGCCCGCTACCGCACTTTTGTGCGCAATTTCCGTTTTAACTGAACCACCCCTCGGCTCACCTCTGGCGCACTCAAAATCTTTCCACCAAACGATGTTATACTCTCGCCCTTGCTCATGGAAAAGTACGATCTCATCGTGATTGGTTCGGGACCGGCAGGCCAGCGCGCCGCCATTCAAACCTCGAAATTCGGGAAACGCGCGGCACTAATTGAACGTCTGGAAGTGATCGGCGGCTGTGCCATCAATACCGGAACCATCCCGAGCAAGACGATTCGTGAAGCGGTGCTGCATCTTTCCGGGTATCAATACCAGACCATCTACGGCTCGAATTACCGCGTAAAGGAACACATTACGATGGCCGATCTGTCGTTCCGCGCCACCAACGTGATCAAAACGGAAATCGACGTCATTCAGGCGCAGTTGTCGCGCAACGGCATCGACGTCATCACCGGCACCGCCAGCTTCCTGGATCCACACCGCATCCAGGTCAAGAGTTCGCGGGGGCAGACAGAAATTGAGGCGGACCACATCATTATTGCCACGGGAACGAAGCCCGCGGAGTCTCTGCTAGTGCCGTTCAACGGGCGAACGATCATCAACAGCGATCAAATCCTGCGCATCCCGGAAATTCCCAAGACCATGATCGTGGTCGGCGGCGGCGTGATCGGCGTCGAGTACACGTGCATGTTCGCCACGCTGGGTGTGCGCGTTACTCTAATTGAAAAGCGGCCCCGCCTGCTGGAATTCGCGGATTCGGAAATGGTCGAAGCCCTGTGCTACCACCTCCGCGATCGCCGCGTCACGCTGCGGTTGAATGAAGAAGTGGAGAGCGTGGAGGAGACGCCCGAGCACTTGGTGGTGGCGAACCTGAAAAGCAAAAAGAAGATCTCGGGCGAAGCGCTGCTCTACGCCGTCGGCCGCTATGGCAATATCGATGATTTGAATCTCGCGGCCGCCGGACTGGAAGCCGACGAGCGTGGCCGCATCCATGTCAACGAGGAATACCGCACCGCGCATCCCCACATTTTCGCGGTCGGCGACGTGATCGGATTTCCCAGCCTGGGTTCCGTTTCGATGGAACAAGGGCGCATCGCGGCCGCCAAGGCATTCGGCATGCCCATCAATTCGAATCGCGCGAATTATCCCTACGGCATCTACACCATCCCCGAGATTTCGTTTATCGGCAAAACGGAAGAGCAGCTCACCGACGAAGGGGTGCCCTACGAAGTGGGCATGGCGTACTTCCGCGAAATCGCCCGCGGGCAAATCCGCGGCGACACCACGGGCCGGCTGAAAATCCTGTTCGATCCCGAGTCCAAGCATCTTCTGGGCGTGCACATCATCGGGGAAGGCGCTTCCGAACTTCTGCACATCGGCCAGGCGGTGTTCGCGCTGAATGGCACCATCGAATATTTCGTGGATACGGTGTTCAACTATCCCACGCTCGCGGAATGCTACAAAGCCGCGGCGTTCAACGGGCTGAACCGGGTGATGAAATGACTATGCAAAGCTCTCTCGGCATTCTGGTCATGCAACACATCGCCGGCGGGCTGGTGCAAGACAACAAAGTCGTCGGCTCGCCCGCGGTGTATCCCGACAAGCCGGACGCCCTGGATCCGCTGCAATCGATGCCCGGCGACCATATCGCGCTGGTGATTCGCGAACAAATCGAGAGGCTTGCCAAAGGGCAGACCCTGCACGCCATCGGCATCGGGTTCCCCGGGATCATCCGGGATGGCATCGTGGCGGAGTCTCCCAATCTTCAGCAGATGAAGGGTTTCAACCTGCAAGGCGAGTTGTCCGCTGCGATTCGCGGTGAAGCCGCGGGCGTTCCGATTCGTGTGTTCAACGACGCTGCCGTCACTGCGGCAGGCATCGCCGCCACGCAAGGCAAGCTCAACAAACTGATTCGCGTGTGGACCCTGGGCAACGGCATCGGCTTCGGACGCTATCCCGCCATTGACGGCGTTTGGGAAGGCGGACACACCGTGGTGACGCTCGACAAAAATGAGAACTACTGCGGCTGTGGAGGACGCGGGCATCTGGAAGGCATCCTGGGACTTCGCGCGATGCGGTTGCGTTTTCTTGATCTGGAACCGGAGGAGATTTTTGCTAACGCGCGCGCCGGCGACGAGCGCTGCGCGGAATTTGTGAAGCTATGCCATCGCGCGCTGGCCGCCGCCACCGCCACCAGCATCCATCTGGAAGGACCCGGCGTTTTCTACATCACCGGGCCGGACGTAAAATTTCTGGAGGTTGGCCGGCTCGATAGCTTGCTGCACAAAATGGTGCTGATGAGCCCGCTGCAGGGGAGCCGGTTCGAAATTATTCCGACGACCGATGAGGTGGGCATCATCGGAGCCGCGGTGAATGCCTCGCGGTCGCTTGCATAGCGCTGTTTCTTACTCGGAGCTTCTGTATCATTCCTCGGCCATCCGACTGGATGCCAGAAGAATCTAGAATCCAACAATCTGACGCAATCCGCCCTGGTATGCCTTCGCCGGACTTCCGCGCGCCAAAAACCTCCCACCTCCCGCTTCGAATCGCCGGGCCCGCGAGGTTCACGTATTCCGCGAGCGCTGTAGCACACGATACTCTCGGCGAGCGTGCAGAAGGGTTACACGCTAATCGGCGAAACCGAACACGGAACCGCACACTCCTGCTGTTCGAAAAGGCGTCCGACGAATAGCGTCGACGATCCGTTCCTCAGGCCACACCCTCGACGATGCGGATCTCGCGCTCCACCGCGCGGCCGAGCAATTTCAGCGCGGCCTGATACGGCGCGCTCTCGTAGGTTTCGATGGCCTTTTCCACGCTTTCGAACTCGATCATTACGATTCTCTGCTTCAATCCCGCCTCGTACGCGCGCGCTGGCGTCCCGCGGGCAAGAACGGTTCCTCCGCCGGCTTGAATCGCGGGTGCCGCGAGCTTGGCGTATTCCACCAACACCGCGGGGTTCCAGATTGACCGGTAGAATGCTATCCAATATCCCTTCGCCATGAATTGCTCCTCGCTTTCGGAAATTTAGAGATTCGCTTCGCGGCCCACGCCACTTCCCTGCTCACTCATGCCGGAGCGCCACCAGCGGATCCACCCCCGTCGCTCTTCGGGCGGGAATATAGCACGCCGCTAAAGCCACCACAGCCAACACTGTACTGACGAGCAGAAGGGTCCAAGGGTCTCGTGGGCTCACGCCAAACAACAGGCTGGACAAGATACGCGTAAGCGCGAGAGCTCCCAGGACGCCGATCCCCAGGCCCGCTCCCGTAAGCGCCATGCCCGTGTTCAGCACAAGCGTCAACTGTTCCCACGCGCTGGCTCCAAGGGCCGCGCGTATGCCGATCTCGTGGGTACGTTGTGTCACCGAATAGGAAATCACCCCATACACGCCGATGGCGGAAAGCAGCAGAGCCAGCCCGGCAAACGTTCCCAACAAAACAGTGCGCATGCGGTTTTCACCCAGCGACTCTGACTTGATTTGCTCGAGCGGCTTGATCTCGGGCAGCGCTTGCGATTTGTTCAAGTTCCAAATCACCGCTTGGATCGATTTAATCAAGTGGTTTGGATCCATGGCGCCGCGCACCACCAAGGCTTGCTGCGGACTGGGGCTTTGCTTGTAGGAGACATACAACCCCGCGCACGTGTCGTCCAGGCCGCAGGCCCGCTCGCCCTCCACCACGCCCACAACTTCCCAGGCGATCTCTGGCCCCAGTGCTGGCTGGCCTGGAACGATCTCCTCAATCCGGATGCGCTTGCCGATGGGCTCCTCGCCCTTGAAATATTTTTTGACCATGGCTTCATTCACTACGGTGACCGGCACGGTTCCCGCTGTGTCGGATTCTGCAAGCCAACGCCCCTTTTTCAGCCGCATGCCGATGGCGGCAAGATACGACGGACTGACCGGCTTGAAGCCCGCCGCGTCTCGTTTAGCAACCTCGACAAAGGGTTGGCCCTCGATCAGAAATGGCATGCCATCAGGCCAGCCTTGCAGGGGAAGCGCACCGGTGGTCGCTGCCTGGCGCACACCGGGCAGCGCCTGCAACTTCTCGAGCACCTGGCCCAGGTAGTTGATGATGTGCGGTCCATCGGGATACGCCTGCGTGGTCATGGGAAACTGCATGGTGATGACGTTGGTGGCGTCGAAGCCGGGATCGACCCGCTGCAACTGGTAAAAGCTGCGGATCAGCAACGCGGCACCCGACAATAAAATAAACGCCAGCGCGATTTCCGCAACGGCCAACCCATTTCTCACGTAGGTGCGGTTGATGCCGGTGGTGCCGCCTCTTCCGCCCTGTTTGAGTGACCCAACCAGATCGGCCTTCATGCTTTGCAGTGCCGGTGCGATGCCAAACAAAACTCCTGCGGTGACCACGATGACCACGGCAAAGAGCAGCACCTGGCCATTCAGTGAAACCTCGGCTTCGGCGGGCAATAGCAAACGCGGTATCCATGCCTTCAGGCCCAGCATCAATACCCAACCGAGAGCTACGCCTACGGCGCCACCGATTCCAGCCAGCAAAACACTTTCGGTGAGGAATTGGCGGACCAGCCGCGCACGCCCCGCCCCCAACGCGGACCGCACGGCAACTTCGCGCTCTCGGCCCGCGCCACGTACAAGAAGGAGATTGGCCAAATTGACGCAGCCGATCAGCAGCACGGCGCCAACCGCTGCCAGAAGCACGAGCAGGGATTGCCGCAGGTCTTTATCGACCATGCGATCTTCGTAGCGATCAACCGTGACGCTCCACCCCTTGTTCGATTTCGGATAGGCCTGCTCAATCTGTGCCGCGATGCCTTTCATCTGTTCGCGAGCCTGCTGCAACGTGACGCCCGGTTTCAGCCGCGCCCACGAAATCATCCAGTGATAGTCGCGGGTCATTTGTGAGGGCTTGAAGGCCAGCGGCGTCCAGACATCTTGCCATTCGCGATCGTACATTCCCGGGGGCATCACGCCGATGACCGTGTGCGGCTCGCCATTCAAGCGGATGCTTCGGCCAATAATGTTGCGATCTTCACCAAAGCGGTTCTGCCACACGCGGTGGCTCAAGATTACAACCTGATTTTTCCCGAGTTGATCTTCGTCCGCGGTAAACGTTCGGCCGAGCATGGCCTTCACGCCAAAAATCTCGAAGTAAGGCGCCGAGACTCGGCCATTTCTGAGTTCCACAGGAACATCGGCGTCGGTAAGCGTGACGCTGCCCCAAGACTGCGCCGCCATCGCCGTGAACACGCTATTTTGGTTCTTCCAATCGAGAAAATTCAGCGTGGAGATTCCGTTGCGCTCGCCGCCAGGTGGCTTTTCCCAGACATTCAGAATCTGCTCAGCTCCGGGAAACGGCAGGGGCTTCAGGAGCACGGCATCGACAAAACTGAAGATCGCCGTGGTGCCCCCAATCCCCAGTGCCAGAGTCAAAATTGCGGCTACGGCGAATCCAGGACTGTTGCGGATCATCCGAAACCCGAAGCGCACATCCTTGCCCAGCTGGTCCATAGCGACACCCCACTCGATTGGACTGCCTGCGGATCCTCCGGTTAGCACCTTTCAGGGCCCGGGCACATGACGGTCTCAACTCGGCCGGCATGATGTACATAACGTCGTGGGCAGGCGAAATGTTCCTGAACATTCTTAGAATTTGCGGGACGCTGATGCAGGGCCCTATCGGCCGCGAATTGAACCAGGCGTTCGACTTAAGAAGAAAGTGTTTGTCCTCGCTCGCTGGCAGCTAGAGCGAGGCGGATTTGGTGCCACTCGCCGGGGAGACCTGCGTGAAGGAACAATCGACAATCTGATTGAGGGCGTAGACCGATTCCTTCTGACAAGCGCGGCAACGAAGCACGAAGACTTGGGACACGAGGTGATACTGCGTATCCCCCGAGTCCTGCGGATGATGTGACGCGGACTCCCTCTTCGAAACCATCTCTGGGATGCGCACGGGCTTTCCGCAACGGCGGCAAAGGACTCCTCGGAAGTTCTGAGCGGTAACGGCGGCGGCAGACATCGGCTAAACTCCTTGGACAAAATCCGGAAGGGGTTGAGGTTCGTGAACTATATAAAAAGCCCGGTGAATTTGTCTACCACAGGATAGCGTGCCAGGATGAGGAAAGAAAGCGACCAGGGCCACCTTGGCCGAGCCACTGCTAACACCATTAGAATATGCCAGTTAGGAGCGCGTTGCAGCGCAACAAAATGGCCCCTTCCGCTGCGATTTCCACAGCCTGAGAAATCTGCCAAATCGTTATTTTGTGAAGATTCCTGGGGCAGCGCAACCCGACTGCCTACGATTGCTCTTCCCCAATTTCGTCCTATTCTCAATGTAGGCAACCGTCCTCCTTGGAAAAACTGGACGCCCGCGAGAACAAGGTACAATTCGATTCGGGGCGGTTCTCGCCGGGCGCTGTCTGAGGTTTTTGATGAGCTACGATTCGAAGGTTCCCGACCGCTGCACGCAGGGCACAAAGTTCTCGAGCGTTTGTATCATGAGGACATATCTCTACGTTCTCTACGTTCTCTACGTTCTCTACGCGCGCATGAATAATTTCTCTCCCGTGCAAGCCTTTCTCGCCACCGCTCTCGCGTTCACAGCCCCAGCCACCACCGCCCGCAACATCAGGCTGATCGCGGCTCTTTTCAATTTCACCAGCGGCGGATGCTCGAGACTCAAGCCGAAATCACGGTGCTTCTAGGACATATAGCCCGAGTAGATGTGGTCGTCCTCATCCCACGTGAACGAATTGCGATGAGCGGAAAGCGCGAGTTGTATCCAAAAAATGGCAACCAGAAGCACAACGCCGGTAATCACCCAGGCTCGGCGGCTGGGCGCAGTCGATTCACTTAGGGTTCCCCATTCGGGAGCGATTTGCCGCTAAATTCTAGCCTAACGGCTTCATCACAGTCCGTGCCGCACGTCACTCGACTCGAAACGCTTCCTCGTGCTCGACACGCACCATAAACAAGCCTTGCGGCGGCACCGTCGGTCCCGACTTCGAGCGATCTTTCAACTCGTAGAGCCTGTCGATGTCAGCGGGCGCCAGTTTCCCCCGGCCAATCTCGAGCAGCGTTCCCACCATTTTGCGCACCATGTATCGCAAAAACGACCGGCCATGAACCGTGAACCACAGCTCTTCTCCGCCCTCGGTCTGCGTCAACTCCGCGGAGAAAATTTCCCGGCACATGTTGCGTTCTTTGTCGTCGTCCTCGGAGCCGCTGGATGCGGCGAACGCGCTGAAATCGTGCATGCCCACAAAACGCGCAGCCGCATCGCGCATGGCTTCCTCGTTCAAGGGGAACGGGTAGTGCAAAACGTAGCGCCACAAAAATGGTGGCACAACTTTGTCGCGATAAATTCGGTAGCGGTAGACCTTCCCTTTGGCCGACCACCGCGCGTGGAAGTCCGGACCCGTCTCTTCCGCCGCCACAATGCGGATCGTCTGCGGCAGCAGCGCATTCAGGGCACGCTGGAACTCTGCCGCAGAGAGCGCGGACTGCGTGCGAAAGCTGGCCACCTGCCCCAAGGCATGCACGCCTGCGTCGGTGCGCCCCGAGCCCTGCAATTGCACCGTCTCCTGCGTCAAGCGCCGCAGCAGCGACACAATTTCGCCCTGCACCGTCGGTTTGTCTGCCTGGAATTGCCAGCCGTGGAATTCGGTTCCGTCGTAGGCAATCGTGAGTTTGAAATAGCGCATGCGGGAATGGGCCGCTGAATTCAGGAAGCGGTGCGCACAAATCGGCTGCCCGGTTTCATGGCCACACTTCCCTGGTGGCACAGCGGGCAATCTTCCGGTTCGTAGCTATCGATCATCAGTTCCAGCAGCGCGTTCGACTCCACGGTAAACTCAATCTTGCCGCCGCTGCGATCGATCAGCGCGCCCGCAGCCACCACGCGCCCGCCGGCTTCTTCCACCACGTGAATCGCTTCTTGCGTGGAACCGCCCGTGGTCCACACGTCTTCCACCACCAATACGTGTTCGTCGGGCTTCAGTGAGAATCCACGCCGCAGGGTCATGCTGCCGCTGGCATCGCGTTCCACGAACATCGCCGGCACGCCTGCACCAATGGCATCTTTGGGCGACGGCAACGCACGCGCCACCTCCTGTCCCACGATCACACCGCCGAGTGCGGGAGACACAACCGCGTCGATCCGCGCGTCGGAGAAAAGCGATGCCAGCGCGTGTCCCAGCGCCTCTGCGAAGCGCGGATACTGCAGCACCAGTGCGCATTGCACGTAGGTGCCGCTGTGGCGTCCGCTGGATAGTTCAAAGTGTCCGTGGCGGATGGCCCCTGCCGTCTCGAACATGCGAACAATCTCATCGTTAGTGAGCATAGCGTTGCTAACGGTTACCGCTCCTAAACGTCGTAATGTCAGGAGCCTAGCTGCCATGCGGTGCGATGTCAAGGTGCAGAAGCCCTGTGATAGACTGCTTGGTTCCGGAGTGAGTGGGACAACCAGGGCAGGCGCGCTTCCCCTGAGTCTATTTTCATCAAGAACGAAACAAATCGCGTGCGGGAATCGTTCTAATCAGTGATGACCCAAATCGTGTTGTTTCCACGCATTCTGGCCCAAGTCAAAATATGAGGATAAACATGAAGAAGCCGTTCTTAAGACAGCTGCTTGCCTCAGTGTTGGTCGGCATCCTGGCAGGCGTACCAGTCACACCCGTTTTTGCGCAGGATCCCGGCGCCCCAGCTCAAAATCCCCCACCGGTCCCGCCCCCAGCACAGGCTTCGGAGCCAGCCAAGCAGGGCGGCATCCCGGTTTCGTTGGGAGTAGCGAAGCACGACTATTCCATCGCTCCCAGCGCTTTCCCCAATATCATTAATCCATATCGCATGCAGAGCGTCGATCCCGGTGTCCTCACCAATTCCCCTCGCCTTGAGCAACTGATTCACGATGGAAAGATGCTGCTGAGCCTGGAGGACGCCATCGCCCTCGCAATGGAAAACAGCATGGACATCGCCGTGCAGCGCTACAGCCCCTGGATCGCCGAAGTCAGCCTTCTCAGAAGCGAGGCAGGCCTGTTCAGTTACGGCACGCCTGGCAGTATCGCGGTGGAGTCTCTGGCCAACCTTCCGCTGCTTCTGTACGATCCCTTTATCACGCAGGTCATAAACTTCAGCGATGCCACCGTCCCCATCGCGAACCCGTTTACTTCTGGTACCGCCGGTACAGGCGCCTCCGTAAATCAAAACACGGCTGCGCCGCTCTTCTCCCACCAGGCGCAATACAACACCTCGTATCAGCAGAGCTTCGTGACCGGCACCACGCTCAATGCATCGTGGAACAACACTCGGGCCTCTTCGACGGCGGCGAACTTCTTCAATCCGTATGTGCAGTCCAACCTGACGATTTCCCTGTCGCAACAACTGCTGGCGGGAAGAGGGCGATACGTCAATCGCCGCAATATCATGATCGCGGAAAACAACCGCAAGATTTCTGATCTGAATTTTTCTCAGCAGGCCATCACTACCATCACCAACACCATTACCGCATACTGGGAGCTTTCCTACGCGCAGCAAAACGTCAAAGTACAGGAGCAGGCCGTCACTGTTTCCCAAAAGCTCTATAACGACAATAAAAAGCAACTGGAAATCGGGACCATGGCGCCTCTGGATGTCACCCGGGCGGAATCCGAGCTCGCCACCGGTCGTCAGAACCTGATTGTGGCCCAGACCACCGAGCTGCAAGATCAGTTGGTCTTGAAGAATCTCATCAGTAAGGATCCGCTGGCGTCCAACCTGCTTAACGTCGAAATCATTCCCACGGACAAGCCGGTATCACCCGAGGCCATTCAGACCTTGCCGTTCGAAGATGCCATCAAGGAAGCTTTTCAGAAACGTCCGGACCTTCAGGCGCAGTATTACAACCTGAAGAATGCCGACGTGGACGTTAGGGCCACCAAGAATGCGCTGTTGCCCACCGCGACGCTTGGACTTCAATACCAGTCGGGTGGCCTCGCTGGTAATTCCTCCATCAGCGGCAATCCGACCACCATAGCCGGGGTGCCAATCGTAGACGCCAATGGCGTTCCTATACCCGGTCTGTTTGTTCCCTCAGCGTTCGTGCCCGTTACCGGAAAGTCTCAGCAAGGCTTCGGGACTGCTCAATCGCAGCTTTTTCACAATGATTTCCCGATCTATGCCGGCCAGCTCACCTTTAATCTTCCGCTCCGTAACCGCTCGAACCAGGCCGACAACATCCACGCGCAACTGGTGATGCACCAATTTGAAGCTCAGGTGCAGCAGGTCAAAAATACTGCTCTGCTGGACGTTCGCAATACCACCATCGCCGTCGAACAGGGCCGCGCGCAGGTTCAGGCCGCCACCAAAGCCCGGGAGCTCCAGCAGCAGACCTTCGACGCCGAACAGAAAAAATACCAGCTCGGCGCTTCCACCGTTTACAACGTCATTCTCACGCAGCGCGATTTGATTACCGCTCAGGGCAACGAACTGCGCGCCCTGGCTAATCTTGCCGAAGCCAAGGCCAACTACGAACGCGCGCTCGGCCGCACCCTGGAAGTCAACAGCGTCACCATCGCAGGCAATACCAAGACTACCATCGAAAAAGATACGCTGATTCCCGGTACGCTCAATGGCCAGGTGGTCGGCACAGAAGAGCTAATCAAGGCTCTCGATGACGCCTCCACCAAGGGCCACCGCTAGCCGCCGTCGGACGGCACGGCCGACACAGTTTGAGAAAAATCATAATTCGTTGTCGTCCCGAGCCAGCGAGGGATCTGCGCAAAATGCCAAGGAAAAGGCAGATTCATCACACAAAAGGCGTGTGATGGCGCAGAGATCCTCACTCCGCAGACTACGGTCGGAATGACAACAGGGTAGTTTCCATTGACCATTGAGGCGTGACGGCTCAATGCTTTTCCGCGTCGCCCTGCCAGATGGGCTTGCGCTTTTCGAGGAACGCGGCGAGGCCCTCCTTGAAGTCGGGAGTGCAGCGAACACGGGCACTCTCGAGCACGGCGCGCTCCAGGTCATGATCAACGCCAGCGGCGGCTGCGGAAACCAGCAGATGCTTGGCGCGGGTGATGCTACTGGGGCTGGCGGCGAGCAGATCACCGGCAAGTTCATGAGCGCGGGCCATAAGTTTCTCCGAGGGTACAATTTCGTTGACCAGACCCAGTTCCTTGGCTTCCGAGGCTTCGACCAGCCTGCCCGTTAGCAGAAGATCGCGGCAACGTTTTTCTCCAATCTGTCGAGAGAGGAAGACAGAGACAATCGCGGGCAAGAATCCGATCTTCACTTCGGTGTAACCAAACTTCGCTTCCGGCACCGACAGGGTGAAATCGCAAAGCGTGGCAATGCCGCAACCGCCGGCCAGGGCGTGCCCGTTCACCGCGGCGATCAGCGGCCGCGAATAACTCCAAATCTTGCGGAACATTTTCGCGATGCGCCGGGAATCATCCTGATTCTCCGCGGGAGTTTGCTGCGCGATCGTTTGCAGTAGCTCCAGGTCGATTCCGGCGCAAAACGCTTTTCCCATGCCGGTAATGATCACCACTCGAGTGTTGGTTTTCTCTATGGCGTCGAGCGCTGACTGCAGATCCGCGATCATTTGCGTGGTGATGGCGTTGCGTTTCTCTGGCCGGTTCAGCGTGATGGTGGAGAGGTGCTCGGTCGCATCGAGCAGGAGCGTTTCGAACTGCATGAAGATTCACCTCCTCAATTCGGAAGCGGAGCGTGCGCATATTTCGCGCGAATCTCGTTAGTCAGCTGGGTAACCCTTTTCAGTTTATCGCTTTCGATGCCCGGATCAACTCCGGCTCTGCGAAGCGCCGCGAGTACATCTTCGGTGGCAATGTTGCCGACGAGGTCGTCTCCCGCGAAGGGGCAGCCGCCGAGACCTGTGAGGGCGCCATCGAAACGGCGGCAACCCGCTTGATACGCGGCCAGGACCTTGTATTCAGCGGATTCGGGGCGGGAGTGGAGATGCACGCCAAGTTCGATGCCGGCGACATGAGCTTTCGCGATCGTGAAGACCTCGCAAACAAGTTCCGGGGTTGCGGTGCCCACGGTGTCGGCAAGGGAAACCGTTGAAACGCGAATATCCTTCAGCCACTCCAGCGTGTCCTGTACCAGTTCCGGACCCCACGGCTCGTCATACGGATTGCCAAACGCCATCGAGATGTAGATGACGAGATCCTTCCCCGCCGCTTTCGTTTCGCGCTTCAGTGTTTCCACCAGTTGACGCGACTCGCCTCGCGTCATGTTCGCGTTGGCGCGACGGAAATATGCGGAGATGGAGTAGGGGTATCCGATGGTCGTGACACCGGGCGTGGCGAGTGCGCGCTCCAGACCTTTCTGGTTCACCACGATGCCGATCATTTCAGGCGGCGCAGTGCCGGCGGGCAACGAGGCGAGAAACTTGGACATAACCTCTTCGCTGTCGGCCATCTGCTTGACGTGTTTGGGCGAGACGAAGCTCACTGCATCGATGTGCCGGAAGCCTGCGAGGACTAGCTCCCGCAGATATTCGACCTTTGTGTCGGTTGGAATCACGTCCGGCAGACCCTGCCAGGCGTCGCGCGGGCATTCAATGAGTTTCAGCGAGTCGGTCATCTAGCGTGGTTTTCCTTGGTCCTTTTTGGAGATCAGGGAGATCAGAAAAGCAAAAAACAAAAGCATTCCTGCAATGCCTATCCCCCCCAGCGTTTTAAAGAACGGGATGCTATTCCCCAAGACGCTTTCCAGCGTCCGGTGCTGCAAAAACACCACACATAAATCGTAAAGCATACCGCCCATTAGTCCAAGGATGCAGATGCCGAATGCGACAGACATGGCGACAAGCAAGAATCGAGAGGGCTCTCTCATGGTTCTCGTAACGGACACATCGTAGTTTATGGGCGAATCGAGCAAAGAAGAAGAGGTTCACAGTTGAAAGTTGAAAGCGCAGCCATCCCCTGCGGGGATTGATATTCGCTGCAGTCCTCCTTGCACCGTTTACACTGCTGGCTCGACTTTTTCTCGCAGCCCCGAAGCATTCTAGCAGCTAGTTCGTAAACATCGTCGAGAACGACGGTCGTTTGTGCGGGAGTGATATTGCCTAGATCCCGACTAACCATCAGGAGCTACTCGGTCTCGGCCGGAGACCCCTCCGCGATATTGAGAACCCGGGCATGGTCGTGTCTTCCGGTGCGTTTAGAGCCCCCCGCAATGTTTGTCGGAACCGACAGGGCAGTCCGGCGCGATTGAGATAACAGGCCGTGACGCTCGGCTACAGGAAATCCAAGAGACAGTCGGTAGATAGCCAAGACGAGAGAATGGTCGCGCTGCCAGACTTTCAGCTCCGTGGACCGTTACATGCCTATTGATATGATTGAAAAGTATTAGGTGCCTACTTTTAACTTTTAACTGTTGTTTAGGTTTGCAGTACGCCGGTTTTGAATTCTTTTATTTCGCTATTCAGCGCGGCCGCCTGCAACGCCCAAATGATAGCGTCGCGCGTCTGCGCCGGGTCAATGATGGCGTCTAGCCACAGGCGTGCAGCGGCATAGCGCGGGTCGGTTTGGTGCTCGTAGGTGGCCTTCACGGAATCGAGCAACTCTTTTTTGGCTTTCTCGTCGAGCTTTTTACCTTCGCGCTCGAGTTGCTTCAGCTTGATCTCGGCGAGCGTATTGGCGGCAGCGTCGCCGCTCATCACCGCGAATTTCGCCGTGGGCCAGGCGAACATAAAGCGCGGATCGTAGGCCTTGCCGCACATGGCGTAATTTCCGGCGCCAAAGCTGCCGCCAATAATCACGGAAATTTTAGGGACGACGCTGTTGGCAACGGCGTTCACCATTTTTGCGCCCGCGCGGATGATGCCGCTCCACTCCGCATCCTTGCCCACCATAAAGCCGTTCACATCGTGGAGAAAAACGAGCGGGATGCGGTTCTGGTTGCAATCCATGATGAAACGCGCAGCCTTCTCCGCGGATTCGGTGTAA
Organism: Candidatus Acidiferrales bacterium; assembly: GCA_963735825.1. GTDB lineage: Bacteria > Acidobacteriota > Terriglobia > Acidiferrales > UBA7541 > Acidiferrum. The sequence goes on from CAVTMR010000020.1 coordinate 251,763, forward strand.
ATCACGCCGCCGAATTCGATCCGCTTCTGGTCGGAGTGCGGCGCGTTGGTGGTCACGTGCTTCTTTTGATTGGCCACGATGCCGACTGACCAGCCACCGATACGTGCATATCCGCACAGCAGCGTCTCGCCATACTCGGCGCGATATTCGTCGAACGCGCTGCCATCCACGATGCGAGCAATGATTTCGCGCATGTCGTACTGCTTTGCCGGATCTCCAGAAAAAATGCCGTAAAGGTCACCGGCGGCGTACAGCGGCTCGTGCAGGCGCGCATGGCTAAAAATCGGGGGATTCGGCGCGCCCATCTTGTCGACGATGGCGCGAATCCGCTTCAGACAAGATTCGTCATCGGGTTCGCGAAAGTCCACCGTGCCGCTGATCTGCGAGTGCATCTTCGCCCCGCCCAATTCTTCGGCGGAAGTTTTCTGGCCGATGGCAGCTTGCACCAGTGCCGGGCCGGCGAGAAACAGGCCGGAGCCTTCGGTCATCAGGATGTGATCGCACATCACCGGAAGATACGCGCCGCCCGCAACGCACATACCCATGATCGCTGTGATTTGCGGGATGCCTTGCGCACTCATGACGGCGTTATTGCGAAAGACGCGTCCAAAGTCGTCGGTGTCGGGAAAAACATCTTCCTGCAACGGCAGAAAGACGCCCGCGGAGTCCACAAGATAAATGGTAGGGATGTGATTATCGATCGCTATATTTTGCGCGCGAATCACTTTTTTCGCGGTCATCGGGAAAAACGCGCCAGCCTTCACGGTCGCGTCGTTGGCGATGATCATGAACATGCGGCCAGAGACGCGGCCAAGCCCGGTGACCGTTCCCGCGGCAGGAGCACCACCATATTCTTCGTACATTTCCCAGGCCGCGTAAATGCCAAGTTCAAAGAAATGCGTTCCCGGATCGATCAGCCCGGCAATGCGCTCCCGGGCGGTGAGACGGTTCTTTTTGTGCTGGGAGTCGATGGCCTTGGCGCCGCCGCCTTCGCGAATCTTCTCTTCTTCATTTTTGAGCGCCGTCAGCAACTCGACCATGCGCTGCGAATTCTTCTCGAATTGTGGCGATTTCGGACTGCCGGAAGATTTGAGGATAGACACGCGGGGACCTCGCCTTACGAGATAAGACAAGGAAGTATACGAAGCAAAGCGGGCAAGAAGCAAAAGGCAAACAACCTGGAACGGAGATTGTCCCTCAGCTCTTGGTGGCTTGGCGGATTTTCGCCGACAACGACGGTCCGCGTGGGAAATTGCGATAGAGTGGAGCCATGGACATTCTATTGCTGAGTCTGGATCTGGCACGAGAACTGGAATTCGCCGAAGCAGAAGTAGCGGTGTGCGGCGCGGAAACCATGCAGCAGTTGACGCCGGAGGTTGGTACTGCGGTGCTGCAGATTGCGGGCGGATACGCCGTGTATTGCGGCGCGAATTCGCCGGTGACGCAGGCGGTCGGCCTGGGACTGAACGGCCCAGTTTCTGCCCAGGAATTCGACCAGTTGGAGGAATTCTATTTCTCCAGAAATGAGCCGGTGCGGGCGGAGACCTGCCCTCTCGCTGATGCCTCGCTGTTTGCGCTCTACCGCGAACGGGGATACGGCGTGACGGAATTTTCCAACGTGATGGTGCGCCCGATCGATTCGGCCCAACGATGGCCCGAACCCGACGGCGTCGAGATCTGGAAAGCGGGCCGCCAGGAAATGGATTTGTGGACGCTGACGGTAGCGCAAGGCTTCTCAGAGAACTACCCGGTGACAGAGGAGATCATAAAGATCATGAAGGTATTTGGATTGTCGCGAGGCATGGAATGCTATCTGGCAAGTATCGGCGGAAAAGTGGCGGGAGGCGCGACGCTTTCGTTAGGCCGGAAAATCGCGGGTTTATTCGGCGCCAGCACGCTGCCGGAGTTCCGCAAGCGCGGGGTGCAAACGGCTCTCCTGCGCCTGCGATTACGGCGTGCGGCAGAAGCGGGATGTGAAATCGCGATGAGCCTCGCGCAGCCAGGCAGCCATTCGCAGAGAAACATCACCAAGCTGGATTTTCGCACGTTGTATACCAGAGTAAAGTTTGAGCGCGATGTGAAAAAACTGTAGTCCAGGCCCTCGCCCCTGAGGCGTTTGACTTGTTGACTGGCTGTGTCGCGCCCGCTGTTGCTCCCACAGGCTTCAGCCTCTGTTCTTGCTTGTGTAGGGGAACCATACCTGCGCCCTCTTGGGTTCCTCTCCGCGGTTGGGTGCGGACGTCCCACCCCCAGCCTCTGCGTGTCGGCCCTTGGTTCTACGCCACCATCAACTTTCAACTCTGAATCCCGCCTTTCCAATTTCCATTTTCCGCTCCCCTGCCGTCCAACGGATCCACGCCTCCGCCGCCATCAACTGCACCGTGAACCCAATCCAAAACGCAATCCCGAAAAACTCGCGGGGCGTTAAACCCGAAACCCGGCTGGTGGCAAAAAATATCCCGATGATCGGCCGTATCGTTGCAACCGCCAACCCCACGGCAAACGCGCGAATCATCCACTCGCGGTGCAAGACCACTTCCTTCCTTCGGATATGCCAAACCGCCTTCCCCAGTGCCACGAGAAAGAACGCCCCAAACAACGTGGTCGCCGCCGCCTGGTTGACTCCTCCAATCGCCGGCATCCCAAAACTCATCAGCAGCGCCGACACGCCAATCACTACTCCGCAACACACAAAAATTCGCCCGTTCCATCGGTGCCATCGCACATGCCGCGCGCGAATCGTTGCGCTGAATTGCCATGGCCCCAGCAGCATAAAAAACAACCCAGGCACGATATGCACGAGTGTCAGAATCGGATAGCGCGCAAACAAATCATCCAGCGCTGTAAGTTGTGCCAAAGCAGGCTTCGGCGCCGCCGCAGGCGGACGATATGCCCCGATTACCACCGGCACCAGATGCACGATTCGCCGCAACGCGACAGCACTCCCAATCGCCGCCAAAAATATCACCGCTCCCCACACCCAGCGCCCAGCACGCTTCGCGTCCTTCATACCCCGTACTACGCCCAATTTTCATGTTTCTTTCACCGCGTCTGGCACGGGTGGTCTACCCTTGCGGTTTTGCATTTTGCGAGGGTGGGTCTGCGATTTGCTTTGTACGGGGGTGGCCTACCCTTGCGACGTTACTTTTGTAGGGGCTGCCTTCCGAGGCGGTCCGCCCACACAAAATGCTCCCTCGATGTCACCCCAGTTTCGAGTTTCGACTATTTTCTAATTCCTATTTCTATTTTCCATTCACTTCCCCGCCCTGGCCGCATTCACCTGCTCCAACGGCAATATCGCCGTCACCACCGTCCCATTGCTATCCGAATGCAGCTCCAGCTTCCCGCCCAAATACCGAATCCGTTCATGCATTCCCCGAAATCCCACGCCGCCCCATCCTCCGGAACTCGATTGCAGTTTCTCCGTCGGAATGCCCTTTCCGGAATCTTCGGCCACCACCACAATCCGCTCGGCGTCGCTGCGTATGCGGATCGCCGCCGTTTTGCTGTCGGCATGCCGGTGAATGTTCGTCAAGCATTCCTGCACGATGCGAAAAATGGCAATTTCCTGTTCCGTGGGCAACCGTCCCAGGTCCGACGGAATCTCCACTTCCACGGTGATCTTGCTGCGTTCCGAAAATCCTTCCACGTACCACCGTAGAGCCGACGCCAGCCCCAGCTCATCCAGCAGCGGCGGGTGCAGCAAATGCGAAATCGTGCGGATCTCGCTGCTGATTTGCTCGATCATCCCCAGGTTTTCCGTCACCGCTCGTTTGCCGTCTTCGTCCAACTTGTGCGCTTGAGCCTTCACCTTCGCGATGTTCATGCTGATAGCCGCCAGCAATTGTCCCGCGCTATCGTGCAATTCCCGCGCTAACCGCCGCGCTTCCTGATCTCGCGTTTGTAACAGCCGCGCCGAAAGCTCGCGCAAACTCTTGTTCGCCGCGTCCAGTTCCGCCGTCCGTTCCTGCACGCGCTTCTCCAATTCCGCTCTCTCGCTCCGCAACTCCTCTTCCGTCCGCTTCCGTCCGCTCAAATCCTGGCTCACCCCGATAATCCCCGTGGTCGCCCCGGATTCGCCACGCATCGGAGACAGCGTCACCAACGCGGTCAAAAATCTTCCATCCTTGCAGCGCACCTCGAATTCCCCGGTCCACCGCTGCCCTTCCCTCAATGCGTTCATGTGTTGCTCAGCTTCTCGCTTCGTTCCCTTTGCTACCGTTATCTCCATGATGTTCCGTCCGATCACTTCTTCCGCGGACCATCCATAAAGTTCTCGCGCGAACGGGTTCCAGTACCTGATCACGCCAACGCTATCCGTGATGATCACGGCAACCTTCATTGCCTCCAGAAACGGCAGTTCCGACGATTTCATTTTTCCCCCGAGCAAACTTTCCGGCAAAGCGGCCCGCAACCCTGCACCGGTCCCTTCCTGCAGAACAACTACGTCGCCTTCGCGCTGGGGAACGACGGCTTCCGTATTTCTGTTCTCCTAGTGTAAACGCCTCGCGCCATAAAATCAGGTCTGAAAATGTCATTTGTCAGTTACATGCGCACATTGCACCGATTTGCCGTATCCTCAAGGATCCGATGGAGCTTCAAAAATCGCTACCGCAGCCGCGTTGAAAACTGGAAAACACCCAGCACCAGCGCCAGCGCACCGGGAATTCCGTGCCCCATCATCAGCCACGGAATCGGCGCATACCTCTGGCGCAGAACGGAGTGGGAATCTAGCAGTGTTCAGTCACGTGTCACCAGGACGTACAGCGCCATCACTCCAAATACCAACCACCTAACATGCCTAAATTGAATTGCGTTCCCACAAATCACAGGGGCAGGAGCTGCTGTCGCCAAATTTTCTCCGTCATGCGCCGCGACCTGGCGGCGTCCACACAGTGCAGCGGAGCATATTTTTTGCAAGGGTGGGACGCTCTCTATCTTCGGTTTTGATCGGTCTTGGTCCCACCTGCTTCCTCGGCAACAAGCCTTGTCCTCAACCGACGAACTTGGATTCTGAACGTTGGCTTGCGTCGTTGTGATCGCCTGCTACCGATGCTCTTTTTCTGGTATTTGTAGGACGCACTGTGCAACCACCGTTTCTGCGTTCGTTGACTTGCTTCCCACCCTCACCCTAATATGTCCGAAATGACCACCACCGACTCGCTCATCGGCCAGACTCTTTCTCACTATCACATCGTCGATCGCCTTGGCGGCGGTGGCATGGGCGTTGTCTACAAGGCCGAAGATTCCCGCCTGCATCGCTTCGTCGCCCTGAAATTCCTGCCGGATGATGTGGCCAAAGATCCTCAAGTGCTCGCGCGTTTCCAGCGCGAAGCCCAAGCCGCCTCTGCGCTAAATCATCCCGGCATCTGCACCATTTACGACATTGGCGAAGACAGCGGCAAGGCCTTCATCGCCATGGAATTCCTCGATGGCCAAACTCTCAAGCACATGATCGCCGGCCCGCGCATCGATCTGGAAAACTTGCTCGATCTCGCCATTCAGGTTGCCGACGCCCTCGATGCTGCCCACTCCGAAGGCATCGTTCATCGCGACATCAAACCCGCAAACATTTTCGTCACCAAGCGCGGCCATGCCAAAATCCTCGACTTCGGCCTCGCCAAAGTCACCAATCGCAAAACTCTCGCCGGTACAACCCGTACCGTCGATACTCTCGCCACCATCGGCGTTGACTCCGATCAACTCACCAGTCCCGGCACCGCCTTGGGCACCGTTTCCTACATGTCTCCTGAACAAGTCCTCGGCAAAGATCTCGACGCCCGCACTGACCTCTTCTCTTTTGGCATCGTCCTGTACGAAATGGCCACTGGTTTTCTTCCTTTCCAGGGCGAAAGTTCCGGAGCCATCTTCGACGCCATTCTCCACAAGACGCCGGTCGCCGCTGTTCGCCTCAACAACAATCTTCTCGTCGAATTCGAGCAACTCATTAACAAAGCCATCGAGAAGGACCGCGATCTTCGCTACCAGCACGCCTCCGACCTGCGCGCAGACCTGAAGCGCCTCAAGCGTGATACCGGTTCAGGCCGCAACAACATCGCTACCGGCTCCGTTGACTCTGCATCGCAGCCGCAATCCTCTTCGGGCGGATCCGCCGCCCACGCCACGCAACAAAGCGCCGCCATTGCTCTGCCAGCAGCCCCAGCAAAGCGCAGTTTGCGAGACACCGCGTTACTCGCCGCCGTCGTCATACTCGGCCTGCTCCTCTCCGCGGGTTTTGTTCTCCGCGCTTTCCTCTCGCCCAAAGCCCTGCGCCCCTTCGCCCAATATTCCATCACTCCAGCCACCACTTCCGGCAAAGCCCTCCGCACCGCCATTTCCCCCGACGGAAAATTCCTGCTCATCGCCATGCGCGATAATGGTCTCGACAGCCTCTGGCTCCGCAACATTCCTACCGGCAGCGACACCCAGGTCGTCGCTCCCTCGCCAGAGCCCATCGTTTCTCTTTCTTTCTTTCCGGATGGCAACTATCTTTATTTCCGCCAGGCTGGCGACAAAAGCAGTCTCTTCCATCTCTTATTCCGCGCTCCCGTTTTGGGCGGCACTCCCAAGCTTCTGGTCCGCGATGTCGACGCGCAACCCACTTTCTCTCCCGACGGCCAGCGCATGGTCTACGTCCGTTGCAACAATCCCGAAGCCAACAAGTGCCGCTGGTTCTCCGCCAATCCCGACGGCACCGCCGAACAACTCCTTCTCGTCCGGCCCGGCGCCACCCCTCAATGGCTCTCCTGGGCTCCGGACGGCAAACACATCGCCTTCTCCCTTGGCAGCGGCCCCGAACAGGATCGTCAAGCCATCTATCTCTTCGACGTGGCCACCAATCGCGAATCCCTTCTTTTCTCTTTTCCCGACAAGCGCATTTTTGATCTCCGCTGGACTCCCGATGGCCGCGGCTTCTTTGTTCGTTACTCCGATGCCTCTTCCAATTTCGATCGCGGCCAGATCGGCTATGTCTCCTACCCTGACGGCAAATTCGAGTCCGTCACCAACGACACCAGCAACTACAGCACCTTAAGTTCTTGCGCCGACGGACGCACTCTCGTCGCCATCCAGTTGCAACCCCAAAACCAGATGGATCTGTTTTCCGCAACGGACGGGCCTTCCGGCATGCCCATTCCAGGTCTGGGTCACCAACTCGCCGAGACTCGAGACGTCCTCTGGCCCAAGGATTCCAGCCTCCTCATCATTCAGTCCGATAGGATCGTGCAGTTCGGCTTGGACGGCGTGAAGCAGTCCGAGGTCTTCAACGATTCCACCGCTCGCCTTGGCGCCGGCGCTGCGTGCGCTTCAGGACACGTCATTGTCTTTAGTATGAGTGGCCGCGAGGGACGTTCCTCTTCCAATCTCTGGCGTATGGATGCCGACGGCTCCAATCTCAAACGCCTCACCGACGGCGAGGATGATGGACTCCCGGTTTGCTCTCCCATCGGCAAGTGGGTCTATTACCTCGACGCCAAAGCCAGCCGTCGCATGCGTGTGTCTCTCGACGGCGGAAAATCCGAAGTCCTCCCGTCACAGGCCGTCCCCGGCTCTCCCACCTACTGGATCTCCGATGTCTCCCGCGATGACACCATGCTTGTCTCTCCTGTCACCCTGCCGGATCCCTCCGCCAATACCTACTCCCGAAAGCTCGTGATCATCAAAACCACTGCCCTCGACGCTCCCCCCCTGACTTTCCAGCCCGATCCCCGCATGGTCTACAGACCCAATTCCCCTCACTTCACTCCCGATGGTCGTGCGCTCTTGTATATGATTCGCGGTGATAAAAATGAGGAGAACCTCTGGCTGCAGCCCCTCGACGGCAAGCCTGGCCGCCAGTTTACCCATTTCCCTTCCGAACAAATCTACGGCTTCGGCTGGTCTCCCGACACCAAAAAATTCCTGGTCGCGCGCGGCCACATCGAATCCGACGTAGTCCTCCTCCGCGACACCTCCAAGTAGCCATGCTCGTTATCCGGCCCGCTCTCCCCTCCGACTCCGACGCCATCTGGTCCATTCTCGAACCCATCCTTCGCGCCGGCGAAACCTATACGCTGCCTCGCGACATCACTCGCGACGCCACTTTCTCTTTTTGGTTCTCTCCCGCCCACGAAGTCTTTGTCGCCCTCGACGACGGCCACATCGTCGGCACCTATTTCCTCCGCCCCAATCAAAATGGCGGCGGTTCCCACGTCGCCAACTGCGGCTACATGACCGCTCCGGCCGCTTCCGGTCGCGGCGTAGCCCGCGCCATGTGCGCGCATTCTCTCGATCACGCCAGGAATCGCGGCTTTCGCGCCATGCAATTCAACTTCGTCGTCAGCACCAACGCGCGCGCCGTCAGCCTGTGGCAAAGCCTCGGTTTCGAAATTGTCGGCCGCCTCCCGGCCGCATTTCTTCATCCCATAGCCGGCTACACCGACGCCTACGTGATGTACCGCACCCTGTAACGCCTACCTGCACCTCAATCCTGCACTTGATTCATCCTGTAGCTCATCCCTGTAGGGATGAGGTTTTGTCGCTACGCCACCGACCATGCTACCCGCGAGGTGAGGTTTTTCTGGCGTGCGATCTTTCTGGTGGGTGCCACACACGCCGCTTCTGCGTGCGGGGCTCTCATCTTTCCATATGTGGGTCGCTTGGTGCCTCATCCTGCTCATCCCTTCAGAGCTGAGGCTTTTCCCCTCCGCCACCCCGCATCGTTTCGCGATTTGCGCCTTCCGCGTTACTCTGCATATGTGCCACTCTACATCTTGTGGAAAAACGATAATTCGTTGTCATCCCGAGCGCAGCGAGGGATCTGCTTTTCGCCAAAACCCAACGACCGCCTCCGCTCCAGCAAACGACGATGAACCGTCACATGAAACGTTCCGAGACCAGGGTGCTCCGCATGATCGCCTTGTTCAAGCTTCTCAAAGCCGCTGTTCTGATCGCCGTCGGCTTGGGTGCTCTCCGTCTCATTCATGCGGACATCGCCCCGGTTCTCGCTCATTGGGTCAGGGTGTTCGGCATGGATCCCGGCCAACGGTATGTCGACAGCTTCCTTCAGAAGGCCACCACTCTCACTCCCAACAGCATTCGCGGCATCGGAGTTGGCAGCTTCATTTATGCGGGACTCTTTCTCACCGAAGGAATCGGCCTCTTGCTTCTCAAACGTTGGGCCGAGTGGTTCACCATAATCATGACCAGTTCCCTTCTACCTATCGAACTCTACGAAATCCATCGCCACCCCACCGAATGGAAGGTTCTGCTCCTGGTCCTCAACGTAGCGGTACTAGCCTTCCTCTTCTACCAACTCCGCCACGAAGCCACCCTGTAACATTTTTCTTCAATGTGGTTTTCATTCTTCTGTAGCGCTAGCTTTTATGCTATCCCCAGGGTTGCAAACCTCAACCTCACCTCATGGCTGACGCACTTGGGTTGTGTAGAGACCGCCTTCCGAGGCGGTCCGCCAACACAAATTCTTGCCCCGTTGCGGGCGGCCTTCTACCGCCCCACCCGCCCCAACACCTCATGCATCGCTTCGGCAATCTCCTCCACATGCGTCTCCAACGCAAAATGCCCGGTGTCCAACAACCTCACCGTGGCATTAGGATTGTCTCGCCGGTACGCCTCCGCCCCTGCCACCACAAAAAACACATCGTTCTTTCCCCAGATCGCCAGCAAGGGAGGCTTGAATTCCCGGAAATACGCTTGAAATTTCGGATACAGCTTCAGGTTCGACTGGTAATCGAGATACAAGTCCAGTTGGATCTCTTTATTCCCCGGCCGCTCCAGCAATGCCTGGTCCAGCGTGTACGACTCCGGCGCCACCGTCTCCGGATTCGCCACTCCATGCGTGTACTGCCACCGCGTGCCCTCCAGTGTCAACACTTCGCGGCGCAGCGTCTCGCGGTTCTCCGCCGACGGCGTCGCCCAATATCGCCGGATCGGATCCCACGCATCACCAAGCCCTTCTTCATAGGCGTTGCCATTCTGCGACACGATCGCCGTCACTCGTTCGGGACGCGCTACCGCAAGCCGCAATCCCACCGGCGCCCCGTAATCGAAAATGTACAGCGCGTACTTCTTCAATCCCAGCGTCTCCACGAACGCTTCCGCGGTGCGCGCGAGCGCGTCGAACGAATATTTGTAGTTGCGCTCAGCGGGTACGGTCGTGAACCCAAATCCCGGCAGGTCGGGAGCGATCACGCGATAGCTCGTCGCCATCCGCGGAATCAATTCGCGAAACATGTGCGACGACGCGGGGTATCCGTGCAACAGCAGCAGTACCGGCGCGTCTGCCGGACCTGCTTCGCGATAAAACACGCGAACGCCATCCGCTTCAACGGTGTGCAGCGAAGCACGCGGAATCGATTTGCCACGCACAGCAGCAGAAGTAGGGTCAGGCATAAGCGCTCCTAAAAAGGGGTGAACGACAGCCTTTTGGATGCCACATAACGCCGCCGGATACAACGCCTTTGCCTCCGAATCCTGTAGCTCACCCCTTTAGGGATGAGGCATTTCCGCTCCGCAACCGGCCATGCCAACGCGAACGAAAACCCTCAGGCCTGAACTACAGCACCGCGAAGCGTGTATCACGACCCCGTCCTCAGCATTTCATTGCTTCACTACCTCACTGCTTCATTGCTTCCTTCAGCTCCAGCACCGAAAACCCCAATGCCTCCGCGGCCTCCGATAGTCGCCAGTCTCCACAAATGAAATTCCTCTTTGCCGGGCGCTGACCACACCACACCAGCGCGGCAGCCAACTGCAAACTGTCGGCCGCCCGCAACGCATATTGATCAAGCAGCTGCATTGCGAGTTCGCGCAGATCCTCGCTGGGAAGAATTTCGCTCCACCCTCGGCTCAGCATCAGCAGCCGTAAAGCGGCGCCTTGCCGCTCATTGCTGGTTATTTCCTTGGCGCGAAGCATGCGGCAGATCGCGCTGTGCACTTCAACGGTACTGCCCCACCAGACCACCGGTGTAAATCGACGAAGCTGCGTTCGCGCCAGCCGGCTGGCGTCCTCATGAATACACAAAGGCACAAGCGCGCTGGCATCCCAATACGCCGCCGCTTTTTTCACTGGTCTTCTTCTCGGTCGCTAATAACCGCTTGGATCGCTTTGTTTCCCCTCACGCTGCCCGTTGGAATCTTCGACAGCTTCTTCACGTCCAGCCGAATCTGCGGCAAACGCATTTTCCCCGCCGCTACCAGCAACAAATCCTGTTCGGAAGCATCTCCCCCGATGAACGGAACCAGTTTCGCCACCGGAAGGTTGCGGTCGCGAATCACCACCTCTTCCCCGCCTTTGGCAAACGTCAAATACTTGCTCAGCCGGTTCTTCAGTTCCGCCACATTCACGCTTCGCATCTCATGCCCTTCCTTCATGGCTATTATAGCCATGAGCGGTTCCACAGGGAAGATTCTTTGTCGGCTGCCATCCGTAATCGCCAATCACCTGCCAGCACACTGCCAGCTCTCCACAACGCGCAACTCAACTCCGCCGCGAACCACCGCCAACTCCTGTAGCTCACCTTTGGGGGATGAGCTCCTTCGCTCCGTAATCGGCCATGGCAGCTCGAACCAAAACCCTCAGGCCTGATGGGCCTGAGCTACGGAAACGCGAAGCATAGCCGCCGCCCTCGTGCCTCCTTATCGCGGATCTGCGATATCGCCATCGCCCCTCCACTACCTCATCACTTCCTTACTTCATCACTTCTTGCTGATGAATCTCAGCCTCGCCGTAACCGCACGATCCTGCCCTCCCGAAAACGTAAGAAAATTCGGCGTCGTCCCAATCGCATCGATGTTATTCACCACTGTGTCCGGATTTGACCGGTCCAATACGTTCACCACCGCCACGCGTATCGCAAACAATCTCCCCGTAAAGTGGAATCGCTTCTCCAGGCTTACCGTCAGGTTGGAGTAAACCGGAAAACGCAGCGAGTTCGGCGGCCCCACCAAGAACTGCTGCTGATTGATCACGCTGAACGGATACCCGCTGCGGTACTCGTAAAAATAGTTGAACTGCAATCCCCAGATCGGCGTCGGCACATTTCCCCAGCTCAAAATGCGGTTCGGCGCATCCCATGACAGCGAAGCCGGCTGCTGCGCCGCGAAGTACAGCGAGCCCAGAAACGGATCCAACGCCTGGTCCGTCCGCGCATTCGAGCGCGTGTAGCTGGCGAACAAATACGCGCCATTCTCCCAGTTGTGCCGCACCGTCGCGGTCAATGCGCGGTAGATGTCGCGCCGCGACGTTTGCAGCACAAACGTGGCCCCAATCTGACCCGGCGGCACCGTCTCGTACACCAGTCCGTGGTGCTCATCGCGCGCCAGCAGCTCCAACCCCAGCAGCGTGTTTCTTTTCAGCCGCTGCTGCCAGCCTACGTTCGCAATCTGAAAATACGGCGTCTGATACCCATTGGGACTCTGCACAAATTGGCTCGTCGCCGGTCCTGCCGTCACCACCCTGCCCGTCAAGTCGTAGAGCGTGTCAACCTCCTTCTGATCCTCAGTCTGTCCAATCACCGACAGGTTCATCGGTATCGAATACATGCCCCAGCCCGCGGTGAACTTCGTGCGATCGTCCGCGAACGGCAAATAGTTCAGCGCCAGCCGCGGCCCGGCGATCGCTCCTTGCACAAAGCGGTCCCAGTCCGCGCGAACCCCCAGCTGCGCTATCAAGTGTTTGTTGATGGTCCATAAGTCCTGCACGAACCCGCCGGCCAGCGTGTCCGTAACATAAAAATTTGCCGGCCCGGTAAACGTGGTCAGCCGGGCCAGCGTAAGGTCCGTGCGCAACGCCTGAATCTCCGTGCGCTGTGCCGATTGCGAAAGATCGACGCTGGAAATATCCGCGCCCGTCGAAATCGTGTGCGCGCCGTGCCACTGAAGTCCCGTGATAATGGCGTCGAAGAATCCCTGGTACCGGTGCCCTACCGAGTGCAGCGCCTGGTAGTAATTCCCTTCCGACCCGTTCACTAGGAGTATGTCGGGCGAGGTGCCCTTTGGTACGCTGTTGGCGTAGCTCTCGTCGGCCGCGAATCCCAACTCGTAGAGCGTCTTGCCAATCCACCACTGGTCTTTCACCGACCCGAAAATCCGGTGTGAAGTGACGTCGCTGGTCGTCGATAGCGGCGTGATTGTGCTCAACCCGGAATTCGTGGAGCTCGCCTGGTTATACAGAAACGATCCGTGCAGGCTGTGGTTCGGCGCAATCAGCCACAACAATCGCGTCAGTGAATCGCCCGACCATTGCTGCACCTCGTTCGCATTGCTGGGCAGTCCGTTGATGATGCTCAACGTGTGCTGCATGCTCAGCGACTCCGAATACCACAGCTTGCCTTTCTTGATTGCCCCGGAAAACGAGAACCGCGGATAGTAATTCCCGAACTGCACTCCATTCTGCACGCTGATCCCGGGAATGAAGTCCACTGCCCCAAACCGGAACTTGTCGTCGCCTTCCGGCGTATGGAAGCTCAGCACCGCCGCACCGGGATGGTAATACTGCGCGCCAAACCCGGCCGTCTGAATCTCCGCCGTGCGCACCGCATCCACGCTGAACCGCGCGTCCAGTTGCCCGCTCACCGGGTCGCCAATGTCAAACCCGTCCAGCAGGTATTGCGCCTGCGTCGTGCGCGCTCCGGCCACGTGCAGCAAAAGCAGATTGTCGCGCAGCACCTGCGGCATCGCGATCAGGCTCTGCTGCAGCGTGTGTGAACTGGGCACCGGGATGTCGCGGATCTCCGTCGCATTCAGTGAAGCCGTTTCCGACGTGCTCGAAGGGTCGATGCGGTCGGGCGGCGCCGTCACGTCCACTTTTTCATGAACTTCTTCGGTGTGATTCAGCGTGAACGTGAACTCAGTGTTGTCCGCGCTCAGGGTAATCGTCTGGCCGCTCAAAACGAAAAACGTGGCCTTCACGATTCGCACCGTGTAATCGCCGGGTTCGAGGGCCGCAATCGTGAACGCGCCGGTGTCGTCGCTGGTCGCCGCGAATATTTGCCCACTGGCCACCGCTTGCCCGCTCGTGGTGGTTGGTTCGCCCGCTGCCGCAGGAATTTGCGTGACGTCGGAGGGTTTGGTCGGCTCGCCGACATGTTCAAGTTTTACTTGAGCTCCGCTAACCGGCAATCCGTCTTCATCGACAATTCGCCCCTGCAACACGAGCGTCGCATCCGCGCCAAAACATCCCGCCGCGCCCAGCAGAACAACGGCGATCGCCAGCGCTGCCTTGAAGTTCTTCTTCAACTGCGCCCGCCCCAAGGGTAGTGGATCCGCCTTCAGTTTCTCATTCAGCAGGATCGGTAGCCCCAGCTTCCCCCGCACGGCCGTCAGCTTCGCCGAGACAGACGGCGAAGTCCCGAAGCCCTTCGAAGCTGCCCTACCAACGGCAATCCTACTTCTTTTTCTCCTTACCTGCTTTTCTCTTTTGCTTCCCGCAGAAATGTCGGCGCGCCGACATTTCGTGGAGTGCGTGGCGGAACTCTCGCCGCGATTCCCGCGGCATCCCTGTAGCTCAGATCTTCAGGCCTGAGGCGTTCCTTCGCCCATCACCCGTGAACGGGTGAGCGACAACCGCCAATGTCACCCGCCGCAAAAACAAAAAAGCCGGGGTGACACCTGCGACCCCGGCTCTGATTCATGCAACCGCGCTTACTTCTTCTTGCTCTTCGCGGCCTTCTGTTTCGCTTCTACCACCGCTTGCGCCGCTGCCAATCGCGAGATCGGCACGCGGAACGGTGACGCGCTGACGTAGTCCATGCCAATTTCATGGCAGAACTTCACGCTTTCCGCATCTCCGCCGTGCTCGCCGCAGATGCCCACCTTCAGCTTCGGTCGTGTCTCGCGGCCCTTCTGGACGCCCCAGCGCATGAGCAGGCCCACGCCCTTGGTGTCCAGCGTCTGGAACGGGTCGCGCCGCGAACACGCCGGCCTTCTTTTCATCCACATAGTCTGGAAGGAAGCGGCCCGCATCGTCGCGCGATAGCCCCATCGTGGTTTGCGTCAGGTCGTTGGTGCCGAACGAGAAGAACTCCGCCACTTCGGCGATCTCGTTCGCCAGCAACGCTGCGCGTGGAAGTTCAATCATGGTGCCGACAAGGTACGGCAGCTTCAGGCCAGCCTTCTTCAGCAAGTCGTCCGCAACCCGGCGCGTCGCATCGACGAGAATGCCGAGCTCCTTTTTGTCCAGAGTGAGCGGAATCATGATCTCAGGTAATACTTTAACTCTGCCTTTCTGGCATTCGATCGCCGCTTCGATGATCGCTCGCACCTGCATCTCCAGAATTTCTGGATATGTGATGGACAAGCGGCACCCGCGGTGACCCAGCATGGGGTTGGCTTCGTGCAATTGCTCGACGCGACGCGCCACGGTCTCGGCACTGATACCCAGCTCGTTCGCCAGCTCGGTTCTGCTTGGCGCGCTCGTGCGGCACGAACTCGTGCAGCGGCGGGTCGATCAAGCGAATCGTTACCGGGAAGCCGTCCATGGCCTGGAAGATGCCCACGAAGTCGCGGCGCTGGAATGGCAGCAGTTTGTCCAGAGCCTTCACGCGGGCTTCTTTGTCGTTGGCCAGAATCATTTCCTGGATGGCCAGCTGGCGGTCGTGGCTCTTTTCCGGATGCTCGAAGTCGGTGAAGAACATGTGCTCGGTGCGGCAGAGCCCAATGCCTTCCGCGCCGAACTCGATGGCCTTGCGCGCGTCTTGCGGAGTATCCGCATTGGTGCGCACGCGCAGCCGGCGAATCTCGTCGGCCCACTTCATGATCGTCTGGTAAGCCTTCGGGAACTCCGGAGTCACCAGCGGCATATCGCCGGTGTACACGACGCCTTCGCTGCCATCCAGCGTCAGCCACTCCCCTTCTTTCACCTTTTTGCCGTTCTTGCCGAGGTCATTACCTTGCTCTTGTAATCAATGTCCAGGGTTTCGGCGCCCACGATGCAGCACTTGCCCCAACCGCGCGCCACTACCGCCGCGTGCTGAAGTTTTGCCGCCCGTCGCCGTCAGAATGCCTTGCGCCACGGCCATCCCGCCAACATCTTCGGGGCTGGTTTCGCGCCGCACGAGAATCACTTTCTCGCCCTTCTTGGCCCACTCTTCCGCTTCAGCAGCGGAGAAGCACGACCTTGCCCACCGCGGCGCCAGGAACAGCGTTGATGCCGCTGGCCAGGATCCGCGACTCCAACGTCTTCTTATCAACCTTGGCATCGATCACCGGATAGAACAGCCGCTCGATATCTTCCGGCTTGATGCGCAGGATCGCATCTTCCTTGCTGATGAGCTTCTCGTTGGCCATGTCCACGGCGATGCTTGAACGCGGCGGCCGGGGTGCGCTTCCCGGTGCGCGTCTGCAGCATGTAGAGCGTGCCGTCTTCGACGGTGAACTCCATGTCCTGCATGTCGCGTAGTGCTTTTCAAGTTTTACGCGAACTTTGTCGAGCTGCGCGTAAACCTTCGGCATGATCTTCGCCATCTCGGTGAGATGTAGCGGCGTGCGGATGCCCGCCACCACATCTTCGCCCTGCGCGTTAATCAGATAGTCGCCGTAGAAAATCTTTTCGCCGGAGCTGGGGTCGCGCGTGAAGCACACGCCTGTGCCGGAATTGTCGCCGGTATTGCCGAAGACCATCTGCATGACGTTGACGGCGGTGCCCAGCAAGCCGGTGATCTTCTCCACGCGGCGGTACGTGACGGCCTTCTCCGCCATCCACGAACCGAACACCGCGCCGATTGCTCCCCACAACTGCTCCATCGGATCTTCGGGGAAATCGTTGCCGGTCTTTTCCTTGAAATATTGCTTGTACTCCGTGACCAGTTCTTTCCAGCCGCTGGCCGGTACCGCGGTATCTTCCTTGACGCCGAGGCGTTGCCTTCATGGCGCGCAGGCGATGCTCCAAGTCTTCCTTGGACATGCCCATCACCACTGTGGAATACATCTGCACGAAGCGACGGTAGGCGTCGTAGGCGAAGCGTTCGTTCTTGGTGACCTGCGCAAGACCCTGGACGGACTTGTCATTCAGGCCGAGGTTCAGAATCGTTTCCATCATTCCCGGCATGGAGCGCGCCGAACCGGAACGCACGCTGACCAGCAGCGGATTCTTCGGATCGCCCAGCTTCTTCTTGGTGACCTTTTCCAGACGGGCCACGCTATCGGCTACCTGCTTCTTTAGTTCGCTCGGGTACTTCTTGCCGTTCTTGTAGAAATGATCGCAGGCTTCGGTGGAAATGGTGAAACCCGCGGGAACGGGCAAACCGATCTTGGTCATCTCCGCGAGACCGGCGCCCTTCCCTCCTAGGAGATCGCGCCATTCGCCGTCCCCTTCCGCTTTACCTGCACCAAAGAAATAGACCCACTTTTTCACGGTACGCCTCACTTGGTTTTTGACTGCAGTACTGACGCGCTGCCCACTGCACTCATTTGGGATTGGAGTGCACAATGTCGGCGCGCCGACAATTCTCCAAAAGAAAACTGTCTCAGAAACTCGGCTTTGTTGCTGTGATGCTGGCCACGTGCCTTTCTCAGATCTAAAGTAAAACTTGAATATGTCGGCGCGCCGACATATTCGATCTTTTGCTCCTGTGGCTCACCCCTTCAGGGGTGAGGGTCTTCGCTCCCACTGCGACTACGCCGCCGGGGGCCTCAGGCTTGACGTCCTGAGCTACAGATATCTGGCGCGTGGGGCTGACCTCGTTCCAATTTGGGAATGTCGGCCGCCGACAATTTTCACTTCCCCTCTTCTCCTCCCAACTCCGAAAAATCCGCAATCGTCGTGAACTCCCGCAATAAATCCGACAACAATGCCAGGCGGTTCTTCCTTACCGCTTCGTCCTCCACCATCACCATCACCTTGTCAAAGAACGTGTCCACCACCTTGCGCAGCCCGGCAATCTCTTCTAGCGCTTCCTGGAAACGCCCGGCACGCTTGTCCTCGCTGACCTTCGCTGCCGCCTTGCGAACCGCGGCGTGCAGGTCCTTCTCTTCCTGGCTCTGGAACAGTTCGGGATTGACCGGCTGCATCTCCGCCGGCAGGTTGGCCTTCTCCAGGATCTTTCGAATGCGCTTGAACGAAACCGCCAGCGGTTCGAAGTTCTTGGACTTGCGAATGACCCTCAGCGCCCTAAGCCGCTTCTCCACATCCACCAGGTCGTCGGCTCCGGCACGAAACACGGCGTTCACTTCGTCGTAGGCGTAGCCCGAGCGTTCGCGAAACACGAACTTGGCACGTTCATGGATGAAGTCCAGGATCTGCGCCTCCATTGAGTGGCTGACATTCTTCTTTGGCGGATGCGTGTGCAACGCCTTGGCCGCAGCGTGAATCGCCAGCGAGAGCGAGACCGGGAGCTTCTTGTCCAGAATGATTTTCACGATGCCGAGGCCAGCTCGCCGCAACGCGTAGGGATCGCTCGAGCCGGTGGGAACAACGCCCACGGACAAGCACCCGGCGATGGAATCGAACTTATCGGCAAGCGCCACAGCGCAGCCGGTGATGTTGCGAGGGACCGGATCGTCGAGCCCGACGGGGTGATAGTGATCGTATACGGCGTCGGCCACTTCATCCGACTCGCCTTGGGCCCGCGAATAGAGACCACCGACGATGCCCTGCAGTTCGGTGAACTCTCGAACCATTTCTGTAACCAGGTCGCACTTGGCCAACTCGGCGGCGCGATCGGCATCCGCCACATGCACTTGCACGATGCCCAGGTTGAACCACTGCTCCGCCAGCCAGCGGGCGATGGCGCGCATGCGTTCGACCTTGTCGCGGTAGCTGCCCAGCCGCGACTCGTAGGTGACCTTCTCCAACTTGAGCAAATTGTCGGCGAGCCGACTTTTCTGATCCGACTGCCCAGAAAAACCGCGCATCGGCAAACCGCGCCTTCAGCACTCGCTCATGCCCGGCGCGCACCAGGCCCTTGGCGTCCCTGGCCATATTGATGACCGCCAGAAAATTAGGAGCAAGTTCTCCGCCCCGCTTTTCCACCGCGAAGTATTTCTGGTGGTCGCGCATTACCGTGATTAGGATCTCGTCCGGCAGGTTTAGGAAAGACGGGTCGAAGCCGCCCTCAATCACGTGGGGAAACTCGTTCAGGTAGCTGACTTGTTGCAGCAGGGCGGCATCCTCGTGAACTTTGTAGCCTGCGCGCTTGGCATGGGCGGCCAGTTCGCGAGTGATGATTTCCAGGCGTTCAGACGGACGGACGATCACGCCATTGGCGCGCAGCTTCTTTTCGTAGTCCGCGAAGTCTCGCACGCGAATGTCGGGCTTGCCGAGGAAGCGGTGGCCGCGCGTGGTGTCTCCCGCAGTCAATCCACCGAAGAGGAACTTCAGGGCCTTGCCATCGAGCACGCCGACAAGCCAACGGATGGGGCGAATGAAGCGCGCGCCCGTCGAGGCCGGTCCAGGTCATGGTGCGTGGCCAAGTGAGGTCGTGAATGGCGCGCGGCAGGATGTCGAGCAGCAGATCGTGGGCGGTGCGGCCGCGGCGTGTGACGCGCACGGCCAGGTATTCGCCCTTAGGAGTCTGCACGGTGAAGAGTTGGTGCAACGCCACGCCCTGCTTTTCGGCGAAGCTGACGGCGGCTCGTAGTCGGCGCGCCGACATTATCGTAGGCCACGGACTTGGGCGGGCCGGTGATTTCGTTGACCACGTCGGCTTGCTTGGCCACCAGTCCGCGGACCCATGCGGTCAGGCGGCGCGGTCCGCCGAAGGTTTCCACGGTGACGCCTTCGTTCAGATTTTCGGCGACGAGGTTGCGCTCGAGGATGGTTCTCAGTTCGTCGGTGGCGCGCGGAAGCATCCCGGCGGGAATTTCTTCGGCGCCAATCTCGAGCAGCAGTTCGATGCGCTTGTCGGGTTGGATCACGGGTAGTGAGGGCTTCTCTTTCGTCTTGGAGTTGGGTTTGGTTTTCTTCACGGGAGTCACGGGCGCACCGCCGAGAGCAAAGCCAAAAATGTCGGCGCGCCGACATTTTTGCTGCGTGCGAGTCCTCGAGCGCTGCTCATGCGCGCACCTCGTGGCCGCCTAGTTCCCGTTTTGCGGGAGCAGCAGGCGCGGCTTCGCGGATCTGCTCGAGGTACGCGGAGGCGGCGCGGCACGAGAGGGTGCGCACGCGGGCCATCAGTGCGGCACGCTCGGTGGTGGAGATGACCCCGCGCGCGTCCATCATATTGAACAGGTGCGAGCACTTCAGACAGTGGTCGTAGGCTGCCAGAAGCGGGTAGCGTGCGCGCTCCTTGACCGAGGAGGTTCCTGAAAATGTCGGCGGGCCGACATTTTCAGCAGCACCCACACGCCCTACTCCCAGTTCCAATTGCTCGGGCTCGGCGGAGGGCTTCTCTGATTTCGCGTCTCGATCTTTGGTCGGCGCGCCGACATTTCCGGCTACTTGCTTCCAACCGTCCAGGAGTCCCTTGGCTTCCTTCTCGTGAATCTCGAACTCGGCGCGGAGGGCTGCGGCGTCGCTGCGGTCGAAGCTGTACTCAGAGAGTTGCTGCTCCTCAGCGAGACGAATGTCGCCGTAGGTCTTGTCCGGCGGTCCACTGGATTTCGTATACGCTTTCGACGTTCTGCAGGAAGGCGCAGATGCGCTCGAGGCCGTAGGTGATCTCGACGGAGATGGGGTCGAGGTCCAGTCCGCCGCTCTGCTGGAAGTAAGTGAACTGAGTGATCTCCTGCCCATCGAGGAGAATCTGCCAGCCAATGCCCCAGGCGCCGAGCGTGGGCGATTCCCAGTTATCTTCCTCAAAGCGGACGTCGTGCTCGCTGAGGCGGATGCCGATGGCTTCCAGGCTATGCAGGTACAGTTCCTGGATGTTGGTGGGAGCAGGCTTAAGGATGACCTGATATTGAAAATGTTTGTAGAGTCGGTTTGGGTTCTCGCCGTAGCGTCCGTCGGCGGGTCGACGCGATGGCTGGACGTAAGCGATGCGATAGGGAGTGGGACCGAGGACGCGAAGGAACGTTTCCGGGTGCATGGTGCCGGCGCCAACTTCGGTGTCGTAGGGCTGTTGGAGGACGCACCCTTGGTTCCCCCAGAAGTGCATGAGTTTGAGAATGAGATCCTGAAAGGTAAGGCCGGAGATTTTTTTCTCAAGTTTTACTTTAGCTTTCAAGAAGCCTCCAAAAGTCCGCGGATCCCGAGTTTGCGTTCCGCGTGGTGCTCAATCCAGTTGAAACCCGCCTCGCGCAGTTCGCGCACTGGCGGTTCTTGGCCCAGCGCGAGGTCGAAGTTGTCCAGCCGCTCCTTGGCAAAGCGCTCGGCCAGCTCGCGTGCCTCAAACGAGACCGGCTTCATGCCGTGGCGACGATGCTCTTCCCCGAACAGCCCGGGATGGAAGGCATCCTGAAAGGCCACGTGCCTGCCAAACGGCTTGCCACAGTCGGCGCAGACATCGAAGCGCGGCAGCCAGCCGGCCAGCCGCACGGTCCAGAACGCGAAGTAGCTGAGCGGCAAGAGCCAGTTGCCGCGGCGCTCGATCTCACGGGCAGTGAGCAGGATCAGCCGGAACATGGGCTCGGAGGCTTCGTGCTCCGGCAGAACCAGTTCGGCAATCTCGCTGACGGCGGCCAAGCCGGTGTTCATCTCGTGGTCGCTCTGCGCCTTGTTGAGGGACTCGAGCGGCTCGCATTGCTGAATGCGCACGAGGTCGCGAGTCTCGCGCTCGAAGTACCACAGTTGCACGTGGGACAGAATCTCGAGCGTAGAGCCGAAGCGGTTCTTCAGGCGCCGCGCGCCTGCCGCTACTCCCCGCATACGTCCCGAGCTACGACCGAAAAAGCTCACCAGACGATCAGCCTCGCCCAGTGGAAATGTCTTCAGAATGATGGCTTCCGTTTCCCGGGCAGGCATAAATGTCGGCGCGCCGACATTGAAATTGAGTACCGTGCGGCTCCTGCGCAATGGCGCGCGAATGCGGAGCTAATTTAATTACCACAGGCGGGGGAATGGCGCAATGACGGGGACGGTTTTTTTGGAAGAAACAGGGGAGAGCGGAGGAAAATTGTCGGCGCGCCGACAATTTCGAAGTGGGTACGGCCGTGGGGCGGCGACGGCGACGCACCTTGGAGTGCGATAGATTGCTGGTGCTTTCCGGCTCAAGCCCTGCGTATCGTGCTTCCGTCATCGCACCCGTCGTTCGATCGCAAAAGCGGTGGGGCGCCACCACACTCCAAAATGTCGGCACGTCGACGTGTTCCTTTGGTGTATTGGACGACGATGCGACGGTTCGGCTTCTGCAGCTCAGGCCTTCAGGCCTGCAGGGGTTTCCTTCGCAGCTGGCTTGGTCGCCATTGGAACGCACACAAGCCTCACCCCTGAACCGGTGAGGTACAGGAATGGCGGCCCCGGCCGAGGAGGCCGCGCAGGCTAGAGGCGCGATTTCGTCGGGAAATGACGGAGGAATCAGCCGCCTCCAGATTCTGTTAACTTGGGTTTTCGCGGGCAAATATTATCGGACACGGTTCCCTGCCCGGCCTGCCGAACGCACGATCGCTAAGGCGAGCCGCAAATCCGCCCCTCAGGGACCATGTACCAAGGAACGGTGGCAATGCGGGCTGGCATAAAAATAGCGCTAAATGGAAGAAGTAAACTTGCGGCGCGCACAGCGGCATTGGTAGCGCTACACAAGATCGCAGGGGATAGGTATGCTGTTGCGGGAGATGAAGAGTATTTGCCGAAACTGACATGATTCCGCTGAAGGACATCAACCCCACCCGAACAACCCCAGTTGTGAACATCGCTTTGATCGTCGCCAACGTGCTGGTCTTCTTCTATATGGTGTATACGAGCACGCTGGTGCGGGGCTCCGAGAACGCGATCATGATGGCATACGGCTCAGTGCCGGCGCGCTTGAACCTGTGGTTAGCGGGTCGAATTCCGGCAGAGGCGGCGCTGTTGCCGTTGCTGACCAGCATGTTCCTGCACAGCGGGCTGATGCACCTGGCGGGGAATATGCTGTTCCTGTGGGTGTTCGGCGACAACGTGGAAGACTACTTCGGGCATCTGGGGTACCTGGCCTTTTATTTGGTGTGCGGCGTGGGATCGGGGCTGATCCATGTGCTGTTTAATCTGGATTCGCGGATACCGGCAGTGGGGGCGAGCGGGGCGATCAGCGGAGTGATGGGGGCGTACGCAGTGCTGTATCCGGGACACCGGATATTGACGTTCTTTCTTATATTTCTGATTCCGGTGCCGGCGATCTTGATCCTGGGATATTGGTTCGTGATTCAGTTTTTGGAGGGAGTGAGCGGGATCGGGATGGGGGTGCATGGCGGCGGTGTGGCGATCTGGGCGCACATTGGGGGATTTTTGATTGGGGTGTTGATTACGGTGCTGCTAAGGAAGCGGTAGGATGCGGTGGCGCGATATCGGATACCAGTAATGAAAGATCAGGAATAGAAGTCGCTCTCGGTTTCTCGCGGCCGGCGAGTGCCCCCAAGAAGAAGCCTCGGGCCTGAAGGCCTGAGGTACGAGAATCCGGCTGCTGAAGAAATGGTTGAACTAGGATTTCGCAACATAAAGTAATGCTTGAATTTTAGGATTTCGCCAGCTGGTAGTGGTTTTGGTTCGAATTACACTTCTCAAGTAATGGTTGAAGTCGTTTGTGATGGCGGAAAGGGCTCAGACGTGAGCGAGTGAGCCACAGGTTACGACATAAAGTAATGGTTGAGGTTAATCAGGAGTGCTTGGCTGCGTAGTTGGCCAGCCAGTCGCCGATTTCGCTGGTCATTTTTTTGCCACCTAAATCAATGGTTGAGATTCCGTCCCACAAAGCGGACTTCACGCTTTCCTTTAAGAGTCGCCCTTCTTCGGGCCAGCCCAGAAAATCCAACATCATGCCAGAGGCCAGGACAGAACCGAAGGGATTGGCAACTCCCTTCCCGGCGATGTTGGGTGCGGAACCGTGGACGGGTTCGAAGAGCGAGGTCTTGCCCGGGTGGATATTGCCGGAGGGGGCGAGGCCAAGGCCGCCCGCTAGTTGAGCGGCGAGGTCACTGATGATGTCGCCGAAGAGATTGTTAGTGACGATGACATCGAACTGCCTGGGATCACGGATGAGTTCCATGGCGAGGGTATCGATATAGAGGTGGCGGGATTCGACGTCGGCGTATTCTTCGCGGACGGATTTGAAGACCCGCTGCCAGAGATCGTGGGCGAAGATCATGGCGTTGGACTTGTCGGACATGCAAACGCGCAGGGGCTTTTGTGCGCCCGGGGATGCCGGCTGGAGGCCTGCGGTGCCACGGGAGTGAGAGCGGGCGAAGTTGAATGCGTAGCGGATGATGCGCTCGACGCCCTTCCGCGAGTTGATATCTTCCTGGACGGCGATCTCGTCGGCAGTTCCCTTCTTGAAGAAGCCGCCAACGCCGACGTACAGGCCTTCGGTGTTTTCGCGGAAGACCATCAGGTTAAAGTCGGCGGGCCGACAATCGCGGAGCGGGGTGAGGCGTTCGTGGAAGAGTTCGGTGGGGCGTGCGTTGACAAAGAGGTCGAGCTGGAAGCGCAGACCGAGAAGGATGTCGGCGGCGTGCTGGTTGGAGGGCACGCGAGGGTCGCCCATGGCGCCGAAGAGGATGGCGTCGAACTCGTCGCGAAGCATGGCGACGGCGCCCTGGGGGAGGGAGATGTTTTCACGGAGATATTTGTCGGCACCCCAGTCAAACTCGACGAGCTCGATTGGACGGTTACGCTTGGTGGTGGCCGCGCGGATCACTTTAAGGGCTTCGGGAGTGACCTCCTTGCCGATGCCGTCGCCGGGGATGACGGCGATGCGGGCTTTGGGACCTCCGTTGCGAAGAGGTGTAGCGGGCACGAGTTGAGCCTCCAGGGAACGGAGTGGGTATGCGGTAAGGTAGCACGGTTGGGAGTGATCCGTGATTCGTGGTTCGTGACCCGTGCGGTAGGAGATATCAGAGAGCACCGATTAGCTATGAACTCGCGGGAATTATACAAGCACGGAACAAGTTGAGACTGCGTCCGCAGTCCTACTGAGCTCTAGACAATTTTAATGGAGAGTTGGCGGGTAGCAGGCAGGATGAAGCAGAATTTTGCGGACTTTTCGTAAACATGCGGTCGTAAGGAGCGGAACGACCGGCCAAGGGTATCCCCTTTAAGAAAAAAGGAGATTGGACTACAAAAGAGCAAGACCGGGAGTGGGTGGAGAACATCGAAGGAGTATCCAGCCTGGGGAGATTAGGGACGATGGTTCCGTTTTTGGGGCAGGAAAGGTGCCCTGGAATGGCGGGAGGTGTAGGTCGGGACACCACGGTCAGGAGATTTTCTTCGTGTGAAGATGTTGCCGCGATCCCTCCGAGCCGCAAACGACGCGGCTCTCCGGTCGGGATGACAAAGAGGCAAAAAACGAAGAAAGGCAGAGACCGAGAAGAAAAGAACCGGCCTGAAGGCCGGCCACTACAAAAGGCAAGCGGTGCACAAGGAGAAACGAAGATGAGTGAGGCAGCTCGACCAGGGGTGGTGAAAGATGGTGCGAAACCACAAACATTCGCCGCGAAGGCTTATGCGGCTTTCAGCGAGAGGGCACCGCTGAGGCCCTTCACGGTGCCGCGGAGGGCGCTGCGCGCGCAGGACGTGCAGATTGAAATTTTGTACTGCGGCGTTTGCCATTCGGATTTGCACCAGGTGCGGAACGAGTGGAAAGAGGTGATGCCGACGGTGTATCCGTTGGTGCCGGGACACGAGATTGTTGGGCGAGTGGTGCAGGCGGGCAGCGCGGTAAAGAAATTCAAGGAAGGAGACATTGCGGCAGTCGGCTGCATGGTGGATTCCTGCCGAGTGTGCGAGAGCTGCCGTGCGGGACTGGAACAGTATTGCGAGAACGGGTTCACGCTGACGTACAACTCGGAGGACAAGATTCTGGGGAGCGTAACGTACGGCGGATATTCGCAGAGCATCGTTGTGGACGAAGCGTTTGTGCTGCGCGTGCCGAATGGATTGGATCCGGGAGGAGCTGCGCCGCTGTTATGCGCGGGAATTACCACGTATTCGCCGATGCGGCAATGGAACGTGGGAAAAGGACAGAAGGTGGGGATCGTGGGGCTCGGCGGGCTCGGGCATATGGGCGTGAAATTCGCGCATGCGCTGGGCGCGCACGTGGTGCTGTTCACGACATCGCCGAACAAAACGGCGGACGCGCGCCGGCTGGGCGCGGATGAGGTGGTGATTTCGAACAATGCGGAAGAGATGCAGAAGCATGCCGCCAGCTTCCACTTCATTCTAGATGCGGTGTCGGGGGAGCATGACATCAACGCGTACTTGAGCTTGCTGAAGCGCGATGGCACGTTAACGTTGGTGGGCGTGCCGGAAAAGCCGCTGCCAGTGGCGGCATTCAATCTATTGTCGAAGCGACGGAGCCTGGCCGGCTCTGCGATCGGCGGGATACGGGAGACGCAGGAGATGCTGGATTTCTGCGGGACACATGGGATTACCGCAGACATCGAGATGATCGAGATCCAGCAGATCAATGAGGCGTATGAACGGTTGCTGAAGAGCGACGTGAGGTACCGGTTCGTGATTGACATGGCATCGCTGAAGCAGGACGTTGGTTGAGCCGAAGGGAAATGCGAAAGCGGCCTGGCATAAAAGCCAGCGGTACATTTAAGACGCAAAACTGGCGGCGCGGCGAGGACTTGTGTTGGCGGATGGCCTCCTATTGGTGCCCTGGGCGGAGGGTAAGGACGGGGTGTTGGGATGTGTACTGGCGGGAGGCCATGCTGGGGATTAAAACTACGAGCGCAACCTCTCAGGTGGTCGCCTGCCATAGCGATACTGCCATGATCCCTTTACTGCGTGACCCCAGCGCGGCAAAATGCGCGCGGAAGAGAAGGCCGGGTCGCTACCGCCGGGACAAGAACAGCGGCCAACAGCAATAAAAGACAACCGCTAACCAAAATGGCGGCGTAAAGCCGCAGCTACTCGCACCGAGTTCCCTTCTTTCCACTTTGAACTTTCAACTCTCTCCGTCCCTGACATCCCGTCCCTGACAACTTGTAAATCCCCCGCCCCCACCGTAAAGTGTTACGTTCACTCTCATTCCATCTCAGGCAGAGGCATGGCCCGACAATCCACGCGTAAACTTCCCAAACGCCCCACGAAACGCAAACGCACCAAGCGCGCACCGCGCGTCCTGTCCGCCGGTCCCGCCTTCGCCAAACTCGTTGCCGTCATGGCTCGTCTCCGCGCTCCCGGCGGCTGTCCTTGGGACCGCGAACAAACTCACGACACTCTCCGCACTTATCTCATCGAAGAAGCTTACGAAGTCCTCGACGCGCTCGATTCCACCGACGACGTCAAGTTCGCTGAAGAGCTTGGCGATCTCCTGCTCCAGGTCCTCTTCCACGCGCAAATCGCCAGTGAAGCAGGCCGTTTCGCCATCTCCGACGTCATCCGCGAGATTTACGAAAAAATGATTCGCCGCCATCCCCACGTCTTCGGCGAAAAGCGCGCCAAAGATGCGGCCGAAGTACTTCGCAACTGGGAAATCATCAAGCAGGAGGAACGCCGCAACAAGTCCGGCCAATCCACCGCCGAAGCGGAGCCCGCATCCATCCTCGACGGCGTCCCGCGCACTCTTCCTGCGCTTCTGGAAGGTCTTCAGCTCACTCGCAAAGCCTCGCGCATCGGCTTCGATTGGCAGAACGTCGAAGGCATCTTCGACAAGCTAGGCGAAGAAGCCAGCGAACTCCGCCACGCCCTCGACAAAAAGGAATCGGCTTCGCGCGTCGAATCCGAAGTGGGCGACATCCTCTTTGTCGCCGTCAATCTCGCGCGCTTTCTGAACGTCGATCCGGAAATCGCGATGAAAAAGGCCAGCTCCAAATTCTCGCGCCGTTTCCACGAAATGGAACGCCTCGCCCGCCACCAGGGAACTACTCTCGCCGAAATCCCACGCCCCGAGATGGAATCCCTCTGGGAACAATCGAAGCTCCAAGACCATGAAGAGAAGCCCTAACGTGAACCGCCTTGAACTTTCACCCGTGAACTTTCAACCCTCTCCTCCCCAACTGAAAACTGATAACTTACAACAGACACCTGTCCCATGACCGCCGACATCTCCATCCGCAAATGCACCGCCCTCGACGACTTTCACCGGTGTGTCGCTATCCAGAAGAGCGTTTGGGGTGAATCCGATCTCGAGGTCGAGCCCTACGTTACGTTCGTGGTCGCTAATCAAACCGGCGGCCAAGTCATCGGTGCGTTCGATGGCGACACCATGGTTGGCTTCACTCTCGCTATGGCCGCCATTCGCGGCAACACCCGCTATCTCCACTCCCACATGACCGGCGTTCTCCCTTCGCACCGCGACCGCCGCATCGGCCGCATGTTGAAGCTCTTCCAGCGCGACGAAGCGCTGGCGCGCGACATTCGCCTGGTCGAGTGGACCTTCGACCCGCTCGAAACCCGCAACGCTCATTTCAATTTCAATCGTCTCGGCGCACTCTCGCGGCAATTCATTCCCAATTTTTATGGAGTCACCAGCAGCCCTCTCCACCGCGGCCTCGTCACCGACCGGCTCCTAGCCGAGTGGCATCTCGACTCCAAGCGCGTCATCGCCGCCATCAACGACCTCACTCCCGATCCTACCGACAGCCCCGCCACCATCCAGCTCCCCGCCGAACTCGAGCGGTGGAAATCCGCCGACCTCCCTCACATCGCCGAACTCCAGACCCGCGTCCGCACCGAATTCCAGCGCTGGTTCGCCAAAGGCTACGCCGCCACCGCCGTCCGTTTCACCCCGTCCGGCGCCGATTACCACCTCTCCCCCTGGAGCGACTTTTGATGGACTGTACCCATCTCAACGCCGTCGTGCGTCAAAACTGTGGGCCAACCATGACCGTCGAAGTGTGCCCGTCTGCAAAACCTAGCCTCTTACGATCGAGCGACGAGCCGTCTCTTTTCTTGGGTCTATTCTTGCTCTGTTTTTTGGCTTTCTCTTCTAAGGGGTCGGAGCTTTAGTCCCGACATAAATATCTCGACTAGATTGGGGGTTCAGCCCCTGGGGGATCCGCTTTGTTCAATCTCGTAAAGGACCGATCATGCGCCTGCACTCCCTAACTCTCCGCGAAATCCATCTCCCGCTCGTCACTCCCTTTGAGACCAGCATGGACCGCGTCCTCAACCGGCGCATCGTCCTCGTGGAAGCTGCCGTCGACGGCACCACCGGCTGGGGCGAATGCACCGCCGGCGAAAAACCCTTCTACTCTCCCGAGGACACCGAGACGGCCTGGCACGTCCTCACCAGTTACCTCTGGCCCATGCTCAAAGGGGAGGACTTCGCGTCCGCTTCCGACGTCTGGCCGCTTCTCGAACAAGTCCGCGGCCACAACATGGCCAAAGCCGCCATTGAAACGGCCATCTGGGACGCCGAAGCCAAACTCAAGAATATCCCGCTTTGGAACCTTCTGGGTGGCACGCAACAGGAAATCCCCTGCGGCGTTTCTATCGGAGTGAAAGATTCCCTCGATGAACTTTCCGCCAGCGTCAAAAAAGAA
Organism: Candidatus Acidiferrales bacterium; assembly: GCA_963735825.1. GTDB lineage: Bacteria > Acidobacteriota > Terriglobia > Acidiferrales > UBA7541 > Acidiferrum. The sequence goes on from CAVTMR010000020.1 coordinate 281,259, forward strand.
TTAGCCGCCGGCTACCAGCGCATCAAAATCAAAATCAAGCCGGGCAAAGATCTGCTTCCCGTTCAGCGCGTCCGCCAGGACTTCCCGCGGATCAAGCTTTCCGTCGACGCCAACTCTGCTTACCGCGCGCAAGATCTTTCGCTCCTCAAGCAGCTCGACGCCTACTACCTCATGATGATTGAGCAGCCCCTCGGCTGGGACGATCTCTTCGGCCACGTCGAAATCCAAAAAGCCCTGCAAACGCCCATCTGCCTCGACGAGTGCATCCACACGTACGAACAAGCCGAAGCTGCCATCGCTCTCGGATCCTGCAAAATCATCAACATTAAACTCGGCCGCGTCGGCGGATTCCACGAAGCCAAGCGCATCCACGATCTTTGCCAGAAACACGCCATCCCCGTTTGGTGTGGAGGCATGCTCGAATCCGGCATCGGCCGTGCCCACAACATCGCCATGTCCACTCTCCCCAATTTCACGTTGCCCGGGGATGTCTCCGCAAGCGCGCGTTACTGGCACGAAGACATCATCACTCCCGAAGTAACGGTAACCCCCCAAGGCACCATCAAAGTTCCCACAGCCCCAGGCATAGCGTTCGCCGTGCGCCCAGACCGCATAGCCACGCTAACCGCCCGCACCCTCCAGCTCAGCTAATCCTCACATTAGCGGCGGCGTACCAGAAATGCTCGATGAACTGGTCGCGCTCTTCGTTGGTCGAAAGGCCAAAGAAGGTCGCTTTCCCTTCTGGCGTAATGATGTAGTAAACGTCTTCGTTGAGCCAGGAATTGAAGGGTTCGCGGAGTTCGCGGTGCAGCGCCTTGACAAGCGGACGCACTCGCGAGAGGCCCAATGAAAGTGGACGCTATGATGACGGCGCAGACGCGTGTGACGAATCCCGTTGCGCAGAGAGCTTGCCACGATCCCTCACTACGCGACCCGGCGCGCCAAAAAACAGCGCGCAAGAAAAGCCGGGTCGCTCCGGTCGTGATGACAGACGGGAAGATAGTCACAAGAGCGCCGCCTCGGGTGGCCGCTACGAGGGCGAGGAGAAAGGCAAATTCAGGAGCCGATCTGAAGATCGGCCACTAGAAAGGCAAGAGGCAAATGCGAGAGAGGAACACGAGGTGCGCGTCCAAAGGCGGCGCCTACAAACGCACGGCAACAACCTCATCCCTGAAAAGGGTGAGCTACAGGACTACCGAAGCTGGCATGAAAGCCAGCGCTACATTGAAGAGAAGAGAGCGCGCCGGCGGCGGGTCTGCTATAAAAGGCTGGGGAAAATTGGCGGATCGGCCGCAGATCTATAGAAACTAACAGATTCGTTAGAATTAGCGGATTGGTGGGAATCCGAAGCTACAAAAGAGGTGGACGATGGCTTGCAATCCGGAAGTGCTGAAGCATGTGCCGTTGTTTTCGATGCTGGATGAGGAGGAGTCGGAGGTGCTGGCTTCGCAAGTGGAGCTGAAGAAATTTGCACCGCGACAAAGGATTTACAAGGCGGGAGACGGCGGAGGGCAGGCATACGTGATGGTGAGCGGCAGGGTGCGCGTGACGACGGTGGACGAGGACCATCAGGAAGTCGTGGTGGACGAGCCAGCGCATGGCGCGTTTTTTGGGTTCGCGTCGATGCTGGAGCAGACAGCGCACCAAACGACAGCTACGGCGCTGGAGGAAACGGAGTGCCTGGAAGTGAGTCAGGAAGACATTGCGACGTTGCTACAACGAAAGCCGCTGGCCGGGATGGGAATGCTGAGCGTGCTGGGAAGGCAGTTCCATTCGGCGCAGCAGTTGGTGAGGATTCGAGCGATGCGGAATCCGAACGAGGTGATTGAAGAGAAAGCGACGTGGGGAGAGCAGTTGGCGGATGCGGTGGTGAACGTGGGAGGGTCGTGGACGTTCATCGTGACGTTTGGAGTGGTGTCGGCGGTTTACCTGATTGTGAACCACTGGATGGGGAGAGCGGCGTGGGATCCGTATCCGTATATATTGCTGAACCTGATTTTGTCGATGCTGGCGGCGATACAGGCGCCGGTGATCATGATGAGCCAAAACCGGCAGGATCGGAAGGATCGAGTGAGAAGCGAATTGGATTATGCGGTGAACCGGCGTGCGGAAATGGAGATACAGGGGTTGGCGCGCAAATTGAATTTGATGGGGGAACAGTTGGGGGATATTGAGGAGATGTTGAGAACGGGACGTCGAGAGGGATAAGGGGTGTGCGTGCATTCAAAAGGCCATTTTTGTGTCGAGAGGTTGCCGGGATCCCTCCGCTGCGCGCCGGCTGAAATGTGCCGGCCTCCGTCGGGATGACAAACTAGGAAGATCGAAAAATCGGAACAGCGAACCGCCTCGGCCCCTTGCCGATCGGGTAAAAAAGCGGTCCCTGAAAAGGCAACCCGAAAAGCGAGGAAAGCAAAAACCGCACCCTTACAAGCCAAGGTTCGGCACGCGTACCGAGCCAAGAATTTGCGTTGGCGGACGGCCTCAGAAGGCCGCCCCTACAAAAGCAAACCCAAAAGAAAGACAGCAGCCTCACCCCTGAAAGGGTGAGCTGCAGGAGAGAGGCTGCGGGTTATTTGGCGGCTTGTTTTTTGTGTAGGTCGGTGCAGACCGATACGGCGGAATTGGGATCGACGGCGCTGTCGCCACCTTCGATATGGCGAATGATGCCGTCTTTGTCGATGACGATGTTGGCGCGCAGAGCCCACTCGTAATTGTCGCCCTTCACGTCATATTTTTTGAGGATGCCGTAATCGGTGAGCATCTTGCGGTTCATGTCGCTGAGGAGAGGAAACTTTATGTCGATTGACTTGGCGAAGGCGGCGTTTGCTGCGGGCGAATCCATACTCACACCGAAAACTTCCGTATCACTGGTGTCGATCTTACCTGAGGCGAGTCCAGCCTGGACCGCTTGGAGTTGCTTCGTTCAACCACCGGTGAAGGCGAGGACGTAAACGGCGAGGAAAACATTTTTCTTGCCGCGATAGTCGCTAAGCTTGACGGTTTTCCATTCGTCGCTGAGAAGGGTGAAGTCGGGAGCTTTGTCGCCGACTTTGAGAGAGAGCTTGGCGACTTCTTCCTTTTCCTTGTTCTGAGATTGAGCGGGCGAAGGAGCCAGCGCGGGCATCATGGCGAACAGAAGACCGGCGGCGAGCAGACGTTTCATAGAGTTCTCCTGAGTGCGTGTGGCATGGGACCAGAAGGATGATAACTGGGAACGGGCGGAATTGGGATGTAAAAAGATTGTATCGGTGGGAGAGTGGACCGACGGATGATTTTTGCAAAAATCATCGGGATGGCGCAGAGATCGCAAACAACGCGAAGGATGGGCACCCTCAAGGTCGTGCGGTTTGCGGCGTTAGTACGAACGCAAATGCACTAGGAGTGCGTGGGGAGTAGGCGAACTACATCGTTGTACATCACGTAGGCGAAGAGGGCTAAGAGAAAGACCAGGCCGACCTGGATGAAGCGCTCCTTGAAGGCAAGGCTGAAATCGCGGCGGCGAATGCCTTCGAGAGTGAGAAGCAGGATGTGTCCGCCATCGAGGATCGGAATGGGGAGAAGATTGAGTATGCCGAGGTTGACGCTGATGAGGGCCATGAACAGGATCGTGGCGGATGGGCCGAGAGATACGGCTTCACCTGCGGCGCGAGAAATGCCAACGACGCTTTGAAGATCCTTGACGGAAACGCGGCCGGTAACGAGCTTGGCAACGACGCCAAGAGTGTCGGCAACGAGTTCGCTAGTCTTTTCAAAGCCTGCCTTGAACGACGCGACGACGCCGAGGGATTTGTGGGCGATTGCGATGTCCGGGCCAACGCCGATCTGATAGACCTTGTCGCCGGTCTGGGCGGCGCCGATTTTGGGTGTGATGGAAAGAGTGACGGGCTGGCCGTTGCGCGAAACTTCAACCTGAAGAGTTTTACCCTCGGATTTGTGAATGGCGTCGACGAATTGATCCCAATAGTCAATTTTCTGGCCGTTGACGGCGGTGATGAGGTCGCCATCTTTCATGCCGGCAACGGCGGCAGGTTTTCCGGGAATGGATTGAAGGACTTTGGGAGGAACGGGAGAATAGCCGAAGACGTGCTCGTCCGGAACTCTCTTAACGGGGATATCGAGCTGGCGGACGACACCATCATGTTGTGCCTGGACCTTGAGGGCGCCGCCTGTAGGGAGAGCCTCCATGGCGCGGTAGGCTTGCTCCCAAGTGGGGTTCTTGACGCCGTCGACGGAGACGATTTTGTCGCCGAGCTGTAAACCGGAAGAATTGCCGGCAGGAAGGCCGAGGACTGCGACTGGCTTCTCAAAATAGGCGGCGTAGGGTTCGCCAGCAAAGACGTAATAGCAACCGAGGAGAAGCACGGGGAAAATGAGATTGACGGCGGGTCCTGCAAAAGAGATAAGCGCACGCTGCCAGCGCTTTTTGGACATGAGTTCATCGGGAGACCCGGTGGGCTTCTGGTCGCCAGAGTCGATATCAGTGATGTCCTGGCCAGCCATACGGACGTAGCCGCCGAGAGGAAGAGCGCTGACCCGCCAGTCGGTGGCACCACGCTTAACACCGAAAAGACGGGGGCCAAAGCCGATGGAGAAGACATCGACGCGAACGCCAAAGAGGCGAGCGACGATGAAATGTCCCCATTCGTGGACAAGGATGATGACGCCGAGGGCGAGGACCATGCCGATGATCGTGTTCATGCTAAGCGAAAAACCTCATCTTTCGAGAATACAACAAATGCCTGGATTCCTTAGGGACTAAAGCCCCGCTTGTTGCCGGGAGCAATTTGTCGGACCTAAAGGTGTCCGACCCCCAAAGAAGAAACCAACCCAAGAGCCCGCCTAGAAGAACAAGTGGAGTTTGCTGGCGGTTAAGCCATGATCGCTCCACTGCGCGCCGACTGAAAACGTCGCTCGGGATGACAGACCGGAAAAACCCGAGAACAAAACCGATCGACCTAAGGTCGGCCACTACAAAACCCCTGCGGGGTGATTCGAGAGGCGACCTACTTCTTCGCCCGCTTGGCGACGGGCTTCTGCGTCTGCGGCTAGCACATCGTCCATGTTCTCGAAACGCACCCGAGTCGTGCGAGAGAGAACGCGTTCGATGACTTCGGGAATCCCGAGAAAGGGCAAGCGCTGCTCGAGAAAGGCGGCGACGGCGATTTCGTCGGCGGCGTTCAAGGCACAAGGCCAAGCGCCACCTTCGTTCATCGCTTCGCGCGCCAAGCGGAGACACGGAAAACGCCGCGTGGACGCCCTCTCGAAATCCAAGCGGCGGAGTTTCGCCCAATCCAGGGCTACCCGGTTAGATGCGACCCTCTGAGGATAGGTTAGCGCATATTGGATGGGCATGCGCATGTCAGTTGGGCCGAGTTGCGCTAAAACGGAACCATCGACGTACTCAACCATGGAGTGGACGGTGGACTGGGGGTGGATGACGACGTCGATCTGGTCGGGACGGACGCCGAAGAGCCAGCGGGCTTCGATGATTTCGAAGCCCTTATTCATCATGGTGGCGGAATCGATGGTGATGCGGTTGCCCATGCGCCAGTTGGGATGGGCGAGGGCCTGGGCGGGAGTGACGGTTTCCAGGGCTTTGAGCGGGGTCTTGCGGAACGGGCCACCGGAAGCGGTGAGGACGATGCGGCGGACTTCGGGGTGTGTACCGGCGCGGAGGCATTGGTGGACGGCGTTGTGTTCGCTGTCGACGGGGAGCAGTTCTCTGCTGGACTTGGCGGCAGCAGCCATCACGAGTTCGCCAGCGGCGACGAGCACTTCCTTGTTGGAGAGAGCGACGGTGCGACCGAGTTTAACGGCCTCGTAGGTGGCTTCGAGTCCAACGACACCGACGGCCGCGGAAACGACAATGTCGACGTGAGGGTGAGTGCCGACGGCTAACATGCCCTCGCGTCCATGGTGGATGGCGGGAGGAGCGATTCCCTTTTCGCGGAGGCGGCGGGAGAGTTCGTCGGCGAGCTGCGGAGTGGCGACGGAAACGAGTTCGGGATGATGATGCTCGATTTGAGGGAGGAGCTCGTCGAGATTGGAGCCGGCGGCGAGCGCGAGGATTGGGAATTGGCCGGGGAGCGATTCGACGACGGAGAGAGTCTGGCGTCCGATGGAGCCGGTGGAACCGAGGATGGAGAGAGAAGGCATGGAGTCAGTTTTCAGTTATAAGCTTTCAGTTCTAAGTAAAGATAAAACGCTCGAAACACGAAAAGCCGCGAAAACAGGGTGTGCGGTGCCTGGTATAAGGATATCAGAGATCAGTAAGCAGATATCAGGAGGCAAGAGGGAGAGTGAGACGTTGGATCGTAAGCATCCATCCTTCGCAAAAGGCGCGAAGGATGGGGCACCCTCAAGTTCATTTGTGGAGCGGCGTACCAAGGGGAACAGAAATTGAGAGTTATCGACGAATGGAGGGATTCACAAGAACCAAGTAATACCAGATGACGGGGATGCAGAGGATGAGTGCGTCGATGCGATCGAGGATGCCACCGTGACCGGGGAGAAGGCCGCCGGAGTCTTTTACTCCTGCGCTGCGCTTATAGGCGGATTCCAGGAGGTCACCCATTTGGCCGGCGATGTTGCCGGTGGCGGCCATGATGAGGAGATGCGGGAGAGGGATGCGAATCCAGAAGCTGAAGGCGTAGGCGACGACGAGAGAGCCGACCATGCTGGCAATGGACCCTTCCCAGGTTTTTTTCGGAGAGATGTGCGGAGCGAGAGGGTGTTTGCCGATGGCGCGGCCGACGAAGTAGGCGGTGGTGTCGGCGGCCCAGGTGATGGCTAGGGCGAAGAGGAGGAGCTTTGGGCCAAAGGCAGGGATTCCGTGCAAGCGAACAGCAAAGGAAAGCGGGAAGGCGACCAGAAGAAGTGCGCTGGAGCTGATGCCTGCGGCGGGGAGGGCTTCGACGAGAGGGCGGCGGGTCCAAAGAGTGAGGACGGTTAAGCCGAGGACAAATAGAAAGAAAGGGTTGACGGGACTCAGGAGACTGAGATCCAAGGGATGCACGGTGGAGTTCAGCACCCGAATGCCAATGGCCACGCCTCCATCGATGAAAAGCGTAGGAAACCACTGAGAAAAAATGAGAAGAAGAGCGCAGAAGATGGTCCAGAGGCGGTAGGCGCGGTGGCCGATGGCGTCGCCTAAGGCGAAATATTCCCAGAGGGCGAGAACCGTGATGATAGAGGTGGCCATGGCGACGACGGCGGTGTTGGTAAAGAGGACGATGGCGACGACGATGGGAATGAGAACCAGGGCGGTGGCGACGCGTTTCCAAGTCATGAGAAGGAAGGATATCAGGTATCAGTAATCACGGATCAGGAACCAAGAGGAAGAGACTTAGGCGTTCGATCGTAAGAACCCACCCTTCGCAGAAAGCGCCAAGGATGGGGCACCCTCAAGTTCATTGGGGGAGCAGGACAACGAGGGAAACCCCAAGAGAGATCCCTCGCTTCGTTCGGGATGACAACTGTTGGGGAATGACAAATGGCAATTCGCAGAGAGAGCGGAGCGTTAGTGCCGAAATGTGGAATTTGGGATTGGCTTCGACTGAAAGGCGGCGGCAAGCCGCCGCACTCCAAAGCCGGCGACTTTTCGCGACGGCAAGTTTGCGTGGCGGTGCTGGATTAGCGGGCGGCGGATTTGGGGGAGTCTATGCCGCCGTAGCGACGCTCGCGTTTTTGGAAATCGACCAGGGCTGCAAGGAGATGGGCGCGGTTGAAGTCGGGCCAGAGAATTTCGGTGACGAAGATTTCGGCGTAGGCAATTTGCCAGAGGAGAAAATTGCTGACGCGCATTTCGCCGCTGGTGCGAATGAGAAGATCGGGATCAGGAAGATCGGCGGTGTAGAGATGGCGGGCGAGTTGATCTTCGGTGACTGGTTGCGCGGAGCCGTGGCCGTTGCGCTCGGCGAGGAGGGCGTTCATGGCGTCGACGATTTCGGCGCGGCCTCCGTAATTGAGGGCGATAGAGAGAATCATGCCGGTGTTGCCGGCGGTAGCGTCCGTGGCTTCGCGCGTGTCTTTCTGAACGGCCGGGGGAAGCTCTTCGGGGCGCCCGAGGAAACGCATACGGACATTGTTCTTCTGAAGAAGCGGCATTTCTTTACGAATGTACTCACGGAGAAGCTGCATGAGGAATTCAATTTCGGCCTTGGGGCGGCGCCAGTTTTCGACAGAGAAAGCGTAGAGAGTGAGTGCTTCAATATGCAGGCGCGCGCAGGTTTCGATGGTGGTGCGTGCGGTTTTCGTGCCTGCGCGATGCCCGGCGATGCGAGGGAGATGGCGCTTTTGTGCCCAGCGGCCGTTGCCGTCCATGATGACGGCGATGTGCCTGGGGAGACGCGAGCGGTCGAGCTTCTCGAGGAGCGCGGATTCCTCAGAAGTGACGGGACCGAAACCCTCCGGAGCGGAAGGGTGGGAGAGAACATGTTTCAGCGAGTAGGACATCGTAAAATCCCAAATGTTCTTTATGCCGCAAAGTTAACATAGCGGTCGGTGGGGGCGCAACGTTGGTGTTGTGGGAAAAGTTAACGGGGGGCGGGTGAGATAGAAATCTAAAAATGGGAAATGCGGAGACACAAGGAGGAAGAGAGATCCCTCCGTGCGCGACGCGGCGCGCCGAACAGCGGCGCGGAAGAAAAGGCCGGGCCGGTGCGCTCGGCATGACAACGACAGCCCAGACGAAAAGACGGCGTGTGGAGTACCCAGAAAAGGCCAGGAGAAGAGGGATTCCTCGCTCCGCAGACTCCGTTTGGACCGACAAACAGCGAGAGTTTCTGCAGGATGTGGAGGCAGGGAGGACGGCAAGATGGTGCGCCGGTAGGCTAGACTATTAGACTAGGGATCGAACCAGAACTTTATTGTTGTTGTGATTTGCGACGGCTGGGGTTTGCCGCCTTGTGTGGCCGGCTCATACTCGTACTGCTTCATGGCTTCTACCGCGGCTGCGCGGAGGGCCGCTGGGCCGGAGATAACCGTGACCTTACCGACGTGGCCATCGGGTCGCACTTCCGCAGTGATGCGTACATCTCCGGTGATGAAATTTCGCATGGCGTTGGGGGGGTAGACGGGCTTGGCGGCGCGGATTAATTTTGCTGGTAGCACTGGTGCGTCCACAGCGATTGGCTCCGGCGCTTCCGCCGCGGGCGCCGCGGCGATCGCTGCTTTGCGTTTTTTCGCCGGAGACGCGGGTGCAGCGTTCACTGTCTTTTTCGTTCCGACGGGAGCATCAGTTGGGAATTCATTTCCGGTGGCACTCTTTGGGGATTCAGACGGAATTGCGCCAACAGGTGCACCACCTGCGTCGCCGGCCTTCGCGTCGGTTGGCACAATTGCGGGAAGAACTGTGGGAGTAGAGGGTGTCGCGATGGGTGCGGAACCCTTCGCCGGCGCCGTGGCTGGAGCGGCAGGCCTCGGCGCGGCTGCGGTTTTCGCGGTTGCTGCGGGAGCCGGGGGATTTCTTCGGGCCATCGGCAGCTTATCGGTGTACCAGGCAAAACCAATGCCGGCGGCGAGCAAGAACGTCGCCGCTACGGTCAAGATAGCGTCGCGGAGTCCGACTTTTTTGCGAAGAGGTTTATAGATGGAATAGCGATCGTCGTCTTCTGGCAGTTGGCTCGGGATGGGGGCCTTCGAAAAATCCAGTTCGGGCTCTGGCAATAAATCTTCAAACGCTTCGCGCTCAGCCGAATGGCCTGGATTCTCCGGAGTCGCAGGCGACTTTGCCTGCGGCCGTGGGAGTGCCTGCGATTGGGACGATTGCGCTGCCGGAGGTTTCAGCGGCGAGGTTACGGAGGGCTCCGGCGCAACAGAGGCCGCGGGAAGATTCATGCGGATAAGGGGTTTTGTGGCGGCGTCTCGCTTGGCTGCCAGCGCCGCTATAGCCGCGTCTGCTTCTTCCTGAGCCTTCCTGACAGCCTCGGCGGCTTTCCTGGCCGCTTCTTCTTCCTCTTTCTTTTTGGTTTCCGTCAGGGCTTTCAATTGCTCGCGCAGAGCGTCGACTTCGTCTCGCAATAAATTGACTTCTTCGGTGTTTGGCGCCGTAACGAGATCGGCTGCAGGTTCTTCGGTGGCCTCGGCAGAAACGGCATCGGCTTCCACCTTTTCGGCAAGGCTAGCCGACGATTCGGAGTGCGCTTGTTGGGACGGTTCGGGAAAGGCAACGCCCCAAAAATCCTTTTGCGGCTCGGTGAATTGCAATTCGACATAGCAACTGGTGGGGCGGTTATTTCTTTTGCGGATGACCTGGCAGACAACTTCTCGATGGTTTTCTTTGTTGGTGAGGAAGACCAGTTGGCCGGGCACGACGGCCGCGGTCAACGAGATTACCGCCGCATCGGGAAAGACGACGGCGGTCTGCGTATCTTCCGAGAAGAGTTCGCGCTTCTCTGTTCCCTGGCTGGGGCGGGCGCCGGTTGCGTTGACGCGCACTTCCAGCGCAACGGGGTTTGGTCGAGCGCTCCCCGGGGCTCCTGCTCCTCGCAACTCTTCGCTCAAGTTCCCTAGATCAGCTGCGGCTCCCACAGACTCCATCCCTCGCGCCCAGCTTCGGCCGGGTTCGTCCGTTACACACGACAGACGAACTCCACCCACTGCGCAGCAGTCCACGCATGATTATTTTTTCAGAAGGCTTTACTGCGGGCCATAGTACGCGGGTACCTCATTATTGTGGAATTTGCCCAAAGAGTAGCGGTTGGGGGGAGGTTGGGGAAATCGCGGAATGGGATGAAGCGAGGTCTGGTTGAAGCTAAACCCGTCCGCCTTAGAAGTCAGCCGCTCCACAAAAGGAGCAGCCGTCCTCACATCTAAAGGAACAACCTCCCCCTGAAGGGGTGAGCTACAGGAGCACTGGCCTGGCGTACCAGGCCGGCGGTACTGACGGGCCATTTCTGGTGAAGGCGCACGATGAGTACGCTGTAACACTCATGCCTAGCATTTTGAGATGGGCCCACTCGCCTCCCGGCCGCGCTGTCTCTGAACTTGTGCGGCACGTGCACGCACGCCTGCGCTTGCGCACGAAATTACTGTTCTCCTTTGTGCTGCTGACGACTTGCCTCACCAGCGCCACTCTTTTGGTTCTGCGCCGCGAGGCGCAGGGGCAAGTGCAGCGCCAGATCGAGCAAGACGCTCGCAACGCCATCCTTACATTTCAGACTGTGCAGCGGCAGCAGCAATCGGCGCTGTCGCGCAAGGCAGACCTGCTGGCCTCGCTGGCGTTCATGAGGGACGGAGACGCGACGGCGATCACGGACGCTAGCGAAGATCCGTGGCAATCGGACGACTGCAATCTGTTTGTGCTGGCCGGGAAGGACGGCAACGTCGTGGCGTTGCACACGACGAATTCGTCGCTATCGACCTCGGCGGCGCAAACCCTGCTTCGGCGTTCCGTCAGGCGCGCAGAGACCGCGGCGTGGTGGTTCACCGGGCGGAGTCTGTACCAGGTGGTTCTGCAACCTTTCTATGAAGAGCCCCCCACAAAGAAAAACCTTAAGGGCACAGTGGCGGTTGGACGCTTGATCGACGAACGGGTGGCGGCGGATTTTGCGCGCATTGCCGCGAGCGATGTGGCATTCGTTTACGGTGGCGAAATCGTTGGCAGCACGTTGGGTCCGCTGAAGGAATTCCACTTAGGGCAGCAGATGGGGAGTCATTCCGCGGCAACGCAGCTTTCGCTGGCGAACGAGAGATACTACGTCACTTCATTCGATCTGACGCCCGGGCTGCAGCCATCCACACAGATTTTCGTTTTGAAATCCTACCGCGAAGCAGAAGCGTACCTGCGGCGGCTGAATAGTTTGCTGCTGGGCCTGGGGCTGATGGCGACTGTTGCCGGCGGCGGGTTGATCTTCCTGATTTCGGACTCGGTGACGCAACCGCTGGCGGCGCTGTTGAAGGGTGTTCACGCGTTAGAGCTCGGTAATTTCACCTACCCGCTTGCGACTACGGGCCGCGATGAATTGGCGGAGTTGACGCGCGCGTTTGCCGGCATGCGCGGAACGCTGCAGAGGAATGAAGCGCAGAGAGAACAGCTGGAAGGCCAGCTTCGACAGGCGCAGAAGATGGATGCGTTGGGACGCTTGGCTGGCGGCGTGGCTCACGACTTCAACAATTTGCTGACGGTGATCCGCGGGCACAGCGAATTGCTGCTGGACGGGCTGCAACCTGGGGATACGTTGTACAGGAACTCCGAGCAGATTCGAAAGACTTCGGACCGCGCGGCTTCGCTGACGCGGCAGATGCTGGCGTTCAGCCGCATGCAAGTGCTGCAACCTAAGGTGTTGGACCTGAACGAACTGATCGTGGAGATGGGCAAACTGTTGCGGCGGCTGGTGCGCGAGGATATCGAATTTTCGCTGCGACTGGGCGATTCCCTTTCGCGCGCGAAAGCAGATCCGGGACAGATCGAGCAGGTGCTGCTGAATCTGACGGTGAATGCCAGTGACGCGATGCCGTTGGGAGGCAAGCTGACCATCGAAACACAAAACGTCATCGTGGATGCGGATTACGCGCAAACGCGGCCGTCCGTGGCGCTGGGGTCGTACGTGATGATCGGCATTTCCGACACCGGGCATGGAATGGACGAGGCTACCAAGGCGCGAATCTTCGAGCCGTTCTTTACCACCAAAGAACCCGGGAGAGGAACGGGGCTGGGGCTGGCAACGGTTTACGGAGTTGTGAAGCAGAGCGAAGGATTCATCTGGGTGGAGTCGAGCCCGGGCAATGGATCGAGGTTTGAAGTTTACCTGCCGCAATCGAATGAGCGAGTGCGCACTGTGCCGGACTCGCCGTCGGCGACTCCGTCTGTGGCGCGGCGGGAGACAGTGCTGGTAGTGGAAGATGAACAAGAGGTGCGCGAACTGGCTTGTGAATTCCTGAAGTGCGCGGGCTACAGTGTGGTGACTGCGGGGAACGGGTTGGAAGCACTGGAGACGGCGAAACGGCTCGGCAAATCCATTCGCCTGGTTTTGACTGATATCGTGATGCCGAAAATGCGTGGTCCGGCGCTGGCGCGGCAGCTAAAAAGCGTGCTGCCCGACGTGAGAATTGTGTACATGACAGGGTATCTGGAGCAAACGGACGGGAGCGACGAATTTTTGCAGGACGCGTATTTTCTGCAGAAACCGTTCACGCGGGAGAGCATCGTGGGTGGAGTGGCGGAAGCGATGACGGGCGAGGGGCGGGTGAAGCCGCGGCCCCAAATAGTTCCTGCGTAGAATCCGCACCCAGGTATTCATTCGAACGAAGCGAGCAAGTCAAAACCGAGAGAGCTTCCTCACTCCGAAGACTCCGTTCCGAATGACACCAATGGCCGTTATTGCTTCCGCGAAGAGGCCCACATAAAGCCGCCGCTACAGAGGCCGCTATTCGGATTGTTCTAGGCCGAACTTGCATCCGGGGGCCTGGCCTCGTTTTGCTTCGAGGGGAGGACCGACGCGCAATTGAATCTGCAGACGGGCGTTGTCTGAGCGGATGCCCAGCGGTCCATCGAACGACACGACCTCTGGCCCAAGAGACCCTTCCCAGACGATCTGGTTGTCCGCGAATACTTTCATCTCGTCTGCGTTGATTTCGGCTCGAAGATCGTGGGTGTCTCCGGAGTGCAGAACAGGAACGGGCGTGCTGCGTCGCGGCTTGATGTTGCGGTATCCGCGATTACCGCATTCGGCGCTGGTGTGCTGGCCGGGATTGCTCTTCACCGAAACGACGAGTTTGGATTCGGGTTCGATGCGCCACATGGCATCGACGAGGTTGCAGGCGTCCTGGGCGCGAAGTTTCAAACCGAACTGGCGGCGGAGTTCACCGGAGCCTAATGTGGCTTCGTTGCCGGTGGAAACCGAGGAAGGTGAAGTGCGCTTCGATCAGTCGAGAGCTGAAGGCATTGACATACGCGCATTTTGGGCACGCTCACGATCAATTCGCCACCGGGGGATTCTTCAATCGTGCCTTCGGTCACGCAAAGTTTTGCGCGCGGGACAATCGTGAGTTTGCTTGCGGCCGAGTAAGACAGCTGCGTGAGGGCCAACAGAGTTAGGAGAATGAGACCGCAGGCGTAAATGGCTCGCCGTTTTTGCACTTTGGCTCCGGAGTGAGTTTGCCCGGCGTTGCGTGTTTGGCGCGAAATCGCTCCGGATAAGCTACCTCAAAATGCGGTGATTGCGAGGATGATCTGGGTGGGAGTGGGAAGGAAGGAGGGGGCGAAGAGGGCGAGTCCCTGTGGGGCTACGCACATTCAGATGAGAATGCATTTAGTTTGCGGACCGCCTCGGAAGGCCCCTACAACTCCCAAGAAGAAGGGCGCAAAATGGCGAGGGTAAACCCGCCCCTACACGGGCGACGCTCCCATACGCACACGACACAGTTTCCGAGCCTTCCGAGCTTTCGCTTCCACTGGGAGTTTTTCTGGTGCTGCTGGGAATGATCGTCGACATTTTCGCGGCGTGGCGCCACGTGAGGTACGTGCGCGCGATCGACCAAGGATTGCCAACCACAGGACGACTTTCGACGCTTGCGGTCGCGCTCGCTGTGATTCTTGCAGTGCTGGGGTTGGTGATGGCGTTCTATCTGGGAACTACGACGAGGTCACACCATGTGCTGCCCAATACACTGAACAAGGAGCACATTTCCAAGCGCGTGCACGCCAATCAATGCGCTATTTGCGGACAGACCAGGCGAGGCCGTCTGGCTGCTTTCCTGCCGTAATTTTTCCTGTCATTTCGAGAGTCTTCAAGTCAATTACCGCGACGTAATCGTCGGGCGTGCAGGCAACAAAGGCTTGCGAGCCGTCGGGCTGCATCAAGATTCCGGCGGCGCCGCGTCCGATCTTGATGCGCTTGGCCTCTTTGCGGGTTGCGGCATCGACGATAACCAGATCCGGCGCAGCGAGCGTGGAGACAAAGACCAACTTTCCATCGGGCGTGAATTTCAAGCGATTCGCGCCATGCACATTCGTGTCGAGCGTCTGAATAACCTTTTTGCTGGCGACATCGATCAGCGAGATGGTTCCATCCTGGGCGTTGGCTACCCAAATTTCTTTGCCATCGGGAGAGACGTCGAAACCTTCTGAGCCGTGGCCGACCGGGATTTGGGTTTCCCGCCAGGTGGTTCCGCCAGCAGCGGGGGCATTCGGAACGCCCGGACGTGGAGGAGCGGTTTGCGCGCGCCCCAGTCCTTGGCCGCGGTCTTTTTCGATGAAGGTGACGGTCGCGGAGCTTACGTTGGAGGTGACGATTCGGTTGAGATCGGGGAAGACGTAAATCATGTGAGTTCGGTCCTGGCCGGTGCCGATAACCCAGTCGATGTTGTTGGTAGCGGGGTCGTAGCTGCCGGCGACTTTGGCGCCCTCGGCGGTGAACCACAATTTTCCGCCAACAAACTCCAGGCCATGCGGGCCCCGCAAAGCTCCGAGGTCGATGATAGGCAACGTTTTCTGATTGACCAAGTCGACGACGGTAATGGTGTTGTACGCGCCGCCGCCATAATTGGAGATGTAGGCGGTTTTGCCATCCGCGGAAGCAATGACTTCATGAGGATCGGGCCCGGAGGGAACCTGAGCGACAACCGTGAGGTTCGCCGGATCAACGATGAACAAGGCCTGTTGACCTTTCGAAAGCACGAGCAGGGCTGTCTGGGGAGTCTCGGCAGCGTTGAGCAAAGCCGCCGCGCTGAAAAGTAAAACGAAGAGAGCGATCCCAAATTTTGGTGTGGAGCTCATCGTGGTGCCCTCCGATTCGCCAGAACGATATAACGTTGAATCCCCCGAACGCAATGGAAGGCCGCTGAAGCTCGGTTGTGTCCCGGAGATGCGGCGAAGTCCTCGGGGGCTGGAGCCCAAAATATAGCCAGGCATTTATGATGCCGGAGCTAAAGCTCCGACCCCCTATAGAAAAAGGTAAGGAACTTTGGGTGGGGCTGAACAGGCTGCGGAACAAATTCCGGGATTGTCATTCCAGGCCGCACATGTCCGGGATTCATCGACGGCACCGCGGATTTCGAGCGGCCTATCGTTCCGCGATGCCTGGAAATGCAACGACGTATTTTGTGCGGGTGAGTTCGGCGACGGCGGAGAATGTCTACCGAAAAAGCGGGTATGTGCTGGGGATTTCGTGCGAGAGGTGCCATGGGGGGACGAGAGCACGTGGAAAGGGAGAGGGCGTGTGATAAGGCGGAGACGAGCCCTCATCGGCTAAAGCCGGGTTGCGGCGCGAACACTTACGGCACGACTAAAGTCGCGCCCTCCCGAATCGTGAATCCGGCGGGGCTGTCGCGGGAACGCCAGGTGGAAGTGTGCGCGCAATGCCACGGAGGGATCGGGGAATCAGTTGGGGCATTTTCCTACGTGGAAAAGTGCCAGGAGTGCCACAAAGACAGCGACTGCGGGGAGTTCGCAAAGCTGGGCGCAAGGATTCGCGACAATTGCATCGATTGCCACATGCCGGTTCAGGGAGTCGAACCTGATCATTCACATCTGAACGGAAAGGAAATCAAGGCGCGGATGCGGAATCACTGGATCAAACCGTATTCGGCCCCGGGGAATTAAACATTTGCGGCGGCGGTCACGATTGGAAATGCATGAACAAATTGTTGAGGGACTCAGCGAGCGTTGGGTGAGCAAAAATGCCATCGCGCAATCTGCTGTACTTCAACTTGCCCATCATGGCCAGTTGCAGCATGGACATCACTTCCCCGCCCTCGACTCCCAGGATCGCTGCGCCGAGAATTTTCCCGGTGCGATCATCGACGATGACCTTGAGGAACCCGCGGGTTTCATCAATTTCCAACGCGCGCGCCACATAGTTCATGGGCATCTTGGCCACACGAATCTTGGCTATTTTTGCGCGGGCTTCCGCCTCCGTGAAACCTATGCGACCGAGCTGAGGATCGATGAATAGGGTGTAGGGCACCATTCGACCCTTGGTGCTGGCATCGCCGTGCTCGATGAGGTTGGTGCGGAGAATGCGAAAATCGTCGTAAGAAATGTGCGTGAATGCCGGGCCACCTTTGATGTCGCCAAGGGCAAAGATGCCTTCCACGTTGGTTTCCAGTTTTGCGTTCACGCGAATGAATCCGCGTTTATCAGTTGCAATGCCCGCAGCCGACACGTTTAAGGAATCCGTGTTGGGTGTCCTACCGATGGCCACAAGAAGGTGGGAGCCGTGCACCGTTCGCGTCTCGTCGCCCGTCCGGGTGCTGACCTGGATCTGCGCTGCTTCTTTTTGCACACGCTCGGCCTTCGTGTTCAGCAACACGTCAATTCCGTCCTGCTTCAAGATGCTCGCTACTTCGCCGGCAACGTCGGCGTCTTCCCCGCTGAGTAATTGTGGACGGGACTGAATGATGGTGACGCGACTTCCAAAGCGGCGGAACATCTGGCCAAACTCGAGACCGACATAGCCGCCGCCGAGAACCACGAGATGCTCCGGAACGCCGTCCAATTCCATGACCGATGTGCTGTTTAGAAATGAAACTTCTTTCAGTCCCTCGATCGGCGGGACAGACGGCCGGGCGCCAGCATTAATAAAAATCTTCTCGCCAGTGAGCTCGCGTTCGCCGCCGTCGTTCAGGCGAACGGCCAGCGACTTCATTCCCGTAAAGCGTGCTTCGCCGAAGATCAGATCGAGATTTGCGGTCTTCTCGAGGCGGCTTTGGCTGCCGTTGCGAAAACTGTTGACGATGTCACGCTTGCGCAGCCGTACGCGCTCCATATCGATGCGGAGGTTTCCGGCGTGCACGCCGTAATCGGCTCCGCGCCGCGCCAGATACGCCACGCGAGCGCTGGCGACCATCGTCTTCGTGGGTGTGCATCCTTCATTGATGCAGGTTCCGCCGACATGCTGGCGTTCAATCAGGGCGGTGCGAAGCCCGGCACCCGCTAGCGCGGCGCACAGCGGATTTCCTCCCTGTCCCGAACCGATCACAATGGCCTGGTATTCGTGCGGCGCGTTCATGAGGAGGCTCCTTGGAGTTGCGCAATGTTGCCCGGAAATTGGATGCAGCGGCGAGCTCGTTTGACTCGCGGGAACACGTTGGGCGGGGGGTGTCTCACGATCCCTCCAGTTCGGGATGACATCAAGAGAAATCAAGAGGTCACAATGTATTGTGCCCCTTTACATACCAGCAATACCCAGATGCAATACGCCTGGGCATGAATTCGTGGTGGCGGACGGCCAGAAGGCCGTTCCTACAGAAGAGAGAAAAGGCGCGCGGTTCGGAAAGCGGCCGCTACAATTGCGAAGACACAGGCTGAAGCCGTGTTACCAAAACCCAACACAAGCGAACCCAGGCAGCCGACCTGAAGAGGCACTGTGAGCACTCGTTTTTGCCACGACTAATAGAAACGCTCGAAGATGAGGGCATTGCCCGGTGGCCTTACAGGCGAAGGTGGGGATATTACCCCAGCGGAGGATTGGGGTTGGTGGTGCTGATCCTGGTGATCTTGCTATGGCTTGGAAGAATCTAATGGAACCCTGTGGCGGTCGAACCACCACACCCACACGAGCGCTATAAATTCGAACGGAATGGCGCTCCAGATGATGTCGGAGGTGCCGCTGGGCGGAGATCCAATGTAATCTGCGACGTACAGCACGAACAGCAATGCTACATAGGCGACGAAGGCATATCGTCCGACGCGGTCGAGGGGTTTTGTTGCGCGCACGTATAGCCAGACTCCCAGGACGAGCATGGCCATCTCTACTGCCATTGTGCCCGCCACCGAGTTCCATAGGCCGAGGCCGAATCGCTGCCCACCCGGATAAAGTGGCATGTCGGGCCGGTGCGTTATCCAATCCAGAACCCAGTGGCTCAGCACGCCAATCCAAATGGTCACGGTGCCTCGCCAATAGTGAGCGACCAGGTAGTAGATCAGGGCAAACGCCGTGGCCCAAACCAAGCACATCAGCAAACTGTGCGACCAGGGAAAATATTCCAGGTCCAAGGGAACGAAGCGCGTATTACCGGGATCGATACGCACGCGCTCCCAACGGAACAGCAGGAACCAGGGCCACAGCAAGTCGGAGAGCAAAGGCGCAGCGAGCAACAACGCCAGCGACGTGTGGGGCGCGTATTTCTTGGAGGCGAATCCTATCGCGAAGTGTCCGATGAACATGGGAGAGGATTCTAATCCCGTCGTGGCCGTGGCTGGAACAAAATTCAGCTAGTGAAGAGTGTCGAATAGGCTTGCAGGAGTTCGACGCGGACATTTCTGCACTTGCAGACCACGCGGAGTCCGTCGAGATTAACGGCGCGGGTTTCCGACACGTAGAAGAGTTTGTACGTCATTGAAGGCGGGGGCGTGTCCGCGCCCGGTTGCGGAGCCATCAACAGCGCCAAGGTGTTCGGCGGCTGCGAAAGGAAAACCGGCATTGCTCCGGTCGATCGCCTGATTGCGGAAGTCATGAGCCAAGAGTTTTATATAAATCAGCACGTCGCGTTTTCTGGATCATGGACAAACTGCTCTGCCCACCGCGGCCAAAAGGCGGTCGATCGTCTTCCCTCTCAATGGCCCAACATGCTCTCGTGCACACCCCCAATCCACGCAAGTTGGCTCAATCAAATTGAGATTTACTTCTCCATTGTGTCGAGGAAGGTTCTCACACCCAATGACTTCAAATCCCTCAACGAACTCGAACAGCGGCTGCTAGCTTTCCAGCAGCGATATGAGGAAACCGTCTCACCCTTCCAATGGACCTTCACTCGCAAAGATCTGACAACTCTCTTAGCGAAGATCGAAAATAAACGCTTAGCCTCCTAGCCTGACCCCAAGATACGTCACCGTAATTCCGAACCAGAGCACTAAGCTAGCGCTCGGGAAAACCCTCAGGTCTGAAGGCCTGAGCTACAGGCTTCCCGGTTGGATGGACCAGGCAGAATTCTCTTCGCCCAAGTGGACTTCCAGGGAGCCCTCGGCAGGCAGGACGTCGATCGGCAATCCCATGTGCCAAAGGGCAACGCCCAGGGTGAGCTTGTTCATTCCGCGCAAATCCAATTGTTCGCGGCTGATAGCCACTTCGAGAATTCTTTGGTAGGCAGCACTGGCAATTTTTGAGGGATTCAACAGGCAAAGGCGATTTTTCTCGACGGCAAATTCCTTCAGGCGGCCGCGCTCCAGGTTCACCACGATCGTGGTTTCGTCCTGCGCCGCAATCACAATGCGAAACTCCGGATCCTCCATCTCGCCCAAAATATCCGGGAAGCAGTCCACTCTGACGACAAATCGTCCCTCTTCAAATCCATAGCGCAATTCCTTCAGACAAAAGACGCGGCCGTGCATGGCTCCGCCGCGGCGCTCCGGGGAGTAGACGCCCGCGCCGAGCCATTCGAAATACGAGGACTCCACGCCATCCACCTTCACCTTGAGCATTGACGAGGGCACCTGCTGGTAGGCGCGCTCGGGACTCTTCTTGATGGGCTTGCCCAATTCCTCGGGCGCGATTTTTCCGATCGCGAGATAAATTCCGGTGAGATGCTTGCGGTACAGAGCATCAAATTCCGCGTCGTTCGCAGTGCTGTGTTCCGGCCCGTACCACCAGCACCAGTCACTGCCCTCGGCCACCAGCAACGATTCCTGAGCCTGTGCCAGCGCCGTCTTGGTTGGCGCGTCCTGGCGAGCCTTCTCCGCCGCTTCTACGCCAGTGCCGTAGGCTTCGCGAGCGTCCCACAGCAGCTCCCACGCCGCGACATCCTCCTGATGACCGATCCAGACGTCGAAATTCGCGTTGATCCACGAGGCCGGGAATATTCCGGTGGTTACGGGCACGTCTCCGGCGGCGGCGATGGTTTCGCTGGCGGTGAGGGCACGAAAATCGGGGTCGTCGCTAATGAGGCGGTAAAACTCACGGAGAAATTCGCGGCCATTGCCGGGATAGTACTCCCAGGCATTTTCGCCATCGAGGAACAGGCTCACGGTCAACGGCTGCGTTGTGGAAACGTTTGCGCCGAGGTGGCGGAGCTTGCCGTGCAAATCGGCGGCGGCGGCTTTGCTGTCCATGCGGCTGTAGACAAAACCGACCAGGTCCGAGAGATGATGGTCGCGAAACAATCCGGTGATGCCCGTTTGTCCGATCGGCACTCGCCAAGGCTGGTACATTTTGTCGGCGTTGGCAGGAATGCCGTTGGCATCGCGGAAAAATCCGACGTTCAACGTCCGTCCGAGCACGCCTTCATCCGTGCCGAACCACTGGAAGCCTTCTTCGGCGGCGATGGATAGGGTCTGATCCGACACCGACCCTTCCGACGGCCACAATCCCACTGGCTTCGAGCCGAACATTTTCTCGTGATACTCGCGGGCCCTGCGGAGTTGCTCGCGCGCATCTTGGGGATGACGGAAGGCGCGCCGCGGCAGGGGCGTGGCGGGGTTGGCCACACGCGCGATATCGGAATCGCAGATCAAGGGGAGAATGGGATGGTAAAACGGCGTGGTGCTGATCTCAATCTGTCCACGAGCGGCGGCTTCGCGATAAGCCGGAAGCACCATGCCCATCAGCTCAATTTGCTTTGCCTTCAAGGCCTGCTTGTCGCTTTCGGAGAAATCTTTTCCGCGATTGGCCAAGCGGCTGACGACGGGATCCTTAGCGAACCATTCTTCATCCATCCATGCGAGTTGCGACAGGAGCTGCAGGTCGCGCCAGTCGCGCCCGGTAAAGGTCACCAGCGCCTGGGCTCCGCCTGCTGGCCTGGACCATTCATGCAGTTCGACGAACCTTGGCCAGCGGCTCATCAGGCGTTCATGATTCACCTGGAAGGCGCGCGCCAGGATCTCGTTTTTGTCCTCGCGGGTGAGCGCTTCGGTGCTTTTGAAGGCCAGGTTGAACCAGGACTCGTTGAATTTGCCGCTGGCGTATTCTTCGAGCTGCATGCACAGTGACGGAACCATGTTGAAGGTGGCGTGAAACTTGGGGAACTCTTCGAACAGCTTCACCATGCCCCAATAGTCTTTGGTGGCGTGCAGGCGCGTCCATGGCAGCACATATCGTCCCGTCTCCGGGTCTTTGTACTGGGGCTGGTGCATGTGCCACAACACCGCCAGATGAATTCGATTCATTCTTCGTTTCGCTCCGTTAGTGAGCTGTTCCCTTTTTGAAGCGCGCGACCGTCCGGCGGCCTCTTGCATCTCGCGTTTGAAGGGGCACACGAGCTTGTGCGCTATTGGAGTTTCAGGTACGCCGCGTCGGCTTCCAGTTTAACCGATTCAGCTTGATGCCGCGCGCCGCCCGATCGCTGGCATGCGGCGCCTGGGCGGCGCAATCGCCACGGAATGCGCTGCACCCCCCATGTTACACTGCCCTTTCGCCCCATGCGTATCCTTGATCGCTACATTGTCCGCGAAGTTGTCCGCCACGCACTGCTCGGCCTCCTTATCTTCACATTTGTTTTGTTCGTGCCGAAGCTGGTGCATCTGATGGAGTTAATCGTGCGGCACTCGGGTTCGAGCACGCAAATCGTGCAGCTGTTCCTGTGCCTGATCCCCAGCCTGCTGGTGTTTACGTTGCCGATGGCGGTGCTGGTGGGTGTGCTGCTGGGGCTCGGGCGGATGTCGATGGACAGCGAAATCATTGCGATCACCGCGCTGGGAATCAGTCGAAAGCGCATCCTTTTTCCTGTAGGCGTGCTGGCGGTAGTCGGCGCTACGTTGACCCTTGTGATGACGCTTTGGCTGGCGCCGCTGTCTCTTCGCACGTTTCGCGATATTGAGGGCGGCCTCATCAAATCGCAAGTTTCGTTTTTCGTGCAACCTCGGGTGTTTGACGAGCGCTTTCCCCGGATGATTCTTTATCTGAACGACGTTTCCGCCAGCGGGACACACTGGAATGGCGTGTTTCTGGCCGAAGCCGGGGCGCAATCCGGCGACCAAATCACCCTTGCGGAAAGTGCGATTGTGATTGCCGAGCCCAGGCAGGGCAAGCTGGAGCTGCACCTGAATGGTGGCGCCACACACGAATTCTCGCGCGGTGATCCTGATCACTACTCGGTGACAGCTTTTGGGCGAAGCGACTGGCCCATCGAAGTGAATGGCCTGGTGCAAACCAAGGAACGCGAGATCAGTATTCCAGAGCGGTCGCTTTCCCAACTGTGGCACGAAAGCGGAAAGAATTGGCGCGACGCTCGAGTGGAACTGCACCAGCGCTTCGCGTTCCCGGTGGCGTGCGTGGTGTTCTCCTTGATTGCCGTGCCGCTGGGCACGCAACCGCGGCGCGGCGGGCGCGCTGCCGGAACACTGCTGGCGATTCTGGTAATCGGCGCTTACTACTCGCTGTTCATCATGGGCGCGGGTCTGGCGAGACAGGGAGCGGTTCCACCGTCGGTGGGGATGTGGATTGCCAACGTGGTTCTGGGACTGTTCGGATTCAGCTTGCTGCCACGGATGGAAACGTATCGTGGCGAATCGGCAGCGCGGTCGTTTTTCGGGCGCATCGGCGTTTTTTGGCGACTGCTGCGGCGGCGGGGGATTCTTCCGCGGGCGAGAGTGACGACGGCGCCGAGGGCATCGTCCGCTTCCGTGGGAGCAACCGTGGCGAGTCGAGTACCAAACCGGAGAGCCCACCGGGAAGCCGCTATGCCAACATTTTCGAGTTTTCCAACGATTGTCGACCTGTATCTGCTGCGGCGATTTTTTTACTATTTCCTGGTGATCATGGGAGCGTTTATCCTGCTGTTCGAAACGTTCACGTTTTTTGAACTGCTGGATGACATCGCGCGGCACCGCATCCCGTTCTTCATTGTGACCAGCTACTTTCGGTTCCTGATTCCCTACCTTCTGTATCAGCTGACACCATTGGGAGCGCTCGTGGCGGTGCTGGTTACGCTGGGGGTGTTGAGCAAGAACAATGAAATCGTGGCGTTCAAGGCCAACGGGATCAGTCTGTATCGGCTGGCACTGCCGCTTCTGCTCGCCGGAGGCTTGCTGTCCGCCGCGCTGTTCGTGCTGGATTACACCTATTTGCCGTATGCCAACCAGCGGCAAGATGCGCTGCGCAACCAGATTAAAGGGAAGCCAGCGCAAACGTACACGCGGCCACAGCGTTGGATTTTTGGGGAAAACGATAAGGTGTACAACTACGATCTGTTCGATCCCAAACAGAATTTGTTTGGCGGACTGACGGTGGTGGAGCTTGATCCCGCCACGTTCCAGATGCGCCGGCGTGTTTTTGCCAACCGCGCGCAATGGCTGGAAAACGAAAAGACGTGGGCGCTGGAGTCGGGCTGGGTGCGCGACTTCGCCGATGGCAAAGTTACCAGCTACGCTCCGTTCAAGCTGACGTCGTTTCCTGAACTCGTCGAACCACCCACGTATTTCAACCGCGAAGTGATTCAGGCGACGCAGATGAATTTGAACGATCTTGGGCATTACATCGAGGGACTGCGCCGCGCAGGATTCGACGTGTCTTCGCTGCTGGTACAGTGGCAGAAGAAACTTGCGTATCCGCTGATCGCTCCCATCAGCATGATGCTCGGGATCCCGTTTGCGATGCTGGTTGGAAGCCGTGGCGCGATTGGCGGTGTAGCCATGGGCATTGGGATTGGGCTTTGCTATTGGGCGGTGTCCGCGCTCTTCGAAGCTATGGGAGGGATCGGACAACTTCCGCCGCAACTGGCCGCGTGGTCTCCCGACTTGATCTTTGTTTTTCTGGGGCTGTATTTCTTTTTCAAGATGCCTACGTAACCGCACGGTTCGGTGGAGCGGACGTGGGGAGGAATCTGAGTTGCAAATCACTGGTCGTGACCGCGGATATCCCGCGCTCACTCATCTCAAAGGCCACCGCCGGATAGGCGCGTCCATCTTCGGGCCAAACTTGAATGGGTTGCCCCAGGCGGTGTCGGGAGTGCCGTCTGCGCTCGAGGTCGCTCGATCGCGGGCCCTCGCGAAGCTCCTGAGCGATTTCTCGCTCGATGCAGAGTCCTCATGGTGCCTAGTCCACCGTCCACGCGATCCTTACGGCCGGTCCTATCGTCCGTGGGCCCCTGGCGGAGAACTCGGAGCGTTGGCCCACGACGGGGTTCCAGTTTCTTCCCGCAAGTCAGAGTCCGCTCTGGCAAGCCGGCTGTTGAAATCTGCTCTCATATCAATTCGCCACGCGTCGGGAGCTTGCTTTTTCCCGAACTTCGAGTCGCGTCCCTATCAGGCGCGTCTGTTTCCCCGTGGCACGCCTTACCTCTCGCAAGGTTCCTGTTCATCAACGGAAAGCCAGAGCACACCAACGCCGGCTTTTCGTGTTTTGTTTTTCGGAGCGGATTTTTCGCGCTAGATATTTGCATGGGTCCGATGATTTTTTTTGGCCCTGCGCGTTCAGGTTGACAGGTTACCTGTGAAGGCCTATTCTCAGGTGATATGTCTACCCATGAAGAATCGAAACGACTTGAGTTGCTGCAAGGTACGCTAGACTTGCTGATCCTGCGGACCCTGGTCTTCGGGCCGCAGCACGGCCAAGGGATCGCGCGGGCGATTCAGCAGTCCTCCGAAGACGTTTTGCTGGTGGAACATGGCGCGTTGTATCCCGCACTGCAGCGCCTGGAAGCACAAAAATGGATTTCCGCTCGCTGGGGCACTTCTGCGAATAACCGCAAGGCGCGCTTCTACATGCTAACGCAGGCGGGGCGGAAGCAACTGGTCAAAGAGAGCACGCGGTGGAACCGGCTGGCAACCGCGATCGGGCGCATTCTGGGTTCGGAGTTGGAGAAAATCTGAGCCATGTTCTGGCGGACTGTTTGCCGCGATCACGCTGCTGCTCGCTCCGTTGGGATTTACGGCGTGATGTCGTGTCCCGCCTCGTCGCTCACAATGCCGCGCGGATACCAATCTCGTGCGTGCGCTGCTCAACGCCGTACGTTGCGCGTTGACCCGATGGTCGCGCTGCGCCACGAATAGTCACAGAGTTTTTACCTACTCATACCGCAAGGCCACCATGGGATCCACTCTTGAGGCTCGCCACGCAGGGTACGCGCACGCACACATCGCGATCAACAACACCAGCAGTGACACGCCCGCAAGGATAGCCCACTCCACCGGGTGCACGCCGAAGAGCAAGCTACGAATCAGTTGCGCACACACAGCGCCGCCGAATAGACCCAGCACAAGGCCAATGACCGTGGGCCGGAGGCCATCCAGCAGCATTGCGGCCATCACTCCGCGGCATTGCGCGCCCAAGGCCATGCGAATGCCGATCTCGTTGGTTCGTTGCGTGACGAGATAGGAAAGCAGGCCATAGAGTCCTACGGCGGCCAAAATCAGGGCCAGGGCGGCAAAAAGCAAAACGAGAAACGCATCGAACATCGCGTTCGCTGTGGATTTGCCGATGATCTGTTCCATGGTGAGCACATCCGTCACCGCCACGTCCGGATCAATGATGGCGATCTGTTTCTGGATGGGCAAGGCCAACGAGGTCACGTCGAGGGTCGATCGCACCGCCACCGAGCCATACTCGAAGCGGCCCGAATTCAGCGGCAAATACATGGTCGCTTCGGCGGGCTGATCCAGGTTAGATAGCACCTCTCCGACGATGCCAACGATCTGAAAGCGCGGCGCTCCTTCCCAATCAATTTTCAGAACCTTGCCCAGCGGATCTTCGTTGGGGAAAAATCTGTTGGCCATGGAAGGCGTGATCACCATGGCATTTGAGTTTTCGAGTTTGTCCAGGTCATTGAAATATCGTCCGCGCAAAAGCGGAATATTCATTGTGGTGAAGTAGCCGGGATCGGCGCCACGCACCACGGCGTCCTGAAATTGGCCGGGGAGAAGAGGTGGCCTGCCTTCGATGGTGAAAGTGTTGTCGAAGAAATGGCCATTGCCAGGCAGCTCGCTGACGATCGCGGCTTTACTGACGCCAGGGATGGCCCGCATGCGTCGAAGCACTTCGTCAAAGAACTGACCCTTCTGCGTAAGAGTGGGATATTTCGCGTCGGGCAAGGTGAAACCCATCGTCAGGACATTCTGTGTTGCACAACCCATGTTCACGGAGCGCAATTCGGTGAAGCTCTTCAGCATGAGACCGCCGCCCACAAGCAGCACTACCGTCAATGCGACTTCGGCGGTCAGCAGAATCTTGCGAAGGCGCGCGCGGCTGCGCCCCCCTGCCACGGAACGCGCATTTTCGTTGAGTGGCCCCAGGAGTTCGCTGCGGGTCGCGGCCAGGGCGGGAAGCAGTCCGGCAAAGAGACCGCTGAGGGTGGTGATGGCAATGGTGAAGACCAGGGCGCTCGGATCGATGTGGATGGAATTGGCGCGCGGCAGGTTTTCGCGGAGAGCGACGAGCCAGCGAATGGCGCTCCATGCAAGCAAGGCGCCGAGGGTTCCGCCAAGAAACGTCAGGAGGAGGCTTTCGGTCAGTTGTTCACGAATAATCCGCCAGCGACTGCCGCCCAGCGCCGCGCGCACGGCAAACTCCTTGCGCCGAGCCGTTGCGCGGGCCACGAATAAATTCGCCACATTCAGGCAGGCGATCACCAGAACACAAAGGACCGCGCCCATGAGTAAGTATAGCGAGGGCTTCACATCGCGCACCAGGTTGTCGGAGAGCGGCAAGACGTTGGCGCCCTTACCCATCAGTTCGTCGGGAAATTGTTTATGGTTGCGTTGCTGGATGCCGTCCAGTTCGCTGTAGGCCTGCGCGACGCTGACGCCATCCTTGAGCCGCGCGGTGACAAAAAACCGGTGATTGCCGCGATTGTGCATGTCTGCCGTGGACACTTCATGGTTCACAGTTTGCCAAAGTTGCACGCGCGTATCCGGATAATCGAACCAGGCAGGGAGCACGCCGATCACGCTGTAAGGCACGGCATCGAGCAGGATCGTTTTGCCGACGATCGCCGGATCGCCGGCATAGCGTCGCTTCCAGAGCCCATGCGTGAGAATGACGGTAGCGGTTGCGCCCGAGCGATCATCTTCTTCGGTGAACAATCGTCCGTAGAGCGGCTGCACGCCGAGCATGGAGAAAAGATTGTAGGAACATTGCCGCGTGCCGATGGACTCCGGCAAGGATCCGCCGTCTCCGGAAAGGTTGGCCGAGCTTTCGCCGATCAGGGCTATTTGTTGGAAGTTGGTGGTCTGGCGCTGCCAGTCGGCAAAAACTCCGCCGGATACGACGTTGTAGGCGCTGAAGGGGGTGTTCTCCACAACGTCGCGCTCCCACAGGCTGACCAGGCGGTCTGGCCGCAGAAAAGGCAAGGGGCTGAGCAGCACGCCGTGGACGATGGTGAAGAGAGCGGCGTTCAGGCCGATGCCGAGGGACAGGGTGAGCACCACCACGGCGGTGAAACCGGGAGACTTGCGGATGGTGCGCAACCCGTAGCGCAAATCTTGCAGGAGATTTTCGAAGACAACCACGCCGCGCGCCTCGCGGCACTCCTCTTTGATTTCTTCAGTTGCGCCGAACATCAGTCGCGCACTGCGGCGAGCTTCCTGCGAGGGTATTCCTGACTGGACAAACTTTTCGACTTGCTGCTCAAAGTGGAATCGCAGCTCGTCGTCCAGTTCCCTTTCGACGCTGTTCCGGCGAAAGAGCGCTCTCATGCGAATCAGGAAGTCGCTCAACATCCTGCCCTCCGCGTGGCATGCAAATCTTGGCGAGCGCGCACTCGTTTACGCTCCCTCCAGCACCTGCGCTACGGCTGCCGACAGCTTCTTCCACTGAGATTTCTCGGCTTCCAGCTGTTTTCTGCCCGCGGTGGTCAACTCGTAGTATTTCGCGCGGCGATTGTTGTCAGAAGCCCCCCAGCGAGCCTTAATCCATCCGCGGCGCTCGAGGCGGTGAAGGGCGGGATACAACGAACCCTGTTGGACCTGCAGGACTTTGCTGGATATCTGATGGATTCGTTCGGAAATCGCCCAGCCGTGGTTGGGGCCGAGGGAGAGTGTTCGCAGGATCAAGAGGTCCAGCGTGCCTTGCGGAAGATCAATACCCTGGTCAGTCATCAGCTCCCCTTGAGCTTCTACAGGGACGATAGCATTCCTCCTGTAGGAGCACAAGGGGGGCGCAATTAACGTCTGCCAGTGCCCGAAAGTTCGCTACGCGCCGCTTTCCTGCCCGCGAACTTCTTTCAGCCGCCGCTGCAGGTACCTGCGCTCGCTTTCATTGGTGGCCAATTCCAGAGCGCGTTGATAACTTTTCTCCGCCTCGGGAAAATCCGCCATGCGGCGCAAAAAGTCGGCGCGCGCGGCGTGCAACAGGTGATAGTCTTCGAGGTCGTTGCTGGCCGCAAGCCCATCAATCAGCTGGAGCCCCGTCCGCGGGCCTTGCGCCATGGCCACGGCGACGGCGCGGTTCAACTGCACAATGGGCGAAGGCTGCAATTGCTGCAGCATGTCGTAGAGGTTCACAATCTGGGCCCAGTCGGTGTCTTCCGCACGGGCCGCGCGACAGTGCACCGCCGCAATTGCCGCTTGCACGGCGAATACTCCCGGCCCTCCACGAAGCCCATCGGTCACGAGCGGTAACGCTTCGGAGATTTGCCCACGATTCCAGAGGCTGCGGTCCTGCTCCTCCAGCACCACCAGGTCACCCGCGTCGTCCACACGAGCTTCGCGCCGCGCATCGTGCAGGAGCATCAGCGCCAGCAGGGCCGTCGCTTCCGGGGGAGGCTGCGGCTGCATCAAGGAGCGAACCAGGCGAACCAGGCGAATGGCCTCGGCACACAGGTCGCCGCGCATTAGGGGAGCGCCTCGGGTGGCGGCGTATCCTTCATTGAAGACGAGGTAGATGACGGTTAGTACGGCGTCGAGGCGCTCGGGCATGTCTTTCGTCTCGGGCACGATGTAGGGAATGCCGGCATCGCGAATCTTGTGCTTGGCGCGAACCAGGCGCTGAGCCATGGTCGGCACCGGTACAAGAAACGCGCGCGCAATCTCCTCGGTCTCCAGCCCGCACAAGGTCCGGAGCGTCAGGGCGACCTGGGACTCCGCAGCCAGCGCGGGGTGGCAACAGGTGAAAATCAGGCGCAGGCGGTCGTCGGGAATTTCGCTGGTGTCATAATCGGGCTGTTCGACGGTGCGGGTGGAACCGTCCTTGAGATACAAATCCACTTTTTCTTCGAAGCGCTTCTTGCGGCGGATGCGGTCAATGGCCTTGTGCTTGGCGGTCTGGATAATCCAGGCTCGGGGAAAGTCGGGGACGCCAGCGTCGCGCCACTGGTCCACGGCAGCGGAAAAGGCCTCCTGGGTGGACTCCTCGGCAAGGTCGAAGTCGCCCACCAGGCTGATGAGAGCGGCGACAATGCGGCCCCAATCAGCCCTGTAAACCTGTTCGACCGCCTCCGTAGCCGTCATAGGCATTCCTCGATTGTAGCTTTTTTTTCGCCTGACCTGTCGATTTGGAGGCTGCTTATTCGTCCTATTAATGGAAGTGCAGCGCAGGTTGCTTGCGACCGAGCGCGCTGAGCAGATGGAAGTTAGCGGCGGCGAGGGATTTAGCGGTTAGCGGGAGGTACGCCATGTTAGTCCATACATGTTTGTTGTTCAAGCTGGGGCTCAGGTTGATTCCTGTGATTGTGAAGGCTGGGCTGGCCATTTTTGGCGTTGGCAGCCAAGGTGGCGCTGGCGCTCCCGTGGTGCTGAATCTGTGGCCGTCGCTGATGGCGTTTTGCCCGGCGATACATGCGCTGAATGGAGTGGCGGCACTGGCGTGCTCTCTGGTGCAACCGGTGGCGCATTGCGCAGACGCTTCGAGCCTGCTTGGGTGGCCGGTGCGCGTGGCGGTATTTGTCGTGTCAGCGCTGACCGATTGCTCCGTTAGTCAAGTTTGCGGGTGCGCGATGGCGTATTTGGTTTCGTGTTTGCATTCGGTGGTGTTGGAGCAGGCGTTGGGCGTTTTTTTACCCATGTGACGGAACAGGGATTATTTGTGGTGGCGGACCGCCTCGGAAGGTGGTCCCTACAACCCCAAAAGCAACAGCCTCATCCGTGAAGGGGTGAGCTACAGGATGTGGCTGATATGAAAGTCAGCGCTACATTGACGAAGCAAGAACGCGCCGACCGGGGTTGAATGGAGTGACTCACGAGACGCCCGCCTCGGAAGGCGGCCCCGGCAAAAGCAAAGCTACAGCCTCATCCCTAAAGGAATGAGCTACAGGACGCGCGACGGGGGTGCCAGTAACCGGGGATGGGGAGATGGCAGCGGGGACAATTGCCTTCACGGAGATGATTTTCGAGGACGTTGTGCCAGGAGCGGCGGACTAGCAGGGTGTTGCACGAGGGACAAAGGGTGTTGGCGGCGTCGGAGAAAATGTTGCCTTCGTAGACGTAGTGCAGGCCGACTTCGCGAGCGATGGCACGGGCGCGATGGAGGGTAGCCGGAGGAGTAGCCGGCTTGTCGCGAAGCTTGAAATCCGGATGGAAGGCCGTGAAGTGGAGAGGTACATCGCGGCCGAGATGCGCGAGGATCCATTCGGCGAGCTTGCGAGTTTCTGCGGGATCGTCGTTGAGACTGGGAATCATGAGATTGGTGAGTTCGAACCAGACGGAGGTTTCGTTCTTGAGCCACTCGAGAGTCTTGAGGACGGGCTCGAGATGGGTGAGCGTGACCTTGCCATAGAAATTTTCGGTGAAGGCTTTGAGGTCGACATTGGCGGCATCGATGTGGTCGTAGATGTCGTGGAAAGCTTCGCGGGTGATGTACCCGTTGGTGACCATGACGGTTTTCAAGCCGTAAGATTTGGCGGCTTTGCAAATGTCGATGACGTATTCGCCCCAGATGGTGGGCTCGTTGTAGGTGAAGGCGATGGAGTCGCACCCGTATTGGAGGGCAAGCTTGGGGACGTCTTCGGGCGGGACGTTACGAGAGTGAACTTGATCGTGATGGGATTTGGAAATGTCCCAGTTCTGGCAGAAGAAGCAGCCCATATTGCAGCCCGCAGTGCCCATGCTGAAGACGCTGGTGCCGGGCAGGAAATGATTGAGGGGCTTTTTCTCGATGGGGTCAACCTGGAGAGCGGCGGGAGCGCCGTAGCCGAGGTTGAAGAGTTTTCCGTTTTGATTGACGCGGATGAAGCAGAAACCTGACTGGCCGTGGCCGATGTGACAGTGGCGGGGACAGAGATAGCAATGGACGCGGTTGCCGGATTCGGATTCCCACCAAAGAGCTTCGTGGAGGGTGGAGGTTTTCTGAAGGATGTGGAGATCGGCCATGGAGCGCGTCCCGACAAGACCATTATACGCGCGCGGGAGAGAGTGGGCGTGGCTTGTGTGGGTGGCTACTGGGTGGTTGAGGTCCTTCGCCTCGCTCAGGATGACAATTCAGGAAGAATCGGAAGGTGTGCTCGGAAGGGCGCGGCGAGCGTTTATGCCCCGGGGTTAGGCGTGGCGGCGCTGGACGCGGCGACGTTGGGCTGCCCAGTCGACGAATCGCTGGAGCTGGTCGCGATGACGCCAGCTAAGCCGCAAGAATTTTCTGGCGTTGAGATTGGCGGCTTCCCTGCCCAGAAAAGTTTCGAGACGCCACTGGATATAGGGGCTACGCCAAGGCGTGAAGCGATAGCCGCGCGCGGCAATCCAATAAAAACGAATCGTCCGAAGCATTCTTATACTTCCATCGGGGCGGGGGTGATTAGTGTAGAAGATTCGTGGATGGAAGCAAGGAAAATCTTTTTTGAGTGCCGCACCGGCACAGACAGGAGTGTGCGCTACGAGCAACAATTGTGGTGGGATTGGGGTAGAATGCCGGGCGACATGAAACGACGAGAAATACTGGTTGGCTTAGCGCTTACGGCGCTGGGGGCGTTCGCTGGTTGGATGGCGGCCGGCGCGCAGGAGAACGGAAAAGAGGCGCCTGAGGGGACGCGGCTGAGGGATGTGGCGGTGCCCATGCGTGATGGCGTGATTTTGCGGGCGGACGTGTGGCTGCCGAAGGTGGAAGGGCGATTCCCGACACTGGTTTATCGGACGCCGTACGGGAAGCAGTTCGCGGCGAAAGAGTGGACAACGTTCGATAAGGCGGTGGCGCACGGATACGCGGTGGTGATCGAGGACGTGCGAGGGAGATACGCGTCGGATGGGGAATTTGTGCCGTACCAGAATGAGGGGAAGGACGGGTACGACACGATTGAGTGGGCGGCAAAGCAGGAGTGGTCCGACGGGAAGGTAGGAACGTTCGGGCTGTCGTACCCGGGAGCGGTGCAGTGGCTGGCGGCGGTGGAGGCGCCTCCGCATTTGAAAGCGATGGTGCCGGCGATGACGTTTTCGACGCCGCGGAATTTTTTCTATTCGGGCGGACTATTCGATGGGTCGTGGTTGGAGTGGACTTGGATGAACATTGCGCCGGACGCTCGGCAGAGAAAGAACCTGGCGGGGCCGAAGACGTACGAGGAGGCGAGGGCGACGTGGAAGGCGGAACATGAGCGCATCGAAGGATTCTTGCCGCTGATGAATTTGACGGATCTGAAAGAGGCTGCGCCGTTTTATTACCAGTGGCTGGCGCATCCTCCGGCGGATGCGTGGTGGGATTGGGCGGAGCTGAGGAACAAATATGATCGCGTGGGCTGTGCGGTGCTGAATTTTTCGGGGTGGTACGACGAAGCGTATGGGCCGGATGGGGCGACGACGAACTTCAACGGGCTGCTGGCGGCACGGAAAGGCTGGAATGAGCCAGCGACGCGAACGATTATTGGGCCGTGGACGCATGGCGGCGAGGACGAGCAGAAGAGCGGCGAGCGGGAGTTTGGGCCGACGGCGCCGGTGGACTACGACGGGTTGATCTTGCGATGGATGGACCACTATATGCGCGGCGCAGAAAATGGCGTTGAGAAGGAAGCGCCGGTGCGGATCTTTGTTATGGGGAAAAATGCGTGGAGAGATGAGAAGGCGTGGCCGATCGAAAGAGCGGAGGAAAGATCATACTACCTGGTGGCAGAGAGCGATGCTGCGCGGCAGGGGACCCTGTCGCAGCGTGTGGGCACAGCAAAGTCTACGTTGAGCACTCTGGTATCGGACCCGGCGCATCCGGTGACGGACGCCTACACGGCATACGGAGCGCATGACTATCGGGCTTTGGCGGGGCGGAAAGATGTGCTGGTGTTCGACAGCGAGGTGATGAAACAGGATATGGAAGTGACGGGGCCGATTCGCGCGGAGATGTATGTATCGGCGGATGTGAAGGACTTTGACTTGTGGGTGCGGTTGCTGGATGTGGCGCCGGACGGGACGGCATTCAACTTGATGAGCCCAGGGCTGGATGAGTTGCGGGCGAGCTATCGAGACGAGACCGTCCAGCCGAAAGTGGTTGAGCCGGGAAAGATTTATCGACTCGAGTTGAACCGCATGCTCACGAGCAATACGTTTTTGGAAGGACACCGAATTCGGGTACAGATCTCGGGCGCGTTTTATCCACATTTCTCGCGAAATTTACAGACTGGGGAGTCGGAGATTTATTCGGCGGAGATGAAGGTGGGGACGTTGAAGATTCACCATGATGCGGGACATGCGTCGCGGATTGGTTTGCCGGTGGTGGGGTCCGGAGGCGCTCGTTGATTGGGTGCAGTGGGCGTGCCGCGCCTAGGGCGCCCGACTTCTAGTGCGCTGGGTACGAGACGACGGAGAATCCTCTCGCCGTGAGATAGTGCGATCCCTCCACTCCGCGCCGCAAGAACGCGGTTCAGAACCAGGAAAAATCAAGACTCCCCGTAAAACCGACGTGGGGCACCTGCGTTGAACACCCCCGTGCCGCGCCTACGGCGCTGAGTCCTTAATGCGATGGGTACCCAGTGCTTACGCACTGGGCTAATTTCTGGCGGATCTCCGGCGCTCACGTATCGGAGTGGTAATGAGCGGGGCACAGGGGCCGAGCGCGACTGAGCGACTGCGCGGCGCGAATGCGATAATTACGAAAAGCAATGATGCAAAAGCCAGAACAGGTGAATAGCGTGCGAGAAGGCGAACGGGCTCCGCGTGGCGCGCTGCATGGTGCCTTCGCGGCGCTGCTGGAATTGGGAATTGAGTGGATGGTGAGGACGACGGGGCGGAGGATTCGGCGCAGCGACGCGCCGTGGCTCACGTGTTTTCTGGGTGAGCCTGGGCTGATCGGCACAGGAATCTATCAAAGGATAGCGGACCAGGATCAGTTGAAACTTCGCATGCCGCCGACAGCCGGGCTGATTCCGGATTTTGGAGCGCTGCGAGGACCAACGTTCGATCCCGGCGCGGTGGACTCGCGAATCCGGCACTTTTACGAACATCCGGCAGAATATCACCTGGAAGTGTGGAGCGAAGTGTACCTCGTAGGGCGCTTCTTTCTGTGGCTGCTGGTGGAGTTTCTGAGCCGACGGATGGATCAATTAAATTTTCCGATTTCTTCGCTGGAACTGGCGAAAGGGATGACGAGCGAGGTTGTGCAACTGTACGAGCCGGCGACGGAGAGGGTGGTGTCGACGGGCTGGCTGCGGCGGATGAAGTCCACGGGGCGAGTCATTTACGCGGGGATTTATTCGACGATTCGGATTCCACGCGAAGAGAATCCGTGCGTGAAGGTGACCTTTCCGTGCCGAGGAAGTGCGAACGTGTATTTGCGGCCGGTGTCGCATGCGGATGGTTCGTTTGAATTGGATTCGTCGGGATCGGGGTTTGGAAAATCGGGGTTCTACCGGCTGGTGGAATCGGGGCCGGAACATTGGCGAGTGAGGAATTTCACGACGCTGCACGAATTGTTCCGGGTGTATGTGGATCCGGAGGGAGTGTTGCGGACGGATCACAAGATTTCGTTTGTTGGACTGACGATATTGCGGCTGCATTACAAGATGACACCGCTGGGGGAACGAAGTGGGGCGTCTTCAGAAGCGGCAGAAAATTTCCCCGCAGGGCACGTGGTGTCACGGATTAGGACCCTCAGGGGCTAAAGCCCATATATGGGAACTCTCTTCGGCACGACTGAAGTCGCGCCCTCCCGAGATGCCCAATTCGCGTTTGCAGGATTAATGTCAGGCTTCAGCCCTGCCCCCCTAAAGAGTGCAGCGAGAAGCCGCTGACCCGGGAAGGACTGCGCTTGCAAGAAGGCCTTGTCCCAAAAAAATGCGGCTTAGGAATCCAAGAAATCATAGCGAGGCAATCAGTCGTGGCGGGCACCGTTGAGGACAGCAATGGCGTGGGGGAGAAGGTGGGCCACGGCGTCCAGGGATTCGACGGCGCCTTTGGAGCTGCCGGGAAGATTGACGATGAGGGAGCGATGCCGGATGACGGCGACGCCACGAGAGAGGATGGCGGCGGGCGTTTTTTCGGCGCCTTTGCGGCGGAGTTCCTCGGCGATGCCGGGAACGGTGCGCTCGGCGATGTCCAGAGTGGCTTCGGGAGTATTGTCGCGAGGGCCGAGGCCGGTGCCGCCGGTGGTGAGGATGAGATCGACGCGGCGAGAGTCGGCGAGTTCGCGAAGTTGGCTGCGAAGGCCGGCAGGATCGTCGGAACAGCGGAGCGCGGAGGTGACTTCCCAGCCGAGTTCGCGAACGCGTTTGACGAGCGCGGGGCCGGAGAGATCTTCGCGTTCACCGCGGGTGACGGAATCACTGATGGTGAGGACGGAGACACGCATAGCTGGGGATTATTTTATATGCGGAGGAAAGGAAAAGCGCGAGGGAGATATGGGGTGTGTGCGATAGGTACAGGTTGCTCATCACAGAGGACACAGAGAGCACAGAGAAAAAACAAAAAAATGAAGGATTCATCGCACAAAAGGCGTGCGATGGGGCAGAGATCCTCACTCCGCAAACTTCGTTCGAAATGACAAATGACAGCTAACGCGAAAGACGTGGCAAGCATCTGTGTTGACGGACCGGCTTAGCCAGACCTGAAGGAGTGAGCTACAGGTTTGCGAGGGTTAGTTGGTGCTGACGGCGTCGCGATTGGATTCGTCCATCAGGCGCATGGCTTCCATGAGGAGACCGGTGGTGCTGCGGGTGGTGGTGGTGCGGTCGGAAGCGTTGGCGGCGTTGAAATCGATTTCGAATTCGCCGTCGGTCCAGAGGAGCACTTTGTAGACGGCGGCGTCGCCGTGGAGGTTGCCGATTTTGGCGTCGCGGCACTGGCCGTTGGCGAAGAAGAGTTCGCCCTGTTCTCCGCTCTTCTGGACGACCAAGCGGCAGGATTTCTGGCCCATTTCGAGGGATTGCATAAGGTCGATCATGCTCATCTCTTCGAGGCGGCCCTGGATGACGCCAGGGCGCGAGGCGCGCTTCTGAAGTTTTTCGAGGTGCAGGCGATCGATGACTTTTTTTGCCGAGCGGACAAGATCTTTCAGCAGAAACGGCTTGGCGATGAAATCCTCGACGCCGTCGACGAGCGGGCGAAGGCGTTCTTCAATATCGGCACGGCTGGCCATGAAGAGAAAAGGAATGTGACGGGTGGCTTCGCGGCCGCGGAGTTTTTCGAAAAGCTGGCGGCCATCGAGGCCGGGCATCTTGAAATCGCAGAGGATGACGTCGGGAAGGTCGTCGATGACGCGGAGGATCGCGTCGGCGCCATCGGAGCAGATCATGATTTCACAGAAGGGGTCGAGGCCCTTGGATACCAGATCGCGGATGAGAGGGTTGTCGTCGGCGAGAAGAAGCTTGACGGTTTTGCTGGAGGCGGCGGCGCTCATGAGCGAGCTCCGCGCGATTTTTTGGAGGCCGCGCGACGAAATTCACCGGACTTTCCTCCAGTTTTAAGGAGCAGGTGAACGTCGGCAATCTGCATCGATTTGTCGAGGGCTTTGCACATATCGTAAACCGTGAGAGCGGCACAAGTGGCGGCGACGAGCGCTTCCATTTCGACACCGGTCTGCGCGGTTGCCGTCACCTTGGAAAGTATTTCTACTCCATCTTTGCACAGGCGCGGGGTCACATCAATGTGAGTGAGAGGGATGGGGTGACAAAGAGGTATCCACTCCGAAGTGCGCTTGGCAGCGGTGATGCCGGCGATGCGAGCGACCTCCAAAGGATTGCCCTTGGGATTTTTGAGGCGGCGAACGGCGCGGACCACACGGGGAGACATGCGGACAAAGGCGTGGGCGATGGCGGTGCGAGAAGTGACGGATTTGCAAGAGACGTCGACCATGTGGACTTCGCCGCGCTTGGTGTAGTGAGACAGCTTGGGCAATTGAGCCTCAGAGTCTAGTACGTTTGCGACCGAAAGGGCACCGAAAGAACCTTCAGCGGCTAAAGCCGGGTTGGTCGAACTCCCACTTACGGCCGGGCTAAACAGGCTGCGGAAAATACCAAAATCATTTCCTCAGGGGCTGAAGCCCAATGATAGCCAAGCACTTGATGTCGGAGCTAAAGCTCCGCCCCCCTGAAGAGCACAACCCCGCGCAAAGACGGCGTGTGGGGCACCCACTTGGCGCGGGCAGCCTTGCAAAACGGCGACCCTTGGCCAAAAGAAGCTCAGGGTAAACGGCACTCCAAAGGGCTTTTAGAGTACATCGGGACGAGGGAGAACGGAAACGATCTCTCCCGCGGGAATGTCGTGGCGGTCAGCGGGGACGACGAGGAAACAGTTGGCGCGGCTGAGGGTGGCGATGTCGCCGGAGCCTTGCCAGGACAAGGCGTGGACCAGAGGAGAGGCGGCCGACCATTCGAGGCGAGCCGGCAAGAAGTGCGTGAGGCCGGATTTTTCGTGGAGCGCCTGCGAGAGAGTGGCGTTCAAGAGAAGAAGAGGGCGAGCGGGGGCGCCGCTAAGGAGATCGATGGCCGGGGCGACGAAGAGTTGAAAGGTGACCATGGTGGAGACGGGGTTGCCGGGCAGGCCGAAGACGAGTTTGTTGCGGCAGCGTCCGAAGACGGCGGGCTTGCCCGGACGAATGGCGACGGCGTCAAAGAGGAATTCCGCGCCGAAGGATTTGAGGACGGTTTCGACAAGATCGTACTTTCCCATGGAGACGCCGCCGGAGAGGACGAGGATGTCGCGCTGGAGGCCGAATTCAATTTTTGCGCTGAGGTCGTCGACGCGATCGAGAGCGTTGCCGAGAGGGACGGGTTGGCCGCCAGCAAGACGGACTTGTGCGGCGAGGGAGACGCTATTGCTATTGCGGATGTGAAAGGGACCGGGCGTTTCGGTGATGGGAACAACTTCGTCGCCGGTGGAGAGGATGGCGACGAGGGGCTTTTGGTAGCAAAGCAAATTGGAGGCGCCGACCTGAGCGGCGATGGCGAGTTCCGCGAAGCCGAGACGTAGGCCGGGGTGGAGAATCAGCTCGCCCGCGTGCGCTTCACTTCCCTGCGGAACGATATTTTGGCCAGGCTGAGTGTCGCGATCGAAGGTGACGGCCTCGCCGGAACGGCGAGTGCACTCAATCATGACCACGGCGTCGGCGCTGGGTGGGACGGCGGCGCCGGTCATGATCTGGATGCAGGTGCCGGGGTCCAGAGCAGCGAAGACGGTGTCGCCCGCCTTGATTTCGCCGATGCAGCGCAGGGCTGAATTTTTTTTGGCTTCGCGCGCGCGAACGGCGTAGCCATCACGAGTGGAGCGGTTGAAGGGAGGATATTGGCGGTCGGCACGAATTTCTTGGGCGAGGATGTGGCTTAGGGCGTCGGTAACGGGGAGTAGCGAGGTAGGAGGCGAAGTTAGGTGAGACTGCGTGTTGGTAATGACAAGTTGACGGGCTTGTTCGAAGGAGAGCATGAAGTGGAATATTGTAGCGCAGGGCGGGACGGCGAAAGGGAGTAAGAAAGTAATTAGGTACGGAAAAGCAGGTCCCGATCGTTGGAGATGACAATGCAATTCAAGGATCGAGATGGAGGGAGGATCTTGCCATGATCCCAGCACTGGTGCTCCGGTCGGGATGACATCAAGAAGAACCGACCTAAAGTTCGGCCACTACAAATGCGACCAAAGCCCTCACCCCTGAAGGGTGACCTACAAGTTGGACATTACAAGAAATTGGCTAGAGCCAGCGGGCCAGGAGAGTGCCGGGCTGGACGATGGTGGCGTCGCGTTCGGGGCCGGTGGAGATCATGCCGATTTCGACTTGGAGGAAGTCGGAGATGAAGCGGAGATAGTCGATGGCGGCTTTAGGAAGCTTGGCGGCATCTTGCGCACCGTAGGTGTTATCGCACCAGCCGGGCAGTGTTTTGTAGACCGGGGTGACGCGGTCGTATTCTTCGGCGGAGGCGGGCATTTCGTTAACGGGAGAACCTTTGTAGGAGTACCCGACGCAGACACTGATTTCGCGCTGAGTGTCGAAGACGTCCAGCTTGGTGATGACCAGCGAATCGATGCCGTTAATCATCTTGGCGTAACGCAGTTCGGCAAGATCGAGCCAGCCGCAGCGGCGCGGACGGCCGGTTACGGCGCCGAATTCCTTACCGCGTTCGCGGACTTCCTTGGCTTCTAGGTCGGGCATTTCCGTGGGGAAAGGGCCGCCGCCGACGCGGGTGGTATAGGCCTTGGAAATTCCAAGGACATGGCGGATTTTTGTGGGAGGAACACCCATGCCGGTGCTGGCGCCGCCGGAGGTAGCGCTGGAAGAGGTGACGAAGGGATAGGTGCCGTGGTCGATATCGAGCATGGTGCCCTGTGCGCCTTCAAAGAGGACCGACTTGCCTTCATCGAGAGCGCGGTTGGTGAGTTCGGCGGTATCGCAAATGAAACGTTTAATTTTGTCGGCGAGCTTCAGGGTGTCCTCGACTTCGTGAGTGAAATCGATTTTTGCGCCATAGGCTCCGCGAGCGATGCGATTTTTTTCGTCGACAACACGAGCGGCTTTTTCGCGAAAGAGATCGGGATCGAGCAGGTCGGCCATGCGCAGACCTCGGCGGGCCATCTTGTCCTCGTAGGCCGGGCCGATACCACGGGAAGTGGTGCCGATTTTGTTGGCGCCGCGGGCATTTTCCGCCGCGAGGTCGAGTTCGCGATGATACGGAAAAATGAGGTGAGCGCGATTGCTGATGTGCATGCGGCCTTCGACGCTAAGACCGGCCTTCGCGAGAGTTTCGATTTCGGCGACCAGGGCGGCGGGATCAACGACAACGCCGGAGCCGATGATGGCGTGCTGTTTTGGGCGCAGAATGCCGCAGGGGATGAGTTGGAGGACGTAGCGATCCTTGCCGATGATTACGGTGTGGCCAGCATTGTGCCCGCCAGCAACACGAGCGATGTAATCGAATGAGCCGGCAAGATAGTCGACGACTTTTCCTTTGCCTTCATCGCCCCACTGCGCGCCAACCACGACGACCGATTTCATGCCGGGACTCTCCCATGCTCCGCACCACCGCGCAGACTGGCCGAAAAGCAGGCAGCACACACGGACAGGCTCAGAGCAAAATCTGTCAAGGACACCAAACAGAAATCGTACGATGCGGCAGCGTTGAACGCAAGCGACGGCGTGAGGGGTACGAGCTGTTTTTTGGCCGACGCGTGATCAAATTCTGCTGAATGAGAGCAAGTACGCGGAAGACTGCTTGCCCACGCCGTATGAAACATCTGTTGAGAGGAGCTTGCGAGAAGAGCATTGGCACTTGCGCAGCGCTGAGAGCGGGCAGGCTTGATTCGCGGGGCGTGGTCCGATAGCGTCAAAGGTGCGGGTGCCTCCCCACTCCGCGAAGACATGGCCAGTGCCAAATAACGGGGGGAGAGAGATTTGACGAATCCAATTATTACGCTGACGACGGATTACGGGATCAATGATCACCTTGTGGGAGTGATGAAAGGGGTGATTCTGCGAATTAATCCTGACACGCAGATCGTGGATATCACGCACCAGGTGGCGCCGTTCGATCTGCTGGAGGGCGCGCTGGCGATTGCGAACTCGTACTCCTATTTTCCGCCGCGTTCCATCCACGTGGTGGTGGTGGACCCGGGAGTGGGAACGGAGCGGCGGCCGCTGCTCGTGAGCGGGCAGAATCAGTATTTCCTGGCGCCGGATAACGGTGTGCTTTCGGGCGTGTATGAGAAAGAACAGAACGTGGTGGTGCGGAATCTGACTTCGGAGCATTATTTCGCGCAGCCGGTGAGCAAGACGTTTCATGGACGCGATGTGTTTGCCCCAGTGGCTGCGTGGCTGTCGAAGAGTTGGCAGCCAGCCAGCATGGGCGAAGAGATTTCCGACTACAAGAAATTCGCGATGCCCAAGCCGAAGGAAGCGGACGGTTTGAAAAAAGGCGTAGTGCTGAAAGTGGATAATTTTGGAAACCTGCTGACGAATTTCCGGGCGGAGGATTTGTCGCCGGAGATGCTAGAAAAAGGCGAGTTGAGTTTACAGGTGGGGAGCCATGCGATTACGCGGTTGGTGCCAACGTTTGCGAATGGCAATACGGGCGAAGCGATTGCGTTTATCGGATCGAGCGGGTATTTAGAGATTGGCGTGAATAAAGGGAATGCGGCGAAGACCTTGGGGATTGGAAGAGGTGCGCCGGTGTTGTTGACGAAGGGGTAGAACGGGAGATTCTTCATTGGAACATTTGAGTGGAGTTAGCGCGAGGAATTTTTCGCGGTTGGAATGGGTGTTTGTGGGCGGCGCGGGTTCGTCGGGTAGATCTTGCAGGGCGTATTGGTTGAAGTCCTTGCAAACGGCGGACGCCTCAGGATGACAGGCTTGTAACGAATGCTGCTAGGCCCGAAATAGGAAGCAACCCAAGAACGGACTGCCTCCCCCCTGCCGGGGGAAGCCGACGGGACCTTACGCTGCGCAGGTGAAAACTAACGGCTGGCATAAAAGCCAGCGTCACGTGGCAGAAAAAAAGTCGGAGCGCGCGCCTCAGAATGATGGAGCGAGAAAGCCACCCCAACAGCGGACCGCCTCGGAAGGCGGTTCCCACATAAGCAAGAGAACAGCAAATGTCGAGCGGTGCGGTGGGAAAAGCGGGCTAGGCTGGCCACCGCACACTCCAAAACTGAAGAGAAATGCGCAGGCGTCAGCGGGAGTGTTCCAGGGCGGTCAGTTGGGAGCGGGTGCGGGGATCGAGCCAATCGCGCCAGGCGTCGCCGAGCAGATTGAAGGCGAGAACGGCGAGCATGACGGCGAGCGCGGGGAAGACCACCATGTGAGGCGCATCGAAGAGGTGGCTGCGCGCGTCGTTGAGCATAGCGCCCCAGCTGGGAATGGGAGCGAGAACACCGAGACCGAGGAAGCTAAGAGTGGCTTCGGCAAGAATGGCGCCGGCCATGCCGATGGTCGCCTGGATCAGGACAGGCTGGAGAATGTTGGGTAAGAGATGACGCAGCATGATGCGCAGTGGTGACGCGCCGAGCGAACGCGCCGCCAGGATGTATTCGGATTCCTTCACTTTCAAAACTTGAGCGCGAGCGAGACGGGCGTAGCCTGCCCATCCCGTAATGATGAGCGCGAGAATCACCTTGCCGATGCCCGGGCCGAAAAAGGCGGCGAAGGCAATGGCGAGGAGAACACCCGGGAAAGAAAGGAAGGCGTTGATGAAAAGGCGATTCACGACGCGATCAAACGCGCCGCCGGTGTAACCGGCCAGCAGGCCAAGAGTGAGGCCCATGGTGCCGCAACCAAGCACGACACAGATGGAAACCAGAAGCGAAATGCGAGCGCCAAAGAGGATGCGTGAGAAAATGTCGCGGCCGAGTTCGTCGGTGCCCATCCAATGCTGCATGGATGGCGGCTGGAGGCGAGTGGCGAGGTTTTGAGCCGAAGGATTGGCGTGGCCGATCCAGGGCGCGAATAGTGCAGCCAGAATCAGCACGAGGACGATAGCAAAGCCGATACGGGCCAGAAGACTGTGGCGGAGGAAATCGAAGAGGTGCGATTGGCTGTTCATGAGAGGCGCACTCGAGGATCAACCAAGGAATAGAGCACATCGGTGAGCAGGTTGACGAGAACGTAAGAAAGAGCGATGACCAGGATGCAGCCCTGAAGCAATGGATAGTCCCGGGACGAGATAGCCTGGACGGTGAGGCGTCCAATGCCGGGCCAGGAGAAGATGGTTTCCGTGACGATGGTACCGGCGAGCAGGGTGCCGAATTGCAGGCCGAGAATAGTGATGATGGGAATAAGCGCGTTGCGGAGGGCGTGGCGAACCAGAACGGCAGAGGTGGAAAGTCCTTTGGCGCGTGCGGTGCGGACGTAATCGCTGGAGAGTTCTTCGAGCATAGCGCCGCGAACCATGCGCGTAAGGATGGCGGCCAGGGCCGCACCGAGAGTGGCGGCAGGGAGAATGTAGTTGAGCAGGCCGCCACGGCCGGAAACGGGCAGCCAGCCCAGTTGAATGGAGAAGAGAGTGATGAGCAGGGGCCCGAAAGCGAAATTGGGAACGGCGAGTCCAAACAGAGTGAAGACACTGACGGCACGATCGGTGACGTGGCCGCGACGATGCGCAGAAATGACGCCGGCAGGAATGGCAATGGCAACGCAGACGAGCAAGGCCAGGAAGGCCAGCTGCATTGTGGCGGGATAGCGCTCAAAGATGATGCGGCGAACCGGGGCTTGAAATTTGAAGGACTGACCGAGATCGCCGTGAGCCACCTCCCAGAGATAGCGGCCGTACTGCACCAGTAAGGGGCGATCGAGGCCAAGAGAGTGGCGCAGTTCGGCGACCTGGCCGGGAGCGGCGCCTTCGCCGAGCATCTGCTCGACGGGGTCACCGGGGACGATATGGATCAAAAGGAAAACGAGACTGAGCACCAGCCAAAGGGCGGGGAGCGTAAGCAGAAAGCGGTTGAGGAGATGGCGCGCCATTTTGTGGCGGACTCAGCGCTCCTTTCCGGCTGCCCGATATTTGGCGGCCACGAGAGGCGAATAGGTCTCGGCGACATCGGAGGGAGGACTGTTTTCGGCGGGACGCAAGCGCTGAATTTTGACGCGCGCGACGCGACGGCCATCCATTTCAACAACGGTGAAACGATACCCGCCGAATTCAAAACTCTCGCCGCCACGAGGAATGAAACCGAGTTGATCGAGGACGAATCCGCCAACGGTGGCGTACGCGGGATCTTCCGGGAGGGAGATATTGTACTGGGAGTCGAGGTCGCGAACATTCAATGCGGCGTCGAAGATGACCGCGCCGTCGGCAAGGGTGAGCGGGCGTTCGACGACGTCGAATTCGTCGTGGATTTCGCCGACGAGCTGCTCGAGCAGGTCTTCCA
Source organism: Candidatus Acidiferrales bacterium (assembly GCA_963735825.1). Taxonomy (GTDB): domain Bacteria; phylum Acidobacteriota; class Terriglobia; order Acidiferrales; family UBA7541; genus Acidiferrum. Next base: position 326,248 of record CAVTMR010000020.1, read on the forward strand.
TAGTGACGAGGCCGAGGACGCTGCCGAACTCGTCGACGACAATGGCCATGCCGATGTGGCGGTTGCGTAGTTCCTGGAGGAGCTCGCCGGCGGGCTTGGTCTCGGGAACCATGAGGATTTCGCGAAGAACGCGGCGAAGATCAAAGGGTGCGGGCGGGGGAAGCTTCTCTTCCAGACGGCGCTCGGTATCGAGCAGGACCCACATCATGTCCTTGATGTGCACAAAGCCGAGGATGTGGTCCTCGCTGCCGCGGTACACGGGAATGCGGGAGCGTTGCGTGGTGGCGAAAGCTCTCATGACTTCATCGAGGGAGGCTTCGATGGGGAGAACGTGCATGTCTGGGCGAGAAACCATGATCTCGCGAACCTGCAGATGACCCAGCTCGATGGCGCTGAGGATGAACTTCTCTTCCCCGGGAGCAAGAAGGCCCCGTTCGCGCGCTTGTTGGATCTGGATCTGGAGCTCTTCGGTGGAATGGGCCACGCCATGTCCGGTGGGGATGGCCAAGCCGAGAGCTTTTACGATGGCGCCAGAGATATTGTCGAGGAAATCGATAGCCCAGCGAAAGGTGGTCAGAAACCATAGGAACGGGCGCGCAATCATCAGTGCAACACGTTCGGCACGGGCCAGGCTGATGGTTTTGGGTACCAATTCACCCAAGACAACGTGAATGGCGCTGAGGAAAATGAACGCAATCGTGAGGGCGATGCCGTGGATCAGCAGAAGCATGCGAACGCTGCCGTGGGCGGGCATGATCTGCTGGACCAGCTGGGCCAACGTCAATTCGCCGAGCGCGCCTAAGGCTAGGCTGGTGAGGGTGATGCCGAGCTGTACGCCGGAAACGACACGGTGAAGATCGCCCAGGAGGAGTTCGACGATCTTGGCCCGAGGACTGCCTTTGACAACGAGCTGGCGGACCCGGGAGATGCGGACGGCCACCAGAGAAAACTCCGCGGCCGCAAAGAAGCCATTGAGCACCACGAGCAACAGCACACCGATTAACCGCAACAGAATCATGCCTGCGCGAGCCCCCAGACGCACATTGTAGCAGCACAAAGGCAGGTGGAGGACAGGTCGAGCGAGGTGGTGCGGGAAGTGAAACACGGCCCGGGCAGAGGCGACCCCTGTCACAGACTTGCGGAGGACGGTAGCAGAGAAGCCGGAGAATGCTGACTTGCATGAAAGCAATCTGAACGCGGCAATGGAGACGGCCAGGCCGTTAGTGGACGACGCGATGCAGACGTACGACGAGATGATCGAATTGGTGTGTAGCACGGACGTGTGGAAGAACTGAATTAGCCCGGGCGATGGGTCAGGTTGCGCGGGTGGGCGTGGTCCACTACACTTCTTTGACAGGCAAAGAGGTGAGCTTGGACGTGCGTACAGCCCTGCGACTGCTGCTGTGGATTTTTGCCCTCGCCGTCATCGTACTTGCCACAACAATCTGGTGGTTAGTGTACCGGCCATTGCCGCAACTGGACGGCAAGGTGTCTGTGGGCGGGTTGCAGAGCAACGTGACGGTGGAGCGGGATAATTGGGGAGTGCCGCACATCCGCGCTGGTTCCGTGGAAGACATGGCGGAAGGGCAAGGCTACGTAATGGCGCAGGACCGTTTGTGGCAAATGGACCTGCTGCGTCGCGTGGCAAAGGGGCAGTTGTCGGAGATTCTTGGGCCAGTGACGGTGGGCGTGGACAGGGACTTCCGGGTGTTGAATTTTGCGCGAGCCGCGCAACGTGACTATGAACAGATGGACCCCGAGGGGCGAAAAATCCTGGAAGCGTATGCCCGGGGAGTGAACCAGTTCATCGAGCACCATGGGTCGAAACTGCCGATGGAATTTACGCTTCTGAGATACCAGCCGACGCCCTGGAATCCCACCGACACGCTGGTGATCGCCGGATACATGTACCGGACGCTGGCGGATACGCGCAAATCGGAAATGAATCGAGCGATCATTCTAGCGAAGGTGAGCCCAGGGATCGCGAAAGACCTGTTTAGCGAAGCCTCGTCGCTGGACCACTATGTGGTAGGCGATCCCAACCTCGACAAAAGCGTGCGCGACCAATCGCAAGCGAATTCGGACGATGACGATGATGAGATGGATTACGACGACGTAATTAAGGCGCAAAGCGTCTCTCCTGCGGCGCCCGGCGAAACGGCCGCGCCCGACCTTACTTCCCTGCTGGCAATGGAAGTAAAGGACTGGGTGCGGGAATCGCAACGGGATATCCGCCATTCCCTGGGAAGCAACAATTGGGTGGTAAGCGGGGCGCACACGGCATCGGGAAAACCGCTGCTGGCGAACGATACGCACCTGGAATTGTCGATACCGCCAATCTGGTACGAGGTGCACATAACGGCGCCGGGATGGAACGTGAAGGGGTTCACGCTTCCGGGAGCGCCGCTGGTGGTGATTGGGCACAACGACAAGGTGGCATGGGGATTCACGAACAACGGCGCGGATGTTCAGGACCTGTATATCGAGACGTTCAACCCGGCGAATCCGGATGAGTACCGAGTGAACGGTCAATGGAAGAAGGCAGACGTTTTTGATGAGGTGATCAAAGTAAAAGGAGGCGCTGACCAGCACATGAGGCTGGCGGTGACGCGGCACGGCCCGGTGGTGCGGCAGGATGGAGACAAATCCTACGCGATGAAGTGGACGGCGTTGGAGCCGGGAGGATTGTCCAGCTCCTATTTCTGGCTGGGCAAAGCGCAGAACTGGAATGAGTTTCTGGGAATCATGAAGACGGCGTGGGGTCCAGGACAGAACACGGTATATGCCGATGTGGATGGAAATATCGGTTACATCATGGCGGCGCGGGTGCCGATTCGGAAGAAAGGGCGGGGCGATGTGCCGGTGCCGGGAGACACGGATGAGTACGAGTGGACCGGGTACATCCCGTTCGAGCAATTGCCGAAGAGTTTTAACCCTGAGAGCGGATTTATCGTCACGGCGAACGCACGAGTGGTTGGGCCGGACTACAAACCGTACCTGACGGACAACTGGGAAGAGCCGTACCGGACGGCGCGGATCTATGACTTGCTGAGTGACAAGCACGATTTGCGGCCCGACGATATGCTGAAAGTACAAGCGGACGCATACAGCATTCCGCACGCCTTTATTGCGGAACAGCTTGTGGCGGCGGCAAAAGTGGCGCCAGCGAAAGATCCACGGGCGAAAAAGTTAATTGAGCAGGCCAAGGATTGGAACGGAATTGCGGAACCGAATTCCACGGTGGTGGCGTTCCTGAATTCGGCGATGTACCGGGCGCTGAATTTGATTCTGGAAGCGCAACTGGGGAATGATGCGGACAAGTATGATTGGCGGAAATTCAATTTTCTGCAGCGTACGTTGCAGGAGCGTCCGGCAAAGTGGCTGCCTTCGCAATTCGAGAATTATGACGAATTGTTGACGGCGGCGGCGGACCAAGCCGTGCACCGATTGGAAGAAGGAACTAAGGACGCAGACCCGGAAGACTGGGATTGGAAGAGATTCAACTATCTGGACATGCTGCACCCACTGGGACGCGAAGGCGTGCTGAAGAAATTGCTGAGCATCACGGACCAGGCGCAGTCGGGGACGGACTGGAGCCCGCGGGCCGCTTCGCGCGACCATGGTCCGGCGATGCGTTTCGTGGCGAATACCGCGAATTGGGATGAATCGATCATCTTGATTCCGGCGGGGGAATCGGGGCAACCGGGAAGCGAGCATTACAGGGATCAGTTCTCCTACTGGCTGGATGGCAAGCCGATCTACGGGCCGTTCAGCGACGCAGGCGAGGCGAAGACGAAAAAGCATACGCTGACTCTGCAGCCGGGTGCCGCGGCCACCCACTAGACTCGTGGGTCTTGCCCTTGTTTCGGTTGAGATCCTTCCGGGCGCAAACTGCGCGTCCGTCAGGATGACAATGGGTTGCTGGGGTTGCAATTGAGATTCAGTAACTGACAAATCTCTACCTGGCAGGAAATCTAATCTAAGCAAATGCCGGAACTCCCGGAAGTTGAAGCTGTTGCGCAAACGTTGAGGCCGCTGGTGCGAGGGCAACGCATCCGGTGCGTTCACGTTTTTCATCCTATTGCAACGCGGCCGCAATCCGCGCGACATTTTGCAAAGACGGCGGAAGGCCGACGAATGGTAGAGGTAGAGCGGCGAGGGAAATATCTGCTGCTGGTGCTGGATCGCGGGTTGATTGAGATGCACTTCCGGCTCGACGGGCAACTGGTGTGGTTTTCAAGCGCAAGGGAGTTGTTGAAGCGCGCCAATGCCGCCGACGACGGAGTGCATGTAGATGTGGCGCTGGAGTTGCGCAAGGGAGTGCTCGGATTCGCGGATGACAGGCACTTTGGGCGAGTGCACGCGTGGGAATCGGCCGAGGCTTGCCCACCGTTGAGAGCGCTGGGGATTGATGGACTGTCGCGAGAATTTACCGCCAAGGAGTTGCGAGCACGGCTTTCGCGGTCCAGGCGTCCGGTGAAGGAGTTTTTTCTGGACCAGACAAAGATCGCGGGGATTGGCAACATCTACTCGTGCGAGGCGCTGTGGCGGGCACGTGTGGATCCGAGGCGGAGCGCGAATTCATTGAAGAGCAAAGAGGTTGCGAGACTGCACAAAGCGATTGTGTCCGTTCTCCGGCGTGCTTTAAAATGCTGCTTAGAACCTGCGCCTGACTTTCGAGATGAAACGTGGTGGTTTCAGGGACTGGAGAGAATCCTGTGTGCGTATCAACGTGAAGGAATGGAATGCAAGCGCTGCGGAAAAACGATCCAGCGGATTGAACAGGGCGGAAGGTCGACATACTGCTGCTTACACTGCCAGAAATAGGCGGAGACTGAGGAACCGGCGTGGATTCACCTGCTCCGAAAAAAACAGAAGCAACGAAAAAGCCGGATTTTGAGCGGTCCTTATCGCGGCTGGAAGAAGTGGTGCGGAAACTGGAGAGCCCGCAGCTTTCACTGGACGAGGCCATGAAATTGTTCGAAGAAGGCGTGCACCTTTCGCGCGAATGCCAGAAACAACTGGAAGAAGCGGAAGGGCGAGTAGAGATTTTGTTGAAGAAAGCCGATGGCAAGCTGGCCGCGGAGGTGTTTGAGCCTGAAGGAGAGAGCAATTCGTAAAGTTCTCCAAATTCCGCCGACAGGAAAACCCGCTGACCCGATGAAACTCTCGGAATTTTTTGAAGAAGACCGTTTGGCTGTGGACGCGCACCTGGAGCGGCTGATGCCGGCGGAAAGCGTGCCACCAAGCTCGATTCACGCCGCAATGCGATACTCAGTGTTTGCGGGGGGCAAGCGGATCCGGCCGATTCTATGCCTGGAAACGTCACGGATATTTGGCGAGGATGTGGAGGCGGCGTTGTATCCGGCATGCGCGGTCGAGTTCATCCATACCTATTCACTGATTCATGATGACCTGCCAGCGCTGGACAACGACGATTTGCGCCGCGGGAAGCCGACCTCGCACAAGAAATTTGGAGAGGCCATCGCCATTCTTGCGGGCGATGGGCTGTTGACGCTGGCGTTTGAGACGATTGGGGCGTCGCCAGTGGCTGCGGAACGCCGTGTGGCGATGCTGACGGAGATTTCGACGGCGGCCGGCACCGTGAATGGAATGGTCGGCGGGCAAGTGGCGGACATTGAAAGTGAAGGCCGAAAAGTGGGGCCGGAGATACTCGAGTACATTCACCGGTCAAAGACGGCGGCGCTGATACGAGCGTCGATCACGGCGGGGGCGCTATCGGCAGGGGCTGAGGACGAAGACGTGAAGCGGCTTCGGCGATTCGGTGAGACGATAGGCTGGGCGTTCCAGGTGACGGACGATATTTTGGATGTGGAAGAATCTTCCGCCGCGCTGGGGAAAACTGCGGGTAAGGACATCGCACAGCAGAAGGCGACATATCCGGCGGTGTATGGACTGGAGAAGTCGCATGACATCGCGAAGGAATTGGCGACCAAGGCGATTGACGAATTGCAGCCATACGGAGAGCGAGCAAAACGGCTACGCTCGATAGCGGAATTTCTGGTATTGCGCCGCACGTAACGTTGACTCTTCGGCAAGGGTGAAGTTGGGATCCGTCGGCCCGCGAACAGCGCGGCCCTCAGGATGACGGCGCATGGCTGAGATTGCATAACTGGCAAATCTAGTTTGTCCAAGCTATTCGATTCTGAAACAGTTCGGATAAATTACCTCATGAATGCGAAAAGTGAACGCAAACGGCTTGACGTTCTTCTGGTTGAGCGCGGACTTGCCGAATCGCGCCAGAAAGGACAGGCGATGATCCTTGCGGGAGAAGTGGAAGTGGATGGCAAGCGCGTGGATAAAGCGGGCTTGGCGATCGCCGAAGAATCGCGGATCGAGGTGCACAGCCGGTTGCAGAAGTATGCCAGCCGGGGCGGATTCAAGCTGGAAGGTGCGCTGGAGGATTTTGGAGTGAAGGCGGAGGGAAAAATCTGTCTGGATGTGGGGGCCTCAACCGGAGGATTTACGGATTGCCTGCTGCAGCATGGAGCGCAACGAGTGTACGCGGTGGATGTGAATACGGATCAGCTGGCGTGGAAGCTTCGAGGCGATGAACGAGTAAAACGCTTGCAGAAGAACGCACGTGAGCTTGCGGCGAAAGATTTGCCCGAGCAAGTGGAACTGGTGGTGGCGGATGTGTCGTTCATTTCGGTGAACAAAGTTTTGCCGGGCGCCGTGGAATGCGCTAAGGCAGGCGCGGAGCTACTGCTCTTGATCAAGCCGCAGTTTGAGCTCAAGCGCGAGGATATCGGCAAGGGCGGAATCGTGCGGGACGTTTCGCTGCATGAGAGGGCGATCGATAGCGTGAAGGATGCCGTGGGATCGCTGGGGCTGGAATGCCTGGGAGTTATGCCCAGCCATCTGGCTGGCGCGGAAGGCAACCAGGAGTATTTCCTTCACGCCAGAAAATTGGCTGGGGTAGAATCGCAGTAATCCATGCGGCCCACACCAACCTTTACAACGATCGGAATCATCTCGCGGCCCCGGCGTTCGAATCTGGCCGAGGTTGTGCCGCCACTTTTGGCGTGGTTGGAGGAACATGGCGTAAGAACGGTGCTGGATACGGAGACCGCGGGATCGCTGAAGGACGACGGGCTGGGAAAGACGCGGCACCAGGTGGCCGAACAGGCCGATCTGCTATTGGTATTGGGCGGAGATGGAACGCTGCTGGCAGCGGCGCGTGAAGCGGCTCCGCGTGGTGTTCCGATTTTGCCGGTCAACATGGGCAGTCTGGGATTCCTGGCGAGCTTCACGGTGGACGAGTTGTACCCGGCGCTAGAAGCGACGCTGGCGGGGGAATCGACAATCAATGAGCGGGTGCTGCTGCTGGTGGAGCGGGTGAATCGCGGGGAGATTCTGACGAAGCAGCGCGTACTGAATGATTCCGTCGTGCACAAGGGCACACTGGCGCGCATGATCGAGCTGGAGCTGTACGTCGACGACGGATTTGTGTGCCGGTACCGGGCGGACGGGTTGATTGTGGCTACGCCAACAGGATCGACGGCGTATTCGATGGCGGCGGGCGGGCCGATTGTGCATCCCATGGTGGAGTCGATTCTGATTACGCCGATCTGCCCGCATACGCTGAGCGACCGGCCGGTGGTGATCCACGATACATCGAAGATTGAATTGCGGGTGGCGGAAAGCTCGGAATCGGTATTTCTAACGTTGGATGGGCAGACAGGCGTGCCGATGCAGGTGGGAGACCGCGTGCGGATTACGCGGGCGGAGGAACGATTGAAACTGATTCAGCCGCCAAATAAGAGCTATTTTGAGATATTGCGAAGCAAGTTGAAGTGGGGAGAGGCTTAGTGGGACAGCTGGCCGCACACCTCCACGTGAAATCTTCTGACTAATTTTGATCTGAAGACTGGTTAGAGTTGAGGTGCTTCGCTCCGGCAAACTGCGCCGGGCTCAGGATGACAATTTTCCTGCCCATGCTGGGTAGACAGGAGAAATGGCTCACGGGTGGCAGGCCCCCGCTAAGTGCGGATCGAAAATACCTCAACCCTGCAATAACAGGGTGAGTTGCGACCGGAAACGCCGCATCCCTGGCGGACGCGAGCTACTGGCGCGGATCGGAAAGGCCTCGCCCCTGAAGGGGTGAGCTACCGGAGTAAACACAGGAGTTCAGGACAGGACGTCGGTGCGGAGGAGGTCGTCTTGGGTTTCGCGGCGGCGGATTAAGTTGGCGTGATTACCTGAAACTAGAACTTCCGCGGGACGACAGCGGCCGTTGTAATTCGAAGCTTGCACCATGCCGTAGGCCCCGGCAGCCCAGATTGCCACCAGATCGCCGGAAGAGACTTCTCCCAACGGCCAATCTTGCAAGAAACAATCGCCGGTTTCGCAGACTGGGCCGACGACATCGACACGGGTGCGTGACGTCGCCGGAACGCGTTTATTGTGGCTGACGCTGGTGATGGGATGCGGGGCGTCATAGAGAATGGGACGAGCGAGGTCGTTCATCGCGGCATCGACAATGACGAACGATTTGTGCGAATTGTGCTTGGTGTAGATCACGCGTGCAAGCAAAACTCCTGCGGGAGCGATGATGGAACGGCCTGGCTCAAGAAGCAGTCCTACACCGAGCGGCTTGATGATGCGAGAAATCATGCGCGCGTAGGCGGTACGCGAGATGGGCCGCTCGTCGGTGTAGCGAACGCCCAAGCCACCACCGAAATCGAGATACTGCAGAGCAACGCCCTGCTTGTTAAGGTCGAGAAGATAACCGGCGAGAAGCTGCAACGCTTGCTGGAACGGAGCCAAATCGACAATTTGCGAGCCGATGTGGGCGCTAATTCCCTGCCAGCGGATGTGTTTCGTGGAGCCCTGAGCGAGATAAAGGGCGCGCGCCTCGGGCCAGCTCATGCCGAATTTGTGGTGGTGCAAGCCTGTGGAGATGTGCGGGTGACCGCCGGCTTTCACGTCGGGATTAATTCGCAAAGAAACGCCGGGAACGGAACGTGATCGCGAAGCTTCTTCGAGGAGGATCTCGAGCTCAGGAGCGGACTCAATATTGAATTGGAGAATTCCCGGCGGGCCTTTGCTGGAAGGTTTGTAGCGAAGGGCGGCACGGATTTCTTCGCGGGTCTTGCCGACGCCGGAGAACACAATGCAATTGCCAGGAACGCGAATGCGGCCAAGATGATCGAGTTCACCGGCAGAGACAATGTCGAAGCCGCAGCCACGCTGCGCGAGCAACTTCAGGATGGAGAGATTACCGTTAGCCTTGACGGCAAAGCATACGGTGTGAGGAACGGCAGAGAGGCCGTGCTCGAGTTCGTCGAAAGCATCCGCGATGGCGCTGCGGCTGTAAACGTACGTGGGAGTGCCAAAACGATTGGCGATTTCCTGAAGCGGCAGGCCCTCGCAAAAAACGCGCCGGCCCGCGCGAGTGTTCTTCCAGGCAAAGTGCGGAGTGAATGCTGCTGGGTCGACGTACTGGAGATTTCGACGAGCCTGCCCGGGGACGCTCATTTCACCTTCAAAATAACCAGGGTGCGATCATCGGAGAGCGGAGCGCTCTGAGCAAACCAGTCGACCTCGCGTAGAATCAGATCGGCGAGCTCGGCGGAAGTGATCTCGTGGTGCTGCTCAATGAGGCGCCGAAGGCGAGTGGTGCCGAAGAACTGGCCCTCGGAGTTGGCGGTTTCGGCGATGCCATCGGAATGGAAGACAAGAATGTCGCCGACGTCGAGAGTGACGCCCCACTCGTCGTACTGAACTTCTTCGAAGATGCCGAGGGGAAAACCGGCTAGTTCGATGCGATCGCACTTTCCACCCTTGTAAAGAAGAGGCTGTGACTGGCCGGCATTCGCCACACGCAGCTTCTGGCGGCCCTTTTGCCAGGTGGCGAAACAGGCAGTCATGAAGCGGCCTTCGATGCGGCGCTCACCGATCACCTGATTCATTTGGCGAAGCATTTCAGCGGGCTGAAGCTTTTGAGGAGCCAGGCTTCGCATGATGCCGATGGCAACAGCTCCATAGAGAGCGGCGGCGGTGCCCTTGCCGCTGACGTCACCAAGCGCGATGCCTAATTGCTGGGGGCCGTAACGGAGGAATTCGTAGAGATCGCCACAAACTTCGCGGGCCGAGAGGTACCGAGCGGCAACGTCGAGGCCATAGTCGCTGGTGGGCACGGGTCGAAGCAGTGCGCCTTGAATGCGCTTGGCGGCCTGAAGATCGCGCTCGAGGCGAGCTTCGTCTTTGGCCACCCGCTCGTACAGCCGGGCGTTTTCGAGGGAAACGGCGAGATTGGCGGCGAGGATGGAAAGCGTCTGAACGTGCTCCTCGGTGAAATAGTTGAGCTGAGGGCTCTCGAGGTCGAGGACGCCGATGACTTTGCCCTTATGCAACATGGGAATCGCGAGTTCCGAGCGCGTCTCAGGATTCACAAGGAGGTAGCGCTCGTCCACGGTGACGTCGGGAACGAGCACGGGTTCACGCAGCGTTGCGGCAGCGCCGACAATGCCTTCGCTGGCGGCGACGCGCAGCTTTCCCTGGACGCGCTGGCCGTGCTTGACGTCGAGACGATGACGAAAGACTTTTTGCTCTTCGTCGTACAGCATGATGCTGACAATCTGATAGTCAATGACGCGCTTGACGAGTTCGGCAGCGCGGCGGAGAAGCTCTTCGACATCGAGAATCGAGCTGATCTCGCGGCTGACTTCCGTGAGGACCATGAGGGTTTCGCCCTGGGCGCGCTCTTTTTGGAAGAGGCGCGCATTCTCAATCGCGATGGCAAGGCGACTGGCGAGAAGCGTGAGAATGTTCTGCTGATCTTTGGTGAAGTAGTCCGGCTGGCGGCTCTGGATATCGAGGACACCAATGCAAGTACCTCGGAACATGAGAGGGACGGCAAGCTCCGAGCGAACCGTGTCAATGGCATTGATGTAGCGCGGATCTTGAGTGACGTCGCCAACGCGAACGGAATGGCCGGTAGCAGCAGCAGTGCCGGTAATGCCCTGGCCGATGGGAATTCTAAGGTTCTCGGCCAAGCCAGGGGGATAGCCCACGGCGAAACGATGCCTGAGGCAATTGCCATCGCAATCGACCATCAGCACACCGAAGAATTCATAGTCTATGTGGCGCTTGATCAGAGCGGCAGCGCGGGCCAGGACCTCCTCCAGGTCAAGCGAGGCATTCACTTCCTCGCCGATTTCCGTGAGAGTGGCGAGCACCTCGGCGGACATCTCTTTCGAAAGAGGAGCGGAACTCGTTTGGGTTTTAGGGTCCGTGGCGTCCATGAACTAATCTATTATAGCAGGCACCCAGGCGGCGATTTTCCACAAAGCTGAATCGCGGAATGGGATTCCAGCGCGCCAGCGCCGGAAAGGGTTGCGCTACTCGATCTTGGTCTTGCCGCGGGGGCCGAGACGAAGAACGGAGACATCGGGAAGGTTGCGGTAACGCTCGTCGTAGTCCAGGCCATAGCCCACGACAAATTCGTTGGGGATCACGAAGCCAACATAATCGGCCTTCAAATCAGCGATGCGGCGCTCGATTTTGTCGAGAAGAACAGCGATGCGAAGATGTTTGGGGCGGCGTTCCTCGAAGAGCAAAAGCAAATACTTCAGTGTCAGGCCAGTATCCAGAATGTCTTCAACGATGAGGACGGTTCGGCCTTCGATGCTCACGTCCAGATCCTTGATCAATTTAACTTCGCCGGTGGAATCGGTGCCCTTGCCGTAGCTGGAGACGGCGATGAAATCGAAAGAAACCTCGCCGCCGAGTTCCTGCGCGAGGTCGGAGAGGAAAAATACCGAGCCTTTGAGGACACCGATGAGGTGAAGCGGGTCGTGGGGAAGATCTCTGCGAATTTCGCGGGCCATCTGCTTGATGCGCTGTTTGAGCCGGGCGTGAGGAATGAGGACGTGAACGGCTTCCCCGGGACGGTGACCGGGTTTTTCCTTGATGGAGCGTTTTCTTTTCTTGGGCAAAGCAGGCTACTCCTTTGGTTGTAGAGATCAGCCAGTCAGGCCAATCAGCGACAAAAATATTGGTACCGCGAGGAGCCTTCCGATGCGATTGTGCCGCAGCCATTTCCGATTGCTTTTCGCATGCGGGAGAAGTTCCTCTCCCTCTGAGCGGCACTTGCGTGTGCAAAAGTTTTTTTCCATCCTATGTGTTGCGTACAAAAGTGTCAATTCATCGGCAAATGTTCTTTGCTGATGAGAGGTGCCACGTGAGCGAAACGAGTGTTTTGGTGCCGGAACCATGGCTGCGCGGGACGCTGCGGGACGTCCCGACGGTACACCGGGGAGTCTTGCACGCGCTGCAATTGGCGCAGGAGGATTTGGGAAAATGGTGCCGACCGTTGACAGCGGAGCAACTGAAAGCGCGCCCTGGCGGATTGCCTCCAGTTGCATTTCATCTGCGGCACATCGCGCGGAGCATGGACCGACTGCTGACGTATGCGGAAGAAGGGCAATTGGGAGAGGCGCAGGTTTCGGCACTGAAAAGCGAGTGGGATGCGGAGGTGTGTGGTGACGCACTGTTCGCTGAGATTGAAGGGGCCTTTGCGCGCAGCGCTGAACGCGTGCGGGCGCTGGCAGCGGCTGATTTGGACGTGGAACGCGTGGTCGGGAAGAAACAATTGCCGACGACGCTTGGCGGATTGCTGGTGCACATAGCGGATCACACGCAGCGGCATGTGGGGCAGGCGATCACGACCGCGAAGGTGGTTGCGGGAATGTAGTGAAAGGCGGCTAAGTTTGTGGGAGGAGTTGAGGTTGAGATTGTTCGGGCATCCTCATCGGGTGCCCTCAGAATGACAGGCGCGTTAGTTCGCGGAATCGAAGGGATTTTGGCGGCGGTTCGGATATAATTTGCGCTCATTGTTATGCATCCATTGCTCAAAAGCACGGTTCTGATTATCTCGGCGCTGTTCCCGATCGTGAATCCGCTGGGGGGCGCGCCGCTGTTTCTTTCGATGACTCGCGACTATTCCGAGGAAGATCGAAAACTGCTCTCCACCCGGATTGCGATCAATGGTTTTTTCCTGTTGATCGCGTCGTACCTGACGGGGACACATATCCTGTCGTTTTTCGGAATCTCCATCCCGGTGGTGCAGGTGGGCGGAGGGCTGGTGCTGGCTTCGACGGGCTGGGCAATGCTGAAGCAGAAATCAAATGAGGATGAAACCAAAGAAGGCGTGAACCGGACAGTGGACCGGCGCGACCTGTTCGAGAAAGCGTTCTATCCGCTTACATTGCCACTGACCGTAGGGCCTGGATCGATTTCGGTGGCGATTACGTTGGGCGCAAATGAGCCGCACACGGATCACCTGATTTTGCTGTCGATCATCGGCGCGGTGATCGGTTCGTTGGTGATATCGGCCAGCGTGTACCTTTGCTACGCATTCGCGGACGGACTGGCACGGGCACTGGGCTCCACGGCGATGAGTGTGATCATGCGGCTGTCGTCGTTTCTGCTGGTGTGCATCGGCGTGCAGATTATCTGGAACGGGGTAGCAGCGCTGTTGAAGACTATTCCGGGGCTGTGACACGGACGACTTGAGCCCGGAGAAGTGAGTGGAGCTGTCGAGGTTGAGATTCTTCGAGCATCCTCGCCGGATGCTCTCAGAATGACTAGTCCGCATTTCGCGCCGGCCAATTGCAATGCCAGTCAGCCGAGCGACTATTTCCAGGAAGGCAATTCCCTTTTGCCGAGAAGTGTTTCGGCGGCCCAAGCCCCAAGATAAACTGATTGAGCAACACCGTGGCCGGAGTAGGCGCCGAGAATGATGGCGTTGCGGCTCTCCCGATGAAATTCGAAAACGGGCTTGCATCCTTCGGCGATGCAGATGGGCCCGCCCCAGCGATGCGTGAAATTGACGTTGTGCAATGCGGGGTGCAAGCCGTGAATGCGTTTTTCGAGGAGTGCCAGGAGATCTTCGGGCTGGCCCTGAGTGACGTCGATGTCTGCCAGCTTTCGCCAGTCGCCGGGAAAAACCAAGCCGCTGCCGAAGATCACGCTGTCGCCGAGGAGCCTGCCCCAGAGATAAGGGAGATCGACCGTATAAAAGGGCTTGCGTTCGGCCAAGCCAATTTCCGCGAGAACGGAAGTGCTGAGCGGTTCTGTGGCAATGGCGAGAGTGAAGGCGGACTGGGCGCGTTTGTCGAGATGGGTGAGTTCCAGAGAAAAGGCATTTGTAGCGAAGAGCACGTGGTGAGCTGTAACGATTCCGAGATTGGTGCGCAGTTCGACGGATTGATTGAAGGTGGCATCGTCAACGGCGGCGTGTTCGAAGAGCAGGACGCCAGAGCGCTCCGCGGCGCGCGCGAGGCCACTGACCGCCTTGCCGGGATCGATGCTGCCGCCGGGGACTGCTTTTGTGGCGCACAATTGGCCGGAATCGTCCCAGTGAATAGGGGAATTTGGCAGCGGGGCGGTGCGGCCGAGTTCGTAGACTCCGGGTAAGGAAAGCTCCGCGTGGACGTCGAGAGTCTTCAGGATGTTTTGGTAGCCGGCCAGCACATCACCAAGGCCGGGCAGATCGCCGGTGGCAGTTTCGGCGAGAACAACTCCACCGGTATGTCCGCTGGAACCGGCGCCAAAGGATTCCGATTCGAACAGAGCGACAGATTTCTGTGGGGCGAAATGTTTCAGCCAAGCGGACGCGGCCAGGCCCGTGAATCCGCCGCCGACAACGGCAAAATCGACGGAGCGAGGAAGTTCGCGCTTCGTGGCGTGAAAATCGATAGTCCAAGGGCGATTTCCCCAGTTCTTCATGGCGAGCAACACCCTTTGTGAATCTTTGCAGGCTAGCACACGCGCGAACACGGCGCACGTGCCGGGGCTTCGCCCATACCGCGAGCTTCGGGATTGAAAGTTCAATCAGAGAACTCGCGCAAGGCGTCGTAGATGGGAGGATCCTTGAGGAGGGTAGCGACGGTCACGGAAGCAAAAGTGGCACCCAGCATTGCGAGAAAGTAGTTGGAGCTTCCAGTGAGTTCCACGATGAGGATGATACCGGTAATTGGAGAGCGCACGACCGCGCCGAAAAAGGCAGCCATACCCACCAGCGCGAATTCCCTGGGTTGCAGGCCGTAAGCGTTGAGCCAACGGCACCAGAGGATGCCGAAGAGGAGGCCGGCCTGAGAACCGATGGTAAGCAAGGGCGCGAAGAGTCCGCCGGGAGTGCGGGCGGCATAGGAGACCGGACCAATTACAAAACGAAGAAGGAATGCAGCTACGAGCGTGGAAAACACCGCGTTGCCAGATAGAGTCTGTTGGGTGATGCTGTCGCCGCCGCCGACCAGCCCGGGTAAAAACCAGGTGAGTACACCGATCGCAGCACCAATGAGTGCGGCGCGCCACTCGACGCGGATCATTGTGAGTTTGGCGCTGAAGGCCAGGGCCGAGAGGATTGCGCGATTGTAAAGGACCCCCAGAAAGCCAAGAAGAATGCCCAGAACAACGTAGGCAGGGATGGAACCGAAACCGGGAAAGTCGAGAGGCGCGATATGGAAATCGGTGTTTTGTCCCAGGAAGACCCGAGCAACGGAAATGGCACCGGTGGTAGCACCGATGGTGGCGATGGTGACATCCATGTCGAAAACACCGACCAATTCTTCGAGGACGAATACGGCACCCGCGATGGGAGCGTTAAACGCTGTCGCCAAGCCTGCCCCGGCGCCGGCTGCCAAAAGGACCCGGGACTCATGTTCGTTGCAGCGGGAGATTTTCGCGAGCAGATGACCGATGCTGGCGCCAATATGTATGGTGGGGCCTTCCCGGCCCAAGGCCAAGCCGCTGCCGATGGCCAAAATACCCCCGACAAACTTGACCGGGGCAATGCGGGCTGGGTCACCCGACCACCGCTTTTTCAGTTGGTTTTCGACATGAGGAATCCCGCTGCCACCGGACTCTGGTGAGAAGCGAGCAACCATCCAGGCGGCGACGCCGACGGCAAGTGCAGTGCCAGTTAGAATCAGAAAGAATCCGGAGGGGCCATATCCATGAGCCCACTGAGCAATGGAATTATGCAATTCATCGGCTCGCTGCAAGCCCAACCGGAAGGCAGCGCCAACCAAGCCCGAGATGGCACCGACCATGACCGAGAGAATAGCGAGCAGCAAGGGATTACGGCAGCCTTGCGCGGAGTCGATGAGGAGATTTGGCTCACGTTCCATCTAGGGTGATTTCCGAACTTACCGCTCTAACACGGGCACATGGGCGTGGGCGGAATCAAGGAACGAACTGACACGTAAGGGTGGAGGTCACGTCCGTCGGTGGGAGTCTACATCACACGTAGGGTTTAGAGGAACCGCGAAAGAAGAACGTGGTTGTCAGAGTCGGCGCGGGTCCGAGGCGGAGGTCCTACGGGCCGCAAAGTACGCGGCTCGTAGGATGAAAATGCGCGGTGCGGTTGGACCAGCGACGAAATCGAAATTGGGCCAGTGACTTTCGCTCAGAGGAGGGCGGTGGTGCGGCGGGCCCAGCTCTTCCCCTTTGCTTTGGCGATGTCCTCGACGTCTTTTACGTACGCAGCAGTCTGAGTGAGGACGTGGTGAAGATCGTTGCCGATGCTGATGAAGGAGAAGCCTTTGTCGAGAAATTCGCCGACGCGGGAGGTTCCGAAGAGGAAGAGGCCGAGGATGACACTGTTTTTGCGCGCAGCGGCAATGAGCTTTTCGGTGGCGGCGCCGAGCTCGGGCGAGGTGTACATGTGCGGGAACTCGTACTTTTCATACAAGCCCATGGACATGCAGAGATCGTTTTGGCCGAGGAAGAGGATATCGACGCCGGGAACAGCGGCGATTTCGTCGATGTTCTTGATGCAGTCCGCGGTTTCGACCTGGAGAGCAACGATGACGTTGGTGTTGGCGCCGCCGGCATAGCCAAGGAGACCCTCTCGATTCATGCTGCGCTGAGGGAAGTAGACGGAGCGGGTACCGGCGGTGGGATAGCGCCCGCAAGTGACTGCGGCGCGAGCCTCGTCGGCACTGTTGATGTAGGGGACGAGAATGCCATCGGCGCCGAGGTCAAGCGACTGCTGGATGCCAGGACGGTCGCTGTAGCTGCCCACGCGGACGAGGGACTTTGCGCCGCCATTGGAGATGCCGCTAAGCATGGCAGAAAGTTTTTCGTATCCCATAGGCCCGTGCTGGGAGTCGACGAGCAGCCAATCGTAACCGCTGTGAGACAACTGCTCCGCGACAGTGGGGGAATGCGCGTTCAGGAAGATGCCGAGTTTGGGAGTTCCAGCGCGCAATTGTTTTTTGAATTCGGCGCCTGTGAGGCTACCAGTGGCCATGAGACGTGCTCCTTATGAAAAGATGAGTTCGGACAGATTCGGGTAAGTGTACTAGAGAAGGCGAGGTGGGAGGAAATCAAAATGGGGGGGTGGGGTTGGGGGGAGGAGAGATTCCTCACTCCGCAGACTCCGTTCGGAATGACACGGTTAGGGCACCGCCGAAGCCGTTGGCAGAAACGGTCAGAGGTATTTGATGAGGACGACTTCGTTGCGAGATTCGTTGTAGACGAGTTCGTCGACCATTTGCTGTGTGAGAAGCAAACCCAGACCACCGGGACGGAGGCCCTTTTCTTCGCGGGCTTTCATGTGGGCCATGGGATCCTCTTCCGGGTTGTTCAACGCCGCGTGCTTCAGATTGTTCAGATCGAAACCTGGGCCGGGATCGTCGAGGCGGTACATCAAGCATTTTTTGGTGCGGATGTAGGAGATGCGGACCTTGAGATTGGGATCGAGACGCCCCCCCCATTCGATGGCATTGTTGAGCAGTTCACGGAAGGCATAGCCGACCTTCTCAACGACGTCAGGAGGCAAGCCGGACTCCAGATGGGAAAGAAAACTTTGCACGCGGTAGACGACAGACTGCTCGCAGGGGACAAGAAGCTCAACCCAGTGGGGCTGCGCGGAAAGGACTTCGATCGGGAGACCAGCCGGGTCTGAGGAGAGGGCATTCTGTACGGTAATGCGAAGCAGATCTGCGTCGAGAGGCTTCTTCAAGAACTGATAGACGTGGCCGCGCATCGCTGCCAGCAAAGTGTCGGAAGTCTGGTCAGAAGTCATAACGATGATTTTGGGAATGTGTTTTTCCTCGTGGAGACGGCTGAGGAGGCCGAGACCCGTCATTTTGGGCATCCAGATGTCCAGGAGCACGAGATCGAACTTTTTTTCCTGCATGGCACGAAGCGCCGAGACGCCGTCGGACGCAGTGGTAACCGTGTAGCCATGTTTTTTGAGAACACCGCGGATCATCTGTCGAGTGGTAGCGTCGTCGTCGGTAACGAGAATGTGGGGCATCAATAGGCTCCGAGGCGCTGGGATGAGGGCCGGCCAAACCGTTTTTGGCTACGTTTTATGTCGCGCACTGGATTTAGGACCCTTGCGATCCGGCGAGCGACGCGGCTTGCCTGCCGCAACGGGTTTCGATTTGGCCCGGGCACGAGCCGAAAGTGGCTTGCCCGCGATCTGCTTCGCGTATCCTCTCAATTTTTCCAGCAGCTTCGCAATCTCTTCCTGCAGGAGAGGGTAGAGGCGGGTGGCCTGGCGCAAATCCGAGGAGCGACCGAGATTTTGGAGGGCCTCCGCGTGTCGCTGGGCGGGAGATGGTCCGAAGATGCTGACGGAACCCTTGAGGGCGTGAGCGGAAGAAGCGAGGCGGACGCCGTCGTTCTTCTTGAGGGCAGAGTGAATGGCGGCGAGACGTTTGGGCATATCGCGCAGGAAAGTGGCAATCATCTGGCGAAGGAGCTTCTTGTCGCCACCGATGCGCTTCAGGAGATCGTCCAGACTTCCGGGCTGCGGGAGCGGGATTGACGAAGCGTCCGGCGGGATGCGCGAAGGATCACTGAGTAAGGCGGTCAACGTTTCCAGGTGAAAAGGCTTGCCGAGCACGGAATCAAAGCCAGCCGCAAGCAGACGATCACGATCCTGAGGCGAGCTGTTGCCCGTAAGCGCGATGAGGACGGGCCCGCTTGACGGAGAAGCAGAATTTTTGCGAATGGCACCAACAACTTGAACTCCGGTAAGGCCGGGCATTTCCTCATCGAGGAGGATGACGTCGAAAGAGTCGCGCTGGGCCCTGTCTAGAGCATCCTTGCCATTCGAGACGGAAGTGACGAGATGGCCGCTGCGCTCCAACTGGTAGGTGGTCAGCTTTCGAATGTCTTCGTGATCGTCAGCAAGAAGAACGCGCATTGATTTCCTCGGGAGGGTAGCCGGGTTGGTGGAAGACGCTGGAACTTTCCGTTGCCCGGTACGCTCACCGCGTGTGGGGATATCTTGCACAGCAGCCCGGGGAAGGCGGAACCAGAAGCGCGAACCCTTCTCCGGCAAGGAGACACAACCGATGGTACCACCCCAGCGCTCGACGGTAATCCGGCAGAAGTACAAGCCCAGACCGGCTTTGCCGGAGCTTTGCTTCCCCTTCGAGAAAAGGCCGAAAATCTGAGCGGGAGTGAGGTCGCGCGGCAGGCCGGGGCCCTGATCATCGACGTACGCTTTGCAAAAACCGTCGTCCATCTCTGCGCCGAGGGTAACGCACGATCCAGCGGGCGAGTAGCGCAATGCGTTTTCAAGAAGATTGGCGAAAACACGTTGCAGGCGCGACTCCTCGCCCATGATGCGGCACTGCTCGGGCGCGGTGGGCAAGGCGAGTTTGATGCGCACGTTTTTAGCGGCGAATGGCGGAGATTGCGACTCTGCGACCTGGCGCGCGACGTGAAAAAGGTCCGGCGAACTATTGGCGGATGTTTCGGTGTCCAGGGTGGCGCGAAGGTCGGCCGAAAATGCCTGCAGGACTTCGCGAATCATGGATTGCTGCTGATCGCCGGCGCGCCTGCCGAGTTCGATAAATTCGGCGGTGCGAGGGGAGAGGGGTTCACCGGAAACGCAGTCGAGAGCAACACTCATCACGCTGAGAGGTTGAGAAAGATCATGAATGATGCAATGGAGAAGGATCTCCTTTTTCTGAATTTCGCGAAGAAGCATCTCGTGTTCGAGGGCGGAGCTGCGGGCGGTCTGCAAAATCTGGACGCGCTCCTGATACTGTGATCCAGGGGAGCAGATGGCAAGGATCGGGCGGTTCTCCAAACGCAACGCCGTAGCTTGCAGGGGAATCTCCACACCGGAGGCGGACTTTTCGATCCATGCGCCGGAATCAAGCGAATCGGGTTGTGAGGCGCCCCAGAAGTCCACGGCCTCGGAAAGGAAGCCTTCCAGAAACGACGACGTTTCCCCGACCGACACGGACTGCTGAACGGCGATGTCCGGACCCCAGAGTTGCAAAAGCCAAGCAGGGGGATCAACTAAAAGGGCGAGCTGGCCATCGCCGAGATACTCGAAGAGCGCGTAGCCCAGTTGGCGAAGAAATGGCTGGAGAGGGGAGGACATGGTCAGGGAAGCATCTTCCTGGTGAGTTGCGAGAAAGCCTCGGCAACATTTTCGCCGGTTTTTGCGCTGGAGCGAAGGATGGTCCAGTTTCGGGCGGTAAGTTGTGATTCCATCGCGGGATCGAGTTCCCAATCCTGGACGAGATCGGCTTTGTTGATGACAAAAATGAAGGGGATTTCACCGATTTCTCCGCGAATGCGTTGTTCGAGTTGCAAGGCTTTTTCCAGAGTGCTGCGGCGAGTTCCGTCGGCGACGAGAAGATAGCCAGCCGCGCCGCGCAGGTAGGACCAACGCATTTTCTGGAATTCATCTTCACCATAGAGATCCCAAAGAAGCAGGGTGACGTCGGAATCCTTATGGCGAACGACCCTCTTGTCGATTTTGACGCCGACGGTGGTGTGGTAGGCCTCTGAATAAATGCTTTCGACGAAGCGGCGGATGAGACTGGTTTTTCCGACAGCGAAGGAACCGAGCATGCAGATTTTCTTCTGAATCATGGCTCAAGGGAAGGAGGGGAGCTCACAAGAAAGGTAACACTGCGATTGAACTGGCGATTCTCCTCGGTGTCGTCGCTACGCACAGGTTCCGCGGAGGCGACGCCGCGGGCGTGCAAGACGTCATCGGGGATGCCAAGTTGCATAAGTTCCCATGCGACACGGTCGGCGCGGCGCTGGCTGAGAGATTGATTGGTACCTTCGGCGCCGGTGGCGTCGCTGTGGCCAACAACCTCCAGGCGCAGGTTCTGATGAAGCGCTACCGCAGAATTCTGCAGCGAGGTTAGTTTGGGAATCAGGTTGCGCAGATTCGAGCGCTCGGCGGCGGAGAGGGCGGCCGTACCCACAGGGAATTTTACAATAACGCCATGGACGTCGCTTTTCGCTTGGTCGAAAACCATTTGTTCCGGAGTGAATCGACCGAAGTCCACCGAACGAAGTCCGGGAACAAGCAGCGGCCTGCTCGCGGCGAAGTTGAATGGCTTCGGCGACGACCGAGCTGACATCCTCGGTGCGTGCTCGAGGATTGGCAACACGATGATGCAGGCGCTCCAGGGCTTCCTGTTCGGGAGCGAGGATAAGGTGGCGCAGTTCCTCAAGAGAGCCTGTGCCGTTGGCCGAAGAGTCGCCCGGCTGGTCCTGAGGAACACGTTTTGTGGAAGCGTCAGCCATCGTCATTCGGCAAGAAAAATTCCGACGGGCCGGGACAAGGCCGCAGGGAAAAGGAGCCTACTTTTCCGGCAACTCCAATTCGTCCTTGAGACGCAGAGCGAGTTCATTGAAGAGATCAGCGAGCATGGCGCGATCGGTCTTGTCGTTGCGGAGTGTTTCGGCTTCACTCTCGAGGGAAGCTTCCAGCTCCTCCTTGGACTTCTGGATTTGATTGCCAAGTGTCTTGGACTGTTCCAGGATGCGAGAGCGCAGGTCGCCCTGAACGCTGGCAACCTGGTCTTCGAGCTGCGAGAGCTTTTTTTCGAGCGCTTTGGAGTTGTCGCGTGACTCGCGAGTAAGTTCCTTCAGGGCTTCGCCGCGCTCGGACTTTTCGGTTTTCAGGCGCTGGCCGAGAGATTCCATCTCTTCGCGAACATAGGACTCGAGAGAATCGAAGCGTTTCTTCAGATCTTCACGGAGCGCGTCGGAGGACTTGGTAAGGCGCTCCTCGAGGCGTGCGAAGCGCTTTTCGTACTCCCGCATATTGGAACCAAAGAGAATATCCCGGATTTTATCGACGTTTGCGCCCTCGCGCAGCTCGCCATTGGCGGCATTCTTTTCCTCAGGATCGGCAGACATGGCTGTACGAACTCCCTTCGTGCGTGCGTTCGGCTTCTTGGCCATGCGGCGACACTACTACGAGTGTAAGGGGTTGAGCAACACGGTCTTTTGCCAGGCGGCAGTGGAACCGAGAGGTCCTGTAGGTCTTGACAAAAGATACGAAAAGAAAGTAAAAGAAAGAAAGCGAAAGCAGTCGAAAGTCGAGGGTTTTTGCTCGAATCCAGACTCGAGCACCGCAAGGGGGTGTGGGATGAAGTTAGCGCGAAACAGTTTTGTGAAGTGTTTGGGGATAAGCCTTTCTCTTCTTCTCGGAAACCTGATCATGCGAGGAACGACGACGGCGCAGTCGACTTATACCGCGCAGTTGACCGGGGTGATCACGGACTCATCCGGGGGCGTGATACCGGGAGCGAAGGTGACGTTGACTGATGATGGAACGAACGTCGGATCGACGCATGACACGGATGGACGCGGCATTTACGTGTTTACGGGCATTCGCCCCTCGACTTATTCGATACGTGTGGATGCGCCAGGCATGAACCCGCAGGAACGCAAAGGGGTAATCCTAGCTGTAAGCCAACAAGCGACGCTGGATTTTACGATGGCGCCGATAGGTGTGTCCGAGAGGATAACGGTGACGGAACAGGTACCATTGTTGGATACGGGCAGTGCGGTATTGGGAACAGATGTAACCAACGAGTATGTAAAAGACATTCCGTTGATCAATCGCAGCATGTTTGGACTGGTATTCCTCGCGGGGGGCGTGACGGAAACAAGCGGGTCGGGCACACAGGATTCCTATCCTTCGGGGACGAACTTTGTTTCCAACGGACAAAGGAATGCGACGGCCGAGGTGCGGCTCGACGGCTCGTTGACCAGCGCGCCGGAACAGGGCGAAGGCGGGACAACGAATGTGTACTACCAGCCATCGGTGGAAATCGTGCAGGAATTCAAGGTGGAGAACAATAGTTTCTCCGCGGAGTATGGGAACAATGGCGGCACAGTCGTGAATATGGTGCTCAAATCGGGCACAAACAATTTTCACGGCAGCGGCTGGTGGTTCGGGCAGCGGTCCGCACTGGATGCAAACGATTGGTTCAATAATGCCGGCGGAGTGGCGAAGCCAGATCACGTCAGGGATCAATATGGTTTCTCCGTGGGCGGTCCGATTCGGAAGGGAAAGACATTCTTTTTTGTGGACTTTGAGAAAGTGCGGCAACACGACCCGGTGAACCTATCGGGCACGGTTCCGACGGATGCGGAGCGCAACGGAGATTTCTCCAATACCTACACAGCAGATCCGAACACTGGCGAGCGCGTGCTGCAGCAAATATACAATCCACTGCAATGCACCCCGTTGGGTCCCAACCCCTCAGACGGTTGCCAGCGTACAGCGATCCCCGGGAATCGCGTCGATCTTTTGAACAGCACGCAACCTGGATTGATCGATCCGATCGGGCAAGCGCTTTTGAAGGCATATCCAGAGCCGAACCAGCCAGGTGACAGCGTGACCGGCGCAGACAATTACCGCACTTCAATCCTGACGAATGCTCCGGGCTATCAATTCGACGTAAAGATCGACCACAACTTCAGTGACAAGCAGCGTCTTTCGGGGCGTTTCAGCCGTGCATACGGGGAATACAATGTTCCGTTCGTACTTGCGAGCGGTGACTTCAATGATGGATTTAATTCGTCCACATCTGTGTACAACGTGGGACTCGAAGACAACTGGACGATCACGCCAACCGTTCTGGTAACGGGGCACTTCGCCGTGGACCGCGTGAAGGCACCCGTGCACTCGGTGATGCCGGATTTTTCGTCCGTGGGATTTCCACCCATCCTGGGGACCGCCAATGGTTTGCAGCGCATGCCAGCAATCATCCTGGATCCGACGAATGATTGGCTGTCCATGTACACGCAATGCTGCACGGACACAGACTTCGCGCACACGCTGTACAGCTATTCGGGAGCGATCTCGCTCGTCAAGGGACGCCACACGCTGAAAGCGGGGTTTGAGCAGAGGCAATTTCTGAATAACTTTTACCAGCCGGACTATCCAACCGCGTACTTCCATTTTGCGCAGACAGTGACGGCCGCGACGCCTTCGAGCGGTGATACGACCCAAGGAAATTCGTTCGCCAGTCTGCTGATGGGGTATGGAGACTATGGGTCAATGCACATTCTTCCATCGGTGGCAGACAAATCGATGGAGACGGCGTTCTATGTACAGGATGACTGGAAAGTCTCACCGAAACTGACGGTGAACTTCGGTCTGCGTTATGAGTGGAGTTCGCCTTACACAGAACGCTTCAACCGGCAGCAGTTCAGCGACTTTAACGGGGACACCGGGGTTTCCGTTTCCTTGTTTCCAGGGGACGCGCCAACGCAACTAAAGGGCACAACACTGTACGTAAATCAAGGTGGGCTGGGCCGCAGCGTACCCACCGATCGAACTAACATTGCGCCGCGTTTGGGATTCGCATGGTCGCTGAATCCAACAACGGTCGTACGAGGCGGGGCAGGTATCTATTACGGACTTAATCCGGCAACAAACTTCCAATATCCTGGCACGGCCTTTGCTGCAAGTGATCCGGTTCTGTTCAGCAACACCGACTTCCAAACTCGCTTTGCGACACTCGAGAATCCCTTTCCGCTCGGACTCGCGCAGCCCCAAGGCACCCAATACGGAGCCTTGGCCGAATGGGGCTACGACAATGGAAATAACCTGGGAACGGAAGAAGCGCGAAATGCGGATATTTACCAGTGGAACCTTGGTGTCCAACACATGTTCCCTGGCGAGGTGGTGATTGGCGTGGACTATTCGGCGAATCGCAGCACGCACTTGCCATGGGGCGGATACTCGAGCACACGCAACCGGAATTTCATATCGTCGGATCTTCTGGCGCAATATGTTCAACAATTCAACCCAACCCACGATGTGAACAGCAACGACGTAAGTAACTATTTGTATGGCGCAGTCGACAATCCGTTCCTCCCCTACTTTCAATCCGGTCCTTCCCAGCTGTTCAATGAGCCGGCTTCGGCTTACAACCTGCCAACCGTTTCGCAAATCAACCTGTTGCGTCCTTATCCGCAATTTGATGGAACTTTTCAGGGACTGCCCAATTTCGGCGCAAACTCCTGGTACAACTCATTGCAGGTGCGCTTCCAAAAAAGGCCAAGTCACTATTTCAGCTTTGAAGGCAACT
The DNA here is from genome assembly GCA_963735825.1 of Candidatus Acidiferrales bacterium. GTDB lineage: Bacteria > Acidobacteriota > Terriglobia > Acidiferrales > UBA7541 > Acidiferrum. The sequence goes on from CAVTMR010000020.1 coordinate 351,609, forward strand.
ACACTTTTTCAAAAGCGACGGACGATTCCTCGGTTGGCTTCAATGCGTTCGTGGGCGGTCTGGACCTAGGTAATCCGCAACAGTTAGACCGGCTGCATGCAGAGCAGGCGATCAGTGCGAACGATGCGACGCACCGGTTTGTGATTGCGGCCGTGGGGGATGTGCCCGTGGGCCGTGGACTCTGGATCGGTCGCGACATGAATCGCGTGCTCAATGCGATTGTCGGCGGCTGGCAGATTTCTACGATCGTTACGTTTCAATCCGGACAACCATTGGCGATTGGCATGGCCCAACCGCGCCTTGCGGATGGCAATCAACGACCGAACGTGACCTGCCCGGTGTTGACCACAGGGGTCAGCTATCACGACGCGGCCGCCAATTTCCTAAACGGAACCGGCAATCCATCGGTCATCAATGCGGCTTGCTTCGCCGACCCTGGAGACCAGATTCCCGGAAATGCACCTCGATACTTCTCCGTGATCCGCTCCGATGGCATCCATAACATGGATCTTTCCTTCAACAAGCAATTCACCGTACATGAGGGAATGACGCTGATGTTCCGCGTGGATTTCTTCAATTTTACGAACACGCCACGTTTCGGATTCCCGGACTTGGCATATGGCAGCGGGACGTTTGGAACCGTTTCCTCAACCGCGAGCGGGAGCATCCCTCGTCACACGCAGTTTGGTTTGCGATTCCAGTTCTAAAAGGCAGGCGACCAAAATGCGGCGGCGCGACTTCATGAAGGCGGGATTGGTGGGCACTGCGGCCGCATACGTTCCGCCGCACAACTTCGACAAATACGATTTTGGCTCCGGCCCAGTCGTGCAGAATCGGCTGAATCAAGGCCCGTTCCCCGCCGATTTGTATCCCAGCTGGAACGTGGTCATGGCGCTTACGCCGTCGACAGAAGTTGTCCCAAACTATGGAATGGGGATGGTGACATACCTCTGCGACGAGGTTGGCTTGCAGAAAGCAGCCGGGCAGAGTCAAGACTCCGCACTGGAAGCGCTGGCCAAGTTTCCGCTGGGCACGAAACTCTACGTACGAGTGAACTGGAAGGATGTGCAGACAAAGCCAGGACGGCTTGAGCTTAGTGAACTCTGGAAGACGTCGTTCGCCCTGGCCCGACAGTACAAAAAGCGTATCGGCTTCCGCATCATGATCAGCAACCCGGACATTCCCGGTTATGCGCTTCCCGAGTTCGTGCGGGAGAAAGTGCCGATGGTGAAGTTGGGGGCGTGGCAGAAACGCGAGCGTGAAGAGCCGCGATGCGACGATTCCTACTTTCAGTCGGCCTTTCAGGAGTTGGTGGGGCTGCTGGCCGCGGAATACGACGGGAACACAGACGTCGAGTACGTGGACACATGCATGTACGGATTCTGGGGAGAGGGACACACCTGGCCACTGGAGAAGAATCCGTATCCGGATTACACGACGGCGGAAAACATTTTCGTCAAAATGTACGACTGGCAGAAGGCGCAGTGGAAAAAAACGCCGCTACTGACCAACACGCAGCCAGATTTCAGCAAAGTGGGAAATTCCGAGCTGGTGGACCGCACCGTTCGCGGTGGCAACTGGCTGAGGACGGACACAATCTTCATTGAAAATGAGCAAATCGAGGAGCTGAGCAACCGGCCCGCATGGACGGCGGCGTGCGTTGAAGTGGGGATATCGGATGGTTCGGCGAAGAGCCTGCGCCTGGATGAAGGTGTGACGTATTCGGATAATGTGGTGTGGCATGCGCATGACGTCGGGGCCAACTATTTTTCGCTGTGGAATTGGCACCGGATTTCCGCCGCAGGATTGGAAGCATATTACGCGGCTCATCCGATGGCACTGGACAGTCTGGCGAAGTCGATGGGGTACCGAGTGAGGCCGTCGTGGATTTGGACGTATGAAGAACGCGGCGAGCCGGGCTTGATCATCGGATTCGTAAACGATGGGATTGCCGGAGTGCCTGGAGTGTTGCGCGTGACGATAGCATCGGAATCGGGTCAGGCGCTCTGCGCAGGTTCGCTTGATGCGGGATATCCGTTGCCGGGGCGAGTGCGGCAAGCGCAATTTGCGTTGCCTAAGGGGACGTCATGGCGAGGGCTGCGTCTAAAAGCGGAGTTGGAAGTAAAAGGACAACGCTATCCAGTTCGCTGGGCGTGCCAACAGAAATTGAATGCAGACGGCAGCTTGACGTTGCGGCCAACCAATGGGTTGAATGTTTCGGATGAAACGGGAGGGCTGGAATAGTGAGTGCCTCGGCCATAAACGCGCGCAGGAGATTGGGAGCAATCAGCTTTGCTGGAGCCGTGGGCGGGCTGCTACTTATTGCCGCGTCGTTGCCTGGCCAGGTGGCTGAGAACCAAGCGAGCGGGGACTGGACGCACTACGTGCGAATCGGCGCGTATGGATTGAAGATCGACAACGCGGAGGCGATCGTTCGTGATGCACGAAAAGGCCATGTGTTCGGAATTGAAGTGGACAATGACATCCCTGGGCGATACGAAAGTTACCTGGACCCCACGGAAAAACTGAAAGCGATACAGAGCATTGCGGAAGTGGCGCACGCGGCCGGAAACAAGGCGTTTGTGTATATTGCGGGAACGGAGTGCATCACGGCGAACGCAGACAAGTCTGCGCACACGGTGATGAAGGATCACCCGGAGTGGGTGCAGAGAAAGCTTACCGGCGAGCCGGCCGTGTTTACGGGCGGCGCAGCATTCTGGATCCGGAAGGGGGATGAAGATGTTTGGATCAGTCCGTACGCGAAAGACTGGCGGAAGGAATATATGGAACGCGTGCGACAGATCGCAGGCACGGGGATCGACGGCATCTATGTGGATATTCCATATTGGATGACGCACTTTGACGGGTGGGAAGATACCTGGGCGAGCTTTGATGACGCGACGGTTGCGGCGTTCAAGGAACAGACCGGCCTTGACGCTAAGAAGGACCTGAAGCTTGGCGACTTTCAGGACGGGAATTTTCGGAAGTGGATCGATTTCCGGATCGTGACGTTGACGGAATTCATGCGGGACATACGGACAAATGCGCGCAGCGTGAACGCGAACATCATGGTGATTCCGGAGATTTATCCGGGGATCGAAGAGGAAGCGACGCGAGTGGGCGCCGATGTCTACGAAATGTACGACGTGGTGGATGCAGTGGCGCACGAGTACGAGTTTGGCAACGGGGAACACATGGCGTCGTCGCGGACGCAGTTTGACTGGTTCATGTATCAGGTGGGAATGCTGACGTTTCGCGGGTTCGCGCAAGGGAAAGCGACGTGGATACTGAACTACTCCTGGGACGGAGACAAGGGAGTTGGTCCTCGCGAGCCAATGAAGAACCTGGCGATGTCTGAGGTGATGGCCGGGGCGAATTTCTGGGACGCACCAGGGCACTCGATGGCAGGATCGAATGATCCGGCGACACGGACGCAGATTTTTGAATGGATTGCGAGGAATGAGAAGACGTTTTACGACCCGCATGTGGCGATGAATCCTGTGGGCGTGTATTTTTCGCCGAAGAGCCGGGATTATGATGTGAAGGAGTATCTGCCGTCTTACCGCGGAGCGGTGCTTTTGCTGATTCAAGCTCATCGGGAGTTTCAAGTGGTTACGCCGAGAACGCTGGGGCAATTTCGCGGGCAAGTGCTCGTGCTTCCCGACGTGAGCGTCTTGAGCGAGGTGGAGAAGAACGATCTGAGGCGGTACAGCGAAAATGGCGGGCGCTTGCTGATTCTGGGAAGAAATGCGACAGGGCTTAGCACAACCCCAAAAATAGTGCAGTATGTGGCGGACCCGGCGAAGGCCTACTACGCCGTAGCGCAGACAGGACATCGCTGATGCGACAAAGGACACGCCCGAGAAACTGCTGAAGGCGATGATGGTAAAGAATGAGATTGAGATCGAGGCACCCGCAACGGTGGCTACCAATTTCGCGCGAGTCGACGGCACTCCACACGCCTACCTAGCCAATTTTGGCGGGCTGGTTCCGAGCAAAGTGGCAGTTCCCTCCCCCGTGAGCGGAATTCGCGTGAAGATCCCCGCTGAGATGGGAGAATCGCTGGCGTATCTACCGTTTCTGGGCGAAAAGCAAGTATTGCGTGGAACGCGCCATGGCGATCAAGTGGAATTCACACTGCCTACGATGGAGCGGGGCGCCGCTATCTGGGTTGTGAAACCGAATTAAGGAAACAATGACAACGGGAATCACCAGTGAAAAAAGGAAAGGACTGGAAGCGGTCGCAGACTCACGAGGAGTGATCGCAGCGCTGGATTCAACGCGGCGCGATGCGGAGCTTGTTCGCCAAAGCAATGGGGGTGGAGTGTGCCAGCTGAGATGCTGGTGACATTCAAAGAAGCGGTGAGCCGCATCCTGACGCCGCATGCAAGCGCGATCCTGCTGGACCCGGAATAGGGGCGGCCTGCGGCGAAGCAAAGAGCAAAATCCGCGGGACTGCTGCTGGCCTACGAGCAGACCGGTTACGACAAGCAAGTGCAGGGGCGCATGCCGCGATTACTGGAGGGTGGACGCTCCGGTGAAGGCGGATAGCGTGAAGCTGTGCTGTCCAGTCCGCTGAAATCAACGATGTGAAGCATGAATTCGTGAAACGATGGGAGCGAAAGCAGGAAGCAGTGGATTTCTTTCTGAAGTTGCTGAAGCCGAAGCCAGGGTGGCGGGGACCGAGTGGATGTTCTGAAGGTGGGAGTGCCGGTGAACATGGCTTTCGTGGCGGGTTCGCCGCGGCTGGAAAAGAAATTCTCTACACTCGAGAATAGGTGATGGACTACTATCAGCGGCAGAAGATGCGCGCGTGCCATTTATTTACTTGTCGCAGGGAGTGCGCAACGAGGCGTTCCAGTATGCGCTGGAACTGGCCGCCGAAGCCGGGGTTAATTTCTCCGGAGTGCTTTGCGGACGGGCCACGGGAAAGACGGCGTTGCGGTTTTTGTCGAACACGGCCTGACGGCACTGGAAGATTGGTTGCATAGCGAGGGAGTGCGGAAACATAGAGAACGTGAAGCAACGGGCCCAACCGTGATTCTGGATGAAGAAACGCACTCGGAGAAGCGCTGACACAGTGGACGACTGCCATGCAGGCTAAACCTGGGACGGACAACACCAACGCGACGCAGCAGCTCTCTCGGACGCTAAAAGAGAACCGGCATGGGCAAGCGGTTGGTGTGTATTCCATCTGTTCGCCAAATCGCTATGTGCTGGAAGCGGGAATGTTGCAGGCGTTGCGGGACAATGTGCTGCTGCTGATTGAGTCGAGTTCAAATCAGGTGAATCAGTTTGGCGGGTATACGGGCCAGAATCCCGCGAGTTTTGCGACGTTTGTGCGCCAAGTTGCAGTGCAGATGAATTTTCCCGCCGAGCGAATCGTGCTGGGTGGCGACCATCTCGGCCCGCATGTATGGCGAGCTGAATCGCCGGAGAAGGCGATGGCGAAGGCGCGTGAGTTGGTGCGCGATTGCGTGCGCGCGGGCTATTCGAAGATTCACCTGGATGCGAGTATGCATCTGGCCGGAGATCCGGTGGAGAAGAACAAATCGCTGGCGGATGAAATCGTCAGCACGCGCGCCGCGGAATTGTGCGCCGTGGCTGAAGAGGCACACCGTGAAATGCAGCGTGATTCACCTGCGCCATTGTATGTGATCGGGACGGAGGTCCCTATTCCCGGAGGCGAGCAATTGGATACTGCGGCGCCGGAGACAACGCGGCCGCAGGACCTGGCGCGAACGCTGCGGACGGCGCAAGATGCGTTCCGGGCGATGAACCTGGAAAAAGCGTGGGAACGGGTGGTGGCAGTGGTTGTGCAGCCCGGCGTGGAGTTTGGCGACAGCAGCGTGTTCGCCTACGATCACGAGAAAGCGGCAGGTCTGGCGGCATTTGGCGAAAAGAACTGGCAGGGTGTTTTCGAGGCGCACTCGACGGACTATCAATCGGCCGAAGGGCTGCGTGAAATGGTCAAGGACCACTTCGCGATCCTGAAGGTGGGGCCTTGGTTTACATTTGCATTTCGCGAAGCCGTGTTTGCTTTGGCCATGGTCGAAGAGGAATGGCTCGGCGGGCGGAAAGGGATTACACGCTCGGGGGTGCGCGAGGCGCTTGATCATGCGATGGTCGCGGACCCCAGTCACTGGAAAAGTTATTACCATGGGGATGGAGCGGCGTTGCATTTTGCGAGGAAATACAGCTATAGCGACCGCTCGCGGTATTACTGGCCGCAACCGGCCGTTCAGCAAGCCCTTCAGAGGCTCCTCGGAAATCTGGCAGAGTATCCCGCACCACTTTCGTTGTTGAGCCAATATTTGCCGAAACAGTGGGAAGAGATCCGGGCTGAGAAACTGTTGAATGATCCGGTGAAACTCATTCACAGCTGGATTCTGGAAGTCATCGACAACTACGCCTACGCGTGTGGAATGAAAGCGGCTTGCCCATGATAAGGTGCCAAGGGCGTTGACGTTTGCAGAATTGCGGGAGATGAGCGTTTCGATGCTGAGCGAAGAACGGCGGCGAGAGATATTGGAACTGCTGCACTCCGACGGGCGGGTGTTGGTGAAGGACCTGGCGAAGCGGTTTCGCACCTCGCTGATCACCATTCGCAAAGATCTGGAGTCACTGCACCACGACGGCCAACTGGACAGGACGCATGGAGGCGCACTGCCACTGAAGATTGGGGCACTGAAGGATCGCACGCTGGGCGAGAAGGAGCGGATGCACCGGCCGGAAAAGATGCGCATCGCGGCGGCTGCGGCGCAGATGATCCGGCAGGGGCAGGTGATCATCCTGGATTCCGGCACCACCACGATGGCGATCGCCAGGGCGTGCCGCGCGTTCAAGAGCTTGACGATTATCACCAACGCGACAAATATTGCGGCGGAACTGGCGGACTCGCCGGTGGAGGTGATTTTGACCGGCGGGGTGCTGCGCAAGAACTCTTTTTCGGTGGTCGGGCCGCTGGCGGAAGAAACTTTACGAAAAGTGAATGCCGATTTATTGTTTCTGGCCGTGGATGGATTTGATGTGCGCTACGGACTGACTACGCCGAATCTGCTGGAGGCGCGAGTGAATCGGGCAATGGCAGAATCGGCGAGACGAACGGTGGTGGTGTGCGACTCGAGCAAATTTGGCCAGCGCAGTTTGTCGCTGATTATGCCAACGTCGGCCGTGCATGAAACCATTACCGACAAGAACATTCCGAGGAACGATTGGAAGGCGCTTAAAGATGCCGATGTGGAAGTGCGGCTTGTTTAGGTCTGCGACAAGGCAGGAAGGTGTTCGGGAAAGAAGATCATGACAAATAACTTCAGCTCCTCTGCGCAATCTCATACCTGGAAGGAAATCCTCTCCGAGGGCACCGTGTGGCAGCAAGTGCTCGAGGAGTTGAGCGCCAGCACGGTGATTGATTCGATTCTGGCGCAGGGACACAAGCGCCGCGAATGGATCTTCGTGGGCTGTGGCACGAGCTACTACCTGGCGGAATCGGCGGCGTACTCGTGGACTTTGTTGACCGGGCAGCCGGCGCGCGCGCTGCCGGGATCGGAGGTGCTGCTATTTTCGAAGATTGTTCAGGCGGAAGGGGCGGACCTTCAAGCGGTGGTTATTTCGCGTTCGGGAAAAACGTCGGAAGCGGTGCGCGCAGCGACGGCTTTGCGCAAGGATTTGAAGGTGCCGACGATCGGGATCACCTGCGCCGAAAACAGCGAGCTGCAAAAAGAGTGCGACATTACCATCGTGCTGGCGAGCGCGGATGAGCAGAGCATGGTCATGACCCGTTCGTTCACCAGCATGCTGATCGCCCTGCAGTACCTGGCAGCGCGGCAAATTAAGAATGCGGCATTCATTGCCGATTTGTGGAAGATGGCGGAGGAATTTGCGCCGCGCATCCCGTCGATCAGCCAGCAGATGCAAGAATTCGTCAGCACGCGCTCATTTGCAGACTATGTCTTCCTGGGGCAGGGAGCATGCTACGGGCTGGCACGAGAAGCGGCGCTGAAAGTGATGGAGATGTCGTGCTCGTACAGCCAGTTCTTTCACACGCTGGAGTTTCGCCATGGCCCGAAAGCAATCGTGACCCCGGAGACTTGCCTGACATTTTTCCTGGGTGATGCGACGCAGGAAACCGAGGCGGAAGTGCTGGGCGAAATGAAAGAAATGGGTGGCGTGACGATGGCCATCTGCAATCGCGCAACGGACAAACTGCGATGGGCGAGCGACCTGCTTGTGGAATACAACTTCGCGGGAAATGAGTTGGCGCTTCTGGCAGGTTTCGTGGTTCCCTGCCAACTGCTCGGATTTTTCACCGGAACACAGAAGGGCTTGAATCCGGACTGCCCGAAGAACTTGACCCGCGTTGTGATGCTGGAGTAAGAGGGGAAACACAGTGGCTACGTTTGACGTCAGCGTAATTGGCGAATTGAACCTGGATTTGATCCTTTACGGCTTACCGCCGGAGCTCACTTTGGAGCACGAGCACCTTGCCAAGGACTTGAGCATCACGCTGGGCAGCTCATCGGCGATTTTCGCGCACAATCTGGCATTGCTGGGCAACAAGGTGAGCTTCAGTTCGTGCATTGGGAGCGACCCGTTTGGAGAGATCTGCCTGCAAAGGCTCGGCGAAGGAGGTGTCGACTTGTCGCGCGTGCGACGATTAAAGGGGAAAACAACCGGATTGACGGTGCTGCTGCCGCAACGCAAGCAGCGCTACATCCTGACGTACCCCGGGACGATGTACGAGATGAGCATGCGGGAATTGGATCTCGGCTATGTGTTCGACGCCAAGCACCTGCACGTGTCGTCCTATTTTCTACACAAAGGGCTGAGGGCGCAACTGCTGGACATTTTTCGCAAGGCCAAGGAATCGGGACTAACGACCTCTCTGGATACCAACGACGATCCCGATAACCGGTGGTCTGGAGATATTCAACTGCTGTTCAAGTATGTGGACATTTTGCTGCCGAACGAGAGAGAGGCTTGCAAACTGGCCCAGGTAGAAGATCTGGAGCGCGCCGCGGAGATTTTGGCGCAGAAGGTGCCGGTAGTGGTTGTGAAACGTGGCTCGCAGGGCGCCATGGTACGCACCGGAAAAGAAAAGCACACTGGATTTCCGCCGGTAGTCGACATGGTTGACCCGGTAGGGGCGGGAGATAGTTTCGATGCGGGGTTCGTCCACCAATTTATCCGCAGAGCGAAAGTGGAAGACTGCTTGAAGTTTGGCAATGTCGCTGGGGCGCTCTCCGTGACACGCGCGGGCGGCACGGAAGCGTTTCGTGACGCGAGGCACCGGGAAGAGTTCATCCGCAAGAACGCGCCATGGATCAGGCCTTCGCAAAGGACCGTACCAACCGGTCCTCGATAGACAGGCTTACGGTTTTTGCGTCGCGGGCGTCGCTTCCAAAAGCAGGTGATCCGCGAAGTCCACCTTCAACTTGGCGACAGGTCCAGCAACGGTTCCCAGATCTTTTTGATCCTCATAGTTGATGACGTGATAGGACCTTGCGTCGAGGCCCCGAAGCTCGATTTCGCCGCTCCACGGTTGGGGTGCGGGCTGTTTGTTCTTTGCCGTGGCAGGCGCAGCGGGAGAGTAGAAGGCGTAGTAGAGGTGGCCATCTTTTTCAATGGCGTAAGCCTCCGGTGAATCAAAACCGTAGACGTATAAATTCTTGAACGCCCCTTTGGAAAGCATTTTCTGGTTGTACAGCGAGATCCATTTCTTCCAGTGCGCTTCCTTTTCCTGATTCAGATAAACCGTTTTGAATTTCGGGCCGTAATCGGGCCAAGTGAATTTTGTGCCAAGCACGCCACCGGTGCCAAGAGTGGAAGCGAAGTCCTCGCCCTCGTCCAGTTCATTGTCCGTGAAGGTATTGCTGACGCGGGTGAGTTCGACGTGATCGCCATAGACCGCCGCGTGAGGCCCGAGCAGCGCTTTGTACATTTTGACGCGACGACGGACCTGGATGGAGCCGACGGGATCGGCGGTGACGGCTTGATCCATGAAGCGCAGCCAGGCAAGGCTCGGAGGCGTGCCGCAAGGACAACTCTGCGTGACGCTGTCGGGCTTGAGCGCGCGCGTTGTTTCGAAGATTGTGCGGTAGACGTCACCCATCGCATAGACCGAATCGGTGGGCGATTCGTGGTGATGGTTGGGATTGTAGCAGAGCGGCGTGGCGTAAATATTATCGAGCTTGTGGCCATCGAAGCCCCAATCGCGGATGAAGCGTTCGGTCAACTGTTTGTAGTAAGCCTGCACTTCAGGAAGAGCGGGGCAGAGAGTGGCCAGGTTGCGAGCCATACGTGCGGGCTTGCCGTGCTGATCGAGAATCAGCCAGTCAGGATGCTGCTTCACGACGTCGGAGACGACATAGTTGCGGCCGCCGTAAGCGAAGTGGCCATCTTCTACGGCCAGCGGCAGCCACCAGAGCTGAACCTTAATTCCCTGCTCGTGAAACTTGCGCACCATGTCGGGGATGGCGTCGCCGGCAAACACGGGCTCGCGCGGTTGCCAATCGCCATAGTTGTTGAACCAGCCGTCGTCGAGCGTGGCCCAGTGAATGCCCAGTTCTTTCAGTTTGGGAATGGTGTCGAGCATTTGTTTTGCGGTGACGCCGAATTCGTAGCCCCAACCGCACCAGCTGACCGCGTAGTTCTCGTCGTTGTTGGCGGGCTTGGGCAGGCCTTCTTTGTCAATGACGCTGGACCACAGGCTGAGGGGTTCGTAGTAATCACCGGAATAAACGGTGAGGAACGTGCGCGGAGTGGAGAAAACTTCGCCGGGCTTCAGAGTGGTGTTTGCGGGGACTCGAACGCTGGCATGGACGCGGCCGTCCGGAGCAGTCTGCACCGGAAGAGAAAGGACGAGAGGCAGAGTTTCGATGTGGCCAATGGCTTCGCCAACGTTTTTGCTCCAAAAGGCTACGACCGGAACTCCTCCGCCGGCGCTGCCAAGATCGTCCTTCGTTGCTACGGGGGCGCCGAAGGGATTTTCCTGAGAGAACTTCGCGGGGACCAGGAAGATTTCGTCTTTGCCCCACTTCAGGCTGGAGCCTTGAAACGTCCAGAGGGGAGTCGACGGCGCGGAGCTTGCTGGAGTGGCAAAACTGTGGCGTTGCATGTTAACGGAATCGATTTTGACATCCGACGTGCCGGCGTTGCGGAGCCGAATCGAAAGCAGGGCTAGGTTGGGGAAAGAATCATAAACCTCGAGAGTGGCCGTTTCTTCCAGGTCGGTTCCGGAAATTTTGCCGGAGACATTGATTTGCTTGCCGAGAGTTCCCAGCTTGCCGGTAGCGTCCTTCACTTCAGCATTTGCCAAATCCAGACTCACGCCGGGAACTTCTTTTCCGGAGATCGAAATGGATTGCGCCGAATCCGGCGAATCAGTATCCAGTGAGAGTTTTGACTGGCCTTGCCCCAGGGATGCAGTAGTGGCCCCGTTTGGCAGGAGCTCAAAATCGGCTGCCGCGGTATGAATGGCGATGGCAGCCGCCGAGATGCGTACAGCGATGGCGGATTTTGCGGGGGGAGTTTGAGAGGAGCTTGGCTGCGCGCCTTTCTGGCAACCAGCAACATTCACAAGAAACAGCCCGGCGAACGACACGAGTACAGCGACGAATGCCGACGGGAGCAAGCGAAAAAGGCGATGGACATGAGTCGATGACCGACGCTCACTTCGCATTAGCGGGGGCTCCCTTGAACTGGGCAAAGAGTTTAGTGGCGTTTTTGTTGTAAACCTTTTCGAGAATGCTGTCCGGCAGCTCTAATCCGTAGATTTCCCAGCGGCCTTGCCCGGGATAGCCCCAATAGGGGAAATACTCGTCGGGCGTTTCGAGCCAACGGAAATAGTTCGCGTACATGGCATTTTCGGGCTCGCTATCGGTGCCGAAGAGGATGCGATCCTGGTAATCGCGGAAGAATTTGAGAGCACGGCGAGGCTGACGGCCCAGTTCAGCCTGGCGCGCGCCAAATTCCACAACCATGTTGGGGTATTTGTCGAGCCAGGAGGAGACCACGTCGAGGTTTTCCGGCCAATTGGCAACGTGCAGGGCAATGAATTTGGTTTGCGGATGCTTTTCAAACACGTGGTTGCGCTGCACGAGCAAAGTGTCTTTGCTGGGGAACTGCGGGCCGTAGAAGCTCCAAGTCGGATTCGCATTCAGTTCTTCGTAGCGCTCGTTGTGGTTGTCGATGGGAGTGAAGAACGCCTCCGGGTCCGTGGTGTGGATGGCTACAGGAATTCCAAGCTTGCCGCATTCTTCCCAGATGGGATCGAGGCGCGGATCATCCACGGGGATGAACTTCCCTGATTTGTCTTTGACGCCCAGGCCGAGATCCTTCAGCACCTTCACACCACGAGCGCCGCGACGAACGGCGTCGTCGAGCTGGGCGACAGATTCCGCGGCAAAGTTGCGATCATCGATTTTGCTGTAATCGATCTGGGTGAAGACCATGAAACGATCGGGATAGGGCTTGACCATCTTGTCGATTACCGTCTGCAGCTTGTCTCCCCACAGCCCAGTGAGAATCACGATCTTCTGGACATTCGCGGCGTCCATACGGCGAATGACTTCGGCGGGCGGGATTTCCGCTCCGTTGATGCCGACGGCATCATTCACGTGGTTATGAACGTCGATGACGGGGAATTTAGCGCGAGGAACGTCGTGGACCGCAGCGTGGAGCATGGACTTGGGAGCGAAATCCTTGAGGAGCAAGGTCATGCGCTTGCTGGCGTTGGGGTCCGCGGTATAGGTGATGGCCTGATCCTTAGGGGCCTGATCCTTGGCGCCTTGATCGTTAGAGGCTGGCTTGCACGCAGCCAGGCTGACGAGCAAGGCGGCGAAAGGCAGAACACAAAGGACATTTGAACGGCTCACAATTTGATTGGGAAACACAAGAAGGCGGCTCCTCCCGGAGGTATCCCTGGCAAAGCGAGGACGCAAAGACGACTACGGCTCCCGCGCACCCGGGTGAAGTATAAAGGAAATACAAGGAAACAAAAAGAAGATATTCGAAAGTGTGGGCCTACAGACCGCGACGGGACGAAAGCGGGTCACCGCAGTTCTTTCGCATATTTTTGGATCTTGCCGAACGCGGCAGCAATTTCCTGCATGTCTTCCTCGTCGCCCAGCAAGGCCGGCTGGGGGATCCAGATGGTTTCCCAAGCGGCGCGGTGCGTGGCTTGGTAGTTTGCCTGGAGAAATGCATGGTGTTCCGTTGCCTGGGAGCCACAAAGCCGCTTACGATATTCGCCATTCTGAAAAACATCCAGGAGATGGACTGGCGGATAACTGGCCTGGTTCGGAATGCCCTCCGCAATCATGGCCTGAATCAGGCGTTCAACGGAAACGCCGGCGAACTGTTTTGAATCGACATGAAAGATATAGGCGTATTGCCCATTGCGAGTGCAGCGCGCGCTGAGTCTCTGTGGAGTAATGCCGGGGATTTTGGAGAGTAAATTGTCGAGCAGGCGAGCGTTCTGGTGTCGCCGAAGAGTCTGTGCATCGAGGCGCGTCAACTGTGCGCTAAGGATAGCGCCCTGCCATTCGCTGAGGCGATAATTCGAGCCATTGATGTAGTGGCTGTAGAACCACTCGCCCGGCATGCGACCGCAATCGTGAACGCTGCGCGCCAGGCGCTCGAAGGCATCATCATTGCTGATGATAATGCCACCCTCCCCCGCGGTCATGAGCTTGCTTGATTGAAAACTGAAAGTACCGGCGGCGCCAAACGTGCCAATGCGCCGGCCATTCCATTCGGATCCATGGGCATGCGCACTGTCTTCGACTAAAGAGATGCCTTTCCGCTTTGCCAGGGCGCCCAGAGCGTCAAGATCCGCAGGATTTCCGCCCATATGAACCGCGATGATGGCTTTTGTTTTGGGAGTCACGGCGGCTTCTGCGAGCTGCGGATCCAGGCAGCACGTTTCGGGAGAGACATCCACCATAACCGGTAGAGCGCTGGCATAGAGGACAGCACTGGCGGTGGCGACAAAGGTGAAATCAGGAATGATGACTTCGTCGCCCGGGCCGATGCCGAGCGCCGACATGGTTACCTCAAGGGCAGCCGTTCCGTTGCTGACGGCAATTCCGTGCTTGGCGCCGTGAAAACGCGCGAACTCCTTTTCGAACTCCAGTGTTTTCGTTCCGGGGGTCCGCCACCAGACCCGGCTCTGTAGTACTTCCTCGAGGGCTTTGCGTTCTCGATCGTCAAACTGGGGCCATAACGGAAACGGTTTGTGCCTGGCTTTCTTACCACCCTTCAGCGCCAATTCTGCCATGCTGATCCACCCCTGCAGGAATCAACATCCCTTGCAGCTAAACGTGGTTTGCGGCCGGATGAAATGCCGACTTTGCGTTGACATCCGAGTTTGCACGCAATGTTGAGTCGATTCAATAGAGAGTTTGCGCGTCGCGCGGTGGAGCACGACGGCTTCTTGGCGAGTTTGCAGATGCGGCGCAAGGTGGAGGCTCGCGGCTAAAACGCTGCCCGAATGGAAGGATCGGCGGGGACTTGTAGAACGTATTCGCCTTGAGAATTGCCGCCTTGTCAAAAGAAACCGCGCCACCCAGTCCAGAATAGGTGGCCCCGGAGGTCAGGTAATCGCGCACCCTGGCACGATTTGGTCCGGTGATGCGAACCGCCGCGGCCACGGTCGGCTCAAGCCCGGTTTGCTGGCGGTAACGCGTGGTAAAATTCAGCGTGCGCCCTGTGGTTGGTGAGGAACGCTGATACATCACTACAAAGCAATGAAAACGGCGCGATAACGTGGGCGAACCTGATTATGGCGACGGGCCACAACAATCTGATGATTGGCAAAAGCGTGCAACAAGTCTGCTCAACCGTGTGTCGGCAGTCGTGCGGGCTTACGATCCCTGCCTGAGTTGCTCCACTCATGCCAACGGTTCTGCTGGCCACGAACATCCGCCTGCTGGGTTGTGAAGGGCCGCCTGCTGGACGAACTGCACACCGACTAATCGACGCCCGATCAAGAAATAGCGCCGCGGTGGTCCTTTTGTATGCGGGCTACCCCGAAGCTGCCGCCGATTCGCGAACGACTCCCGCATCCCCGCGTTCGCGAGCCAAATACTGGTCATAAATCCACTTGTAGGTGTGTTCCAGCCCGACGCGCAGTGGCGTGCTCGGCTCCCAGTGGAGGTATTTCTGGATCAGGGCGTTGTCGCTGTTGCGGCCATTCACCCCTTTCGGAGCGCTGAGGTCGTATGTCCGTTTGAGCTTGATTCCAGCGATCTCTTCGGCCATGTCCACCAGTTGATTGATGGTCACCGCCTCGCTTGAGCCCAGATTGATGGGCTCCAAAATGTCCGAGTCCATGATGAGATTGACTCCCTTGATGCAATCATCGATGTACATGAAACTCCGGGTCTGCGTGCCGCTCCCCCAGATTGCGATTTCGTGCTTGCCGGAAATTCTTGCTTGGATCACTTTGCGGCAGATGGCCGCAGGAGCTTTCTCGCGACCGCCGTACCAGGTGCCCCAGGGGCCGTAGACGTTGTGGAATCGCGCCACGCGTGTGGTCAGGCCGTAGTCTTCACGGAAATGCCGGCACATGCGTTCGGAAAAGAGTTTTTCCCAGCCATAACCGTCCTCGGCCAGGGCGGGATAGGCATCTTCCTCTTTCAGCGAGGGAGCTTCAAAGGTTTTCTGCTTGTCGGCATTGTAGACGCACGCGGACGAGGAATAAAAATAGCGCCGAACGCCGAATTTCTGCGCGGCCTGTAACATGTGGGTATTGATCAGGACAGATAGCATGCAAAGGGCTTTGTTGCGCTCGATGAAGCCCATGCCTCCCATGTTCGCCGCGAAATTGTAGATGGCCGCAGCGCCCTTGGCGGCAAACTCACAATTCTGAATGAGGTTGAGATCGAGGGAGTGGTTCTCGACGTCGTCGAACCGCTGGTACCACTCGTCCTGCGATTTGATGTCGATCGCGCGAAGGCGCTTGTGACCGGTGCGGCGAAGATGCGACACCATTGCCCCGCCAATAAATCCACCCGCCCCTGTCACCGTGATCAAGTCTGACTTATCGTGAGCCATGACCCTCCCCTTGTTTATCTATAAAGCTACTGCACCACGCAGTGACCCATTGCAACCCGAAACGAGGGTCATGCGGCCTTGGGGGCTGATACCATTCTATCTCGAGGACCAAGGCCGGCAAGTACGGTAGCTACTTCATTATTTCAGCTCGATCAGCGCAAGCCCCTGTGGCTCCAGCGTTACAGGTAGCGTTCCGTTCTTGAGTGGGCGACTCAAAGAAGCTGGAAGCGCGGCGGCTTTGCGAAGTTCCTGGAGTTGCGCCGGGGTGGGGTATGGCGGGCGGCCCATCTTTTGATAGGTGGGCAGCGGCGAGCCGTGGTCGCGGTCGATGATCGTAATTGTCGCGACCCGCTTACCTTTGATGTTGCTGAAATCCAGCAGGAAATCCTTCGCCGAGCCACTCTCCTCCGGAGGGAAGATATTCCAGACAGCCACAATCAATGAGCCGTTCGGCTTGCGCGTCACGAGTACGGAGTCTCCGTGGGCGTCCAGGCGCGCGTCACCCAGGCGGTGAAGAAGGGCGAAGGCGTTGAACGCCGGCTTCGGGATGCTTCCGGCGGCAAACAGGCCGAATCCGCCGAAGAAGGGCTGCTTCACAACACCCTGTTCCTCGAAGACATCGGAAAAGGTCCAGTAACTCATGATGTTCACGAGGCCGTCGCACTGGCGAATGGTATCCGCCATCCACGGACCCATGTAGGCTGTGTCGGTCACGGCAGGTTCGCTGGCGTAGCTGGCGTTGAATTCGCTCCAGATGAGCGGAAGTCCCGGCCGCGCGGAAGCTTGGATCTGGTCATGGACTTTCTTGACCGCGCGACAGACCATGCGATCGCGGGGAATACTTTCGTTGGTGCCGAATACATCTTTGGAGGAATCGTTGCCGTAGACGTGAGTGGACACGAAATCGAGCGGAACATTTTCTGCGGTGGCGTGAGCGATCATGCGATCCACCCAAGCCGCTTGCGCGGTGGATGGCCCGCCAACGCGCAGCTTGCCGGTTACCCTTTTCAACGCGCGCACGGTGTGGTCATAAAGCTGAAAGTAGGTGACCTCTTTGGGATCGCCCGCCCAGAAGTCGAGGTTGGGTTCGTTCCACACCTCGAAATACCATTTCGCGACTTCTTCTTCGCCGTAGCGGTCCACAAGATGCCGCGCGAATTGTTCCATGAGAGCGTCCCATTTGGCCCAATCCTTCGGCGGGGCAACGTTTTGTTTATACCAGAAGGCATGAAGAGCGTTGGGATTCGAAGCGAGTTTCTTCGGCATGAAACTCAGCTCGACGAACGGTTTCACGCCATTGGCGAGCAGTCCATCGTAAATCTGGTCCACGTAGGAAAAATTGTAGATAGGGTGACCGTCGGCGTCTTCATCGTACACCCCAACTTCATCGTGAAAGATAGCGTGGAAGCGCACATACGCGAAATCGGTGATGCGCTTTGTCTCGCGGAGATCGGTGCGGTAGCTTTCCCTGAGACTCAAGATGGCGCGGCCGGAGCCAAACATCTGTTCCCAGAAATGCGGAAACGGATGGGAGGGAGCACTGGCGTCGATTTCGATGGTTTCACTGGGATGAGACGCTTGAGCCCGTGCGCTAGGGGCAAGCGTTGCAAACGTCGACGAGGAAACAGCCAATACGCAGAACAGAATTCTTAGACGGAAACGAGGCATTGGGCGGCTCCCGGTGGATTCGAACGAACTAATTTTTTGCTCAATCGACACTGCGCCAGCCAGTCTAGCAGAGGTGGCAAGCATTCCACGGGAGAATTCATCTTACTTTCGGTAAATCGGATACCGGTGGTGCACTAGACGGGGAGTACAAGGCGGGCTCGGCAACCGCGGCGGTCGGTTCTATTCTCCAGCGTCAAAGAACCGCCGTGAGCTTCGGCAATCTGCCGGCTGAGCACGAGTCCAATACCTGAGCCGCCGGGTTTGGTGGTGAAAAACGGAACGAAGAGATTGGTGGTATTGGAGAGTCCCGGCCCTTCATCAAGGATTTGAAGCTCCAGATGCGCCGCAGAGCGATACCACTCGATGCGCACTTTGCCCTTGGTCTCTGAAGCAGCATCCGCGGCGTTGCGGATCAGGTTAATCAGGAGTTGTTCGAGTTGATCGCGATCGGCCTGCATGGTCGCTGCCGGTCCGCCGCCCAGCTCCACGGTGACCCGGCGTTCCAAGGCGGCTACGCGCCGAACCAGTTCACCAAACTCAACGGAAGCCAGCGACGGCTGCGGCAAGCGAGCCAGTTGCGTGTACGCCGACATGAATCGTCCTAAAGCCTCGGTGCGCGAGCGAATGATACCCAACCCCTGACGCAGATCAACAAATATCGAGCCTTCCTCACTGGTGTCCTTATCACGCGAACTTTCGGCACGTTGCAAGCCGGTTTCCAGACTCTGCGCAACCGACTGGATGGGAGCCAAGGAATTGTTCAGTTCGTGCCCCAGTACGCGGATCAGGCGTTGCCAGGCCTGGCGTTCCTCTTCGCGAAGGGCGCGGCTCAAGTCGGTCAGGACAACAAGATGATGAGGCGAACCGCCCTGGTGGAACGAGCCGCGGCGCATTCCCCATCGTCCCGTGCCGCCGGGAAAACTTAGCTCCATGGTGCGGGCAGGCTCTCCGTCCAGACACACGGCCAGGCCGAGGTCAGAGGCGGAAAGGCCGAGGGAGCGCTCCGCGGGACGGGACAGGAGGCGTTCACCGGCGCGGTTGACGAGCTTCAATTCGTCGTGGCTGTTGAACGTGAACACCGCCACATCGATTTCCTCCATGACCGTTCGCAACAGCGCGGTCGCCTCCAGGGCGCCAAGGCGCTGCTCGCGCAAAGTCTCGCTGAGGGTGTTGACCTCGATCATCACTTCCCCCATGGCGTCGTCCATGCGAGCACCACGCCCCCGCAGTGAGAAATCTTCTTCGCGCATAGCGGCGAGCAAATTGGAGAGTGTCTGCAGAGAAAAGATGACGCGGTGCTGCAGGGAGATGGCGAAGCCCAGCCACAAGCCAAAAATGAGGATTGTGAGTGTCCACGCAGTTTGCGAGGTGTACGGGCCAAACCACAGCAGGCCCAGCGCGGCCAAGGTGCCTGGAAGTCCCGTTGCAATCGCTAGAAGCTGAATTCGCCGTTCATAAGTAAGCGGTTTCATTCCAAACCGAATTTTTCGAGCCGGCGGTAGAGCGCGCTCCTACTTAGACCGAGAGCGTTGGCAGCCTGGCTGACGTTACCGCCGTGCCTGGCCAGCATACGCTGGATCAGATGTTTTTCAACTTCTTCGAGATTCATTTCCTCCAGTCGCGGAATTCCGCTGGGAGGGGCAGCACGCAAACCCAGATCGACGCTGCGAATCAGCGGGCCGGCCGAAAGCAGGACCGCGCGTTCGATGGCGTGATCCAGTTCCCGCACGTTTCCGGGCCACAGGTGCTCGCGAAGAGATTGCACAGCCGCAGGATCGAAGCCGGAGATCTTCTTGCGGTAGCGTTCGGTATATACGCGCAAGAAATGATGAGCGAGCAGCTCGATATCGCGCAGGCGGTCGCGCAAGTTCGGCAGCCGAATTTCGATGGTGTTCAACCGAAACAGCAGATCTTCGCGAAAACGGCCGGCAGCAACCTCGGCGCCCACGTCCACGTTGGTGGCAGCGAGCACGCGGACGTTTACGCGGCGAGTATGCGACGAGCCCACCCGCTCGAACTCCCCGGTTTCCAAAACGCGCAGCAGCTTGGATTGGAGATTGAGCGGCACGTTGGCAATTTCATCCAGGAACAGAGTGCCGCCATCGGCAAATTCAAAGCGTCCGATGCGATCCGTGCGCGCATCGGTGAACGCGCCCTTCATGTGGCCGAACAGTTCGCTCTCAAACACGCCCTCCGACAAGCCGCCGGCATTCACGGTGACCATGGGGCGGTTGGCACGCTCCGACAGCGCGTGAAGGGTCCGCGCAACCACTTCCTTGCCTGTGCCGTGTTCCCCGGTGATCAGAACGTTGGCATCGGAAGGTCCGATGCGGGCGATGAGATTCAGAACCGGCTGCATAGATTCCGACTCAGCAATGAGTGTGGGGCGAGATTCGACACTCAGCAGGCGATTCTCCGCCTCCAGGCGCGTGGCGCGGCGCAAGGCCTGGCGCAGATCGATCTGCGTCCGCAGAATACTCAGGAGGCGGGCGTTCTCCCAGGGCTTCTGAAGAAAATCGCGAGCACCCAGACGCATCGCTTCTACGGCCAGTTCCAGGCTGCTCCAGGCCGTCATCACGATGACGGGAAGCGTGCTGTCCACTTTCTGGATAGCGGTGAGGAGATCCAACCCTTCCCTGCCCGACGTGGTGTCGCGCGTGTAGTTCAAGTCCATCAGAACGGCGTCGAATTCCCGCGCTTCGATGGCTACAAGGGCTTCCGAGGGCGACGCGGCAGCGTAAGTTTCGTATCCCTCGTTCTTCAGGAGCAAACGCAGGGATTCGCGAATGTCTTGCTGGTCGTCGGCCAAAAGGATGCGATGGCGATGTGCGGTGTCAATTTTCATAGAGATCGGAGGTTTGTGGATATTTTACCGTGCTTTCCATAGAGGCAGGCTGGGTTTAGAGAGAGCTTCCCTGTCTTGCTTGGCTGCTGTCGATCATGCGCGCGGGGAGTGAGCAAGCCTATTCGTACCTCAGCGCGACCATGGGATCGACCTTTGTCGCACGCCGCGCCGGCAGGAAGCAAGCGAGGAACGCGACAACCAACAGACAAATCGAAGCACCAGCCATAATGCGCCAATCGCCGGATTGCACCCCGAAGAGAGCGCTGGCGATGGCTCTGCCAACGGCGAAGGCTCCCGCAATGCCGATCGCGGTGCCAAGCGCGGCCAGGCGCGTTCCTTCGCGCAAAACCATGCCGAGAACAGAGGTGGCGTCCGCACCGAGAGCCATGCGGATTCCCAACTCGTGAGTCCGCTGGGAGACAGAAAACGCAATCAGGCCATAGATACCGACGGAAGCAAGAGCCAATGCGAGCACGGCAAAAACTGCTACGACGGTCATCATAAAGCGCTGCGTGGCCAGCGAGCGAGAGAGGATCTGCTCCATGGAAAGGAGGTGACCGACCGGAATGCTGGAATCGCTTGAGCGAATCGTTTTGTCGACGGTAGCGGCCAGAGCGAGCGGATCACCGGTTGTTCGTACGAGAACATGTGTGGGGAACCACACGTCGTATCCAAGAATCAGACTAAACTTCGTCTGTGCGCTGGGAAGAAAGATCGTAGGCGGCACGGAGTCGCCGACAAACGGCTTCACGTTGCCAACAACTCCCACGACACGGCGAGGGGCATCGCCACCCTGTAACTTTACGGTCGAGGTGAAGGGGTCGCGGCCTTTAAGGGCTTTGCGCACGAACGCCTCGTTCACAATCGCCACGGGCTCAGAGCCTTCGCCATCGTAAGCGGCGAAGGCGCGTCCGCTTCGCATGGCCACGCCCAATGTTGGAAAGTATTCCGGAGTGATCACGCGAAAATCCATCGATTCCGAAGGAGCGCCATTCACCGTCACGCCGACGTTTCCGCCACGTTCCAAAGGCTGGCCGGAGGAGACGATTGCTGCGCCCTGTACGCCTGGCAACTGTTTCAAACGGGACGTCAGTTCATTGTAAAAAGAGGTGAGTTCGGCGGTCGAATGAATCCGCGAACCTGTCAGCCAGATTTCTGCCGAAAGCAGACCGTTCGTGTGGAACCCGGGATTCACTTGCAGGAGATTCAGAAACGATTGACCGAGCAGGGCGGCTCCAATCAGCAGGATGAAGGAAAGAGCGAATTCCGAAACTACCAGCCCTTCGCGGAACCGGCCGCCACGACGGCTAGCGGAGCTTTGAGCTGCGTTTTCTTTCAGCATGGTGCTGACGTCGGTTTTTGACGCCTGCAGAGCGGGTATGATACCGGCCAGCGCGCCAGCGAAGATGGTGATGACGAGCGCGAACAGAAACGCCCATCCATCCACACGAATCTGTGTGGCGCGCGGCAATTGGACCGGGGCGAATCGCACCAGTGCCGCCGCGGTGATTTGAGCGACAAGCAGTCCCGCGACACCGCCGGCGGCTGCGAGCAGCAAACTCTCCGAAAGGAATTGGCGGACGAGCGTGCCGCGGTCCGCGCCGAGTGCGGAACGCAACGCCACCTCTTTTGTGCGGCCGGAAGCTCGGGCAAGCAAGAGATTGGAGATATTGGCACAGGCGATGAGAAGAACGAAGGAAACGGCACCCAGGAGGATCCAGAGATAAGTGCTGACGTCACCTGCGAGCACATTTTGAACGGAACTGAGACCGAGGACTTGCTTGCGGCCCTCGCCTTCGAGCTGGTCATTTTCAAACGATGGGGTCAACGTGCCGAGTTGCGAAGCGGCTTGTTGCACCGTAGTGCCTGGCTTGACCCGTGCCACGATTTCGAGATTTGTGCCGGAGCCGACCGACTCTGCCACCGGTGCGAGCGTGGTCCACAGATCAACGCGCTGCAAATCGCCGAAGGCCGGAGGAACGAGGTCCAACTGAACATCGGCCGACGCTGGGGGCATGACGCCAACCACGCGGTAGGCACTGCCGTTAAGATGAATCGTCTTGCCCAAGACTGCGGGGTCGCTACCAAATTGCTGCGCCCAGAGGGTGTGGCTAATAATGACGACGCGGGCAGAAGCATCGCCATCCTCTTCCCGGCTGAAATCGCGCCCCAACAGCGGGTGGGCTCCCAGCGCCGAAAAATAGCCCGACGAAACGTGGAGAGCGCTCACGCGTTGTGTGCCGTTGTCTGAAGAAAGATTCAGGCCAACATGGGTGAAAGCAGCGATGGCCGCGGGCCACTGGCTGTGGTCTTGCAGGTAGCGGAACTGTGGATACGTGAATGCATCCTCGCTGAGCTCGCCTTGATACTTCAGAACCAACTCAACCACTTGGTGAGCTTCGGGAACTGCCAGCGGGCGGATTAAAACGCCGTAGATCACGCTGAAGGTAGCGGTGCTGGCGCCGATTCCCAGCGCGAGCGTAAGGACGGCGACGAGCGTGAATGCGGGGCTCTGGCGCAGGAAGCGGACCGCAGATCGCAAGTCTCGCAATAGAGTTGTCATCGCCACCCCCTATTCGTAACGCAGCGCGATTATCGGATCCACGCGTGACGCCCGGCGCGCCGGAAACCAAGTCGAAACCAGAACAATGATGGACAGAATTGCTGCGCCGGCCACAAAAGTTCCGCTATCGAATGCGCTAACACGGAACAACAGACTGGCGATGAAGTGCGTCATGGCAAAGGAGAACAGGAGGCCGCCTATGATCCCCACCAATGCGAGGCGCAGTCCCTGGCCAACGATCATGCTGCGGACCGCGCCCGGAGCCGCGCCCATAGCCATCCTGACGCCGATTTCGTGACTCCGTTGCGTGACGATATAGGCCATCAGGCCGTAAATTCCGACAGCAGCGAGCGTGAGGGCCAGCGCAGCAAACGCGCTGATGAGAACGACAGCGAGCCTACGAGAAGCGCTGTTTTCAGAAACGATCTCGTCAAGCGGGCGCACATTGTAGAGCGGAACATCCGGAGCAAAGGAATGAACCGCCTCTTTGACGGGACTGGCAAGAACTGCCGGGTCTCCTGCGGTCCGCACCAGAATGGTGCCGCTGCCCGATGTGTTCTGTGCTTCCGGGAGATACATTTCGACACGGGAAGGTTGATCCACGCCGTAGTTTTTTACGTGAGCGACGATACCAACGACGCTAAGCCAATCGCGCTTTTGACCGGCGGCGGGAGGGCCGCCCAGGGAAATCTGTTTCCCAAGAGGATTTTCACCCGGGAAATTCACTTTGGCGAACGATTCATCGATGATGCAGACATGCGCCGCGTTTTCATCATCATGTTCGGTGAAAAAACGGCCACTTAACAAGCGCATGCCCAAGGCGCGCATGGCATCTGGCGTAACGCGACCGATGTCGGTGGATGGATATTGGCCGGGTTCGGGAAGCGGCCGGCCATTAATCGCGTATCCCTCCTGCGAATTGCCGAGCAGCGGGTTTTTCACTCCAACGGCTTCCACCCCGGGAATCGTCCGCAATTTCATGGTGACCTGGTTGAGGAAGGCTCGGCGCTTCGCGTCATCCTTATAACTAGCATCCGGTAATGAAAAGCGCGCCGTCAAGACGCCTTCGGGAACGATCCCACCATCCGCGCGGACGACCTCGTACAAGCTCTTTCCCATCAAACCTGCGCCCACAAGAAGGACCAGCGAAATTCCGACCTCGGCGGTGACCAGCGCGTCTCGCAGGCGACGGTGCCCGCGACCGGCGCCTCCGGTGCGCCCGCCTTCCTTCAGCGCATCGCTCACATTGGCCTGGGAGGCTTGTAGCGCGGGGAAAATCCCGAAGAACAGTCCGGTGGCGAGTGAGAGCACCAGCGTGAACAAAAGAACGCGGCTGTCGACGGAGACTTCGTCAAGACGCGGGATCCCCGCGGGCACGGCATGAAGAAGCGCTGCCGTAACCCAAACGGAGAGGAGAAATCCAAACGTGCCGCCCAGAACAGAAAGAACAATGCCCTCCGTCAACATCTGACGGATCAGCCGGCCACGTCCGGCACCCAAAGCGATCCGGACAGCTAACTCACGGTAGCGCTCCGTAGCTCGCGTAAGAAGAAGGTTAGCGATATTGGCGCAGGCAATCAGAAGAACGAAGCCGACAGCCGCTGCGAGCACCAGCAACGACGGCCGAACGTCCTCAACGATGGCATCGAGGAGTGGCCGAACCGTTACGCTGTTGTTCCCATTGGAAGCCGGATGAAGCTGGTCCAGGCGCGCCGCAATGCTCTTCATTTCCGTTAGCGCCTGTTGCGGAGTGACGCCCGGTTTCAGTCGGCCGTAGGCATAAATCCCGGGATGCTCGTCGCGTCTCATTTCCCCGCCCAGTTGATCTTCCAGGCGCCACAAGGACGCGAACAAATCGACCGGTCGCAGAGAACCGTGCAGGCGAGACGGGAAAACGCCGACGATGGTGTAAGATTCTCCATCGAGAACCATCTGCTTACCAAGCACACTCGGATCGCGGGCGAACTGGCGTTCCCAAAACCCTCCTCCGAGAATCACGACGCGCGGCGCTCCGACCTTGTCGTCGTCGGGAGTCAGGGTACGTCCGAGGATTGGCTGGACACGCAAGGTCGGCGTGAAACCGGCAGTGATGCGGCGCAAGCCCAAACGCACCGCTTCGCCACCCTTGTTGGTCCATACCACATCGTTGGGCTGAAGGGCGACGAGGCTCTCGAACACTTTGTTTTGAGCGCGCCAGTCGTTGAAGTTCGCCATCGAAATGCTCATGTCGGGAATCTGCTCGGAACTTTCGCTGAGGAACATCACGCGATTGGCCTCGGGATACGGAAGCGGGCGCAGGAGAATGGCATTCACAACGCTGAAGATGGCGGTGTTGGCGCCGATGCCGAGCGCCAATGTAAGCACTGCCACGGCGGTGAAGCCGGGGGACTTCGCCAGCATACGAAGGGAGTAGCGCAGATCCTGCCACAGTGTCTGCATCATCACCTCTTACTCGTAGCGCAGTGCGACGAGGGGATCGACGCGCGTGGCGCGATATGCTGGGATCAAACACGCCAACAGGGCGACTCCCAGCAGCAGCAACATCACGCCGATGAAAGTGGCTGGATCGCTTGGGCTGACTCCCACCAGCAGGCTGGCAACTGCCCGGGCTCCGGCGAGCGAAATCAGCAATCCGACGGCAACGCCGATGGCGATCATGACCAGGCTGCCGGACAGCACCATTTTCAGAACGTCCCTGGATTCAGCTCCCAGCGCCATGCGAATGCCGATCTCATGAGTACGCTGGGCAGCGGCGTAGGAAACGACGCTGTAGACGCCCACGACCGCCAGGGCCAATCCCAGCAGGCCCATGGTGCCGCTCAGTTGCGCTCCCAAACGGAAAAACATATAGCCGTTCAGTCCTTGGAGTTCCTCATCCATTGTTGTCACTGTGACCGGAAGACCTGGAGCAAGTTCGCGGATCGTCGAAGCAATCTGCAGTTCCAGGTTTTCGGGAGGCAACGAAGTGCGCACCTGGATGTTGCGCAAAGACATGTACTCCTGCGCCAGGGATTTATAGAAGAATGGCATGGGATCTTCCACGATTCCCTTGTACTTGCCGTCCTGGACGATTCCAATCACTTCGAACTCCGCCCACTTGTGATCGCTGTCTTTAGTTTTGAATCTTCGGCCGAGGGCATCCTCGTTGGGCCAGAACGTCTTGGCCATGGTCTCGTTAATCACCGCCACGTGCGGAGCCTTTTCGTTGTCGGCGTCGGTGAAGGTGCGCCCACGCTTTAGAGAGATGCGCAACGTCTCGAAGTAGCTTGGCGTGACATAATTGTCGAACACATTGGGAGCAACTTGTCCAGATTCGAGAGGATGCTCGTCCGTGATCACCTGGTCCTGAGCGCCGATGAGGCCCATCGGAACGGCAAAGGCCTGAGTTACCGAGACAACGCCGGGCAACGCCCGGATACGCTCCTCGGCACTGCGGTAGAATTCTTTCCCTTGCGCTTCCTGGTAGCCAATCTGGTGAATATCCACGGCAACGTCGACTACGTGATCCGGCGCAAATCCCAGATACAGCTTCTCCGCCTTGCCAAGGCTGCGCACAAACAGGCCCGCCACGACCAGCAACAACAAAGATCCCGCAAGCTGCGCGACAACCAGCGTGCTGCGCATGAAATTTCGCTTGCGTCCTTCCGACGCGCCGCGTCCACCTTCACGCAATACACTGTTCACGTCGGTCTTCGCCAAAGGCAGCGCTGGTACGATGCCCACTACCACCGCCGCCAACAACACAACCACAGCCGTGAACAAAAAGACCGTCGCGTCCGGCTGAAAATTGAGTTGGATCGGCAAGTCTGTTCCCAGGGGCAAGGAGCTGAGAAAACTTGAGGCCCACCATCCCAACAACAACCCGCCGGCTCCACCCAGAACTGCGAGTAAAAGGCTTTCCGTCAGGCTTTGGCGGACCAAGCGCCCCCAGCCTGCCCCAATCGCCGTGCGAATGGCCATTTCGCGCTGGCGCGCTGTGGCCCGCACCAACAGGATGTTGGCGATGTTGAAGCACGCGACCAAGAGGACTAAAGCAGCGAGCACGGTGAATGCCGCGGACACCTTGGGAATTGTTCCGTCCGGGTCGGGCTCCGGCCGCGCCAGTCTTTCCGGAAACACGCTGAGGCGTAGCCCCTTATCGCTCTCGGGATGCTGCTCTGCCAAACGCTGTGCGACCACCTGCAGTGACGCCGCTGCCTGTTGCAAGTCGACGCCGGGCTTCAACCGTCCTTTCAACTGCAACGAGCGTTCTTCACGGTGAGTCCACATTTCCTCGACCGGTGAATTCCCTCCCAGACCCGCCGTGGCGCTCAGCGGAACATAGCCATCCATGTTCATGAAAGCGAACATCCCCGGAAACCCTTTCGGCGCGACTCCGACGATCGTTACCGGATGTCCGTCCATCTCTGCTTGCTTGCCGACTACATTCTTGTCGCCGCCGAAGCGCTTCTGCCAGTAGTTGTAGCCCAGAACAAAAACAGGGTCGGCGCCGGGCGTCTGCCCTTCACCGGGAAGAATCAGCCGCCCCACCGCGGGTTGAATACCGGCAGTTGAAAAGAAATTGCCGGTAACGCGGCTGATGACACAGTGGTCGCCCTTGCCGTCAACGGAAAGCCCGACGAGGGAAACTCGGTAAGCAAGAATGTCGCTGAAGGCGTCGGTCTGTTTTCGAATATCTTCGTAGTCGGGATAGGAAAATGCCTGATAGCCCGGGGTGCCGTCTTGCTGGGCGCCCAGGACCGTGATTTGTTCCGGATTGGGCACCGGCATGGAACGAAGCAGCATTCCGTTGACGACACTGAACACTGTGGTATTCACGCCGATGCCGAGCGCCAGCGTAAGCACAGCGACCACGGTGAACCCGGGAGATTTTGCCAGCATGCGAAACGCGTAGCGCAAATCCTGAACAATTCCCATGGTGAAGTCTCCTGCTGAAAATTAAAAGTTCGAGTCGTGGCGAAACCAAAGGAACGTTACTGTGCCGAGCCTGCGACCGTGGTGGGCGTTTCGGTGACCACCCAACCGTCGCGGAGGTTGATGATGCGATTGCCGTAGGCGGCGTTTTTCTCGGAGTGCGTCACCTGGATAATGGTTGTGCCGGCATCATTGAGTCGCTTGAACAATTCCATGATTTCCTCGCCCTGGGCGGAGTGAAGGTTGCCGGTGGGTTCGTCGGCAAGAATCAGCTTGGGGTTCTGAATTACGGCGCGCGCCACGCCGACCAGTTGTTGCTGTCCGCCGGAGAGTTGATTGGGGAAGAGATCTTTCTTGCCCACGATGTTGAAGCGATCCAGAGCATCGCAAACCAAACTGGAGCGTTCTTTGTGAGGAATATTCTTGTAAGAAAGCGGCACTTCAAGATTTTCGTAAACGGTGAGCGTGTCGATGAGGTGGTAGCTCTGAAAAACGAAGCCAATGTTGTACTTGTGCAGCTCGTTGCGTTGCTTCACGCTGAGTTTGTGAACGGGTTGCTCGCCGAAGAAATACTCGCCGGTCCATGCGCCATCGAGCATGCCGATAATGCTGAGCAAAGTTGACTTCCCTGCCCCGGACGGTCCCATGATGGTGACGAATTCCCTGGCCTGGATGTCCAGGTTGATGCGCCGCAAAACGAAGAACTTCTGCCCCCCAGCTTCGAAGGCTTTCTCTAGATTTTTCAACTGAATGAGAGGCTGCACGTTTGCTCCTTTTTATTCATAACGAAGGGCGATCACAGGGTCGACACGGGTGGCACGGCGGGCCGGCACATAACAGGCCGCCAGCGCAACCAGCGATAACAGGACGGCGACCGCTGCGAATGTGAGCGGATCAGCCGCGTCGACGCCGTACAAGAAGCCCTTTATTAGCCGCGACAGCCCAAAGGCCGCAACAAGTCCGATGGCGGTCCCCATCAACACCAATTTCCCGCCATCTGCCAGGACGAGGTGCAAAATGTCCTGCGGTTTCGCGCCCAGGGCCATGCGAACTCCGATCTCGTTCGAGCGCTGGCCAACGATGTAGGAAATGACGCCGTAGATTCCAATGCTGGCGAGCAGCAGCGCCAGGCCGGCGAATGTTGCCAGCAGGATCATCGCGAATCTGCGCGGCGCCAGCGAATCGGAAATAACCTGCTCCAGCGATTGCGCGCCGAAGAGTACCTGTTCGCCGCTCATTTCCGCATTGGCGCGGCGTATGGAAGCGTAGAGATCCGGCACCATGCCGGTCGAGCGCACCACCACCTGCCCGCCAGAGGGGGCCATGGCGATGAATGGGTCCGGCATCTGCATGCAGGGAATGTAGATTTGCGCGCGGAGCGATTCGGTGTCATCCGCATCGAGTCCCCACTGCTTCACGTGGCCCACCAGCCCTATGATTTCAGCGGGCTGATTGAAGCTGTCGATGTTGATGCGCTTGCCGATGGGATTTGCGTTTGGAAAGTATTTCTGCGCGAATACATCGTCGACGGCGATGACCAGCGGTGAATGCTCATTATCCTGTGGCGTGAAGAATCTTCCCTGCCGCAAGGGAATGCCCATGACGCGCAAATAGTCTGACTCAACAATGTAGTTAAGCGCCCAATTCATATCGTTCTGGCTAGTTGGTTTAGGCTGGCCCTCGAGCCAGAATAGCTGCTCATCATCCCAGCCGAGCGGAACCGCTCCCCAGGTTTGCGATACGCCCGCAACACCAGGGAGAGCTGCAATCCTACGGTCAAATTCGCGAATCGAGGCGCGAATCGCTTCGGGTTTGGCGCTCATCATGGAAGGTGGAAGTGAGAGGCCAAACGTCATGGCATTGCGCGGATCAAACCCGGGATCAGTTTTCCACAGGTGCGACAAGCTCCGGACCATCAGGCCCGCCCCAATCAGCAAAACCAGCGCCAGCGCCATCTCCGCAACCACGAATACCGTTTGCGCGCCGTGGCGAGAACCGGTTGTGCCACGCGCGCCCTGCTTCAAGGTCTCGCTCAAGTGGGTGCCTGATGTTGTCAAAGCCGGAACCAGGCCAAACAGTATGCCGGCGAGCAAGGAAATCCCGGCGGTGAAGAGCAAAACGTGCGAATCGAGGCCGACCTGCTCCGCACGAGGCAAAGCCTGTGGCAGGACTCCCAGGGCCGCGCGTGTGCACCATTCTGCCAGAAGCAGGCCCAATGCTCCGCCAATCGTGGAAAGGAGAACACATTCGGTGAGCAGTTGGCGAACCACGCGGCTCCGGGGAGCGCCGAGTGCGACGCGCACCGCGAATTCGCGAGTTCGGCCGGTGCAGCGCGCCAGCAACAGGTTGGCCACATTCACACACGCGATCAAAAGTACAAATCCGACGGCGGCAGAAAGCATCAGCAGCGTTGGTTGGATTCCGCCGAGCATGGACCGGCGAAGCGACACAAGCTTGGCACTGATGCCCTTGTCCGCATCGGGATAAATCGCAGCCAGGGTGCTCGTGACGCCGTCCATGTCCGCTTGCGCCTGCTGAATCGTGACGCCCGGCTTCAGGCGGCCCATGCCATGAATTCCCAAGCCCGCGCCGCGGTGACTCAGCAAGGGATTGTTCCACTGCCCGATAGGGACGAACACTTCCTGGTTGTCGGGAAACGAAGGAACGGCAATGTGAAAGCTCGCTGGGATTACACCCACGACTACATAACTCTTTCCATCAAGGGTGATGGGTTTCCCGAGGATGTCGGCCTTCGCGCCAAATTTGCGCCGCCACAAACCCTCAGCTAGAAGAGCGATGGGTGCAGCCCCAATCTCATCTTCGCCCGGAATGAAGGTACGGCCGATGAGAGGTTTTACTCCCAGCAGGGGAAACGTATCCGAAGAGACGAACTCTCCCTTCACTTGTTGGGCTTCGCCGGCGCCGGTCAGGCTGAACGCGTAGCTACGATAGACGGCCAAGGGGGAAAGGGAGTGATTCTCTTTCTGCCAGTCGCGGAAGTTGGGATACGAGATCGAGCCATACTCAAAATTCGGCTTGCTCTCGCTGAGCGTCACCAACTGGTTGGCTTGCGCAAAAGGCAGAGGATTGAGCAACACTCCATTGATCACAGAAAACAGCGCCGTGTTGGCACCGATTCCGAGGGCCAGCGTCAGTACCGCGATGGCCGTGAAACTGGCGCTCTTCCTTAGCATCCTCAGGCCATAGCGGAGGTCTTGCAGAAAGCTGTGCAATTGCGGCCCCTCAGTTCTCAGTTACACCGCGGCGTGAGCTTCCTGCGTCTCTTCCACAACGCGTCCGTCAAAGAGCCGGATGGTGCGTTCGGCGAAGTGCGCGTAGCGCTCGTCGTGCGTCACCATGCAAATGGTGGCGCCATTGCGGTGCAGGTCACGCAGCAACTCCATGACGGCTTCGCCATTGCGTGAGTCCAGGTTTCCGGTGGGCTCATCAGCCATCAGGATGAGTGGATCGCCAACCAGAGCTCTGGCAACAGCCACGCGCTGTTGCTGACCGCCGGAGAGTTGGGAGGGATAGTGGCGCATGCGGTGAGCCATGCCGACGCGTTCGAGGGCGTGTTCCACCTTTTGCCTGCGCTCCGCGGAGCTGGTGCCACGATAGGTGAGCGGCAGCTCCACATTTTCGTAAACCGTCAGGTCGCCGATGAGGTTGAACGCCTGGAAGATGAAACCAATTTCGCGGTTGCGGATGCGGGTGCGCTCGCTAGCCGTGAGATTCGCCACGGGCTGACCGTTCAGCAGGTACTTTCCTTCCGTCGGCGAGTCCAGCAAACCCAGAATCGACAATAGCGTGGACTTGCCGCAGCCGGATGGCCCGGAGATGGAGACATACTGCCCTCGATGAATCTCCAGGTGAATCTCCTCGAGCGCGTGAGTTTCCACCTCGTCCGTCAGAAATACCTTTTTAACGCCTTCCATTTTGATCAGAACATGATTTGTGTCAGTCATTTGTTCTCCTAAAGTTCGGGATTCATGAGATCGTTCATCGCCAACCAGAAACTCGTCACACCTACCGCACGGTTACAAGATCTACTTCCAATCCAACAAATGGGAACCCCACAGCCGACCCCCCTGTAACCTGATATACGAAGCACACTGCGGAAAAAGTTCCCCCGGGATTGCACGCGGCATCATTCATACCTCAACGCGACCATGGGGTCGATCCGCGTGGCGCGCCGCGTAGGAGCGTATGCCGCGAAGGCCGCAACCACTGTCAATACGAGAAGCGCGACCCCAGTGCTTGCGACGCCGAAGCCTTGCACGCCGAACAACAAAGAATTGATCAGCTTGCCCAAGGCGTAGGCCAGTGGAATGCCGATGAGAATCCCCGCGCCAGTCAATTGGGCAACATCCTTCAGGACCATCCGGCCAACGCGTTTCGGTTCCGCGCCAAGCGCCATGCGCACGCCAATTTCCCGGGTGCGCTGAGTGACGCTGTAGGCCAACAGAGCGTAAATCCCCATTGCGGCGAGCAAGGCAGCCAAGCCACCGAAGGTAAGCGCCAGCAGCGCTACCAACTTGCTGGAGGAAAGGCGCTGGTCAATCTGCTCTTCAAAGGATCTGACATCGTAGAGGGGCAGATTCGCGTCCAGCTCTCCCGCGGCGGCTCGAACGGAACTGGCGAGCGCAACAGGATCGCCGGAGGTTCGCACATAGTAGGTGAGCGAAGTGATCACCTTTTCCTGGGCGTAGGGGATATAGAAGAACGGCTGCGGCAGTTCCTTCACGCCGGAGTGGTGGCTGCCTTTCACGACTCCGACAATTTCCATGTTCAATGGATCACTGCCGCCACCAGTTTTCATGTGCTTCCCAAGGGCCTGACCGCCAGCAAAAAACTGCTGCGCCATCATTTCATTGATAATTACCGCCTTGGGATTATCCGGGCCATCCTGGCGAGTGAATTCGCGTCCAGCCAAAAGCGGGATATGCATGTTGGAGAAATGTCCCGGACTGATTCCGTTCCACTCGACATGGCGCGTCCCGGCCAACTCGGCTGGCTCGCCCTCCACGGTGACATTCGAGCCCGTATCGCTATCGGCGATCAGAGGCTCTACCGTGGCGCTAAGAGATAAGACGCCCGGCACGGCAGCGATTCTGTCCTCAAGCTGATGATAGAAGCCCAGGCTGCGGACCTGATCGTATCCGTTCAGGCGCGGCGCGATGGAGAACTGCAGCACGTTTGCGGGCTGGAGGCCAAGATCGACATGTTTGAGGTTATATAAACTCTTCACGAAGCCCCAACTGCTGGATACCAGGAGCAGCGTGAGGGCCACCTGAGAAATCACCAGCATCTTGCGCATCCGGGCGTGTTTGACACTTGAGGAGAGCGCGCCCGCTTGTTCCTTCAGCGTAGACGCAAGCTGAATCCGCGTTGCGCTCAACGCTGGAACCACGCCAAACAGGATGCCGCAGAACAGCGCGAGTCCTGCGGTAAATGCCAGCACCGGGAAATTCAGGGAACTCGTAAGGCCGTTGGCAATTTCATTCGCGGAAGCAAAGTGCACCAGCGCGCTGCTCATCCAGTTAGCGATTAGAAGTCCCAGCAGCGCGCCTACAACCGAGAGCAAGCAAGATTCAACGAGCAGCTGCCGGATCAACCTCCCGCGACTGGCACCGAGAGAAATTCGCAGGCTGATTTCCTTTTGTCGCGCAACTCCGCGCGCGGTCAGCAGCCCGGCCACATTGGCGCAGGTGATGAATAAGACCAGCCCCACCATACCCATCAACGTCAGGAGCTGCGGCCGAGTATCGTTTTCCAGAATCGGACGGCCGCGCGAGCCATCGCGCAAAACGATCTGCTTCGCCAAAAATTGTTTTTTCTCTTGTTTGTTCAGCCCAGTATTGAGTGGCAGTTCATTTTCCAGCAGCGCGTGGTACGTTGGCTGCAATGCGGCTGTCGCTTGCGTTTGCGAAAGCCCGGGTTTCAGGCGGCCAATGAGCTTGATCCAGTAGTCCTTGTGGTCGTTAAGCCCATTCCACCCCGGGGTGATCACCTGCTTCATGGTGATGGGAATGTAGACATCGGGAACCAGGCCCAATTGAACGCCATCGAACCCGGGCTGCAGCACACCCACGATGGTCATCACTTGATTGTTCACCAGCACGCTCTGGTTCAGAATCGCTGGATCGCCCCCGAATCGTTTTTTCCAATAGCCGTTACTGAGCGCCACTACGGAATTGCCGCCCGCGTTTGCTGTGTCGCTTGGGGTGAACAACCGTCCGATGGATGGATGCACACCGAGGGCATCGAAGTAATTCCCGGAAACCAGTTCGGCGCTGGCACGTTCCGTCTGCCCCTGGAGCGCCACACTGACAGGAAAATTCGCTTTGGCGGCCAGGCCACTGAAGACCTTATTCTGGTCGCGCAGATCGGCATACATCGGATACGTAAACGCTTCCGAGCCATCCACTTCATCGGAACTGATGTGTCCGTGTCGGAGACCCGGGGCATACAACAGCACCAATTCCTCCGGATGAGGAACGGGCAATCTCTGCAGGAGTACTTGCCGGAGAACGGAAAAAATGCCGGTGTTGGCGCCGATGCCGAGCGCCAGGGTAAGCACGGCCACGGCGGTGAAGCCGGGATTCTTGCCCAGCATTCGCAGCCCGTAGCGAATATCCTGCCAAAGCGTCTGCATCAAGGTCTCCTACTCATAGCGCAACGCCACCATGGGATCGACGCGTGTCGCACGTCGCGCCGGAATGTAACAAGCCGCCAGCGCCACCAGCATCAATAGGGCTGCAACGCCGAGATAGGTTAGCGGATCGTGGGTGCTTACCCCGAACAGGATGCTGGACATTAGCCGTGTCAGCGCAAATGCTGTCACCAGGCCAATGCCTACTCCAAGCAACGCCATTCTTCCCGCCTCACTGAGCACCATGCCCAGAACGTTGGCTCTCCCCGCGCCCAATGCCATGCGAATTCCGATTTCCTGGGTGCGTTGCGCCGCGATATAGGAAATCACACCGTAGATCCCTACGGCGGAAAGTATTACCGCAAGCGCCGCAAACACGCCAAGCAACACCATGACGAAGCGCTTCGCTGCAAGCGACTCCGAAATCACGGAGTCCATTGTTTCCGGTTCGTAGACGACGATCTGACTATTCACTCCTTGCACCGCGTTGGTGATCGAACCAATCAGAGCAAGCGGAGAACCCTCCGTCCGAATGACGGCGCCGGTACCGTGCTCGAGAAGCGAAAAAATGGAATCGGGGAGTTGCGATATGGGGAAATAACTCTGCGCCTGAATGGCCCCCGGGCGGTCATTATCCAGGCCCCACTGCTTGACGTGGCCAACGACTCCGACGACTTCAGCATTTATGTTCACAATCCCGAGATTCACGTGCTTTCCGATGGGATCTTTGCCGCCAAAATAGAGTTTGGCGAATTGTTCGTCGATCACGACGACGGCGGGCGACGTCTCGCTGTCAGATTCCGTCAGAAACCTTCCGCGCTTCAGAGGCGTTTTCATGACTTTCAAATAATCCGGTTGCGTGAAGTAGAACAGCGAGGCCTTCATCTCGTTCTGCGAAGCTGGTTTAGGTTCTCCTTCCAGCCACAAAGGAAGATCAGTGTCGCCTTCCATCGGTGATGACCCAACCGACAATGAAACGGACTGAACTCCCGGAACAGCCGCGATGGCATCGTGAATTTGACGAAATGCGGCGCGGGTGGCAGCGGGCGTAGGGCCCAGTGGTTTGGAGGACGCAAAGCTGACGCGCACCACGTTGTTCGGGTCAAATCCCGGATCGGTGTTCCACAGGTTTGCCAAACTGCGAATCATTAAACCCGCGCCGACAAGCAGCACCAGTGCCATCGCCATCTCCGCTGCAACAAAGACGCTCTGCGTGCGGTGACGCGTGCCGCTTCCGCCGCGCCCGCCTTCCTTGAGGGTTTCGAAAACGTCGGTCCGGTAGGCCCTAAGGGCGGGTATCAGCCCAAACAGAATCCCCGCGATCAAGGAAGCGGCAACGGCAAACAACAGCACACGCGCATCGATCTGAACCTCATCGGCGCGCGGCAGCGCTTCCGGCAGCACCTTGATCGCCGCCTGTGTGCCCCATGCTGCGATCAACAGCCCTAATGCGCCTCCGGCCATCGCCAACAGAATGCTTTCGGTAAGAAGTTGGCGAACCACGCGCCCCGGACCTGCACCCATCGCCGTTCGAATAGCGAATTCCCTAGTTCTGCCTGTCGAGCGCGCCAGAAGCAGATTCGCGACGTTGGCACAGGCGATTAACAGTACGAAGCCAACGGCAGCAAGCAGCACCAGCAGAAATGGGCGAATATCTCCCACCACGTCTTCCTTAAGGGCCAAGACGTTCACGCCTGAGTTTTTGTCAATATCGGGATAGGCCTCGGCCAGGTGTGCCGCAACCGACTGCATATCCAACGTCGCCTGTTGCAAGGAGACGCCCGGCTTCAGCCTGCCCACTGCATCCATTCCCATGCCGGTATGCCGATCGCGGAACAATGGATCGTTCCACTGACCAATGGGCGTATACACTTCAGCGTCGCTTTGAAAATTGCCACTAATGTAGCGGAAATGCGCGGGCAGCACACCGACGATCGTGTACAGGGCTCCGTTCAAGTTGAGTGACTTGCCAACGACGTCTGGAGACGACGCAAATTTACGCTTCCACAGCCCATCGCTAATGACCGCCACGGGCGCCGCGCCCACCTGGTCCTCTTGTTCGCTGAAGAACCGGCCAACGGTGGGTTTTACTCCGAGGATCGGGAAAAACTCGGCGGACACCATGTTCGCACTCACTCTTTGCGCGTCACCTATGCCCGAAAGATTGAAATTCTCTCCACGGAACGCCGCAATTGCTGAAAACGAATGATTGTCGCGACGCCAGTCGAGGAAATTGGGATAGGAAATGGATGAGCGCGTGAACTGAGGGGTTCGGGCATACAGCGACACCAACCTGTCAGGCTGTTGGAAGGGCAGCGGATTCAGCAATACTCCGTTGACGATAGAAAACAGCGCGGTGTTCGCGCCGATACCCAGCGCCAACGTCACTATGACCACCGCGGTGAATCCGGGATTCTTGCCCAACATGCGAAGGCCGTAGCGAATGTCCTGCCAAAGCGTCTGCATCAAGGTCTCCTATTCGTAACTCAGCGCAACCATGGGGTCGATGCGGGTAGCGCGCAGGACCGGCGAACTAAACACCTTCATGATCGAAAGCGGCACTTGGATGTCGGCTTTCTTGGAGCCCTCCGTGCCAACGAACCCCGGAGGAGTGACTCCAATCACGGTGAAGCGATGTCCGTTCAGAATTAGCGTCCGATTGATGGTCGAAGGATCCATTCCGAACCGACGCTTCCAAAACTCGTAACTGATGACCGCGACCGGCGAGGTGATGGATTCGTGATCGTCGGCTTCGCTGATCAAGCGGCCAAGCACAGCTTGCGCGCCAAGCACTTCAAAGTAATTCCCGGAAACAAGCTCGCCGCGAACACTCTCACCACTCGCACTGTAGGTCAGTTCGATTTCATCGTTGCACTCATCGTCCATGTCGGTCAGCACGACGTTTTTTTCTGCCAGGTTCAAATACATTGGATAAGAAAAAGAGAGGCTGGCCGGTGCCTCGGAGTCCCGCGTGGCAATCACCATCAACTGTCCCGCGTCACGCACCTGCAGGTTGCGCCGGTGCGCGGTCTTCGTGAGGACAGAGATAGCCAGACCGGTACCGAGACCAAGCGCGATGGTCATCAAAATCGCCATGGCCGCGAACCCGGGGTTCTTCGCCAGAATATTCAGTCCGAAACGTAGGTCTTGCCAAATTGTTTGTTTCATCATTCGTACCTCAATGCCACCATCGGGTCGACGCGCGCCGCCCGGCGTCCCGGAATCCAACATGCCGCCAGAGACACCATAATCAGGATAAGAGCGACGCCCGCGAACGTAGCCGGGTCCGTCGGACTCACCCCAAAAAGTTGGGATTGCAACCAGCGAGCCAAGGCCAGCGAGCCCAAAATGCCGGTTCCAACGCCAAGAGCGCCGGTGATCACGCCTTGTTTCAGAACCATCCCCAAAACTGTTCCGCGGGAAGCACCCAGTGCCATGCGCACGCCAATTTCGCGAGTGCGCTGCGCGACGGTATAAGCGGTCACGCCATAAATTCCCGCCATGGCCAGCAACAGGGCCGTCGCAGAAAAAATGCCCACGAGCAGCAAGCTGAACCGCCGCGCACCCAGAGAAGCAGCAAAGGTATTCGAGAAGGCGCTGAAGCGTGGCGGCACCTCAGGATCGAGGCTGCGAACGATTTCGCGCGCGGAGGAAAAGACGGCGTCAGGCTTGCCCGGAGCGAGCATGACGATCGTGAACCGTTGCGCGCCCACTGGTCGTTGGCGGTAGTCCACATAGATGGTGGGACGCGGCGCGGATTCCAGACTGCGGTCGCGCATATCACCTACGACGCCGACGATGGTCAACAGCCGCGGATCACCGTCCATGTTTCCGAATTCGACGGTCTGGCCGATTGGATTCTGGTTAGGCCACTTCTCGTCGGCCAACGATTTGCTGACGACCGCAACGTGGAGCGAATTCTTCGTGTCGCGCGAGTCGAATAATCTGCCACTCAACAACGGAATTCCCAGGGTATTGAAAAAACCCTCGGAGGCGACGCAGTAGTCGGCTTCGCCCATGTGAGCTTGATCCTTGAAGATTTCCTCAAAGAATTTTGAGAACTCCGCGAGCAAGGCAGGGTCTTTATTCAGATTGCCATTCGCGGCACGCTGGATCAGGTCCTGCGTGCCGGGCGAAATCTGCCCGGGATTCATGATCACGTAGGAGCCATCAGCTCGGCCTCCATCGGCGAGGGGCAATACGTTGGTGCCGCCGACTTCCTGAACGCCGGGTATATTGCGTAGCCGCGCGATTACTTCGTTCAGAAACTGAATTCGTTGAACCTTTGTGGGATCGTCGGGGAGTGCCAGTTCCATCGTCAGGATGCCTTCGGTCCGAAAGCCCGGATCAACTGACAACACACGCAATAGGCTTCTGCCCAGAAGGCCCGCGCCAACAAGCAGCACTAGAGTGGTCGCCAGTTGTCCGGCAATAATCAGGCGACCAAGCCTCTGCTTTCCTACCGATCCTGATTGTCTCTGGCTGCCCTCGTTCAACGCTGAGCGAGGATCCGCGGACGTGGCGCGCACCGCGCTGAAGATTCCCAATCCAATTGCTACCAGAAAAACCACTACGAGCGAAAACAGCAGCACGGACACATTGATGCCGACGTCTTCGAGTCGTGGCAGATTCCCTGGCGCGATGGCCAGCAATCCGTTCAGCCCCCACAGCGCCGCGAGCACGCCAAGCGCGCCTCCAATCGTCGAAAGCAGAAACGCTTCCGTAAGGAACTGGCGGATCAACCGGTGGCGTCCAGCGCCCAGTGCCGCGCGAATCGAAAGTTCCCTTTCGCGCGCCGCCGCTTGGGCCAACATCAGATTCACGACGTTCGCACAAGCGATCAGCAGAAGAAAGCCGGAAGCGCCAAACAGAATGATCAACGCCGGGCGTACGTTGCTGGTCATGGCCTCGCGGAGTGGCTCTATGGCCACACCAACCATGGCTGTGTCATCGCCGAATTGTTGCTTTAGGCGTTGCGCAATGCCGGTGAGTTCGGTGCGCGATGCATCGACAGGAGTGCCTTCACGCAGTCTCGCAATCACGTTCCAGTTGTGAGCTGTCCGGCTCGGGTATGTTTCGAAGATTTCGCGCGGAACCCAAATATCGGTCTTGTCCGGGAAGCGAAATCCGGGAGGCATAACACCCACAACCGAAGCCGGCTGCGCGTCAATTTTCATTCGAACAGAAGAGAGATCTTGAGTGGCGCCGAGAGATTCTTTCCAGTAGGCGTAGCTGACCAGCGCGGTCGCAGGCGCATTGTAGCGTTGTTCTTCCGCAGCGAAGCGGCGCCCAATCGCGGGCCGCACCCCCATGACCGCGAAGAAATCGCGCGACACGGGAGCGACCATTGTGCGCGTCGGCTCCTTGCCGCCGGATACGGATTCCAAGAGATTGCGGTACTCCGCTATTGCCTGGAGCGAGCGATTTTGCGACTGCATGTCAGCAAAATTGGGGTCCGCGAAATTCATG
This sequence comes from Candidatus Acidiferrales bacterium, assembly GCA_963735825.1. Classification (GTDB taxonomy): domain Bacteria; phylum Acidobacteriota; class Terriglobia; order Acidiferrales; family UBA7541; genus Acidiferrum. The sequence continues at coordinate 391,776 of CAVTMR010000020.1, forward strand.
TGGTGTCCATCCCTGCTCATTTCCCAGAGATGTACGATTTGTTCGGGGTGCGTATAAGGAAGCGGGCGCAGCAGCACGCCATAAATCACGCTGAAAATCGCCGTGGTCGCGCCGACGCCGAGCGCCAGAGTCAGCACGGCAACAACGGTGAAGCCAGGATTCTTGGCCAGCATCCGCAAACCGTAGCGTAGGTCCTGCCACAACGCCTGCATCGCTCCCCCAACTCTCCCGTTCAGAATCCGTGGCCTGAATTCCGCTGCTCACCAATCAACTGGCTTAGTGCAGCCGGATGCGATCGTAGTTATCCCACTGCGACATGTCCGACAAAATCACGCGGTCTCCGACCTGCAATCCATCCAGAATCTCTACAGTGTTCACGGAACTGCGGCCCAGCTTCACGTTGGTGCGAACCGCCTCCGAGCCGTCCGGGGTCAGCCTGAACAAGCTGATGGTGCTCTGCGACGCGCCGTGAACCGGGCGGCCCACGTACAGCACGTTCTTTAAATTCTCGAGTTCCACGGTTCCGTCGACGCTCAAATCCGGCCGGGCTCCGTCTGGCAGCAGGCCGTCAAATTGAACATCCACGGTTACGGTTCCGTTCTGAACGGAGGGATCAACGCGCGACACGTGTCCGGTCACAATGCCGTTGCGCGTGTCCACGGAAGCGGTCTGACCGATTACCACATCCTTGGCTTGAGTCTCCGCGATCTTGATTTCCGCTTTGAGTTTCTTGGGATCAGCCACGCGCGCCAGGTTTGTGCCAGGGGTCACGTGCTGTCCCACTTCGACCGGCACCAACTGCAAGACGCCATCAATGCCCGCGCGAACGTGCAGCGCATCCACTTGACTCTTTTTCAGCTGGAACAGAGCGTTCTGTTCGTCGATTTTTGCCTGCTGCGCGGCCAGCCGCGCTTTCGCGGAATCCACGGCTACTTTCGTACGTTCGCCCTCGAGTTGCACGCGAATCGCGAGCTGTTGCTCTTTAACTCGCGACAATCGTTCCGTGACATCCGCCGCCAAGCCTTCTGCCACTAGTTTCGCGTCCACCTCGTGCTGAATCTTCGCTTGTTCGTAATCACTGCGCACTCCCGCTTCGACGGCCTTTTGGTTCATCAGATCGCTGTCAACCTGCACTTTCAGGTTGGCGAGGTCTGCTTCTGCGCCTTTGAGCTGGAATTCCGCGTCAAGCGCTTCTCGCTGTAGGGTTGGGTCACTCAGTTCCATAATTACGGAACCTGGCTTGACGGTAGCTCCCGGCCGCAACACCCAGCGATCTACGCGTGAATCCGTCTGTGCCGGAATCCACCGGATGTCTTCGGGAACCAAGGTGCCAAGGCCGCGCACATCGCGGAGCATCGGGCCGCGCTTGACCTCATCAGACCAGACCGTGGCGCGATCGACAGCGGGGGCGGCAGGGCGCAGGCGGGTCAATCCAAAGCTGACGCCGCCAATAAAGAGGACAGCTACACCGCCAAGGATGATTCGGCGAATCAGCTTGGCGCGGGCGTTAGAAGGTCGGGCGATATCCATAGTCTATGTTTCTCCGTTTATTGCAACCGCAAGATGGATACCTTTGTACTGCCCCCTGGAACCATCCTGTTTTCAACTGCTTAGGAAGAGAATGGACGGCCCCGCCAATGCGAGGCGACCGCTAATGGGATTTGCCGTCCCAGTAACGGACAGGTCAAACTAGTCGGTTCCGCGGGCTTGCACTACTAAGAAACGACTCCACCTGGGGAAATGTTTTAGGCAGCCGGCAGGACAGTGGAGGCGAGGGGCAATTGCGCCCTCTGACAACCAAGAACCGCGATTTCGATGGGATAAGAAGAAAGGAGGGTGATCTCTGGTTTTACAGCGTCACCGTTGACCACCGTGCACGTGCTTTGAGCTCATGGGTATTCTTTCCGGATTGGTGGTTCTGTTCGGGATGTTCTCAGCGAAGCGCCTGAATGGTTGCTGGCTTTATGCTGACGACGCGCTTACAAGTACGGCTCCGTGTCATCGCATTTTGCGGTACGCACATACTCGGCGTGCTTTCGTTACGACATCGCCACAGATGACTGCATTCACGCCCGACATGCTCGTCTTTTGAAGAAGAACAGTAGCGATGTGATTTCTCGGAATGCGTCCACAACGACTCGGTCGAATTCATGCAGCTTCCTGCTAGGCAATTCATTGCAACTGACCATGCCAAATCGCTCCGGCGATCTGCTACCGTAGTCGTTCAACGTTCAGGCGACTGGGGATGGGGAACCTGGCCGCGATGCGGAGCGACTCGAATCCAACTAAGCGCGAATGAGTCTTTTTCGAGATTCTGCCATGACGAGTAGCTTTACGTTGCGTGGCTACTGTCTGCCACACTTTCCACCGCCGTGTTCGCGCAACAGGCTCCAGCTCCTGCGGACGCTCGGCCAGCGCCCCTCGCGGCGCAAAAATATCTGGGAAATGAAGCTTGCGCGAAATGCCACACAGAGATTTACAAGAGCTACTCCTCGACAGGCCATGGCGCAAGCCAGCGGCCCCGCTATGCAAGGCCTGCTCACAGGAGATTTCGTGCACGCGCCATCTCGCGTCCATTACCGCGTTTATGCCGAAGGCGGGAAGGCCTGGATGAGCTTTGACCGCCCTGGGGACAACCAGATCCAGGGAAAAAAAGAGCTGCTCTATTTCATCGGCACGGGCCACCGCGGCAGAACGTATCTTTTCTCGCAGGACGGTTTTGTGTTTGAAGCGCCTATCAACTGGTATGGCCAGCAGCACATTTGGGACATGGCACCCGCGTATCAAAAAGACCGCGAAATCCCCATGAATCTTCCGGCAGTATCTTCTTGCCTAGCGTGCCACACCAGCAATTCCCAGCCGCCGATTCCCGGAACAGAGAATCGCTACGAGCAACCACTGTTTGCGCACTCCGGGGTCACGTGCGAGCGGTGCCACGGCGAGGGCGCCACGCACGTGCAGTCTGGCGGCTCGATTGTGAACCCAGCGAAGCTGTCTCCCGAGCGGCGCGATGCCATCTGCATGGGGTGCCATTTCGAAGGTCGCGTTGCCATCCAGCAGCCGGGACGTTCCCTGGCGGATTTTGAAGCGGGAGACAAGCTGTCCGACTTCGTCCACTATTTCCTCCTAACCGCCAACACCGATGACAGGATTGGCGCGCTCAGCCAGACCGAAGCGCTATCGCAAAGTGTCTGCAAACAAAAATCGGGCGACAAGATGGCGTGCATCAGCTGCCATGATCCGCACTTCACGCCGGCGAAGGAGCAAGCGGCTGCCTACTATCGCGGTAAATGCCTGGCATGTCATGGCGAGAAATTCGGCGCCAAGCACAAATCCAAGGAACCCGACTGCCGGGTGTGCCACATGCCTGCGTCCTCTACCTCTGACATTGCACACACGCAGGCCACCGACCACCGCATTCTCCGCAAGCCGCAAGTGGCGGCGCCGAATGCGCAGGCGCAGACGGAGCAGCGTTTGGTGCCATTTCCCGCGGATTCCGGAGAGCCTAATGCCAGAGATGTGGGTTTGGCGTGGGCATCGCTGGCGCAGCAAGGAGTGAAGACCGCCGACGCGCAAGCGGATCAATGGCTACATAAAGCGGTGCTGGAGGCGCCGAACGACGCAGGCGTGCTCGCAGCGCTGGGCTACGAAGAACAGAAGCGCGGGCGCATCCAACAAGCGCGTGAGCATTACCTCCACGCGCTGGAAATTGATCCGTTGTCGAACGAGGCGGCGCTCAACCTTGGCGTCATTGAAGCGCAGGCCGGCAATGCCGATCGCGCCATAAAACTTTGGCAAGGCCCGTTTGATCGCATCCCTGGCAGGAGCGAAGTGGGAATGAATCTCGCGCTGCTCTATTGCTCCACCGGCAAAATGGAAAAAGCGCGCACCACCATCGCGCAGGTACTGAAGTTCAACCCCGATCTGACGTCCGCCAGGAATTTGCAGCGCCAACTGAATGCCGATCCAGCCACCTGCGGGACGCGCTAGAACTGGCCAAGATTGGCGGATTACGAGTCTGATTCTGCTATCGCGGGTGTCCCACGTGCCGGTTTTGCACGTGCAGTTCTTGACGCCAGTCATCCTGCTGCTGGCGCCAATCTTCGAATTCCGCGAACTTCTTCAGAAGCGCTTTTGCGGAGAGCCGATGACGCCGCGTGTGATAGAAGCGTGGAGGCCGGTTCTGGTAGAGATAGTCGCGGCACAAGGGGACGGAGAACGACGAACTGGTGCTGGTCGCAGGACGGAAACGCTCAATGCGGGGGTCAAATGTCGAGACCGTGCCCCGTTGCGTTCGGTATTCCGCCATCATTTTTTTCTTGCACTCGATTTCCGCCTCGCTGAGTTGCCATTTCATAACCCCGGTGCCTTCCAGTGCACGCGCGGCAACACGCAGACCGCCGTCGCGAAACCGTTGTAGGACGACCTTCCCTGACTGATCGAGCCAGTACATCGGGAATTCAAAGTGCTTCAGCGAAAGAGCGGCAGCGAAGTGCATGGCGATGAAACTGCAGGCATCGTGGTCGATGTGCGCGCCTTCATATGTGTGGGAGACAATCGCGTCGGGAGCGAACGCTTGCGCAATCGCGCGGAGCGACGTCGCGGCGGCCGGGAGGTCCTCATACACGTGCATGTCGGCGAAGTAGGACCCGTCGGTCCCGGTTAGCCATTTGAACGTCGAGTTAGGAACATGGCTCAGCGCGCGGGCAGCCTCTTGAAAACGCAACCTGGTATAGGCTTGCAAACTTCCGTATTTACGCTCGAGTCCATAGCCGGCAGGAGTTCCGTCGGTAGCGAACACCACCAACGACCCCGGAAACCTCTGGAGCAGACCGCTGCAAGCAAGCGTCTCATCATCGGGATGAGCAACAAAAATCAGCGGACGACGAAAAGGTTCGCTAGCCATCAGAACAACGTTAGGCTAATCGATGCGCCACAGCAATTGGAAGATAGATCGGATTGAATCGCGCTAATTCGAACGAATCACTTCGTACAAGTCCTCGGTTGTCTCTGCTCGCCGAACCTTGATACGGCTGACGCGTTGTCTTGAGAACACCCCCGTATCCCTCGCATCTTCGCTTCTTAAAGAGAATCTCTACAGAAGTTTGGTGGGGAGAGGGGCGCCGCAGCGCTTGCAGTGGATGGCGTCCTGGTCGTGAGGCTGAAGGCCGCACGCGGAGCAGGTTCTGATGGGGGTACGAGTGGAAGCGCGCGCGAATTCGAAGGTCACGATACCAGTAGGCACGGCAATAATTCCGTAACCAACAATCATCAATAGAGAAGCGAGAATGCGGCCGGGAACGGTTTTGGGAGAAATGTCGCCATAGCCGACGGTGGTGACGGTGACGATAGCCCAATACATAGCGGCGGGAATGCTGGTGAAGCCGTTGGCTTCACCCTCGATCTGGTACATCATCGCGCCGACAATAATCACGATGGTCAAAACCGCGAAGAGGAAGATGGTGATCTTGCGGATGCTTTCCTTCAGGGCGATGCGGAGAACCGCGGCTTCACCGACATATTCCGTGAGTTTAAGGATACGGAACACACGAAGAAGTCGAAGGGAGCGAACGACGGTGAAGGAGTGAGCGACATCAAAGAGCAAGCTGAGATAGACAGGGGCGATGGCAAGCAAGTCGACGCCGCCGAAGAAACTTCTGGCATAACGGCGAGCGTTGGTGGCAGAGATGAGGCGGGCGATGTACTCGATGGTGAAGAGAGCGGTGAAGGCCCACTCGGCGATGCGGAGGTACGGGCCGAAGGAATCGCGGATGGAGCGAACGCTTTCGAGAAGGACGGTAAGGACACTGAGGAGAATGAGGGTTAGAAGAATGAGATCGAAGAGACGGCCGGCAAACGTTTCGTGGCCAAAAATGACTTCGTGCCAGGTGTCGCGCCAGGGAGCGCGAGGATGAGGTTGAGAGGTCGAGGGCTGCATGGCGCGAAAGGGCAAGAAATAGCGCTAAGGATACAGCATCCGGAGGCCAGGAGCGAGACGGGTCGGGCGGATCAGGCCAACGCAGTGGCGGCGACCAAGGAGGCCGAAAAATTGACCTGGCGGCCGTCGAAGTAGCGGCGAATGCCGTCGATGACTTCCTGGTGGACTTCATCGGTCTTGTCGGGCGGAAGAGCGGCAATCATTTTTTTGAAAGGGGCGGCAATTTCCCTGGAGGCTTGCCAAGCGTCTTCGGGCGGGCCCGGCCACGGCCAAGAGACTTTATGGGTGGCGACGGAAACTTCGCGAAAGCCAGCGGAAGTAAGGACGGCAGCGAGCTTGGATTCGTCGGCAAAGCGAAAAATGTGCGGGGCGTCCGGAGCCGGCGTTGGCACTTTGATGTGCTTGAGAAATGGTCCAATCATGGTGGAGAAGAGAGGGTTGTCGGCGGAAGAACCCCAAACAAGGAAAGAGATGCGGCCGGCGGGTTTCAGGACGCGGCGAATCTCGGAGAGCGATTTCGGGATGTCAGGAAAGAACATGATGCCAAAGCGGCAGGTGACGCGATCGAACGAAGCGCTGGCGAAGGGGAGTTGTTCGGCGTCGGCGTCGCGAAACTCCATGTTGGCCAGGCGGTGGGCATGGGCATTTTCCTGAGCAACGAGGAGCATTTCGGGGACGAGATCGGTGGCGACCACGCGGCCGTCGGGGCCAATAGCCTTTGCGAGAGCGAGGGCGGGTTCGCCAGAACCACTGGCGAGATCGAGAATATGGAGGCCGGGTGAGAGTTGGGCACCCTGAAGGATAAGGCCGGTGGCGGCGCGAGATTGGAAAGAGAGCTTATCGAACCACTTTTGCCAGAAGGGAGCGGCTTCGAGCCATTCCTGACGGATGATTTCTTTGGGGCTGGGAGAGGGTGCGGGATTCGTGCTCAAGTTTCACCTCCTTGCGTCGGACGCAACGACCAATTTGCGCTCGAGACTATGAGAGCGCGTTGAGCTTGTGGGAGGTCCGGAGCGGAAGTATACGCCGAGGAATAGCGCAGGAATATCAAGATTCAGGTGGACTATGGTTACGGAATCGATCGGGTGTGAGGGGTAGGTGCGACTGGACGCACGCGAAATAGCGGGATAGGCTATAGGAGTAGGCCGACAGGGCCGCTTGCCCGGCGAGCGGAAATCGGCCAAACCTAAATTTATGGCAACAGCAAGCACAGTGGCGGGCTCGCGCGCCGAGTACCGCGGATTGGCGTATTGGATGGAACGCACCCTAAAGGAGCTGGAAAAGGTGCGGGAAACGCCAGACGCGGATGCGGTGCACGATTTGCGCGTGGCGATACGGCGATGCCGGTCAGTGGCCGCGGTGATGCAAGAGGTGGACCCGGATCCGGCGTGGCCGGAAATGAAGAAGCTGGGAAAAAAGCTGTTCCACCAACTGGGGGAGCTGAGGGACACGCAGGTGCTGGAGGAGTGGACGAAGAAGTTGTCCTTCGAAACGGACCCAGTGCGGCAGATGCTTTTGGAGAATTTTGGCAGGAAGGAAAGCGAATTGCGCGAGGCCGCCTTGCGAGTGGCGGAGAAATTCGACGAAAAGGCGTGGACAAAACATGAACGGACGTTGCGGCGACGGGCGCGCCTAGTGGCGCCGGACAGCCCTGCTGCAGAGTCCCTGGCGTTGGAACGGCTGGAGGGAGCGAGAGGACTGCAGGGACACGCAATGAAGACCGGGAAGCCTGCGGCGTGGCATGCATTGCGAATCGGGGTGAAGCGGTTTCGGTATACGGTAGAAAGCCTGCTGCCAGGGCGGTATGGGGAATGGGGAGACGATCTGAAGCGAGTGCAGGATCTGCTGGGAGGAGTACACGACCTGGACGTGCTATCAACAAAAGTGGTGCAGATTGCGGGGCCGGAACTGATCGCGGCGCAGGCGTCGTGGTCGGGGCGGATTGCCACGGAGCGCGGACAGCGGATCGAAACGTACCGGCAGATGACGTCGGGCCAAGACAATTTGTGGCACAAATGGCGACAAGGGTTGCCGGAAGGCCGGAAGTTGGAGGCGGCAGGGCTAGCGCGGTTGCGGGTGACGGCGCGGGCGATGGATGGGAACCTGCGGCGAACCTCGCAGGTGTCGAGGTTGACGGTGAGATTGTTTGATGCGCTGCGAAGAGTTCATGTGGCGCGGGTGTTTGAAGACAGAGATTTGCGAAAGATTGTGTGCGGGGCGGCGCGGGTTCACGGAATCGGGGCGAGTCTGGGCGGCAAGCACCCCCAGAAAGCCGCCAGGAAGTTTCTGAGGAAGCTGGCAGAGCCGGCGGGCTGGACGAAGGAGGAGTGGGAGTTGCTGGCGCTGGTGGTGAGGTATCACCGAGGGGGTCAATCAAAGAAGAAGCACAAAGCGTTTGGGGCGCTGAACGAGGTAGACCAAACCAGAGTGAATGCGATGGCTGGGGTTTTGCGCCTGGCGCGGGCGCTGCGGAAGAGCGGGATTGAAACGACGGTAGGACTGCGGGTGGATAAGTCTGTGGATGCGCTGATCGTGCAGGTGCCGGGACTGGTGGATAGCGAAAGCGTGGCGGCGCGGCTGGCCGTCGGAAAGCATCTTTTGGAGACGTGCCTGGAACTGCCGCTGATTGTGAGGGCCGTGCCGGCGGCTCAGAAAGTGCTGGAATTGCCGAAGAGAGAGGACCCGGGACAGGCGCGGCCGGCGGCGTCGGACTGAGGGGAGTTTGCAGTTGTCAGTTTTGGGTTCTAAGTAACGCAGATCCTCGCTGTGCCCGGGACGACGACATGTTTGCCTTTTTTTTAGCGTGCGCTTTTTTGCTTTCTTGTCTTTGCTTCTCGCACTCACTCCTCCAAGAAAACGACACGGCCCCGTCCCTTCCAGGTTCAGAGCCGGTCGCTTGCATTGAGGTTCAAGACCCGTTCTTTTCCGCCCAGAAAAGCACCGAGACCAAACCTCAACGCAAATCCAATTTCGTTGGGGAGTGTCTGACCTCGCGCCAATCCCGACGTTCGCATTCTAAGCAGCGCTTCACGCCGGCACCATACCGCCTTCGCAGTACTCCGCAAGAATTTTTCCCCTTGGCCGACGAACCGCGCATCGTGGGTTGGCGGCACTGACGCGAGTGCTGCGCGTGGCTTCACCGTCGCTTCGCCGCCCGCCTCACGGTTATTCTCCCGAGCCTCTTCAATACTCCCTTCGCCTTACTCACACGCAATCTCTTCCATTCCGCAACATCCTTCTTCCCGGCTCGATCCGACAAATAGGCCCACTCCGCATTTGGTTTCGTATGTTCTCTCCGCGCCACCAGCCACGCCGCAGCGTATTTTTGAAACGTTGGAGCTTCCCCTCTCGACCAAAACTCTCGCGCCAGAATCCTCGCGATCGCTCCATCCTCAAACTCTCCGCCAGTCAATTCCTTTAAGAGCCCCATCACAACTCGATTCGACTTGTCGTATCGCCCATAAAACAGACAATCGGTCGACGCGAGATCCTGAGGAACGTCGTCAAAACAAACGACTGTCGAACGAAACCGCGTCTCCTGTGACACGCCGCCCGTCCGCAAAAAATGCCTCACCCTCTGCAGCATCACACCCTTACGATCGTCATCCTTCGTCCTTCTCCAACTCCCGTCCTTCATCTCAACCACAATCCGGTAAGGAATCCGGTGCCGCTCACAAAACTTCTTGATCTCCCCAGTATTCAAATAGTTCAAATCCTGAAGCAGTTCCCGCTGCTCCTTTTTACTCAACCCAGAAATAAGCCAAGCCATAAACCAGGTCTCTCCGTCCTTTCCTTAGGTCCTTTCCTCTTCTCCTCGATTGACTTTCTCTCTGATCTCCCACCAAATAGAACCTGCTCATCCTAAACCATGAATCTTATCGACTTGATCGTTGGCAAGCCGCTAAAAACCTCTGACGAGCGCGCGGAGCAAATCGGCCCCGCCGCCGGCATCCCCATCTTCGGCCTCGACGCCCTCAGCTCCGCCGCGTACGGCCCTGAAGCCGCTCTCACTGTCCTCATCCCTCTCGGTCTTCTGGGTGTCCACTACATCATCCCGATCAGCGCGGCCATCATCACCCTGCTGATCATCGTTTACTTTTCCTACCTGCAAACGATCAGCGCTTATCCATCCGGTGGCGGCTCTTACACCGTGGCGCGTTTCAACCTCGGCGTTTTCCCGGGACTTCTCGCCGCCGCGGCCCTGCTAACCGACTACATCCTCACCGCCGCCGTTGGCATCTCCGCGGGAGTCGGCGCCCTCGTTTCCGCGGTTCCTCCTCTGCAGCCACACACGGTTTCTCTGTGCCTCGCTATTCTCCTGGTCATCACCATTCTCAACTTGCGCGGAGTGCACGACGCCGGCACTGCCTTCATGGTTCCCACTTATCTCTTCGTGGGCACTCTGCTCATCATGATCGCCGCGGGAGTCGTTCGCGTTCTCCTCAGCGACGGGCATCCCATCCCCGTTACGCCGCTGCCGCAGCCCGGACCGGTCACCACCGCCGTCTCTCTTTGGCTGCTCCTGAAAGTATTCGCCAGTGGATGTACCGCTCTCACTGGTGTCGAAGCCGTCAGCAATGGCGTGAAGGCGTTTCGCGAACCTCGTGTGAAGAACGCTCAACTCACCCTCACCGTCATCATTTTCATTCTGGCCGTTTTGCTCGCCGGGACTTCCTATCTGCTGAAGTCCTACGGCATCGTCGCGACCGACCCCGGCCGGCCCGGCTACCAAAGCGTTCTTTCCATGCTTCTGCTCGCCGTCTTTGGCAAAGGCGCTTTCTACTATCTGACCATCGCCTCCATCCTCCTGGTTCTCTCCCTCTCCGCCAATACCGCGTTCGCGGATTTCCCCCGCCTCTGTCGCGCCATCGCCCAAAACAATTATTTGCCTCACGTCTTCGCTTATCGTGGACGCCGCCTCGTCTACGCCTACGGCATCGTTGTTCTGGCACTGCTCACCTGTTTTCTCCTTGTTCTTTTCGGCGGCGTCACCGAACGCCTGATTCCCCTCTACGCCGTTGGCGCCTTTCTGGCCTTCACCCTTTCGCAGGCCGGCATGGTCCGGCACTGGTTCAAAAAGCGTGGACCGCACTGGGTCCGCAGCGTCTTCATCAACGGCCTCGGTGCATTCGTCACCGGCATCACCGTTGTCGTTGTTCTGGTCGCGAAGTTCAAAGAGGGCGCCTACCTCACCGCGATCTTCATTCCTCTTCTGATTTTCCTTTTCCGCTACGTACGCCTTCACTATCACAAGGTCGCCGTAGCCACTCGCTGCCTGACCCCCATCGTGCCCGCAAATCACGAAGCACCGCCCCTCGTCGTCGTTCCCATCGATCGTTGGAACTGCATCACCAAACAGGCCCTCGAATTCGCTTCCCGAATTTCCACCGAAATCGTCGCCATCCACGTCCAGCCCGAGAAACATTCCGAACTCCTTCACGACGATTGGGAGCGTTACGTCGAAGCTGCCTTCCGCAAGGCAAACTTACAACCTCCCCAGCTCGAAATTCTTCCTTCCCCCTACCGCTTCGTTATCGTTCCGGTCGTCCAATATGTTCTGCAACTCTCCAGGAAGCATCCCGACCGCCGTATCGTCGTCGTCATTCCCGAACTCGTTGAGGAACGCTGGTACGAATATTTCCTGCACAACCAGCGCGGCCGCCTCCTCGAATGGGCCTTAATGGTCCAGGGCAACCAGCGCGTCTTCACCCTCTCCTCCCCCTACCACCTCTCCGGTTAAACAGTCAGCGTTCCGTGCAGCTGTAGCTCATCTCTTCGTGAAGGGTTGAGCTGCAGAGTGGGTGTGAGAACGAAGAAGAGAAACCCTCAGCGGGTACCGCCGGGTTGATTTAGTGTCACTGAAGGGGTGGCTGACTAAGCGGTTTGCGGAAAAACTATAATTCGTTGTCATCCCGCGCGAAGCGATCGATGCACTTTTCCCCAAACGCCAGGAAAAGGTACATTCCTCACTGCGCAGACTCCGTTCGGAAAGACAAATAAGAATTTTTTCTGCAAGCTCTCCAGCCTGCCCTCCGGAAACACCGACTCTACAAGCCGGCGGTTTTTGACTCGGCTGCTTCTTGCTTCGGGACCAGGCGCGTGCCGGATTGCAGGGTCTGCTGCGAGTCCATGTGCAACGCCTGAACGAAGCGAGCGGCGAGGCCGGTCCAGCCGGTCTGGTGGCTGGCGCCAAGGCCTTCACCGTTGTCTCCGTGAAAATATTCGTAGAAGTAGATGTAGTCCCGCCAGTGTGGATCGTTCTGAAATTTCTCGGCGTCACCGAAGACCGGGCGCTTGCCAGAAGCGTCGCGCAAGAAAATGCCGGCTAGTCGGCGGCTGATTTCGGTGGCAACCTCGAAAAGGTTCATCAAGTGACCGGAACCGGTGGGGCATTCGATCTTGAAGGAGTCGCCAAAGTAACCGTAGTAGGTGAGCAGGGCGCGAACGATCAGCACATTGACGGGGACCCAGATGGGGCCGCGCCAATTGGAGTTGCCGCCAAACATGCCGTTCTGTGATTCGGCGGGCATATACTGCACGATGAATTTCTCGCCATGGACGTCGAACTCGTAGGGGTGGTCGAGATGCCAGCGGGATAAGGCGCGGACACCGTACTTGCCGAAGAAGCGATCTTCGTCGAGCATGCGACTAAGGATGCGGCGAAGTTTTCGTTCATTGCAAATGGCGAGCAAGCGCCGCCCAGCATAGCCGGGTTGATCCGGTGGAAAGATAGGGGCGATGAGTTCGGGACGGCGTTTGCGGAAGAAGGCAATGCGTTCTCCGAGGCGTTTGAACCGTTCGGCCTGTTCGCCGGGGATGAGGGCAACGGCGCACAGGGGCAATAGACCCACCATGGAGCGGACTTTGAGGCGTTGCGCGCTCCCATCGGGCAAATGAAGAACGTCGTAGAAGAATCCGTCTTCTTCGTCCCACAATTCGTCGGCGTTCTCGCCGAGACGGTCCATGGCGCCAGCAATCCAGAAGAAATGTTCGACGAATTTCATGGCCAACTCTTCGTAAGCCGGGTCTTCTTGAGCCAGCTCCAGGGCAATGGTGAGCATGTTCTGGCAAAAGAGCGCCATCCAGGAAGTGCCGTCGGCTTGTTCCAGGAAGCCGCCAGTAGGTAAGGCCGCGCTGCGATCGAAGACGCCGATATTGTCGAGGCCAAGAAAGCCACCTTCAAACAGATTGCGACCCTGCGGATCCTTGCGATTGGCCCACCAGGAAAAGTTCAGCAGAAGCTTCTGGAAAACGCCTTGGAGGAATTCGTAGTCGCCCTTACCATAAAGGAGTTTGTCGGTCTGGTAGGTGTACATGGCGGCAAAGGCATGGACCGGAGGATTTACGTCGCCGAAGTTCCATTCGTAAGCGGGAATCTGCCCGTTGGGGTGGAGATAAACCTCCTTCATCATGAGCAGCAGCTGGTCTTTGGCGAAGTAGGGATCGGCAAAATTCAACGCGATGGTGTGGAAGGCGAGATCCCACGCGGCGTACCAGGGGTATTCCCACTTGTCGGGCATGGAGATCACGTCGTCGTTGATCATGTGGAACCAGTGGGCGTTGCGAAGCGGATTGCGGGAGCTGGGACGGCCCGGAACCCAGCCGTGCTCGCGGAGCCATTCATCGAGATCGAAGAAGTAATACTGTTTGGACCAAAGCATGCCGGCAATCGCCTGGCGAATGACGCGGCGCTCGTCTTCACCGGCGGCGGGAGGCATGAGGGCGTTGAAGAAGGTGTCCGTTTCGTTCTGGCGGAGAGAGAAAATATTCTCGTAGGCTTCGCCGAAGGGTTTTGGCCGAATCGCATCGAAACAGACGGCATCGAGCAGGCGAAGGCGAATGACTTGCTTGCTGTGCGCGGGAACGTTGAGGGTGTAATGCGCGGCGACCTTCGTGCCTGTTTTCGCAGAGTTGACGGCGGAGCGATTGCCGGCGATCAGATAATTGTGGAAAGCGTCTTTCACGTACGGGCTCGAATTGGGCTTATGGAACAAACGCTCGGAGTTCGTTTCGTTCTCGGTGAAAAGTAATTCAGGCTGGCCTTCGCAAAGAAAGAAGCGCTCGCCAATTTCCGGGTGATGCGCGGCGACGGAGCCGTATTCCGTGTGGGACCCGGAGGCGGCGAGCCTGGGCTTGGCAGTGCCCTGACGCCAGGACCAGGTATTCCGGAACCAAAGCTGCGGAAGAATGTGGAGCGTAGCCGCTTCCGAGCCGCGATTCCATGCGGTGATTCGAATCAGCGTGTCTTCCGGTGAAGACTTGGCGAAGTCCACAAAGACGTCGAAATAGCGGTCGTCGTCGAACACTTTCGTGTCGATCAGTTCGTATTCCTTTTCGGTGCGGCTGCGTTCCTTGTTGGTCTTGACGATCAGGTCATAGGGATAGACGGCTTGCGGATATTTATAGAGATATTTCATGAACGAGTGCGTGGGCGAGCTGTCCAGGTAGTAGTAATACTCTTTGACGTCCTCGCCGTGGTTACCTTCACTGTTCGTAAGGCCGAAGAGACGTTCCTTCAGGATGGGGTCGTTGCCGTTCCAGAGAGCCAAGCAGAAGCAGAGGCGTTGCTTGTCGTCGGAATAACCTGCGATGCCATCTTCACCCCAGCGATAAGCGCGCGAACGGGCTTGGTCATGAGGGAAATAGTCCCAGGCGGCGCCATTGTCGCTGTAGTCTTCGCGCACAGTGCCCCACTGGCGTTCGCTGAGATAGGGACCCCATTTCTTCCACGGGACACTCTCGAGAGCGCAGTCGTCCAGGCGGACGCGTTCGGGATTCGCGGCTGGGGATGGCATGGCGGCCTCAATTCGGGGCGGGAACGGCGCCACTACTTTAGCGCGAAATGCGCAAAAAGCTAGAGGCTTAGCTGAGGCCGCTCAGGCCTTGAGGGATTCAAGTCGGGCTAGCATGAAAGCTAGCGCTACATCTAAGAAATGCGTCCGCCTCGGAAGGGGCTGCTACAAAAGACAAAGCAAAGGCTTCACCCCTGAAGGGGTGAGCTACAGGAACAGTGCGAGTACAGGAATTTTGGGGCGGGTTACGCGCGGACTACGCGCTTGTTGATAAACTCGATGATGTCTTGCGTGGAGGTGCCGGGAAGAAAAATTTCGGCGATGCCGGATTGTTTCATGGCGGGGAAATCGGCTTCCGGGATAATGCCGCCAACGAGCACGGTGACATCGTTCATGCCTTTTTCGTGGAGCAACTTCATGAGCTGCGGACAGATGGTTTTGTGTGCGCCGGAGAGAATGGAGAGGCCGATGACGTCGACGTCTTCCTGGGCCGCAGCTGAGGCGATCATTTCCGGGGTTTGTCGCAGACCGGTGTAGATGACCTCCATGCCGGCATCACGCAGCGCGCGCGCAATCACTTTCGCGCCGCGGTCATGGCCGTCCAGGCCGGGCTTGGCAATTAACACGCGAATCTTCTTTTCGGGCATTCTCTGTGCTCTCGGTGGTGAGTCCGTTTCCTTCTGAATATAGCGCCGAACGGGGTATTTTGGCACGCCGACGCAAAAGCAGGCCGTGAACTGAACAGTCAGAACTGTGAACTGAGAACTCTTATGTGACGGCGACTTCTTCGTAGGCACCGAAGACGGTGCGCATGGCTTCGCAGATCTCGCCTAGAGTGGCGTAGGCTTTCACGGCGTCGTAAATGAAGGGCATGAGATTGTCGCGGCCTTCGGCCGCTTTACGGAGCGCGTTCAGGCGGCGGTCCACTTCGGCTGTGGAGCGCTCGGCGCGGAGTTTTTGCAGGCGCGCGTGCTGGCGGTGCTCCACGGTTTCATCGATCTGCAAAATGTTCAGCGGCTTTTCCGGTGTGACGAAGTCATTGACGCCGACAATGATCTTTTCTTTTTTGTCGACGGCCATCTGATAGCGGTAAGAGGCTTCGGCGATTTCGCGCTGCGGGTAGCTTTTCTCGATGGCAGCCACCATGCCGCCCATGGCGTCAATGCGGCGCATATAGTCCCACGCAGCTTGTTCCATCTCGTTCGTAAGCGTCTCGACAAAGTAGGAACCGCCGAGAGGATCGACCGAGTTGGTGACGCCGGTTTCGTGGGCAATGATCTGTTGCGTGCGCAGAGCGATGGTGGCGGCGAATTCGGTGGGAAGCGCCCAAGCCTCGTCGAGGGAATTGGTGTGCAGTGATTGCGTGCCGCCAAGAACCGCGGCGAGCGCCTGAAGGGCGGTGCGAACGACGTTATTCATGGGCTGCTGCGCGGTGAGGGAGCAGCCGGCAGTTTGCGAGTGGAAGCGCAGCGCCCAGGAACGCGGATTGTTGGCTTTGTAGCGTTCCGTCATGGCCTGGTGCCAGATGCGGCGGGCGGCGCGATATTTTGCAATTTCCTCAAAGAAATCATTGTGGGCGTTGAAAAAGAAAGAGAGCTGAGGGGCGAATTCATCGACCTTGAGACCGCGGCGCATGCCCCATTCGACGTACTCCATGCCATCACGCAACGTGAAGGCGAGTTCCTGAATGGCGGTCGAGCCGGCCTCGCGAATATGGTAACCGCTGATGGAAATCGGATTGAACTTCGGGGTGTGCTTGACGGCGAATTCGAAGGTGTCAATCACCAGGCGCATCGAAGGTTCGGGCGGGTAGATGTATTCCTTCTGCGCGATATATTCCTTTAGGATGTCGTTCTGCAGCGTGCCGGAGAGTTTCTTCCATTCAGCGCCCTGTTTTTCCGCGACGGCCAGGTACATGGCCCAAATCACCGCGGCGGGGGAATTGATGGTCATCGAGGTGGTGACGTCGGCGAGCGGGATCTGGTGGAAGAGGACTTCCATGTCGGCGAGCGAACTAATGGCGACACCGCATTTGCCAACTTCGCCCTCAGATAGAGCGTGGTCGGAGTCGTAGCCCATTAACGTGGGAAGATCAAAAGCTGTGGAGAGCCCAGTCTGGCCTTGCGCGAGCAAATAACGGAAGCGTTGGTTGGTATCCTCAGCGGTGCCAAATCCAGCGAACTGGCGCATGGTCCACAGGCGGCCTCGATGCATGGTGGCATGGATGCCGCGGGTGTAGGGCGGCTCGCCGGGGAAGCTGAGTTCGCGCACAGGATCCCACGGTTGCAAATCGGCTTCGGTGTAAAGGCGGCGAATGGGATAGCTGGATACGGTAGTGAACTCTTTTTGCCGCTCTGGGCTCTTCTCCAGCGCGGGCTTGAGTGTGTTTTGTTCCCAGGCTTCTAGCGGCGATGGCTTCTTTGGAGGTATGTCGGTCATTGCATGTTTATGCTAAGGGAAATGGTGGGCGAGGGCAAGAAAGCTCCAATTCTGCTCATCCGCACGAAAAGCCTCGGGCCCGACTGAGGGGCCTGAGCTACACGGATAGACCCGGTCGCTTTGTTATTTTTTGGCGGCTACCGCTTTCTTGATTAGGGTGGCGGCGGTGTTTGCGTCGGACTCGTTTTCGAAGCCGATTACGCTGGAATATTTCTTGCCGATGACCAGGGCCATGAGGAAGGCCATGTTGATGCCCGCGTCGGAAATGGCCTTGGCAATCTTGTGTCCCAGGGCGGGCTTGTTGTCGCCCTCGACGAGCAGTGCAGGAATGGAAGATGCGGCGAGCCCCGCTTCCTGGGCCTTTGCGGCGGACTTTTTGCCAGTGATGGGATAAACCTCAACCGCGGCTCTTGTGCCGCCCTCGGGATGCCTGTAGCCCATTACCACCTGCAGGTCGACGCCTACGCCCGCGAGTGGTTCCAGTGCTCTCGCAAGAGTGCCGGTTTGATTTTCCAATTCTTTGCGCCAAAGGGTGATTTTCTTTACAGTGACGGCCATAGGAACTCCCTTCCAAACGAATTCGGAGAGCAGCTATGCTACGCCGCCGGCATTGTTCGCGGCAACAACTCGTTGTTCACAATTCCCTGGCATTTTGCGAACAGCAGATCCTTCGCATCGCTCAGGAAGACAACGAACTATGCTTTTTCGGCAAGCAGTGAAGCGGTGCCCCCGGTTTACGAGCTGGCATCCAAACAATAGCATCGATGTGCAGCCGGCCGGTGATTTTATCTGGGAGATTGAGCTTGCTGTTTTTTGTGTTCTTCGTCGAGCTTTTTCACAAAGGCTTCGTACTTGGGGAGCTGCTCGGGTGTGAGAAAAGTACGCATTTCCGAACGAGCTTTTTGTTTGACGGCATCCATGTCGGCGTCGGACTTTTCGCGAATCGTTCTCATCTCGTCGTGGGCTTGATGCAGCACGGTATCGACCTTTTGGCTCTGCTCGGGAGTTAGCTGCACCTCCCTGGTGAGATCCGCAACGCGGGCCGCGCGGCGTTCTGGTTCACTCAAGTTAGCCGGAGGTCTACCGGTACCGGCGGCGAAGCTCTTGTGAGCGAAGTTGTATCCAAAGACGACGCCGATGGCCAGTCCTAATGCAAAGACCACAGCCAGCCACAGGCCGGCTTTTTGCCTAGTGTCGGGACTCATCGATGACCCTCAGTGGCGTTGATCAGCACGTCGTCGTTGAGCGGCGCCGACTGGCCGGGCTCCAGCACGGATTCGTTCGACGCGACTTGCGGGGGGCCAGCGATCTCCACGCGGCGAAGCTGGTATGTCCACGTGCTTGCTAGCAGCAGGAGTAACGCACAGACTGCAACGAGGCGCGGCGCGAGCCTTCTAATGCTGACCCACAAGGCATCGCTCAAATCCATCTCGGATTCCCGGCCGGCGATCGCGGCCATTACGCGTGTGGCAAACCACGGTCCGGGTTCCGGGGACAGTTCTCCCAGCGGTTGCAAGGCAGCTCGCGTCAGTGCCAGATCTTCCGCTGCCTCACGGCACTCGGCGCATCCGGAAGCGTGCGCCAGCGACGCCGGCGACAATCCGTCCAGCACCGATTCTGTATTCTTCAATGGCAGAGCCTCCAGTTCCTCCCGGAACTCCTGGCATCCGCGTACTTCTCGATTGGGCCCAGTTGGCATCCGCTTCACCTCTTGATTTCTAAATTCCTGTCGGCCAATTCTCTCCCGCTACTTCGCTGCATCGCGCCGCTTGACTTTTTCCATGATTCGCCGCCGCGCGCGGAACAACCGCACCTTGACGGTATTACCGTTGATCTCCAGGATTTCGGCAATCTCCTCGACGGAAAATCCTTGAACTTCCTTCAAGATGAGCATCAAGCGGTCGCGCTCGTCCAAATCCACCAGCAACTTTTCGACTCTTTCGCGAGCCTCCAACCGGTCGCTAACATCGGGCACCGTGGCTTTTTCGCTAAACCCGTTATACTCGTGGGCTTGCTCCTCGCTTAAATCCGACTCGTACAACAGCGGGCGTACTTTGCGTTTGCGCAGCACGTCCCAACATTCATTCACGGTGATCTTATAGAGCCAGGTGCTGAACGCGGCGCGCTGGTCAAATCTCTTGAGCGAGAAATAAGCTTTCACGAAGACCTGCTGCGCGACGTCCTCCACATCTTCCTTATTGCGGAGGATGCCACCGGCAACCGCAAACACGCGGCTTTGATGCCTGCGGACGAGAAGCTCGAAGGCCTCCTTATCGTCGGATTTCGCGAGCCGCACCAGTTCGCGATCATCATCACGCCGGAGCGCCTCCGCCGCGGGCGTCATAACAGGAGCTAGAGCCTGGGCCGCCATCTCACCTGTTTTTGGGACGTGAGCCATAGGTAATTGGTTACGCTAATTTGGCCTTCCGGTACAGTATGCAACGGAGCGGGGCGTTTCGCTAAGGGGTTGTGGGGCAAGGCGCGGGGAGGATGAGGCGGGCGTTGGGAATGGCGAGTGGTAACGTTGTGAGCGTTTCCAGCGCTGGTTTCGAGGGCGTTCTTTACGCGTCCGCCTTCGTTGGCGGGAACGCCGCGCAGAGCTCACCTCAACGGCTAACGCCTCGTTGAATTTTCGGTCGTTAGGGCACGACTGAGGTCGTGCCTTCCCGATGCTACGAGCGGATGCGCGCTGCAGGGAAATGCCACTTGCGCTGAAAGCCGGTCGATGGGCACGAGGAACAGCCTTACCCCTGAAGGGGTGCTACAGGAGAATCAGTGTTGCATGCGGGAGTCTTGGCTCGTTACTTACTGCGCATCACCAGGAGGTGGAGTGCGAGGGGCAGTTACAATTGTTTCAATACCCCGCTGAAAGTTTAGACTTGCTACCTCTTACTATATGTGGAATACTCGACCCATGATTATCGGTGACCGGCTTCGCGCTCTGCGCGAAGAAAAGAAACTTTCCCAGGGTGATATCGAGAAGCGTACGGGTCTTCTACGTTGCTACATTTCCCGTGTAGAAAATGGCCACACTGTCCCGGCTATTGAAACGCTGGAAAAACTCGCGCGTGCTCTCGAATGCCCACTTTATCAATTATTCTACGACGGCGAAGAGCCGCCACAACTGCCTAACCTACCGAAGCGGAAATCGTCGGATGACATCGCTTGGGGCAGCGCAGGCAAAGAAGCACGATACCTCAACAAGCTTCGCCGCTTGCTGAGTAAGGCCGACGACGAAGACCGCAAGCTGCTACTGTATATGGCGCAAAAGATGGCCAATCGGTAGTTTTGCGTCTTTCCCTTCGTCTTCCCCGGGACGAATTCTTAACCAAAAGGCCGCTCTTGTCCAGCCAGAGCGGCCTTTTGCTTTGTAGCGTACAAAGAGTAGTACTGTACTCAGTAGAAATATGGATATCTGTTTCGGTTAATTGCTTGGCACGGTAGCATTCCCTTCCCCTACTCCCATTCGATGGTGCTTGGAGGCTTGCTGCTGATGTCGTAAACGACGCGGGTGACGCCTGGGACTTCGTTGACGATCCTAGTGGAGATGCGTTCTAGTACTTCGCCGGGGAGCCTGACCCAGTCCGCCGTCATGGCGTCGTCGGACTGAACGACTCTGACAGCAACGGTGAGACCATAGGTGCGGCCGTCGCCCATGACTCCGACGCTGCGGACCGGGAGAAGGACGGCGAAGGCTTGCCAGACCTTTTCGTACAGACCGGCGCGGCGGATCTCCTCGACGACGATGGCATCGGCTTCGCGCAGTGTTATCAAGTCTTTACTGGTAATTTCGCCGAGAAGCCGAACGGCGAGACCAGGCCCCGGAAACGGATGTTTCACCAATATCTCTTGTGGTAAACCCAGCTCCTTGCCGATGCGCCTGACTTCGTCTTTGAAGAGGTCGCGCAGAGGCTCGATGAGGCCAAAGGGCATATCGGAGGGCAAGCCGCCAACGTTGTGGTGCGTCTTGATGGTAGCGGATGGCCCCTTAACGGACACCGATTCAATGACATCCGGGTAGAGGGTGCCTTGCACGAGGAATTTGATATCGCCGTGGGCTTCGTCCTTCTGCAGCCTTTGCGCTTCTGCGGCGAAGACGGCGATGAACTCGCCTCCAATGATCTTGCGCTTCGTTTCCGGGTCGCTAACGCCCTTTAGTTTGTTGAGGAAATGATCGGAAGCGTCGACGCCGACAACGCGAAGTCCGAGCCTGTCGCGGTACATCTCGAGGGTGTGCTCGAACTCGTTTTTGCGCAGCATGCCGGTGTTCACGAAGATGTTGGTCAACTGGTCGCCCATGGCCCGGTGGACTAGTACTGCCGCGACCGTAGAGTCGACGCCACCGCTGAGGGCGCAAATGGCGTGCTGCGTGCCTACCTTCGTGCGAATGGCTTCAACCGTTTCCTGGATGAACGCGGTGCCACTCCACTTGGGCTCGGCTTTGCAGACGGTAAAGAGAAAGTTTCTGAGGATTTCCGTGCCACGGTCGGTGTGGTTGACCTCCGGGTGAAATTGCACGGTGTAGATCTTCCGCTTGGGATCCTCTGCGGCGGCGATGGCGTTCGAGGTTCTCCCCGTTGCGTGGAAGCCGGGTGGGAGTTCGTGGACATTGTCTCCGTGGCTATTCCAAATTTTCATCGTATCGGGGAAATTTCTGAATAGCTGGCTATCGACCTTGTGGACGTTTAGTTGGGCGGGGCCGTACTCGCGCCGCTCCGCCGGTTCCACTCTTCCGCCCAGGTTCTTCGCCACCCACTGCATGCCGTAGCAGATGCCGAGGATTGGAATACCCATGGCCAGGACCGCCGGGTCACATTTCGGGGCGTCCTTGTCGTAGACCGAGCTCGGTCCACCGGACAGAATGATTCCCGCGGGCTCCAGCTTGCGTATATCTCCGAGCGGCGTGGTGCACGGCAGAATGGCGCTGAAGACCTGTTGTTCCCTGACGCGACGCGCGATCAGCTGAGTGTACTGGCCGCCAAAGTCCAGAACTACGACGCCGCCGTTTTCCATCGCCAACTTTGCCTGTTCCGTGGATGCTTTCACTTCCGCGGTACCTTCCATCGTTTCCCCCTCGCGTGGTGCGGCAAAAGCCGGGCCTTGCCGTCACCCCGCAACGATATTCAGCAATTTGTCCGGGACATAAATCACTTTCACGATTTTCTTTCCATCGAGATGCGCGGTCACGCCCGCTTCAGACTGCGCGAGTTTCAGAACGTCTTGCTGAGCCGCGCCCGCCGGCACTTTCACTTTGCCGCGCATGCGGCCGCTGACTTGGACGACAATTTCGACCTCTTCTTCTTTGGCCAGGTCTGGATTGAACGCGGGCCAGCTGACTGTCCACAGTCCATTTTTGTGTCCGAGCATTTCCCAGAGTTCTTCGGCCAAATGAGGAGTCATCGGGGCGAGCATGAGCGTGACGAGTTCGAGCACTTCTTTCTGGATTTCGGGGCGCACCCCCTCCTGAAAAGGCTCTGCTGCGTAAATTTCGTTGGTCAGTTCCATGATTTGCGCGATGGCTGAATTGAAGTGCCAGCGCGTTTCAAAATCCTGAGTGACTCTGCGCAGAGTCTGGTGGGCCTTCCGGAGCAGCACTTTTTCTTTTTCCGTCGTCGGAGCGCTTGTTGTTTGACCGGACGGTGATTGCAGGGCGCTGACGGCTTCGCCGTGCTTCTCGACCAAACGGTACACGCGATTCAGGAATCGCCACGCGCCCTCGATGCTTTCCTCGCTCCACTCCAGATCTTTTTCCGGGGGAGCGGCGAACAGCGTGTAGAGTCTGCCGGTATCCGCGCCGTACTTTTCCGCCATTTCGATCGCGCCGACGACATTGCCCTTGGATTTCGACATGGCCTCGCCACCCTTGAGGACCATGCCCTGGGTGAAGAGGCGCGCGGCCGGCTCGCTATGCTGGACCAAACCAAGGTCGCGCATGACCTTGCACCAGAAGCGGGAATAGAGGAGGTGCAGAATCGCGTGCGTAATTCCGCCGATGTACTGGTCGATCGGAAACCAGTAGCCAACCTTGGCGGAATCGAAAGGGGCCTGTGTCATTGTGCGGATCGCAGTAGCGGTAGAAATACCAGGACGAATCGACGAACGTGTCCATCGTGTCGGTCTCGCGGCGCGCCGGGCCCCCGCACTTCGGGCATTTTACGTTGACGAATTCGGGATCCGTCGCGAGTGGAGATTCGCCTTCACCGGTGAGTTTCGGATTCGCCGGCAGAACCACAGGCAAATCCTTGTCGGGGACCGGCACCATGCCGTCTTTTGCGCAATAAATCACCGGGATCGGCGTGCCCCAATAACGCTGACGGGAAATGCCCCAGTCGCGAAGGCGGAAGATCGTTTCTTTCTTGCCGAAGCCGCGAGCTTCGGCGTCGGCAGCCATTTTTTCGATGGCGTCGGCACTAGCGAGTCCGGAGTAAGGTCCGGAGTTCACGCTGACGCCATAGTCGGTAAACGGCTCCGAAGGATTCTGCGAACCCACCGCCCTGCCGGCTGTTTTTTCGACCACGACGGGTATGGGCAGTGCGAATTTCTTTGCAAATTCGAAGTCGCGCTCATCGTGCGCCGGGACCGCCATGATGGCACCGGTGCCATATTCGAGGAGCACGAAGTTGCCGACCCAAATGGGAGTCTTCGCACCATTAAATGGATTGACGGCGTTTCGCCCGGTGAACAAGCCATCCTTCTCCGCGGTGGCGACGTCTTCCGTCTTCACGGAAGACTGCTGCATGTGCGTGAGCTTCGGCCTGCAAGGCCGCGTAATTCCCTGCTCCGGCAATCAGTTTTCCCGCCAGCGGGATGCGTGGGGGCGAGGATGATTGCGCTGGCGCCGTAAATCGTGTCGATGCGCGTGGTGAAAATTTCGATTGTTTCGCCGAGGTCCGGGACATCGACAGAACGATTTTCGCGCCAATGCGATTTGCCTATCCAGTTGCGCTGCATGGCGATGACGCGATCGGGCCAGCCGCCTTCGAGCAGTTTCAAATCATCGAGCAACTGTTCGGCGTAGGCGGTGGTCTTGAGGAACCACTGCTCGATGTCGCGGGCTTCGACCAGGGTGTCTTCGTGGCGCCAGCAATAACCGCCGTTGACGACCTGCTCGTTCGCGAGCACGGTGCAACATTTGGGGCACCAATTCACGCGGCTCTTTTTCTTGTAGGCAATGCCACGCTCCAGCATGCGCAGGAAGAACCACTGGTTCCAGCGATAATATTCCGGCTCGCAGGTGGAAATTTCGCGGCGCCAGTCGTAGCTGAAGCCAAAGCGGCGGAGCACGCGCTGAAACTCGGCGATATTTTTGTTGGTCCACTCGCGCGGATGGGTGCGGTTCTTGATGGCCGCGTTTTCGGCGGGCAGGCCGAAGGCATCCCAGCCCATGGGATGAAGCACGTTGAAGCCGCGCATGCGCTTTACGCGGGCCACCACGTCGCCGATGGTGTAGTTGCGCATGTGCCCCATGTGCAGCGTGCCGCTGGGGTACGGCAGCATTTCGAGCGCGTAATACTTAGGTTTCTGTGGATTAGCTTCCGATTCGAAGACGTGATTCTCTTCCCAACGTTGCTGCCACTTCGATTCTACCGCCTGCGGGTTGTAGTCCCCCACGAGTGATTATCCCTTCCGCTTCGCGGTTTTATTGCCTTTCTTCCTGGAAACTTTGGCCTTGGGCGCGGGAAGGTGCCTGGAACTGGCGAACTTCTTCCCTTTCTTGGCCATTTCTTTTTTCAGCTTGCGCATTGCCGGCGTGAGCATCGAAAAACCCTTCTCGGGTTCCGGACCTTGCACGCCCGCCAGCTCCCACAATTTTGCGACGTTGCGCCGGTCGTCGCCGGGATCGTCGATGGGCGTCTCCAGCAGGAAGGCTCGTCCGGCTACACCTTCGGGAGGCACAGAGCCGAACCGCGGATGTTGGAGAAAGCGCATGAAGGCTTGTTCGCCAATTTTGCCCTTGCCGACATGTTCGTGGCGGTCGACCTTTCCGCCCAGCGGGATCTTGGAATCGTTCACATGGAACACCGGCACATTATCCAACCCGATGGTGTGGTCGATATGCGCGATGATGTTCGCCAGTCCGGCCTCGCTGCGAATGTCGTAGCCTGCGGCGAACAGGTGCGCGGTATCGAGGCACACGCCCACTTGCAACTCTCGGAGGCCGCGGAGGATTTGGGCTACGTCCTCGAGGCGCGCGCCCACTGAGGTGCCCATACCGGCGGTGTTCTCGATGAGGATGCGCATCCCGGCCATGGGAACGTGACGCGCGGCCTGCTTGACACTTTCGACTACGGTGGCGATGGCTAATTCCATGGAGGATTCGCCCTTGGCTCCCGGATGCACCACCAGAAAATCCGCACCGAGCATGACCGCGCGAACCAATTCTTCGTGAAATCCCTGAATGGAGCGCGTGCGGAGCATGGGCTGTGCCGCTGCAAGATTAATCAGGTAATTTGCATGGACCACGAGGGGCCCGAGCTGGAGTTCAGCACGGCGCGCGCGAAAGGCCTTGGCATCCGACTCCGGTATGCGGACATTGGCGGTGTGCCACATGCGCGGGCTGGCCGAGAAGATCTGCAGGGCGTTACAGCCGAGCTTCCTGGCAGACTCCAGGGCGTTGAGGTGACTGCCCGCGATGGAGGTGTGAATACCGATGCGGAGGCTGCCGTCCATCCAGGAGGGAGACTGAGGCTCGGGTTCGGGTTCCGGGCGGTACTCGTCCTCGGGGTCAAACTGGGTATTGTCGATGAGGGGAAATTCAGACATGCCGCAACTTTCCTGTGTGTTTAATCTTCAATTGTAACACAGGGGTTGGGTTGGGCTTTTGACGAGGGTGTGGGAAGAGGGCGTTGCGTGAACGTGAAGGATCGTCGTGATCCCCGCTGCGGCGCAGCGAAGGGCGCTACGCCTCCGGTCGGGACAACCGAAACGTCAGCCGGAAGGGCCGTGTAGGGCTTGCTGAATACCTTGAAAGAGGAGAACGAACGTGAGGGCAATCATGAAGATGGCGGTGACCCAGGCAATGATGTTGAAGGCGACGGTGTTGGTGTGTTCCCCCATGAGATCTTTGCGGTTGACGAGAAGAAGAATGAAGATGATGACGATTGGTAGCCAGACGCCATTGCCAACCTGAGAGAAAATGGCGATTTTCCAGAGTGGCGCATTGGGAAGAAGGACGATACCAGCGCCCACAAGAATAAGCATGGTGTAGAGCCAATAGAAGGCCGGGGCTTCGCGGAATTTATGGTCAAGGCCGGCTTCGAAGCCGAGACCTTCACAGATGACGTGAGCGGTGGAAAGCGGAAGGATTGTGGCGGCGAAAAGAGAAGCGTTGAGAAGACCGAGCGCAAAGGTGAGGCCAGCCCACTTCCCTGCTAATGGGATGAGGGCTTTGGCGGCTTCGCCAGCGTCGGTAATGTTTGTCATACCATTGGCGTGAAGAGTGGCGGCGGTGCAAATGATGATGAAGAATACGATGACCATGCAACTGATGCTGCCGAAGAGGACGTCGAGGCGGGCCTGGGGATACTGGCGTGGACCAACTTTCTTTTCGACGAAGCCTGCTTGCAAATAGAAAAATTGCCACGGGGCGATGGTTGTGCCTACGAGAGCGGTTAGGGTAATGAGGTAGCCGGTGTCCCAATGAACGCTGGGGACGACGGTCATGCGGGCGGCCTGGAGCCAGTCTGGATGAGCGAAAATGGCGGAAAAGAGATACGTGAGGTAGAAGACGCAGGCGATCAGGAAAACGATTTCAACCTGGCGATAGGTACCCTTCAAAACCAGAATCCAAACGAGGAAAGCAGCCAAGGGAACCGAGACATACTTGGTGATGCCGAAAAGTTCCATGGCGATGGCAACGCCGGCAAATTCAGCAACGACGTTGGCGAGATCGACGAGAAAGCCCGTGGTCATGACAAAGAACGTGGAGCGGAATCCGAATTCCTCGCGAATGAGATCGGAGAGGCCTTTGCCGGTAATGACGCCCATGCGAGCGCACATTTCCATGGTGACGTACAGGGCGATGGTCATGGGGACAAGAGACCAGAGCAGCGCATAGCCGTAAGCGCTGCCGGCCTGGGTGTAGGTGGCGATGCCGCCGGCATCGTTATCGACATTGGAAGTGATGATGCCGGGGCCGATGACGGCGAGAAAAAGGAAGATGCGACGGCGCCAGGCATTGCCGCGGGAGAAGAAATTGAAAGTGCGGGCGCGGAGGCCGTCGATGAAGACGTTGATGGAGGAGAGGTTCATGGGAGATGAGGAGCGATCGTGATTGAAGGAACGATTGGGAAATCGCAGAAATATTGCCGTGAGTTTAGGGATATCAGCGACCAGAGATCAGAGATCAGAAAACGGGAAGGAAGTTGAAAGTTGCAAGTTGAGAGTTGAAAGTGCTGGAGAAGAGAAACCCAAGAAAAACCCAAGACCCCAGGTGCAAAGGCGGCACCTGGGGCACCCGGCGTGACGTCGGGGCTAAAGCTCCGACCCGCTAAAAAGAAAAACGATGAGGGGGTCATGCGTTCACCAGGCGGGAGACTACGTCGTCAACCGTTACCGTGCCTACGGGGCGATTTTCGTTGTCGACGACCGTGAGCATGCGGAGATTGTATTTGTCGAAGAGTTCGAAGACATCTTTTTCGCTGCTTTCGGGGGTGATAGAGACGAGTGGCTCGGTTTTGAGCTCGGACATTTTTTGGTCGGGAGCGGCGAGGAGCATACGCGCAACGGGCACAGTGCCAGAGAATTGCGCGGCACGGTCGATGAGGACAATCGTGTCTAACTGCTCGAGGTTCAGTTCCTGCGTGCGCATCCAGTGGAGGACTTCATCACGCGTGGAATCGCCGCTGACGTAGACGAATTCAGAGTTCATCATGCCGCCGGCGGTGGAGGGATCGAACGCGAGAAGTTCGCGGACTTCCTCAGCTTCCTGGTTGGGCATTTCTTCGAGGAGTTCCTCAGAGGTTTCTTTGGGAAGATCGGCGAGGAGGTCGGCGGCGGCGTCGGGAGCCATTTCCTCGATGATGTCGGCGGCCTTTTCGGGGTCGAGCTTTTCGACGATCTGCGTGGTGAGGCGCTCGTCGAGTTCCGCGAGTACAGCGGCGGCGGTCTCTTCATCGAGCGAGGCGATGATGCCCTGGCGCTCAGCGGCAGAGAGCTCTTCCATCATCTCGGCGAGGTCGGCGGGGTGAAGGTCTTCAAGTTTTTCGTGAGTGATACGCAGCTTGACGCGGCGGAGCGGGTCGGGCTCGATGAGGTTGACGAATTCCCAGCGGATGGAGCGCTGGGGAAGCCTAGTCTGGAGTCTGCGAACCATGCTGGAAGGCGCGAGACCTTGGAGAAGGCGGCGGACGGCGCCAGGAAGGCCGACATCGACCTGAGCGATGCGGAGTTCGACGTGGTTGTTGGCGCGGAGTTCGGAGAGGTCGACGTCGTTGACGCGGACGACTTTGCGGCCGGCGGTGTCGATGATTTGCTGATCGAGGAGATCTTTTTGGACGGCGAGCCAACCTTCGTTGGGCTGGTAGGCTTCGAGGGCGCGTTCGTTGACGGTGAGGTCGATGCGGCCGGGGGCGACCTTGGCGACCTGGTCGTAACGGGCGACGAGAGGCTGGAAACGTCCACGAGAGATGAGGAAATGGGAGACGCGATTGGGTTGGTCAGCAGGTTCAATAAAAAATTCGCGGACGCGACCGACAAAGTTGTTTTGCGAGTCGTAGGCAGCGGAGCCCATTAGTTCGGTGGCGTAGAGCATTGAACACCTCCTTTCGGTGAAAGTGGAAAATAGAAAATAGAAAATCGGTAAAACCCGAGCTCTGCATCAGACTCTCTGCTCAAGGTTGCGATCTTGCCGCGATCCCTGCACTACGGGCCGCAAAAGGAGCGCCCTTCGGTCGGGATGACAAACAAGAAACGGCAACCCAAGGGCGGACCGCCTCGGAAGGCGATCCCTCACAAGCAAACCCAAGAGCCCAGCTACAAAACCGGTACCTGGGGCACCCCGGAAAAAACAAGTCAAAACCGGGACACCCACGAAAAAGTCAAAAAACCGCACCCTTAAAAACCAAGGGTGCGGCACCCACAATCCGAGTGGCGGGGTAAAACCGCCTCTGCAGCCAGCGGGGCACAACAAAAAGCCCGCGAACGGAACGGGCCGGCCACGGGCAAAAGAAACGTCGGTGAAACAGCCACTAGCCGGTGGGGAATGCTCCAGAAGAGGGGATCAGGCGGCGGCGTCTACGCGGGATGAGAGCATCAAGAATACCCTCAGCCCGGGTGGACCCCGAATGCCGAATGAGCCAAGCGGTCAAGTGGCGGCGCCTACCCAAGGGACAGCTAGGGTGAGGTTCGAGTTCGCTGGACGCGCTCATCGTAGAGAATTCACTCCGAAGTTAGAGATAAAGCGTAAGGAAAACAAAGTCAAGGAGAAAGAGGAGAATTTTGGACAAAAAAGAAAAAAGAATTCACCACAGACGGCACAGAAAGGAGCGCCGAAGTGGAAGGGAGCTCCCTCGCGTACTGCTCCGGGTAGCCGTGGTGGTACGGGACGGGAGGGACTTCTTGGTTGGCGATATTGCCGCGATCCCTCCGCTACGCACCGCAAGAAACGTGGCTCTGGCGTGGGGATGACAAACGCGGAAGGTCGATGGATGCTCGCAGCATTTGCGTGCGTTGCGTTCGCGGACGGCGTCGGAAGGCGGCCGCTACAGAAGCAGGCAAATCCAAGAGAAAACCCGCACCCCCTAAAATCCAAGGGTGCGGCACCGGCAAACCCGAGAGAGGGGTGAGCTACAGGAAAGGCTGGCACACTGAAGAAAAACGCGGGCGATTCGTTTGGTGGAAAAAGCGGTGGCTAGCCGCCGCACTCCAGGTTACTTCTTTTTGGGGAAGAGCATGTCGCCTGGGGCGACACCGCGGCGGCGGCAGTCGTCCAGGTAGAGGACCAGGTAATTTTTAAGGATGAAGTCCTTGACGGAGTAGCCGAGTTCGCGGGCGGCGCGGTCGATGGCGTCGCCGGGACCTTCGAGTTCGACGAAGGTGCCGACAGGAGTTTCGTCGAACTCGATGAGGAGACTCTTAGCCCAGGTGTGGCGGGCGGGAAGTTTGTAGGTGGTGCGGAATTTTTCGTAACGGAACCAGCCGCGGAGTCCGAGGCCTTCAAAGATTTTCTGGAGAGCCGCGGAGTCCGTGAGAACGAGCTCGATTTCTTCGCGGACTTTGTGGTGGCGTTCAGCGGGAGTGGCGGGCGCACCGATGGCCAGCTGGTCAGGGGGGGATTTGAAGGTGAGCAGGGTGCGCGGAGGAGATTTCTTGCTGGCGGCGACAGCGATCTCGGTGCGGATGCGGAGGAGTTGACCATGCTTGGCGAGGCCACCATCGGGGGTGTCGAAGATGAGATTGAGTTCATGGGTGCGAGGAATGGAAGGCTTCGCGCCAAGCTTGGAGAGACGCCGAAGGAAAGCTTTGTGGTTGTCGATTTTGAGCTTGATTTCGGTTTCGCGAGACATGGAAGAAGATTACAGGAAGGAGCGAGGGAGAGAAAGAGATGTTGCGGCGGTCAGTGGGGCAAGGCGGAGGAGGAACATTCGCTGAAGCACAAATGGAGGA
This sequence comes from Candidatus Acidiferrales bacterium, assembly GCA_963735825.1. GTDB lineage: Bacteria > Acidobacteriota > Terriglobia > Acidiferrales > UBA7541 > Acidiferrum. The sequence continues at coordinate 422,550 of CAVTMR010000020.1, forward strand.
GTCGGAAGAGGTGTGTTAGAACGGAACGAGTGAGGAACAGAGCATGCTGGTGATGGGAATGATGAGCGGGACGTCGGCGGATGGAATAGATGTGGCGCTGGCGGAAGTGAAGGGTGCGCCGCCACGATTGCGCAGCAAACTGCTGCGGCACACGTCGAGGCGCATGCCGGGCGTGCTGCGAACGGAAGTGTTGCGGATCGCGGAAGGGGCGGCGTGCACGGCGGGAGAAATCAGTCAGCTGAATTTCCGGCTGGGGATGGCGTTTGGAGATGCCGCGGTCAGCGCTTGCCGGGAATTTCGCGTAGCGCTTTCGCGGGTGAAATTGATCGGAAGCCACGGACAAACAATTTTTCATCAAGGGAGGCCGGTGCCGTTTTTGGGGAGGGCGACCGCGTCGACACTACAGATTGGGGAGCCGGCGCTGATAGCGGCGCGGACGGGAGTGACGACGGTGGGAGATTTCCGCGTGGCGGATATGGCGGTGGAAGGGCAAGGCGCGCCGCTAGTGCCGTACGCGGACTATTTGTTGTATGGGGACGAGAAGATTGGGCGGGTGTCGCTCAATCTGGGAGGAATTGGAAACGTGACGGTGCTTCCGGCGGGCGCGAAGCCGGGGCAAGTGGTGGCGTTTGATACAGGGCCGGGGAACATGTTGCTGGATGCGCTGGTGTCGCACTTCACGCGGAAGGAACAAAAATACGATCGAGGGGCGCGGCTGGCGCGGCAAGGGCAAGTGAATGAGCGACTGTTGAAAGAGCTGCTGCGCGATCCATATTTGAAGCTGGGGCCTCCGAAATCGACGGGGCGGGAGTATTACGGGCGCGCATATTTTCAGGAATTGTTGCGATTGGGGAAGAAACATCGCGCCGGGCCAAACGATTTGATCCGGACAACGACGGAATTTACGGTGGCTTCGGTGGTGGATGCGCTGAAGCGGTTCGTACTGCGGAAGACGAAGATACAACAATTGATCGTGTCGGGTGGGGGGGCGCGCAATCCGTTGATTTTGGCGCAATTGACAGCATTGTTGACGCCGATTGAGGTGCTGACATCGTCGAAGCTGGGCGTGCCGGAAGAGGCCAAGGAGGCTTACGCGTTTGCGATTTTGGCCTATGAGACGTGGAATCGGAGGGCGGGAAATTTGCCGAGCGCGACCGGGGCGGAGAGGGAGACGGTGCTGGGGAAGATTAGTTTGGGAAGATAGAAAAGCAAGAAAGAGAGGAAAATCGGATATTGCGGGCGGTGGAGATGAGTGAAGGGAGAGCGGCAATCTTGCCAGGATCCCTCCACTCCGTGCCGCAAAAAGCGCGGCACTCCGGTCGGGATGACATCAAGTGTGGAGGGGCTGGCATGAAAGCCAGCGCTACATTGAAGAATAAAGAATACGGAGACGGCTGCATGCTCACGGGGGCCGGCGGAAGGCGGCCGCTACCCGACGGGAACAGTCTCACCCCTGAAGGGGTGACCTACAGGAGAAAGGGGTGCGCCAGAATCATGGCCGTCGTGGTGTGTTTGCTGACGGCGCTGATTGTGGCGGGGTGTCGGCAGAGAGTGGAGAGGAAAGCGGGGGAGGTGGTGTTTTTGATTGAGTCGAATCCGGCGAATCTGGATCCTCGGTATGCGGTCGATGGGCAGTCGCAGAGGATCGCGGCGTTGCTGTTCAGCGGATTGGTGAAGCGCGATGACGAGATGAATGTGCACGGAGACTTGGCGGAGACATGGGAGACGCCGGACGCTTTGACGTATGTGTTTCATTTGCGGAAGGGCGTGAAATTTCATGATGGGCGGGAAGTAACGTCGAAGGATGTGAAGGCGACGATTGAGTTCATGATGAACGCGGCAAACCGGTCGCCGAAACGGGGCGCGTTTCGGATGATTGGGTCGATTGAAGCTCCGGATGCGTACACAGTGATCTTTCATTTGAAGGAGCCGGCGGCATCGTTTTTGTGGAACTTGGAACGGTCGGCAGTGGGGATTGCGCCGGCGGATGCGGGCAGCGATTTTGCGCGGCACCCGATTGGCAGCGGGCCGTTTCGGTTTGTGAGCCAGACGCAGGATGATGCGGTGGTGCTGGAAAGAGCGAGTTCAGAGTTGAACGGTGAAAGTTCAAAGTTTCATGCAGAGGACAGTGGGGACGCAGAAGACGCGGAGACAGCAAGGAGAAGGGCGGACCCACGCGGCGCGATGGATCGGCCATCTACAAGCAGAGTTGAGCGGGTGACGTTTCGGATTGTGCCGGATGCTATTGTGCGGGCGCTGGAGTTGCGCAAAGGATCGGCGGACGTGGAGATGAGTTCCCTTTCGCCGGACATGATTCCGGTGCTGGCGAAACAGATGGCGCTGGAAGTGTCGGAGCGACCAGGAACGAATTTTGCGTACCTAGGGATGAATATGGAGGACGCGATCCTGAAGCATCGCGAGGTGCGGCAGGCGCTGGCGTACGCGACGGATCGGGAAACACTGATCAAATATTTGCTGCGCGATGAGGCGAAGCTGGCGAGCGGATTGTTGCCGCCGAATCACTGGGCGTATGAGCCGGTTGTGCAGAAGTATGGGTACGATCCGGAGAAGGCGGAGAAGTTGCTGGATGCAGCGGGATTTCCCCGGAAGAGCGAGGGCGTGCGATTTCAGGTGACGCTGAAGGTGTCAACGGAAGAGCAGGCGCGGACGCTGGGCGCGGCTCTGCAGGAACAGTGGAGAAAAATAGGCGTGAAGTTGGAGGTGCATCCGGAAGAGATTGCCACGCTGTTTTCGGATTTGGGAAAAGGACAATTTCAGATCAGCTATTTGCGGTGGGTGGGAGCGAACAACGATCCGGATGTCTTTGAGTTGGTGTTCAATTCGAAGAGGATTCCACCAGACGGGCCGAACCGGGGACGATACAGGAATGCGCAGGTGGATGCGTTGACGGACGGGATACGGACGGAGATGAACCGAGAGAAGAGGAAGGAATTGTGCAGCGAGGTGCAGAAAATTGTGGCGGAAGATTTGCCGTATATTCCCCTGTGGTACACGGATGTGGTTAGTGTGCATACGAAGCGATTGGGGGGGATTGGGCTGACGCCGACCGGGGATTATGAGTTTTTGGTGGGAAGGTGAGGAGGATTCACCACAAAGGACACGGAGGACACAGAGGCAGACAGCTGAAGTGAGGTGGTTGCCGGGATCCCTCCACTGCGAGCCGCAAAGATGCGGCTCTCCGGTCCGGAGGGCAAGGAATGACCGGAGAAGGGATTCGCTGCCGGATGGCTGCGGAGCGGGAGGTAGCGGAAGAAAAGCAGATCCCTCGCTCGCTCGAGGCGATAATGACGGAATAAGGCGGGAGCGGCAGATAGCACCGACGCGAAGGTCGGCCACTACAAAACCTAGCCAAACCTAACCAAAGGCGCCCACCTCAGACGGCGGCCGCTACGCAATCCAGCGGCACAAAGCCGAGCCGCGGATCAGTGGCGCGGGAAATCGTCGGCGGTGGACGACTTGTCGGTACCGAGGACGGGCGAAGTGAAATACTGCGGCCGCGCCTTTTCCCATTGCACCATGCTGAGGCCGGAGGGATCGTAGACGATGTGTCCGGCGCGGACAGTCATGCGAGCGATGATGCGCACGTTTCCATCCATGCGGGCCACGCCACAATCGATGTAGCCAAATTTGCCGTGAAGTTCCTCGAAGACGGCGATATCGGCTTCCTTTCCAACCGACAGAGTGCCAAGTTCGGGGCGGTGGATTTCCTTCGCGGGGTTTACGGTGGAGCGTTTGATGAGATCGTCGAGCGGCACGCCCATGGCGCGAAATTTGGAGATGACCTCGTCGAAACTAAGGATGGTGAAATTTCCCGCGTGCAAATCGGTAGACATGGAATCGGGGATGAAACCCTGCTTGACCGCGGGGACCGCATTGCGGAACCAGAAACTTCCCGCGCCGTGTCCGACATCGAAAATAACACCGCGGTTGCGCGCTTCGGTGAGGATGGGGTTCAGCTTGCCGTCGGCAAGAAGGATGGGAAATTGCTGCGCGAAGACGTGGGTGTGAATGTCGCCGGGGCGGGCTTTCTTGAGAATCAGGTCGGCGTAGGTGCGATCGGGACGCGGCCAGAAATCGTACATCACCGGCCGACCGGTGGCTTGCGCGCAAGCGATGGCGTTATCGACCGCGGCCCACGGAGTGTGCTCGCCATCCCACGGCGCATCCGTCCAGTAGTGCGCCGTTTTCACTCCCACGATGAGGTCGGGATATTTTTTGATGGTGTCAGTGCAGCGCTTGACGTCCATCTCGTAGACGCTCTGCTCCAGGCCGCCGCTCATGCCATTGGCAACGATATTGAGGAAAGCGAGCACGCGGACCTTGGCATGGTCGATGACGCCTTCCTTTTCCTGAAGAAAAGTTTCGGCGCCGGAAGTACCCGCGTCAACGACGGTAGTGACGCCGGACTGCAAGGCAAGATCGGCGGGAATGCCGAGTGGAGATTCGTGGGAACGCGATTCCGGATCAAACCAGTTCAACGGGGCTCCGCCAACTCCGACGTGGTAGTGGATGTCGATGAGGCCAGGTGTGACGTACAGACCGGAGACGTCGACTACTTTTCCGGCAGAAGTGGCGGGAATGTCTTTGCCGACGGCTGCGATTCTTCCGCCGGAGACGGCAATATCCATCGCAGCATCGATGTGATTGGAGGGATCGATGACATGGCCGCCCTTCAGGACGAGATCATAGCGAGGAGATGGAGTTTGGGCATCGGCGCCAGGGAGGAAGGCCAGAAGAGAAAGTAGAGCGCCGATGTAAATTCCCTTTCCAGAATAATTCATACGGGGTCCTTTCCAGTTTCACGCATCGTAGAGTCAACAGTGGTCGCCGCAACACAAAGGGCTTGCCGCAGAAGACCGCTGCCAGTACATAAGACTGCCACAAAGAAAGCAGTTGTTCGCCGCCCGCTGGTTCTTTTTTTTCCTGAAGCCATTGATGAGGCACCCTCTCGAGCAACAAATTATTCCGCTATTGAAACGAATCAATGAGAGTCTACGCAGTCCGCGGGAAGTTGTCACCCTCTCGTATGAAAATGGGATTCAGAGTAAGCTGGTGGTTCACGAAAGATGGCGTGACCGTTTTCGAAGAACAAACGAGGCGGGGAGCCGGCATGGGAATGGACCGAAGGACATTCGTAAGGCGAACGTGCATCGGAAGCGCAGGGTTGCTGGTGGGCGGATTGCCGGCGCTGGGTAGCAACGAAGTGGTGTTGCCAGTGGCGCCGCCAATCGATGTGCATGAAGCACCGCTGGCCAAGAAGTCGCAATTGGGAATGCCGGGACTGTTTCCGGGGCGCGTGGTGGAAATCGCGGACCGGCGATCGATTGTGGCAAACCGAGTTTCACAGCCAATCGTGCATGACATGCTGGAGCGCGGACTAAAAGAGCTGACCGGCGAGTCATCGGCGCAGGCAGCGATGACAAAATTCATCGAGCCGAAAGATGTAGTCGGAATCAAGATCAACCCGTCGGGCGCGCCAGCGTGCTGCTCTTCGCCGGAATTGGTGAGAGAAATTATCAGCACGGTGCGCTCGGTGGGAGTGCCGGCGCGGAACATCGTGGTGTACGACCGCTTCGGAGATGAAATGGATCAGGGCAGCTATCACGCGGTGCTGCCGCCGGGAATTCGCGTTGTCAACATACAAGACGGATTGCTGGACGCATCCGGTTACGACGCCAACGTGTATTGCCAGGCGAGTTTTTTTGGCGAGTGGGAAACGCGGTCGTACATGGCGAGCGTAGTGGCGAACGGATTGGACAAGATCATTAATGTGCCGACGTTCAAGGATCACTCCGCGTCGGGAGTGACGGGCTGCCTGAAGAATGTGGCGTATGGAACGTTCAATAATGTGGCGAGGTCGCATGTGGCGCCTTACACGTTCACGAATCCATTGATTGGAGTGATGTGCACCGTGGAACCGCTACGCTCCAAAGTGGTGCTGAATATCATGGATGGAATGCGCATGGTGTGGCACGGCGGCCCGCTGACGCAAAATCAGGAATTCATTTATGCCGCGGGACTCTTGATGGTAAGCACGGACCCGGTAGCGATGGATACGATTGAACTGGAAGCGATCGACAAGAAACGCCTGGAACAGGGGGCTCCTTCGGTATGGGAGCACAAGGCTTCGAGCATTACGACGGATAACCGCGAATTTTATCAAGACGCGAGCAAGAACCTGTTTTACCGGCAGCCGGGCCATATAGCGGCCGCGGGGAAATTGGGACTGGGCGTGTCTGACATGAAACAGATCGATCACCGGAGACTGCAAATCAGCTAATGGAAATGGCGAACACATCCTCTGTACCGGACGTGCCGGCGGTTTCAGAAAACGATTGGATAACCCTGCTGAAAGATACTTCACGAAGCGGAGGGCAGAGCGCTGCGGCGTTGCCGTCTCCCGGGAAGGCGCGCTGGCAGATGCGCGTGGGCAGCTCGATTCGCACGGCTCCAGTTCTGCGCGAAGGAACGCTATATGTAACCTCTATCGGAGGCCACCTGCACGCGATCCAGACGGACAGCGGACGGCTGAAATGGAAATTCAAGGCCGGCAGAGCGATCTATTCCACTCCATCACTGAATGGGGCAAACGTCCTGTTTGGCTGTGACGACGGGAAAGTGTACGCGGTGAACGGAGAGTCCGGCACGAAGGTTTGGGAGACGGCGACCGAGGGGCAAGTGTGGACCTCGCCGGTGGTGCGGCAAGGAGTGGCATTTTTCGGCAGCGCCGACGGGCACATGTACGCAGTGGAAGCGCAGACGGGAAAGCAACGTTGGGAACAGGAACTGGGCGGGCGAGTGTATTCCACGGCGTATGCGGCGGAGAAGAAGATTTACGTGGGCTGCGGCGACGGACAGGTGCACTGCCTGGACTCGGCGACGGGAAAGATTCTGTGGAGTACGCTGACGGGAAATGGGATTGATTCATCTCCGGCGCTCGTGGGAGATACGTTGTTGATCGGGTCGTTGGATTTCTACGTGTACGCACTGGACGCAAGCAACGGAGCGGTGCGGTGGAAATATGAGACGGGACTAGGCGTTTCTTCCTCGCCGGCGGTGTCCGGAGAAGTTACCGTCATCGGTAGCAAGGATGGATACCTCTACGCGCTGGAAATCGCTACTGGGAAATTGCGCTGGAAGACGCGCGCCAGCCAGGTGATTACGGCTCCGGCAGTGTTCGGCGATTCGGCGATTTACTTGCAATCGGGTGGAGTACATGCGCTGGATGCGGGGACGGGAAACATGTTGTGGCGAGCAGGGCTGGCGTCCGGAGTGCAGAATGTGCCGGTAATCGCGGGACGAACAATGTACCTGACGAGCAACGAGGGCGAAGTGTATGCGCTGGAATAAAGCGCTTGCCTGCGGGTTGCTAACTTCGGTTCCACTGCTGATCGCGGCTGCCCCAGAAGCAAAAACGCCGCTGGTGCATAAAGCAAAGTACATCATGGGAACGGTGTACGAGATCGCCGTGTACGACGATCAGCCGTTACGCGCGTCGCAAGCAATCGACAAAGCCTTCGCCGAGATTGTGCGGCTGGACGCCGTGATGAGCAATTTTAAGCCGGAAAGCGATCTGAGCCGGTTGAACCGCGACGCGCACTATCATGCGGAAAAGGTGCCCGCGGATCTGTATCGCGTGATTGAGGAGTCGGTGCGGTATTCGCAGGTGTCGGGCGGAAAGTTCGATATCACCGTGGGGCCGCTGGTGGATTTGTGGAAGGCGGCGCTGCGGGGTGAACGCGTTCCGACCGAAGAAGACCAGCAGAAACTGCGGGGTTGCGTGGGATACGAAAAAATCGAGCTGATTCCACCGGACCGCGTGGAATTCCGTTCACCGTGTATGAGGATCGATTTGGGATCGATTGGGAAAGGGTACGCGGTGGACCGCGCCGTGGAGATTCTGCGGGCGAACGGGATCGTGAACGCGCTGGTCGATGCTGGACAAAGCACGATTTATGGAATGGGCGCGCCGCCGGGAAAAGGCGCGTGGGAAGTGCACTTGCGGGATCCATCGAACCACATCGATCCGCAAGTGATGTTGAGTGAGAACAGCGTGTCGACATCGGAGCAGACTCCAGCGAGCCTGGTGGGAATTGAGACCGCGGGACACATCATCGATCCGGACAACGGGAAACCGTTGAAGACCGAATACGCGCTGAGCATTGTAGCGAAGACAGGCACCGCGTCAGATGCACTGTCGACGACGCTGCTGCTGGTGGGGCCGGCGAAAGGAAGGGCGATCGTGAAATCGCTTGCGGATGCAGCGGCAATCTGGATTTCCGCACAAGGCGAAACGGAAACGGTAACCACCGGGCCACAAATTCGCCTCGGCGACAAGCCACAACAAGAAGCGGCGAAGGCGCAAGGCGGCGAGTAAACAGTGTGGCGCGTAAGTTCGAGGGAAAACCGATGAGGATTTGGAAAGAGATTGCGTGCACCTTGTTTCTTGGGGCCGTAACGGCCCCGGCGGGCGCAGCCAAGGTGTATGTAAGGTGGACGCAAAGCGACGTGCCATCCGCAACGATATTGGGTGTGAGCGATCTGGTGATTCCCTGGGATGACACGGCGAAGGGCCTGGTGGAGGCGGCGAAAAAACAAGGGTATCGCGTGTTTTTGGAGGTGAAATTGCAGGAGGGGCCAGCAGCCGCGGAAGCGGCATCAACGGCGGGTATCGCAGGAATCATTCTGAAGGGTGAAGCTTCCGAAGCGAACCAGGTGGGAGAAAGGGCGAGCAAGTTGCGATCGGCGTACCCGAAGCTACTGATTCTGGTTCTGGACGCGGGCGGAAGACAGCCGGAGCTGCGTGGGTGGCTGGTATTCAAGAAGGATGGAATTTTGCAGGTGTCGAGTCCGACTTCGCAGCCGTGGCTGGACGCAAACCTGGCAATGATCCGTCATGAACGGGCATTTCAACATGGGCAGGCACCGCTATACACATTTTCGTGGGACGTGAGCGATGAAGTGGTGAAGCAGCGGGGGCCCAGCGCGGCGGACTACTCGCTGGCGGTGGCGGAGGCCGGGGCGTTTCACGCCGATTTACTGTTGGAATTGCACCAGCGGCAGCAAAAGGAACTGGCGAGCGGAGATAAGGATGCGCTGGCAAATTGGAACGAAGTGAAACGAACCATCGAATTTTATGAGCGAGGGAATCCGGGAGCGAAGGAGGCAGCGGCAAGGGTTGCCGTGCTCACGAACGATTATGATGCTTCATACGAAGCGATCAATCTGATGGCCCGGCACAATATTCCGTACCGGGTGCTGCATTCGGCGGACGTGAAGGCGCGCGACCTTGAGGGATTCGACGTGGTGATCGCGTTCGCCACGCCGAGTGAGGAATTGACAGCAAATATTCGTGAGTTCGCGGAGCGAGGCGGAGTAGCCGTCCTAGTGAATGTGCCGGGAGCCTACCCATGGGATTCTTCCGCGCCGGCAAACACCGCCGCGCATTCGGTATCGTACACCGTGGGAAAAGGGCGCGTGATTGAGTTGGGAGAGGCAGTCACGGATCCAGAAACGTTTGCGCGAGATGTGCGACGGTTGATGGTGAAGGATCGGATTCCAGTCAGCCTGTGGAATTCGCTGACAACTCTGGTGACCGCTTATCCGGGACAGAAGCCCGGCGAGGTCATCGTAGAGTTGGTGAATTATGGCGAGGAAGTGACGCAGGTCCAGGTGCAAGTGCGGGGAAGTTTCGGCGCGGTGGCGGTTGAGAGCCCCGAGCGAGGATGCTGCCAGGCGTTGAAAGCGGCGCAGGTGGATGGATTCACGGAATTCGTCGTACCTGATGTCTTGATCGGCGCGCGAGTACACCTGCAGGGGCCGACAACTAGCTCGGCGCTGGCAGAGGCGAAGCCGAAACCCTGAAATTACCGTCTGCTCCTCTCAACGAATACTCAAGCGAGAGCGTACAGATTGCCGTCGGTACATGCCATGTAGACGACGCAAGAATCGAGCCAACACTCAGCGACTTGCTCACCGCAATCACCATGTCGTCATAAAGGCTTTCCGACATGATTGCGCCGAAGTTCAAGGTCCCATCGGGATTCTGGATTGCGGGCAGATTCTGCTTGGACGTGTCGTAGTGAAAGACCCAAGCAGGCTTTTGCGTCTTCAGATCCACCGCAGCGAACTTTCCATCAAGGGTGGATGCCCACGTGATTATGGATCTCCGCATCATCGCCGGTCTTGAACTTCCATTTTAGGCAGCCCGACACGGCGTCCAAGGCATACACGTCGCCGTCGCCGCTTCCGAAATCCACGGCACCGTCCACACCGCGGGAGAAGAAAGAAAATAATTCCAAGGGTCCGGCATGGTCTCGGCCGCTGGAAGTAAGCCGTGAAGATGGCGGCCCGCGTAACGGCGCTCTCCGGCGGTCTCAAATGTCCATTCCAACTGGCCGGTCGCCGCGTGGATTGCGTAGAATTTGCCGTCATAGCTGGCGAAATAAACGATCCCGCCTGCCAGCGCCGGAGAAGATACCACCGGACCTTCGCTAACAAACTTCCACTTGAGCGCACCGGTTTGTTGGTCGACGGCGTAGAGATTCTTGTCCATGCTACCGACATAGACCAGCCCATTCTCAACGGCGGGAGAAGAAATGATCCGCCCACGGCAGCTACTTCGCGGCGCGAACAAACCTCAGGCCTGAAGGTCTGAGCTACAGGAATAAGGTATTCTCTCCTCTCCGGTGAACGATCGTGGTCCTTGTATCCTTTCATGGACGATCGAAATCGATGGACTCGAAACCCTCTTCCCTTCTTCGCTGGCTGTTTGACCCGGAGCACGGTGCGTCAGACAGCCTGATTCCTCGATGGATATTCCTGCGCGCACTCGGACTGATCTATTTCTCGGCGTTTTTCTCGTTGCTATTTCAGATTCGCGGGCTGATTGGACCGGCGGGAATTCTTCCGGCAAAAGAATATCTGCAGGCAGTGGCCAATACTGCGGGGCACGTGCGCTACTGGTACGCACCGACGCTGCTGTGGTTCAGCACAAGTTCGCACCTATCGATGGGGCTGTGCTGGGCGGGGCTGATTGCATCAGTACTGTTGACGCTGAACATTTGGCCGCGCGGGATGCTGGCGATCTGCTGGGTGTGCTTCCTTTCGTTTGTGGGCGCAGCAGCGGAATTTTCTGGATATCAGTCCGACGGAATGCTGTTGGAAGCGGGATTTATTTCGTTGTTCTTTGCTCCGTGGGGCTGGCGCCCGGGATTAGGACGATCGCGCCCGCCGATACGCGCGAGCTTGTACCTTTTGCGTTGGGAGTGGTTTCGGATCTATTTCGAATCGGGCGTGGCAAAAATCGTCAGCGGCGACCCGCAGTGGCGGCACTTCACGGCGATGGACGAGTATTACCAGAACGGTCCGCTGCCAACATGGATCGGGTGGTACGTACAACATTTTCCGCACTGGTTTCACGCGGCGTCGGCATTCGGGACGCTCGCGCTGGAATTGGTGTTAGCGTGGATGCTGTTCCTGCCGAGACGGTGGCGGATGGTCTGCTTTTTCATCGTGACGCCGTGGCAGGTGGGGATCATTCTGACGGCGAACTATACGTTTCTAAATTATCTTGTGCTGATGCTGGGATTTTTGCTGCTGGACGACCGCTTCCTGATGCCGTTTCTGCCGAGGGGTTGGAAGGAACGGCTGCGAAACGAGCAGAGATCGGAATCTGTGGTGGAGGGCGCTGGACCGTTCGATTCATCGGCGCTTCTTCAGCCAGGCAACGCGCCAACCCCCTCTGAATCGTTGGCGAAAACAAACGACAAACGCGAATGGCGCACGCTGCTGCGGGGCCAGCGCGGAATCCTCAAGACTGCTTTAACCGCGGTCATATTCGCGTGGCTCTGGTACGCCTCGACAGTGCAATTGATCTGGATGATCTGGCGGGGATTTCCTCTGCCAACGACGCCGGTGGTCGCACTGGAACCGTTTCGCATCGCCGACCGTTACGGATTGTTCGCGGTGATGACGCGAGGTCGTTACGAAATCGAGTTTCAAGGCTCGGCGGACGGACAGAACTGGGTTCCGTACCCGTTTCGCTTCAAGCCACAGGATCCGAGCAAGGCACCGGGCATCTACGCTCCCTATCAGCCGCGATTCGATTGGAATTTGTGGTTCGCGTCGCTGGGAGACTGGCGTTCTGATCCGATCGTTGCTCGAACCGAAGAGCGGCTGCTCACGGACGACCAGGATGTTCTGTCGTTGTTTGCCGGCAATCCATTCCCGCACGAACCGCCTCGCCAGGTGCGTGCCGTTCTCTGGCAATATTGGTTCACCACACCGGCGGAAAAGCGCGCACAAGGTACGTGGTGGCGACGCCAGCTGCTAGGGTTGTATGCTCCGACGTTGGAACGCGAAGCGGACGGGAAGATTGCAGTCATCGAGTGGCCCACGGAGTTAGCGCCGCGGCAGTGACCGGCGGGTCGACGAACTCGCAAAGGTGGAAACACTAAATGAACCGGAATGCTTGCGTCATCGGTGCCGGCCCCAATGGTCTTGCAGCCGCTATCGTACTTGCAGAACGTGGAGTCAATGTCCAGGTTTTCGAAGCGGAGCCTGAACCCGGGGGAGCCGCGAGGTCGCTGGAATTGACGCTGCCCGGCTTTCTGCATGACTTTGGATCGGCGGTGTATCCATTTGCTGTGGGGTCGCCATTTTTTTCCTCGCTACCGCTCTCGAAACACGGGCTGGAATGGATTCACTCGCAATCCGCGCTGGCCCATCCGTTCGATGACGGCACGGCGATCACGTTGGAGCGGGATCTGCGGGACACGGAATCGTCGCTTCGCGAGGATGGCAAAGCCTGGCGCCGTCTGATGCGGCCGTTCACGGAACACTGGCAGGAATTCTCGTCTGAAGTGCTTCGACCGATTCACCTGCTTTCGTGGCATCCATGGTTGCTTGCGCGCTTCGGAGTGGTGGCGTTCCCTTCTGCGAAAACGCTGTGGCGCATTTTGTTTCGTAACGACCGCACGAAAGCGCTTTTTGCGGGTTTGGCGGCACATTCATTTTTGAGCATGAATGAGCCGTTGAGTGCCGCGGTCGGCGTGATGTTGGGAGCCGCGGCACACGCGGTGGGATGGCCAATTCCTCTCGGCGGCGCTCAGTCCCTCACCAAATCATTGTGCGGGCATCTGGCCGAGCTTGGGGGCGAGATCAAAACATCGACGCGCGTGGAAAAACTCGACTCCTTGCCCAAGTACGACGCCACATTGTGCGACGTGACGCCGTTTCAACTGGTGCGCTTGGCCACCAGGCGATTGTCCACGAGGTACACGCTGCGCTTGGCGAAGTATCGCTACGGCCCGGCGGCATTCAAAGTTGACTACGCATTACGGTGCCCGATTCCGTGGAAAGCGCCGGAGTGCTTACGGGCGGCCACCGTGCATCTGGGTGGAAGCGCCGAGGAAATTGCCGACTCGGAGGCGACGATGCGAGGTGGACGACATTCGGAGCGGCCGTTCGTGCTTCTGGCGCAGCCGAGTTTGTTCGACCCCACGCGCGCTCCCGCGGATAAGCACACGGCCTGGGCGTATTGTCACGTGCCCAATGGATCTCAATACGACATGCTGGAAACCCTGGAGGCGCAAATCGAGCGCTTCGCGCCCGGCTTCCGCGAGTGCGTCCTGGCGCGGCGTGTTTTTTCTCCGGCGGGGCTGCAGAAAATGGATGCGAACTTGATTGGGGGAGATATTTTGGGCGGTGCGATGGACATGAAACAGTCTTTGTTTCGACCCACGTGGCGCCAGTATGCTACCTCGGCCCGCGACATTTATCTGTGCTCGTCATCCACTCCACCGGGCGGAGGAGTCCACGGAATGTGCGGGTACCACGCAGCCCGATTGGCATTGTCGCGGATGAGAATGTAGAACAGCGTAAATCGGCACTTATCGTAGTTTCGACCCAGCGCGAGGCGATCCCTTCCAAAACATATCATGTGGAGTCAGCGGCGATTCCGCTGACGCTGGTCGTGAAGAACTGACTCGGGCGAGTCAGAAAGTGGTGGAGCTACCGAAGTGAGAAGACGGGGCGCGGGCGGTGGCTTCCGACTGGGGGAGTAGACAAGAGAGAAGTGAATCCCTCGCTGCGCTGGGATGACCTTCTCTGCCCAGCGGAGTGGGCACGCCCGGGAGAAATCTAGGCTCGCCTGAAGAAACCGAGAGCCCCGCGATTAAAGACGAGCGCCTGCCGTACGGGCAAACTCGGCACAGCAAGAGGTGGAACGGACTCCTCAGGGGCTGAAGCCCGCTGGGTACCGAATGATTAGTGTCGAAGCTGAAGGCTCCGATCCCCTGAAGAAAAGCAAGGAACCCACACGCAAAGACGGCGTATGGGGCACCGAGTCTGACCCCAAGAAAAGACTCAAGACGACGCACCCGGCAAAGACTCGAACGACCGAGGGGCCACAGACTTCAGGTCTGTGCTATCGGACCCGAGGGCGGCTACTTCGCTGCTTTGCGTAGGAGTTTGGGAGTGGCTAGCCAGAGCAGTTGGCCGCTAGGAGGGACCAGACGCGTCAGTTCGACTAGGGCAACGCCGGCCTTTTTCAGCGAGGTAATGTGATGTTTGACGGCGAGGGCGGTGGCTAGGACGTCGTCGAGGTGGGGAGCATGGCCAAAGATAAAGACGGAGGATGCCTGCTTGTCTTTGGAAAGTTCGCGGAAGAGTTGGAGGGGTTCCGCGCCGGGCAGCAGCAGCTCGGATTTTTGGATTTTGTTTTTGGAGTATTCGAGAGTGTTGGCAAAGATTTCGGCGGTTTGAAAAGCACGGAAGTAGGGACTGGAGAGCATGAGATCCGGGACGGCGCCGATCTCAGCAATGCCCTTGGCAACCTGTTTGGCCTTGTCGACGCCTTCGGGAGTAAGAAAGCGTTCGGGATCGGGAGGGCACTTGGGATCTTCGCGATCGATGGCGATGCCGTGGCGCACGATGTACAGCTGCATGAGAGTGGCTCCTCCTGGGGTCATTCTACTGAGCGAAGTATGAATGTTAGATGAGGATGTATGAAAGGAGCAACGGCCGCAGGGTTAGACAAACGGCCTCATCCCTGAACGGTGAGCTACAGGTCACCACTACAGCTGGCATGAAAGACCGCGCTACAATGAAGAATGGTTGGCCACGATCGGCCTAAAGACAAAGCAGGCTGCGTAAAGCAGCCCTACAGAAGCCAAGCAACCCCCGCAGCGCTAAGCTCACAGTCGCACCCCAAGATAACGGCCCCACCCTTGAAGGGGTGAGCTAAAGGAGCGAGCATTTACGAACGTGCTAGATGGCGGAAGTAGAGTTTTACGTGGAACTCCTTTTCGAAGAGGTCGGAACTGCGTTCGGCATCGCGAAGATCTTCGGCGACATCGCCGCGAGCGTCGATTTTGAGGGCGACCGCACCGCGCTGGAAGGAAGCGCGCATGGACTGGATGCGCTGGCGATGAGAGTGGTCGAGGCCCTCGGCAATGCGAACGAGAGAGGCAAGACGGCGTGCGATGCGCTTGTCGTTATTGTTGAGGACGGCGTAGGCGGGATGGTGTCCATCGGGAGTGGATTTGCGGTTGTGATAGCGCACGATGGCGCCGACGAGGTTGCGATCTCGGCCCTCGAGTCCCGGGATATCGCCGTTTAGAGCGAGGTATTCGCCGTGTTTGTGATGCCCGCGGTGGCTGACGCGGTGGCCTACGTCGTGGAGCAGTGCGCCTGCTTCGAGTTGAACACGCGCTTGCGGTGGAAGATGGTGAACCGGTTGCAGCTGATCGAAGAGCATCAAGCTGAGTTCGCGGACGTGTTCGGCGTGCTGCTGATCGTACTCGAGGCGACGGCCAAAGCTGCGAGTGGCAAGAAGCATCTGACGCGCAGCGGCATTGTAGCGGTGAGGTTCCTTGCGGGAGAAAGCCTCGCGCGCGATTTCAGAGAGCAGACCTTCGCGGATGCCGACACTCGGAATGATAAAGCGGCGAATGTTCAGATAACGGCCAAGGGTGAGGAAGATGATGGCGGCGATGCCCATGACGTCGGCGCGGTCGCGGCGAACTCCATAGGCCTTCATGCGTGCGCGGAGGTCGCGTTTGAGGAGGTCGGGAAGGCGCTCGCGAAGGAGGGAGAGTTCGAGGGTGGAAAGGCCGTCCTGGCGGGGACCAGGGGCAACGTTGGCGAGAGTTTCGGCGTTGCCGCCGAGAGCCACGGAAACTTCATCGGCGAGATTGGGGCGTTGAGGGACGCGGGACTCGAGAAGGGCACGAACATAGCGGCGAACCTGTTCGACTTGAAAGGGACGAATGACGCCATGGATGTTGAGGGTGGTGAGCAGTCGAACGGTACCGACGGGAAGCTGTGCGCCGGCCAAAATCGAGTGGTCGCGAAGGATGCTGAGTTCCAGGCTCCCGCCGCCGAGGTCGACGATGCAACGCGGCTGAGCTTCCGGGCCCATGGCGGCGATGACCGCTTCGCGGCCGAGACGCGATTCTTCCTTGGCGCTTATGACTTCCAGAGAGATGCCGGTGGCTTGCTTGATGCGACGGATAAAAGTCTTGCGATTCTGAGCTTCGCGGGTGGCGCTGGTGGCGACGGCGCGATATTCGGTGACACCGTATTCCTCGATAAATTCACGGAGCTTGCGGAAGGCTTTGACGCTTTTTTTGAGGATGTCTTCGCTGAAGCGATGGCGGACGAAGACGCCTTCGCCGAGGCGCAAGGAGTAGCGCTCGTTGACGAGGGGTTCGATATCGAGAGCGGAATAGGCGCGAGCGATAGAGAGGCGGACTGCGTTGGAGCCGGCATCGATGGCGGCTATGTGGACCGGTTCAGGCATGAGGGTCCTTAGCGCCAGAGATGGGCGAGAGCGGAAGAAGGAGCGTACTTGGTAGAGCGGATGCCGAGTTGTTCGCTGATGCGCTGACGAAGCTGCTTGTTGACTGCGGGGACGTTGGCTTCGCCATCGAGTTCGATGAAACCGTTTTTCTTGGCCATGACTTCGAGTTCGCGCTTGATCATGGTCTGGTAACGAACGAAGGACCAATAGAGGTCGTGAGAGAGGGACATATCGCGGCCGGCTTCCCAATAGCTGATGGCTTCGGCCTTTTTGAACTCGCGCGCGAAAGCAGTTTCAGGGCGAACGTTGAGCCAAAAGGTGAGATGCGGGCGAAGAGCCATGGCGTAGAGACCGGCGAGGTAATCGCGATTGATGCCGCGAACGACGCTGCGAGCGATGAGGGTAAAGATGAACCGATCGGCGAGGACGACGGTCCCGGAGCGGAGAGCGGGAACGATGCGGTGCTCCAGCTGATCGAAGAAGTCGGTGGCGTACATGAGGGCGAGGGTGAGACGGGTGACGGCATTTTTGGCGAGGAGCTGGTCGATGTCGCGGCCGACGAGGTTGGAACGGCGCAAGCCGGAGGTTTGCACGGCGAAACCTTCGGATTCGAGCCATTCCTGGAGGAGAGCGATCTGGGTGGAACGGCCCGAACCGTCCATGCCCTCGATGACGATGAGGGTGCCGTTCAGTTCGCTAGGATCGAGACCGACGAGAGTTTCGCCGAAGAAGGATTGCGAGTATTCGGGGTCAGCAGCGGGCGTTTTGGCGGCAGGAGGAGCTTCGACAACGGAGATGCCGGGTTTGTCTTTTTCGTGTTCAGCCATGGTTACTCGGACTCCTGCGCGCGCGGTGCGAAACGATTGAGATCGATCTTGGAAGCGACGATATCGCGCATCTGTTTTTGGAGCTTGTTGACGGGTAGAGTGCCATCGAGGACCACGAAGTTATCAGTATCGACCATTTTGTCGTACTCTTTGAGAATGCGCGCTTGAAAGAGTTTGAAGCTTTCCGGGCGCTCATAGGAAAGGCCGAGGTCCATGCCGGCTTCGTAGTATTTCAGCTTGGGACGTCCGCTAAGAATGCGCTGAACCGCGATGTCGAGGGGAGCGCGAAAATAGAAAGTGATGTCAGGGACGGGAGCGAAGCGGTAAAGATTGCGAAGCCAACGATGGGAGCAGCCGCGGGCAGCGTCGCGGGCAAAGGCGGTGTAGACGTAGCGATCGGCGAGGACGAGGTAGTCACCCTGGAGCAGGGGCATGATCTGGCGTTCGCAGCGGTCGGCGAAATCGGAGGCATGCAGAAGAGAGAACGTGGTGGGAGTGAGGAGGCGTTTCTGTTTGCCGCGACGAGTGGCAGATTTAACCAGGGGAGAAGAGTTCCACTCGGTGAAATGGAGACGGTAGCCGCCGATCTCGAGCCAGCGCTTGAGGAGATAGAGTTGGGTGCTCTTGCCGGAGCCATCGGTACCTTCGACCACGATAAGAGCGCCGGGATAAGCGCGGCTGGGAACAGGACGACCGGGCTGCGGAAGAGTGGTTTTGGAGGCCTCGGCGCGAGGTGCCTTTGGAGTGGCGGTGTCTTGAGTGTCCATGAGATGGCCGAGGCACGGCCGATCCTCTTTTTGAGACTAGGATGTGAGTGTTACGGACTCATTAAAACACAGGAGCGGCGGGTACGCAAAAGGGGTGGTGCGGTGCAGGCAAAAATGCGTGGGTGGTTCGAGCGGGCTGCATTGCAGTTTCAATCTTGCCACGATCCCTCGACTGCACGGCCCGACCGCGCAGACGACGGCGCGAATGAAAGAGTCGGGCCGCTTCGCTCGGGAGGACCTCCGAAAAATTGGATTCAAGTACAAGGCAAGAGCGGTCTAGGAATGAGCCCAGAGACCGTAAGAAAAACATACCCCAAGATGCTGGTGTAAAAAGAGGGCGGGGTAAACCCGCCGCTACATGGTGCAACCCGAGTGCAGAGCCCTTGGAAGGCGGTCCGTTAAAACGTAGAGCAATACCCTTACCCCTAAAAGGAAAGGGCAAAGCGGCGGCGAGCCGCCGCACTTCGAAAGCGAAGTTCCTCACCCCCTGAAGGGGCCAGCCACAGGCGCGATTCCGGCTGGCATAAAATCCAGAGCTACAGAAGAAAGCAGAGACGCCTGCCTCAGAAGGCGGCCGCTACAAAAGAAAGATCCTTAGAAGAAGGTGAGCTTGACGCTTAGGTATTTCTTGGGGTTCTTGCGGAATTCAGCGATTAGGGAGCGCATGTCGCCGGTGAGAGCGGTAAGGTTGTCGTAAAGCTGGGGGTCAGACAAGAGTTTGCCGGCAGTGTTGTCGTTCTGATTGAGTTTGGCGGTAGCGGTGGAGAGGTTGGAGCTGGTATCGCGGAGCTTATTGTAGAGCGTGTCGTCAGTCGCGAGTTTGCCGAGAGTGCCTTTACCGGCGCGGATGTCGCCGATCATACCGTTACCATTGTCCACGGCTTTCTTGGCTTCATCGTAGAGAGAGGGATCGTAGAGAAGCTTGCCCATGGTGCCTTTTTGAGCGCGGAGGTCGGCGAGGATGGTGTTGACCTGATCGATGGCCTTGTCGACCCTGGTGGAAGTTTCGTCGGTCATGAGGAGTTTACCGATAGTGCCCTGGCCAGCCTGGACGTTGCCGACAATCTGATCGCTTTTGACGAGAATGCTGTTGAGATGTTTGTAAGCCTGATCGTCGGTTAAGAGTTTTCCGAGAGTACCCTTCCCTTCCTGGATGCCATCAATCAGATCGCTGACCTGGTCGCTGAGAGTTTTGAGATTGGCGAGGACGTCGGCACTGCGTTCGACAACTTCCTTGATGGCTTTCTCTTCGGCACCGGTAACGGCTTGACCCTCGGTGAGGGGCACTCCGGTGTAGCCGCGCTGGATGTTGACGTAGCGGTTGCCGAGAAGGCCTTCGGTGACTAGACTCGCGGTGGAATCGGTGAGGATATCGGTCTGATAGCGTTTATCGATGCGCATGTCGACTTCGATGCTCTTCATACGATCGGGAGGCTTGCCAGCTTCGCGCGGAACGATCTTAATTTGATCGACGTTGCCGATTTCGACGCCGTCGAGACGAACGGGGGCACCAGAAGCGAGGCCGGAGACCTCGGGCAAGTACGTCCTAAGGCGATACTTAGGGCCGAAGAAGCCACCGGCTCCGGTGACATAGAAGATGCCGACGGCGAGAATCACAAGGCCAAGCAGGACAAAGAGTCCCACGCGCAATTCCGACCACGTCAACTGTTTGCGCTGCGCCATTCGCAATCTCCTCCGTGCCGCACCAGAACTCAAAGAGCAGACCGCTTCAGAAGGCGGTCACTACAAACGCAGGTCAACTGCAACCCAAGAACGCCCGCCTCGGAAGGCAGCCGCTACAGGAGCAAGCCAACCCCGGGCCTGTGCAAACCCAGGAACACAGACTGAATTCTGTGCTACTCGAGAGTGTGCTGCCAGACGCTACACGTGCATGGCCTACCAACCTGCTGGGACAACTATACAAGATTCAAATCAAAAAACGTTGCAGATACGGATCCTTGGAAGCAAGAATCTCGTCCGGGCTTCCCTCAAAGTAAACCCGGCCATCACGCAAGACGAGGAAGCGTGTGGGCGCCAGATTCGTGCCGGAGGGAGATTCACGGGAGACGCGGCGCGATTTTGGATCAAAGCGAAAATTAGCAAGAGCGAAACCGTCCTGGAGACGATGTGTGGCAAGGAGAGAGGTGACGCCGTAAACATCGCGCAAACGAAGGATCAAAGTGATGATGGTTTGCGAGGTGATGGGATCGAGGCCGGCGGTAGGAGAGTCGTAGAGAACGATGGGCGGATGATTTACGAGGGCGCGTGCGATGGAGACACGGCGGCGCATGCCGCCGGAGAGTTCGGAAGGAAGAAGATCCATGGTGTGCTCAAGTTCGACGAAGCGGAGCACTTCCTCAACGCGCGGGACGATCTCGTCCTGGCTGAGACCGTCTTCGGTGAGACGGTAGGCGACATTGTCGCCGACGGTGAGCGAATCGAAGAGGGCGCCCTCTTGAAAGACAAAACCGACCTTACGGCGGAAGGCGAGGAGGTCATGCTCGCGCATGGAAGAGACGCGATTGCCGAGGACATCGATTTGGCCGCGGTCGGGGCAAAGGAGACCAGCGGCCATCTTGAGAGTGAGGGTTTTGCCGGTGCCGGTTTCACCGAGGAGGACGAGGGTTTCGCGAGACTGAGCGCTAAAGGAGACCCCGCGGAGAATGTCGCCGTCGGTGAAGCCAATGTGGACATCGGAAAACTCGATAACGGGCTCGCTGTCGGTAAGCGAGGAGACCGGGGAAGGAATGGGGGAAGGATCCATGGGCGTTCAGAATACTTTTTCCGCAAGATAGAGCGCGAGCTTGGTGAGGAAAGTGTCTGAGACGATGATGAGAATGGAAGAAACGACGACAGCCTGGGTGGTGGCGCGACCGACACCTTGGGTACCGCCGCGGACGCTGAGGCCCTGATAGCAGCCGACGGTAGCAAGGATAAACCCGAAGATGATGGATTTGGAGAAACCCTGCATGAGGTCGGAAAACTCGAGAGCCGCAACGGCGCGCTGCCAGAAAGTGAAGGCATTGAGGCGGAGAGAAAAAACGCTGGAAACCATTCCGCCGAGGAGTCCGACGAAAACAGAAATGGTGGTGAGCAGTGGGACGGTCATGAGCGAGGCAACTACGCGTGGAGTGACGAGTTTGCGGCTGGGGTCAGTACCCATGGCGCGCATGGCGTCGACCTGTTCGGTGACCAACATGGAGCCGAGTTCGGAGGCGATACCGGAAGAGCAGCGGCCGGCAACAAGAAGGCCGGTGATGGAAGGGCCGAGTTCGCGGACGAGAGCGAGGGAGACGACGTCGCCGGTGAGAGAGGTCTGGCCGAAGCGTTCGAATTGGGAGCCGGTCTGCAGAACCATCACGGCACCGATGAAGAAGCCGGAGAGCAGCACAATGGGGAGCGAGCCGACACCGATGTCGTCCATCTGATCGAGGATGTCCTGAACATAGCGGGGCCTGACGCTGAGATTAGCGAGGGCACGGAAGGAAAGTTTGGAATAGTCCTGGATTTTGAGGACGGTCTGTTTGGCAATGTCCTGCAATACATCCACGACGGAAGGAGTGTCGGGAGCGACAGCGTGCTGATGGGAAACCTGAAGAGGTGTCTCAGCCACTTGGTTCTCGTCGTAAGCTCCGAGGAAAAGCGTAACTGGGGAGACCAGAAGCGTCAAGCGCATAGCGACGAGACGCCGATGACAGAAGGCAGAAGAAGGTAACAAGAAGCTACAAATTGAAAACGTAAAGGAGCAACTTGGTAACGAACAAATCGGCGACGAGTACGGCTACCGAGGAAACCACGAACGCCGCGATGGTAGCGCGACCGACACCGGCGGTACCGCCCTCGACGCGAAAGCCCTGATAACAACCGACGGTGGAGATGATAAAGCCGAAGACAACTGGCTTGGTGAAACCCATACAGAGATCGCCGAAAACCAGGACTTTGATGGCACGGGTCATGAATGTTGCCCAGCCAAGATGCAGCGTGATGTTGGCGACGATGAATCCGCCGAGCAGTCCAGCCATGTCGCCTACGGCCACGAGGAGTGGAAGCGTCACGACGGTGGCGAGTACCCGCGGGGTCATGAGCTTGCGAACCGGGTCAATGCCGAATCCGCGCATGGCGTCCACTTGGTCGCTAACAACCATGGAGCCGAGTTCGGAAGCCATGGCGGTGGCGTTGCGGCCTGCGACCAGAAGCGCGACGAAGACGGGACCGAGTTCACGGAGGAGGGCGAGAGAAACGGCGTCACCCGTCAACATTGTTTCGCCGAAACGGGCAAACTGCGAGGCGGCATTCAAAACAACGACGCCGCCGACGCAGAGGAGCGCAACGGCAACAATCAGCAAGGAACCGACGCCAATCAGATCCATCTGCTCGACCAAGTCGGTGAAGTAACGCCGAGTAGTAAAGATGTTGCGGACGGACTGAGCGGAAAGCAGAGAGTAGTCCTGGATGGAGAACGTCCAGGTCTTCAGTGCGTTCCCAACGACGACGGGAACAGAAGGTTCACTCATAGTCACACCCCTTGTCACAATGGTTGGCGCCAGTGTGTGCAGAAGCTGAGGACGTCCGCCAGAAGAGTGAACATACAACAGGAAAGGGTTGCGGCGCTAAGGGAGTGAGTGGAAAAAGACCAAGTGGGAAGCACGGGAAGGAAAGGAGTGTGACGCGGAAATTCGCGAAAGCCTGTTCGGACGTCTGAAAAGATGACTATACTAGCCACCAGTCGGGTGTCGTCGAAGCAGGTAGGGGCAAAAAGGAGAAAAAATGTCTCGGTTTCTGAGCGTGGTGCAGTGGGCCGGGTTGATTGCGCTGATTGGCGCGTTTTCCGCGAGCGCAGTGACCGCTGCCAATGAAGTGACCGTCGCCGGCGGCAAGCTGCAGGGAACCACGAACCAAGATCATACCGTGCGCATGTTCAAGGGAATTCCCTTTGCCGCGGCGCCGGTTGGAGCACTGCGCTGGAAGGCACCGCAACCCGCGCCGGGGTGGAACGGCGTGCGGCAAGCGGATAACTTTGGCCCAGCTTGCCTGCAAACCGATGTGTTTGGAGACATCTATTTTCGCGACGCGCAGCCGAGCGAAGACTGCTTGAATCTGGATATCTGGATTCCGGCGAAAGCGGAGAACGCGAAAATTCCGGTATTTGTGTGGTTTTATGGCGGCGGGTTCGTGGCCGGGAGCGCATCGGAAGTGCGGTACGACGGGGAGAATCTGGCGAAGAAGGGCGTGATCGTCGTTGAGCCGAACTATCGTTTGGGAGTGTTTGGTTTCTTCTCGCACCCGGAACTGAGCAAGGAATCGCGGCACAACTCTTCGGGAAATTATGGACTGCTGGACCAGGTGGCGGCGCTGCAATGGGTGGTGAAGAACATTGCGGCGTTCGGCGGCGATCCACACAATATCACGATCGGCGGGGAATCCGCGGGGTCGCTGTCGGTGAGCGCGTTGATGGCGTCGCCGCTGTCGAAAAACCTGTTTCAGAAGGCGATTGGTGAGAGCGGGGCATTCTTTCCCGTTGGGCCGAACGCAGGGATGCAGCTGAAACCGGTCGGCGTTACCGAACAAGCGGGAGTGAAATTTGCGGAGTCGCTGGGCGCGAAGTCCCTGGCGGAAATGCGCGCGAAACCCGGCGATGAGTTACTACAGGCTGCGGCGAAACAGAATCGGGGATTTGCATTTGGGCCCAACCTGGACGGATATTTTCTGACCAGCGATGCGCTTTCCATTTATGCGAAAGGAGAGCAGAGCCAGATTCCTTTGTTGGCCGGATGGAATGCGGAAGAGGGAAAACTGAACGTTTTGTTGGCAGCGCAAAAACCGACGGCCAAGAGTTTCGCGGAGCAGGCGCACGCGCGGTTCGGTGACCAGGCGGAGGAATTCCTGAAACTGTATCCGGCGAGCTCGGACCAGGAAGCGCTGACGTCGGCGGAGGCTTTAGCGGGCGACGACTTCATCGCGTTCTCGACGTGGAAGTGGATCGACATGCAGAGAAAGACCGGGAACGCCCCGGTATACCAATACCGTTTCGAGCAGGTTCCGGCGGTGAAGCCCGGAGCGATGATTGGAGCGATCCCTGCGAGCGAGGCGGGCTCGAGGCATGCCGGCGAAATCCAATATGTCTTCCAGACGCTGAAATCCGAAGAGGGAGTGCCGTGGACCGAAGACGACTTTAAGGTGTCTGAAGCGATGGCCAGCTATTGGGTGAATTTCGTGAAGACCGGAAATCCGAATGGCAGCGGGCTGCCGAACTGGCCGAAATCCGACAGCAAGGACGGGTATCAGGTGATGCATTTGTCCGGGAAGAATATGCATGCAACTGCCGACGGCATGCGCGGGCGATATGAGTTTCTGGATGCGCATGCTGCCAAGCAAAGTGGCAAGCAGAGCGCGGCCGGACAATAGACAAGTACGCGCCGGCACACGGCAATTGCTGAATCATGCTGACAGTTGAAGATTTTGAGTGTGCATTGAAGCGGTTGGTGGCAGAAATTCCGGTCGGCTCCGATCCCTGGCTAGATAGTTACCGCCAAGGCCGGCAGGACGAGAGCGGTTGCAGCAGCGCCATCAACAGACAAGTTCGCGCGTTTTGTCTTTATCGAAGCTACGCGGAGAGCGGCTCGCGATTTCTGGACTGGGGATGCCGGCACGCGTGGACTTCTTGCATGGTGCGGATGGTCAATCCCGGAGCCACAATCGAAGGATGCGACATAACCGAGGAGATGCCGCAGAGTACGAAAACCTTTGCGGGAATGGGATATACGCAGTTGAAGCACGCCTGGAAGCTGCCGTATGCCGACAATTCGTTCGATCGGGTGATTTCGTGCGGCGTGCTAGAGCATGTTCCGTTGGTCAATGCATCGCTTCTTGAACTGAATCGAGTTACAGAGCCGGGCGGCTACCTGCTGATCACGTTCCTACCGAATCAGTTGAGCTATACGGAGTTTGTGGGGCGGCACCTGCTGAAGCGTAGCTGGCACCAGCGGCTTTACACGAAAGCACGACTGAAGACGAAACTGCTGGAGCATGGGTTTGATCCAATTGAGCTGGGCTTTCACCAATTCTTGCCCAGTTTCACCGCGGTCCACGCGTCGCGGTGGGCTTGGGCGGAAAAGACGACCCGGACGATTTTCAAGCTGGATCCGCTGGCGGAACGACTTTGGCCGCTGAGGATGTTTGGAGCGAATCTCTATGCCATCGCGCGAAAGTGCGAGTTCATGTAGATTCGCTCCGCCTTACAAACGGAGAGCGAGCGACCACCTGACCGCGGGAATGAATTCGAAGCCGGGGAAACTAGCCGGTGGCGGCTTCGGCGGAGGACTTGGTCGGGGCGTCGACTGCTGCGTCAGCGGGCCTGGCGGTAATTTCCAGGCCACTTTTGTTCATATCGAATCGCTGTTTGCGATCCAGTCCCTTAACAAACTCGCGGGTGGCCTTCGCGACGCCACCGGGAAGGCTGGAGGCATCGACTTTGAGAGTGGACTCGACTTTGCCTTTATCGCGATCCTGATAGCTGAATTGGACTTCAAAGGTTTTCATGCTGTAAGGCTCCTTTGTGGTGATAGTGAAATCGGTTGGTGCGTTGCTTGCTGCATGGCTCGGGCGAACAGTAGATCCCTCGCTTCGCTCGGGATGACAACTTACTTACGATGTTTCTTATGGCTGGCCGGTTTCTTGCTGGAGTGCTTCCCCTTGCAGGCGTTCAGCTGAGACTTGAGGACCTCGTTCTGTTTGGCTAAATCATCGCGGGAGGAGGTCATGACATCGAGATCGTTGCCTACTTGACCGTTGTCTTTTTGAAGTTCCGCGACCTTGGCCTTCAATTGTTCGTTCTCCTGCAGAGTCTTCGAGTCTTTGCAGGCGCCCAAAGGTAAGGTCAGCAACGCCGCGAAAGCCAATGTCACCCAGGAGTTCTTGCGGGTCATGGGGCATCCTTCTTACAGAGATTAGAAGCGCGACAGAAGCAATAGCAGGTGAGGCGGGGGCACCGCTGGCAACTTGGTTAGGGTAATGGAGAATGAAGTAAGGAGCAAGCCGGTACAGGGTGGAGAGGCGAAATTGACATAAGAAGGAGCGCGCTGGACGGAAGTGGCGGCGGCCGTTAAACTGGATTGTTTATGCTGCGTTTCTATACGGCGGGTGAGTCGCACGGACAGGCGCTGCTTGCGTTTGTGTCTGGATTGCCGGCGGGAATGCCGGTGGATCTGGAATTGATCCAGCACGAACTGCATCGGCGACAATTGGGGTACGGGCGAGGCGGTCGGCAAAAAATCGAGAAGGACAAAGCGGACATTTTTGCGGGAGTACGGCACGGGCAGACGATTGGTGCGCCGGTGGCGTTGCGGATTGAGAACCGCGACTGGTCGAATTGGGAGAAGATTCTTTCGGTGGAGGCGTCGTCGGAGCCGGAGGCGAGTTCACGGAAGTTGGTAGCGCCGCGGCCAGGACATGCGGACCTGGCGGGTTCGCAGAAATTCAACTTTCATGACGCGCGGTATGTGCTGGAGAGAGCGTCGGCACGCGAGACGGCGGCGCGAGTAGCGGCTGGGGCGTTCGCAAAGCAACTGCTGAAACAATTTGGGACGGAGATTGCGAGCCACACGATTCAGGTGGGTCATGTGAGGCTGGAGCGGCCGGTTCGGTGGGACGAAATCCAGCGAGTTTGCCAAGACCTGGAATCGCCGCTGCGCTGCGTGGACGCGGCGGTTCAGGAGAAGATGCGTATGGAAGTGGACGCGGCGCTGAAGGCGGGCGACACGGTCGGCGGCGAGTTTGAGGTGGTAGTACACAATGTGCCAGTGGGATTGGGTTCGCACGCGCAGTGGGATGAGAAGCTGGATGGGAAGCTGGCGCAGGCCCTGATGAGCGTGCAAGCAGTGAAGGCGGTGGAGATCGGCGCGGGAATTCTGGCGGCGGGGTCGTATGGGGGCGAAGTGCAAGACGAAATTTCTTACGACAAAGCCGCGCGGAAATTCCGGCGGGCTTCAAACCGGGCGGGAGGGCTGGAAGGCGGGATCACAAACGGCGAAGACGTGGTGATTCGAGGATTCCTGAAACCGATATCAACGCTACGCAAGCCGCTGGGTACCGCGGACATGGTGACGAAGGAACCGGTACAAGCCGCGTATGAGAGATCGGACTGGTGCGTGGTGCCGGCGGGAGGTGTTGCCGGAGAGGCAATGGTAGCACTTGTATTGGCAGACGCTTTTCTGCAAAAATTTGGAGGAGATTCACTCGCCGAAATGAGGCGGAATTTCGAAGGTTATGGCCGACAAATCGACGAGTTCTAACCCCGCCGTCAAGGAAACGACAGCGACGGCAACCCCTGCGACGGCATCCCCTGCCCCTGCGCGGAAGATCTATCCGATCGTGAAGTATGGAGACCCGGTGCTCGAGAAACCCGGAGCGGCGATCAAGAAATTCGACGCCGAGCTGGAAGCGCTGGCGGAAGACATGTTCGTGTCGATGTACGCCGCGCAAGGAGTGGGGCTGGCAGCGCCGCAGATTGGCAAGAGCATGCGGCTGGCGGTAGTGGACGTGACGACAGGGAAAAATCCCGAAGCAAAGATTGTGCTGGTGAACCCGGAGATCATTCATGCGGAGGGCGAGGCGCGGGAGGAAGAAGGATGCCTGTCAATCCCGGGATTCCGCGGATACGTGATACGGCCGCAATTTGTGACCGTGCGAGCGCAGAATTTGAAGGGCGAAACGTTCGAGATTCGGGGAGAGAATCTGCTGGCGCGGGCCTTTTGCCACGAGATCGACCACCTGAATGGGATACTGTTCCTGCAGCACCTGAGCATGCTGAAGAGGGACTTGATCAAGCGAAAAATCAAGAAGCTACGGAAAGAAGGCGAGTGGTAAAGCGGCAGCCTGCGCGGGCGATTGCGTCATGAGCCGGACACGCGTGGTATTCTGCGGGACGCCGTGGTTTGCAGTTCCTTCCCTGAAACACCTTCTGGAACAACAAGATTTCGAAATCGTTGGAGTGTTCACGCAACCGGACCGGCCGCGCGGTCGGGGCCAGGAGATATCGTATTCGCCGGTGAAGGAAATCGCGCTGGCGGAGAAAATCCGGGTGTTCCAGCCGGCGAAAGTGCGGGCACCGGAGGTGGAGCAGCAACTTCGCGAGCTGACGCCGGAAATGATTGTGATTATTGCCTACGGGCAGATTATTCCGGCGCGACTGCTGGGGATACCGAAATATGGGTGGATCAACCTGCACGCTTCGTTGCTGCCGAAATATCGCGGAGCGGCGCCAATCCATTGGGCGATTGTGAATGGAGAGACGCGCACGGGTCTGACGACGATGCGGATCGACGCGGGGATGGACACGGGCGAGATGCTGCTCCAGGAAGAATTGGCGATTGGGGCGGATGAGACGGCACCAGAACTGGCGGGACGAATGGCAAAGGACGGAGCGCCGCTGATGTTGAAGACATTGCGTGGGCTGGTGGCGGCAACAGTGACGGGGCGTGCGCAGAATCATGCGGAAGCCACGCTGGCGCCACCCTTGAAGCGAGAGGACGGGCGAATCGAGTGGGCGCGTTCGGCAGAGGAAG
Organism: Candidatus Acidiferrales bacterium; assembly: GCA_963735825.1. GTDB lineage: Bacteria > Acidobacteriota > Terriglobia > Acidiferrales > UBA7541 > Acidiferrum. Next base: position 451,531 of record CAVTMR010000020.1, read on the forward strand.
TTTACAACCGGATGCGAGGATTCGCGCCGTGGCCAGGGGCGTATACGGAATTTCGCGGACAGACGTGCCATGTGTGGGGCAAGCCGGTGTCCCATGAGAAAGCGGAGGCGGCGCCGCCGGGAGCGATTTTTGCGCGGGGAGCCATGGTGCGTGTGGTGTGCGGTGCAGGCAGCTTATTGGAGCTGGGAAACGTCAAACTAGAAGGACGCAAGGAGGTTAGGGCAGCAGAATTTGCGAACGGAGCGCGGTTGCAGGCTGGGGAACGGTTCGGAAAGCAGTGATTTGCGGAAGGTCACAGCGTCAGGCATACTCGCAGATTAGGCGGTTTTATTGGAGGCAATCGAGCCAGCAGATTGTGGAGAGCGAAGAATCCTCAGGGGCTAACGCCCATTTAGCACAAGTACGGTATGTCGGAGCTGAAGCTCCGACCGCGAAAGAGCATTCTGGCTGACAACCAGAGTGCATTCCGCCCGAAGAGCGAGAGCATCTATACATGATGTGAAGCCCAGAGAGACGGCAAGCAAGGTATACGAGATTGCGAGCTAGCGAGACGGGCGCCCGCTCAAACCGCCCAAAAAAGAGGGTGTGTATCCGTCGGATGAAGGCGCGACAGAGTTGTACCGGGAGTCATGAATCCATGAAGAGCAAGAATGAAGTGAAAAATCGACGCGAAGCTGTTCGCGGCGCAGGGCTGACTCTGCGAATCCCTGGCTCCTGCCTGTTGGCGGTGCAACTGGGATGTTTCCCTGCGATGGCGGGTGGCACGGACGCGGGAAAGGCGGTGGCGAAGACGACCGACCCGGTGCTGAGCACGATGGAAACCGAGTTGAACCGTGCGAAGACGGACCTGGCGAAGAGCGACCCGGCGCCCTATTTCTTGAGTTACACAGTGAACGACCAGGACGTAATCGTGATTGCGGGATCGTTTGGGGGATTGTTGACGGATTCGGCGGTAAAGCGGAGGTCGGCGGACGTGACGATGCGGGTGGGCTCGCCGGAGCTGGACAATACACACGGACAGAGCCGGTCGAGCGGAATGACCTCGGAGATGCTACCGCTGGATGGAAACGCGGAAGCAACTTCGCGCGTACTGTGGCAAATGACGGACAGGGCGTACAAGCGCGCGGCGCCCGCATTCATGAACGTGAAGACAAATACGGCGGTGCAGGCGGAGGAAGAAGACAAGTCGCCAGACTTTTCGAAGGAGCAACCGAAGGTTCATGTGGGAGAAAAGCTGACGGAACCGCCGTTTGACCGCAAACAATGGGAAGAGGAAGTGCGTAGGCTGTCGGGGGCGTTCCGGAAATATCCGGATGTGTACTACGCGACGGTGATGCTGCAGGTGTCGAACGTGAATTTGCGGATGGTGAACAGCGAGGGATCGGAGATTGCGACTCCCGGAGCATCGGTACGTCTGGTGATGGAAGCGCAAACGCGGGCGGACGACGGAATGGACCTGCTGCGCGTCGAAACGTTCCAAGCGCCGGCAGCGAGCGGATTGCCAAGCGAAGCTGAGCTGAACAAGAAGATCGACAAAATGGCGGTGGACCTGAAGGCGCTGCGTAGTGCGTCGGTCGCCGAACCGTACGCAGGGCCCGCGATCCTTAGCGGGCGAGCTGCCGCGGTGTTCTTCCACGAAGTGCTGGGACACCGGTTGGAAGGACACCGGCAACGAGATGAAGAAGAAGGACAGACGTTCACGAAGAAGGTGGGACAGGAAGTGCTGCCGAAATTTCTGAGCGTTACGGACGACCCAACAAAGAAAGAGATCGAAGGGATGAAGCTGGCGGGAACGTATGAGTATGACAATGAGGGAGTGCCGGCTGAGCGAGTGGAAGTGATTCAGGACGGCGTGTTGAAGAATTTTCTGATGTCGCGGATGCCGATCAAGGGATTCCAAACGTCAAACGGGCACGGGCGGAGCCAACCAGGGCTGATGCCAACAGGGCGGCAAGGAAATCTGATCGTGACGTCGACGCAAATGGTTCCGGAATCGCAACTGCGCGAGAAATTGATTGAAGAGGTGAAGAAGCAGGGGAAGCCGTACGGATTGTATTTTGACGACATTCAGGGCGGATTCACGCTGACAACAAGATCGTTGCCGCAATCGTTCCAGGTGCTGCCGGTGATTGTGTACAAGGTGTACGCGGATGGACGGCCCGACGAACTGGTGCGCGGAGTGGACATTGTGGGAACACCGCTGGCGGCATTAACGCGGATTATGACGACCGGTGACAAGCAGCACGTGTTCAACGGCGTGTGCGGAGCGGAGAGCGGAAGCGTGCCGGTTTCGGCCGCAGCGCCGGCGATGCTGTTCAGCGAAATGGAAGTGCAGAAGCAGGCGCACGGGAGAGAGAGACCGCCGCTGTTGCCGCCGCCGGGACTGGAGAACACGGATTCGACCAAACAAGCGGCAGCGAAGGCCGAGGTGAAACCGTGAGGAGCACGAAGAGAAATGCGCTGACGATGACGGTTGTGCTTCTTTCGAGCCTGGGCACGACGCGACTTGCGATGGGAAAGAGCAGTGCGAAGCCGGGGGCGGTTGCCGCGGCGACAAGCGCGGCGCATATCGCGGCCAAGGATGATGCGCTGCTGGAAGCGTTGTTGACGGAACTGGATCGCACCAAACAACACCTGAAGATGGACAAGGTACAGCCACCGTATTACATCGAATACCGCGTGAATGATGTGGACGATTATAGCGCGGAGGCGGCATTTGGAGCGCTGCGGGAGAGCCAGCGACAACATTTGCGGGTGTTGAGAGTGGTGATACGGATTGGGGACTACAAGCAGGACAGTTTTTATAACCAAGGAATGGGAAATTCGTCGATTCTGCCGATCGACAATGACCCTATCGCGCTGCGGCGCCAAATCTGGTTGCTGACGGATGAAGCGTATAAGGCCGCAGCGGATGCGTATGCGGAAAAGCTCTCGGCGCTGAAGCAATATTCGGCGGACCCAAGCCCGGTGGATGATTTCGCGCACGCGCCGGTGGTGACGGCCGTGGGCGGAACCGTGGAGTTGAAAGTAAACCAACAGGAATGGGAAAGGACGCTGCAGGACGTGACCAACCTGTACAAGGGCTATGCAGATGTGCAGTCGATGTCGGCGACGGCGCGATTCACGGCGGTGAATGAGTATTTCGTGAATTCGGAAGGGACGATCGTGCGGGGTGGGAGAACCAGCGCGACAGTAACGCTGAGCGGATCGACGCAAGCGGCGGATGGGATGAGGCTGGCGCGAAATCCATACTGGACGGAAGCGCAACCGCAGGAACTGCCGGGCCGCGAAGAGCTGCTGAAAGAAACGACCAAGATGCTGGACACGTTGAAGGCATTGCGGGAAGCGCCGATTGTGGAGGAGTCGTACCGCGGGCCGGTGATTTTTGCGCCGGATGCAGCGGACGACGTGGTGGCGGGTTTGATCGGTACAAACGTGGTGGGACGGAAGCCGCCGTTGGGGAGGCCGAACCGGACCACAGGTGCGTTCGCAACGAGCTACAAGACGCGCGTACTGCCGAAATTTGTGACCGTGGTGGACGATCCGACGATTAAGGAATTTCAAGGCAAGAAAGTGATGGGAAGCTACGAAGTAGATAGCGAAGGAGTGAAAGCGCAGGCGGTGACGCTGATTGATGCCGGGAATTTGACAAACTACCTGGTGACACGGCAACCGATCCGGGACTTCCCCACTTCGAACGGACACGGACGGGCGGGACCGGGGACGTCAGCGCAGCCGAGCGTGGGAAGTTTGATTGTGAAAAGCACCGAGGCGGAAACGACGGAGTCGATCAAGCAGAAAGCCATCCACATGGCCGAGGAGCAGAGCAAGCCGTACGCGTATATGGTGGAGACGATGGGGCCGGGGAATGCACCGCGGCTACTGTACCGGGTCTATGTGAAAGATGGACATGAGGAACTGGTGCGCGGGGCGGTGTTCAACGAGCTGGATATTCGCGCGCTGAGAAATGACCTGGTGGCGATCGGGAACGATCCGCTGGTGAGCAACAGGATCGGTGGAATCGCGCAGACGATTATCGCGCCGACATTGCTGTTCGACGAATTGGAAGTGAAACGGGCGGATACGAGTAAGGAAAAGTTGCCGGAATATCCGGCGCCGGGCGGGAAGAAGTAAAGAAGCAATGAAGTGAGGAAGTAACGAAAGAGCGAGAGTCGGGAAGATGAAGCTGCTGGAGAGAGTGGAGTGGCTGAGCCGGATTGTGTTTTTGGTGTTTATCCTGGCATCGGCAGCGTTTCTGAGCGCAATTACCGCGATGAGGGTCGCGATTCATGGGCGAGAAGTATCTATGCCCAATCTGGTAGGAAAAAATGTGAGTGAGGCAAGTCAGGCGCTGCGCTCGAAGGGGCTGATCCTCAGAGTGGCGGACCGGGTGTACAGCGATTTGCCAATCAACGAGGTAGTGAGGCAGACGCCATCTCCGGGAATGCTGATGAAGGTGTCGCAACAGGCACATGTGGTGCTGAGCCTGGGGCAGCGGGAGTTGGAGATTCCACCGCTGGAGGGAAATACGCTGCGCGTGTCGAGAATTGAGTTGTTGCGCGGAGGACTGCAGGTTGGAGAGGTTTCGACGATGGTGCTGCCGGATGAGCCTGCGGACACGGTGGTGATTCAAAATCCGAAACCAGGGAAAGGCGGGGCAACACCGCGCGTGGACGTACTCGTGGCGGGGGTAGCGAAGAACGAGGCGTACGTGATGCCGTACCTGATCGGGCTGAGTCAGATGGAAGTGGACCGGCGGCTGGAAGTGGCGGGGCTGCGGCGGAAGGTGAACTACGTGAACGCGCCGCAATGGCCACATGGAGCGGTGATCGACCAGAGCCCGCTGGGCGGGACGAAGATTCCTGGAGCGGCGGAAGTGGAGTTGACCGTGGCGAACTGATTGGTCGGTCATCCCTGCAGAAGTACTGCGGAGCTTTTGCAGTTGCGGGCCGCCTCCCGCTCGGGGCAAGCAGAAGGCGGTCCCTACAAGAAAACAGGAAAACCTAAGATGGCGGCGTAAATCCGCCCCTACACAGGCAAACCTGAACACAGGCTGAAGCCAGTGCCACCAAACCCCCAAAAGGGCACGATGTATCGTCCCCTTCACAAGCAAAGGCGAGAACCGCGCTGAAGAGTCTGTGTGCGGACTGCGGAAGCGGCCCTCAGCGGCTCAAGCCGCGGTGAATTTTCGGGAGTTACGGCACGGCTGAAGCCGTACCCTCCCGACGAACAGGAGTTATCGCACAGACTCTGAAGGTCGGCCACTACCAACCCAAAGAAACGGCTAATGGAACAAAAGGATAGGGAAATGCGTTAAGAGAAAAGACGCGTGGGGGAGGGGTGTATGTGGCGAGCGGCGGTGTGGCTGGCGACGAGTTTGGTGGTTGCGCAGGCGGGATGGGCGCAGAAGCCGATCCAAGTGGACGTGGACCTGGTGAACGTGGCGTTTACGGCGAGGAATGCGCAAGGGGCGTTGGTCGACAATCTGACGAAGAATGATGTGGAGCTGTACGAGGATGCGGTGCCGCAAAAGATCGAGTTTTTTTCGAAGAGCACGGATTTGCCGCTAACGCTGGCGCTGATTGTGGATGTAAGTGGGAGCCAGGATCACTTCGGGAAGAAACATGAAAAGGACCTGCAAGTTTTCTTGAAGGAAGTGTTGGGACCGAGAGATCGGGTGTTTCTGGTGTGCTTTGGGAATCACCTGAGGCTGGTGAGCGACTACACAAATTCAGCGGAAGAGATTCTGGAAAACTACCGGGAGTTTGACAAAGGAAAGAAGCACTTTCCGGAGATCGGGCCGGAAGAAGAACGGGATTTGGGAACGGCGTTCTACGACTCGATTTACTACAGCGTGGCGGAGAAGCTGTCGCAGGGGGGAGGACGGAAAGCGATCCTGATGTTCAGCGACGGCGAAGACAATTCCAGCTCACACAATATGATGACCACGATCGAGTCAGCGCAGGCGGAAAATGTGGTGCTCTACGGGATTCGTTACACGGAAACCAAACATGGGCGACTGAACGCGCGAAACAAATACGGGATCACTGTGATGGACAGGACGGCGAAGGAAACGGGCGGAGAGCACATCGACGCAGAAAAGACGGATCCGCACACGTATTTCCGGCAAATTGCAGAGGAACTGAGAACGTCGTACGAATTGGCGTATTACCCGACGAGCAAGACGAAGGACGACACGTTTCGCAAGATTGTGATCAAGGCAAAGGATGAGGGAGTGAAGATACGGACGAAGACAGGATATTTTGCGCACTAGGAGTCGCAAAGCAAGTCGGGGTATAAAGTAGAGTTGGTTTTCAGGGACCCCGATGACGAGAGCCGCATTGTTTGCCCGCCAGAAGGTTTTTGTTTGCATCGCACCCGCCTTTGGATTTAGTCAGACTCTCCGGCACAAAACGGAACTTGCCAGAGCAGGCGGCGCCAGTTCCCTGCCCCCGCCGGTGCCGCCGTGGTGTGCCCGTAAAACTGGTTCGACTATCGCTCCCCAAAATGAAGAGTGCCGGTGTAAGGAGGATTGTCTGGTGCTCAGGAGGAAAAGCAAACCATGAAGTGCGTGCTTTCGGTTGTAGTTCTCTCAATGCTCGCTGTGTGCGGTTTTGCCGACAATAAGAAAGATGAGCCGAAGCCGGCGCAGTCGATCGCAGAACTACGGCAACAAATAGAAACGATTCTGAAGGACACGCACACGCCGGGCGTATCGGTTGCGATTGTGCACCGCGACGGGCCGGAGTGGGTGGCAGGTGTGGGCAAGGCAGACGTGGCGAGCGACCGTGACGCAACGGACGAGACGTTATTTCGAATCGGGTCGACATCGAAGGCATTCGCTTCGATGGCGATATTGCTGCTGGCGGATCAAGACAAACTGTCGCTGGACGACCCGGTTCGGAAACTGACGCCGGAAGTGTGGTTTGAGAACCGGTGGGAGGCGAGCGATCCGGTGCGGGTGGTGAACCTGCTGGAACACACGACGGGCTGGGACGATATGCATTTGCGGGAATATGCAAAGGACGCGCCGGAGATGAGCTTGAAGGAAGCGCTGGACTACGATCACCACTCAAGGATTTCGCGGTGGCCTCCGGGAACGCGAACGGCATACTGCAATTCCGGGCCAGCGGTGGCGGCGTCCATCGTGGAAAAAGTGAGTGGTCAAAGGTTCGAAGATTTCGTGGAGCAGAACCTGTTCCTGCCGATCGGGATGAAGACGGCGACATATTTCAAGCCGACATCGGGGAAAGAGACCACGCTGTATCATGGAGATGGGAAAACACCTTATGCGTATTGGAACATTATTTTTCGTCCGGCGGGATCGATCAATGCGTCGGCGCAAGATATGGCGGCGTACGTACAGTTTTATCTGAATCGCGGCATGGTGAACGGGGCGCAAGTTGTGCCGGCGGCAGACATCGAGAGGATGGAAAATCCGAAGAGTGGATGGGCGGCGAAAGAGGGGTTGCGGAGTGGATACGGATTGAGCAATTACTGGAGCATCGAAAACGGATTCGTGTATCACGGGCACAACGGAGGAGTGGAAGGCGGGCTGACGGAATTGTCGTACATGCCCGAGTATGGAGTGGGATATTTCTTCAGCATCAACAGTGGGAGCGGAGAGGCGTTTGGGCAAATCAGCAAGGCCATCCGCAACTACATCACTTTGAAATTGCAGAAGCCGACGGTGCCGGCAACTGCGGCGCTGCCCGCGAATGCCGGTGAATATGCGGGATGGTATGAACCGGACTCGCCACGCACTTCGCTGACGGCATTCATTGAGCATTTGGCTGGGCTGAGCCGGGTGCGAATGGAGAACGGCAAGTTGCTAATTACGAATCTGGGAGGCAAGGACGAGACGTTCATCCCGGTCGAAGGAATACAGTTTCGGTATGCACCGAAGAAGGATGCGCCGGAACCGGTAGCCACGCTGGCATTGCTGCAGCCGAAGAAAGAAGGCCGGTTTATCCAGGCAGGGGCGGGCACGACGATGAAACAGATTGGGATGTGGCAGGCGATGTCGGAAATTGTGCTGACGGTATTCGTTTTGCTGGCGCTCGTTTCGATTGTGATCTACGCGCCATTCTGGATTTTAGGCGGGTTGATGAAGGAGCGACGGCGGCCGGTGGAGCGCGGAATGCGGGTATGGCCGCTGGTGGCGGCGCTGAGTTTGATTGCGGCTGTGGTGATCGTGATCCTTTGCTCGGCCGACTTCATTGCGCGCATGGGAAATATGACGGGGTGGTCGGTTGCGTTTTTCCTGGCGACAATTCTGTTTGCGGCGGCAACAGTTTTGAGCGCGGTGGCGTTGTGGAGGGCACCGGAGCAAGGGGTCCGGCTGGGCGTCAGAAGGTATTCGGCGCTGGTGACGGCGGCGCTGCTGATCGCGACGTTGTATCTGGCGTACTGGGGAATCATCGGATTGCGGACGTGGGGTTAGGCGGAGTGGAGCTGCCCGATGGAGATTGCTATTTACACCAGGCGAGAATTACTGAAAACGGCGGCGTATGGCGCGCTGGCGATGGCGGCACAGGGGATGAGCGTTGCTGCTGCAGCGGAAAAGTATGCATCCAAGAGGCCGCCGGTGGGACAGCGCAAGTTCACATCACGCGCAGTGGAGGAATTCATTGCGCGAGTGAAAGCCGGCATTGGCGACCCCGAGTTGGCGTGGATGTTTGAGAATTGCTATCCCAACACGCTGGACACGACCGTGCAAGTGAGCAAGGCGAACGGACGCGCGGACACATTCATCATTACAGGGGATATCGATGCGATGTGGCTGCGGGACTCGTCGTGCCAGGTGTGGCCGTACGTGCCGCTGGCCAAGAATGACAATGAGTTGCGCGGAATGTTTCGAGGATTGATCGGGAGACAAGCGCGTTGCATTTTGCTGGATCCTTACGCCAATGCATTTCTGCCGGATCCCACGAGCAAGAAGCCGCTGTCGTGGGCGGTAGCTGATTTGACCGACATGCGGTCGGGAGTGGCGGAGCGAAAATGGGAAGTGGATTCCCTGTGTTACTGCATACGGTTGTCGCACGGATATTGGAAAGCGACGGACGATGCGGCGCCTTTCGACAAAGAGTGGACGCTGGCGATGCGGTTAGTGGTTACAACGTTTCGCGAACAGCAACGAAAACAAGGAGTGGGGCGGTATCACTTCCAGCGGCGCACCGAAGTACCTACGGATACGCTGGCACTGGGAGGGTACGGCAACCCGGCGCGGCCGGCGGGAATGATTTATTCCATGTTCCGGCCTTCGGATGATGCGTGCCAGTATTCGCTGTTTGTGCCCGCGAATTTGTTTGCGGTGGTATCGCTGCGGCAGTTGGGAGAAATGAGCAGCGAGGTTTTGCACGATGCGGCGTTTGCGGGAGAGTGTGACGCACTGGCGAGCGAAGTGGAAGCGGCGGTTGGGAAGTATGGACGAAGGAAAGAGGCAGATGGCGAGGTGTGGGCATATGAAGTGGATGGCTACGGCAACCAGTTGTTCATGGATGACGCGAATATTCCCGGGTTGCTGAGCTTGCCGTACCTGGGATGCTGCCCATTGGGAGACGCGGTGTACCAGAGGACTCGGCGGATGGCGCTGAGTGAGAAGAACCCCTATTTTTTCAAGGGAAGCGCGGCGGAGGGAATTGGCGGGCCGCACGTGGGGCTCGACATGATCTGGCCGATGGGGATCATTACGAGGGCGTTGACGAGCAACGATGACGCGGAGATTCGACAATGCCTAGCGTGGATCAAGACGACGACGGCTGGGACGGGGTTCGTTCACGAGGCGTTCAACAAGGATGATCCGGGGAAGTTCACGCGATCGTGGTTCGCGTGGGGAAATTCGTTGTTTGGGGAATTGATTGTGAGATTGAGCGAGGAACGGCCGGGGCTGCTGAAAGGGGCGTAGGTTGGTTCGGACACGCAAGGGGCTGAAGCCCAATCTTGACGGAGAGGAACGTCGGAGCTGAAAACCCAACCCCCTAAAGAGAGCCGTCCACCGCGACCCGAGGGAGGGTTGTTGCTGGGGCTTCGAGGGCGGACGGCCTCAGAAGGCCGTCCTACAAAAGCAAAACTCGAGAGAAGGCAAACCAAGAACCAAGGAACGAAAAACCAAAGAGAGAGAAACCCGCACCCTTAGAAAGCAAGGGCTGGCGCTGCGGTCGGGATGACAGCGCCAGTCAGTTTTTGGGGACGGAGGGGGGTTGAGCGGATGAGGAACGCGATAGTTTCGCGAAATCTTTTGCGTAGGCATGAAGGCCGAAGTTGCTTGTGATCTTCGAATAGCCGGCCTCGAGTTGGTCCTTGTAGCGATCCTGATTCCAATCGAGAGGGTCGCGGGGATCGAGGTCGAGCACGGTTAGATCCGCGTTCTCCATGATGAGTTTTCCGAATCGCACGGAATTGCCGGTGAAGGACATGTAGTTGTCCTTCACCACGGGCACAGCCGATCGGGCCGCTTCCGTACCGAAAAATGTGACGATGGCATTGTTCTCGATGCGCACGTCGGTGACTTTTCCTTTAATGTGGGGAGGTGGCAAGAGCCTGCCCAAATCCATCAACAAATCATCCTTGTCGGCGCCCATACCATCGATTTTGCTGGTGTTCACGACCTTGGCGAGTTCGATGCCGAATAATCCCATCATGCCCTTCACGGGAATCTTGAGCGCAGTGATCTTTTCGGTATGAACCCGCAGGTGGCCGTCGGGGGTGGTGCTGAGCCTGCCCGCGGTGCCAAAGGTAATGTCACCCTTGGTGTGCAGCTTCCCTTTGATGATAAGGCGATCTTTGTCGATGGAGATGGAGATGTCTTTCAAGGGGGCGTCGCTGCGCGCGAAAACGTAGCTATTCATGATTTCGGCGAGAGCTTCGGGCGAGATGGAAACCTTGCCGGCCGAAACACGCACCTCAAAAGAAGTCTTGTCGTCGAAGACGGGCATTTCGTTTTTGCCGACGGGCCAAAGTTCGCCGGAGAGGGTCTCGAGGTGGGCGGCACCTTTGCTTGTGAGGTGGAACATGACGTTCCGCATTTCAGTTTTGACGGCGCGGGCGCTCGGAGGAGCTTGAGTGGCGGGAGATTCCGCGGGCGGAACGGGCGTGCCGGGAGTGGAGTTGTCCTGAGGCTGGGGCGAGGGCGCTGGATTGGGGGGCTGCGAGGATTTGGAACATGCCAGGAGATTCAGCGTTAGCAGAAACAGCAGGAGGGTTTTCAGTTTTTTGGTCATCGATCCACCGTAGTTTGTCCTCGGGATATCAGGCGTCAGGGATCAGTTATCAGGAGGCAAGCGAGAATAGCAATACGGAGATTCTCGGACAAATCAGAAGACGGTCGCCGTGAGGCAAATGGCGGGATTGCGGTGGAGTTTTGCGGGAGTGCTCGAACGAACGGCCTCACCCCTGAAGGGGTGAGCTACAGGAGTGCGTCGTTGTGGCTGACACAAAAAGATCAGCGCTACAGGAAGTAAACGGACACCGGAGAGCGACCGGCGACTTGGGTGGAGTGTCATGGAGGAGAAACATTGGCGGAATAGAATGGGAATTGTTGTACAGTGTAAATTCCCGCCCCTGATAGCGCACCGGTCTTCCGGCCACAGGCAAACCCGTGTTGACGGTAAGTTACCCGACAACGAAATGGTATACGGCTCGCCGCGGCGCCGTCACTTGCTAGGCAAGGTTGCAAGAATGAGAGGGTCCCAATGACAACGACAGTCCGAGCAAAGTCCGATGCGATTGACGCCCTGAGCGCATTCGGTAAAGCGAGATCGACAATAAAGGGAACACCACTGAGCGCGGAGGAGTTGCGTAAGACAGATGCCTTTTGGAGGGCGAGCACCTACGCGATTCTCGGCATGCTCTATTTGCTGGACAACCCACTGTTGCGGGAGCCGTTGAAGCCGGAACACATCAAGAACCGGCTGCTGGGACACTGGGGATCGAGCCCCGGCTTGGCGTTCACGTACATCCATCTAATGCGCCAAATCAAGCAGTACGACCTGGACATGATTTTTCTCGCGGGGCCGGGGCATGGCGCGCCGGGTGTGCTTGCGCCTGTGTACCTGGAGGGGAGCTATTCGGAGATTTATCCGGACAAGGGCGAAGACGAAGAGGGACTGAAGGAATTTTTCAAACAGTTCTCGTTTCCCGGAGGAATTGGAAGCCACTGCACGCCGGAAACGCCGGGGTCGATTCATGAAGGAGGAGAGCTGGGGTATGTGCTATCGCACGCGTGCGGAGCGGCGTACGACAATGCAGAATTGATTGTGGCGGCGGTCGTCGGAGATGGCGAATCGGAAACCGGGCCGCTGGCGACTTCCTGGCACGTCAACAAGTTTCTGAGCCCGGTGCGCGATGGCGCAGTGCTGCCGATCCTGCATTTGAATGGCTACAAGATTAACAATCCCGCGCTGCTGGCGCGGATCAGTCACGAGGAACTGGAGAGTTTGCTGCGGGGGTACGGCTGGAACCCGTGTTTTGTGGAAGGCTCTGAGCACGAAAGCATGCATCAGGCCATGGCGGCGACGACAGAGTTTTGCGTCAAGGAAATTAAGAGAATTCGACAGGAAGCGCGGGAAAAGGGAGTAGCGTCGCGGGCGAGGTGGCCAATGATCGTTCTACGGTCGCCGAAGGGATGGACCGCGCCGACAACGGTGGATGGACACAAGCTGGAAGGGTTCTGGCGGGCGCACCAAGTGCCGATCATGAATGTGAAGCAGAACCCGGAACATCTGAAGCTGTTAGAGAACTGGATGCGATCGTACAAGCCCGAGGAACTGTTCGACCAGAACGGCAAGCTGCGCAGCGAGTTTAAAGAGATTGCGCCCACCGGCACACGGAGGATGGGGTCGAATCCTCATGCCAACGGCGGACGACTGAAGAAGGCTCTGCGACTGCCGGATTTCCGAAATTACAAGTTGAAATTAGAAAAGCCAGGAGTCATGCAGGCGGAGAATACGCGGCCACTGGGGAAGTTTCTGCGTGACGTGATGAAGTTTAATATGACGAACTTCCGAGTATTTGGGCCGGACGAGACTGCCTCCAACAAGCTGGATGATATTTATGAGGCGAGCAAGAAGTTTTGGATTGAAGAATATTTTCCAGAGGATGCGGACGGGAGCGAGCTAGCGCCTGACGGACGAGTGATTGAGATGCTGAGCGAGCATACGCTCGAGGGAATGCTGGAAGGATACCTGCTGACCGGCAGGCATGGTTTCATCTCGACGTACGAATCGTTTGCGCACGTGATCGATTCGATGTTCAACCAACACGCAAAATGGCTATCGATCTGCAATCACCTGTCGTGGAGGGAGAACGTTGCTTCGCTGAACTTGTTGATCACATCGACGGTGTGGAGACAGGACCACAACGGATTCACTCACCAGGACCCCGGATTTCTGGATGTGGTGGTGAACAAGAGCGCGGAAGTGACGCGGATTTATTTGCCGCCGGACGTGAATTCGCTGCTGTCGGTGGCGGACCACTGCCTGAGAAGCGAGAACTACGTGAACGTGATCGTGTGCGACAAACAACTACACCTGCAGTACATGGACATGGACGCGGCCATCCAACACTGCACCAAAGGAATCGGGCATCTGGGAATGGGCCTGCAACGACCAGGGGAGCGAGCCGGACGTAGTGATGGCTTCGGCAGGAGACATACCGACGCAGGAAAGTCTGGCGGCGATTGTGCTGTTGCGGGAGGAATTTCCGGACGTGAAGATTCGTTATGTGAACGTGGTGGATCTTTTCAAGATGCAACCGAACACAGAACATCCGCACGGGCTATCTGACCGGGACTTCGATTCCCTTTTCACGGTGGATAAGCCGATCATCTTCAATTTCCACGGATATCCGTGGCTGATTCACCGGCTGGCGTACCGACGAACGAATCACGACGGCCTGCACGTGCGTGGGTACAAGGAAAAGGGCAACATCAATACGCCGATGGAGTTGGCGATTGAGAACCAGATCGACCGGTTCAGCCTGGCGATTGACGTGATTGATCGAGTGCCGAGACTGCAGAGGGTGGGAGTACACGCCAAGGAGAAGTTTCGGAATACACAGATTGAGTGCTTGAATTATGCGCACGAATGCGGGATTGATGAGCCGAAGGTTGCTGCGTGGACCTGGCCATATTAGCGGCGGCGGGTTTGAGCGGTGGATTTGGGGCGGGTTGGGCAAAAAGCAGATCCCTCGCTTCGCTCGGGATGACAACGTGAGTAAAAGAGTACCTGGAAACTGAGATACCGCGGCTTACTTCGGAAAACGAAAAGCGCCCGCCTCAGAAGGTGGCCGCTACAAAACCGAGGAAATGATGAATGTACTGGTGTTGAACGCGGGGAGTTCGAGCCTGAAGTTTCAATTGATCGCTACGGATCGCGAGTACATCCAGAAAGGGACGGATGAACGGATCTGCCGGGGAGAGGTGGAACGGATTGGCGGCGAGGCAATCGTCACGATGGAGACGGAGAAATCGGCGCGGCAGAAATTCACGGCTTCGTTGGCGGATCTTTCTGCGGCACTGGAGTATTTGATTCGCTGGATTGCGTCGGAACAGTCCGGAATTTCACAGGTGCAGAGCGCGGCGGATATCCACGCCGTGGGGCATCGCGTGGTGCATGGCGGCGAACGGTTTACGCAGTCGGCGATCATTACGGAGGAGGTGCTGCATGGAATCGAAGATTGCATCGATCTTGCGCCACTGCACAATCCGAACAACGTCAAGTGCATTCATGTAGCGCGGCATATCTTTGGGCCGAAAGTTCCACAGGTGGCGGTGTTTGATACAGCATTCCATCATTCCTTGCCGGAAAAGGCGTATTTGTATGCACTGCCGTATCACTTATACCGGCGGCACCACATCCGGCGATACGGGTTTCACGGGACGTCGCACCGGTACGTGGCGTATCGCTACCGCGTGATCCGGAATTTAACGCGAGAACAGACGCACGTGATCACGCTGCACCTGGGCAATGGCTGCTCGGCAGCGGCGATTCGCGCGGGATACCCGGTGGACACGTCGATGGGGATGACGCCGCTGGAGGGGTTGGTAATGGGGACGCGGTCGGGGGATATCGACCCGGCGATCGTGAATTTGATTGCGACGAAAGAAGGACTATCGCCGAATGAAGTGGAGATGCTGCTGAACACGCAGTCGGGACTGCTAGGAATTTCTGGGCTGACAAATGACATGCGAGTGTTGCAGCAGGAGTTAAAAGAGCACGACGACCGGCGAGTGCGGTTGGCGATTGAGGTTTTTAGTTATCGGGCAAGAAAGTATATCGGAGCGTTTCTGGCGTGCATGGACGGGGCGGATGCCGTGGTGTTCACCGGAGGAATCGGAGAGAACTCGGCGGATATGCGCGGGCGGATTTGCAGCGGGATGGAATGGGCGGGATTGAAGGTCGACAAGAGCAGGAATGAGCAGGCGGTCGGCAAGGAAGCGCAGATCAGCACGGACGATTCGACATTGAAGGCCTATGTGATTCCGACGGATGAAGAATTGTTGATCGCACGGGATACGGTGCGATGCATTGCGGGGGAGCCGCACCCGTCGTGAGGTAGTGGTGGGTAGCGGGCATTGAGGCGCGGGGGAAATACCAACAACCGATTCCTCTGGGGCTGAAGCCCAAAGCCCCACGCACATGAATGTCGGGGCTGAAGCTCCGACCCCCTAATGAGCCGAAGCAGGAACCGACCCGAAGAGTCTGTGTAAGGACTGCGGAAGCGGCCCTCAGCGGCTAAAACCAGGTTGAATTTTCTGGAGTTACGGCACGGCTGAAGCCGTGCCCTCCCGAAGAACAAGAGTTACCACACAGACCCTGAAGGTCGGCCACTACAACCAAAGAGAAATACAAACCCCATGAGAAATGCGAACCCATGACAAAGACAAACCCAAGTGAAAAGCCTCAGGCCTGAAGGCCTGAGCTACAGGAGCGCACGTCGGCGCGTGGGATTATTCGCCGGCGGTGGTGGACTTGGCGTTTGGTGGGGGAGGCTCTTCATCTAGGATCCCTGAGGGCATGCCCTCGTTTGTGGCGGTGACTTCTTCTTCGCGAAGGAATTCGTCGGCCTCGGAATTCGTGCTTGCGTCGGAACCGGACGTGGAATTCGCAGTTCCCTGCCCCGCCGAAGATGAAGTGACAGGATTTGCGTCCGCGGAAGATGCGGCGTCGCGATGCGTGGCGGCGAAGACGTTGGCGGAGCTTTCGGGGACGGGAAGGTTTTCTAGCGTGTCGGCGTTGGGAGAATTGAGAAGCGCCTCGTCGGTTGACTCGCTGGAGGAGATGCCTTCGTCGGTGCCCAGTGCTTCGCGAGCAAGGGCTTCGAACTCCTTGAGGCTGGGGAGTTCGTCAAGATCGCTGAGGCCGAAGCGCATGAGGAATTCTTTGGAGGATTTATAAAGGATCGGCCGGCCCATGACTTCCTTGCGTCCTGCGGTGGTGATGAGTTTTTTGTCGAGGAGGGTGGAGATGACGCCGGAGGTGTTGACGCCGCGGATTTCGGAAATTTCAGGCGCGGTGACGGGCTGCTTGTAGGCGATGACGGCGAGGGTTTCGAGAGCGGGCATCGAGAGACGGAGAGGGGGGCGAAGGGACTTGATAAAGCGGCGAACGACGTCGTGGTGCTGGGGCTTCGTGTACATCTTATAGCCACCAGCGACGGCGCGGATTTCGATGCCGCGTTCGTCGGAAGCGTAGCTGGCGACGAGTTCGTCAAGGGAGTTCTGGACGGCGATTTTGTCTTCGCCGAGAGCGGTGGCCAGCTGGTCGATGGTGGCGGGCTCGTCGGCAGCGTAGATGATGGCTTCGAGAGCAGCTTTGCGTTCGTTGGAGGTCATAGGCAGTTCACAGTTTACAGTTAAAAGTTGAGAGTTTAAAGGCATGGCTTGAGCGATATCAGGGATCACGGATCGGGAGGCGGTGGCCTCACGCGGCGTGTTGCGCGGGATTACGTTGCGATTCTTCGCTTCGCCCAGGATGACATCTGGCTGTACGGGAGAGAGTTATCAGTTTTATGTAGAGCCTTGCGGCCGATCCTTGGGGACGGTTTAGGTGGTTTTGATGAAAACTGAAGACTTACGGAACGAGGAAGCGCCTTAGGGCAGATCTCGGAAGGAGGCTTAAAGCCGCCCCCACAAAGCAACCTTGAGGCCAGCCTGAAGGCCGGCCACTACAAAAACCAAGAGATGATGGTTATCTGGTCTACCTAAAACTGAAAAACTTTGAAGTGAATACTACTGGTACTCGGCGTCGATGCGAAGGGCGCCGGATTCGTCGAAGGCTACGTCGAAGGATTTGGCTTTCTTGACTAGGATTTCGCCGAATTGTTTTTCCTGGACTAAGAGGACGGCCTGGAGCTTGACCATTTCAAGGACCGCGAGGAAAGCGACGATCATGGCGTGGCGAGAGGGGCAGCCTTCGAAGAATTGAATGAGGCTGACGGAATTGTCGGAGCTGGCGAGGATCTGGCCGCGGAGCTGGGCAATCATCTGTGCGACAGTGAAGAGTTCGTGCTGCAACTCGATGCGGGTAACTTCTTTTTTGCGTTCGAGGACCTGCTGGAAAACGCGGACAAGGTCGACCAGGGAGACGACGAGTTCACCTTCCGTGCCTTCATCGTGGTAGAGGGATTTATCGGGCTTGGACCAGACGTTCTCTTCGATTTGCTGGCGCTGGTAGAGGAGCTGCGCGGCGTTTTTGAATTTTTCGTGTTCGATGAGGCGCTGGACAAGTTCTTCGCGAGGGTCGGCGGCCTGCTCCTCGGGAGAGGCAAGCGGGTCGGGAGGGAGAAGCATTTTGGATTTGATGTAGATGAGGGTGGCGGCCATGTAGATGAATTCGGCGGAGACGTCGATGTTCTGGACTTCAAGTTGATGGAGGTAGTCGAGGTATTGGGAAGTGATTTTGGAAATTTGGATGTCGTGGATGTTCATTTCCTGCTTTTTGATGAGGTCGAGCAGGAGGTCGAGGGGACCTTCGTACATGGGGATGGTGATTTTGTAGGGCGAGGACATTGGTCAGTTATAAGTTATCAGTTTTAAGTAAGGCTCAGAAGAGGATAGCAGATATTGGGGTGGCGAGAGGTGGGAGGCAAAACGCGAGGGTGGTTGAGATCCTTCGCTTCGCTAGGATGACACCGGCACGGGTACGGTCGCGACCGCGCTAACCCCAAGAGAAGAACCTCAGGCCTGAAGGCCTAAGCGACAGGATTGGGCTGACGACAAACGGGCGCAGCCACCAACTGACAAATCAGGTGGAGAGTTCTTGGCGCTTGCGTTGCCAGCCTAGGACGGATTCGCGGACTCGGGCCATCGTCTGCTTCGCGGACTCGCGGGCTTTCGAGGAGCCGGCATCCAGGATTTCCAGGACACGTTTGGAATTTTGCTCGTAGGTGAGGCGGCGTTCGCGCACGGGCTCGATCCATTTGATTAGGTTGTCGGCCATAGCGGATTTGCACTCGATGCAGCCGATGCCGGCGGTTGTGCAGCCGGTGCGGACCCATTCGAGGCGGCCGGGATCGCGTTCAGGAGTGGAGAAGAGTTTGTGCCAGTCGTAGACGGGGCAGACATCCGGGTTGCCGGGGTCGGTGCGACGCTTGCGGGCAGGGTCGGTGACCATGACTTTGGTTTTGGCACGGATATCGGCATCGGATTCGGAGAGAGTGATGGCGTTGTTGTAGGACTTGGACATTTTGCGGCCATCAAGGCCGGGGATGCGAGGCGTGGGGGTAAGGAGAGATTGGGGTTCTTCAAGGACGCTGTTAAAGGAGAAGAAGGGCTTCAGGTTGGGAGGGATTTTTTCGAAGAAATTGGAGAGGCCCATTTCGAGGACGCGCTGACGGATGAAGGCAGTGGCGACGGTGATTTGTTCGGCGTTGAGTTCGGCGTTGGGAGGCATGATGGGATCGGCGGAGGGCATATCGAGGAGTTTGAAAAGAACATTGCGGCCGAGTTTGCGATTTTCGGGAGCGAAAAGTTCGGGATTGACCCCGAAGCCGTAATAGAGCACGAAGCGGCGGGCGAGTTCGCGGCTGAATTCTATGTGGGAGACCTGGTCTTCACCTACGGGGACGATTAGGCCTTTGCCAGGCTCAGAGTACATGACGATGTCGGCGGTTTGCAGCGTGGGGTAGCCGAGGAAGCCGTAGGTGTGGAGATCTTTATTTTGGATGTTTTCGAGGGCTTCTTTGTAGGTGGGTATGCGTTCGAGCCAGCCGAGAGGAGTGATCATGCTGAGGAGAAGATGGAGTTCAGCGTGTTCCGGGACTTGGGACTGCTGGAAGAGGACGGATTTGGCGGGGTCGAGGCCAGAGGCCAGAAAATCGATGGTGATTTGCATGGTGTTTTCAGCTATGGAGGACGTGTCGGCATAGTCGCTGGTGAGGGCGTGCCAGTCGGCGACGAAATACAAGCAGTCGTAGGAAGGATCGTTCTGGAGACGGACCCAGTTTTGGAGGGCGCCGAAGTAGTGGCCGATGTGGAGGCGCCCGGTGGGGCGCATACCGGAGAGAACGCGATTGGTGGCGGTGGTCAAGAAGTAAGGTCCTCGATAGATGGAATGAGTGCGCCGAGCTAAAAAGGATATCAGATATCAGCAAGGGGACGTGGCCCGTGACTCGTGGTAGAGGGGAGGGAGGGATTCCTTGCTGCGCTCGGAATGACGGGCTTGCCCAGGTGCAAAGACGACACCTGGCTTAATCGGAGCAGAGGAAATGTGTAGCGCTAGGTCGTAAGAACCCACCCTTCGCAAAAGGCGCGAAGGATGGGCCACCCTCAAGGCCAATTGGGGATGCCATATCGAAAGAAGAGGAGGGAATCCTCACTTCGCGGACTTCGTTCGGAATGACGTGTCGCTCGTGGTCACTTCGCGCGATTCAGTAGATCGCGGGCGATGATGGTGCGCTGGATTTCGCTGGTGCCCTCGTAGATGGTGATGACGCGGGCGTCGCGGTACATGCGCTCGACGTCGGATTCACGGGAGTAGCCGAGGGAGCCGTGGATCTGTACGGCTTTGTAAACGACGCGATTGACCATTTCGCTGGCGTAGAGTTTGGCGCGGGAGGCGGCGGAGGCGTGACTCGTGATTCGTGATCCGTGACTCGCGGAAGACGGAAAAGCCGCAGGCCTGAAGGCCTGAGCTACAGGAATGGAAGAACGGTCTTTTAGGAAGGCGGCATGGTAGAGCAGGGCGCGGGCGGCTTCGATTTCGGTGTGCATGTCGGCGAGCATCCACTGGATGGCCTGGAACTCGCCGATGGATTTGCCGAAGGCTTTGCGAGCGCGCGCGTATTGGGTGGATTCGTCGAGGGCAGCCTGGGCCAGTCCGACGGCTAGGGCAGCGATGCCGATGCGTCCGCCGTCGAGTGCGGAGAGAGCGATTTTGAGGCCCTGGCCTTCTTCACCGAGACGATTGGAGGCGGGAACAAGGCAATCGTTGAGAATGATTTCGACGGAGGGAGAAGAGCGCTGGCCCATTTTGTCTTCGTGGCGGCCGATCTTGAAGCCGGGAAACGTGGGTTCGACGAGGAAGGCGGTGATTCCCTTCCCGGCTGCGGCGGGATCGGTCTTGGCAAAGACGATGTAGACGCCGGCGGCGGAACCGTTGGTGACCCAGGTTTTGGTGCCGTTGAGTTTGTAGTGAGTGAAAGGATGCGTAGAACTGGAGACGGAAGAAGCAGATCCCTCGCTTCGCTCGGCATGACAATTTTGTTCCGGGCCACACCGGACAGCCGTGGATTGGATGCCGGCGGCGTCGGAGCCGGCAGCTGGCTCGGTTAGGCAGAAGGCGCCGAGGATTTCTCCGGAGGCGAGGCGGTGGAGATAGCGGCACTTTTGGTCGTCGGTGGCGAAAGCGAGGATGGGAAGTTGCACGGCGGAATTGGTGACGCTGAGAGCGGTGGACATGGCGGCGTGGACGCGAGCGACTTCTTCGAGCATGAGGACGTAGGAGATGCTATCGAGGGCGGAGCCGCCCCACTCTTCGGGCACAAGCATGCCGCAACAACCGAGGGCGCCGAGTTTCTGGATGGCGTCGAGAGGAAAGTGGTCGGTGCGCTCCCAGTCTTTGACGTGAAGGCGGACTTCGGTGAACATGAAGTCGCGGACAGTGTCGCGGATGAGGAGTTGGTGGTCGGAGAAGGAGAAGTCCATGGCGGGAGGAAAGTTTAGCATGGGGGAACGGATAGCGGAGATCAGGAGGCGGGAGGAATGTTCACCACAGGAGGCACAGAGAAAGGGGAGTGGGCGAGTGGTGAATTTTTGAATGCGTGCCACGATCCCTCCACTGCGAGCCAGCAAAAAGCGCTGGCTCTCCGGTCGGGATGACAATTTTGAGGCAGGGTGCATGGACCCGGCGGAATTGGAAGTAACCCGCCCTGAAAAACCAAGGGCGCTTCACTCGCTGGACCGTAGCGAGCATAAAAGCTAGCGCTACAGGCAACATGAGTCAATGGGCCGCAATAAGCCCCTGTAATTGTGGAATGCAAGGCCTCAGGCCTGAAGGCTGGAGTCACAGGTTGAAGAGCTCGCGGAGGCGCTTGGTTTGTTGGCGGGAGACGGGGATTTCGGATTGTTTTTTGTCGTCCATTTTGATCATGAAGCTGGATTTGAACCAGGGAACGACTTCCTTGATGTGGTGGATGTTGACGAGATAGGAGCGGTGGGGACGCCAAAAAGAGTCGGAGGAGAGGGCTTCGTGAAGTTCTTCGAGGGTGCGGTAGTTGGAGGAGCCTTCGACATCGCGGGCGGTGACAGAGATGAGGCCGCCTTCGATGGAGGCGAAGATGAGGTCTTCGGCGTCGACGAGGAGCATGCGCTGCTGAGAACGGACGAGGACTTTGTTGGGTTGTGAGGCAGGCTTGGGACCAGCGAGCTGGGAAACGAGTTGCTCGAGGCGCTCGGTGGGACTGACGGCAGTATCGATTTCACGTTTAGCGCGCTGGATGGCTTTGGCAATGCGAGCTTTGTCGAAGGGCTTGAGGATGTAGTCGACGGCGTTGACGTCGAAGGCCTGGACGGCGTACTGGTCGAAAGCGGTGGCAAAAACGACGTGAGGAACTTTGAGTTTGCGCTCGACAAGTCTCTTGAGGACGCCGAAGCCGTCTAAGCCGGGCATTTGGACGTCGAGGAAAACGAGGTCGGGGGAATGTTCCTTGATGAGGTTGACCGCTTCCAAGCCGTTTTTGCCCTGGCCGAGGAGATTGATTTCGGGGAAGGCTTTGAGGAGGAAAGCGAGTTCTTCGCGAGCAGGTTTTTCGTCATCGACGATGATGGTGTTGATCGGCATGGGCGAGAGAAGGTTTAGGTTAACAGTTATAAGTTTTAAGTCAAAGCTGAGAAGTTGGACGGGAAAGATTCCTGTCGGAGGGACGACGGTAAGAAGGAGGTAAGGGCAAGACTGAAGACTTAGGTTGACGGAGGAAGTTCGCGAAGCTGCTGGCGGAGGCGTGCGCGGTCACCGGGATCCATGGCGATGATCTGGAGGCCTATGCCGTGGTCAGCAATACGGCGCACGATGGCGCGACCGCGAACCTGGCCGACGGGCATGTCGAGAAGGATCTGCACAGCGCTGCGGAGGGGGATTTTCTTCTTGGTGCGGATGTACAGGCCACCGAGGGCAAGGTCTTCGACATAGCAAACGTCGCGATGGGTGCCGCACTGCCAAGCGACAACAACGCTCTTGGGCGGCTTGATTCGGGGATGCTGTCGCTGCTCCTGGTACTTCAAGGCCGATCCAAGGAGGAGATTGCTGGGTTGAGAGCAGTCTAGCGGGGTGGGCGGGAAATAAAAGTAAAAATTTTCTTAGCATTCTCGCTTCGGGGCAGGCTGGCCCTTGCCAACGCGGCCCGAGGCAATATCTGCCTGGAAGTAGTTTTCGCCCGTGATGGGAGAGCCGTCGAGGCGGCGCAGCATGGCGATCTGGCCGATGTGAGTAAGGGCGTCGGCGACGGGGCCTTGGAAGAGCTGTTCAGGGGAGGCGTGGAGCGGCTCGCTGGCGCCGAGATAGTTGTCAAAATCACTGAGAGTCTTGAAGAAGCGATCTACTTCCTGAGCCCAGGGCAGCGGCTTGGAATCGTGCCAGGCTTGTTTGCCCTTGGACAAACTTAATGCCCATTCGAACAGATCGCCAAGGTGCGCAAGAATCTGCGCGGGAGTACGGCTGGCTTCGGCGACGCGGAAGTCCGCGAAGGAATCAGGCGCGCCACGAAGGGTTTTGCCACCGCGATAGGCGACCGTGGCAAGGCAGTGGCGGAGAAGATCGCGAGCACTGACGGTATCTGGAAGCACAGGAGTGGTCCTCAGGCGATATTGAGAGCGCGCTTGAAGGAGCCCTTTTCCGCATCGATTTTCTTCTGAAGCTGGAGAATGGCGAATAGAACGGCTTCGGGTCGCGGAGGGCAGCCGGGAACGTAGACGTCGACGGGAATGACCTGATTGCAGCCCTGATAGATGGCGTAGTTGTTAAAGACGCCGCCAGAGGTAGCGCAGGCACCCATGGAGATGACCCACTTGGGCTCAGGCATTTGATCGTAGAGCTGGCGAATGACGGGACCCATTTTAACGGACAGGCGGCCAGCGACGATCATGAGGTCGGCCTGACGGGGGGAGGGGCGAAAAACTTCGGCGCCGAAACGGGCGAGGTCAAAACGCGACGCGGCCATGGACATCATTTCGATGGCGCAGCAGGCGAGGCCAAATCCGAGAGGCCAGATGGAACTCTTGCGAGCCCAGTTCACCGCTTTATCGAGTTGCGTGAAGATGATGCCTTCGTCTTGAAGGAGCTTGCCGAAATCGTCGGGTTTGGTGAGCGTAACGCTCTTGCCTAGAGTCGTTTCCATAGGGCCCTCATGACTTCCCCATTTTGGCACAGCTGGGGCGGCGTGACAAACGGCGTCGACGATAGGCAGCGGGGCAGTTTCGATACATAATCGACGCATGGCGCAGCTGGAAAATTTTCGATTGAAAGTCTTTCGCACGGTGGCCGAGCATCTGAGCTTTCACAAAGCGGCGGAACACCTTTTCCTAACGCAACCCGCAGTGACACAGCAAGTGAAAGCGCTCGAGGACGAACTGGGTGTGCGGCTGTTTGACCGCACGCCGAAGGGCGTATCGCTGACGGAGCAAGGTTCGCTGTTGCTGCGGTACGCACAAAGAGCGGCGGTGCTGGCTGCCGAGGCTGCGGAGAAACTTGCATCGGGAGGCGGAAAGTTGTCGGGGGAGTTTGCGCTGGGAGTGTCGACGACCATCGCACAGTACGTATTGCCGCGGCTGATTGGCGCATTCCTGAGCGAGCATCCGCGCGTGCAACTGTCGCTGCAGAGTGGGAATACGGCGGAGATTGTCCGGCTGCTAGTGGAAGGAAAGGTCTCGATTGGACTGATCGAAGGGCCGGCGCGAGACCGCGAGGTGCGGACCAAACCGTTCATGGAAGACGAGATGGTATTGATCGCGCCGGCGGACTTTGAATTCGAGCGGCTAACGCGTGAGCAATTGCTTTCGTCAAGCCTGCTGATGCGCGAACAAGGATCCGGATCGCGGCGGGTCGTGGAAACGGCACTGGAAAAAGCGGGCTGCAGGCTGAAGTCATTCCGAAGAGTCATGAACCTTGATTCCACGGAAGCCATAAAATCGGCGGTGGAGGCAGGACTGGGAATCGGATTCGTGTCGCGCTGGGCCATTTTGAAAGAACTTCAATTAGAAGCCCTAAAGGTGGTGGAGATTCCCGGCCTCCGCGTAGCGCGCCATTTCTGCCTGGTGTTACGGACGGGGCCGGAGCCTCAGGGCGCTGCCGGGGCTTTCCGCGAGTTCGCACTGGCACGGGCGAGGATTCTCTCCGGCGCTCCCAAACGCCCGGAACGAACGCGGAGTTCGGCGCGATAAGTTCAACTAATCGCTAATTAGAATTGCTGCTTGGACCGCCACAGGATTCCGGGCGCAAACTCAACCCATGAACAAGAAGTTGTTTTTCGTGGGCTTGATTCTTGCGGCGAGCGGGCTGCTGTCGCCGCCACTGGCGCTGTTGGGCGGGCTTGTGTATGGGCTGGCGTTGCCGCATCCATTTCACGTGGAGAGCCGGCAGCTGGCGAAATTTCTGCTGCAGGCTTCCGTGGTGGCTTTGGGATTTGGGATGAACTTGCACGAAGTTCTGCAGGCAGGGCGAACAGGATTTTCGTACACGGCGCTGAGCATCTGCTTCGCGATGCTGCTGGGGCTGGGCCTCGGCTACCTCATCAAAGTGAACAAGAAATCGTCGTTTTTGATCAGCGCGGGCACGGCAATTTGCGGCGGGAGCGCGATTGCGGCGGTAGGGCCGATCGCGGAAGCCAGCGAAGAAGAGATGGCCGTGTCACTAGGGACTGTTTTTATTCTGAATTCCGCGGCGCTCTTGCTGTTTCCGATGATTGGATTGGCTTTGCATATGAGCCAGACGCAATTTGGGTTGTGGTCGGCTCTGGCGATTCACGACACCAGTTCGGTCGTGGGAGCGACGGCAAAATACGGGCCTACGGCGTTGGCGGTCGGCACAACGATCAAACTGGCGCGGGCGCTCTGGATCGTGCCCCTGTCGGTGGTGACAGCGGTGACGCTGAAGAGTAAAGCACGGATCCAGTGGCCTTGGTTCATCCTGTTTTTCTGCGTTGCCGCGCTGTTGAATACCCTGCTTCCAATGTTCAACAGCAGCTTCGGAGTGTTGGATCATCTAGGCCGGCTCGGGTTGACGGTGACGCTGTTTCTAATCGGGACGGGGTTAAACACGGCGACGCTCAAGAGGGTTGGCGTTCGGCCACTTCTACAGGGGCTCACGCTGTGGATCATCGTCGGCGCAGGCACGTTGGCGCTGATCCTGTTCCACTGGATTGGAGTGTAGCTACGCGAAACCCGAGGGCGTGAGAGCCAAGCTATTGGTTATAAACTTCGATGAGTATTCTGACGGCGAGCAGATCACGGGTAGGTTCAAGAGAACTATCTGCGCCAACCGCTATCCCGTAATCTCTGTAAATCTCGATGATTTCGGCCTTGATTAAGTCAACCTTCGCCTGATCGTAGGTTTTTTCTACCAGGTGAAGAAGCCCATTCTTCTGGAGTGGCGACTCGATTTCACCTGGTGGGACTCTCTCGAACGCGACGAGACATTTAACCGCAGAACTGCGAGCGCGCTGTATCGCGCTGCTTTGCTTGGGCCGCTGGGAATCCACATTTTGCGCGGATGCGAGGACCGGACATAACAGAGTCGAAAAGGCCAAGGCAAGGGAAAGAAGAAGGCGCTGCGACGAGTGCATGATTCACCTCCCACCGGCGTAATATGAGTTTTCTACCATGATGCTGCG
This sequence comes from Candidatus Acidiferrales bacterium, assembly GCA_963735825.1. Taxonomy (GTDB): domain Bacteria; phylum Acidobacteriota; class Terriglobia; order Acidiferrales; family UBA7541; genus Acidiferrum. The sequence continues at coordinate 477,853 of CAVTMR010000020.1, forward strand.
GGCGTTCACAAGTTGACACTCGAGTGGTTGACGCTGGTGGACGAGGGCGTGTTTCCGGATTACGCAAGTCGGACGGAGACCGGGTAGACGGGGATTCTAGGTGCGCTGCGGCCAGCCGCCGCACTCCAGAATGAGGATCACTACGGGACGGTCAAGACTACCTTGCCGAATTGCTTGGCGTTTTCTAGATAGTTATGGGCGGTGGCGCATTCGTGGAGGGGCCAAACCTTGTCGACGGCCGGCCGGAGGCGTCCCTGAGCGACGAGTTTGAGGACGGTACGGAGTTCGTCCTTGGTGCCCATGTAGGAGCCGAGGATCGAGAGCTGGCGTGAAAAGAGGAAGCGGATGTCGAGTTTGGCGTCGTAACCAGTGGTGGCGCCGCAGGTGACCAGACGGCCGCCAGGAGCGAGGCTTTTGAGGCTGTGATCCCATGTGGCGGTGCCGACGTGCTCGACGACGACATCGACGCCGCGATTGTTAGTGAGGCGGCGGACTTCCTTCGAAACGGGCATGATGAAGTGGTGGATGACTTCGTCGGCGCCGAGTTCGCGAGCCTTGGCAAGTTTTTCGTCGGTGCCGGCCGTGGCGATGACGCGCGCACCGAAGAACTTGGCAACCTGGACGGCGGCGCTGCCGACACCGCTTCCGGCAGCGAGAACCAGGACGATTTCGCCAGGTTGGAGTTGAGCGCGATTGACGAGCATGTGCCAAGCGGTGAGGAAGACGAGAGGAACGGCGGCGGCGTGAGGCCAGTCGAGATTTTCCGGATACGGGAGACAGTTGACCTCGGGCACACGAACATATTCGGCGCAACCGCCGTCGATCATGTAACCGAGGTTGGTGAAATTGCGGCAGTGGTTATCTTGACCAGCAACGCAGGCGGGACATTTGCCGCAGGTAACGCCCGGAGCGAGAACGACTTTTTGGCCGACATGAACGGTGGAGACTTCTGGGCCGACCTTGGCGACTTCGCCGGCAACATCGCTGCCGGGTATGTGAGGGAGAGGGATGGCAACGCCGGGGAGGCCGCGGCGAACCCAGAGGTCGAGATGATTTAGGGCGCAGGCGCGGACGCGAACCAGGGCTTCATTGTGGCGGAGGGCCGGTTCGGGGACATCAGTATAGCGAAGAACGGAAGGGTCACCGTGTTTATGGATGACGATGGCTTTCATGAGCAGCCTCCCGGGAGCGTGTGAGATAAGCGACGGCAGCCAACATGTATATCGTATATATCGTATCACGATATGTTGGGTGATTTCCCGGGGCCGTCCGGTCGAGACAAATGGAGGAACCGACGTCTGAAGTGTTCTTCAATAAGGAAAGCCCGAAACGTGATGGACGCTTCGGGCTTTCCAAATATTCGGCTGGGCTCTAAACCCCCACCGAGCAACGTAGCTGTTGGAATTTAGCGCGGCCAGTGACCGAAAGTGAATACAGGATTTCACCTATAAGCGCCTCCAGGAGACTATTTCATGCGCTCCCCAACCGGGCTAGCCGTACAATATGAAGCACGTCTCGGTCCCTCGTGAACTCCCGGGGCGTTTCCTGTTCAGCCCGAGATGCGCACCAATCAACAATGCCTTGTATCTCAGAAAATCTAAAGAAACGACAAGAATCGAAGGGCTACAAGGTGCCCCGGTCCGAAACGAGGAAGCCATGAGTCCGGGAATGCATCGGCTGGATTCTAGTGTCAACTGGGATTCCGACAGCCAGCGCAAATTCTGGAATGCCTGGGATACGCAGCACCTGCAAACCGGCGGCGAGGAAACCCGGCGCCGGGGCGATGAGGCTCTCGGCCTCTTCTCCTCGCTTAATCTTGAACGACCGCGGATTCTGGAAATCGGCTGTGGCAATGGCTGGCTCGCTGAGCGGCTTCTCTCCTTCGGCCCGGTAACCGGAGTGGACATCGCTGATGAAGCAATTCAGGAAGCGCGCCGCCGGGTTCCCTCCGCGGAGTTTCATAGCGGCAACATCCTGGAGATGGGCCTGTCGCACAATTCCTTTGATGTTGTTGTGACGCTGGAGACGTTTTCGCATGTCGCGGACCAGCCGAAGTTGATCGAAGTAATTGCGAATCTGCTGCGCGACCGGGGTTATCTAATCCTGACGACACAAAACCGCAGCATTTATATGCGCAACAGTCGCATTGCACCTCCAGCCGAAGGTCAGTTGCGGCGCTGGGTGACGATGCAGGAATTGCGGAGGCTGTTGTCGGGGCGGTTCGAATGCCTGCGTTCCGGTACCGTGGAACCCGGTGGTAATCGCGGGCTGTTGCGTGTGGTGAATTCTGTGAAGGTGACCTCTTTCCTTTCGCGGATATTCTCGAAAGAACGCGTCGTCCGCGCAAAAGAACGACTCGGGCTGGGGCAGACGCTGGTCATGCTGGCCCGAAAACGCCGCTGATTCTTGTCGAGAGAAGAAGTTTGCGGCCACTTGAGGATACACCCCTTCATTCATGACGTGAATGACATTGCCGTATGGTGGGGAATCGCATCTCGGCGGTGAGGTAACGCTGCGCCAACTGAGTGACTTGCGGGGCGACGCGCTGGTTGACGGTGTTCTGGAGCTGGCGAGAAAGCACAAGCCGATCCACGTTTCCCTGGTAGCGGGGAACCGCTGGTCCGGCATCGGGAACTGAGCCGCATTCTCCCTGTATTGAGTGCGCTGGACGTCTTTACGCTTGTGGTTACCAGCGCGGTGTCCCGATCCCGGCCGAATGGATGAAGCTCCCACGGCTCCGCGTGGCCGTGTCTATCGATGGTCTTCCCGAGCATCATGACGTGCGGCGCAAGCCCGGCACCTACGAGCGCATCCTGAAGGACGTCGAAGGGCGCGAGGTGAATATTCACTGGACGATAACGCGGCCGATGCCGTTGCGCCGGGTATATGGAAGAGTACGTGGCGTTCTGAGATCGGGATTCAGTTCCCTTGCTTTCTCAACTGCTTCTTTGCCGTTGACAGCTTCGATGGCTGCCTCAACCTTCAGACCGGGCCCTTGCGTACAACTTCGTTATCGTCTGCGATCAGAATACGCTGGCCCGGAGCGGGCCCAACCGAGACGTCTTCGATGTGTTGCTCCAAGGAACCCTACGAAGGATTCAGGCAGGTGGCAACACTGGAACCCCTATGGAGATTGGATAGCCTGCCTGTCGAAAACTGAAAATTGTGCGGGAATGTTGGGGCAACTTGGCAGCAGAAACAAATCGAGGGCGACTCGGTGTGACCGCGTCGCCCTCTTTTCGATTGAGTCGCGAAGTTCGTGCTTCCCGATCAAGTTATTGGGAGGGGGTGCGGTTTTACCCGCACCATATCCTGTAAGCTGAGTCGTGAAGCTCGTACTTCCTGGTTCAGTTCATGAGTACAACTCGGTTTTACCCTCGCTGCATCCTTGAATGCACCGTGAAGCTTTTGCTTCCGCTTCGTTCAGTAGCTACCCGGTTTGACCCGTGTTGCCGCGAATTCAGCCGCGAAGCTCGCTACTCGTCCAACGCAACGGGAGTTAGTTCGGTGTTTAGCCGTACCATCCTTTTGCATCGAATCGTGAAGCTTTCCTTCTCAATTCAATTCAGTGGAGGCTAGACTCGGTTTTACCCTCGCCGCCTCTTTGAATTGAACCTTGAAGTTTGCACTTCTCATTCAACTCGAAAGTGACCGCTCGGTTTTACCCTTGCTGCCATCTTTGAATTGACTCGTGAAGTTTTTTCTTCCCGATCAATCTGATGCGCATACTACGAGCAGCGCGAAATCAGCGCAAGAGTTATTTGGGACAAACACTGTGGATATTTGTGAATGGATTGTGCAAAACGCTTGTTTGAAAAAGTGAGCGACACCTGATTCGCGCGTGACGCGACAACTTAGTTTGGCGGTTCTTCCCGCGAGCGATTCCCTGGTGTGTTAGAGTCGTGAGCCAAAACTCAGCCAAGGAATTTAGCGCGTTGCTCACTCGACCAGAAACATCTCTCACCGCGAACCAATGGCGCGGATTTTTTGCCGCTTGGCTTGGCTGGGCGCTCGACGGGATGGACTCTTACATTTTTGCATTGGTGATGGTTCCGGCGCTCCGCGAGCTGCTGCCACCTTCCTGCTTGCGCGCTGACATCGCCAGCATCGGATTTTACGGTGGAGTGATGTTCGCGCTGTTTTTGTTGGGATGGGGCTTCGCATTTTTTTGGGGACCCGTCGCGGATAAGTTCGGTCGCGTGCGCACGCTGATGGTTACGATCCTGTGGTATTCCACATTTACGTTTCTGTGCTGCCTCAGCGCCAAGGTGTGGCAACTGGGACTTTTTCGGATGCTCGCGGGAATCGGCATCGGCGGCGAATGGGCGATGGGAGGAACGTTTGTAGCGGAGGAGTGGCCGGAGCATCGAAGAAAAATTGCCGCGGGATGGATGCACACCGGCTACTATCTGGGTTTTTTCCTGGCGGCACTGGCGAACTATTTTCTTGGGGCTCGCTACGGGTGGCGAGTGATGTTCGCGATTGGCGGGCTCCCTGCTTTGCTGGTCGGCTTTATTCGCTACGGAGTGACGGATTCGGCGCGGTGGCGGAGCAAAGCTGAGCAGATGAAGAACTGGTCGGTGGGCCATCCTTTGAAGATTTTATTCTCGAGGGAATATCGGCAGCGCACGTTGTTGAACGCGGTTTATGTTCTGGTGTCGATCATAGGGTTGTGGGCAGGATCGGTGTACGTGCCAGCAGCGATCAGCGAGATTGCCGCGCGAGAGAAAGTGCCGGCGGCACAGACTACGCCGTTGATCTCGCTCGGGACCATGCTCCTTTCTGTCACGACGATTCTGGGATGTATCGCTCTGCCATATATAGCGGAACGCATCGGGCGCCGGGCAACGCTCGCGGCCTATTTTGCGTGCATGATGGTGTCAATTGCCATTGGGTTCGGTTACGCTTTTTATCTTGCACACCACTCGCTCAGCTTGTTTTTTGTTTCGCTCTTGTTCCTGGGATTGGGCGGCGCTAATTTCGCGATGTATACGCTATGGCTGCCGGAACAATATCCAACGGAATGCCGGGGGAGCGCGTTTGCGTTCGCGACTTCGGTGGGAAGGTTCCTTGGCGCCGGATTCACGTTTCTGGTGGGCGCAGGCGTCGCCCATTTCCACACGATCGGAATTCCCGTGGCGCTGACTTCTCTGGCGTTTCCGTTCGGAATGCTGGCGCTGACATTCGGGCATGAAACGAAAGGACAAACACTGCCGGCGTGATCCGGAGCATGGACGCCAGTTATTGAATTTCCTCGAGGCGGCGCATCCGCGGTTCGATGCCATAAAAATGAACAACCAGGATCTGCACGACGAGAAAGACGATCATCGGGATCACCTGCTGGGCGCTTATCTCCTGAATGCTGGTGCCGCAACGCCGAAAGTTCTTCTTCCCAATGCCTTCATCGTCCAAGACCTTGCCTTGGTCGACGGTTGCAGGACGTTGCTGGACATTTCGGGAATTCGATGCCCACTGAGCACCACATGGCCTGGCGGAATTGGCGGTAGCTCATTCTGGATGCAGACGGGTGAAGAAAGCACAGGGTAAACGGTAGTTTAAGGTCACGCCAGTTTCCAGTCTTGCTCAGTGTGTCGCCTCAATAAGCCGCTTCTTTCGTACGCGGCGCTCACGATCGCCCGAATGATACCAGGTTGCTGTGATATAAAACGCTAAGTGGGCCTCGCAGTGTTTCCATGACTGGTTTGCGGTTGAGGAGCGGGAATCGTGAGCAAACAGTTTCGCACCGTTTTGTTCGGGCTGGTATTCCTAGGCCTGTTCCCTTTTTTACCTGCTCCTGCGCTCGCGCAATCCTCGGCCAGCAGCGGCAAACCCATTCATCCTGGCGTGCGCGTGTGGGAGGACGCGATCGAACTGCCCACCTATCAAGAAGGCCTGCCCAATGAAAATCCGCGATTCAATCAGTTTGTCACCAACGGGCGGTACAACTATCCGTACACGATGCGCGACAACCTCGGCAACAGCGTCGCGTCTCGGCGATGGCGGACGCTGAATCTGGAAAATGAATATTTAAAATGCGTGGTGCTGCCGGATCTCGGCGGGCATCTGTACCGGTGTCTGGATAAGCGCAACGGCGCCGATCTTTTCTATGCAAACAGGTCCCTAAAGTTCGCGCGCATTGCTTATCGTGGTGTGTGGGCCGCTTACGGAATCGAGTTCAATTTCCCCGTTTCGCATAATTGGATGACGGCTTCCCCGGTGGATTTTTCCACTTCCACAGCATCGGATGGCAGCGGCTCCGTTTGGGTGAGGAACATCGATCGCGTCTACGGGATGGAATGGTGCGTGAAATTGACGTTGCGTCCAGGACAAGCGGTGCTCGAACAGACAACCACGCTCTACAACCCCAGTCCCGCGAGGCATCGTTTCTATTGGTGGACCAATGCGGGCGTGCAGGTGTGGGATGATTCGCGGTTATATTACCCTCAAGAGTTCAGCGTGTTTCATGGATTCACGGATCTGGACACCTGGCCGGTAGACCGCACCGGCGTGGATTTAAGCGTCGTCGGAAATCACAAGCACGGCGCGGTCTCACGCTTCAGCTTCGCGAGCAATGAATCGTACATGGCGGTTTATCATCCCAAGACCAATGCTGGAGTGGTGCACTATGCCTCGCGCAGCGATCTGCCATCGAAGAAAGTTTTTTCGTGGGGCAGTGATGCGGAGGGCTTGCAGTGGCGTGAGGCGCTTTCTGATGACCACAGTGCCTATGTCGAGATTCAGGCGGGACTGTTCCGTGATCAGGAAACATACGGCTTTCTGGACCCCCAGCAGGCTATCCATTTCACCGAATACTGGATTCCAGTCCGCGAAATTGGAGGGATAATGCGTGCGAATCCAGCGGCGGTGCTGAATCTGACGCGCGGGCCGTCCAGTAAACCGGATGTGGTGTCCCTAAATGTGGCACTGAACGTGACGAGTGATTACCGCAAGGCACAATTGCAACTGCGCGACGGACCGCAAGTGGTCGCCACGGAAGAGGTTTCACTCACGCCGCGGGCGACATATCAAAAGCAATTTTCGGATTTGGCGGCTGGAAAAACGTACACCGTGACCCTTACGGACGAATCGGGCGAGACCGTTCTGACGCACACAGAAGGAAAATACGACTTCTGGCCGAAGTCCGAAGTGCCCAAGGAGTTGCCAGCGGCTTATGTGTATCCGCCAGCTGACAAGCGGAGCGAGAGCGATTTTATGGAATTGGGGACGGAGCAGGAGCGAAACGGGGAGCTGCTGAAGGCGATGTCGACCTATCACGAGGGACTGCAGCGATTTTCTGGAAGCGTGACGCTGCGTCGTGCGGCGGGGCGTCTAGACGTCGCGCTGAACCATTATGGCGAGGCAACACAGCATCTCTCGGCGATGGTAACGCGAGTCAGCAACGACATGGAGGCTTCTTACTACCTGGGACTTGCCTACGCTGCAACAGGAGAGTGGGAGAAATCTCGGCGGGCATTCGAAGTAAGCGTGCAGTACGGGACTTTTCGTGCGCCTTCGCTGTATGAGTTGGCGGCGCTGGATGCGCGCAAAGGCGAGTTGAAGAAAGCGCATGAGAAGTTGGAGACGGCGTACGCGGAATTTCCGGATGCGGCACGCCTGGGCGACATGGATGTCGCGTTGCTGCGCATCCTGGGTGACGCCAAATCCGCTGAGCAACATTTGAACGCGTTGCGCTCCACCGACCCTGCGAATTCCTTTCTGGATTATGAGGCAACGAGATTGGGCCATGAGGATGCGGCACTTTGGGAACACCTTGCCGCGGACCCGGAAAGAATCCTCGAAATCGCAACGCTGTACATGCATTTCGGCCTTTTCGACGAGGCACTTGGAATTCTAGCGCGGCCGTATCCGTCGGGAGCGAGGGTGATAAGCGAACCGGGAATGCCCCGGCCGGAAAAGTATGCGCTGATTGCGTACTACCGCGGTTACTGTCGCGAAATGTTGCATCAGGATGGCAGCGCCGACTTTTTGATGGCTTCTCAGATGCCCACAACTTACGTTTTTCCGAGCCGGTCCGACTCGTTGGATATACTGAAGCGAGCCATTACCGTGGATCCCAAAGACGCGAACGCTCATGCGCTGCTCGGATCGCTGTACATGTCCGGTGGGAAGCAAGACGCCGCGATGACCGAATGGAATGCAGCACGCGAGTTGAACCCGGCCATTCCTGCCCTGCTGCGAAACATGGGTTACACCGTGCTCTATGAGAAGCAGTCTCCCGAGCGCGCAATTCAGTTTTTCAGCGAAGGGACAAAGTCCGATCCGCAAAACGCTGAAATCTATCTGGGATTGGAAGAGGCGCTCAAGGCTGCGGGACATTCTCCCGAGGAACGCGTGGCCGCGCTGCAGAGATTTCCAGGGGCAAATCCTCCGGCCGCGCTAATTTTTAAACTGGCTTGCGATCTGGCGGATGCTGGACGCTACGAAGAAGCGCAAAAGGAACTGGCGACGCGGTTCATATCCCTTGAAGAAGGTGGAGCGAGCCGGTTGGATGTGTATGTGGAGATCAAAGTGAAAGAAGCCCGGGCGCTGGCGGCGAAACAGCAATGTGTAGAAGCCCGCGCGGTGATCCAGCACTTGAGTAGTGATGCGGTGCCGGAGCTCTCGCTAACAAAGGATGCGCTGGCATTGGCGCTGCAGTCGCGTCGCACGCAAAAGGAAATTGCGGAAGCACAAGCACCGTGCACGAAATAGCGATATCCCGCGAAGTCTCCGGTGCACATTAGTTACGATGTAATCCGGATGTTGGCCTACATCGTTCCCGGGGTAGTAATGCGGGCAAGACTTACGTACATTTGCGTTTGGCAGCGTGAACCTTTACGAGAATGCCTCAGTCCTGGAGGCCTGAGCTTCAGGTCCCGGCCTTTCAATCATTTTTGCGCCTGCATCAAAAGAAAATAGCGCCCGGAATGGTCAGCCGCTCCGTGGACGTCAAAAAGATTGTGTTGCTCGGGCTTGCGGCTGTAGTGCTGATCCTCGGCAACCTCGGCATCGTTCTGGTGCGGCACTGGCCCTTTTCCCGGGAACGCGTTACACAGTCGTTGCAATCCACTTTTCCTGCAAGTGTGACGTTCCAGAAATTTCATTCCACTTATTTCCCGCATCCCGGTTGTATCGCGGAGGGCGTAGTGTTTAACCGCCTCGGCGCGACACCCGGAACACCGCCTGTCGTGAGTATCCAGCAGCTGGTTGTTCGCTCTCACTACCTGGATCTGATATTCCGTCCGGGTTACCTCGCCGTAATCGTCTTAGATGGTTTTCGCGTGCACATTCCTCCGATGGGAACTCCGGTCCGGGAACCGAATTGGCAGGAAAGCAAGTAGAGCACGAGGGTTGGTGAGATTGTTGCGGATGGCTCCTCGATCCAAATCGATCGTTCTTCACGTGACGCGCCGCTCTTCGCGATCAACACGCTGAGGTTCTATTCCGTTTCCGATAGCAACTCGCTTCCTTCACGGTCCCGCTGCCGCCCGGCGATGTTCGAGCGCAAGGACTATTCGGTCCGTGGAACTACACCCTTCCAGGGCAAACGCCGGTGGCAGGTGAATACACATTCGAGAACGCGGACCTCGGGGTATTCCAAGGCCTTGCGGGAACGCTCTCAGCGCAGGACAAGTTTGAAGGCGTATTGCAACATATCGATTCGCAGGGAAGCATCAGCATTCTCAACTTCATGGTGAGGCGCAGTCAGCACGCCGTTCATTTGCGAAGCGAGTTTCAAGCGCCGGTGAACGGCACTAACGGCGACGTGCAGCTGGACCGAGTGACCACTACGTTCCAAAAACCACAGTACTTGCGAGAGGCGAAATTGCGCAGCATGCCGGACAGCAGGGCAAAGTCGCTTCCATCGCATTGTCGGTGCGTGACGGCCGAATCCAGGATGTGCTGCGGCTTTTCGTCCGCGAGGCAAACCCGCCCTTACACGGTGTCACCAGCTTTCGCGCTCACGTGACGATTCCTCCGGGAGACGCACCTTTTCTTCACAAAGTTCGACTGACCGGAGATTTCGGCATAGAGGATGGACAATTCGCGATGGCTGCCACGCAAGCGCGTGTGGACACCTTAAGCCAGAAGGCGCTAGGCGAAAAAGCCAGGAATGATTCCGACACCGGCGATCCAGGAAGGGTGATCTTCCAATTGGCGGGGTACGTGGAACTTCGCGATGCCACCGCAACATTCAAGAATTTTCGATTTGCCGTGCCTGGCGCTTCGGCGGACATGCACGGCACCTACAACCTGGAAAGCAGGGCTGTCGATCTGCACGGCACGTTGCGAACCGATGAGGAATTTTCAGACATGACCTCGGGCTTCAAGTCCGTGGCACTGAGGCCATTCGACGTGTTCTTTCGCCGGAAGCACGCTGGTGCGGTGATGCCGGTACACCTGATGTTGGGCACGTACGACGCCCCGGAAGCTGGCTTGGACCTTCCCGCTAAGAAAGCCTCGCCGGGCAAAAAGCCCTAACGTATCTCTCCGTAGGTCCTACCCCCTTCCTCGTATGGTTCGCGCCGAGAGCTGGCGGGTACGCTCGTTTGAGTGGAAACGATACCGCTCGCTGAGCAGGAGGTCCAAGCTCATGCCATTGATACAAATCGTAATGGTTCTGATCGTTGTCGGTGTGGTTCTGTGGCTGATCAACCGCTTCATCCCGATGCAGGGAACGATCAAGTCTATTTTGAACGCCGTGGTAGTGATCGCGGTGGTGCTGTGGCTTCTGAATGTCTTCGGGCTTTTCAGCTCGTTCTCTCACATCCGCGTGGGTTCTTAGCTCAGCATGGCCCAGTCGAGAAATTGAGCAGGGGCCGCGCCCGAACTTCACGGAGGGGTTCGGCAGATTTTACGGCCGCCGATTGAAATTCCGGGAACCAGCGAGCAGTGGCAAATCCGTGCAGCGAAACCGCACTGAGATCACAGTTTCTTTTTTCTTACGGTAGGCTTCGGTTTGAGAGAGGCAACGTAGCTATAACTGGCGTCGAAGAACTTCTTTAACTCTCGCGTAGAGGAAAGCAACGCGGCCGGAACTTCGACGTACTCGGGTTGGACGACGCCATAGGCTTCGCACAATTTGGTGTTGTATTTTTTCAGGAATACCTCGCGCTGATCGGGCGGCAGACGCAATGCCAGTTTGCCCTCCTTGCTCATGTAACTGAACATGTGACCGTTTAGCGAGGTATAAGGCACCGTAGCGCCTTTGCGTTTGACACTAGGATTTGTGGCCACCAACTTCTCGTAAAGCTGGAGTTTGTCTGACAGTATGGTTGCGGGTGTGGGCTTTGGCATAACGAATCCTCCTTCGTTACTCTTCGCGTCGGGCAGCACTATAAGAAATACATGTCGCACTGGCAAGACCCTTTGAGTCTCCTCCCGACTAGCGCATCCGTGCTTAAAAGCAGTTGCAAATCTGTGGCCCCGCGACGAAGATGTTGCCACTCTCGATGGCAACTTCCGATCCAGCGCGGCGCGTCAGAATCCCTGGCGCTCTGAAAATCGTTCTGTTTTTGCTGGCCGTTTCGATCTTCATCAACTATATCGATCGCAGCAATCTATCCATCGCCGCTCCCATGCTGAAGGACGAGTTCGGCATTACCTCGCGGCAACTGGGCGTTTTGCTGTCGGCGTTCTTCTGGACGTATGCGACCTTTCAGTTGGTGTCGGGCTGGCTGGTGGATCGTTTGAATGTGAACTGGGTATTCGCGGGAGGATTTCTTCTGTGGTCCGCGGCGACCGCAGGCACCGGTATGGTTCACGCGTTTTCGGTGCTGTTCGTTTTGCGATTGCTGCTGGGCATCGGCGAGTCGGTGGCGTATCCTGCGTATTCGAAAATCATCATTTTGAATTTTCCTGAGGAGCATCGCGGATTTGCCAACTCCGTGATTTCTGCCGGACTGCTATTGGGTCCTGGCTTTGGCTTGCTGCTAGGGGGATTGTTGATGGCACGGTTTGGCTGGCGTTCCTTCTTCATTGCCCTCGGCCTCGCCAGCATGCTTTGGCTTGTGCCGTGGCTGAAGTGCATGCCGAGAAATCAGCCCACCCTTCGCGGCGATGTACAGGGTGCGCCGAGCCTTGCCGAATTTCTAGGCTTGCGATCGGCTTGGGGAACATGCTTGGGCCAGTTCGGCATTAATTACGTCAGCTATTTCCTGCTGACATGGCTTCCCTACTATCTGGTGCGCGAGCGTCACTTCTCGTTGGTAGAAATGGCAAAAATCGGCGGAATCGCCTATCTTCTCGGCGCTGGTCTCACCGCTCTTTGGGGTTGGCTGTCCGATCGCTGGATCAGCTATGGCGGCAGTCCCTCGCTCGTTCGCAAAACGTTCGTAGGTGGAGGGCTGGCGCTCTCCGGAGGTTTTGTCGGCCTTTCTGTCTTCAGTAACCCCGCCCTGTGTATTGCCGCGCTGATCCTCGGCGTGATTTTTTTTGGCGTTTCCGCGTCGAATGTTTGGGCAATCACGCAAACGCTCGCGGGACGGCAGGCCGCTGGACGGTGGACGGGCTTCCAGAATTTCACCGGCAACCTCGCAGGCATCGTGGCCCCGTGGCTGACCGGATTGGTGCTGCAGCGCACCGGGCACTTCTACTGGGCATTCGTCATCCTGGTGGCGGTTGCCTTCGCGGGCGCAGGTTGCTGGATTTTTCTGGTTGGAGCAGTGCAGCAAGTCGCTTGGCGCACAAACTTTCGCTCCCTCCCACTCGGCTCGTAGACCGGCTTGCCCTGGCCGATGGCGGCCCATTGAGCATTGCGATAGCGGAGCGAATCCTGGACTAACACTACACTGCTCCGGACTCATGTGCTGCTTTTACAAGCGGAACGGTTAGTTCGCGGCGATTTTCACACTACCGCTGAATACCAGCTTCAACTCAGTGATAGGACGACGGTCCTGTCAAAGTCCTGCGCGGGCACCATGGCGGACGGCGAAACTGGTGGCCATCGATCAGGCGCGTCTTCCTTGGCCGGAGTCGAAGAGGATAGACACGAAATAAGATGAAAGCCGGAATGACTTTGCGCAAAACCATCAGACGTCACCGAAACTTCAACGAGTCGGTTCTGATGTTTTGCATGCGCGCCACCACAGACTGGGCGCTGAGACGAAAGGATTGGGCTAAGGCAGGGGGCCAGCTAAAATAGCACAGAGCTAGCGGCCCGTACCGGGACAACGGTGCCGAAACGAGTCATGCGTAGTTAAGGTATGCGAAGCGGTTTGGTCTTTCGACCGGAAAGATTCGCTCATGTCGCTTCGAAGAGCTGGCCGTCACAAATGGCTCGCAAATTGTTCGAAAAGTTTCGGGCCTGAATGAAGGGGTGGGCTACAGGAGTACCATTTCGAGTTTCGAGTCTCTTCCCTTTTCCGGCATACTATTCACAGCCCACTCATGCTCAATCATCACGATGTTACCGTCCGCGTGCGTTACGCCGAAACCGATCAAATGGGCGTCGTTTATCATTCCAACTACCTAATCTGGTTCGAGGTGGGCCGTGTGGAACTGATGCGTTCTCTCGGTTTCGACTACAAAAGCATGGAAGCGGAGGACGATACCTACATGGTTGTCGCTGATGCGCACTGCCGCTACCACTATCCCGCGCGCTACGACGAACTGCTGACCATCCGCACGCGCATCCTGGAAGCGAAAACACGCGTCCTTAAATTTGGCTACGAAGTGTTCCGCCAGCATGATCAAAAACTTCTTGCCACCGGCGACACGACTCACGTCACCACGAGCCGCGACGGCCGCGTAAAACATTTCGCGGAGAAATACACAGCTGCATTTCTTGCGTTGGGGCTTGCCATTTCCGACCGGAGCACTGAATGAGCATCGTTCTGAGCGGCAATAAACTCACATTTTCGCAGCTTTACGCAGTCGCACTCAATCACGAAACGGTCTCTCTGTCGCCGGACGCCATCGCGCGAATGAAGGCATCGCGCGCCGTAGTTGATCAGCTGGTCGCCTCCGGTAAAACCGCCTACGGCATCAATACGGGATTCGGCAAACTAGCGTCGGTGCGCATCTCTGGCGAGCAAGTGCGCCAGCTGCAGGTCAATCTTGTGCGCTCCCACTCCTGTGGAGTTGGGGAGCCGCTTAGCGAAGCCGAGACACGCGCGATGATGCTGCTGCGCGCCAATGCGTTGGCGAAGGGGCTAAGCGGCATACGCCCCAGCGTGGTTGAAACGCTGATCAGCATGCTGAATGCTGGCGTTCATCCCGTGATTCCCTCGCAGGGATCGGTGGGCGCCTCTGGCGATCTCGCTCCGCTCGCGCATCTGGCGCACGTGGTGATTGGCGAAGGCGAAGCGCTGCACAAGCGCGAGAGACTGCCGGGCGCGGAAGCGCTGCAACGCGCAGGCATCACGCCCGTTGAGCTCGAAGCCAAGGAAGGGCTTTCGCTACTGAATGGCACGCAGGGCATGCTCGCACTACTCAGCCTGGCGCTCCGCGAAGCCGACATTCTCGCCGATACCGCCGATGTCGCCGCTTCCCTTTCGCTTGATGCGCTTCGCGGCAGCCCGGGCGCGTTCGATGCGCGCATCATGCACGCACGCGAGTATCCCGGCGCGGGCACGACGGCCCGCAATCTGGCACATCTGAATGAAGGCAGCCAAATCCGCGAATCGCACCGCGCCGCGGAAAAGGATCCTCGGGTGCAAGACGCTTATAGCTTGCGGTGTACTCCGCAGGTCCATGGAGCGGTGCGCGATTCGCTGGTACAAGCCCGCGAAATGGCGCTCGTCGAACTGAACAGCGCCACGGACAATCCGTTAGTGTTCGTAAAGGAAGGCGGCAAGGGCGACATCATTAGCGGCGGGAATTTTCATGGGCAGCCGCTGGCCATGGCTGCCGATCAAGTGGCCGTCGCGTTGGCTACGTTGGGCGGCATCTCCGAACGGCGCGTTGAACAAATGACCAATCCACTCACCAGCCTGCTCCCCGCGTTTCTTACGCCTGATCCCGGACTAAACTCCGGCTTCATGATCGCGCAGGTTACGGCGGCAGCGCTAACCAGCGAAAATCGCGCTTTGGCTACGCCACATTCTGTTGATTCGATTTCGACGTCCGGTAATCAGGAAGATTACGTTTCCATGGGCATGAGCGGCGCGCGCCGCCTGGAACGCATGCTCCACAATCTTCGCCATATCCTTGCTATTGAATTGCTGTGCGCCTGCCAGGGCATCGATCTTCTGGCGCCGCTGCAGACCGGCACGCTCGCGAAAAAAGCCTACGATGCTGTTCGCGCCCTATCTCCCAAAGTCACCGCCGATCGCCCGCTCGCTGCCGACATCAGCGCCGTGCACGACTTAATCGCCACCGGCGCCATCTCTGAAGTTATGCAATAACCGCCAATCGTTCTAGCGCGAAGAACAGAGCCGTAGCCCTCGGCCATCAGAACCCTCAGGCCTCAGAGGCTTCAGCGACAACTCCCCGCTTGATGTCTAATCCTGTAGCTCACCCCTTCAGGGGTGAGGGCTTTTCGCGGCTTACGCCAGGGCTTCGAGGAAATAGGTGAACATGCGATACCCGGCGATATAGCTGAAGGGCGGCAATTCTAGCGAGTAGTGCCCTACCGGCAATTCCAGAGTGCGAGGTTCGGCACCGTGCCGCCGCAGCGACGACAGCATTTCGTGCGTCAATTCCGGTAAAAATGTTGGGTCGTACCTGCCATAGACCATGAACGTATTGCGTCCCGCGCCCCGGCCTCGTTCCACGTACGGCATGGGGCTGATAGGGGCCCAGAATTCGCGCAACTCTTGCACACTTACTTCATGGCGAAGCCCTTCCCACACATGATTGGTGGTCATGCCCTGGCTGACGACATCGGCGAAATAGGTGGACACGTGGAAGAAGCCGCCGGCACGCACGCGCTTGTCATGTACCAGCGTGATGTATCCCACCGACGAGCCGATACTCGTGCCCAAAATCCCCAGGCGGTGATATCCGCGCTGCTCCAGCCAGCTTAAGCAGGCGCGCGCATCCTGCACAGCTTGCCGGTTCGCGTGCAGTGTCAATCCAATATTCGGTCCTACCAGTTGATCGGCGCGTTCGTGTCCTTTGGCCATGCGGCGATCGTGATATGGAAGGCTCATCTTCATCGCGGAGATGCCCATGCGCTGGAGCCAATGGCAAAGTGGCACCTGCCCGTGCCATTTAGCATTCCAGTTGGGAAGGATAAGCACGGCCGGACCAATCTTTTTGCCAGGAAAGAATTGCGCATGCACGGTGTTGTTTTCCGGCCAGGGCGATTCCACCGTGCTGGTAAACGTCAGCACATTATTTTCATCCAGCCGATAGCCGCTCACTTGGCGCGTGGCGTACCACTCATCGCTCTTAGCGATGGCCTCTTGCGCGTACTGGCGCACAAACGCGCGTGGGTCGTCGTGCGCGGCGCTGCCGTTGATGTGCTCCAGGCCCCACTCGAACGGCCGCACCATGCGGTTGTCGTCGGTGGTCCATCGCCGGTGCTCGTAGCGACGGATCGCGTGCTCGTACCAGCTCATTGCCATATATCAACAGTGTAGCGAACAGCGCCTTTGGCCGCATCCCCGTGACGCAATTCTGCGTCGTCCCTGTAGAGTCTGCGTGATGACTAACAAAGTAGCCCTCAGCGGCTGAAGCCGCGATGATTTTCTCGTTAGGAATGGGACACGCGTGTTGCGCGCGCGCATTGAGACGCTCCTTCGCCTGTGGCACATTCAATGCTGTGATTCCCTTTTTCTTCTTCCTGGTCGGCATTTGTATCGGCAGCTTCCTGAATGTTTGCGTCTCCCGCATTCCGGAGGGCCTTTCCATTGTTTCGCCCGGTTCTCGCTGCCCGCGCTGCTTGAAGCCGATTAAACCCTACGACAATGTTCCGATTCTTGGCTGGCTCTGGCTTCGCGGCAAATGTCGTAATTGCCACCTGCCCATTTCGCTGATGTACCCCATCATCGAATTTCTTACCGGCGTGTTGTTCGTCCTCACGTACTACACATTTGGCCTGACCCTGCACACGTTCAAATTCCTGATCTTTGGCTGCCTGCTGATCATCTTGATCGTTACGGACCTGCGTGTACGCATCCTGCCCGACGCGATCAACTGGCCCGGTGTCGGCGTGGGCTTGGCCTTTGCGGCACGCGTGCCTCCGAACGATCCCACCGGCATGGCGCTACTCGTCCGGTTTCTGCGCCATTTTGACCTTGGCTATTTTCAGACTCACCCAGCGGCCCGGGTTTATCTCAACATTCTTTTCAATGTTACGGACGCTCTCCTCGGCGCGGCCTTCGGCAGCCTGCTGCTTCTCGGGGCTGCTGCGCTTTACAAACTGGTTCGCAAACGGGAAGGCATGGGCATGGGCGACGTGAAAATGATGGCCATGGTGGGCGCCTTCCTCGGCGTGAGAGACACATTTCTTACCATTTTCCTGGGAACATTGCTCGGCAGCGTCGCAGGGATTGCACTCGTCGCCACACTCTATGCGTTCGGCTGGAAGAAGAAACTTGCAGAGCGAGCGCATCGGCGTGGCCTGGGTGAGCTCAACGCTATCCGCTGGACACTTGCCTCGCAATATCACTTGCCCCTTGGCACCTTCCTGGGAATCGCGGCGTTTCTGGTGGTCTATGCCATGCCGTGGATTCTTCGGCGCATGTTCGAATAGCGCTTCCTGCGTTAATTCTTTCGCACGGCCTGGTCCTTCCCCGCGTTCTAAAGGGGTACAATGCCTTTAGGTGTTCAATCTTTCCAGGGAGCCCCCTGCCTGCCCCCAAGTTCGATCCGGGCTGCTCCGGTGGAGGTAACTCAACATGCGTCGAGATTCACTCTTACGGATGACAGCACTTTTGGCTCTAGCTGGTTTCGCGGGCCTCGCCACTCAAGCACAACAATCTCCCGACCCACAATCATCTGATCCTGTGGCTGACGCAGCTCGCAAGGCTCGCGCGGAAAAGCAAGCCGCGGCCAAGCCCAAAAAGGTCTATACGGACGACGATTTCGCGTCCAAAAAGAATGTACCGGCAACACCAGCTGCCAGCACAGGAGGCGACCAAGCCTCGGCCACTGATGCGACAGCGGCAACGGACGCGGCGGCGTTAAACGATCCCAAGAGCGAAGCGTACTGGCGCAAGCGCTTTCGGACGGTTCGCGAGAAACTCGATAACTCTGAAAAGGAACTGGACGTCCTGCAACGCGAACTCAACAAGGATCAAGTGCAATATTACAGTGACCCTCAGAAGGCCCTGATGCAGCAGTACGATCGCAAAGATATCAACGACAAAACCGCCAAGGTTGATGCCAAGAAAAAAGAGATCGAAGATCTGAAGAAGCAATTGAGCGACATGGAAGACGAACTCCGCAAGGCCGGCGGGGATCCTGGCTGGGCGAGATAAAGCAGTTTTCAGTATTAGGTCTTAAGTTAGGGACAGACCAAGAAGTGTCTGATCATCGATAACGGGCCGACGGATGTGGTTCACCGAAGACCGATAACGGAGAACTGAAAACTGCTTCAATTCACTGGACCCGTGCACTCCGCCGATTGCAGCTCATCGTAGATTTCCAGGCCTTCGCGCAACGCATCGGTACCTTTTTCCAGCGCCTGCAGCGCCACTTGCTCCGATTCCCTCGCCACGATGTCTAGGCAGCACTGCATCGCAACTTCATCGGAGAGAATTGCCGTATCCAGCATGGCCACCATGCGCTCTATGGCGCGCTCCTGGATCATTTGGAGGGCTTCCTCCACCGGGACCTGCTCCAGGCAAAGGTCGCACGCCATTCCTGCCAGCGCATCGCCCAGGCGGCTAGCCCGGATACGCACTTTCAGTTCTTGCGTGGCGATCGCCGTGCGCGTGCCAGAGTTGCTTTTCGTACCCTTGGCGGAATTCGTTGCGGTCTTCATTTCTGGCCCTCCGACCCGGCGTGCTTCCCGGTAGGGAGAGACTACTGAGCTCCGCCCCGCGCCACAATAGTCCGGTCGTATTAGTCAATACATCCCAACGCACAATCCACAGGAGCGATTTGCGGGCATCGTATAGACCTGCGACAGCCCAACGGCGGCCCCTGCCGGACCAGGCTCGCCAGGCACCCCTCCGGGCCTAGCGTAAGCCCCCAAGTTCCATCTATGAATGTTTGTTGACTGGTACTTTTGCCAGTTCCTTTTGTGGCGACGAACCGGTAATCTCGGCTTAAGTAACCCAAAGAGAGGATCCGGCCGAACCCCAATTACCCCCGAAGCGAGGCACCCAATGCCTCAAACACTTCGTAGATCTCAGCCGGGTCCTCTCACCTCTTTCGTTCACTTTCCTTCACTTTAGGCGGCCGCGCTCGTAGGGCGCGGTCGCGCGAATACCAGCAAACCCGGCAGAAGGGTGATGCAGCACCACGCAAACCAGTTCCCGGCTCGTGAATAAAGCGTGGCCTCGTGGTTCACCGGCACTTGCCTGAGGATTGTAGAGAAAGGAGCTGCCGACGTGCTCCGCTCGGCCAACACGCGCCCACGGCTGTCACTGACGCTCAAAATGCCGTGCCTTGGAGCGCGCGCGATGCTGAACCCGTCCTCAACGCCGCGCAAAATTGCCATGCGCCCGTGCAGCCATCCATCGGCGTCAAAATCCCAGGCCGGAACCAAGAGCAGGCCCACACCGTCGCGGCCGTATTCCCGGCTCAGTCCGGGGAAATCCATATCTTTGCAGATGGTGACGCCCCACAGACCGCTGGGCTGTTGCAGCGTGGTTCGCGAATTCCCTACCGTAAATTTGGATTCGAAGGGCGGGAGCATGTGGTGTTTTTCGTAAGTTAGCGGTCGAGGGTTCGCCGGCGCGTAGATGCGCGCCTCGTTCAGCCATTCCCTGGGAGCATGGCGGGCCACGCCGATCACCACGTGGCTGCCGGAGGCCGCGGCCAGCGTAGCAAAGAGATCGTCCACCGCTTTGATGTTTTCGTCCTG
Organism: Candidatus Acidiferrales bacterium; assembly: GCA_963735825.1. Lineage (GTDB taxonomy): Bacteria > Acidobacteriota > Terriglobia > Acidiferrales > UBA7541 > Acidiferrum. Next base: position 497,774 of record CAVTMR010000020.1, read on the forward strand.
AACCACAACAATCTTTTCTGGCGCTACGACTACTTGCGCGCCTTGCTTCAAGAGCGCCTGTACCTGCGCGGCGTACTGGGACATTAGGCGCTGCGCGTCCTCCGGCTCCGTGGGAAGTATGTTCTGCGCCAAATCAGAAGCCAGCAACCCCACGGAGACCCACTCAGCTTTTTGCGGCGCATGCAGACGCCACTCCCCGAAGCCGAGGATCGCCAAAAGAAAAATCGCGACGCCCACTGCCAACACGCCTTTTTCGCGGCTGCTGCCGTATCCCGAACAAAGTGCTGCCAACGTCGCAGCGAACAACATCAGGCAAAAGCTGATTCCCCAGATGCCGGTCAGCGCGGCAAGCTGCAGTATCGGAAGGAAATTCATCTGGGTATAACCCAGATTGCCAAACGTGCTGTGAACGGAGGTCATCGCCAGCACATATTCATAGGTAACCCAGAACGCTGCGAAGCCTACGGCAGCTGCTGCTGGTTTTCCGCCTCTCACCCATCGGCGAAACAGAAGCACGCCTAAGCCAAAGAAACATCCCGGAAGAATCAGGAACGCCAACACCGGAACCAGCGGCACCTGCAGTACATTTCGGAACACCCCCCACATGTTCAGGCTGCCCAGGAACCACGCGACGAGGGCAACGAAGAAGGCTCTGGGGCCAGACGCGCGCGCCGCGACAAGCAGCACCGGAATGGGCATGAACCACATGAGCCACCAGCGCGGATGCAAACCTGCTGCGAAAAATAGTGCGAGCGACGAGCAGGCAATCGCGGCAATTAGCCATCTGACTGAAGTATTTTTGGCCATTGAGTCCACGCAAAAGTTCTCCTATTTGAGCATCGGCAAGCGCTCCTGAAGTCTTCCCTTCTTTGAAGACTACCTCTTTTTTGGATTTGTCTTGCGCTTCGGCCGCTCCTGCCGCGCTCTGTCTTCGAGACGCCGAATAAATTTCGCCACCCGGCGCTCCAGCGTGACTTGTTGTTTCACCGCCATCAGATAGCGCACGATCTGCCTTCGCAAGGCCGTGGTCATGTTGCGGAAAGCCGCCTGCGCTCGGGGCGCATTTCGCAAGGACAAGACCAGGAAGGGCGGCAGGATCGGCTCGCGTGGCTCTTCATCGCGCTCGATGGCTATTTCCACCAGCGCGCCGGCATCGATTCGCAGTTGCTTTCGGATGTCTCCATGGATGGCTATCCGATGGCATCCTCTTCCGCGCGAAACCATCGTGGTACGCAGAGCGGCGCCCTCAACCGTGCCCCGTACCGGCACGTGCGCCTCCCGCGCTGACAACGTTCGCGTAATTTCTGCCGGAACGTCCACGTAACGGATCAAGCCGACCTTGTAAATCCTGCCGGCGAAAACATGCAGAAAGTCTTCCATGCGCGCATGATACCGCAAAGAGATTCCGAAGCGATTTTTTTCGCGGGACTATATTCATTCGGCAAGACCCCTCGTCATTTTCGATTGACTTCGCCGTTAAAAGACGAATACTAGATGAGCCCACCGCAGACGCGCATCGCCACCGCGTCCTCATCCTAGGCAGGCCTGATTTCATCGGAGTTTATCTACATGTCTGAATCCGTCCGGGGAAAGTGCGCATGGGTTGGGTGTGCCGAGCCTTCCGAAGCGGAGATCGCGGAACGCCCCCTCTGTTCCCGTCATTTCTATCTGGTGGCGCAGCGCCGGCTGTCCGCGCTTCTGGGTCTATTGTCCGACGACATGGCGGACCGCACGCTGTCGCCCGAGGTTCAACGATTTCTTGCCGAACTTGTCAGCGAAACTGAAATCCTTACCTCGCAATCTCGGCGACTTACTCCGGAACGGTTGGAAGAACTGCTGAAGCTTTCTCTAAAGGCCGCGGAAGTACAAAAAATGATGCAGGGGCCAATCTGAGTACGCCGCCGGCGTCGGGCGTCACTCCGGCCAATCACCCGCAGGAGGAATAAGGCCGAACGGCCAGGTGGAGAGCTACGGAATCGAGCGTCATCAGGTAGTAGCGGACCGGGGAATATCCCACCTGCCGCATCAACGAGGCAAGCTCATCGGGTCGAAAAAAACGCGCCACCGACCTGGGCAAATAGGCGTAGGCTGCTGCGTCACCCGAAATGAATCCACCAATCTTCGGCAGAATCTTTTGGCAATAGAACCGGTACAGCTGGCCGACCACACCAGGGGCGGGCTCCGTGAATTCCAGAATTCCCAACGTTCCGCCAGGTTTCAGAATGCGGAAAATTTCGCGTAGGCCGGCTTCGTAGTTGGCCAGATTGCGAAAGCCAAAAGCGGTGGTGACCAGGTCAAAAGAACCATTGGCGAAAGGCAGGTGCAGCGCATCGCCCTCCAGAAACAGAATGCTGTGCTTCTCGGTTCCCCGCCGCACATTCTTTTCGTTTGCTCGCACCAGCATGGTGTGCGAGAAATCCGCCCCGACGATGCTAGCCTTCGCGTCTCGCGCCATCGCAAACGCTAGATCGCCCGTTCCGCAGCACAGGTCCAAGACAACTGCATCCGCCCGGTCGAGAATAGGCCGCAACTCGCGGGAAGTTCGCGCGCGCCAGCGTTTGTCCATCTGCGCGGAAAGAAGATGATTCAGCAGGTCATATCGTGGGGCAATGCGCGTAAACATTTCGCGCACGTTGCGGGAAGCATCTCGTTCGGAGGTCGCTCCTTCGGGTTTTGTGCCCGTCGGCGGCGACGCCTGCTCAACCATGACGCTTCCCAGGTTCGCTGACAGGCCCACACAGGCACTGCGGCGCACAACGCAGGATGCATAGCACCACTTTTTCGGAGATGCCGTCATACGACCCGGCGCGGCCAATCCGCGGCGTCAGCACGAATCGCAACTTCCCTTCCCGGGCTTTCTTGTCTGAGCGCATGAATTCCAGAAGCCGCTCCGGCGAAATTTTCGGCCACTCCGGCAAAGGGCCCATGCGCCGCACGAGCGCCACGATTCGCGACATGGCATCCGGCGGCGTATCGATGGATTCGTGGCCGAGCAAGGCCGCGCACATCATTCCCCAGGCAACGGCCTCGCCGTGCTGGAAACGTGTGTAACGTGTAGCCGATTCGAGCGCGTGGCCGAAGGTGTGTCCAAAATTGAGCGTCTCGCGCAAGCCGGATTCCTTTTCGTCGCGGCTCACCACCTGCGCCTTGATTTCAATCGATCGCCGAATGATGTGTGCCAGCGCCGTCGCGTCACGCTTCAGGATTGCTTCCATGTTTGCTTCGAGAAACGCAAATAGTTTCGCGTCGGCAATCACTCCATACTTGATCACTTCGGCTAAGCCGCTGCGAAACTCTCGTTCCGGCAACGTTTTGAGCACCTGCGGATCGACCAGCACGAGCCTGGGAGGATAGAACGCGCCGACCAGGTTCTTGCCCTCCGGCAGGTTCACACCGGTTTTCCCGCCAATTGAACTATCCACTTGCGCCACAACCGTGGTCGGTATCTGCACCAACGCGACACCGCGGAGATACGAGGCGGCGACAAATCCTGCGACGTCTCCCGTGACGCCTCCGCCTATCGCGATGAGCAGCGATTGGCGATCCGCACCCGCTTTTGCCAGCGATCGCGCTACTTTCTCCACGGTGCTCAAATTCTTCGCAGATTCGCCTTCGTCCATCAAATGGATGTGCGGTTTCGTGCGCCTCGAAAGACCGCGCTGAAGCGACGGTCTGAGAAACTTCCACACAGTCGGGGTGGCAATCACATGCAGGCTGGAAAAGTTCCCCAGTTGCCCGATTTCTGCCGCAACTCGGCGCAGCAGGCCGCGTCCGCATAGCACCGAATAATCTCCCGCGGCAGAACGGACGCGAATCGAGCGTGTGCGAGTTGATTTCATTGCAGTGAGTGCTTTCGATTTAATGTAGCACAGACACGCGGGCAGTCGAAAAGTGCTGGATATTTCCCGACAGCCTGCAAGTACGGGGGCACGGAGTCGAAACGGGAAATCTTCGTTCACACACCGAAATTCGTCATTTGCCAAATCCCAGGGGTACTGCGGTAAAATCAATAGCTTATGATCGCTGTGAATGAAGTCACTATGCGCTTTGGCTCACGCATCCTCTTTGAGGACGTGACCACCACTTTTATGGCTGGCCGACGCTATGCCATCTCCGGCCCCAACGGCGCCGGCAAATCCACCTTCATGAAAATCCTGACCGGAGAGATCGATCCGACCAAGGGCAACATCACCCGCCCCAAGAAGATGGGCGTACTGCGTCAGGACCAGTTTGCCTTCGACAAATTCCGCGTGATCGACACGGTCATCATGGGCAACGCCGTACTCTGGAAGGCGCTGGAGGAGCGCGACGCTCTTTACGCCAAGCCGCACGATGACTTGACCAATGAAGACGGCATGCGCCTTGGCGAACTGGAAGGCATCGTGGGCGAAGAAGGCGGCTACACGGCTGAGGCCGACGCAGGCGTGCTGCTTGACGGACTGGGCATCGACGCCGCCCTGCACGAGCGACAGATGGGCGAGCTGCAGGGCGGACAAAAGGTGCGCGTGCTGCTGGCGCAAGCGCTCTTCGGCAATCCCTCCGCGCTGCTGCTCGACGAGCCCACCAACAACCTGGACCTCGATTCGGTGCACTGGCTGAAGGAATATCTTTGCGAATATCACGGCGTGTTGATTGTCATCTCTCACGATCGCCATTTCCTGAATAGCGTTTGCACGCACACGGCGGACATCGACTATGAAACCATCATCATGTACCCGGGCGGCTACGACGAAATGGTGCTGGCAAAGACGCAGATTCGCGCGCGCATGGAGGCGGACAACGCCGTTCGCGAAAAGAAAATCGCGCAGCTGAACGAATTCATTGCGCGCTTTTCCGCCGGGACGCGTTCTGCGCAGGCTACTTCACGCAAAAAGGAAGTGGAGAGGCTGCAGACCTCGGAACTGGCGCGATCCAATATTCAGCGTCCGTACATTCGCTTCGCCACCGAACGCCCTTCTGGGCGCCTTCCGCTTGAGCTGAAACGGCTGACCAAGTCCTACGACGGCCTGAAAGTGATCAATCACTTTTCCGCCAGCATCACTCGTGGCGAGAAGATCGCTCTTACCGGACGAAACGGCGCCGGCAAATCCACCATGCTGAAGTCACTGCTGCACAATGCCGGTGACTTCATCGGGTCCGCGGAACGCGAGTTTCCCGTGGATTCCGGTAACGTGGTGTGGGGCCACGAAGTCACGGTCGGATATTTCCCTCAGGACTTTGGGTACACGATCGATAAGGGCAAAGGTATTACCGCACTGGAATGGCTGTGGCAGTTTTGGCCGCAGGCAACGCAGGAAGAAATCCGCGGCTACCTGGGCCAAATGCTTTTCAGCGGAGAAGACGCGCTAAAGCCTACCGCCGCGCTGTCCGGCGGAGAATGCGCGCGGCTGATTTTCTGCCGGTTGATGATTCAGAAACCGAATTTCCTGGTGCTCGACGAACCCACCAACAACCTGGACCTGGAAGCGATCAACGCCCTGAACATCGCGCTGCAAAAATACGAAGGAACCCTTTTGCTCGTCACTCACGACGAGGATGTTCTCGACGAAGTTGCCACGCGCATCTGGAACTTCAAAGATGGCAAGATCGAGGACTTCCGCGGTACATACGAAGAATTCCTGCACGCCGCAAGCAAAGCCGCCGCACAGGTCCCCGCAAAGCGCTGATCCCGGCAACAGCGCGAACCCCCGCCGCAACTGAATGAAAATGCTGAGACGAAATCCTTCGTGCTACCATACGGGTGCCTGCTGAAGGCACCTCATGACGCTTTCCCAAAAGATTTATCATGTCGACTACGCCGTGGTCGGCTCCGGTGTCGCAGGCGTTCGCGCGGCCATTGAATTGAGCCAGGCCGGCTCTGTCCTGGTGCTGGCCAAATCGGATCTGAGCGAGTCCGCGACTGCTTACGCGCAGGGCGGCATCGCAGTTGCCCTCAGCGACGAAGACGAAATCGGCCTTCACGAGCAAGACACCATTAACGCGGGAGACGGCTTGTGTAATGCCGAAGCCGTCGCGCTTCTCGTTGAGGAAGGTCCCAAGTATATTACCCAGCTGATTGAATGGGGCACGGAATTCGATCGCTCTGGGACCAAACTCGCATTTACACGCGAAGCCGCACACAGTCGCTCGCGCATCCTCCACGCTCACGGCGATTCCACGGGACGCGAAATCAGCCGGGCGCTGCTGGCTCGCGCGCACACGATTCCGCATTTGCATCTGCGCCCGCACTCATTTACCACGGAACTCATTCTGGAGAAAGGCCGCGCCGTTGGCGTGCGCTTCATCGATGAAAACGATAGTTCGCTGCACGAGCTGCGCGCCGGAGCTGTGCTGCTGGCTACCGGAGGCCTTGGTCAATTATTTCGCGAGACCACCAATCCGGAAGTCGCGACCGGCGACGGCATGGCCATTGCCTACGAGGCGGGCGCTGTTCTTTCTGATATGGAGTTCGTACAGTTTCATCCCACGGCGCTTGCGATTAAAGATGCGCCACGGTTTTTGTTGAGCGAAGCGCTGCGTGGCGAAGGCGGGATTTTGCGCAACGTGAATCTGGAACGCTTCATGAAGCGCTATCACGAAGCGCAGGAACTGGCTCCTCGTGACGTGGTTGCGCGGGCGATCGCGACCGAGATGATCAAGACGGATAGCCAGCACGTTTATCTGGACATGACTGCCAAACCCAAGGACTTTCTCGAAAAGCGTTTCCCGCGCATCTTCGCTACTTGCGCCGGGTACGGTCTCGACCTCGCCAGCGACCTGGCTCCTGTCAGTCCCGCCGCGCACTTTATGATGGGAGGCGTCAAAACCGATCTTTGGGGACGCACCAGCGTGCCAGGCCTCTACGCAGCGGGCGAAACGGCCGCCACTGGCGTTCATGGCGCCAATCGCCTGGCCAGCAATTCCCTGCTTGAAGGCTTGGTGTTCGGTGCGCGCGCCGGCGACGCCATGATGAAAGACGCACCTGGCTCAAAGAAAAACGCTGGCCATCTGCCAGGTAGCCTCGCGCCCAAAAACTGGAACAACGCTGAGGGAAAATCTGCGGCGGCAAAAAGCAAGCCGGTCGCGTCCGAAGCCTTGCAGAGTCTCCGCGACCTCATGTGGAAGCGCGTTGGAATTTTACGAAGCGGCAAGGAACTAAAAGCTGTGCTCGAAACCGTGAAAACCATACCTGTGCCGCAATCGCCCAAAAACGGCCGCGCCGATCACGAGTTGAAGAATCTTCATGGGCTCGGCTCGTTGGTCGCTCGCTCGGCGTTGGCACGCGACGAAAGCCGCGGCAGTCACTATCGTTCCGACTTCCCCTACCGCGATGACGACGATTTCCAAAAGCACTCCGTGATTTCCAAGGATCGCGACGTCAGGTTCCCGAAGTAACCGGCATGAGCGCGCGGTAGCACAGGCTTCAGCCAGTGTGTTGCTAACACGTCATGCTTACTTTTCCTGTAGTTGTTGCACACTTTCGAGCACAACATGGCCAACGATGGCGAGGGTCTTTGGACTAATCTTGTCGAGCGTATCTTGCGTGGTATGCCAGTACGGAACGTCATTCTGCGTATCCAGGTCCATGATGTCCACTGACGGCACATTCCGGGCTGTAAATGAATAGTGATCGTCACCGCCGAAGTTTGTGGGCGCGCTCCCAAAGATATTCCCATAACCCAATTTCCCCGCGACGTCCCAAACAAAATCCTTCAGCCATTTCGTGGACTCGCCGTCCCGCAGGAAGTGCGGGTTCTGGCCGCCCACCAGGTCAACGAGAATAAAGGCCTTAATTTTGGGCAGGTCGCCGCTTTGCGCCAACTTCGCGGCCATTTGGCGGCTGCCATAGCGGTTGTCGGGATCTTTCCATTGGGGATTGACGGCTTCTTCTCCATCGAAGAACGCGATCCACACGGCGTACTTCTGCGGCGGCTGCTTACAGAGCAACCTGGCCAGCTCCAGCATCACTCCGGTGGACGATCCGGCATCGTCCGCACCGACAAAATTGTCCAGGCGCTTGGTGTCGTAGTGCGTGCCCAGCAGAATGATCCCCGGCTTCTGGCCCGGGATCTTCACGAGAAGATTCTTCATGGGCAAGCGCCCCGCAGGCGTATCCGCGGAAAACGAATCCGTTTCCACGGTGCAGCCGTACGACTTCAGCTCCGTTTCCAGATAATCCTGCAGTTTCGCCAGTGCGGGAGAACCAGCCGGCCGCGGACCATAGCTCACCTGCTTGGCAATTTGGTCGTACGCTCGCTTGCCGTCGAATCCTCCGGTCTTGTCGGGCGGGGGAGCTTCCTGGCCGGCCGGCACGGGCGGCGTTCCCGCTACCGCGCTCATGAAAGGCGGGTCAGCCGCCGGTTTCGCCGGAGTCGAGCCGCCGGATTTGCAGCCCAGGGCAAGCGCCACGCCAGCGCAGACGACGAGCATACCCGTCACGCGGCGAGTGCAATGCATCCGGAATTTCATGCGGAAGTGCCAGCGCTTTCTGCCGCCAACCGCTTCTTCTTATTGCGCAGTACTAAGGCGGATACAGCGATGCCCACAAAGTAGAGTCCCACCATCGGCGCCATGAAGATCAGCATGGTCTGCGCATCCGGCGTCGGCGTGATAATTGCCGCGACAACCGCGATGATCGCGATGGCATATCGGAAATTGCTCCACAGGAATTTCGGTGTCACGATTCCGAACAGCGTTAAAAAGAAAATCAGTATGGGCAACTCAAACACTAACCCCAGCCCCAGCAAGACGATCAGGATCAGGTCAAAGTATTCATTGATGCTCAGCAGTGGCGCCACGGAGCCGCCAAATTGCTGGAAGCCCACCAGAAACTTCAACATATACGGCAGGGTCACGAAATATCCAAAAGCGATTCCTGCCAAAAATAAAAACACCGTGGAAAACAGGAAACCCGTCACGGCACTCCGCTCGTGCTTATACAGCGCGGGCGCCACAAACAACCAAATCTGGTACAGCACGAACGGCGAAGCCAGCACAATTCCAATGTACACGCCGAGCGTGATGACCAGGTTCAGCGCGCCCGCGGGGTGGTTGTAATACAGCTTCGATTCGAAATGCGCATCCGTCAGTGCTTTCAGCATCGGTTCATTGATGAATCGGATGACCTTTGGCGAAATGTACACCCCAATAAAGGCGCCGATGCCGATGGCGTACAGCGAATTGATGATGCGCTTCCGCAGCTCCGTCAGGTGCTCGAAGAACGTCATTTGCCCGCCGGACTCCTCCAGACGGGCTGTGAGTGAATTGTCAGGCTGGCTGCTGTTGGTCATGAGAGGGGGTCGAATCGCCGGGCGTGGTGGATTCGGGTGCTTTCGAATCGGCGTTACCGGATTCATTTCCCGGTACGCTTTCGCCCCTTGATGCGTCTAATCTGGCGACAGCTTCACTTTCCGGCTTGATTACGGGTGCTTCGGTCATTCGCGTTTCGGGATACGGTTCCGGCAGCGCTTCCGTGCCCGCAGGAGATCCCAGGGTGGCAGGGGGTTGGCCCTTTCCAATGTCATTCACGGCAGCAGCAGCCTCGGCGGTCTGTTTGCGCAGTTCCGCCACCCTGGCCTGGCGCTCCAGATCCCGCATTTCATCCTCAAAAGCGCTTCGGAAGTCCCCGGAGGCCTTGCGGAATTCCGCCATGAGTTTGCCCAAGCTGCGAGCCAGTTCCGGCAATTTCTGGGGTCCAAATACCACCAGCACTACCAGAAAGACCACAATCATATGTGGAATGCTCAACATAGTTCGAAACGATCCAATTATGCCCTGTCTGCATCATAGAAAGGGTAGTCAACGGTGTCAAACGACACTTGTCAAATGTCATGTTACAATCGGGTTTTGGGTTTTAGGTCAAATAGAGGGGAATCCATGAATCCAGAACGTCGCGGCCTTTTAGTAGTCATCGCCGTCCTGGCCATTTCGGCCATCCTTGGCGGAATCTATGGACCGTCCGTGCGAGCCACCAGCTCTTCCGCTGACGACGCGCAAGCAGCCGTCCGCGATTTCACGAAAGTTCTGGATGTGGTCCAGAGCAATTATGCCGAGCCGGTCGATGTGGACAAGACCGTGTACCAGGGCGCCATCCCCGGCATGCTTCGAATGCTCGATCCCCACTCGAATTTTTTTGATCAACGGCAATTCGCGCTGCTGCGCGAAGATCAACGCGGTAAATACTATGGCGTTGGCATGGTCGTGGCTCCCCGCGAGAATCGCACCGTGGTGGTCTCGCCCTACGTCGGGGCCCCTGCGTACAACGCGGGTCTGCGCCCGGGAGACGTCATCGCCAAGGTCGACGACAAGGCGACCGACGGGTTGTCCACCACAGAAGTGGCCGACATGCTCAAAGGTCCCAAGGGCACGGTGGTGAAGATTACCGTGACGCGCGAGGGCTACACCGATCCGCTGGTGTTCACCGTCACGCGCGACGAGATTCCACGCCATTCCGTCGACATCGCTTTCCTGATGAAGCCCGGCATCGGCTATATCCGCCTTTCGCAATTTAACGAAACCACCGACCGCGAAATCGCCGACGCTCTGAAGCAACTTGGCGCCAATTCCTTGGATGGCATTGTGCTCGACATGCGCGGCAACCCCGGCGGCCTACTGAATGAAGCCGTGGCTGTCGGCGACATGTTCCTCGACAAGGGCCAACTGATCGTGTCTTATCATGGCCGCAATGCTCCGGAGCGCCGCTTCGTCGCCATCCGCGGCAATCAGGGCATGACTGTGCCGCTGGTGATTCTGGTGAATAACAACTCCGCCTCCGCCGCCGAAATCGTCACTGGCGCGGTGCAGGACCATGACCGCGGCTTGGTTGTTGGCGAAACCACCTTCGGCAAGGGACTCGTCCAGACTGTGACGCCGCTTTCAGAGAGCACCGGGCTGGCGCTCACCACCGCTCGTTACTACACGCCTTCCGGCCGCCTCATTCAACGTGATTACAAGGCTATGTCGCTGTACGAATATCACTACGAGCGCAAAGTACCCGATCATCCATCCGAGATTCGCCAGACCGATAGCGGCCGCCAAGTTACCGGTGGCGGCGGCATCACGCCGGACATCGTTGTCGACGCGCCAAAGCTGGACAAGTTCCAGGAAACACTTTTCCGCGACGCCGTCTTTGTTCCCTCCGAACAGGGTGTTGGCGACTTCACTCGCTTCTTTCTCGGCACCAAGCCCAGCATCACCCACAGCTTTGAGGTTGACGATAACGTGATGCACGAATTTCGCGACTACCTCAGCAAGCACAATATCCGCTACACCGAACCTGAAATGGCGGACAACAGCGACTGGGTCAAGCGCAAGATCAAGCAGGAAGTGTTTATGTCCGCCTTCGGAACCCAGGAAGGCTTCAAGGTGCTTCTCGAAGCCGATCCGCAGGTGCAAAAGGCCGTCGAGGCACTGCCCCAGGCGCGTGCGCTGTATGAGAACGCTCGCAAGGTTGTGGCGCAACGCAACGGCGGCGGCTCCGACCAACCCTAATTCCCTATTGAGCGGCAGGAAAGACCAGACGGGCGCCATCACGGCGCCCGTTTTGTTTTGTGTACGATTCCACAGGGCGCTGCGAGACGCGCAAAACTACGGACGTTCTCTCACGGCACCGCAGAAACTCAGCCTGGCCGTTTCTTGGAAACACGTTCCTCGTCTGCTAAACTTTATTGGTTGCTACTCGCCATAATCCCGTTTGGTGCCTACTCGCCCTCATTCCGGGCCTAAACTTCCTTGCCTTTTGGTTCCTCGCGTTCAAGCCGTGGCCCACCGACAAGAAGCCCCCCGAATACTGCAAACTGAAACGAGATGGACGGTAAGCCAAATCAGGCACAATCCATGACATCATAAGTCCGCTGTGGCGAAGGTGCACGGACTGGGCGGCGAATTGACAAGCTTCGCTTTTCAATCTGGCATTACATTGCCATTGTTAGCGGCATTACCTTGCCTGCCGTTCTTGTTCGATCCTATCCAACTGCCGTTTGGCTGCTCGACGGGGTTGCGTCAGCGGCGTCGGTCCTGGCGACCGTCAGGGTTGTTGGTAAATGCCGTACACGTTCATATGGATTTCAAGAGATTGGTGCAAATGCGCACCCGGATCATGAATCAGCTGCATGCACTAGCGATGAACGAAGGCTATTGCTGGAAGAAAAAGCTGTTCAGCGAAAAAGGGCGAGCACAGTTAGAAAAGTTAGCGTTAGCTCCCTGGGCCAGTCGCCGCCGGCAAGGGTTGTTGGAGCTACTGGACTGTATGAATCCGACGATTGAAGAATTAACCGCAGCCGTCGAACGGGAAGCCCGGAAGCGACCTGAGGCGATGCGGCTGATGACGCATCCCGGTGTCGGTCCGCTGACGGCGCTCGCGTACGTGTTGATCATCGGAACTCCGACGCGGTTTCAACGCGGCAAGCAGATCGGCACGTACGTGGGGATGATCCCGTGTGAGGAATCCAGTGGTGGCAAACAGCGACTTGGACACATCAGCAAGCAAGGCAATTCGTTGTTGCGCTTCCTGCTGGTGGAAGCAGCCCAGGCGGCGGCACGAGTCAACCCTGACTGGCGGCGTCGGTACATGCACCTGGCGATGCGTCGACACAAAAGTATTGCCAAGGTAGCCATGGGACGCCGGCTGGCGGTTCGGTTGTATTGGATGTGGCGGAATGGTTGTGAGTATTCACCATCGTTAGAGTTCGGTTCGTACGCGGGACAGCTCGGACTCGGAAATGGCGTGAAGTAGAGCGCTGTCCAAGTGATTGGGCGTCCCGCTCCCTGCAAAGGGAGTTTGAATTACTAATCATGGTTCGAAGTACGGATCGAAGAGATGTTTAGGTCGGACTGAAGTCGACCGAAAGATTATAAGCGAGCCGAGGTCGTCGAAGCAGCGGTCAAAGAAGGGACCAGGAAGACCACTCTTCGGAGTGAACGCAGTCGTGTGTTCGAAAAAGAAAAAAAGTGACAAAAATGCGGAAAAAAAACAAAAAAAGAACTTGACAGGGCCGACATTGTTGAGTTTCCGAGTATGGGCTAACTGGGACTTGACTGAGACCGAACATTTGGATAAATAACATTGGTTCCCAGTACGGTAGCGTACGGGTACCACTGAGTTTTACTCGGTAGGGACAGCCGTAGACCCACGGCAATGTGCGTGCAGCGGTAGACGCAGCCTTCAGCTTCTAACGCGCACCGCGTGCTTCCCATGAGCGGGTGAGCGGTTTCGCACCTTTGTACCGACCGTACAAAATATCTACAGGGTTTCCCCGCTTTACACAGATTTTCTCTTGTGGCTATTCTGAGAACGTAACTTAACGCACGAAGGGGGCGGTATTCAACCGATGCCCAAGGCAAAAAGTACACAAGCACGGCCGTGTACGGCCAGCAATAGACAGGCGGAAATACACAGCCGATGAGATCTTCTTCGTAAAGATCACGGCTATCGAGGGAATTACGTTGCTGGGAACTTGACGAGTTGCTGGGCGACTGAAATTCGGCGAGTTCCCATTTGAGAAGTCTGAGCGGGCAAAACCAAAGGAGGAGGATATGTTGAATCGACGCCGAGAGCTAACGGGAATAGCCTTGCTGACCATTGCCGTTCTGTGCCTCAGTATTTCGAGCATTGCGATTGCGGCGGATGACAAGAAGGAGGTGGAGCGAGTAACAGAATCGGGCAATGTAATGAAGGAGCTTCTCTCGTCATCCAGCGGCGTTCCCATCAGTGTGCTGAATAAGGCGGAGTGCGTTATCGTTCTCCCGTCCGTAAAGAAGGCTGGATTCATTATTGCGGGCCAATATGGTAAAGGTGTGATGACGTGTCGGGGAGGAGAAAATTTTGAGGGGCCGTGGAGCGCCCCAACGATGATGCAATCGGCTGGCGGAAGTTTTGGTCTTCAGGCTGGCGGCCAAGCTACCGACTTCGTCATTCTAGTCATGAATGACAAGGGAGCTCGCGCCCTGATGAATGGGAAAGCTAAGCTCGGCGCCGATGCCAGTGTCGCCGCCGGTCCAGTCGGGCGGGAAGCGGAAGCCTCCACGAATGCGGCGATGAGTGCACAGCTGCTCTCTTATTCCAGAGCGCAGGGTGTGTTTGCTGGCGTTTCTCTGGAGGGATCCACGCTCGGACCTGATGACGACGCAAATAAAGATCTGTATGGCAAGAAAGTGACTGCCACCGAGATCATCAGCGGCCAAGCCGGACCACCTCCCGCTTCGGCGAAGGAACTACTTGCGGTACTCACTGCGAAGTCGCCCAAGAACGAGTCAAAAGGAAAGTAATCGGCGTTTGTACCCGCTTGCAGATTTGCACAGCCGCATCCTTGCGTCGCCTCCTGAATGAATGTAGAACTCCCCAATCTGGTTTGGAAGCAAGCACGCTCTAGTTGCTCTGGCGCTGGAATCAGCATACTTTAGTAGCCAAAACGTAGTTCAATCGACCAAGAACAGACCGAAGGGCGCTTTGGAGATGTGGAGGTGGCACAACCTGTGGTGCGCGACAGTATTATGAGGGCTCTCAGAGGCTTCGAACGACTCCTGCTGCTCTTGGGTTTATTGCTGGTATTTGCGTACGCCGTCGTCCGCATCTATAGCGTGGTCTACGCACATGCGACAGTTCGGGGATTTTGGCGCAATCAGGAAGCCACCCTCAACCGGCCCGGCAACCTCCTTCAGCAGAATCTCGGGATCCCGGATTTTCGGCTTTGGTCGCCCAAGCGCATTGAAGCCTATCAGAACAGCGTAACCACCAACATGCCAGCCCCTTTGGGGGTGCTAAGGATTCCCTCAATTGTGATCGCAGTCCCTGTGCTGGAAGGTACCGACGATCTAACGTTGAACCGTGCCGTCGGCCATATTGACGGCACAGCGGCTCCGGGCGAAGAGGGGAACATTGGGATCGCCGGACACCGGGACGGATTTTTCCGCGGGCTCAAGGACGTTCACCTTGGCGAGTACTTGGATCTGTACACTGAACGGGGAAACACGCGTTACATCGTGGACGAGATCCGCATCGTTCCACCGGAGGACGTTTCAGTACTTGCGCCACGCCCAAGATCTTCCATCACACTCGTGACATGTTATCCCTTCTATTTCGTGGGAAGCGCCCCCTTGCGTTACATCGTTCACGCCTCAACAACGAGTGCAATCAATCTCAGGGCACCTAGGCCCCGGATCCATTCGGAAGATCGAGGAGTCCGAGACTCGTCAAGTGCTGGCCAGTCGACCGATTTAATGTTCGGAGCATTCGTCAGTACCTGGTAGAGGCGTGCATCGGGAGCGCACAGTTTCACGAAAGACTACTGCAGCTTCGCGTACCCAGGCCCGGACGCGCAGTTTACTCGGTATGTGGGGTTTTCCAGCTAAAGTCGTAACGGAAGCCGATGGCCGCCGCGTCGGATACATTCTTTCCCTGCGCATCCACGGAGTCGCCGAGCCTCGTTTCGAAGAACGCGTAGCCGGACTTCGAGAAGTGCCATTCGGCACCGAGGATGGCGTACCTGGTTTTGAAGTTGGAGTTGATAAGGGGACTGAGATCGCGAGGTATATAGTCATCAAAGCCGAAGATGGCTGCGAACTTCCCGAACTTCAGTCTGGAATAGAGCTCGATTCCATTGGCGGAGAACCCCACGGCTATAGGTTCCGGGCCCCCTGCCGGGTCGGGAACGAACGCTATGTCGCCATTGTTTTGTCGCACCCAGACGGCGCCCCATTCCAGGTTGCGCCATTCGCCTTTCGCGCCAATGGTCCAGTAATCCGTGCCACCACCGTTGAATATCACCTGCGTAAACTGCGGGTTGAAGTAGGTCTTATTGTAGGCTCCGCCAATCGTCAACCCTGGAAGCACCGTCGCCTGCAACGAAAAGCCGAAGCCGTTGAAGGCCTGCGAGGTGGCGCCCGTGCGTAACTGTCCCTGCGCGCCAAAGTCGAAGATCTTGGCGAATTTCAGGTGGTACAGAATGATTTGGTCAGCGCGTCCAGTACCGGATTGACCGCCATCCGTCCCGGCCACATAGGTTGCGGTGGACTGGCCACCGAAGACATTGAAGCGATCCGTCGTGTAATCCGTTATGTCGTAATGGGTAGAGTTCTGTTTACCGAAAGCGATGCGTCCAAACGCTCCGAAGTCCACGCCGATGAAACCAAGGCGTGCACCGAAAACGGGTTGCGTCGCCTGATTGATCACGCCGAACCCTGACGACGTGGTGGCGCCGGCGTTGAACGTGGTCTCGCTTTGAACCAGATCCACCCCCCACTCCGCCGTGCCAAACACCTTGATGGGCCCGAAGGTGCTGAAATTGATACCCAAACGGCTGGCATCGTCCTGTACCTCTGCTCCGGTGTCCGAAATGCTGACAATGTTACGGATGCTTCCGTAAGGATTAAACATGCCGGTGTAGTGCAGTTTGGGATTGGTGCCGGTTGTGACGGTAAGCATCTCCGCCTTCTGGTCCACGGGCTCGACGTACGCATTCGCTTCGCCAGGTACGGCGGCTGAGCGCGATGTGCTGCCGGTGGCGAACTCGCCGCCACAGCCTTCCGACACCCAGACTCCCTGCGCGTCATATCCCCAATTTCTGCCAAGCAGGCAATTGGTTTCGCTGCTTTGGCGCAAGATGACCACGCCGGCGCTAGTGTTTGCTGGACAGTGCTGACGCTGATCACCTGTCGAAACGCAGGTAACGACCGACGAAACGGTTACCTGTGTCGAGTTCTCCTGTGCACTTGTACTTGAGACAAAACCGAATACAAGGACTGCAAATGTGAAATAGCTTGATAGTTTCATGCTGCTTTCCTCCCGAGGCGAACGGGCCACCTCTTGCTCAAGCACGGTAAAGCTCATGGCCCTCCACTACGAACTAGGGATTTCCCTAGTTGTTCAGAGATAAAACCAAACGTAAGGTTTTCTCAGTCGTCGCCACGGCTGGCTGAGTGGGCTGTGTCTATTAAGGAGAACTATTGTGAACAAAGACGCGTAGACTTTCCGCTGGGAACTCGTACTATGGAAATCAAAACCAAATCGCAAACTGCTATCGCGTTGGAACAAGCGATGCTACATCTTGAGCGAGTACAGCACGTACTCGCGACCCTGAGAAGGGGTGCAGCTGACAAACTACAGGAAGCACGTCGCTTAAGTGAGAATGATTTGCGACGGCTGTTAACAAACTTGCCCTGGCCTCCAAAAGAAGGGAAAGCGTCATCGTTTCTGGCTCCGTTGTTTGACGCGTCGAACTGAACTCGAGAGACTTGCCCCATGAGTGTCGCCATCCGAGCCGACCGAGAAGGAAACCACGCGCGTCTAGTGGCGACCGGTCCGTTCGACCTGGCCCATGCGACGATGGCAGCACGAGCAGTGGAGAACGCGGAGGCACTGTTAGCTGGCTGTAGCTCGGTCGATGTCAATTTAGCGCAGCTCGAACGAATCGATGGCGCCGGTGCAGTCTTGCTGGCAAGGCTTCTCGATCGGCTGGATGCGGGCGGCCGCCACGCGCGCGTCATTGAAGGCCCCAACCGCGAAGCGGCACGCTTAATCGCAAGTTATCGCGAGCGCCGGGCGGGGCTCCCAGAGCGCCCGACACGTGTGATGAATCCGCTGACGCGGATCGGAGCTCTAGCGGCTGAAGTGCCTAGCAAGGCAAACGAAGCATTTGATTTCACCGGTCGCTTTGCCGTCGCGTTTCCAAAAGCTGCGGCCACACCGAGATCAGTCGATTGGCGTTCGTTGCCGAGGCTGATTCAAGAGATCGGCGCAGACGGGCTGCTGGTTACGAGTGCTGCCAACTTGCTGATCGGCGCAATCATCGGGTTTCTCGGCGTTTCGCAGCTCGGGGGCTTTGGAACAATCGCCCTTGTCCCCCAGATGGTAGTCGTCGCACATTTCCGAGACCTTGGACCACTGGTCACCGGAATGATTATGGCCGGACGATCGGGCGCGGGTATTGCGTCGGAGATCGCCACGATGAAGGTGTCCGAAGAGGTCGATGCCTTGCAGTCGATGGGCTTCGACCCAGTGAGATGGTTGGTCGTGCCACGCTGTCTCGCTCTCGTCATCACGGTGCCGATTTTGACCTGGCTTGGCGACGTACTGGCCCTTGTCGGCGGATTGGGGGCCACGATTCTCGTTTCGCATATGACAGCAGGCGCCTTTGTCGAGGTGGCCTTGAACGCGATCAATGCCAACAACTTCTTTTCGGGTCTCGTCAAGACTCCATTTCTGGGGCTCTCAATCGGATTGATCGCATGTGGTCAGGGGCTGCTCACACGCGGCGGCGCGGCCGCTGTCGGGACCCGGACGACGACCGCCGTGGTGCTGGCGCTCTTGTCAGTGATTGTGATCAGCGCCCTGTTCACGTTCTTTTACGCACTCATAGGTATCTGAACATGCCTCTATCAAGGCCACACATCACCGTCGACGATCTGCGGGTAGGTTGGGGGATGCGGGTACTCCTGGAGCACATCACCTTCCAAATCGAGCGCGGAACGATTTTTGCAATCCTCGGCGGATCGGGGAGCGGCAAGAGCACGCTGCTGCGGTATTTGATCGGACTCGAGCGGCCCCAAGCCGGGCGCATCGACATCGACGGCGTCGGCGAGCCGCACCTTTACGAGGGCGTGCCGCGCTTCGGAGTGCTTTTTCAGTCGGGCGCGCTCTTTGGCTCGATGACGCTCGCGGAAAACCTCGCTCTCCCCTTGACTAGATGGACCGCGATACGCGGCGCGACCGCACGGGAGCTCGTCCAGGCCAAGCTCGACCTCGTCGGGCTTGGTCCGTTCGCCGAGCATCTACCCGGCGAAATCTCGGGCGGCATGAAAAAACGCGCCGGCATTGCTCGTGCTCTTATGCTCGAGCCCGATCTGTTGTTCTTCGACGAACCGTCTGCCGGTCTCGACCCGATTTCGGCAGTCGAGCTCGACCAGCTCATCCTTACGCTTAGCCACGATCTAGGCATCACGGTCGTTATTGTGACCCACGAACTGCCGAGCATTTTTCTTGTGGCCGCCCACTGCATCGTGCTGGACAAAGCCGCCAAAGGGGTCGTGGCAGCGGGCGACCCGCGCAAACTGCGCGACGAATCAAAGATCCCGTTCGTACACAATTTCTTCACGCGGTCGGCGCCTGGCATGTCCGCGCATAAGGGAGGGTAACCCAATGGCTGTCGAGAAGAGCTACGCGCGCCTTGGCTTCTTCATAGTATTAACACTGGTCCTCTTCTTGGTAACGGCGGTTTTCTTCATTCAACGGCTGAAGAAGCGTCCCGCAATCGGCATGGTCACCTACACCACCGACAATGTCTTCGGCCTGGACGTCTCTAGCCCCGTTCGGCTTAGGGGCGTGCCAGTGGGCCGCGTCACAGACATACGTGTGAACCCACACGGCACGATCGTCCAAATCGACTTCGAGATGTTCCTCGATCGCCTTAACACCATTGGCCTGGACGTCAGCCGGCTCCGGACGCTTACCGATGTTGGAGGCGTGTTCCCCCACCTTCGGGCCCAGCTCATGGGCAACCCAATAACGGGTGAGGCGTACTTATTGCTCGATCAACCCGAGAATCCACCCCCGCCGATGGAGCTTGGGTTCAAACCGAATCGGCCCTACGTTCCGTCGGTGACCTCGCCGTTCGAGACGGTGCAAGATCGGCTGCCTGCGCTTTTGGACCGCGCTAATGCGACGCTGGAGACCCTCAGAGAGATTGTCGCGCGGATGCCCGATAGCCTCGATCGGAGCGACCGATTCTTCGACAACACTAACCGCATCATGCGCGAGAGCGACCTACCAACGCTGAGCGCCGACTCCCGGAAATTCTTTGCGACGACAAGTGCGCAGATCGAGCAGATCAGGTCCGACATGGACGGAGTGATCGGCAGCGAAGGGTCACTGGTCAAGTTCTCTGAAGAGGCGCGGGCCGCAATCAAGGCCGCAGACCTTCCGGCCGCGACCCAAGCAGCGCGCGAAGCGGCGGACAATTCCAGACTGGCGGCGGACGATCTCCGACGCACCCTACCGGCCATTCGGGATTCGCTCCAAGAAGTGCGCGAGCTCTCGCGAATGCTCGAGGAGCAGCCCGAGTCGTTGGTCTATGGTCCACGACCGCCAGAGAAAAAACACCAATGACGCGCGTCTCCCGATCAGGCGCCTATCTGTTCTTTACGATCATCTGCCTGTGTGAAGCCGCTTGCCTGCGACGCCCCGCTACGACACCGAGCCACATGCTTGAGCCGCAACTGCTAGAGCCACAACTGCCACAACCAGCGACGCAAGTGACTAAGGCTCCCAACGCAACTCCCGTCCGGCTGCTCGATACACAAGCACGCGGACACATCGGCCGCCGTGTTCTGCACCAGCAACCGAATGGTGAGTTGACCGAGGACGCCGTCTGGCGATGGTCGTCCGCTCCCGACCGCTATCTGGACACGGCACTGCGCTTCGAATTGGCATCGAGTCCAGATCTG
Organism: Candidatus Acidiferrales bacterium; assembly: GCA_963735825.1. GTDB lineage: Bacteria > Acidobacteriota > Terriglobia > Acidiferrales > UBA7541 > Acidiferrum. The sequence goes on from CAVTMR010000020.1 coordinate 518,189, forward strand.
CGCCTCGTCGATACCGGCCGCGCACCAGCGCTAGCCGCCACGCTCCTCATTTGGGAACTCGATTCTGCGGGGGAGACGCGACTGGTCGGAGCTGTGGAGTTTCAGGTCACAGGGGCCGACCGTGAGGTCCATACAAAAGTAGTCCGAACCAGCGAGCCCGTCTCAGCGGAGCTACCTGGCGACTTGGCTGCCGCAGCAGGCCGCCTCTTGCGCCGCCTGGCGTCTGAAGGTCTGACGCTCGTCACAAGCGAACGATGAGGAAGTGGGAAATGTTCTCGGGACATTCGTGGCTTACCTCGTATACTGCCAAGCTGCGGAAACGTTCTGGAAGTTGCCACCAATGCGGACGTAGGCGCCGCGACTGTAGCTCCCTTGACTGGTGTTCGGAAACACAAAAAGCAGCACTCCCACACCCAGCGCTTGTGGATTTGGTTTTCTACTTCGGGATCGATCCTGAACTGTTGACGCCTGACAAATCGGGTAGCCTGAAATTGCAAAAGGTTACGGCTCTGACTGAGCAAGCTAACTCCCGATTAGCCTTGACTGCGTCTTTGACGCGTCGCTGGAGCCAGAAACTTGTCTGGAGTTTCCCTCTTTGCCAGTGTGATCCCAGGATTCGATTCGGCAAGCTAAGGAGAATATGCGAAATGGCGCTTTGTCCCGACGATTAGCATGGCTCCGGTACTGGCGATCACTAGTCTGTGGCAACTTCCCCGGGCCTCTCTTCAAGTCCTTCACCGCTTGCCGTACCAACTGAACCACGTTCCCGTCATGACAAAGCTCGGCAATCCATTGAAGGTCGGTGATGTCAACAGGTATGTGCTTCGTCCGATCTGCAAGAAGCTTGGAATCCCACACGGCGGGATGCACGCTTTCAGGCATGGACGAGTGAGCAAAATGCAGGACGAGGGCGTGAATGAGAAGATCATTCTGCTTGAAGTTGGGCACAGCAGCCTGCGAATGACGCGGCGTTACACACACTTTTCGCACGAACAACGCAGAGCGACGGCTGAAAGGCATCGTAGCTCACCTTTATTGACTGCTGTTCGGGAAGACGAAAAACAGCACAACAGGTAGGAATTAGCCCTTCTGACTTTCACTGTCGCTGGCTGCCACTGTGTAACTCAAGCCTTCCCGCAGACCTCCAATTCAAACCGGAGCATTGCGGTGGCTTAGCTCATGTCGGCGAAGACTACGATGTTGTCGCAGAAGGGCAGGAATTAAGAATTGTAGGTAAGGATTACGGGCGGGGCAGTTCAGAATTGAGGGCACGCCAACTAGAAATTCAAACCTACGAAGGGCAACCTCGCACTACAAAGGAATAAACAAGGTTCTGATGGAAATTTTCCAAGAGCGGTGTAAGAGCGGTTCTTGGCGGCATCTCCTCAGGCGAATGGCCCAAGCGAATGCTACCCGGTGCACTGCACCTAGAGAAAGTCGAAAGGGTAAGCCGCTCATGAACTCACGCACACTGTGCGAATGAATTGCTGGCGCCATTTCAGCAAAGAAATCGAGGTGCTCGAACCGGCTCTAATCTGGTTGCACGATGCTGACGCTCAATCTTCATTTCAGCAAGCCGTTCGTAAAGATGGACTCTTAGCGAGAGTTCTATACGAACAACTTCCAGAATGTCAGCAAGTCAACTGGGCAATTTTCCCAAGAGAAGATCGGCCCAGCTGCGATTGGGCGGCAATCTTTGAACTCATCGCTTGGAAGTGCAGGCTTTCCTGGTGCTCGAAGGTAAAGCTTGTGAAACGGTCGTGCAACGCCCGTTCTGTCAATTTCGTGATCGAGATCTTCCAAGTGAATAGCCATTAAGTCATCAGCGAGTTACTGTTTAAGATCCTTAAATGGGACCCCGGTGGGCTGGCGGTGGGCGGGTCGCCCCGCCCGGTAGGTTCGTCACCTGGCGACAGGGCCTCAGGTCCTGCGTTCTGCCCAAAAAAATTGAACGTGGGATACATCAGGCAACTGCCAGGCGAATCCCTATCCAAACACGACACCAACAATATTCGCATCTGTACGGCGCGCTATGCGCCCCGCGCATCAGCACTCGGAACCGCCCCTCCTGATCTCGGCCGTTGCACGTTGCGATTTTATGGGGAATCGAAATCGAAAGTATCTTTTGTCGCAAACTTCACAGCGGAATGGAATCACGAAAAACACTGCGCAGAAGAGCCTTTCAAGCACGCCTTGGCGGCGAGATCTGTGTGTGCTTTGACTCTGGCACCGAGGGCAACGGTTACGTTTGTTCATATAGATTCCATAGCAAACTTCCCGGAGAGACGGCCCGACCAGGCCACAGTTTTCTCCAGAAGTCGCGTCCAACCGAGCGGGGCTATTCGGGGGCTGTTATTAAAGCACGTTTTGATCAGTGATGGAAGCCGCAGCACCTTGTTGACCTTGTTGCACCTTGTTACCTTGTGAACCTTGTTACGCCCTTCACTCCGCTAGCGGGTAGTCGAGCCGGACCGACGGCAACCGGGCCGCTCCCTGATTGCTCCAGGGCAACAACAGACATGCCGCAGCGCAACGACAGACATCTTCACAGCGGCCATAATCTTCTTAATCGGTTGTGCGGAGGACAGCTTCCTCGTCTCATGAGCGGGGATTGCTGGGAATGCAGTTACTCCGCGCAGGGCCGGCCTTGTCAGCTGGCCGGCCCTTCTACAATCGATCGTAAGTCGGTCGCCGCCCATCCCGACCTCCGTGTCCAAGCAGCGTGCATCCGTCTGTCGCCAAAGAATTGATGTGCTGCACTGTTGTTTCAATCCTCTAGCACCCGCCAAAGCTCAATTAGCGCCGTTTCATCGTGGCCAAAATCCACCTGCAGCTTGATTCCGTTGCGATCCTGAATGAGGCGATTTAAACGCGCCTCCACGATCCTGTCCCCGGAGAGCTTCACGAGGATAGTTTGACCGGGCTTGTACTCTTTGGGTATCTTCTTCGCCATTCCGCTCTCGCTTCTTGCCATTGAATCACGAAAGCTTCGAGCGGAGGCTTCCCGTTGTTCGCATAGGGACTGATCATGTGACGGGCAGCCCTCCCGAACTGGCGCAGTTGTTCATCGGTCATCCCTCGCAGACGGACGCCAAGGCGCTCAACATCAATTTCCCGATGGATCTGAATCTCCGGAGGCATGGTGTCCGGTGAGAGGAAGGGAGTGCGGACAGTATAGCGCATCACAACAAAAACTACTCCCAGGCCGAAGGCCGCCATGAGTTGCTGATCATCGCTGTGGACTCGGATCCTGTCCGTGCTCAAATGGCCAAGCAAATGGGCGCCGACGCAGTTCTCAACTTCGAGAAGACGGACGTGATTGCAGAGATCAACATGTTCGGCACGGTGGACGCCGCCTGTGGTTGCCAAACTTGGCCGTACGGAACCGTAGAGAATCGCAACCCAGTGCAGGCGCAGGGGGAGCTCGCAAGGGTCCCTGAGAACTAGATGTGGCTCGGGCTCAAGACTTTCAATGTCGAAATCGGCTTGGTAAAAGCGGTTGAGCAGTACAAGGGCGTCACGTTTTGATCAGTGATGGAAGCCGCAGCACCTTGTTACCTTGTGAACCTTGTTCCGCCCTTCACTCCGCCAGCGGGTAGTCGAGCCGGACCGACGGCAACCGGGCCGCTCCCTGATTGCTCCAGGGCAACGACAGAAACCTTCACAGCGGCCATAATCGTCTTAATCGGTTGTGCGTTGAGGACAGCTTCCTCGTCTCATGAGCGGGGAATGCAGGGAATGCAGTTACTCCGCGCAGGGCCGGCCAAAAGGTCACGGCCGGCCCTTCTACAATCGACTCCGTCAGCCTGGTGCAGCGGTGCAGCCGGTGCAGCATCAGTCCCTGTATCTATACGAAAATAGGTATATTTTCACACACGTGAGCCGGGGTAGCCGCCCATCCCGGCTTCCGTGTCCAAGTCCCTGCGTCGGGTCCTGACAACTCCAAATGGTAAAATAGCACTGTGCTACCGCGCATCCGACCGATGCGGCTCCGCTACGTGAAAGAGCCGTTTGACAATCCTGATTACATTTTCGAGTTGAAACATGATGGCTTCCGAGCCGTGGTGTATCAGCAGAACGGCGAGTGTACGATCGTTTCGCGAAACCAGCGCAACCTTGGCTTCGAGTCCTTAAAGAAGCCCTGACAAAACTACCCGTGCAAAGCGCGATCATTGACGGCGAGATTGTTTGCCTTGACGCGCACGGCGTGAGTCGTTTCAATGAGCTTCACAAACGCTGGCCAAATCGGCTGGGGAATAGTGCTTCTCGTCGACGACAAGGTTTGTGTACCGCTTCCCGCTGTACGTGAATGAACGGCCTTGCCCCAAGCTGAGGTGGGTGGTTTCGCGGATCTTGATTCCCCTGCAGGGAGCAGTTCCGAAGGGATTTTGAGAGCAGCAACTCTTCGAGGAGGGCTCTTCCATGTGAGGATTCAATCATCACTGGGGAAAGTGCATCTTAGGTTAGTTTCGGGGAAACGTTCAGGCCCTCAGGATGATGCTGAGTGAGTTCGCGGCCCGAAACTGGCCAGAGCTTGGGCTTCATCGTCAAAGCTCGGGATAATGTCTAGCAGGTGAAGTACAGTCAGCACCTGCAGCACTCGGCCACCCGGGCATAGCAGTTTTAGGTCGCCGCCGTGCCGTTTGAGGGAAGTATACGTCTGTACAATGACGCTGACGCCGGAACTGTCCACCTGCGACAGGTCTGCTATATTCAACAACAGCTTGCTCGTACCCTTGGCAACCAATTCTTGTAGACGGACGCTCAATAGCTCGCTTTCGCCGCCGCTGATGGTCGACTTCCCCCGAAGGTCCAAGATGGTGACATCGCCGGATTCACGGATTGATACATCAAGGCCCATAAGCTCTTTTTGTTCGATGCAGTATGACGGTGGGCGTTACTTCACATTAAGGCCACACACCGCCTTTGACCACCGCGCTGGAAATGATTCAGAAGAGCGAAACGGGTAGCCGAGGAACTCTTCAGCAGAGTGTCGGCTTGATGGATTTGAGCACCGAAGGACAAACCAAGGAGAAGTCGGTCGTGAATGTCGTGACTATCGTGGTGAAGCGGGGATAAGTCGCCCAGGACAACCGACAGGAGCAAAGATGAAAACATTTCTCGTAACAATGGTGTTGCTGCTGCTCGGCAGGGCAACCTCCGCTCAGATCAATCACAGCGTTCCTCCCAACGCCAATGAGAGCTTCGTCTTTATGACAGGCAATGAACTCTTGCGAAGTTGCCGAGGCAAACTTCTCACCTACTGCATCGCATTCATCACGGTGCTGTTGATATGATCGGTGCTTTTCAAGGTAGCTTAGACAAGAACAGTCAGAGTTACTGGAAGTACCGCACTGTGTGTTTACCGAAAGTGGCCTAATCAAGCAAGTTAAGAATATTGTTCGTAAACACCTGATTGAACGCCCCGAGGAACGAGACCGCCAAGCGGCGCAACTCGTGAATTGTCACGCTCATCAAAACGTGGGGCTGTCCAGCGGCCTGATCGTGGACACGTTTCAACGAGCCTGGTCAATAATCTGCCACAACTAAATCAACACCGTCTCATCTCCAAATGACACCTGCAGACGCGCACCGTTTGTCCTCTCGAGGATACCGTCGGAGCACTCCTGCGCGCACTAACCGAAAGGAGAGTGCTCACTAACCATTCGGTTAGTTCAGGCGCGTAATTACTTCCTTTGTCCCCCTTGGTGGTTTCTGGCTTGACGCCTAATTCCTGTTGAATCTGGAACTTCAATTTCCTGGGTTTCCCTCCGCCATCCAAACGAGTATGGCCCTCCGCCTGCATTCCTTGTCCGGGTCGGCAGTAAAGAAAAGTCAAGCAGGAGCCAGGAAAGAAGAAAAAGGGCACGTTGACAGTTGGCGACATATTCCCTTTCTGCCTCTCTTCGCTTCCGACACAAAGGAGATTTTATTGAAAAACCCACGCTCTATTCTTCTCGCTTTGACTGTCCTGTTACTGGCTACGGCCGCTCAGGCTCAGACGACCAACGTAAAGGCTAGCATCCCCTTCGACTTTGTCGTCGGCGACCACGCCTATACTGCTGGCGAATACACCGTTAAATCCATGAGCCAAAGCAGCGCCGCCATTCGCATTGACAACGCCGACCAGTCAGAGAAAGGTATTACCCTCGCTAATGAATGCGAGAAGGGTCGACCCGCTACGCAAACAACCCTTGTATTCCAGCGCTTGGGCAACAACTATTTCCTCTATCAGATTTGGACGGAAGGCAGCTCCCTTGGCCGTGAAGTCCCGAGGAGCAAGGCCGAGGCCCAGGTTGCCAAGAACTATAGTGAGCCCGAGCTCGTGATCGTTGCTGCAAACATCTCCCACTAACCCCAAAACCGCCCCGCGGTGTTCATCGCGAAAGAAAGAGGGAACGTACCCAGCCGTTCCCTCTTTTATTTTCTATTTTCTATATCCTTCCCCGTCTTAACACTTTATTTGCCGAGTAACTTGAGCTAGTCTCCGGCCCGTGCGACCAAAGCGCCCAAAAGTCGAGCCCATCCGCAACGCCACCTTGTTTGAAATGAACAAGCCCGAGCATGCGCCTCAGCTCGTGACTTCGCGCAATATCGAGAGACCTTACTCCGCACCCGGCCTGCTTCTTGGCACATCATCATTCACCGCGGACGGCTGGCAAGGTTCTTTCTACCCACCTGGTATGCAGACGCGCAACTTCCTGTCTTACAATCTGCAAAGACAACGAAGCGGTAACTCCACGCAGACATGCGTTTGAAAGAGAAAGATCTCTTGTGCACTGCGCCTCTCGGAATCAAACCAGGGCGATACCGCCCTCGCGACCGCCTGCTGGCCTTTCTGGAAAGCCTCTGATTATGCCGACTCTGGGCGCAACCCGAGCCCCTCCCAGCCGCTGTTTCCCGAAAGGAGTAGGCATAATCGGGGAGTCGGCATGCTCTTCCACACGATCAACACGATAGTGGCAATCTTCCTGGCCAAGGTCAGACGCGTCATCTCCGGCCTGATGCCCTTGGCCAGGAATGCTGTGTAGAACTCCTGAAGCAGACCCGGCTTGCTCGAGGCCATCGCCGCCGACAAATTGTGCGAACGATGCTCGCGTCCCAGTGCGCTGTGTTGGCTATAAACAGACGAACGAGATGCTGGCCGTTTCGATTGAAATCATTCGCAACTGTCGAAATTTTCTGGCAGGCAGGCACCGTTACCGATGAGCGAGCGGGATGTACGGACTTGGGGGATATGTCGTCGTTGGGCGTGTACGGTTCGGTTGGCGGCGCTGGATCTTGGATAAGGTCGGCATAGTAACGCTGAGGAACCCGCGGATGTGAAGGCTGAGAAAGCAAGGTCGCCCACCGTCGGCTCTCCAGGTTTCAGGTTGTCGGCTCTTGAATCTATAAACAGCGAATTAGCCGCGTCGAACGGCGGAGCCAATGGTACGGAGTGAAACAGTTACGCTTGAAAAGACTTCTCAACTCGATCGACAATTCGTCATCAGAGACAGCATCAACGATTGCGGCGACGTATCGATCCGAGGATAACTTACGTGCCGCTAGGATTGCGGCGACGATTGCAATGACAGCCTGCTTGCGGTTAGGCTCCAAAAGACGATATCATCTTCGCTCTATATTCGCCATAGCAAACGAGAGCGTGTCGAGGATGGGGGACTGAAGGTCAGAGCCCCCGAGCGGAACGGCGGAGTGATAAGAGGAACTATAAAACTATTTCGATGAATTCAATGAGATGGCGATTTTATCGAGCTTGTCGCTAGTCGCTAGCATATCGTCCTTGAGCTTCAATCCAAGCTTAGCAGTCGCAGGAACCTCGATGAAGGTAAGCATCTGCGCAATTCTATCCCCATCGTTCTCAAATTTGATTGCGGTGTCCAGCAACTGCTGCCGAAGGATATCCTTGGCGTGCGTTCGGTCGGCTGTGCATGAAATTGACCTGTAGACGCGAAACGTGAAGTTTAAAGCAAGCACTCGCTCGAATGCCAGTGAGGAAGTAGTCTGTAGATAGTCCGTCGCCTCAAACTCTGGTCCCCTTGCACCTTGCTCCGCCGCATGGAAATCGTCGACGTAACGAGAGTACGCTTCCAGCTCGGCTCCTAAGTCCCTACTGCTTGCTTGTCGATTTTGTGGTTCGGTCGCGACTGAGGCAAAGAGTAGGAGGGCAAGGCCCAGGAAGCAGAGTGCGATTCTCTTCATGTGACGGCTCCTGCCTATCTTCTACATGATGGCTATCACCTTGTCACGTCGCGTTCGTGCATTAATCCACGCGACCTTCGAACGGAGATATCGCCGTAAAGCGAAGCGGCACGAACATAGAAGCCAGACTTCCGTCGTGCTATAAGTCTGGGATGGCTAAAGCAATTAAGCACTGGCTGCTTTTCGAATACGTCGGTCTTGAGTTCACGCCGCTATCTAAGCCATTCAAAACGAGGGAGCAGGCGGAGACGGCGCGTGCGAAATATCCTGAGCGTCTACGCAAGAGGATTGGGGTCGGTGTGATTCAGACAAAGAAATAACCCGGGACGTGTTTCACGGTGTTGCCACCGGTGGAAAAAGGTCGGGGCGTCCCGGCTCATCGAAACACCTCAACCTATCGTACACGCTTACACTGTTTTTGCCCTCGAAAGTTGATGCGGTCTACTGGAGAAAAACTCCAGTTTTCCAACGAGAAACAAAAGGGGAAAGCTTGGGGGCTTTCCCCTCTCTCTCTTGAAGATTGATTCTGTTTACTGCAATGAAGGATCGCCACCGACGGCCAACGGGCTGCAACCTGCGCCCGTGCCGTTGTAGTGGATCACGCCATCTTGAATCGAGCAGAACATACGCTGACCGGTCGTACCGACCGTAAGCGGCGTTGCGGTGATCAAGTACGTGGTGTTAATGCCGTTGACAGGGGAGCCGCCTACATCGGTCAGCGTGTAGCCGCTCTTCACACCCGTTACGAGCACTGCGTCAATAATACCCGCAGCCGCGCAGTCACCCGCGCCAGGACCAATGTTCGCCAACGCAGCAGGGAAGCCGTTCGTGGGACACTGTGCCGCGTACTGCACGTTAGCCGTAGTCAAGGTGCGGACCGAGCCAACCGCGGAAGACTCGTTGGCCGAAATGCGTGCCTTGAGCAGGTTCGGAATGGCGATAGCCGCGATGATCAGAATGATCGCCACGACGATCAACAATTCAATGAGAGAAAAGCCCTTTTGTTTCCGCATGGAGATCTCCTTGAAAGAATTATAGGAAGTGGGGAACGCCACCGCAAAGAACCATGGCGTAGCCAACCGAGACCGTACCAAAGTGCTAGAGTTTCGGCAACATTGACATTATTTTAAACGCGTGCTGCCTTGTTACTTTTTTCCCGCCACACAGGAAGTGGGGTCAGAGCGCCAGTTCTGCCAAGACACGGTCACCCCACCCATCTTCTTAGCCGCTATCTGCCTTGTACGCTCGTTAAGGTTTGAGTCAATCGTGGTCTTCCTGCCACCATGCGACGAGCAAGTAGAGGTGCGTCAAGGCGACCGTGATGGACGCAGCTCCCGTACTTCTTCGGGAAACTAGGAATGCTCGGAAGCAGGAGAAAACAGAAGCTCAGCCCCACCATCATCATCCCACCTTATACAAATTCTTCCTCTTCGTCCTGTGCAAAGTGAATTCTTGTCACTGTATGCAACGTGTAATCACCGATCTCAGGAACTTCAACCAGTTGCGTAGAGCACGTTTACCTCGAATGAAAGGGCGGGGGCCACAGCAGCGTTTCTGCCGATCGGTCAGCTACCGTAGTGACATGCAGCGGCGAATGGCTCGCCAAGCTGCCAATCATCGCAATAGTTCAGCGGATAGGATCCTTTCAACCTTAGTTGAGCTTATAGCGTCGCGTCCCTTTATACACTTTTCTGGGTATGCCTCTGACAGGGGAGTGACCCTAAAATATCCAAGATCTCCTATCGAAGAGGTGGGAACAATAAAACAGCGGGTGCAGAGAGTCGCCGAATGGAATTAGAGAAATAGGGAGCATCGAATCGAGTTGTCACTGCCGTCTGGACCTACGGGATTCTGCGCAACGAATGTGGGTGAAGCGATGGCCCAAATACCCTCCCGAAGGCTAAATTCTCGCGTCGAGTCGAGCAATAATGTGTGGGTCTATTGGGAATGTAATGGAGACCGCGATCTATCCCGCGTCAAGGATATGAGCGTGGGAGGGTTGTTCATTGAGACCCCGAGAATCAAGCGCCTAGGCGCGAAGGCCAATCTTCATTTTCTTGTACAAGAGGGACAAATTCGAGCTAACGCTGTAGTGCGGCATGTGAAACCCGGCGGCGGAATGGGATTGAAGTTCAATGCGGTGAGTGAACAGGACCGTCCGAATCTGGCAGCGTTGATGCGAAGACTTCGGAGTCTGTCCTGACTGCTCTCTGATGTGCGATATCCAATTGGCGACCAGCGGCGAGACTTAGGTCGGTGACACGCAAAGAAAATTTATCGGATCCCGCCTGAAAGAAATGGTGTCGCGTGATAAGCTCGAAATACCGCTCCCACCTCAAGTCTGGAGGATTCCATGCAGACTCCTGAATCCAGCCTAGAGGTGGTGATAATACAGTCAGATAGTTCTGTACTGGAATAGTTGCGAACTTTCCCGTCAGGGAGTCCACGCCTACTTCTCTGGCTCATGACGGTTAATTTGCCTTTCTCTCCGCGACGCCGAGAGCGGAAAGCGATATTCATAAATGGATTGAAATTTCTGTCACGGAGGATTTCCCACGTCCGGAAACTGCTGATTAGGGTGAGGTTCGCCTTGGCCACGTATGTGACCACAGCTGCGTCGTCTATCAACCCTAGCACCGGAATGGAATCAGGAACGAGATCAAGCGGACTCACGAAGTAAATGACCGCGGCGACGAGCATGAGAATTGAGTCAGGTGGGTGTGAAACTTGCCTGCAAGATGAGCATGAAGAAGACGAAGAAATATTTGGAGGCTTTCCCAAGAGCCAAGGAGAAATTCGTAGCACTTCTCTGATTTGCGGTCGGCTTTCTCAAGAGGGGAACGCAGCTTCTCCTCGTGTCCGACATACGACTCGGCTCTTATCCTTGCCTGCTCAAATGTGAGATGTTACTTGCTGCTCCAACATGTGCCGCCCGCACCTGCGAAGGTTATGAGTTAAGACAGAGGCGCGATGGAGTTCACGGGCGCAAATTGTCGCGAACGGTTTTTGTTTTTGAAGCTGAGGGCAACTTCCCGCGAGCAGGGTCATGGTCGCCCTGACCCATCTCTACTTAACCTCTATCTGACTTTTACGCCCAGGGGTGCTTTGAGTCAATGATGATTTCCGGTCAGAAAGATCGTTATGCTGTTGCCGTAATAGCTCGGCTGAAAGTCTCAATGGCTACCGTCTCGTCGTCCACGATGTCAATGACGGTATGCAGCTTTGTAATCTGCAGCATGTCCTGAACTTTGGCCGTGAGTTTGAGCAGCTTCAGGTCCCCCTTCACCTTCCGCACGCTCGCGGCGGCACTGACCAGATGACCTAAACCAGTGCTGTCAATGTAATTCACGTCGGCGAGATTGAGCAGAATTTTCCTATGTCCTTCGCCCAACAGGTCGCAAACCAATTCGCGCAGTGCAGCACTTTCTTCCCCAAAAACAATCTGGCCACTGATGTCCACGATGGCGACACCATTTACTCGTCGTGTGGTTGCCGTCATTTCCACTTGTCAACTCGTAGCACATTTAAGGACTGCAGGACTCTACCATTGGCCTCAAAAAGGGGAGTATACCACCAAGCGTACTTACTTTAGCGCAAGCCAGGTATAGCGGCGGAGATTTTTAGCCTCGCTCTAAAGCAACAGAGGAAACTGGTTTGGCTGGTGGGATGAATTGACCGCTGCCTCAGTAGGAATCTGCCTGAACACGTGGCGCCCAGGAGCGCGCAGTGATGTCTATAACAACGTTAGAAGGCACCGGAGGGGATCGAACCTGCCATCGCGTAAGGCGGCAGGCCCAAGTCTACAGTCCGCGATGCCCAACCAGGGTGGCGCTCCTGAGCAGGTTGGAGTCCCCCGCATGGGAAAACCACTGACAACTGAGAACATGAAGTCTCTCTCCAAAGCCGATATCAAAGAGTGGCAAGATGCTGGCGAAGAATATCGAAGGCTAGCTAAACAGGACGAGAAGAAGCGGGTGAAGTCCTGATGCAGGTCGGACCTGTCAGCATTCAGCCACAGAAATTGTGCCCAAAATTGTACCGACACTCTCCGTTTTGCCCGCTCTATCCGTTTTGTCTCTTCATAAAATCAGTAATTTAACTTACGTGTTTTCAACGGAACCAATGAGTTCAACTCCCACCCGGCTCCGACAAATTCTACTTTGGATCCCGATCAGTCGTAACCGCATGAACCAAGCTTGAGAGCCGCTCGCGCTCTCGCAATGCTAGTAGTCTTCTTCGGGCCGGCGACCGTACAAGCTTCGGGCGGATTTTGGTGCGCGAGCAGACCGGTAGGTGTCGAGCTCTGTGCTGGTGATTACGTATTGGCTTTCCGGAGGATGGTTCGAATGGGCGGCCAGTTCCGCTTGCAGTCTCTCCGAGCAAATGCCGGGGGCGTCCTGATAGCGAGCGCGATGCGATACGAAGGCTTCATTGGCAATGTTGAAGGTGAACTCGCGGTCCTCACCCTCCCCGCGGACAACAAACGTGTATTCACGGGCGAGGGGTGTCGCCTGAAAGCCAACGTATTGGACTATGAAGCTGCTCACTTTGCGCCTGGAACGAAGACGCGAGCGGCATGGGTCGGAGCGGGCGCCGCGGCTTTCACGCGCTTGGCGCGCCGGCGCTTCGGTGGAACTCCATCCGCGGGTTCGACCACCATCAGGCTTGTGACGAATTTCTTAACTCCATGAGCGTCGAAGTCGATTGTGGTGCGCTCGGAGCTTGATTCAGTGATGACCCCACAGCCGTATTGGAGATGCTTGATGTACTGACCTGCCTCGAGAATTGCCACGAAATCCTCCTCATTGTATGAACAGAGTTTGTCGCCTGCCCCACTCTCGCGAGGCAGTAAGCCATTAAAATTTGTGCGCTACCCACGAACCGAGGAAATCCCTCTGCTAGCTAGTAACGGCGCCCGTTTCCGCCAGACCTGCCGCCAGAATAGCCACCACGGCCGCCCGAGCGGTCGCCTCCGCCGCCACGGCCTTCCTGCGGACGGGCTTCATTCACTTGCAGGGCCCGGCCTTCTACATCCATACCGTTCAGTTCACCGATCGCTTTAGCCGCATCATCGCCGGACCCAAGTTCCACGAATCCGAAACCGCGGGAGCGTCCCGTTTCGCGATCGGTGATAACGCGAGCCGAAGACACTTGATATCCTTTTGCGAGGAAAAGCTGTTGCAGGCTGTCATCGGTCATTCCGAAGGAGAGATTTCCAATATAGAGTTTTGTCATACGTTTTTCCTTTTATCTGTCTCTTTCAACGTTCCCAAAATGCGCAGGAACAGATGTTTCTTGCCCAACACCGCAAAATTGTCTTTCCCCCGCAATCGTGAGAACGAAGAATCCTTCAGGGAGCAACCAACCTTGAGCCCGCTGTGGACATTTTCCGTGATTTGTGTACTTGCTCGGAAAGATAAATTGCTTCCATGTGATTGCGTCGATTTCCGGAGTTGCGTTCAGGAAGCAACGGCTGAAGCCATTTTGTGGAAGGTGGAGTTAGCGACCATGTAGGTGTGGACGCGCAAGGCGCCGTCAATCACCTCGCTCAGCAGCTTAGTGACTTGTGCAAAGGCGGCGTGATCATATTTCTCGGCGTCAGCGCTATTTTCCCAGAAACTATACGCGTAGACTTCTTTGCCGCTTTGCGAGAACAGCGTAATTTCGTCGAGGAATCCCTTTTGCCTGCGGAGCAGGGGAATTACCTCGGTTTCCATTTTCTTGATGAACTCTCCGGCGCACTCCGCTTTCAAGTGCATGGAGACTTTGCGAGCGAACATAAGACTCTCCCTGGTTTCCAGATCAAGGGAGTAATTCAGGCGATGCGCCGGGTCTAGGAGACCTGAAGGCAGCCTTGATCACAGTTACAGTTTGACCTACTTTACAGGTCTTGTCAAGCGTATTCCCAGACGATACTATGTACTTTACCTGCCAAGTGAATTCAGGAGGCCCTGTGGACGTTTGTTTTGTGATTCAACAGCGATTGAAAGAATTGGGCCTGGAACAGCGCGATCTCGCGGTCGCGGCTCAGGTCACGGAATCCTACATCTCGCAGCTCCTCACGCGGAAAAAAGCGCCGCCGTCTGCCGATCGCACCGATCTCTACGACAAGATGAACGCTTTTTTGAAATTACCCCACGGCCAGCTTTCGGCGATGGTCCAGGAACAACAAAGAGAGGAACTGAAGAAGAAGGTGGTCGATCCACCGGCGCCCTTGTTCAAAAATGTCCGCGAGCTGATCATTCGAAAATGCGCCGGTCAAAAACAGAAGCAGGTGCGAGATATTTTCGAGAAGCAGGCTTTTGGCGAACTGGAACGGCTAATCACGCAGAAACTCGTGGACGTGGCCAAAGGAGTGGCTAAAGACGAGTTCAATAACGAGGGTTGGCTGCGCACCGTTGCAAAGCTCGGCGAACGTTCCTATGAGGAAATGCGGGCGATCATTCTGGAATTTCTCGACACCGACGTCTTCAACGTTTCTCCCGAGCACTGCTCGGCTTTCCTGGATCCGATGATTGATTCCTGGGACATCGATTTGGAAACCTTCGCGATGGAAGTCGTGTTGAACCATCGGTTGGCTTCCAAGCAAGTGATGAAGCTTCAGTTTGTGCAAACGGATTCCTTCCCGTCCCCTGAAGAGGAACCGGGGTTCAAGGTTTTCCTAAACAGTTCAACAATGAGCGGCGGCGCTACCGCAGACGAACTGGAATTTCTGGCGAGTTTGAGGTTCGGGGAGAAGCGACCGACGCCGCTGTATTACTACCGCGAGTTGCAAAGCCTGCGTGATCCGCTCCATTTTCGCGAGAACCTGGGCGCTACAATGCATAAGCGCCGCGAAGTGGGTGACGTCGAGAAGCACAGGCAGGTGGAATCGCGAAAAAGTGCCGTGCGGCGATGGGCCAAAAACAAAACAAGGTCGCGCAAGAACGGCAAGCCGAAGATAGCCTAGGGCAAGCTGAGGGCATCTGGACGCACAATTCTTTTGCCAACTTGTCCATTTTGTCCATTTGGTTGGTTCATCAAGCGCATTCCCCGAGAATATGGTATAGTGGTTGTGCGCTTAATCCCGCGGCAGTGTTGTGCGGCTCCTCTGGTTCCATAAGTGATCTGAGTATACCCGCCTCCGTTTCCTCCGTACGTTTTCAGCGTAATTCAAACTAAGACTGGCGAACAGATCGCCCGGCCTGCCAGATTTTCTGGGCACGTCCTGCGAGTGTAAACACCAGTAAGAAAGCAAAATGCAAAATTTTTCAGAACTTCCGATTTCTATGTACCTGAAGGAGCGACTGTCCGCTGCTCGCTTTTCAGTGCCCACGCCGGTTCAAGCCGCGGCGATACCTCAGGTGCTGGAGGGCAAGGACGTGCTCGCAACCGCGCAAACCGGGACTGGCAAGACCCTGGCGTTCCTTATCCCCGTAATAGAAAGACTCCTCAAGCAGGAAAAGCCAGGTCTAGCCGCTCTGGTGCTGGTGCCAACGCGTGAACTTGCGATGCAGGTGGTTGAGCAATACAACGCGCTGCGCGGCAAGAAACTTCTACCCGCAGCCTTAGTGGTCGGCGGATTGGCCGAAGCGCAACAGCTACGTGCCATCCGCAACGGAGCCAGCGTGATCGTTGCGACTCCCGGCCGACTTCAGGATTATCTCGACCGCAAGCTAGTCCAGTTCCGCAGTCTGCAGGTGCTGGTTCTGGATGAAGCGGACCGCATGTTGGACATGGGTTTTCTTCCCGCGATTCGCAGAATTGCGTCGGTGCTGCCAAAAGAGCGCCAGACGCTGTGCTTTTCCGCGACGATGGAAGGAGACATGATCCATCTTGTGAAGGAATACACCAGAAACCCGGTGCGCCTCTCCTTCGGTTCCACCCTCAAGCCTTCGGAAAATGTACGACTCCAGGCATTTGAGGTTTCTGCTGACGACAAACAGCAACTCCTCCGGCACCTCCTGAGTAAGGAAAGCGGCCGGTGCCTGGTGTTTTCCCGCACCAAGCGCGGCACAGAACGTATCGCCAAGGCGCTGAATCGCGATGGTATCGCCGCGGCCACAATCCATGGCGATCGCTCGCAATCGCAACGCACGACAGCACTGACCGGGTTTCAACAGGGCCGCGTTCGGGTGTTGGTGGCTACCGACCTGGCTTCGCGCGGAATTCATGTCCAGGATATCGCTCATGTCATCAACTATGACCTCCCCGACGTGGCGGAAAACTTCATTCACCGAGTGGGCCGAACCGGGCGTGCAGGCAAGCAGGGAATCGCTTCTACACTCTTTGTGAAGGAGCAGCGATCCGATCTCTTCCAATTGGAGCGCGCGCTCGGCATCCGAATTGAAAAGATGCGGGCCGATGGCATTCCCGCGGCGGAATCTCGGAATCGCAATCGCGGTAATGTTGGTCGCGGCGAATCAACACCACGACCGCGCATCGTGCAACTGCCTGGCGAAGTCTTGCAAGCGCAGATGCAGAGCTAACGCCGGCTCGATACCGTTCGTTCTGGAGATATTCTCTTGGCCGAACGAAACCATTGCAAACGGCAAATTGTGTTGGAGCCTGCTTCGATAGAATTCATACTAAGCGTCGCTTACATGAACAGATCCAGGGGTGAGTCCGGTAGTGTATACTGGGGAAGTTCAGAGTCTGGAATTTCAAACTTTTCGGATACTCGAGGGCATCGGGACAACCGGAGTCCTGTTCGCATAAAGCGGCCTGATCGAATTACGGCCGCAATCCACACATCGTGCTGGCCGTTTGCCACGCAAAGCCCAGGGGTTTTCACGCGATAACAAGGGCGTTGTTTTCAGGATCGACCGGTCAATTCTGGCAGTGCGTTGAGGGGAGAAACCATTGTCGCAGGACATTCAGGAAAAACACGACCACGTTCGCAACCTCATAGCTTTGGGGAAGGAACGGGGTTATTTGCTGACGGAAGAGGTGAACGACTTCCTAGCGGCCGAGGAACATACGCCGGAAGAAATAGATACCGTCTTGTCCTCTTTTGAGAACGATGGCATCGAGGTCTACGAAGACGCCTCTGCCGCCAAGGTCGCGCGCGGCCTCCCTGAGGTTGCGGAATCTACCGAACCGGCGATGCGCTACGATGCTGCTCGCGCCGAAGACCACGGAATCGATCCGATCATTTCTCCTCCGGAAAAGAATAGCGATCCCGTCAGGACGTACTTGCGGGAAATGGCCTTGGTTCCGCTGTTGACGCGCGAACGGGAAGTGTCCATCGCCAAGCGTATGGAGCGCGGTCACAAGCTGGTCCTGAAAACAATCTCTCGTTCCCCACTGGTTCTAAAGGAATTGATTTCCATTGGCGAAGAGCTTCGCACCGACGCGCGGCCCATCAAGACCATCATTCATTTCTATGAAGAGGAACTGACCGCGGAAAAAATGGAAGACAAGAAGCGGCATGTTCTACGGATTATCGACAAGGTGGAGAAACTTCGCTCCCTGGGACTGAAGCAAGCGGCACGCGTCGAGGCCACACCAAAAGCTAACAAACGGGAGTATTTGCGGGCACAGGGCCGTCTGGCGCGAACAAAAGTGGAAATGTCGCTGCTGGTGCGCTCCATCGATTTTCAGGAACGGGAAAGAAAGCGCCTGATCGATATCATGCGGCACACCGTCGAACGACTGCACGCGATTGAGCGCGAGACTGCCCGGTTGGAACGCCGCGTAACTGCCGCCCGTGGCGATGCCGCCGTCGAGGCGCGAAAGGAATTGCGATCGTGTCGTGCACAACGAAACACGATCAAGGAATCGAGCGAAGTTGAGTTGAGTAGTTTAAAACACACCCTGACGCTGATCCTGCGGGGTGAGGCCGAAGCTCAGCAGGCAAAAAGAGAACTGACGGAGGCAAACCTTCGTCTAGTAGTGTCCATCGCCAAAAAGTACACCAACCGCGGGCTGCAGTTCCTCGATCTGATCCAGGAAGGCAATATCGGATTGATGAGGGGGACGGATAAGTTTGAATGGCGGCGCGGCTATAAGTTTTCCACGTACGCGACCTGGTGGATTCGTCAGGCTATCACGCGAGCGATCGCGGACCATGCCCGCACGATCCGTGTGCCGGTGCATATGGTGGAGATGATTAACAAGCAAATGCGCACCAGCCGGCAACTTGTGCAGGAACTCGGTCGGGAACCCACCGCAGAAGAGATTGCCAAACGCATGGACATTTCCGTCGAGCAGGTGCGAAAAGCCAAGAAAATAGCGCAGGTGCCGATTTCTTTCGAGACGCCGGTTGGTGAAGATGAGGACGCGCACCTGAGCGATTTCGTCGAGGATAAGGGAGTGATCTCGCCCTCCGACGCGGCCATCAACTTGAACATGAAAGAACAGATGGCCACCATGTTGAAGACGCTAACGCCGCGCGAGGAGCGAATTATCAAGATGCGATTTGGGATTGAGGACGGAAACGAGCACACGCTTGAGGAAGTGGGCCGGACATTCGCCGTGACGCGCGAGCGCATTCGTCAGATTGAAGCCAAAGCGCTGCGCAAACTGCGGCAGCCCTCGCGTTCTAGAAAGTTCCGCGTCTTTTTGGAAGGAGCATTCTAGGAATCAGCCGTACGGCACCGACTGCAGTCGGACCCATGGTCCTACCGGCGGTGCGAAGAGTTAAGGAGAATAGCAATGAAGAGTCTATTTGTAGGCAATCTCAGTTTTCAAACGACCGAAGGCGAATTGATGGCCCTGTTCAATCAATTTGGGCAGGTCACGCGGGCGAATGTCGTGATGGACCGGGAAACTGGTCGCGCCCGGGGTTTTGCCTTTGTGGAAATGCCCAACGATGACGAGGCCGCAAAGGCCATTGCCGGCCTGGACGGGAAGTCACTCGGTGGGCGCAACCTGAAGGTGAACGAAGCCCGTCCGAAGACGGTGACGCGCACGCCGAGAGTCGGCGGCGGAGGAGGCCGGGACAGATTTTCGAACGAGGACTACCGCGAAGCAGCTCGGCAGCCGCGCGAACCTCGGTGGTGAATCCCGGCGCGGGTTCTACGGCAGAGTAGCATTCATAACCACATCAAGGAGATCCGATGACGATCACATTTCAGAAGCGCCAGAAGGAAATGAAGCGGCAGGAAAAGCAACGCGAGAAGGCAGCGCGGCGTGAACAAAAGAAGCTTGCAAAGCGTGCGGAAAAAGAAGCCGCCGTCGAAAACGCAAACGGGAACTCGGACGTAGTCGTGGACGAGGTCGCCGGTTCCGAGCCGCAAGGCTAAAATGGCACAGCTGGACTCCCTACGACGTAACTAGCTTTTCCAATTGGCCAAGCCCTCTGCGCGCTCAGAAGCCCCAAGCGCACCTGTCCCCTTCCGTGTTGCTCAACCTGACCAACACTCCAAGACCACCTCGCGCACTTGAACCTCCGCGACGTAGTAAACTCCTTACAAGGCAATCCTTTGCCGGTGCTTCCACCTATGGCGGGGCGCGTATTTTTTGGTTGTCATAGGAGCCGGGAAATGGCATTGTCACACCGCCAGACTTCCGAGTTCTTTTAACCCACGAGATCGGACCTGCCGGCGGCAACAGTTACCCAGGTGCGCGGACGAAGGGCGATGAAAAGCAGCAACGGGAAGGGAAGAAAGGCATTCAAGCACTTCCATGCGGATTTGCTTTTGAAATTAGAAATGAGGAGCAATCCCGAAGCACTATGCTTGGTGCGTGCGACGCTGGAGCGAGCGGCGGAGGCTCTGAACTTCCGTTCGGTGGAACGACGTGCCATTGTCCGGTCCGTGGATGAGGCACTTGCCAACGTGATGCGGCATGCGTACGAAGGGAAGAGCGGCCTGCCGATTGTCGTGACATTCCGGCGGCTCTACGGGCAGAATCATCCGCAGACTTGCGCCGGAATCGAAGTTTTGCTGGAAGACGAAGGAGTTGCAGTGAACCCATCAAAACTGAAGGGGCGCCCAATCGAGGACATCAGGCCGGGGGGCCTGGGGCTGCATTTCATGCGACAAGGCATGGACGAGGTGGAATTCAGCCGGAAACATGGAAAGAATCAACTTCGTATGGTGAAGTATTTGGCCCTAGCAAAGACCGAATCGGGGTCTCAAGGAGAATAGACCGTGCAGATTGCTGCCCGCGAATCACAAGGTGGAACAATTCTGGATCTCTCGGGCGATATTGACCTGGCCCATTCTCCCGCGATGCGCAAGGCGCTTCTCGGAGAGATCAAGGAGAAACGCACGCCTAAAGTTTTCTTGAACTTGAAGAACGTCCGTTATATCGACAGTTCCGGGATTGCCTCGTTGGTAGAAGGGTTGAAGGCGTCGAGGGAGATTGGTTCAAGGCTTATTCTGTACAGTTTGAGCAACACGGTTCGCGAAGTTATGCAGCTTTCCCGCCTGCAGAAGATCTTCGAGATTTACGAAAATGAAGAGCAGGCGCTTTCCTCCTGACATGCTATTATCTTCCCACTTTTAGGACAACAGGCGCTCGTGGACTTCCTTCAAGCAACAGGCGCGGCTTTCATTAACGGTCTGGCGTATCTGGGGTCTCTGACGACCCTTGCCGGGCGCGCCGCGTATTTCACCTTCATTGGACCATTCCAGGGCAAACCCTTGCGCCTTCAACGCGCCATCGGGCAGGCGATGGAAACGGGCGTGCGCGCGTTGCCCATTCTTTCGCTGATTACTTTTTTCATTGGCTTGATCCTGGCTTTGCAGGCTGCCTACGAACTCCGGCGCTTCGGTGCGATGAGTTATGTGGCCAGCGCCGTAGCACTTTCTATGACGCGTGAACTCGGGCCATTGATTACGGCTGTGATTGTGATTGGCCGGTCCGGTTCCGCATTTGCCGCCGAACTGGGAACGATGAAAGTCACCGAAGAGATTGACGCGCTGGAGACCATGGCGATCAACCCCGTCAGTTTTCTCGTTGCCCCGAAATTCATGGCCATGGTTCTGATGCTGCCATGCCTGACGATTTGGGCAAACTTCATGGGTATCCTCGGCGGGTCGTTGTTTGGTGTGCTTCAGGCGGATTTCACGTTCCAGACATACATTACTGCCTCGCTGGATGCGCTGTTTCTGCGCGACGTCGTCACCGGGTTGATCAAAAGCTTCATGTTCGGAATTACCATCACGGCGGTGGGTTGCCATGAAGGCCTGGCCACCGGAGGTGGCGCGGAGCAAGTGGGCCGTTCAACTACGCGAGCAGTGGTGATGTCGATCTTTCTTGTGATTCTGGTGGACCTGGTCTTTACCATGTTGTTCTACTTTTTGGGAGAACACTAAGCCGTATGCCGGAACAATTCGAACGGTCTGACGAAGAGCAGGTCCCCGATGGTCCAATGATCTCTCTGCGCGATTTGCGCGTCAGTTACGACGGCCGGGAGATCCTCCATGGAATCAACTTTGATGTGCAACGTGGGGAGACGCTCGTGATTCTGGGTGGCTCGGGCTCGGGAAAGAGCACCTTGTTGCGCACTCTGGTCGGTTTGGAAATACCCAGTTCCGGGGAAGTGTGGATTCGAGGCAAGAACTTTGTGGCAATTTCCGACGCCGAACGGGATGAAATTCGCAAGAAGCTGGGAATGTCGTTTCAAGGCGGAGCGTTATTCGGGTCGATGACCGTCGGAGAAAACGTAGCGCTTCCCCTACGTGAACATACGAAGCTGGAAGAACCCACGGTTGAGATCATGGTGCGACTGAAGTTGGACCAGGTAGGTTTGTCGGGATTTGAAGACTTTTTGCCCTCGCAGTTAAGCGGCGGCATGAAAAAGCGCGCTGCCGTCGCGCGTGCGCTGGCCATGGATCCCGAGATCCTCTTTTTCGACGAGCCGTCGGCGGGGCTCGATCCGATCATCGCCGCCGGCATCGATCAGCTGATTCTGGAGTTGAAAAAGGCCTTCCACATGACGATTATCGTCGTCACCCACGAACTGGCCAGCGCTTTTCTGATCGCCGATCGAATGGTGCTGATCAATAAGGGAGATTTGGTGGCAAGCGGCACAGTTGCCGAGATACGAAACAGCAAGCATCCCAGGGTGCGGCAGTTCCTGGATCGTGTCCCTGAACCCGCGGTGGCGCAAGAACTCGATTATTTGCAGATGCTGACGGAGCCCTCATCGAAAGCAGGCGAGGGACGACAGGGGAAGAGCAGGTAAAGATGGAATCAAAACGCGAACAGGTGTGGGTCGGTCTGTTTGTCATTGTTGCGGCCACGCTATTGATCGTGACCGTGTTTGTGCTTACCGGCGCGTTCGCTGGATCCGCAAAGACCTTTCGTGCGCGGTTTCACAACGTCGCCGGATTGGAACCCGGAGCCACTGTTCGCTATGCGGGCGGTCCGAAGATTGGCCGCGTGGAGAAGGTCGAAATTGATCCGAATGATCCTGCGCTCATGGACATGCAATTCAGCGTTAAAAGCAATCTCCCGGTCAAGACAGACAGCCACGTAGCAATTCTCAGCTTCAGCCCGCTCGGCGACAATCACCTGGAAATCAAGGCGGGCTCTCCCGGCGCACCACAGGCAGCTTCCGGATCTTTTCTGCCCTCTGACCCGTACGTGGGATTCAATGACCTGACGGCACAAATCAACCAGCTGGCACCCCAGGCGAAGGAATTGCTAACGAACCTTAACGACCGGGTGGTCCAGTTGAAGATTACTGTTGACCGGATTAACGACCTCCTGAACGATCGAAATCGTGAAAATGTGTCTGCCTCTTTGGCTGAATTGCATGGCATGTTGGCCGAGAACCGACCCGAGATCCGCAGTACTCTCAAGAACGTAAACGCGGCGAGCGCGAAAATAGGACCGCTATTGGATCAACTTCACACAACTATCGATCAGACCCAAGGAACACTGAAAAGAGTGGATGGCTTGATCGACGAGAACCGAGAAGATGTTCGCGCGTCGGTCATAAAGCTGCGGCAGTCGCTGGAAAATATTTCCGAGCTGACGGCACAGCTGCAGCAGATGTTGGACAATAACGATGAGAACATCAATCAGGTTATGAACAATTTACGGATCATTACGGAGAATCTGAAAGTCTTCAGCTACACAATCAAAACGCATCCCTCGAGTTTGATTGTTCCGAACAATGCGCGAGATCGTAAGCCGGGAGAGAAGCCATGAGAATCGTATCATTCCGGACCGGTAGGACACGTAGCTTGGCGCTGGCCGCGCCTTGCGCCTCACTTTGGTCGGCCAGTGCATTGTCGATTCTCGCAGTCGTATTCTTTGTAGTCGGATGCGGCGGTGCCAGGCCAATAAAGTACTACCAGCTGAGCTATCCAACCACTGCGCCCCCTCCCTCCCCTGATGCGATAAACACTACCCTCATGGTCAGATCGTTCGAGGCGTCGCATCTTTATCTTGGTGACCAGATTGTTTATGGGTTCGATTCCCCAGAAATGGGGGTGTATCAAACTCAACGGTGGGCCGAGCCGCCGGTGGAAATGCTTCAGGACGCACTGGTTCGCGGGTTGCGCTCGACGGGCAGATTTCGCGCCGTCTACACGATACGGGCCGAAACCGGTAGTCAGTACATCCTGGCAGGCCATCTGTATGACTTTAAGGAAGTAGACGGAAGCACGATTGTGGCTCGGCTAAACTACGCGGTCCGCTTGCGGGACCGCAAGACGGGAACGACAGTCTGGACGCACATGTACACCCATGATGAGCCGGCATCGGAGAAGAGTGTCGCGGCGGTGGCCACCGCGATGGACAAGAATGTGCAACGCAGCGTACAGGAAGTGCAAGCGGGACTCGAAGATTATTTTCGAGCGAATCCACCGAAGTAGATCTGCGTCCCAGCTGACTGCTGAAATTCTCATCTGTCCCGTTGCGTTTTGCAGCAAGGCGTCGCTTAACCATAACGTTCGTGTTTTGTTAAACTTGCGCGCATACTCACAGAGTCTGCC
Organism: Candidatus Acidiferrales bacterium; assembly: GCA_963735825.1. Lineage (GTDB taxonomy): Bacteria > Acidobacteriota > Terriglobia > Acidiferrales > UBA7541 > Acidiferrum. Next base: position 542,266 of record CAVTMR010000020.1, read on the forward strand.
CCGAGGGCGTGTTGCGAAAGCCAACCATTGCCTGTTTCGGATTGCCCCGGATCGCCTTTAATCCTGCGCCACAGAATCCTCTTTTCCCTCGCTCCATCAAGCACTTACTATAGCTGGTAACCTCGCTCCCTTCACCCTTTGCCATCGTGCCTGCCTTTAAGCAGTCTAGAAAATGCGTCGAGATGAAATCCGGGAGGCAGGCCATGACATATGATTTTGATGCTTTCGATGTTCGTCGTTTTCCTCACCATCGACTATTGAATACGCAACGGGGAAAGTGACGGCAACGCGGATTTGAGCCAGAAATCGGCGGTATCACCAGGGCATACTTGGGCGTTGCAGGAAAGCCCGACGCTTGTACGCGTGGGGATTGACGATTTTGGGGTCTTCTGCCGGGTAACCGTGACGAGTCGTTCGGCTGGCGTCGCACGCGGCTAGACTGAGGGTTCAGGGATGACGGCGGGCTTCTTCCGACGCACCAGCGAGCGGACAACGACGTAAAGCATCGGGATAAACAAAAGATTCAGAGTCGTTGCGGCGATCATTCCGCCGAAAACCGTGGTGCCCACAGACACGCGTCCTGCGGCACCTGCGCCTTGAGCGATCACGAGAGGCACTACGCCGAGAATAAACGCCAGCGAGGTCATCAGGATGGGGCGCAACCGGATGCGAGCCGCTTCCACCGCCGCGTCCAGCGGGGTCAGCCCCTGCTCTTGAAGTTGTTCAGCAAACTCCACGATAAGAATGGCATTCTTGCTCGCCAACCCAATCAGCATCACCAGTCCGATCTGGCAATACACGTCATTCGTCAGCGCGCGTAATTTCACCGCCGCCAGGGCCCCCAGCAACGCAACGGGCACGCCCAACAGCACGATGAAGGGCAGCACATAGCTTTCATACTGCGCGGCCAGCGTGAGGTAAACGAATACCATGCCCAAGCCGAACAGAATGACCGCTTTTCCCGCAGATTGGATTTCTTCCAGCGACAGGCCGCTCCATTCGAACGTCATACCCTGCGGCAGGACTTTCTTCGCAATTCCTTCCATGGCCGCGAGGGCTTGGCCTGAACTCACGCTGGTCGCCGCGGAACCATTGATTTCGGCCGAGCGGAACAGATTGTAATGCGTGATGACCTGCGGATTCGCTTCCTGCTTGATCTCCACAACATTGTCGAGGGGAATCATCTTGCCCGTGTCAGATCTGAGGTAATACGTGCGGATGTCTTTTGCTTCCGAACGGAATTTCTGGTCGGCTTGCAGGTATACGCGGTAAGAGCGATTGTTAAAATCGAAGTCATTTACGTACACCGAGCCCATGAACACCTGCAACGCGTCGGTGATCTGGCTAAGCGGGATCTGCAAGCTCTTAGCCTTTTCGCGGTCGATTTTCACCAGATACTGTGGGTCATTCGCGGTAAAGCTGGTGAACAATCCGGTCACCAGGTCGCTCTGGTTCCCCGAAGCCACCATTTGATTGGCGGTATTGGCTAGCGTTTGTAGCGTGTTTCGTCCCAGGTCTTCAAGTTCGAAGGTGAAGCCGCCGAATTGGCCCAGTCCTTCCACCGCCGGGGGATTGAAGGGCACAGCGACTCCCTCGGGAATACTCATCAGAGGGCCGCGCAGCTTCTCGACAACCGCGAAGCTGGAATGCTCCCGCCCCTTGCGATCTTTGAATTCCTCCAAATTGAGGAACATGAGTGCGCGGTTCGGGGCGTTTCCCGCGAAACTGAATCCCACGATGGTGAAGGCACCGTTGATCTCGGGCACGTGAGAAATCACCTCTTCCACCTTTGCGCAAACTTGCTGCGTGTACTGCAGGGACGCGCCCTGAGGTGTTTGCACGGCCACAATCAGATATCCTTGGTCATCTTCTGGAATGAATCCCTGGGGGATTTTCGCGTAGAGCAGATACGCGCAACCAAGCACTCCCAGGAACAATAACAGCGATACATATTTCCATTCCACGACGACGTGTACGACTTTGCGATAGGAATCTCTTACAGCATCAAAAGCCCGGTTGAATGCCCGGAAAAAAGCACCTTGCGCTCGTTCGCGGTGGTGCCCCAGGAAAACGGCCGAGAGGGCGGGCGTCAGCGTCAAGGCGTTGAACGCGGAGATCGACACAGAGAAAGCGATCGTCAGCGCAAATTGCCGGAAAAGGATTCCCGTGGTTCCGGGGAAAAGCGCGACCGGCACGAACACCGACACCAGCACGAGGGAAGTTGCGATCACCGCGCCTGCAACCTCTTTCATCGCCACACTGGCGGCGTTGTGTGGCTCCGTGATTCCCTCGACAATGTGCCGTTCCACATTTTCAATCACCACGATGGCGTCATCGACTACGAGGCCAGTCGCCAGCGTGATTCCAAATAGTGTCAGCGTGTTGATCGAAAATCCCAGCACCTTTACGAAAATGAACGTGCCGATCAGCGACACCGGAATAGTTACCGCCGGAATAAACGTGCTTCTCCAATCCTGCAAAAACAGGAAGATGACCAGGATAACGAGTCCGATGGCTTCAAGCAGGGTGAACAGCACTTCGCGAATGGACTCGCCGATCACCGTAGTGGTGTCAAACGCCACGGCGTACTTGAGTCCGGGCGGAAAATTCTTGGACAAGCGAGCCAGTTCGGCCTTGGCGGCCTTGTCCACGTCGAGTGCGTTGGCCCCGGGAAGTTGCGTGACGCCAACGCCGACAGCGTCGTGTCCATTGAATCTCAGGATGGAGCCATAATCCTCAGCCCCCAGTTCGGCACGGCCCACGTCCTTGATGCGTACCAGTGTTCCGTCCGTTCCCGTTTTCAGAATGATGTTTTCGAATTCGCTCGGCTCCGTCAGACGGCCAATGGCGCGTACACTGATTTGATACGACTGACCGCGATTCGATGGCGGTTGGCCTACCTGTCCCGAAGCGACCTGGACATTTTGCTCCATAAGCGCATTGAGAACCGTCGTGGCGGTCAGACCGCGTTGGGCCAGGCGAGATGGGTCCAGCCAAAGGCGCATCGCATATTTGCGCTCGCCAAAAATGAAGACGTCGCCGACGCCCTTGACGCGCTTCATTGCATCCCTGACGTAGACATCCAGATAGTTGCTCAGGAACAGACTGTCGTACTGGCCGCCCTCCGAATAAACGCCCGCGCCAAACACAAAACCCGCTGCCTGCTTGGTAATAATGACGCCCGTGTTCTTCACAGCGTTCGGCAATCGTCCCAAAGCCTGGCTGACCCGGTTCTGCACATCGACGGAAGCGAGGTCGACGTCGCGGGTCACATCGAAAGTGACAGTGATCTGGCTGGTACCATCGTTCCCGCTCGAGGAAGAAATGTACTTCATTCCGGGCACGCCGTTGATCGCTTGCTCCAGTGGAATAGTGACCGCGGATTCCACCGCCTGCGCGTTTGCGCCGATGTACCCGCTGGAAACCACAACTTGTGGCGGGGCCAACTGAGGAAATTGCGCGATGGGCAGAGAGGGAATCGCAATCGCTCCGCCGAGAATAATCAGCAGGGCGCAAACGGTCGCGAACACCGGCCTTTGGATGAAAAAATCAACAAACAACTCAGCTCACCATCTCCTGAAGAATCGTGCTATGTTGTTGCCGAAACGGTGTTGGAACTAGTTGCTCTTTGCACCCGCATTTTTTTCGCTCTCTCCGGGTTTTCCAGCTTCCTTGAATTGCTCGATGACCGGCGCGCCATCTTGTAGAAATTGCGTACCTGAAACGATGACGTGGTCGCCAGGTTGCACTCCTTCGAGCACGGCATAATTATTTCCGACGATTTCGCCGAGTTTCACAGCCCGTTGCCGCGCGACGGTGCCTTTTGCATCTTTTACCGCGACGAACAGGAAATACTCGCCGCTGATTCGTTGCACCGCGAGCACCGGAACAACCGGACCATTGCGCGTGCCCCAGGCAACCTGTGCCCGCACCTGTTGGGAAATTCGTAATTTGGTATTGGAGTTGCCGACTGCGGCCTTCGCCAACACGGTCTGGGTGTCGGTGTCGACTTGCGGAGAAACGAAGGTAATTTCCGATTGCGTCAGCACCGCACCGGATTCATCGAGCAGCTTCACCGGCAGACCGAGGCGCAAGTCTTTGGATCTGCTTGCCGGCACATAGATGTACGCCTCCAAAGCGCCGGGCACGTCCACGGTGGTCAGGAGCGTCGTGACACCCACTCGGTCACCTACGCGTACTGGAATATCCCCAACGATGCCCTCCATCGGCGCACTCACCTGGTAATAGCGGAGCTCCACTTGTTGCTGTTGCACTTGATGCTCCAGCGATTTCAGCTGCGCAACTGCCGTTTCATAGTTGGTTTGCGCGTTATCGAAGTCTGCCTTGCTGATAACTCCGGCCGCTTGCAACTTCACCGCGCGGTCCAGATTCACTTTCGCCAAACGCACATTGGCTTCCTGTGCAAGACGCGCCGCTTCCTGGCTGTTAACTGTGGCTTCCTGCTTGAGCGGGTCGATTTGCAGAAGGGGTGTCCCGGCGGTCACGCGATCGCCGGACTTCACGAAGATCTTGGTCACTTGCCCTTCCACCTGCGGATTGATGGTTGCGGAATGCCGCGATTTCAAAATGGCCAGGTACTCGGTCGAATCCGTCAGCTTCTGCGATTCCACCACGAGCACCTGCACTGGTGTAGCGGGTGGCGCAGCCGCTCCACCATCCCGGCCTTTTTCGCCGCAGCCAGTCAGACCAGCAGAGGCATAAAGGGCCGCCAGCACCAGCACGTATCGGGGCAAAAGGGAGGACTCGATAAGGGTCTGTGAATTACAACAAGAATGAGTCCGCATATTCTTTTGGATTGCTCTCTGGAACCCTTAATAGTACGCCAAGCGGCACCACTTCCGCATGGGAAACCTGAAAGCTATTTGGACGCGGATCGTGGCGATCAGTTTCGTGAGAGAAACTGGCTTAATACATATCTGAGGGATCGATCTTCTTGCCGGAAAGTCCTAGTTGCAGGACTTCGATGTCTTGAGGTCGGTCAAACACTTTTCCGGGGAACAAGCGCTTAATGATGACTCGCAAGCCACCAAACGCAATGCCCACGGCCGTGGCGACTCCCAGAAACAGACCGGTGAACAGAAAAATCTTAACCATGATGGCGACGATTGGCGGATCGGTCGCCGTGTGGCTCGATTCGTTCCACGTCACCTGTGTTTCGTAGTTCACTTCATCTCGAATCGCCTGCGCGTGCAACGGCGAAGTCGGCGCAAACACTAGCGATAGAAGGGAAGTCTTGCGCTCGACCGTCACCCCCGCCTTTCTTGCCGCGTCCGGAAGGGCTTGCTGCAAGTGACGCAGGTGTTGCTCCGCCAATTGCGGCGTGGGATACTCGAGGAGCAGCAACACGCCGCTGCCGTGCTCACCCTGATACCTCGCCAGAATTGCTTCGGCCTCGGATTCGAACCCTACTTCTTTCGCCAAATTCGCGAAATCACCCTGTCCCAGGGAGCTCATGGCAGCCCGGAAGCCATTCGGACCGAGCGCATACTTTTCCGACCCGAACACGCGCCAGTGTTCAGGCAAGTACGACTTCAATTCGGGGAAGGGAGTTTTGTCAGCCCTCGGCCGTAAGGAGGCCAGAAGATCAGTAAGCGAAGCCGGTGAGAGATTCGGAAAGGGGCCCAGGCTGATGACCAGATTCCCCAGCAAGACCGCTCCACTGCGAGAATCAAAGGCAGATTCGTCGCCAATGCCGCCACTCTGCATGCCCTCCGCAGTGGACTGCGTGTAGAACTCGAATGCGCCACTCGGATCCTTAAATGAATAGAGCCCGACCTTCAAGGCGTCGTTCCCATTCTTGTAGCTGCGCTCTTCAAAGGCGCGTAGGCCGGCTTCCTTCAGATTTGCGCTCTGCTGCTCTCCGAAGCCTTGATACAGCGCCGGCCCGGACCTAAAGCTTGCTGCACTGGTCGAGATCCAGGGGCCGAATTGGTCAGGCAGCAGGGGAGTAGGCTCTGCCGCGCCAACGGACGCCCAGATACACAACAACAAAGCCAAAAGGCAAACCAGCGTTCGAGTTCTCATAGCAACCTATTCGTTAGATGCCGGTCGGTTACTTCTGGTTCCTGGACTGCTCAACTGCGGTAGCCGCGGCGGGCCGGTTCGTCTTGCCCGTGGCGTTCAATTCGACGCTGTTCAGGCTCTCCAGGTAGGCAGCCACGCCCTGGTAGACACCCTCGGCGATGCGCTGCCGGTGCTCCGGTTTCTTCAGCAACTGCTCATCCGAAGCGTTGCTCAGGAAGGAAATCTCCGTCAGGATCGAAGGCATGTCAGCGCCAATAAGTACCACAAACGGTGCTTTGCGCACGCCGCGGTTCTTCACCGGCTTGACTGTCTTTTGAATCCTCTTTGAGAGTGAATCCTGGATGTCCGCCGCGAGCTCACGGGACTCGTCAATCTTTTCCGTTTGAGCAATTCTCTTCACCACGTCCTGCAGGTCGTGGATGTTTTCCTGAGAGACGGAGTTTTCGCGGGCGGCCACTTCCATCGCTTCGGCCGATCCCCTTAGGTTCAGGTAATAGGTTTCCACTCCCCGGGCGCCATGATCGGGGCTGGAATTAGCGTGAATCGAGATAAACAAATCGGCTTTAGCCTCATTCGCGATATGAGTGCGCTCCTCGAGCGGAATGAACGTGTCATCGGTGCGTGTGAAAACGATGTCCGCGCCGGGCAGCTTTTGCTGAACAATTTTGCCGAAACGAAGGGCTACGTCCAGACAAAGATCCTTTTCCATTAATCCCGTTGGCCCGATAGTTCCCGTATCGTGGCCGCCATGGCCGGCGTCAATCACGATGCGCCCGATCTTCAGACCCAGCGCGCGCGTCAGTGTCGATTGCCCATCGCGGGTGGGTTGCGGAGTTGCCGCAGGTTGCACTTGGTCCGGTTTGCCTGTCGCAGCATTCTTTGTGGACGTGGTCCTCAAGGTTTTTAGCGGGGCAGGAAGTGCCTTGGCAGCAACTGGTGCAGCCGCAGAACCTTCCTCGCTGGAAACAGCTCCTTTTGCCGACGTGAGGTTCGGTGTCGGCGAACTCGAGGGGATCGCTTCGGCCGATATCGCGGTTGTGGAAGGCGCAGGCCGTTCTATTGCCGGTGCCGGATTCTCCGACTTCGTTGACTGGGCCGTCTGCACGCTTGGCGACTTTGACGGGCCGGCGGAATCCCCGTAAAGTTCAATCACCAGGCGTGAAGGTTTTTGCAACAACGAGGCGGCGTAATCCTTCACGCCGTTCACATCCAGAACCACGCGCACAACGCCGAATTGATTCTGCGCGACGCGCACCTTGGTCAACAGATCACCGCTGACGTGAACATTTCCTCGCGCTACCGCAGGACTTAGCCGCGCGGATTGCAGGTCGAAGTAAATGCGGTCCGGGTTGGCAATCCGGCCGGAGACGTACTGCACAGAGTCTTCCAGTTCAAGCACGATCTCGGTGCTGTTGGCCGTAACACTGGTTTTGATTTTCTCGATCCGTGGCGCTTCTACCGATTTCGGGCTTTCTCCGCCGTTCTTGGCGACCGTCGCTAAGCGATCGTCCGTCACCGTCACGTCGGATGCCGCAGTAGTCGGAGGAGCCGATGCCTTGGCCGGCGGCGCAGATGCCTTCGCCGAGAGGTTGCCGTGCTCCGCACTCCTCATCAGCGCGAGTTCCGCCAAGGCTTCTTGCACTTCGCGTTTGTGCGTCGAACGAGGGAACCGCTTCTGGAAGTCCTCGAAGCTCTTCGTTGCCGCCGCTGAATCGCCCAACTGATCCTTCTGCAAATTCGCCACGTTCAACATCGCATCCTGCAAGTGTTTGCTGGTCGGATACTCGCGTATCAGGAACACATAGGAATCGACAGCCGTCTGGTAATAGCTGCGGCCGAAGCGATCGCCCATTTCCGTGTTCAGCTCGCCGACAGCGAACAAAGCATCGGGCACTTCCATGGCATGGGGGGTGATCAGATAGACGCGGCGGTAAGTAGAGACAACCTGTTTGTACTCGGCCAGGGTTCGTTTCTCAGGCGGCTTCGCGTTGAGCGCAGCGCGAAGTTCCTCGGCTCTTGAAAACTGGGAACTTGCGGCCTCACGTTTCACGCTGCTGTTCGATGCTGTTTTGCTTGTTCCGAGGCAGGGAATTGAGAACATACCAAGCAAGGCAAAACCAAGCGAAGCGCCAGTGAAACCCTTGTGGAAAAGTTTTCGAGCAGAGGTCATCCGCGCCCCACACCCATTCACCAGACGCCAGAGCGAGTGGTCACTCGTTCGTAAATATGATGCGCCCGCTGGCGTCCACGTTCCGGTGAATCGGGTTGGCGCGAACGTAAGCATTATCTAGTCGTCCTGAACCTGGCCGGTAATAGGCGTTCTGTACCTTTTGAACATAATTCCGTGTTTCACGATAAGACGGAACACCATGGGCACGATCCACAGCCCCTTCCCCAGCATTGTACGCCGCTAACGCCAGATCTAGGTTGCCATTGTACCGTTCTAGCAACCTTTTCAAGTATCTTACCCCGGCGTCCACGTTCTCTTTGGGGTTGAATGCATTGTTCGCCCCAAAACGTTGCGCCGTTGTCGGAATCAGTTGCATCAGCCCCATGGCCCCTTTACGCGAATAGGCCGAAGGGTTCCAGTTCGATTCCGTCTCGATCACGGCACGGACCAGCGCCGGGTCGACATTGTGGCGCTCCGCTGCTTCTCGCACCAATTTCTCGGTGCCATCGCGATCGATATTCATTGCCGGTCGATTCTCGCCCATAAACGAGATTTCGCCCGGCAAGTAGATGGCGGTTCGCGGCTTAGCCGGCAGCAACTTGACCGTCGCGATTGGCTCCGCATTCACGAACATGCGTCGGCCATCCGAGTTGGTCACCGATGCGATCTGTGCCTTGGCAGTTTGTGGATTTGCCAGCAAGCCTGCCACAACCACAGAAAACACTACAGCTGCGCGTACAGCCATCTTCGCGGGTTTGCAGTGAACACGCCTTGGGGAAGGCATAGATGTAGCGATCCGTCTGAGTCTGTGGGCGTCTCCAGTTCAGCAAGAGCCCCAGAGGGTTTCTGAGAAGTCATGCCCGCCAGCAAGTGATGCGAAATGCAACACTTGCGGATCACGCTTCCGGCGCTCGAGAAATTATAACAGGGGTTCCAATAGACCAGGGACACTCTGCAAGGCACTTTTTAGCGCGGATGTGTCTTTTCCGCCAGCCTCGGCCAGATCAGGTCTGCCGCCGCCGGAGCCACCGACTCGCTTCGCCAAGGCCTGTATCAGCTTGCCAGCATGGACTTTAGCCGTTAGGTCCTTGGTGACCCCCGCGATCAGAGCCACTTTTCCGTCTTCCGGCATTCCTAAGGCAACAATCCCAGAGCCGAGCTTCTGCCGCAATGAGTCGACCAGTTGTCGCAGACCCTCGCGGTCAACATTCGCTACCTCGCCAACGACGACTTTGACCCCTTTTATGGTCTGAGCATGCGAAAATAGGTCGTCAAGCTGATTCAGCGCCCCTTTGCGCTTTTGCTCGCCCAGTTCCTTTTCGAGCGTCCGGGCCATTTGCGACAATTTTTCAACCGACGCCAGCAGGGTGTCTTCTCCAACATTCAGGCGGCTCGCCAGTTCACGCAGAGTCTGTGCCTGCTGCTGGTAGTGCTCCAGGGCACCGACTCCGGTGACCGCTTCGATCCGGCGAACTCCTGCCGCGACAGATTCTTCGCTTACGATCTTCAGCACCCCGATGTCGCCGATGCGGGCGACATGGGTCCCGCCACAAAGTTCCTTGGAATAGAAACCACGTGGCGCGCGAGGGTCGCTAATCGTGACGACCCGGACGCTGCTCTCCGGGTATTTGTCGCCAAAGAACGCCAGAGCACCAGAGTTCAGGGCCTCTTCCAGGGACATGATGCCGGTCTCGATCTGCGTATTCAGGCGGATCTCTTCATTCACTTGCTGCTCAATGTCGTGAAGCTCTTCCGAGCCTACCGGAGCAAAGTGGGAAAAATCGAAGCGCAACCGTTCGGGAGCATTCAGCGACCCGGCCTGCTTCACATGGTTGCCCAGGATGTTGCGCAGCGCAGCGTGGACCAGGTGCGTTCCGGTGTGGTTGCGCATGATGCGCGCGCGGCGGTCAGCGTCGGCGATTACCGTGACGCGGTCACCGACCCTCAACGTTTCCTTGGCTTTTACCTTGTGGGCGATGAGTCCAGCAACGGGATAAAACGCCCCCGTCACCTCGGCCAGTTGTAGCAATTCTGAACTGTCGTGGAACGCACCTGTATCCGCCATCTGCCCGCCGGACTCGGCGTAGATCACCGTGCGGTCCAGCACAACTTCGCCTGTCTCTCCGGGTTTCAGTTCGCTGACGGGACCATTCTTCGTGTCGGCGCGGTGAGCGCCGCTCGTGAGAATGATAGCTTCGATGCGGCAGTCTTTGGCGCGGCTCGCACAATAGAAATCCGGCTCGGTCTTGAATGTTTCCGCCAGCTTGGCAAACGCGGGATTGGCCGATTCCTTCGATCCACCTTTCCAGGAAGCACGAGCGCGCGTGCGTTGTTCGTGCATGGCTTTTTCAAAGCCCGCCTCGTCAAACTGCACGCCCAAGTCGCGTGCCGCATCCAGTATGAAGTCCATTGGCAGGCCGTAGGTGTCATATAGCCGAAACGCGCTCACGCCCGCGTATACGGATCCAGGCTTTGCGGCGAGCGGCTTGAGTTCTTCTTCCAGCTTGCGCAGGCCAATATCGAGCGTGCGGCCGAATCGGATTTCCTCCGCAAGAACAATATCCGGCACACGATTGGCCGCTGGCTCCAATAGCTCAGGGTACGCTGCTCCCATCAGCTCGCGAACCGTAATGACTATCTCCTGCAGAAATGGCTTCGTCGCCCCAAGCAGACGTCCGTGGCGAATTGCGCGGCGCATGATTTTGCGCAAGACGTAGCCGCGGCCTTCATTCGAGGGCCGCACGCCATCGGTAATCAGAAACGCTGTCGCGCGAGCGTGATCCGCGATCACACGCAGCGAGGCGGCAGAATGCTTATGCTCTTCGGCAGCGAGCCCTTCAGTTTCGTCGATGCTGGTGAGTCTTGCCGCGCGATCGATCAGCGGCGCGAAAAGATCGGTCTCATAATTGGAGATAACACCTTGCAGGACTGCGGCGAGGCGTTCAAGCCCCATGCCGGTGTCGACGCAAGGTCTTGGAAGAGGCGTGAGCGTGCCGCTAGTGTCGCGGTTGAACTGCATGAACACCAGATTCCATAGTTCCACGTAGCGGCCGCAGTCGCAGGGAAATTTGCAGTCCGTGTGGCCCTCGTCGGAAGCATCCAGCCCCATGTCGTAGTGGATTTCGCTGCACGGTCCGCACGGCCCTGTATCTCCCATGGCCCAAAAATTGTCCTTGAGGCCTGGAATCGCAAAAATACGCTCCGCCGGAACCTGTTGTCCGAGCCAGAACCCTTGGGCTTCTTCATCGACGCCGAGTTTACTGCCCGCAGCTACCGCGGCGCCGCCAAACACCGTGACGTATAGCTTGTCCTTCGGGACACCGAACCATTGCGGTGAGGTGATCAGCTCCCAGGCAAAGGCGATCGCATCCTTCTTGAAATAGTCGCCAAATGAAAAATTGCCGAGCATCTCAAAAAAGGTATGGTGGCGCTTGGTGAAGCCGACATTTTCCAGGTCGTTGTGCTTGCCCCCAGCGCGCACGCATTTTTGCGCCGTTGTCGCGCGCGTGTAGTCGCGCTTTTCAAGGCCAAGGAAGACGTCCTTAAACTGGTTCATTCCCGCATTCGTGAAGAGCAGCGTGGGGTCGCCATGCGGCACGAGCGAGGAACTGCGCACGCGCCGGTGCCCCTTGCTCTCAAAGAACTCCAGAAATTTCTCGCGTATCTCGTTGCCGGTCACGTCAGCCTCATCTCCCAACCAAGTGGTAACACTCGATTATCGCAGAGCCCTTCATCTGGCGCCAATTCTGGTTTGAACTTGTCGATACTACACATCGAGGCGTTTTTCGTACGGTACGGACTCGCCGTGCTCGACGTTGCGCCGCAGAACCCGCAGATACATCGCCCAGCAGTAACACGATACCCTCCAGTGTTCATTCGCCTCGGGCCACCCATTGTGATAGAGAAAGCACGCGCGTTTTTCCCTCACCCTCCGGCGTAAGCCGGCAGCCCACCTGTGACTTTGCCCAATCCACGTGCGCCTCGGTCATCTGAAGTTCGAACTCCGAGCCGGGCACGTAGCGCGTAACCCTGGCTCGCCAGTCATAGCCCGGACCGAAGTAGAGCCGGAACTCAGCGTCGAGTTTGGGTTCGCCACTCGCTTCCTTGGTCCATTAGCGATTCATTCCCTCTACCGTCGAGAACATTTCAAACACCCTGCCGGGCGAAGCGTTCACAAAGAACGCATGAATGATGTCGGGCATGGGTCCTTCCTTACCCAGACGAAGTTCGTGTGGCGGTTGCTATCATACTGGTGTGAATTCCCGGAGGGAATGATGTTTGAACGACGGGTGGTCGCTGGCTGGAGCGACATGGATTTCAACAGTCACATGAGGAACACCGCCTATCTCGATAAGTCGGCGGACGTACGCATGATGTACTTCTCCGAAAACGGATTTTCCATGCAAGAGTTCATGCGCCTCCGGCTGGGCCCCGTGATCATGCGAGATGAACTGGAGTACTATCGCGAAGTTAGTCTGCTGGAGGAGTTGCGGGCGACGCTGGAACTGGCAGCGCTGGCCGCAGACGGTTCGCGCTTCGCAATCCAGAACCGCTTCTATCGGCTGGACGGCCAACGCGTGGCGCGCGTGAAAAGCACCGGCGGTTGGCTCGATCTCACGGCGCGAAGGCTGGTTGCGCCGCCAGAAGGATTACTGACGGCTCTGCAAAGGGCGCCTCGCTCCGAGGAGTTCACGGAGATTCCCTCAAGCCTGAAATCAGCCAAAGGCTAAAGCGCATCGTCGGGCGCTTCCACTTCGGGAACGTCCTCATGCGTCACACGGTGTAGTTCGCGGCGGATGAGGTCGGAGGAGAACCCTGCGCCCAACAAGGAACGATAGAGAGACGCGATCTTCTTCTGGTCAATTTCGCCGCGAAACAGCCGAAGCTTGCGCTCGATCCGCTGGCGGACCAGAGCGGCCGGATCGGAATTCGTAGCCGATTCCTTCAAAGCCGCTTCGATGTGGCGATCCGGGACGCCGCGTGCGCGCAGGTCTCGCGCGATACGGTAGGATCCCTGCTTGCGGTATTCCGTGCGGTGGCGAGCGAACTGTTTCGCGTAGCGCGTGTCATCCAGCAGGTTTTCGCGTTTCAACCGCTCAACTGTTAACTTCACCAGCTTTTCGTCGGCGCACCGCCGGGCCAGGGCCTTCTTCATTTCCGAGATCGAGTGAGCACGGCGCATCAGGATTTGGATCGCGGCGTCGTGGAGTTGCCCTTCTGTCTCAAGCTGGCGCGGTTTGCCGAACATGAGAGAAGGATAGAGTCTGCCTGGGAAAGAGGCAAGCCGCAAAGGTGCAGATCGGCAGCCGAATTCGCGAGCGACACAAATCGATCCGACGTTCAAATAACCCTCAAGCCGTGCGCTAGATCACACACCCGAAAGTGGTCTGAGTTTATCCTGTTCGCCGAGGATTGCGGAAAAGGCTGGACTTCCTTACAGACCAGCTTGGAATCGCAATTGCACTTTCAGCACTGGGAGACACTTCGCCGTGCCTTACGTTATTACCGGCACCTGCACCAAAGACGAGCATTGCATCGAGACTTGCCCGGCGAACTGCATTCACCCGACCAAGGACGAGCCAGACTTCGCGACGGCCGCACAGCTGTATGTGAACCCGACGGAATGTATCGATTGTGTGGTGCGTGCATCCCGGTCTGCCCGACTACCTCGATTTTCAATCTGGAGGAATTGCCGGCGGAACTGCAGGAATTTGTTCAAAAGAAAGCCGCTTACTTTAACGAAACGTTGCCTAACCCGCCCGAAAGCTCACCGCCCGCCCAGTCGCGGTGAGCTTTCCTTTTTGGAGTGCGGCAGCTCGCCGCCGCTTTTACGCAATGACCCTGCCAAACGACCCAATGGAGTCTGTGCGAAAAGTCCGTAGCCGGGGAGGGCACGACTTCACCGGCGGAGGAATCACAATTCGTTGTCATCCCGAGCCAAGCGCGGGATCTGCTTTTCGCAAAATGCCAAGGAAAAAGAAGATTCCTCACTCCGCAGATTCCGTTTGGAATGACAAAAGAAGAGTCTTTCCGCAGCCTGTTCAGTCGTGCCATATGTGCTTACCCTGCAACCCGGCTTTAGCCGCTGAGGGCTTCGGTAGCTGGTTTTCACACAGACTCCATGGCGGCGCGCCAGCGCGCAGATCACAAAAGCGGTGCCAAGCCACGGCACTCCTCAATAATCATGTCTGGGACAAAAATCAGTGTTACTTGCGGGCGAAGCGCTCGAAGTCGGCCATCTGGCGCTCCATCTCTTCGCGTGCCGCGTCGGCAGCAGACCGAATGCCTTGGATGCGCAACTTGAATTCGTCGGCGTTCGACGCGCGGGAAAGCGCCTCTTCCAACGTGATCAATTCCTTGGTGTAAAGATCGAAGAGCGACTGGTCGAAGGTCTGCATGCCATATTGCGAGGTGCCTGCGGCGATAGCGTCGTGGATCAAGCGCGTCTTGTCCGCATTGATCACACAATCTCTGATGTAGGCGGTGGCAATCATAATTTCAACCGCGGGCACGCGGCCTTTGTCATCGGCGCGGCGAACCAGTCGTTGAGAGATCACCGCTTTCAGTGTCGCTGCCATCTGCAAGCGGATCTGCTTCTGCTCCGGCGGAGGGAAGACCGCAATAATACGCTGAATGGTTTCCGTGGCGTCCAAAGTGTGCAAGGTAGAGAAAACCAGGTGGCCGGTTTCCGCGGCGAGCAGCGCGGTGGAGATGGTTTCCAGGTCGCGCATTTCGCCGACCAGAATCACGTCGGGGTCCTGACGAAGGCCGGCGCGCAACGCGGTGGAGAAGTTCGCGGTATCGACTTCCACTTCGCGCTGGTTGATGAAACTGCGCTTGTCGCGGTGCAGAAACTCGATCGGGTCCTCAATGGTAATGATGTGATCGGCGCGGTTGGCGTTGATGCGATCGATCATTGCCGCCAGGGTGGTGGACTTACCAGAACCGGTCGTCCCGGTGACCAGCACCAGCCCGCGTTGCTCTTCGCAGATCTTGGAAATGACCGGAGGAAGATTCAGCTCTTCCACGGTACGAATCTTGGTTGGAATGACGCGGAGAACCATGCCCACGTTGCCGCGTTGCTGGAAGACGTTCACACGAAAACGGCCAAGCCCAGCCACGCCATAGGCCATATCGAGTTCCGCGGTTTCCTTGAACTTTTGCTTTTGCCGGTTGGTCATCATGCTGAATGCCATCGACAGCATTTCTTCCGGCGTGACACGCGGAACATCGGTGATGGGGGCCAGCAAACCGTCGACGCGCAGATAGGGGTGGTTGCCGACTTTCAAGTGCAAGTCAGATGATTTGTTTTCAACCGCGCGACGTAGTAGATCGTCAATGCTTAAGGCCATGGAAGTAACACCCCGCAGGAACCTTTCTCTTTGAACCTAGCACTGGCGGGCACGGCCAACAAGAAAGCCGGAGCGAGGCGTGGCTGTCTAGTTACCTGAGCGGGGGGACAGGAGAAGCGGTACTAGACGTCCGCCTTGCGGAGAAACAGCGAGTCGTACAGCAGGCCAGCCAGGAAGCCGCCGATCAGCGGACCAATCCAGTAGATGCCCTGGTTGAGCCAATGATTGGACGCGAAAGCAGGTCCGAAGGCTCGGGCCGGATTGAGCGCTGCTCCGGTGAACGGACCCGCGACGATGATTCCCAGAGTAATGGTCAGCCCGATGCCAAAGCCGCCGATGGCGCGGAAACTGCCACGCTCGTCAACGGCGGTAGCGAAGACCACCAGAACCAGGAAAAAGGTAGTAGTAGCCTCAAGTGCTAAGCCACCCCAGCGAGGGAAATCGGGCATGAGAATCGGCGTGCCCAGCAAAGCGTTTCGCCAAGTTTCCTCCGGCAATACCACTTTAAGAAGAAATGCCGCGGCAGTGGCGCCCAATAACTGTGCCCCCCAGTAGGAGAGCGCGTCGAGCGTATTGACGCGCTTGGTGACCCAGAACCCAATGGTGATGGCGGGATTGAAATGTCCTCCGGAGATGTGTCCGAGCGCGGAAACCATGATGGCGATCGCCAGGCCGTGAGCCAGGGCGATGGCTAGAAGTCCGATGCCGCCGGTGCTATTGCTGCGAAGTTGAAAGTCCACGCAGACAGCGCCGGCGCCAAAAAAGATGAGCGCGAACGTGCCCAGAAATTCAGCAGTGAGCTTTTGCGAGAGGTTGTACATCGAAAGGCCTCCAAGGCCGCGGATGAGTACAACGGAATCGAGGAGAGTCTATCCGGAAAAAACACCTTGCGCTAGCGCGGAGCAGCAAAGAATTGCGGCGGCGGAAACAACTGGAATTTTGCGCCGCGATAAATGCGGCCCAAGCTGTGAGAAGTCAAGCGATGGCGCAGCTAGCGGGTGGCGGCGACGGGCGCGTTCACCGGCGTTAGCCAATTGTGACGATCAGCTTTCTTGCCGCTCGTAAGGGCGAAGAATTCCTCTTGAATGCGGCGGGTAATAGGGCCGGCAACACCCTTTCCGATGGTGATCTTGTCGATCGAACGAAGCGGCGTGACTTCCACAGCCGTTCCAACGAAGAACACCTCGTCCGCAAGATAGAGCATTTCGCGCGGGATGACCGCTTCCTTCACCGGCAGATCGAGATCCGCGGCGATCTTCACAATCGAATCACGCGTGATTCCGGGCAGAATGCTGGCGGCCAGTGGCGGCGTGTACAACGTGCCGTCGTGCACCAGGAAGATATTCATGCCGGAGCCTTCGCTGACGTGGCCATCTGTGTCGAGTGCAATGCCTTCCGTATAGCCATTGACCACGGCTTCCATGCGGATGAGTTGCGAGTTCATGTAATTGGCGGCTGCCTTGGACATTGCGGGCAGGGTGTTGGGCGCGATGCGCGTCCAGGTGCTGACACAGACGTCGACACCCTTAGAAAGCGCCTCGGGGCCGAGATACGCGCCCCAGTTCCAACAGGCCATGTAACATTCGATTGGCGCACCCAAGGGATTGACGCCGACTTCGCCGTAGCCGCGCAGTACGATAGGCTTCACGTAGCACGGGCCCATCTTGTTGACGCGCACAAGTTCGCACGCCGCGTTGCTGAAATCGTCGAGGGTATAGGCCAATTCCATGCGATAGATCTTCGCGGAGTTAATCAGGCGCTGCATGTGCTCACGCAGGCGGAAAATTGCCGGGCCATTCGGTGTTTCGTAGCAGCGAATGCCTTCGAATACTGCGGAGCCATAGCCGACAACGTGGGCAAGGACGTGGAGCTTGGCGTCGTCCCAAAGAATCCACTTTCCGTTGTGCCAGATCTTATCGGTCTTTTGTACCGGCATGGTGTCTCCTTTTCCCATCGAGAGGAGGATCTCCTCCTCTTACCTGCAGAATAAAGGGGCGCGAAGAGAGCGTCAATGAGCTTGCTCGCAGCAATGAAACAGTGAGTTGGCCAATTTGGCGTGCTACAAGCGGCGCTTAGTTCTTGGGTTGGTCAGCAGCAGGCGCGCTCGACCTACTAATGGCGGTGTAAGCCGCCTGGGCTTCAGCGAGCATTTTGCCATTGCCATGCAGCCAGATGCCGAGCACAAGAAACGGAATTACAGTGGCGGCGGCCCACAGCTTGCCATTCTTGGGGACTTTTGTCTCTGGTTCCCAACGGAACAATTGAGATGCAACAAAGAAGGACAACACGGCCCACGCAACTAGCGCCAGGAAGTAAACCCACAGATCCGTTATGTGCTTGGAGAAGAAGGTGGCCTGCTGGAGACCGGTAACCAGATAAGTGGCCGGAAGATAGTTGGAAAAACCCTGAACAACCTTCGGAAGATAAGCGAGAGGCATGGTTGCGCCGGAAAGAAAAATCAAGGGCAGCCACAGGATCTGATTGATGACTTGGGTCTCCTGCATCGTATTGGTGATGCTGGCCACGACAAGGCCGAGCGAACCAAAAGCCACAGTGCCGACGCAAACGAAAAGAACCAGCGCGGGAAGGTTGCCGAAGTTTTGAACATGGAAGGCAAAGCGTGCGAGCGCGAGGATGACCAATACTGTCGGGAGCGTGAGCACGAAATTGGCAAGCACGCTGGAGGCGAGCATGTCTGCGGAAGAAACGGGCGCGACGTGAAAGCGACGCAGGATGCCCTGTTCGCGATACATCACCAGCGTTGCGCTGAGACCCCAAAAGCTGCCCATGACGTTGAGCGCGAGGACCGGGCCGAGGAAAAAACTGACTGCGTGCGGATCACTTTTCGCAAAGACGCCGGCATAAAGGAAGAAGAAGCCCAGCGGCATGACCACGCTGAAGAAAAAGAACATTTTGTTACGCAGCGCCAGCTGCATGCGCACGCGCGTGAGGGTGGCGAGGTTCGTCAATCGCGTAGCCTCCTTCCAGTGAGTTCGATGAACACATCTTCCAGCGAAGGGGTCGCGATTTCCAGGCTGACCAATTCGTTGCCCTCTGTCTCAAGGTGCTTAACCAGCGCCACGATCGCCGGAGCCGTCCGTTGGCAATGCAGCACGTATGCTCCCCCGAGTTCGCGAGCATCCACCACGCCATCGAGAGACTTCAGCGCGCCGTTCGAAGCCGGCTTCGCCAGGCGCACTTCCACGCGACTGGTGTTGGCCGATCTCTGCTTCAATTCCCGCGGCGTCCCTTGCGCGATCACCTTGCCGTGATCAATGATGGCGACGCGGTCGCAAAGTCGCTCCGCTTCTTCGATGTAGTGGGTGGTCAAAACAATAGTCTTCTTCTCGTGCTTGAGTTCTTCGACGATGTCGTAGATCTCGCGACGGACCTGTGGGTCGAGACCCGCAGTGGGCTCGTCAAGGAAAAGAACCTTGGGATCGTTCACCAGAGCCAGCGCCAATGCGAGCCTTTGCTTCTGCCCTCCCGAAAGTTGGCTGTAGAAGGCATTGCGTTTTTCTTCCAGTCCGAAGCGCTTGAGAAGCTCTTCCGGTTGGCGGCCCCGGTTGTAAAAACTCGAGAATAACCGCAACGCTTCCGTAACTTTCAGCTTGTCGGGCAGGGAGGTGGACTGCAGCGCCGCTCCGATTTCGCGTTTCAGCTCCGTGGGATTTCTCACTGGGTCGAAACCGCACACGGAAACACGACCGCCATCGGCAACGCGCAAGCCTTCCAGCACTTCAATGGTGCTGGTCTTTCCCGCGCCGTTCGGCCCGAGCAGACCGAAGACTTCACCTTCTTCGACGGAGAAGCTTACGCCGCGCACGGCTTCCAGGTCGCCATAGCGCTTCACAAGATTTTCAACCTGCAGAATCGGATTGGCCATGGATTCGAGGTCTCCATCGTACCGCAGGTAGCGGATTTCTCTCTACGGAAACACTCACCCTCAGCTAGTACGCTTCTTTTTCGGCTTTGCTAACAGGGAAGGCTTGCGTTTCTCAGGAGACTTCCAAATATGAAGTTTCAGGTCCACGCGAGATTCAAGCAGTTTCACGCCCTCAGATTCCAGCAGTTTACGCTGCAGCGAGGCGTAGGGTTCGCGAATCAGCAGTTTACCGCGGGCGCCAACCACGCGATGCCAAGGAATGCCTTTTCCAGAGGGCGTTGCCGCCATCGCTCTGCCTGCGGTTCTTGCGCCGCCCGGTAGACGCAGAGCTTTCGCCATCGCCCCATACGTAATAACCCTGCCGCGCGGGATTTGTTTCACGAACTGATACACCGGACTCCACGACATTCGGGAACCTTCCTCGGCAAAGCGGGTTCCATAGTAAGGAGAGTGCGGCGGTGGGCACAAGAGCAACGTAGAGGCGCGCTGGTCCATGGCTTGCAGCGGAACGGAAAGACAAATGAAAAGCACGCAAAAATGTGATGACGCGACAGCCGAAAAATGCGCGACGATGTGCGCAACGGGGGCTGACGCAACGTTTACTGAATCGCCGCATCCAACCTTGACGGGTGTAGTGGAAGCACCTTACACTACCCCTGGAGCAGGCCTTGCGAGGCTTGCCCGGCAAGTTCGCCGGAGGAACGCCATGGCCTTCGTTCGCCGCAAAGGAAATGCTTTTTATCTGGTGCACAATGTGCGCCGCGGCGGAAAAGTTCAGCAACTCCATCTCGCGCGCCTGGGCGAACGCGCTCGAATCACCGACGACGTCGTTCGAGAAGTGACCAAGAAGCACCCCTTCGTGGCTCTCAACTGGCGCTCCCTGCGTGAACAGTTAAATAACCAGATCGATCTGGCAGACCCTGAGTCGCCAGCCGTTCAAAAACTCGTGCAAAACCTGCGAGGGCTCAACCTGGCCCTTGCGGACCTATTTCCGCCCGTACTCCGACTTTCCGAATCGCCCGCCGTGGCGCGGGAATTGCTCGTACAACTGCGGTTGTTGCACTCCAGTATCCAGGTAAAGCTCGATCAGTTCGCCCGGAAGGACGACCTGAAAAGACTTGGCCGGACGGGCGGGCGTTTTGGGAATGCGCATCCCGGATTCCGGGAGCGCTAGGAGGGGTCATGGGCACGGGGGACTTTTCGCTTAATCCAAGTATTCGCAGTGCAGAGACGGTTGAATTTCAAAAGGCTCTGCGCGCGAAGATCGTTGG
The DNA here is from genome assembly GCA_963735825.1 of Candidatus Acidiferrales bacterium. GTDB lineage: Bacteria > Acidobacteriota > Terriglobia > Acidiferrales > UBA7541 > Acidiferrum. The sequence continues at coordinate 562,990 of CAVTMR010000020.1, forward strand.
GCAGGACGAAGGGGTTCAAGCCCTGGTGGACTTTTTCCAGGTCTTTACCGCTGGGATGAATTCGCCGGGCCGGCCGGTGGCGAATCTCTTGTTTTTAGGTCCTACTGGGTCGGGCAAAACGCGGATCGTGGAAGCGGCGGCGGAAATTCTCTTCGGCAACCCGCGCGCCGTGATCAAAATCGACTGCGCGGAGTTTCAACACTCCCATGAAATCGCCAAGCTGATCGGCTCGCCCCCGGGGTATCTGGGTCACCGCGAGACGCATCCGCTCATCACCCAGGAATCTCTGGCAGCTTCGCAAACCGACAAGCTGAAGCTGTCTTTTCTCTTGTTTGACGAAATTGAGAAGGCCAGTGACGCCCTGTGGCAGTTGCTGCTGGGCATGCTCGACAAAGCCACGCTCACTCTCGGCGACAATCGCCGCGTGGACCTTTCGCAGACCGTTATCTTCATGACTTCCAACCTCGGTGGCGGCGAAATTACCGAACTGATGGCCGGTGGCTACGGCTTCATCAAGTCGGAGGATATGCCGGTATCGAACCTGGACCAACGCGTGGAGCGGACCGCCGTTGAGGCGGCGAGAAGAAAGTTTTCTCCCGAATTTATGAATCGCGTAGACAAGGTGGTCGTCTTCCACCCATTACGCAGAGAACAACTGGAAGCGGTTCTAGACATCGAACTTGGACTCGTGCAGAAGAGGGTGTTGGACACCGCTTTGGGCAAGTTCCTATTCCGGGTTACAACTGCCGGACGCGATTTCCTTCTGACGGAAGGAACCGATCAACGCTATGGCGCAAGGCACCTGAAGCGCGCCATTGAGCGATACGTCGTTTACCCGCTGGCGAACCTTCTTGCAACTCAGCAAGTCCGCGTCGGCGACTTGGTCCGTATCGATTGGGACGGCGTTCACAAGGAGCTTACCTTCGTCAGAGAAAGCCAAGGCGTCCTGGTGACCCCGGATGAACCGGAAGAGGCCAAGGCGGCAACGGCGTCTTCGCGAGACGGCTTGGGAAAAGATGCGCCTGCCGAGACCGTGGTGGAAGAACCGCCGAGTCGTCCCGCCTTACCGGCGACGACGCCCGCGGCAGCGCGACAATCGCTGCAAAATCGCAAAAAGGAAAAGGGCTAACAAGAGAGCCGGTTCGGAGGTTTAGGGGCACGAAGCAGAGGTGCTGCCCCTTTTTGTCCGAAGCATGTGACACTGTGTGTTTCAGCGCTCTCATTTTGCGCAAATCTGGAACATTGTCTCACGGCGTGAGACAGTTTCCAGGACGGCGCCAATTGTATGTCATTGAGTGTGTGGATGTTGCTTGCTAGGAACGGGTTTCCTCAGATTGGCACGTCCCATGCTCTCCTTCAGGAAGTCGAAATTGTTCCTTCGACTTGCGCCCCGTGCTCGGGCAAGCGATGAAGCACTGAGGGGAGTGGCCATGAAAGCCGCCGCCAGACAACAACTCGATCCCAGCATCCGCAGTAATGACACGCGCGAGTTCCACAACGCCTTGCGGTCCAAGATCGTCGGGCAAGAGGAAGGCGTGCAAGCGCTCGTCGATCTCTACCAGGTATTTTGTGCCGGGTTGAATTCGCCGGGACGCCCGGTTGGTAACCTTTTGTTCCTGGGACCCACCGGTTCTGGCAAGACACGCATCGTGGAAGCCGCGGCGGAGATTCTGTTCGGAGACCCGCGCATGGTGATCAAGGTCGATTGCGCGGAATTCCAGCACTCGCACGAAATCGCCAAGTTGATCGGTTCGCCCCCAGGTTATCTGGGTCATCGTGAGACACATCCACTTATCACCCAGGAAGCTCTGGCGGCTTCGCATACGGACAAGCTGAAGCTTTCCTTCCTTCTCTTTGACGAAATTGAGAAAGCCAGCGACGCGCTCTGGCAGTTGTTGCTGGGCATGCTCGACAAAGCCACGCTAACTTTGGGCGACAACCGCCGCGTCGATCTCTCCCAGACCGTTATCTTCATGACTTCCAACCTCGGTGGTGTCGAAATCACCGATTTAATGACCGGTGGCTACGGCTTCATTAAAGCCGGCGACAAGCCCCGAGCGAACATGGACGAGAAAGTTGAGCGCACGGCAGTTGAGGCTGCCCGCCGCAAGTTCTCCCCGGAATTCATGAATCGCCTTGATAAGGTGGTCGTGTTCCACCAGTTGCACCGTCAGCAGTTGGAGCAAGTGCTGGACATCGAATTGACCATGGTGCAGCGGCGTGTCCTGGAAACGGCCAAAGGCCAGTTTCTCTTCCGCGTTACCGATTCTGGACGCGACTTCCTGCTGCAGGAAGGTACGGACCAACGCTACGGCGCGCGGCACTTGAAGCGTGCCATTGAGCGTCACGTTGTGTATCCCATGGCTAATCTGTTAGCCACCGAACAGGTGCACTCCGGCGACTTGATTTGCATCGATTGGGAAAAAAGCGACACCAATCTCACTTTTGTGCGGGAAGGCGAGAATGTAGCCATGCCGGTGCGTCGCGCCGAACCATCCTTGGCGCAAAAGACCGCACAAGCACGCGGCGGCCGCCCTGTCGAAGCTCCTGGCGTGCCACTTCCTCCTGAACCGACACCGCGTCTCGCACGCTAAAACCGAATTCCTCCAACTTTGACGGCCCGGGCACGAAACTGTCCGGGCTTTTTCTTTTCCTTCTTCGACGTATAATTTGTACTGCCGTTTTTGCCCCGCCTCGGCGACTTTCCCCGGTGGAGGTTTGCATGTATTCCGGAACTCGCCTAAGAATTTTGCAGGCTTGTGTCCTCGTTCTCTCGTTCGCTGACGCGCTCAGCGCACAAGACAGTCGCACCAAAATCAAACCAGGCATTAATTCGTTCAGCCCTCAGCAGGACATTGAATTGGGTCGGCGGGCCGCAAGCGAAGTCGAGCAGGTAGCACAATTGTGCAACGCCCCGAAGGTAGATGTGTATCTCACAAAGCTGGGCATGCAACTCGTGGAACAACTAAATACCGGCGGCGTGAAATATCCCTGGGAATTCCATTGTGTAAATGACAAGGCCATCAACGCGTTCGCGTTGCCTGGCGGGTTCGTTTTCATTAATCGTGGGGCAATTGAGGCCGCCGATTATGAGGCGGAACTCGCTGGTGTGATGGCACACGAGTTGTCGCACGTGGCGCTGCGGCACGGGACTAACCAGGCGACAAAAGCGCAATACGCGCAACTGGGTACAGGTATCCTCGGCATCGCGGGCGGCATCTTTGGCGGAACAGCCGGAGCTGCCGCAGCCGGCGTCGGGCAGATTGCCGCGGGCAGCGTTTTGCTCAAATACTCGCGCGGCGCCGAGACTCAGGCTGACGTGATGGGTACGCAAGTCTTGTATGACGCCGGTTATGACCCGCGTGCGATGGCGGCTTTTTTCGAAAAGCTCGGCGCCGAATCCGCTGGGAAAAACCCGCCCGAATTCTTTTCCGACCATCCCAATCCTGACCACCGCATCGATCGCGTGGATCAAGAAGTCGAAAAGCTCGGCGGCGTTCAGGAGGGAGCGAAACGAGACTCGCCGGAGTTCAAGGCCATCAAGAAGGAAGTGGCAGCACTCCCCGCTCCTGTGAAGAAGCAACCAGCCGCCGGGAACGCGAGAAGCGGCACATTTCCGGCGCCCGGCAGCGTGCTCGTCGGTACTCCTTCTGCGACGAAGGCGAGTCTGCAGGTTGCCAAACTGACCCTGCAATATCCTGACAACTGGAAGAAATACGGCAAGGGCAACAACGCTACCGTGGCACCGGATGGTGGAATCGTAGACTCCGGCAAAGGCCAAGCCGAGCTAGCCTATGGATTGAGCGCTAGCGTGGTCCGCATCGAAGGGAAGTTGCCGGCGGGAGCGGATCCCTTGCAGGCAGCCACTCAGAAGCTGATCCAATCAATGCAGCAAGAGAATGAAGGACTGGGAACGCTCCGTGAGTCACGGGAAGTGACGCTGAACGGTGAACGAGGCTTGTCCACCTATCTGAAGAACGATTCGCCGGTCGGTGGCCAAGAAACCGATTGGCTGATCACCGTGATGCGCCCCGAGGGACTTGTTTACTTCGTTGCCGTTGCGCCGCAGCAGGAGTTCACCCGCTTCCAGCCGACGTTTGAAGCAATTCTCAACAGCGTGCAATTCAACAACTAGAGCCGGTAGCCAAGAAAAGCAGGCGGCCTGCACAAGGCCGCCTGCTTTCAGGACGCGCATGCCGCGCCGATTAGATTAGGTCCGACCAGGGAACACCCGGAAGAACCTGGGTGTGTTCCTGTCGCACCGCTTGCAGGCTGTTCGGATCGAGACCCAAAGCCTTCAGGATGGTAGGGGCGACCTGCGTGGTCTCCACCGGGCTGGTGACTGTCTTTGGCGCGAAGTTCGGGTTCGCCAAGAGCATCATCACGCTGGTGTCGTCATGAGCGAAGCCACCGTGTTCCGACAGCTTCTTTGTGCTGCCCGAATACGTAACGCCGATGTTCGGGGTCACGATGATGTCCGGCGAACGCGGATCCGCAGCCGGGGGAAGTCCTGGCGCGTTGAAGCTGGTACGCAGGGATGGCCCGGAAAAGATCTCACCGATCCCCGCGATGTTCGCAGTGGCCGGCGACTGCTTCTCGAGCATGGCAACGGCGTCTTCGGTTGAGCAGCCTGGGTTATTGTTCAGCCACAAGAGCGAGACGTCGTCTTCCGTCGGGCCGATTCCCGTCGGGTTCGAGGGGGATTCGGAGAGTGGCAGGCAACCAGCGTTGTCCACAATCCTTGCCGGTGATGTCGTGACCGGGCCGGATGCGGTGATGCCCGTATAGCGCGAAGAATCGATCGGGCTCTGGCCGTGCTTGGCAGTAATCACGATCAGGGTCGATTCATAGTTGCCGGTCTTCTTCAACTCGGCGACGAACTGGCCGATGGCCTGGTCGACAAATCCAATTTCGTCCAGCAGTGGTGCGCCCGGCGTGCCGATATTGTCGAGATACCCGCCGGTTCCAACTCCTTTTTCGATCAGTTTCTGGCCGACGCTGACCGCCTGGAAGTTCATGCCAAATACCGTCGGCGTTTTCGTCTTGGCACTGTGATCGTGAGTGAAACCAGCAATTTCATTCAGGATGGCATTGACCTTCAAGGTGTCGTAGCACTTGATGGCAACGAAGCTGTCGGTGTAGGCGCCCAACGCCGACTTCGTCGGATCGGGATTCCAGTTCGGGTCGGCGATCGGGTTGCAGATATTCTGGCCTCCCGGCTTGATTCCCGGAAGCGCAACCGGGATGGAGTTGATTTCTGGCGCATAGAAATCATCCAGGTTCACGGGACCCCTAGTGCTTGGACCGGAAACCGACGCATATGCTGGGTGCTTATCGGACCATGCAGTGTAACCTCCCGCCTGATGAACGACGCCGAAGATGGTATTGGTGCGCACGAAGTTCCAGGGCAACACCGGCTGGCAGTTATTTGCCGGATCGCGCGGCAGCCGCTGCACGTCAATGGAATTCACACCGCCGCCACCCGAGGGAGCGCCTCCGTTCAGCTTCGACTGGTCGAGGTCGATACCCTCTTCATATTCCGTAGTGGTGCCGTTGAATACGCCGATCTCGCACGAGCCTGCCGCGACACCGTTCCCAGTGGTCTTTGCCGGAGGCGCGAGTGAGCGATCATACGCAACGTCATAGAAAACGCCTTCGGCACGGGGGGACCCGCCGCTGACGATGGCGGTCAATCCCGGGAAAGAATCCGAAGGCTTCGAAGTTGAGGTTTCGAGATAGTTGATGCCCGTGGCCCGCAGTCTGGCCAGGTTCGGGCAATACGGTGCGCCACCGTTAATGTCGGTGAGTCCTTCCGAGCAGTTCAGGAAGTCCACCGCGTGCATGCCGTCGATGCTGATCAGCAGAACGTGTTTGAACCCTTTTCCTTCGTGCCCTTCGTCGTTGGCCTGAGCGGGCGCCGGAACCGTGGCTCCCACCAGGCCGAGCGACAGCGCCCCTGCGAGAAACTTCTTCTTCATATGAATCTCCTTGTTTTGCTTGCGGTGCTCTGAGAGAGGGAAGTGACAACCGAACCAATCCCGCAAGGGAGATTAGGAGGCAATTGTTACGGAGTGTTGACGCGTGGATGTGTGCGCCATTAAAGAGGGCAAAAAACAGCAGACGTGGCTGGGAATCGTGAATTTTTCAATTCGCGGGGGGGCGAGACGCGTCGCAATCTGAAAGAAGTTTCACAATCGGAACGCAGGTGATCAGGAATCCACGCCCGCCGCGGGCGCAGATATTCGAGTGTTATAAATCTCATCGGCGCGCTTCAATGCTTCAGTAATGTTCTCGCCGATATTTTCCGAACCGACGTGGCGGTCAAAGCCTGCTTCTCTCATGAGTGCTTCCGGTTGCGAACGCGCGCCGCACAGTAGCATGGACCGACCGCTTTTCTGCAACTGATCCGCAAGTTCTTCCAGCTCTGCGATGCCCGTCGCATCGATAGCGGTCTTGTTGCGCAATCGCAAGATCACCATTGGGGCAGGCGAAGAGAGATGGTCGGTGATGGTGTTGATTTTGTCGGTCACGCCGAATAGAAAAGGGCCGTGAATCCTGTAGACCGCGGCGAAGTCGGGAATGTCTTTGTCTTGCAGGATATGCGCCCGGCCATCTTCAATTAAGTCGTCGGGCTTGTGGGGCCCGGCTAGTCTGCGGCTTTGCTTTGCTTCTCTGCGGGCTTCCAGCGGAGAACCGGCTTGCGCGCGGCGCCGACTTCATCCAGACGCCGAATTCGTGTATTGTGCGGCGCGGTCTTGACGAGTCCAGGATTTGTCTGCGCTTCTTGGGCAATGGCCTTCATCGCGTCAATGAACAGATCGCACTCTTCCTTCGATTCGGATTCCGTTGGCTCAATCATCAAAGCGCCGGGAACGATCAGCGGGAACGCGGTAGTGTACGGATGGAATCCGTAGTCGATCAGGCGTTTGGCGATATCCAGAGTGTTCACGCCATTTTTCTTTTGAATCGCGTCGCTGAACACCACTTCATGCATCGACGGCCGCGTGTATGGAAGATCGTAGGTACCTTCGAGCCCTTTGCGGATGTAGTTCGCGTTCAGCACGGCATCTTCTGTTGCCTGGCGAATCCCCGGGCCATACGCAAGGATGTAGGCGAGCGCCCGGACCAGAACACCGAAATTTCCGTTGAATGCCTTCACTTTCCCGATCGATTCCTTGCGGTGAAAGTCCAGGGCCAATCGCCCGCCTTCTCTTTCCACGAGCACAGGAACGGGTAGGAAGGGCTCGAGGATTTTTTTCATGGCTACCGGGCCCGCGCCTGGTCCGCCACCCCCGTGTGGCGTTGAAAACGTCTTGTGCAAGTTCAAGTGCATCACATCCACGCCGAGATCGCCGGGTCGCGTTACGCCGGTGAGGGCATTCATGTTGGCTCCATCCATATAGAGGAGTGCGCCTTGCGCGTGCAGGATTTCGGCGATTTGCGGAATTTGCTGCTCAAAAATACCAAGTGTGGAAGGATTGGTGAGCATCAACGCGGCAACATCCGATGTCACGTGTTCGCGCAGATGGGCCATGTCGATTTGGCCCGCCGCGTCAGACTTGATGTTCTGCACTTCGTAGCCGGCGATTACCGCAGTGGCGGGATTTGTGCCGTGAGCAGAATCGGGAATCAGGACTCTCTTTCGCGGGTTGCCGTGTTTCTCGTGATAAGCGCGAATTAACAACAATCCCGTCAACTCACCCTGCGCGCCGGCCGCGGGCTGCAGCGTGACGGCATGCATCCCAGTAATTTCCAGCAGGCATTTTTCTAGCAATTGCAGCACTTTCAAGCAGCCTTGCGAAAGTTCCTGCGGTTGGTAAGGATGCTCCGTCGCAATCCCAGCTAGGCGCGCAACATACTCGTTCACGCGCGGGTTGTACTTCATCGTGCAGGAACCCAGCGGATACATCCCCAGATCGATGGCGTAATTCCAGGTGGACAGTCTAGTGAAGTGGCGGAGCACTTCAATCTCGCTGACCTCCGGAAATCCTTCGACACCTTCGTGGCGATGCGATTCGCCGAGAGCCTTCCGCGCATCCACCGCTGGCACATCCAGAGGCGGCAGGTCAAACGCCCGCTTTCCGGGCGAGGACTTCTCAAAGATCAGTCCCTCGTTCAGCACGATGTGCCGCACTGCGCGGTTAGAGTGATTGCTCATCTTTCTCCAGTTTTAGAGCGACTGTTCCAGCGTGTGCTGTACGGCTGCGGCAAAACGCTCGATCTCTGAGCGCGGAGTCGTTTCCGTGACACAAACCAGCGCATGCTTCGTGAGCTCGGGATAAGTCGTACCCAGAACAAAGGGACCAACAATTTTTTCCTGGAGCAATGCCGCGTTAACCATCTTCACCGAACGCGGCAGTTCCACGGTGAATTCGTTGAAGAAGGGCGCCGAAAAAGTCCGCCTCACACCCGGGATTTTCTCCAGTTCCTTCAGTGCGAACTGCGCTTTGGAAAGATTCTGCTCCGCCAATTCGCGCAAGGCTTCTTTCCCAAGCAATGTCAGGTGCACAGTGGCGGCCAGCGCGCAGAGCGCCTGATTCGTGCAGATGTTCGAGGTCGCCTTTTCGCGGCGGATATGTTGTTCCCGTGTGGCCAGCGTCAGAACGAAACCGCGTCGGCCTTCCCGATCGGTCGTCTGCCCGGCAAGGCGCCCGGGCATTTGACGAACGAACTTTTCGCGCGATGCGATGACGCCGACAAATGGTCCGCCATAGCTGGGCGCCAAACCAAAGCTTTGGCCCTCCATGGCTACAATGTCCGCTTCCGAGGGAGGTTTCACAATTCCGAGCGAAACAGCTTCGGTTACCGCGACAACCAGAAGCGCGCCACTGCGGTGCGCGGTATCCGCCAACGGCGCGAGCGTTTCGATGGCTCCAAAAAAATTCGGTGATTGCACCACCACCGCGCAAACGTCATCTTTCAACGAGGCTTCTAGTCCTTTGGTATCGAGAGTTCCCGCAGCGGTGTAGCCGATCTCCTCGACGCGCAGCCCGGAATTCTTCGCATAGGTCTTCAGCACATCGCGATATTCGGGATGAACCGAGCGCGCCACGAGAACTCGCCGCCGATTCGTCAGTCGCTCCGCCATTAACACCGCTTCAGTCGTCGCCGTCGAACCGTCATACATCGAAGCGTTGGCAACCTCTTGTCCGGTGAGCTGGCACATCAGCGTCTGGAACTCGAAGATGGCCTGCAGCGTGCCTTGAGAAATCTCAGCCTGATAAGGTGTGTAGGAGGTTAGAAACTCTCCACGCTGTAGAATCGTGTCCGTCACCACGGAGCGGAGATGGTTGTACACGCCCGCGCCCAAATAGCTGGTGTACCCGACGGAATTTTCCGAAGCTCGCTGCTGGAAATAGTCGATCACTTCCGCCTCAGACATCGCCGGCGGCAAGTTCAACGGCTCTTTCAACCGATAAGCCTCGGGAATTGTCGAAAACAGTTCTTCGACCGATTTCACGCCGATGGCAGCCAGCATTTCTTCGCGCTCGGCGGGACTCTTCGGCAAGTAGCGCATCAGGCCGACGCTTCCTTCTGCTTTTCCGCGATGTACGCTTCGTAGGCAGCCGCGTCCATTAGGGAATTGACTTCGGTGGGGTTGGCCAGCTTCACTTTGATGAGCCATCCGGCGCCGTGCGGATCGCCATTGATCGTCTCGGGTTTGTTGTGCAGTTCAGCGTTGGCCTCGATTACATCTCCGCCGACAGGCGCGTAGATTTCGCTTACGGCTTTTACGGATTCCACCGTTCCGAATGTCTTGCCGGCGGTCACCTTGCTGCCCGCGGCGGGCAGCTCGACGAAAACGACGTCGCCCAATTCATGCTGAGCGTACTCGGTGATCCCGATAGTGGCCGTATCGCCTTTCGCGGAAATCCATTCATGTTCTTTTGTGTAGCGAAACTCCTTCGGATAAGCCATTGCAACACCCCCTTACTTGGAATTTTGACCGCTCTCCATTTTACTGGGCGATCGCCTTTTTGGGTCGTTTATAAAATGGCGTCGAGACGACTTGCGCCCTGCATCTCTGCGAACGGATCTCGATCGTGATGATGGTGCCGGGTGTGCCACATGAAGGCGGCACATAAGCCAGAGCGATGTTCTTGCACAGCGTCGGTGACGGACAGCCGCTGGTCACCACTCCAATCGCTTCGCCGGCTTCGTTCAGGCAACGATAGCCGTCCCGCGCAATTCCGCGATCAATCATCTCGAGCCCGACGAGTGTTCTGGTAAGTCCAGTGACGCGTGCTTTTTCCAGCGCCGCCCGCCCGATGAACTCGCCCTTCTCCATCTTGCAGTAGCGATGCAGTCCCGCTTCCCACACGTTGATCTTGTCGCTGATCTCGTGCTCGTAAAGCGCCATCTTCGATTCCAGGCGCAGGGTGTTGCGCGCGCCCAACCCGCAGGGCACGATGCCGAACTCTTTTCCCGCTTTCAGCACTTCACTCCAGACGCGTTCACTGGTGGCGACCTCGGAGGGTATATAAATCTCGAAGCCGTCTTCGCCTGTGTACCCGGTTCTGGCGATCAGCGTGTTCGCAAGCCCGCAGACGGTGCCGTGAATGAACCAGTAATTCTTCACCGCATCCAGATTGGCATCCGTGAGTTTGCGCAGAACGTCGCGGGCTCTCGGTCCCTGAATCGCCAGTTGTGTATAAGCATCGCTCAGGTCTTCCACTCGGCAATCAAACCCCTTGGTATTCTCCCGTACCCAGTTGATATCCTTCTCTCGCGTGCCGGCATTGATCACCAGCAGGAAATCGTCCTCGCCCAGCCGATGCACGATAACGTCGTCCACGAACGTGCCTTCGGGATACAGCATTGCCGAATAGTGCGCCTGGCCAATCGCCAACTTCGAGGCGTCGTTCATCGTGATGTGCTGAACCGCGGCGAGCGCGCCACCCGGATGTTTTCCGTTTCGGACCCGAATGTCGCCCATGTGACTGACGTCAAACAGGCCGACACCGTTACGCACGGTTTTATGCTCCGCGACCAGTCCGCCGCTCGATGGATACTCCACCGGCATGTCCCAGCCGCCAAAATTCACCATTTTCGCCTTTAACCCGCGATGCACCGCGTTCAAAGGTGTTTTGCGAGGTGCCGAATTTATAGGAGAGGTTCCGGAGTCCATTCCGATTGCTCGGGCAAAAAGGGATGTTAGCATGCGAGGCAGGTAGCGTCAAAATATGCCGTCGATGACATGTGGGAATGGGGCCGCTTAGCAGTTAGAGACTTCCAGTCCAGGTCACTCTTGCCGGTATACTACCGGTCAGGTACAGTTTTTCTCGGAGGTGTACATGGTTGCCCGGCAGCAAGTCGTCTGCATGCAGTGTGACAAGTCCGAGACCTATTGCACTTGTGAAAAGTACTGCACCATCTGCAAAGGCCAGAACAATGTCCGCCTATGCGTCGATGGGTTGTATTATTGTCCGGATTGCCGCGAAGCTTGTGATGTCGCTTTAGCCAGTAGCCAATAACCGTGCCGACCTACCCCCAGACGATTCTTCTTCAGATGGATGCGGACGTACGTCTGGCCGCTGCCGCCGGAGGTGTAGCCCGATATTTCGCGGACAATGCCGGTTTAGCGAATGAGGCGATTCTCAATTTGCAGGAGTCGGTTATGTTAGCCTGCAAGCACTGCTTCCACTGCCAGCGTTCGGCGACCAGTTGCGAAGTTATCCTGCTGCGATACGAAGATCGTCTGGAAATCGATCTTTCTGTCCCAGGGAAAGAGAACCCGGAAGGGAACGAAAAGCCAACGCTGCCGGGCGTCGACGAAGTGCACTGCGAGTTCCTGGAAAATTCCGCGCGAATGCGTCTGATCAAGTTTCTCGGGAACGGTTCACACACCGGGTAACCTCAAGGTCCGCTCCACAACTACACTTACAATTTGAAGGCAAACGTGTTTTTCTTGATCAGCGAGGTCATCTGATCGTCGCTGACACTCATGTGGATTACCACACGGTCGCCAGAAGGAGACACACTGGCCTGATCGAGAAGCTGTCCCAGTTCTGGATTGTCTTTATTGGCTTGATATTTTTTATATAGCAAACCGGCCTGCATCAATTGGCTCAGCGTGTTGGCGTCCCCTGAGGAACCACATACCGCTTGAAATTTTCCATCGATACCGCTGCCGGCGTTGGCCGTGATAATCATCGATTGCATGTTCTGGATGAGTTTTGCCGCTTCAGGAAACTGCTGGACTTCCGGAGCGAGTTGCCCGAGCGCCAGCCGCGTGTAAGCGGGATCTAGGACGGCCCAAACCATGCCCGAGCCATTGGCCTCGTTAATTAGGTTGTACATCTTGTCGTTGCGCAACAGGCCGTCCTGCCCCCCGGAGCGAATCTCAATCATCTTCTCCAGAAGTTGACGATGGCCGAAAGCAGCCTTGCTGGAATCGATAAAAAAGAAGAACAGGTCATTCGGCCCGGAGCCCGACCCGAACGCATACAGCGTGAACCCGCGAACATTGCTTGTCGCGAGCTTTCGCTGCTTGAAATAAGCCTCCGTTGAATCCGGATTGTAACTGCCCATGGCGATCCCTACGATCATCTCGCTCGACGGGATGTCCGTGGCGCCCCCGCCCTGTTGTTTTGCCATGGACTCGGGAACCAGCCCCCACGCCAGTTCATCCACTTGGCTATTCGGGTCTACTCCCGCAGAGGCCAAGAACTTCTCAAATTGCCGGAACCTTTCGGGGAGCATCTGTTCCTGCAGAGCGGGATACCATTTCATGGTGCGAGCTTTCTTCAGGTCAGCATACGCAAACTCGCCCACTTCTTTGGGAAACAGCCCAATGGTGTCGGCCCCGATGCCACCGGCTCTCACGGGTTTGGGCATTGCACAAACCAGAACCAATGCGGCACACGCCGCCAGAATCCGTACCGTTTTCGCCATACACTTCATGAAATGCTCCTTTCAAAGGGGGCAGGGCAGAAACTCTATTCTACGACACTGGCCAGTTACTAACCCAGGCGTTTGCGCAGTTCGTCAACCCGGGTTTTCACGGAGGCCACATACGTCGGGTCTTTCAGGCCATCCAGATTAATCTCTACGTTCGCGATGGCACCTTTCGCGCCCGCTACCGCCATTAGACGCGCCACACGTAAATCTGATTTCATGGATGCGGCGGCAATCGCTTCCAGTTGTACCAGGCGTTCATGTAGCGCCACAGCCTTTTCAGCGACTTCCAGAGGGACCTCGGTGGCGCCCTTGGTCGCTTGTTGCATAGCTTGTTCACGCTTCTCCGTCTCCTCCGCGCTTCCTTGCGGAAGCTTGAACGCAGCCATCACGGCGTCGTAAGAAGAAGCATCGCGGTCGATAGCTGTTGCGAGATCCTCGGTCGTTCTGCGCAGCGCGTCCAGGTGCTCAGAGAGTTTTTCGACGTGCAATATTTGCGATTTCCTCTTACGAGACAATCCTGCAACCATTTGTCCCAGCGCCGCGGCCATCGCCGCCGCATGCGCCGCCACACTCCCGCCTCCTGGCGTGGCGGCAGGTTCGGCTACCGCCTCGAGGAACGGACGGGCAAGGCTAGCTAATTTTCCTTCTTTTGACTCTGCCGGTGCGCCCGTTAGGACGGTCGACAATTTGTTCTCAAACACCTGCGACGGAGAGAAATTCTCCAGTTGTAGGAAGAAATCCGCCGCCATCTCAATGGCCTTCTTGGGAACCAGGCCCACAATTTCGCTGCCGACCGGCAGCACTCCGTAACGTGCAGCCTCGCGTTTCACCATCTCGTAGACCCGATGCATGGGCGTGCTCTCAAAATCCGTGAGATTGATCGAGACTTGTGCCAGGTTGCGCGCCTTCAGTTCGACACCCATCGATTTCACGTAGCGCAGCCCGCCGCTGGAGAAACGAACAGCTTTTGCGATCTTGTTGGCGATGCTGATGTCGGAAGTATTCAGATTCACGTTGTAGGCGATCAGAAATTTCCGCGCGCCCACTACCGTCACTCCGGCCGTGGGATGCAGTTTCGGTTCCCCGACGTCCGGTTGACGGTCATGGTTCTTCTTCATCTCTTCGCGCAAACCTTCAAACTGGCCTCGGCGCACGTTTTCCAGATTGACGCGGTCCGGCCGGGTTGCCGCCGCTTCGTAGAAAAAAATCGGGATACGGTGCCGCTTCCAGATTTCATTGCCGACACGGCGTGCCAGTGCCACGCAGTCTTCGATGGTAACTCCTTCAATGGGAATGAACGGAATTACGTCGGTCGCGCCGACGCGCGGGTGCGCTCCAGCGTGATGATTCATATCGATCAGTTCCATCGCGCGGCCCGTTCCACGAATGGCAGCTTCCGCAACGGCTTCGGGGTCACCCGCCAGGGTGATGACGCAGCGGTTGTGGTCAGCATCCATCTCGCGATCGAGAACATAGACGCCGGGGACGCTGCTCATCGTCTGGACGATCGAATCCACCTTCGCGGGATCTCGTCCCTCCGAGAAATTCGGCACGCATTCTATCAATCGTTTCATCGTCAGCTTCCGCCTCAGGAATGCGCGCAAGAACACCGCGTCATTCAAAATCCTTCTACTTCAATCCTGCATGTGAATGATCTCGCCGCGCTTCATTGTCATCCAGCAGCGGTTCATTCCAAAATAATAGGGAATTTCCCGGAAATCCTCCACTGCGAAGACCGCGAGATCCGCTTGTTTCCCCGCTTCCAGGGATCCAATCCGATTGTCGCGCCGCAAGGCAAAAGCGGCGTTGATCGTAGCGGCCGCAATCGCCTCGGCCGGCGTCATGCGCAATTGCGTGCACGCCAGAGACAGGATGATGGGCATGCTCACGGTCGGGCAAGTACCCGGATTGTAGTCGGTCGCGAGGCCCACGATTGCGCCTGCATCGATCAGCTTTCGTGCCGGAGCATATTTCTTCCAGCCCAGATGGAAATCGCAGCCCGGGAGCAGCGTGGCTACGGTGCGTGATTTCGCCAGGCGACGAATATCGGTCGAGTTGATATGCTCGAGGTGGTCGCAGCTTGCCGCCTCCAGTTCCACCGCCAATTGCGCTGCTCCCGTTCGCGATAGCTGCTCGGCGTGCACTCTCGGCGCGAGCCCGTGTTGTTTGCCTTCACTCAAGATTCGCTTCGATTGCGAACGCGTGAAGGCGCCACGATCGCAAAACGCATCGCAAAACTCGGCCAGGCCCTCATTCACCACTTCCGGCAGCAGCTGTTCCGTCAAGAGTTCGACATAGCGTTCCGCCCCATCAGGACTGACGCGGTACTCGGCGGGCACGACATGCGCGCCCATGAATGTCGAAACGATTTCCAGCGGCTGCACACGGTTTAACTCGCGGTGTAATTGCAGAATCTTGAGTTCGCTCGCAACGTCCAACCCGTAACCGCTCTTGGCCTCGACCGTCGTCGTTCCGTACGAGGCGAACTCCTGTAACGCGCCAAGCGCTCGGCGTTTCAGAGCATCGGAAGTGGCGACCCGGAGGCGCTTCACCGAATTCAGAATGCCGCCGCCCTTCTTTGCGATTTCCTCGTAGCTGACCCCTTGGATTTTCAGTTCGTATTCTTCGGCGCGGCTCGCTGCATGGACCAGATGAGTGTGCGAGTCCACAAATCCTGGGAGAATCACGCGACCGCCAACATCAATCTTCTCTGCCTGCCGGGCATCTTTGCGCGATTCGACCCGTGCGCGCGTATCGGCCGCAATGATCAGACCGTCGCACACCAGCACCGCTCCATCTTCGATCATCTCGAGCTTGGAAAGAGCGGCGCCCCTACGCGGACCTCCGCCTCTCAGCGTCAAAAGCTGGGAAGCACCTGTGATCAGTAGGCTGTCACTCAACGTGTTGCTATTCTGGCAGATTCAACAACGCTTTGCATTCACGCGCCGACGGCCTGGCCCTGATAAGCCGGGAGAAGGACCTCTTTCACGAAGGTCTCGATCGAAGTCGTCGTGGTATTTCCTGGCGATCGCGGCTCCGTAGCCACGACGATTCCTTCATTGATCCCGCGGAACATTTCGATGAAGTACGACGCCGTTTTTGCCGGTGTGCCCATTTGCAGGAGAAACTGCTCGACCTGGTCATAAGGGAATTGCACGTACCGCAAATCCGGCTTGCTAATCGCACCGCCAATCGCGCTAGCGACTTCTTTCATGCTCAAGTCGCGCTGCCCTAGCAGTTCGCGAGTGTGTTTCGCGTTGAAGTCCAGCTTGAGCAGTCGCTCGGCGGCGTAAGCGCCGATATCTCGCGTGGCAATCTGCGGCATGGGCAAATCCGCTTTCAAGGCTCCGCCGATCATTCCCATCATCTGGATCATATTGATGCTGTTCAGATGGTTCTCGAAGAAGTAGACCGGACGCAAGTGCAGGACGTTCAGCTTTTCGATAGCATTCAGTTTTTTCTCAAAGCGATGAAGCCCCGAAATAGGACCGGTTCCCGTTTCCGCGTGCGCCGCAAAACTGCTGAGGTTCACGGCATAGTGCAGCGCAGATTTCTTCACAGCGGCTGCGATCGAATCGCTCACGCGCTCTTGCTCTGCACGGTAGTCGGGCGAGGTTGGATTCGGCGGGATCATCAGGAACCCCGCGCGAACCCCGCTCAGCGCTTGCGCCATTGCCGCTTCGTCTGCGACATCGCCGACAAACGCCTCGGCACCGTTTTGCACATACCTCTGCAATTTGCGGGCATTGCGGCCAACCACACGTACCTGTTCGCCTTTCTCCAGCAGAATCCGGGTGATCACCGATCCGATATTTCCTGTTGCACCGAATATTGTGTACATCGTCCGCTCCTCGACGTCTCGTCTGGCCCTACAACATTGGCACCTTCACGCCCGCCTTGTTGGCAAAATCGATTGCCTCGGTGTAGCCGGCGTCGACGTGGCGAACTACCCCCATTCCGGGATCGTTCGTCAATACACGTTCGATGCGCTTGGCCATCTCTTTGGTGCCATCGGCGCAGGTAACTTGTCCGGCGTGTTGCGAGTACCCTATCCCCACGCCGCCGCCGTTATGGATAGAAACCCAGGACGCGCCGCTCGCCGTATTCACAAGTGCGTTCAGCAGCGCCCAGTCCGCAATCGCGTCAGAACCGTCTCTCATCGATTCCGTTTCCCGGTACGGAGATGCCACCGACCCGCAATCCAGGTGATCCCGCCCGATCACGATCGGCGCCTTCAGTTCGCCCTTGGCCACCAGATCATTCAGCGCCAGTCCAAACTTGTCGCGTTCGCCATAGCCCAGCCAGCAAATCCGCGAAGGCAAACCCTGAAACTTCACTTTCTTCTGCGCCATGGTGATCCAGCGCTTCAGATGTTCGTTCTGGGGAAACATTTCCAGGACCAGCCGGTCAGTTCGAGCGATATCGGAAGGCTCACCGGAAAGCGCCGCCCACCGAAACGGTCCTTTGCCTTCGCAGAACAGTGGCCGAATGTAGGCGGGAACGAAGCCCGGGAAATCGTACGCATTCTTTACCCCTGCCTGGTGGGCAAACGTCCGAATGTTGTTGCCGTAATCGAAAGTTACCGCGCCAAGTTTCTTGCAGTTCCAACATGCCTTGAACATGTTCGCCCATTGCTGCGATGGAGCGCTTGCGGTATTCCTGCGGGTCCGTTTTTTGGAGCGCGATTGCTTGCTCCAGCGTCATCTTGTTCGGAACATATCCACCGATGGGGTCGTGAGCGCTGGTCTGGTCGGTCAAAACATCGGGCACGACGCCGCGTTTCGCCAGTTCGGGAATCAGGTCCGCGCAATTGCCAACCAAACCGACGGAGGTTGCTTCTCCCTTGCGCACCGCGTTCTTCAAGATGCGCAGGGCTTCGTCGAGCGATGTCACCATCACGTCGCAATAGCCCGTTTTGACGCGCCGCTTGATGCGCTCCGGGTCGACGTCGATTCCCAAAAACGCTCCGCCATTCATCGTGGCCGCCAGCGGCTGCGCTCCACCCATCCCTCCCATTCCGCCGCTCACCACCAGCTTTCCTGCCAGTGTGCCTCCGAAATGTTGTTGCGCGGCGGAAGCAAAGGTCTCAAAGGTGCCCTGCAGAATTCCCTGTGTCCCGATGTAGATCCAGCTGCCAGCAGTCATCTGGCCGTACATCATCAGGCCGGCGCGGTCCAGCTCGTTGAACTTTTCCCAATTGTTCCACTGGCCCACCAGGTTGGAGTTGCACAATAACACGCGCGGCGCATAGTCGTGGGTCCTGAAAACCGCCACAGGCTTGCCGGACTGGACAAGCAGCGTCTCATCTCCTTCCAGGGCTCGCAGCGACTTCACGATGGCATGAAAGCAGTCCCAATTTCGCGCCGCTTTCCCCGTTCCTCCATAGACAACCAGGTCCTCCGGCTTCTCTGCCACTTCCGGGTCCAGATTGTTCAGTAGCATCCGCAGCGCCGCTTCTTGTTGCCAACCCTTGCAGGAAATCTCCGTTCCGCGCGGAGCACGAAAGGGTCCGCGGCTGACCGCCGGATCATTCATCACCGACGTCGATGTGCTCATGGAATAGCTCCTAGGCCCCCATCTTAACTCAGCTCTTCTCCCGCGCGAAAACCGGGAACGGTCCGGGTCAATTACTATAAGAAGGTGCGGTTTGCTGCCCTGGGTTACCAAATCGCACAAGCACGCAGCCAACTCTTTACGGGCACATTGCACCAAATTTCTGACTAGGGTACATTCAAAAATTGCATGGCTTATCCAACCCTGCCTTCACGATTCCTTCGGGCCGTCGATGACCACCCTTCTGCGCGAGCTCAAATGGTGCGCCGCAACGGTAGATGGGAAGCTGTTTCTTCTCAGGAGTTTCTGCGCCGCGTCGCTGGCTTGGCCTATGCGTTCGTGGAACTCGGCGTGAAACCTGGCGACCGCGTTGGCCTTTTTGCTCCAAATTGTCCGGAATGGCATACCGCCGATTTTGCTATCAGCGGATCGGGAGCCGTCACAGTGCCGGTGTACTTCAATGAGTCGCCCGACCGCACCTGCTACATCCTGAATCACGCCGGCGCAAAGGTGCTCTTTATTTCCGGTGCCGCTCAACTCGAGAAACTCCTAAACATCAGAGACCAGCTCAAAGAACTGCAACAGGTGATCGTGGCACATGTGGGCGACACCCTGCCTGCCGATTTCTTGCGTTACGAAACCCTGATTGCGACGACCGGCCACGCGGAAATCGCCGCCTACCGCCTTCGCGTCGCTCAAGTCCTTCCCACTCAGTTGGCCTCTCTCATCTATACGTCAGGAACAACCGGCGAGCCAAAAGGGGTGATGCTGACCCACAACAATTTCAGCTCGAATGTCACGGACACCGTGGAATTCACCCTCAACCCCGAGCAGGATCTGGCGGTATCGTTTCTGCCCTTGGCGCACGTTTATGGGCGGATGCTCGACTATGTCTATCTCTTTCAAGGATGTCCCGTGGCCTACGTCGAGGTGGTCGAAAACGTCGCGCAGGCACTCCTGGAAGTTCATCCCACGATCCTGGCGGCCGTTCCGCGCTTCTTTGAGAAAATCTATGCGCGCTTGATGGAGCAGGGAAGCAAAGCCACCGGCGCGAAGCGCAAGATTTTCAATTTCTCCATCAAGACCGCGCGCGAGGCTGCCGGTTGGCGTTGCGGCGAAAAAAGCGCGAGCCTGCGTGTAAAGCTCAAGTGGGCGATTGCCGACAGACTCGTGTACTCCAAAATTCGCGCAGGGACAGGCGGGAAGTTGCGGATTGTGATGTCCGGTGGCGCCCCACTCTCCAAAGAAATGGCGGAATTTTTTTGGGCTATCGGTATTCCCATTTATCAGGGTTACGGGCTCACCGAAACTTCTCCGGTTCTGACTTCAAACTATCCCCAAAACCGTGTTGGCAGCAGCGGCCGGCCCATTGCCAACGTCCAGATTCGCATCGCCGATGACGGTGAGATTCTGGCAACGGGTCCGTGCGTTATGCAGGGCTACTACAAAGCGCCGGAAGCTACCCGCGATGTTCTATCGGAGGACGGTTGGTTTAAGACCGGCGACATCGGTTATTTGGACAAGGACAACTATCTCTTCATCACCGACCGCAAGAAGGATCTTCTGAAGACCGCGGGAGGGAAATTTGTTGCGCCGCAGCCGATCGAAAATGCATTGAAGACCAGCCCGTACATCCTCAACGCTATGGTGGTTGGGGACCAGCGGAAATTCGTTGTGGCGCTGATTGTGCCAAACCCCACCACCGTCTCTGCCAGGCTTGCGGAAGAGGGGCTGAAGTTCTCCTCCCATGCGGAACTTGCTGCGCATCCCAGCGCTTATGCCTTGATTGAAAACGAAGTCAGCCGGTTGACCACGCATCTGGCGCAGTATGAAAACATCAAGCGCTTCGCTCTGTTGCCCGACGACTTTACGTTCGATAGCGGCAGCCTCACGTTTACTATGAAGTTGAAGCGCCGGGTCGTCGAAAAACAATTCAACGATTTGATCGCCAAACTTTACTCCGACGTTGTTGAACCGCGGCCTGTCACGCAGGATTAACCCTGATCTGAGTGCGTTAAATTAACGTTGGGCTCGCCGAAGGGCCGGGAATTGGTCGTTTTCGCCAGAAATTTGTATCGTTTTTGTTTTTGTCGCCATCTCATCCGTTAGATTGCACTCTTTCTTAGGAGGTCCCTATGGCTAAGGCAGCCGTCGCAACATCTCGCACCTATCCGTCAAGTGTTGGCGCACCGCACGAACATCGGCAGGCTATCATCGCCCTGCTCAACGCGCGCTTGGCTGATAGCTTCGATTTGCGCTCGCAGGTGAAGTGGGCTCACTGGAACGTGAAGGGATTGCATTTCATTCAGTTGCACGAACTCTTCGATTCTATCGCGTCTCACCTGGAGGATCAGACTGATTCGCTGGCCGAGCGTGTCACAACTCTCGGCGGTGTAGCCAACGGCACTGCCCGCGAGGCCGCCGCAAAATCCGGCTTGAAGGAAGCGGATCTGACGGCGTCTGACGGCCCGTCCATGCTGAAATTTCTGGTGCATAACGTGGCGCATCATGCCAACGCGCTGCGCACCGCAGTGCAGGAAGCCAATGATCTCGGCGATGCCATCACCTGCGATCTGTTCACAACACTGACTCGTGAACTCGACAAGGACCTCTGGTTCCTCGAAGCCCACCTGCAAGCCTGATTGGGCGATTCCTGTTTTGTTTGCGTCTGGCGAGGCGGAGCTTCAAAGCCCAGGGTGGTTCCGCCGAGGTGCGCCGCGGCAGACACTCAGGTGATCATTCAACATTTGTCCCGCTGCCTTCCCAGGGACTACAATTCCCCCTGGAGACACAGACATGTCAGACCAACTGGTCATCGCAGGCCGCGCGTTCAATTCTCGCCTCATCGTTGGAACAGGGAAGTACCGCAGCTTTCAGGAAATGGCTCGCGCCCATGCCGCTTCGGGCGCGGACATGGTCACCGTTGCTGTTCGCCGGGTGAATCTGACGGACAAGTCCAAAGAATCGTTGCTCGACTATATCGACCACGAGAAGATTTTTATTCTGCCAAATACGGCGGCTTGCTATACAGCGGACGAAGCCATCCGCACAGCGCGGTTGGCGCGTGAAGTCGGTTTGTCGAATTGGATTAAATTGGAAGTCATCGGCGACCAGCAAACATTGTTTCCTGATACCGAGCAGCTTATTGAAGCCACGCGGGTGCTGGTGAAGGAAGGATTCATCGTCCTTGCCTATACCAACGACGACCTAATTGCAGCTCGCAAGTTGATTGACGCCGGAGCTTCTGCGGTGATGCCGCTGGCTGCGCCGATCGGCTCCGGACTGGGCATTCAGAATCCAGCCAACCTGCGCATCCTCCGCGAACGCATCACAGAAGTGCCGATGATTGTTGACGCCGGCGTGGGCACAGCTTCCGACGCGGCCGTCGCAATGGAACTCGGTGCCGATGGCGTGCTGATGAATACGGCGATCGCCGAAGCCGCCGACGCCGTATTGATGGCCGAAGCCATGCGCGATGCCGTGGCGGCCGGCCGCAAAGCCTTCAACGCGGGCCGCATGCCCAAGCGCCTCTACGCTTCCGCCTCGTCGCCCCTCGCGGGCGTTGTCCGTTAGCGGCTTGCGGCTCGAGCCGTGCTATTTCGCCCAGTTCTGAACTTTTAGTCCACGAACCCGGCGAAACTCTTTCTCATTGGTTGGCTGTTCCCCGATTTGAATACTCTTGCGATTGCCATGCTGCCCCTCTTTGCATATACATTGTGTATGATTGTGTATATACATTCAGGATTCCTGACAAGCACCAGGAGTCTTCCTGAACATGCGCATGGTCCCACTCTGTCAGGAACGATGCGGGCCTAAATCGTCTTGCCGTAATGCCGGCCGGCTGGCTCGAAGAGCGAAAGAACGTTGGTGACACTGAACAGTTTGCGGATCGCTTCGTTGGCGTTTATCAATTCCAGACGACAACCCCGTGTCCGTGCCGTCACATAAAGCCCCACAAGCAAACCCAGGCCAGCGCTATCCATCTGCGGAACTTGCTTCAGATCCAGCACGATGCGCGGGTGAAGCGGCACCAGGTCCTTGATTTCCATGCGTAACAATGGAGCATTGTCGCTTATTAGCCGACCCTCGCACTCCACGACCATCACATCGTCGGCTTGGTAGGTGCGCACGCGAAAACCGCGTGTAGAACTCAACGGGCTTTCTTTCGCCATCGATCCCTCCGCCAAATCAGCGCATTGCAATCCACTGTTTGTATCCCAAATGCCAACTAAAGGCCAGTTCCGCGAGCTGACCTGACACTTGGACCTGCCGTTCAGCGTCGCCTTTTTCTTATTGACTCTTGCGCTACCTCGCGCCCAAGAGAAGCAAAGTCGTTTTATCCTCTCTACAGGTCGTCATTGCTTCACCCGACTCAACGTCAGCTGGATTTACCCGCTCCTGAACAGGCGAGAAGTGAGGATCAACATGGCCATTCGCTCAGGTAGTTCGCGGCGCTGGATCTTCCCGGTTGCCCTGGCAATCTTTCTGTCGGCTGCGCTGACTTCGATCTCTGTGGCACAAGAACGCAAGAACCCGCAAACCGCTGGCGTGGACAACAACAAGATGGGACCGTACCGTGCCTTAGCACAAGTTGCCTACGCCGCTTCTCAAAAGGGCGAGTATGCAACCGCAGCCGCTCTCGCGAAAGTCCTCGAACGCACCTGGGACAAGGGTGAAGACTACGGCGGCGATATGGCACTTTCCAAAACGAACCACGCACTCTTTGAGGACATTGATAAGGCCATGGATCAGTTCGTTACCCTCCTCATGGACCACCCCACTTCTGCTGCTGATCCGGCGCGCGTGAAGACTGCTTACAACGCCTATCTGGAGAAACTGAAGCTAGCGGACTAGCGCTCAGCAATTCAGTTAGACTGGATCCATGCAACGCAAGATCTTCTGGGGGACTTTCACGGTTCTAGGTCTTGCGGCCGATCTGCTTCTACCGTTCTGGTGGGCTGTTGGCGCCACGATTCCGCTTCTCGCTTTCAGTTGGTGGTTGGCGTACCGCAGCGAGTGGTTCAGCTAGCTGGCGATTCTGTTCATCCGCATCTTCCTGATTTTTCCCTTCCTTTAAATGTCGGCGCGCCGACAAATTAAAGTGTAAAATTAACTAACGTAACTAAATATATATCAAGCCACTACCCCTGTTTTTGCGTAGGTAGCGGAAACAAAGGGAGGTTCAGGGCAAGCCGGCGAGTGGCGAGAGGCATACCACAGCGCCGGGTGTTTTGCACTACTCAGTCGGCCGCTCGCCGTTCGAGCATCGATCAGAGTAATGCGAGAGAAGAGCGGACCCAACCCTTTCAAAAACCGAAAGGGTAGGCCACCCGCCAAAAAACGGAACCTAGTTCGAGGGCAAAAGAAAAGCGCAGGCGCCCCGATGTTCCGGGGCGCCTGCCCGTGTCATGCTAGCTTAGCTTAGTTGTTGTTGCCGAGTGTGACCGTTAGTGGGGTTGACCTTGTCATGGCAGCACTGCCTGTGCCAGACGTGGCCGTCACGACGATCGTGGATGAGTGAGGTTTCTTACTGTCAGCGCTTGGGTTCGAGCTGGGGTTAGGGCTCGGAGTTCGAAGTGGACACGGAACCGCAACCAACGCCGCAAAGTGCAACGCCCAGCAGGCAGAAAATGGCGAACGTGGTCTTCCAGCGGCGGCGCATGCCGAGCGGCAGCAGCAAACCAGCGAGTGCAATGCTCGCCGCTGCGGCTTGCCAACGGTTCACACCAGAGTTGCTGGCTTGTTTTTTGCTGAACGCCACAGTGAGAGTGACGACCGATGGAGTCACACCGTCGAGCGCGACGCTCGTTTTGTTGAATGTACAGCTCAAGGTCGCCGGCAGCGATCCGCAAGAAAGTTGAACCGGCTGGCTGAAGCCCCCTAGTGGAACAAGGTTGACGGAAACAACGCCGTTCGTTTCCTCGCGGACGGATACGGTTCCTGGGAAAACCTGAACCATGTAGTCCGAGATCTGCTCGGTAATTGGAGAGGAGACAGATGGGGTTAGAACGCTATCGCCAGGAAAACTGGCCGAAATGTTGTGAGTGCCCGCTGAAAGTGTAGTCAGCACGAGGTTAGCTGTGCCGGTGCCATCGAGGGCAGCGCTGCCAATGACGGCCGTCCCATCGAGGAACGTGACTTTGCCGACCGGAACGTAAAGGCGAATGTCCGAGCTTACAAGGGCAGACAACGTGACGCGTTGGCCAGCCATCACAGTGCTCTGATCGGCACTCAGCGAGATGTTGGACGCGGAGTTTGCCGGTATGGGCATGTGGTAAGTCGACGACGTCGGATTCAGGTTGGCATCACCACTATAGTCCGCGCGAATCAGCCGCGTGCCCACGGTCGTGAACGTGACGGTCACAGGAAAGCTGCCGTACGCATTGCTGTCGACGGTTCCTACGCCCAGAACGACGGGCTTCGGACCCGTGACGTCTGAGATGGTCACTGTGCCACCGTAAGCAGCAAACCCACCATTCACTAGGCCGATTTGGCCACTGAGAGTGATGGGGGCATTGGCAACAAGCGATCCCAACGGGAAGAAGTCCTGGAACATGGAGTCGGCCTTGGTTACAGAAAAGCTGTAATGGGCGGCGCTCGGTCCAAAACTGGGGTCGCCTGCATAGCTGGCCGCGAGTTGGTGTTGACCTGCAGCAAGTCCGGGCGCCAGCGTAGAAATGCTGCTGGACTGGCTGGTTGGATTGCTTCCTTGAGTCAGAAGCGTGGATTTCTCGCCGTAGTTCAGCACGATGTCGTACGTGCCCCACATGCCGGAATTGTAATCGTACCTTGCCGGGCTGATGGGTTGGCCATCCGCTGACAAGCTTATTCCGCCACTGGGGTACCCGTAGCCGGAATTGCCGGCAACCGCGACACCCAGCGGGACTGGCAGGCCGTATCCGACGCTGATCGCGCCAGTGGTGATGTATCCGCCGGAAATGATGCCGAGGTACGTGGTGCTCGGCTCCGGCGTGACGCTTACATTCACGGGGCCGGAAGTGCTCGCGTAGTATTGGCGGTCGCCACCGTATCGGGCGGTAATCGTCATGGAGCCACCAGGTACTGTGCGCGTTTGAATGTTGGCAGTGCTTGCTGAGGTTCCGGGGTTCAGTTGCCCGACTCCTGAGCCGATGGCGTCGCCAGTCGAAGAGGTGGCCAGCAGGGAAACGGCGCCGGTCGGTGCGGTGCACGAACTTCCATTGCCGCACTTCACCGTTGTGCGAACGTTAATCGGCGAGCCGTGAACAACAGTCGTACCCTGTCCGTTGCCCAGCGCGAGTGTAGTGGTCGAACCGATCGCGGTTGCGGCCTTCTGCCAATTGTTCACGAGCGCCGTAGCGTCAAAGGAACCAAGTCCGGTAGCCAGGTCGTAGCCGGGAACCGCGGAATAGCCAACCGTAAATTGCCCCAACGGATCAGGTACCTTGTTGTCTCCCTTGATTGTGTCGTGATACACGCCCGGAATTGACGCCAACTTGTAGAACACGTAGTTAGCGATGCCCTGCGGTTGTCCCCCGAGGTTTTGATTGACGAGAGCCATGATTCCGGCTGCCGCTGGGCTGGAGGCGGAAGTTCCGCCAAACGCGAAGAAGTAATCACCCAGACTGCAATAGCCATAGAGACAGACCAAATAGCCGTCGTGGAGAGCCGCCGCGAGAGAGAAGTCCGGAATGTCTCGCTTGCCATCGTTGGGAACTCCAGGCGCTGCCTGCCAGTTGGGCTTGGCGTAGACCTTGCTCGCGCCACCGCTTCCGGCCCAAAGTCCGACTGCGTTGGGATCGTTACTGCTTTCGTTCCAGACCTTTTCTGGAATGTAGCTGAACACGGAGAGACCTGTAATCGGATCGGTATTTGCCACGGTGCCCCAGTAGGCGCTGGGATTATCCGTGTCGTCGAATTGCGTCCCACCCACGGAAACGTTGTACGGCGTGGAGGAAAGGCCGTTCACGGCCAGTCCATTAGAGGCAAAAAGGCCGCTGCCGGGGGAGTCGCATGCGGCACCACCATTGTCACCAGCAGACACGAACGAGGTGATGCCTTGGGCCGCTGCTTGCTTCCAAAGAGTGTTGTAGAACGCATTCTGTACTTTTCCCAGTGAGTCTTCGCAGGAACCGTAGCTGGTGCTCATGATGGACGCCAGATTGTGATCCACGATGTAGGCGGCGGATACATCGACGCCGTCGGAAAAATTGCTCTGGGAAACCACGAACTTGATTTGCGCCATGGGTGCGACCGCGCCAGACCAGGTCACGTCCAGCATGGCCTCCTGCATATCGCTGTTCTGCCCGGGATCGTCGCCATTCACGATGATCTCCGGATCGTTCGCGGGAAGCCCCAGAACGCTGCGGAAGTCACGCACATTTTGCACGTCGATGTTGCTGCGACCGACGATCGCGATGGTCTGTCCCGTGCCGTTTATTCCCGCATCATAAAGTGGTTGCACATTGTAGATTTTTGCGAAGTCCGCGGGAGTCATGTAGTGAGACCCATCATCGAACGTGAACTGCGAGCCGGCCTTCTTGAAATGAATCTTGGTTCCCATGTGTGCCGTTGCAGAGCGCGGATCGCTGTGCAGTCGTACGACCCCCTGCACAACGGGGTGAAGTGCCGCGGGAATCTGGATGTCAGTGGAATTGGAGATGAATTTCTTGGTCTTGTATTCGTACGAGTGCATCTGCGTGGCAAAGGCGTGTTCAACCTGGGACACCGTTCCGCTGAACACAATGTAGCGCCGGCTCTGCGAGACTTCGTGGACCGTTAGCCCCTGGCTTTCGAGCCATTGCTGAACTTTCGTTGCGTCTTGTTCGGCCACCCCAAACTTCTGCCCGAATTCTGAAGGCGTCAGCCACTTGTGAAAGGAAGCTGACGATGGGTCGTGAAGGTCGCTCACCAGCTTTTCGGCGGCGTGCTCCTGTTCGTCCGTCGCCGTCAGTTGCAGAATCATGCGGCCAAGGTTTTGCCCTCCGGGCAGCCGTCCCGTCTCTGCGCTGAGTGCTACAAACGCCGGAGTTGTTCCTTCCACCGCTAGTCGCTGTTCATTCTGTACCTCTGTGACAATTCTTGTTTGCGGCAGGGCTTGCGAGAGTGCCGCCTGACCCCATCCCCAAAGCAATGACAGACTCAGGAAACCGACAACACGCATACAATTCCGATAGATCACGGGTAGATCCTCCCCAAAAATTAGTTTTCGAGTTACGCCGATAGAATGCGAACTGCAGGGTTCGCGAACTGGCCCGCCGGGGAACTTCCTATGCGGAGGCGATAGAAAGCTGCCGTGGGGAATTGACCTGGTGGACAGAGCGGCTTGCGGAAATAGTTGGCCGGTCTTTCTTTCTGCTGAAATCGATCGTGAGGTTTACTGCAAATTCGGGACAGCTTTCAGGATTTAATGCATGGGAACGTGAACGGAAGTAAACCGCAATTTGCAGGCGGCCCGGAGCATGACACACGCGTTGTAAGTGAAAAATCTTGGAATCATTCCCCGGAATCCCCCGAACCGACGCAGCGACCTGAAAATTAGATACTTCTAACCTATCACGCCGGAGGAAGAACACCAACGGAAAACCGACTTAACTCGATTTAATGGCCAGAATACGGCCGGCTTATAGTCGTTGTGAATATTCTAACTATGAAACAGGAAGTGCCAGGTTGCATCGACGGCGCCGTGCACCAAGGCGGAAGCAAAGATGGAACCGGTCTTCCTCCAGGTCCATCCGTAGAAAAGGCCGGCGAGCGAGGCGAGAATCACATAGCGCCAGTTGGGAAAGCCCATATTGGTGATATGGGAGAAACCGAAGAGAACAGAGGCGGTCCACCATCCGGCAAGGTCGCTCTTCGATGCCTTGGATAGGAAGTTCTGCAACAAGCCGCGAAACAAGAATTCTTCGGGCCAAGCGGTGAAAAACAAAATCGCGAGTGACAATCCGAGGTACGAACTCCAGTGACCCCATTGCGGCGCGAACACGATGAAATGCATCTTCAGTCCCAGAGGAATGGCGATGCAGGCGAACAGTAGGAAGCTTGCCAGAACGTAGAGTCCCCAGTTGCGGCCCCACCCCAAGGAGTAGCCAATGCCATTCACCCGCCGAACCAAGACAAATGTAGCCAGGGCCACGCCCACTGCCGCTAGCACGGTGAAGGCATAGGCCAGCCGTCCTCCAGGATAGGGCCACAGCCAATGCGAAGGGCTGAACTTGACGAAGACCCATACTCCCGCGAGGATCACAAAATCTTGCCACGCGCCCGCCGCTGCTTTGGCCGCTGAACTCGCAAGCCCCAGTGGGACAAAAACCAGCCCCGCCATTACGCCTGCGCGAGCGATGGCAAATGTACCCGTTCCCAGCAGGTAAGCGATGTAGGTGAGGAACAAACACGCGCCGAGCAGAAAGCCCGCGGTGGGTCCCATGCTACGCGCGAGGTTTTCGGCCACCCCCTTCGCGGCAAACAGCAACATGACAAGAAGCAGCAGCGCAAAGGCGGTCAACGTTGCGGCGAACCCGCGCCCTCCATATCCCTCCCAACTTGCGTAAATGCCTCCGCCAAAGCAGATGAACGCCCAAATTCCCAGCCCCCCCCAGACATTCAGTTGTCTCATCAATCCTCTCGTTCAACCCTTTAGCGTCCGGTGTGAACTTTACACAACACTCCCGCCATTATAGAAACTCTTGTAACCAAAAACGGTAAGCTGAACTGTGAGATCTGCAAAGTGAAACGCCTTTCGTACATTGATTGGATGCGCGGCCTTGCGTGCTTGCTGATGTTTCAGGCGCATTGCTACGACTCGTGGTTGCGGCCCGAACTCCACCAAACGCGACTCTACCGGTGGTCGCAAGTCGGCGGAACATTGCCCGCGCCGCTCTTTATCTTTCTTGCCGGCGTCTCGGTGGCGCTAACGACCCAAAGATCCCGCGAGAAGGGAATGACTCGCAATGCGATTGCGAGGCAAACTGTCCTTCGTGGTGCGGAAATATTTGGCTTGGGCATCCTGTTTCGAATCCAGGAATATGTCCTCGGCTACAAATGGGTTCCATGGACTGATTTGTTGCGCGTGGACGTCCTCAACATGTTGGGATTGTCCATCATTTTGATGGGCGTGATGTGCTGGTTCGCAGGGGCTGGCGAACTGAGCGGCACCCGCAACCAGAGCTTGTTCGCGGCACTTGTGACGGCAGCGGTGATCGCGCTGGCTACTCCGCCGGTTTGGACCTCTTCGCGCCTGCACGCGCTGCCGTGGCCCATTGAGTCCTACATCAACGGAGTGCATACATTCCACCAACCCCAGCCGTGGTTGTTCCCGATCTTCCCGTGGTGCGCGTTCGCGTTTGTGGGTCTGGCGGTTGGCTTTTCGCTGTTCTCAGGCTTTGCGCGGCGTCGCGAAGGTTTGTTTTTTGGGGGGGTGGGCGTGGCCGGCTTGTTGATTTGTATCCTGGCGCTCTTGTTTGATGCGTTGCCGATTCACCTCTATACCGTTTACGATTT
Organism: Candidatus Acidiferrales bacterium; assembly: GCA_963735825.1. Classification (GTDB taxonomy): domain Bacteria; phylum Acidobacteriota; class Terriglobia; order Acidiferrales; family UBA7541; genus Acidiferrum. The sequence continues at coordinate 592,921 of CAVTMR010000020.1, forward strand.
CTGGCATTCCAATCCAAATTTCTTCGCCATTCGCTGCGGGGTTTTGCTAGTCATTTTGTCGCTGGTCTATGCCTGGTGCCGATGGGGATGGGCGCAGAAGGGATTCAGCCCGGTGATTCAACTGGGAACCACCTCGCTGCTGGTGTATTGGGTTCACATTGAGTTCGTGTATGGACGACTCTCGTTCTTGCCCAAGCATGGTTCTTCCATACGCAAAGCGACACTGGGCTTGCTGGTGATTTTCGTTGCGATGCTGGGGCTGTCAATCTGGCGGACACGCTATAAGAAGAGAGCCGTTAAGGCTTTGTCGGCTGAGAATCGCTCGGCGGTGGCGCCGGTAGCTTGATGATCACTTCGCCCGGACGGGCCTGGCCAAGCTCTTCGCGCGCAATCTTCTCGATGGTGTGCGGATCAGTCTTGAGGTTCTTTACATCCTGTTCGAGGTCGGAGTTTTCCTTGTTCAGACGGTCCAGATCGGCTTTTACTTTCTGAATTTCCTGCTGCTTGCGGTGCATGGCCACGAAGCCATGCGTGCCGAACACATCATGAAGGAAGAGCACGGCGACAAAGACCGCCAGAAGATGCGGCACGTAGTGGCGTGCACTGCTCCTCGTCTCTTGTAGATGCACACTCATCGGCAATTCAAATTCTAACTCCGACTTGGAATTTTGTGGCACCAAAGTGGGGCCACACGCGACTTTCTGCGAAGGGAGTGTCCAAGCGGCCACCATCGCTGGATAGCGGGATTTGCCTTCCTTTCGCAGGGTAAGTACCCGAGGGAGGTGGTCGTGTACAATCGGGCGGGAGCGATCTGCCATGGCTCGCGATGATCGGTTCTATATCGTGCTAGTGACGTGCGGTTCGGCCGCCGAGGCGCGGAAAATCGCGGAAACGGTCGCCAAAAAGCGTCTGGCGGCTTGCGTGAGTATACTCGCGGCGCCGGTCGAGTCGGTTTATCGCTGGAAGGGCAAGCTGGAAAAATCCCGCGAACGTCTGCTGATCATCAAAACCAGCAAAACGCGACTGCAGGCGCTGGAGAGGGAAGTGCTCCGGCTGCATTCCTACGAAACGCCGGAGTTCATCGCCCTTCTCATCTCGGGTGGGTCTTCGAAATATCTGTCGTGGATCGCGCAGTCTCTAACAGAGTAGCTGCCTCGCAGCGGGTTACGGGTCCCCAACGAGAAGAGGGATTCATCACCCAGAAGGCGTGCGATGGGGCAGAGATCCTCACTCCGCAGGCTCCGTTCGGAATGAGGCAACAGCGATCCATCAGCAAGGTCAGACGTAGAGGAGAGCCTGATCCAGGTCCGCAATAATATCTTCGATGTCTTCAATGCCTACCGATAGTCGTACCAGGCTTTCGGTGATGCCCACCCGGTCGCGAACCTCTTTCGGCATCGACGCGTGGGTCATTTGGGCCGGCAATGAGATGAGCGACTCGACCCCACCGAGGCTCTCAGCGAGCGAGCATACTTTCACCTGATTCAGGAAACGCCGCGCCGCGTCTTCCGCACCCAGATCGAACGACAGCATCGCGCCGGGACCCTTTTGCTGGCGACGGGCGAGATCGTGCTGCGGGTGCGAGGCCAAGCCGGGGAAGAAGACTTTGCGAACTTTCGGATGAGCGTCAAGGTGGCGCGCGACGGCCAAGCCGTTGGCGTTGTGCTGCAACATCCGCACCGCCAGAGTTTTGATGCCCCGCGAGACCAGGAAACAGTCCATCGGCGCAAGTCCGGCTCCAGCAGAGCGCTGAATGAAGTAAATCTTCTCCGCGTCTTCCGGTCGCGTAAGGACGACAGCTCCGCCGGTGGCGTCACTGTGGCCGTTCAGGTATTTGGTCATGGAATGAACAACGATGTGAGCGCCGAGTTCGATCGGGCGCTGAAGATAGGGCGTGAGGAAAGTATTGTCGACCACGAGCGTCGCGCGGCGTTCATTCGCCAGTTTGCCCATGGCCGCGATATCTGTAAGACGCATGGTGGGATTGGTGGGCGTCTCGATATAGAGCATCTTCGTGTTAGGACGCATCGCCCCCAGCACCACGGCCGGATCGGTGGTGTCGACGAAACTGAATTCGAGACCGAAGTGCACCAGGAGCTGAGTCGAAAGGCGATAGACGCCGCCGTACACTGCTTCGGAAAGTACCACGTGATCGCCAGGGCGCAACAACCGGAACACCGAATCAATCGCCGCCATGCCTGAAGTGAAGACGTAGGCGCTGTGTCCGCCTTCGAGTTTCGCAACCGTGCGCTCCAGCGCTTTGCGGTTGGGATGATTTGTGCGGGCGTAATCGTAACCGCCCTTGGCCTTGCCCAATTCTTCGTAGACGTAGGTGGAAGTCTGGTAGATCGGCGCGACCACCGCGCCGGTCGACGGATCGGGTTCCTGTCCTACGTGAATAGCGTTCGTCGCAAATCCCATGTTGTCTCCTTAGGCGATTGCCGGGCACACGCTGTCCGCGTCCTTTTTTTCGGCGCGGCTAATAGTCCCGGGCGGTATTTCTAAATGAGGAAGGAATCTCCCCTGAGCCTGCGGTTTCCGCAGTGCATCGAAGTTACAAGAGGCCATGCAGGGAGTCAATCGCTGTGCTGCGGATGCATTACCTGCACGCCCCCAATCAACCACGCTATTTGGTGTCCTTGCCAGCCGCAGATTTCTTTTTCGCCGCGTCTCGGGCTTCTTGAAAGCGCACCTGCATTTCCGCAAGAACCTGGCGAAGCTTCTCAGGATCGCGAATGACGGTAATGAAATAAACTTGCATGTCATATGGCGTGCCGGTGATGAAGCGGTAGTCGGAGGGTGACGGGGGACCTCCCGGGCTGCCGGCTACCGGAATCTGCGCAGGCAGCTGTATGGCGTACATGCTGCCGCCCGCGATTGATTGCATCGGGAATTGTTGCAGCCATCCGCAATTGTGCCCGTCCAGCATGCTGGCGCCAGACACGACAACCCAGGATCCCGCGTCGGCAGCCGTGGCTTTCTGGCAATCCCATATTTCGGCATTCGGGACCGCATCGGCAACCTCTATCACACCGTATTCGTCGATTTTGAGGTGTTCGATCGCGTGCGTCTCGGCAAAACGCTTCACTTCCGGCAATGCCTGATTCCAATCGACGTTCGAATCGTTGAGGAGTGTGTAGGCTGGCTTCCCAAAACCCAGGGAATTGATATAAGGCATGTAGAAGGGATAGGCGCGCACAGCTGTGAAAAGACAGCTGAGCGCACAAATCGCGGCGATAGCACTTGCGACTGTGCCCATGAGCGGCGCGGTCGTGCGCAGGCTTGCCAGCAGAGGAGGTAGCGGTGCAATCAACAGAATCAACATCACGATCGGGACGGTGAAGTGGCGGATGCTGATGGACATGCGACCGAGCATGCAAAACGCCAGAAACACAATCAGGCACACCCAAATCGCGCGCCAGTGGAATTCTTGACCCTCTGGGATGGCTCGCTCGTGTGCTGGCATAAGGCGTTTTCGACCCACCTGGGCAAGCAACAAGACAAAAAGCAGCAGCGCGAGAAATCCCATGGGGGTCTTCAGAACAAATACCACTGGATAATAGAACCACACACCGTGCGGATAAGGGTGCCCGAGGATAAAGCTGGGGCGGCTGGAAGTGATGGCTACCAGCCCAACGCCGCGGAGGTATAGCCACGCAGGCATCAGCAGGCGGCGGAGCGGAATCCATGCAGGACCGTGACCCAGCCGATAAAGAACGTTGGTGGACTGGCGTATCGAGAAAATGAAATAGAAAACGTAAACGGTGATGGCTGCCCAAAAGATGCCGAGGCGAGTCAGTTTCCAGCGCAGTTTCCGCCAGCCGCGCGCCTCCCCTTTGTCACCTGGTTGTCCCGGGAGGGGAAGCCAACGCGTACAGAGAGAGAAAGCAACGAACACAAATAAAAGGATTCCGGCGGTGAATTTTGAAAGAAGTGCACCGGCAAAACTCATCGCCAACAGGAACGCATTCCTTTTCGTCGGATTCTGCCAGAGATCGGCAAACCTCCAGACGGTAAGCAACGAAAACAAAGTAACCGCCATGTCTGTGAGTACAAGAGGTCCGAAGGTCAGAAATGCCGGCGTGCTGACAAATACGGCGAGACACAGAAGCCCCGCCCAATCGCCACCCAATTGACGCGCGTAGATGAAGACAATCCATCCAAGTACAAGCGTAAGAAGAAGCATGGGGAGTCGCGCCCACGCGAGCACCTTCGCTTCCCCATTCCAGTGCGTGAGTAGCCAGTCGCCAAAGACCCACTGGGCAAGATAAGCGGGAAAGAACTTCTCGCTAATCGTCCACGAGATGTTCGAGTAATCGGCCCGAGTGCCTCGCACAACGAGCGGCAGAGCAGCCAGTATTTTGGGGAGTGGCGGATGCTCTTCGTTTAAACGAAGGTCAAATTTTTGAAGATAACTTACACCGGCGCCGATGTGCGCCACTTCATCAAAGGTAACGGATTCACGCAGCGCTGCACCACCCGCCAGAACGGCCATCAGCACAAGCAAGGCAACCGCGAGGACTGAGACCGTACGGCTAGTAGCGACAACGGGCCCCGACAGCGCGGCGGAAGACACGTGCACCTTCCTAAGAAAGACGAGTATGGGATTGTCCGAGCGAACATGGATTCTAACCCGGAATTGGCGATGAGAATGTGAAATTTCAAGCGTCAACTTTTTGCTTGGCGAGCTCCGGACCGAAACGCTGTGCTCGCCAGGTCGAACGCCATTCCCTCACGAATGACCGTTGATGTTGACCTTCGGTGGACTTCGGGTGAACATGATGCAGGGGAGCTATGAAGATAATCTCGTCACTCCTGGTTGCTGCAACGCTCGCCGGCATGTCTTTGTATCCCGCCGTGGCTCAGCAAGATAAAAACACGACGCCACCAAAGGCCGAAGCTCCATCCCCGTTCAATCGATTAAGGATTGAAGTTACCGGCGGCGACGGTGACAAGCCGATAGAGAATGCCAGTGTCTACCTCAAGACCGTCGAGCAGCACACGATTAAAGACAAGAAAACCGAAATTAACGTGAAGACGAATCAGTCCGGTATCGCACACATTCCGGAGGCCCCTCAGGGCCGCGTTCTGATTCAGGTTGTGGCGGAAGGCTGGAAGACCTACGGGCATTGGTTCGACGTCACCGATGCCAAACAAACCATCAAGATTCATTTGGACCGCCCGCCGAAGTGGTACTGATCTTTTCTTGCTAACAAGTCTGCTTAAGAACAAAGACACGCTCGTGAACTTCGTGGGCATGCTCAGAGGAAACAGTGAAAGTGCGTGACCGGAGTCGCAGAGTTGCGCAAAAGTTTTCCGTTCTTGCGGCAGAAACGTGGAGTTGCACTAGAATGGTGCAAACCGCATCATCGTGTTGAGAAGTTGCGGTGTTACAGGAAAATTTCCCGCGCTTTCCACAAAGTTTTCCAGAGAAGTGTTGAAAACTTAACAAGAAATTGTTTTTTGTTGCTGCACTTCGGCAGCGATCGTGCTACAAGCTCTCTCACCGAATCCTTCTTGTACTTTTGACCGGCTCAAGTCGAATTGTTACAGTTCTACTTACGGATTCTTCATGCCTGATACACACGACGGTCCTTTCTCTCTGCTGCAAATGTTCTGGGGCAACCTGGCGGCGCGGCCGCTGCGTTGCTTCCTGAGCATCCTGGCGATTGCGATTCAGGTTGTTCTGGTACTGATGATCGTCGGTCTGACCGCCGGCGTGGTCGCGGAGTGGGGAAAACGCGTCGAAGGCGTTGGCGCGGACATCCTGGTGCAGCCGCCCAACGCTTCTATTTTCTTTGCGTTCTCGAGTGCGGTGATGCAGGAGTCCCTGGGCGATCAAATCGAAAAATTGCCGGGCGTGGACGAAGTAGCTCCGACGCTCATCCAGAGCGACAAGACGATGGTGAATGTCTTCGCGATCGACTACAAGCGATTCAATGCTCTCAGTCAGGGGTTCATTTTCCGGGCGGGGCGGCCCTTCGAAGCCCCTGAGGAAGCCATGGCGGATGACATCGTGGCTCAGACTCGACACTTGAAAGTCGGAGACACCGTAACGCTGCTGAACCACCCGTTCAAGATTACCGGGATCGTGGCGCACGGTAAGGGAGCGCGCTTTTTCATTCCGTTGAAGTCAGGTCAAGACATCGTGGGGGCGGACAAGAAAGTCTCGATGTTTTTTGTGCGGAGCAAGGGCGATACCGAAGGGACTAGGGCGGAAATCCTGAAGCTGAATCCCCAGAACCGCATTCGTTCCATGTCGGAATACGTCACGCTGATGAACTCGTCCAACTTGCCGGAGCTTAAGCCCTTTATCCGTACCATGGTAGGCCTGGGCATCGTGGTGAGTTTTCTAGTCGTGCTGATGAACATGCACACCATGATCCTGGAGCGCACGCGAGAAATCGGCATCCTGAAGGCCTTGGGGTTTTCGCGATTCGACATTGTGAAAATGCTGCTGGGTGAGACCGCTGTCTTGACTGTCATCGGCAGCCTCGTGGGTATAGCGATTACTCTGGTAACGCAGGGCGTTCTGAAAGAAACGAACCCGGGGCTCTCGATCCTTCTCACGCCCGGTTGGATTTTCGGCTCGGTGGGCTTGGCACTCCTGGGATCAGCATTGGGCGCAACCGTGCCTGTGCTGCGAGCGTCGGGATTTGACCCGGTCGAAGCTCTCGCCTACGAATAGAGTCCCCTTCCTTGTTTTGCACCATCCTCGTGGAAACCTGAATTGATTCCTTCTAGTGAAACTGATATGAGAGGAACATACGTAACTGCCCCAGCTCCCGGGCAGAAAAAACCAGCAGTGCGCTTAAGGAGAGTCTCATGAAACGCTTAATTTCAGCGTTGTTGCTTATCGCTGCGTCGTTCTGTTTGCCGTATTCGGCCCGGCCTCAGATGGGCATGGATATGTTCAAGAAGCCCTCTTTCACAAAGGTTTTCAATCCCGCTGTGGGGAAGGGCGCCGAGTACCAAACGATCAAGGCGGATTCCAAAACCGCCCCGCAAACCATGCAGATGTTCATCGTCGGAAAAGAATCCGTCGACGGAAAAGAGGGTTATTGGATGGAAATCACGACCACCACGGAGAAGGGCGGGAATTTTGTCGGCAAGATGCTATTCACAAAAGATGATTTTCAATTTCGTCGCATGGTCATTCAGGTACCCGGGCAGGGCGCCATGGAAATGCCCTTCAATGCCGCCCAAGGCACGAGACAAAGCATGCAGGACACTATGAGCGAGTGGCATTCGATCGGCACGGAGAGCGTTACCGTACCTGCGGGCACTTTCAGTTGTGAGCATTGGAAGAATGACAAGAATAATTCGGAAGTCTGGACCAATGACAAGGTGACTCCCTTCGGCATGGTGAAAGAAATGAGCCCAAATAACACCATGGTGTTGACCAAGGTTCTGACGGACATGCCGGACCAGATTACCGGCCCGGTGCAAGAATTCAATCCCCAGAAGATGATGCAACAGCGGCAACAACAGCCGAAGCCTTGAGAATTGGCACAACTTGAAGGAACTTAAGCGGCAAATCGGGCGGAGCAGGCGTCGCCTCCGCCGTATCGTTTCGTTGACCAATGCATCGAAGCACGTAAGGTACCGGTGGCAATGAATCCTGAAAAATTTCTTCCGGCGAAGATCGTGGACCGCACCGAGATAGCGGCAGACCTGTTCCTGCTGCACGTGCAGGTGGGCGCGCCATTCACTTTTTTGGCCGGTCAATACGCCACGTTGGGCGTCAAAGTCGATGGCAAGCGCATTGAGCGGGCGTATTCACTCTGCTCGTCTCCGTACGAAGACGTTCTGGAGTTTTTTGTGGAGCGCGTGCCGGCCGGGCAACTTTCGCCCTTGTTATACGCAATGGAAAAGGGCACTCCGCTGCTCCTTCGCCGATTTGCCAAGGGGCGATTCACGCTGGACTTGCGAAGCGGCCGCAAGAATCATCTGCTGCTGGCGACCGTCACCGGTGTAGCTCCCTACGTGAGCTACATTCGAACGGTGTACGAAGATTGGAAAAAGGGTGGCACGCCGATGCCCGGCGAGCACCGCCTCTACTGCATTCACGGGGCAAGCCGGATCTGGGAGTTTGGCTATCGAAACGAATTGGAGAAATATGCGGCCGAGGTGCCCTGGCTGAAATATGTTCCGACAGTCAGCCGGGCATGGGAGCAACCGGAATGGGCCGGGGAAAAGGGTCGCGTCGACGATCTGATCCGCAAATACACAAGCTTGTGGGATCTGAAACCGGCCGATACGACGGCCTATCTCTGCGGACACCCCAACATGGTCGAAAACGGACGGGGCATCCTGTTTCGAGCAGGGTGGGAGAAAACCGGTTTGCAAGATGAGGTGTACTTCCAGCCCGGCAAGGATAGCGTAGAATAACAACGATCTGCGTCACGCACGCAACTGCATGTCAGATTGTTGGTGTGTCAGCCTCCAGCCGGTCCGCGACATCTTCGACAGTTTCAATCGGAATTCGCAGGTGAACGGTCTCGTTGTCGCTCACCGCATCGATCCGGATTTTCCCGTCTACTGTTCCGATGAAGACATGATCCGTCCCGTCTTTCACCTCAACGAACGTCGCGTTCGGAAACCGTTTCAGTTCCTTGGCGACTTCGCGCAGCACCGGCAGAAACGGTTGCACTTGCGAGGCCGCTTGTTCCAGATTATGTCGAGGTACGACGCGCATTCCCAGGGAGACAGCCGTGGCCGGCGCCCACACATGCACGTGCGACCCACCCGGCCGGAACTCATCCACATCGACGTTGATCACACCTTCATGAAATACATAAGCCCCGCCCACAGCCAGCGTGGCACCGAATCCGAGTGCAATCTTAGCAATGATCAGCATCGCCCGCGCTCCTTTGCTTTTTCCCGGTTAGTCGGCAACGTTCTTGGAGTCGATCCAAATGTGCACGGTGTTTTCGGAGTCCTTCACGTTGACTAGTTCGGTGTCGCCGTTGGCCGAGAGGGCCCGAAGTGCAGCGACAACATCCAGTTCATCTTTGCCGGCGGAGAACAGCGCGTCCACCACCTTCATAGGAACCTTCACTTCCACCTTGGATTCTTTGGCGGAATTGGGCTTGGCGGTTTCCCCCTTAGCGGCTTTCTTCGTAGCAGACTTTTCCGTTACATAGACATACAGATATCCATTACTTTTGGCCACACGCACGTCATTCTCTCTGCTCTGGACCGTCACGTACTCGCCGTCCTTGGAAGTGCGAACCGCATCCAACAGTGTTCGCAGATCGACATCGTCCAGATGTGCAGAATCAATGTGAACCTTTCCATTGTGTAGCCTGTCCTTATTGATGGCTGGAAGCACCTTTTCCGCCATTTCCACTGGCACGTTGACCCGGACCGTTTCCCCCTTGTCCTCAGTGCTCTCCACGCGCACGTGGATCCACTGCTCTTTGGCACTCGAAGAGGTTCCTGAAGCACTTTGTGGGAGTGAGACAGGAGCAAGAAAGACGGCAGCGAAGGCTACAGTGGCTGCGAACTCAAAGACTCCCCGGGATATGCGGTTCATGTTGAAGCTCCTTTGCTGACAAGTACGCGCAGGGGACGAGGAAAGTTCCACGGGACGCGAGAAATGCTCAAATCAGGTCAATCGACTTGGGAGCCTCAGCAATCGCTAAGGAGCGAGGTAATGACAGGTGCGAAGGGAAATGAGTGAAAACACACGATATTGTGGGTGAGCGAGGTTCCACCTCAGAATGACTTACCTGCCCAGGGGAATCTCTCCGGGTGCGAGTGCTGGGAATAGCGTATCGGGAGACACGGGGGACATCGGAAGATCATCATCATCGCCTGCGGCACTGGAGTCGTGACGGTGCCGGAACGAGCGGACGCCCATGCGCGTCAAATCAAACGCGCTGTAAATGAAGTTGCCTCGGATGACGTCGCTCTTATACACGAGGATCTGTGACCGGAAATACCGGGCTATTATGGATTTTGGATGTATCGGCACCAGCGGATTGCCACGAGTATATTGAATCGAGGGCTCGTCACATTCCTTCAAGTGCACGACCGTAAGCATGCCATCCGTCTTCATCTCATCGCCAGTTGAATTGACGAGGGTTCGTCCGAGTTCGGGGCGCGGAAGCTGGCGAACCGATTCGACGCAGCCGGTCAGAGATAGATCGCGGACAAGCATATTGACGCCGTCGTCCAGGTTCCGATCGATGTGATGAATGAACTTGTGGTATTTAAGCGACAATACTGCGCTGGTTTCACGTGTGTAGGCGCCCAGCCACGCCTGTTGGTCCTGAACCGTGCGAGTTTGGCCCCACAGCCGCACGTGTGCCCGCTTGCCGTAGGCGTTGAAGCTTTTCTGCCACGTCGCATCCTGCAATTGGCCATTGAGCAACTGCCGCGAAATGGGCATGGTGGAATAGTTGGAGAGTGTCAGGAAAGCACTAAACTGCTTGAGGACCGCTCTCTTGGAGTTGCGGTCGGCCGGTCGCCAACCCGCGGCTGTGAACGCTTGTTCGATTTGCTCCTCAGGTCCCACGAAAAGAATGTTGACGACATCGGCGTCCTTGCCTGCTCTCGTAGTCGTACGATCGGAAGAGTGCTGCATCAGCAATTCCACGTCACCACGCTCGTATTCGTCCATAGCGAACGACACCCGCGGCATTTCAGGCTGGTCTCCCACGTACAATGGCACATTCAGTCGCAGCCGGATATCGGTGCCGGGCGGCAGGTAAATTTCCGGCTCTGGAAGCACAGTGAGCGCGCGATAAACAATCAGGCCCATGTCCGTATACGGATTCAAAGTGGGCAAGTGAACCAACCGGCTGGTGATCCGGCCCTGCGGGGTGTTGGTGGCGCGAATGCCGCGAACCACGCCATTCCGCACCGTCTCCCGCGCATTATCGATCTCAACCACCTGCGAGGCGATGGGGAGTACGGATCCGCCGGCTGTGACAATCCGGTCGAACTGTATTTCGACAGCAGCCGTATCATGAATCAGGCCCATGCCGACCTTGCGAACCGAGGAGATCTGGCCCGCGACTTCCAGGCCGGCTGGAAACACGGCCGTCAAGTTGCACTCGGGTGATTGAATCAGAACCGCGCGGATCGGCGTGCCAGGCTTCGAACTGTAAGAAGCAACTGGATCAATCAGTCGCACCCAGAAGGATTTTCCAGCGGGAATTGTTTGGCAGTTCGCGAACGTCTGGGAAGCACCGCAAAGACAAAACAACAACGCAAAAAGAGCGGCGCTGGCCGAGCCAAAGTGGGCCCTGAGAAGGGCTCCCAAGAGAGGATTCGCCTCAGTACTTCTATTACCCACGAAGTTTGACACCCCAGCTGGCCCGTATGCTTCTCTGCTATTTTCTCGCAGAACCAGAGAAATTGGGCGATGGCTCAGAATGAATGTTCGTATAGCGCACCGTGGGGAGGAACTTCAAGCAGTGCCCAACGAGCGCCGACCAACACGCGAAAGAGACCTGAACTACGAGCCGGGCGGCTCAGCCGGACAGTTCCGATCTCCCACTAAGAATACAGGAAATTCCTTACCTGACCCACTACTGTTTGAAGCGCGGAGCGCCAAATCAGATGTATTCGATCTACTTAACCTCGGTCACCGTCCCCATTTTGACGGTGCTGCCGTAACGTTTGTAGTTGGAGTACTTTACCGTCATCCGAATGTGTACGTCGCCGGAGCTGAAATGCAGGAAGTCGTCGGCCCGGGTATACGTCGGGAACCAAAAGCCTTCCTCAATGTTCTCCCGGTACGTCCGGAATCGCGGAAACACGTTCTCATTGTTCTTGTTGACAATGTCCGGCACCGCTTTCCCATCGGTCATCACGATTTGAAGATCCTTGCTATCAACCCACACACGCCCCTGAAAGTAGCGTTGCTTCTTCTCGATGACTTTAGGGCCAACATCGAAAACGTAACAGGAAAGCTCGTCGACCTGCTGCCGGCCGACATATTTGACGTCGTATTTGGGCAGCTCCGTTGTCGTCAGAACGAACGGCTGCACGCTTCGCACGTCATCTTCGTCCTGCTGGCTCATGGAGATGCGTTGCAGCGTGTTCGCCGGCGCAAACGTGACCTTTTCAAAACGCTTTCCGGCGGGCGTGAAGACGATTTCACTGGTCATGCGGTATTCGCCGTCGGGGCGATTGTCCTCGTCAAGGGTCTGAATCGAGAAAGTTTGCGTATAGGTGTAGTTGTCGCGTTCACGTTTGAACTCCGCCTCGCGCTCGGCAAATCTCTTAACCACCTGCTCGACGGGGATAGAGGGCGGTTCGTTGACAATGGGATTATCGCCCGGCGAATGGAGTTTTTGAGGAGGTGTGGGCGTGTGGTAGGTTTGCGACGCAGGCGCGTCCGGCTGAGTCCTAGGCTGTGACTTTGGTCTGGAAGGAGGCGGCCCTGCCGGTAGCGGACCGGGTTCCTGGGTGTAGGCAGCAGGACTCAGCCACAAGCCAAGCAGCGCTGCCCCTGCGCCGAGGGTAAAGCGATGGATCAGACGGAGCGACAAGTTGCACCTCTCTTATCGAAAGCTTATCTCGTCCTGTCCATATGATTTTACCGCAAGGCGTGGGGTTGTACGAGAAGAAGTGGTGGCTACAGGTGAAGTCAAGCGGGGCGCCACTTCAGAAACACCGCCGCCAGCGGGGGCAAGGTTAGCGCCAGCGAATAGCGGCGGCCTTGCCAGGCGTGTTCGGTGGCGTTCATGCCGCCAAGGTTTCCTACGTTTGATCCTCCATAGCCCGCCGCATCGGAGTTGAACACCTCTTCATAATGACCAGGACGCGGCACGCCTATGTGATAGCCGTAACGGACCACCGGCGTCGCGTTCAATACGACGATGATCACGTCGTCAGGGTTTTTGCCACGCCGAATGAAGGAGTAAACGCTATTGTCCGAATCGTTGGCATCAATCCACTCAAAACCTTGCCATTCGAAGTCCACCTGATGCAGCGCCGATTCTGCGGCAAGGAGCTTATTCAAATCACCAACCAGTCGTTGCACACCTCGATGTGATTCGTACTGCAACAGATGCCAGTCCAGGCCCCGCGCTTCGTACCATTCATCGCGCTGGCCGAATTCCTGACCCATGAACAGCAGCTTCTTGCCGGGATGCGCATACTGATAGGCGAACAGGAGTCGCAGATTCGCGAATTGCTGCCACATGTCACCAGGCATTTTGTGGAGCAGGGTATTCTTCCCATGCACAACTTCGTCATGGGAGAACGGCAACACGAAGTTTTCCGTAAAGGCATAGAGAAGCGAGAATGTCAGTTTATTGTGCTCGTAGCGCCGATACAGCGGATCTTTTGAGAAGTAGCTCAGCGTGTCATTCATCCAGCCCATGTTCCATTTCATGCTGAAGCCCAAGCCACCCAGATACGTTGGCCGGGAGACACTGGGCCAGGAAGTGGACTCTTCAGCGATGGTCAGCGCGCCCGGGAACCGCAGATGAGCTACTTCGTTCAGCCGCTTGAAGAAATCGATGGCTTCCAGATTCTCCCGCCCGCCATAACGGTTTGGAATCCACTCGCCGCTTTTGCGCGAGTAATCGAGATACAACATGGAGGCGACGGCATCCACGCGCAAGCCGTCGAGGTGGTATTTGTCCAGCCAGAAAAGCGCGTTGGAGATCAGGTAGTTCTGCACTTCGTTTCGGCCGTAGTTGTAAACCAGCGTGCCCCAATCGGGGTGTGATCCTTGCCGCGGATCAGAGTGCTCGTACAGGTGCGTGCCGTCGAACATGCTCAAGCCATGCGTGTCACGCGGAAAATGCGCGGGAGTCCAATCGAGGAAAACTCCGACCCCTGACTGGTGGCAGCGATCGACGAACTCCATGAAATCGCTCGGTGACCCGTATCGGCTGGTGGCAGCGAAGTAGCCCAGCGTTTGATAGCCCCACGAGCCATCGTAGGGATGCTCCATGATCGGGAGCAGTTCAATGTGCGTGAATCCCAAATCCTTTACGTAGGGAATGAGTTGATCAGCGAGTTCCGCGTAAGTGAGCCAGCGGTCGTTTTCTTCGGCAACACGGCGCCAGGAACCCAGATGGACCTCGTAGACACACACCGGCCGCTCCAGCCAATGCTTATGCGGACGCTGAGCCATCCATTCGTTGTCGTTCCAGTGATGCTTGTCAAGCCGGGCGACCACCGATCCGGTATTGGGTCGCAGTTCGGCGGCAAAAGCGTAGGGATCAGCCTTTAGCGGCAGAATATTGTCCTGCGGGCCGACAATCTCGAACTTGTAGACCGTGCCCTCACCGAGTTCGGGAACGAACAGTTCCCATATTCCGGAAGAGCCGCGAGCACGCATGGGGTGAACTCGCCCGTCCCAGCCATTGAAGTCTCCCACAACGCTCACGCGGCGAGCGCTGGGCGCCCAAACGGCATAATGCACGCCAGCTATTCCGTCTACCGTTCGAATGTGCGCTCCGAGCTTCTCGTAGGTGTCGTAGTGGCGTCCCTCCCCCATCAAATAGAGATCAAACTCAGAGAGCAGATAGGGAAACGCGTAAGCGTCGTAATGTTCGAAAGCTTCGCCATATTCTGTCTTGTATCGCAGGCGGTAACTGGAGGGTGCGGGAGCAGTCTCACTGATGATTGGCAGGGCGACCTCGAAGAGGCCTTCGTCGCGTACCTTGCGCGCCGGAAGCGGCTGCGTATGTCCTTGCAGCACAAGTTGCGCCTCGGCGGCACGGGGTTGAAAGAATCGCACCACCCAACGGCGCCCTTCGGGCGTATCGACTGGGTGCGGGCCGAGGACGCCGAACGGATCGGCGTTGCGCGCCGATAGGAGTGCACTCACTCGTGAGTCGAGTCGCTCCGGCGAACCTGGCTTTGGCGTTGAAGAAGTACGGTCGGGCACTGGGGAATTGTAGCTAAAGTTGCGACTTTGACCAATCTCTCACTCGGCCGAGGCTCCCATTTCGCAAAAAGCGCGCTCCGGGCTTCAAGTTCCAAGCGGCAGTTGCGGGAATCCGCGCCCGAATTCTCCCAACGTGCCCACGCTCGAGGGCAGCATCGATTTTCGCGGCTTGCGGCAGGGCACTCTTCCGCTATAAAGTGCCGGAGACCAGCGGGTCGCGCAAGGAATACCAAGTTTATATTTTTCGAGAATCGGGATGGGACCTTGGGGCATAAATTTGTACTAAGGGCAGTTTTTCTTTACCTTGCTTGCAGCATGCTACCGAAAATAACCGCGGCACAAGATCGCTCGCAGATGCGATCGATGGTGATTTCGCGAGGGGGAATTGTCGCGGCAGAGTCGCCTTTTGCCGCGCAGGCCGGAGCCAGAATCCTCTCGAAGGGCGGAAACGCCGTCGACGCTGCCATCGCCACTAACGCCATGATGGGCGTGGTATCGCCGATGATGAATGGCATGGGCGGCGATCTGTTCGCGATTGTTTACGACGCAAAAGCCAACAAGCTCTATGGTCTCAATTCCAGCGGCTGGGCGCCCCGGGGTCTCACCATTGAAATGCTCCACAAACTTGGCATGCGCGCGATGCCTGAGACGGGCGTGCATACCATCACGGTTCCCGGTGCGGTCGAAGGCTGGCAAAAACTCGCGGATAAATTTGGCCGCAGCAAGCTGTCGGAGGACCTAGCTGCAGCGATTCAGACCGCGCAAAACGGTTTCCCCATCACGGAGTGGGTGGCCGCGTATTGGGCCGGAAGCGTTGATTACTTGCGCGGCGATGATGCCGCCGCCAAGCTGTACTTGCCTTCGGATAAAGCTCCGAAAGTAGGCGATATTTTCCGCAATCCGGATCTCGCCTGGTCGCTTCAGCAGGTCGCTTCTCACGGGCGCGATGGCTTCTACAAAGGTGAACTCTCTGTGCGAATTCTGGACGCCATGAAGCGTCGCGGCGGCACCATGACCGCGCAGGACCTTTCGGAGTTCTCAGCCGAATGGGTCGAACCCCTCTCGACCACGTATCGCGACTGGACCGTATATGAGTTGCCGCCCAACGGCCAGGGCCTTGCGGCACTCGAGATGTTGAATATTATGGAGACGTTTCCTTTGGGACAGAAGGACTACGGCTTCGGTTCCGCGAATGCCTTACACGCCATGATTGAGGCCAAGAAACTCGCGTACGCAGATTTGGCAAAATACATTGGCGATCCTCGCGGCCAGAAATTGCCTGTGCAAACGCTGCTCAGCAAGGAATGGGCGGCGCAACGCGCAAAACTAATCGACCCCAATCATGCCAACTGTGACGTGCCGGCCGGAGATTTGCCCTCGGGAAATGACACGACCTACCTCACAGTCGTGGATCGGGAAGGGAACATGGTGTCATTGATCCAAAGCAACTACGACGCGTTCGGCTCCGGCATCGTGGCGCCGGGGACCGGGTTCGTTCTTCACAACCGCGGAGCGTTGTTTACCCTCGACGCTTCTTCGCCAAACGCTTTGGCGGGACGAAAGCGGCCACGCCACACCATCATCCCGGCGTTTGCCCAGAAGGGCGACACGCGCATCGCCTTTGGCATTATGGGAGGCTGGAACCAGTCGCAAGCGCATGCTCAGTTTGTGGCAAACCTCGTCGACTATAAGATGAACATTCAGGCTGCACTGGAAGCGCCGCGCTTCACCAAACGAACCTTTGCGGGCTGCGACCTTCAAATGGAGAACCGCTTTTCCGGCAAGACGCGCGAGGAATTGGCCGCAAAGGGACACAAAATTCAACTCATGGGTATGTTTTCCTCCGCCGTTGGAGGCGGCCAAGCAGTCTCGCGCGACTTCGCGGCTGGGGTCAATTACGGAGCTTCCGACCCTCGGAAGGATGGCGCAGCTATACCCGAATTACCTGACTAGCGATAGAAACGAGTACTCGGTTGCCCTGGTACTTTTAGGGGAGTACGGCAGAACAGTTCCTGTTCGGGCGAAAAGTGCGCAGAGCTGTTCTCCGGATGCGCAGCAAACAGCAACCTCGCGCCTCATAAGTGATTTATTGTCAGCGACGTGAACAACGCAAGCATGGCCGCAGAGTTGCACTTGAAAACCTGTTCAGGGATCGTGCACGTCATCGCATGGCAAGGTGGGAGGCCAAGATGAAGTTGCCCGAAGGGTGGGCCAAGCTGGCGTTTTGGGGTGGAATGGGGGCAAGTCTGCTCCTCAGTGGAACTACCGCAAAAGCCCAGTCGCCCAATGTTACCGGCGAATATGAGTGCACGGAAACGCGGGTCGCCGGCAAGCCTCGGCCCTGCAAGTCAGCTCCCCTCTCTTTGAAAAGCGATGGGCGATTCGAACTGCAGGGACGGGAGGGCGAATATCTTGTTACAGGCAACTGGGTTGAACTGAACAGCGCGGTGCTGAAGTCGCGCGCAAAAATTGAAGCTGGTCACAAGATTGTGTTTCGTTTTTACAACAAGAAAAGGCTTTGCGAGATGATCTACGAACGAAGGGTCGCAGAGCTAGGCAAGACCAAACTCGGCTAGAGCCCTACTTTTTCCCTCCGGAACCCCACGCACCCACATAAACCAGTTGGTAGAAAGTTCCACTGCCGAGCGGCTGAATGCCGACCACGTGCTGTTTGTCTTTGGTTCCTGATTTGAACAGCATGCCGCCGGCCTCGGCCTTGTCGTCTCCACAGGTCAGCACTTTCGAGGACTCGTCTTTTTCCGAATCCTCCGGCTTCGCAGAGGCTTTGGAGCAGTCCAGAACCGGGCCGTATTTGGCCAATGCCTTCTTGTAGTAGTCGGCTACCTTCGCCGGTGAGTCGGTTGTCTCCATTTTCAATACCGCCAATTTGAACCCGGAGCCTCCGCCCCACAGGCCGAGATTAGCGCTTGTCGAATCGTCATCTTTCTCCTTGTGAGGTTTGGAGCCGGGGTAGATCGCCAGTCCGACGTCTTTGGCCTTTGCCTCCGGACTGACGACGAGACCCGCGCCCTTCTCTTCCTGCGCGCCAACTCGCAGCGAACAGATCGACACAAGAGTGAAGAAGAACACCAGCGCGCAAGGAAAAGCACGTGCAGTGAAATGTTTGGACATGATTCGACCCCCGCATTGCAGTACGCGCAGACTCAGGGAAATGTTCCCTCGTTCAGCACACCCATCGCCGGTTTCGCGCTACGGTAGCGAAACATCATAGGCTGACGCCGCAATTTCCCCCAGCGCTTGCCCGGCAACTTTTTGCGATATCTCTGGTTCATTTGCCAGAGCCGTATGATTCAAATAGGCAGCGAAGGCCAGCGTCTTCCCGGATTGGGTTTGAATATACCCGGCAAGTCCCTTGCCATTGAGCATGAGCCGCGAGTTGAGTTTATCCTCACTGCCGAATGTGCCTGTTTTTGCGAACACGTGGCCTGCGGCAGGGTTGTCCACTTGAATTTTCGCAAGCGTGCCGTCTTTGCCCAGGATCGGCAATCCGTTGAACAAAAACTGAAAATCAGGCCGCGTTTTCCAATAAGCAAGATAGCGGCAAATAAAGTCGGGGCTGAACAGATCCGCCCAATCCCCGCCCGCCCCGTCACCCTGCGAAGCTCCGGAAAGATCCAGTTTCGCCTCTGTCAGAAATTCATGTTCAACTTTGAATCCGGCGCGAAGCGGATCCTTGCTGTCTTTCGCCACCAGCAAACCGAGAAGGTATGGACCCATGCCTGCGTGGAGATTCTGGCTGACCTTCAGAGTGACTTTAATCTCCTCGGAAAGCGGCGGTGATACGTGCTCGGCGACCTGGTATTCGGGTTGGTAATACTTCTGGAAGCGCTTGAAGTCTTTTACCGCGTCTTCGTCATTTTTGGGCTTGATCTGTATGCCGGCGGAAGCAATCGCTTCGCGAAGTACCACGGTGGCGAATTGTGTGGGTGCAGGAACGGAGACCGCCGCGGTCTGGGGCTTCAGTCCGAGAGGAATGTTTCCGTTGAGAGCTATTGTCAGTGTTCCGTCGGGATTGGTCGAAGGGTCGTCCGAGTCGAAAGCGAGTTTGGATTCGGCGCTGCCGGTCTTGATGTTATTGGTGAAACGAACATAGGAGGTTTGCGGCGAAATCGACAGTTGCGCAGGCTCACCCGCTTTTGCGCCGGGTTTGCCGACGAGATCGATCACATTGTCATTCACAATGATCGATGACATCACCACATCCGTGCCGCCTTCACGCGCGCCATCGGGCAACAGGCTGGCGTCGACGTAGACATTGCCCTCGATCTTGCGAATCCCTTTGGCTTTCGCTTGCTGGGCCAACTCCTTGATTACTGCGAGTGGATCGCCGGGAAGCGCTGGTCCTTGATAGGAGTGGTCTTCATCGACGAAGGCCAGCGTGCCGTCTGGCCGAATACGGTTCGAGAGATTGGGATCGCCACTGGCTACCAGAATCAGGTCGCCTTTCAGAGTCCCGTGCTTATCGATCGGGCCAGTTCGATAAATCGGCGTGTGAAATCGATAATTAGGCCCGAGTTTTGCGAGCAGCGTACCTTCGGTGAGGAGTTTGGTTGTGGACGCCGGCACGAAGAGCTTCTCGGAATTTAAGGAATAGAGCACCTTCCCCGATTCCAGGTCATAGAATTCGATTCCAAAATTCGAGTGCGCGAATTCCGGCTGGGACATGATCTTCTCGACCCGGCTTGCCAGCGAGTCCGCGCTCTGTGCATATACCGCCATTGCGCTGCATGCCAAAAGCGCCGCGACGCTCACAACCTGACGGGCTGAAGATCTCAATGGAAATCCTCCTTCACGGTCGCGCTTCAGCGGGCATCGCCAGTTTGCCCAAATCTTCAAATGGCACATTCAAAATTGGGTATTGCTTCCAGTCCTTGTAGTCAAAGTGCCACCATTCGTTCCCGTCCACGGTGAAACCCTCGGACTCGATGGCTTTACGCAGCAAGTCGCGGTGCCATCGCTGCAGCGAAGTGCCTCCCGGAAACGTGGGGAACGATCGCGGCGACATTTCGTCGTAAAGCCCGGGCATCTCGATCGCTTGACCGCTGGCCAAATCGTAGAGCGTCAGGTCCACGGCGCATCCGCGGTTGTGCTTTGAGCCTTTCTGTGGATCGGCGACAAAGTTGTGATCCGCCGGCGGAGTCGCATCCCAGAAAATCTTGGTGACATACCAGGGACGATAGGCGTCATGGATCAGCAGTCCGTAGCCGAGCGGTTGCAACTTCTTTAACGCGCGCTGTAGCGCTTCCGCAGCGGGGCGCTGCATAAAGGCGCGTGCCTGGGTGTATACCGGCGTGCTCAGGAAATTGTTCGATTGCGCGTAGCGAATGTCGAGATGGAACCCAGGATCGAGCGAGGTCAACTCGACGAGATCAGGCTTACGGAAGGGACCGGCTTCCTTCGGTGGAGCAACATGCAAGGCCTCCGAGCGTATTTCGCTCACCGGCTTCGACGGCGTCACATGGAAAAAGTGTGCTGGATCAGCTCCCGCGTCCGTGCGCTGAAAAGTGTGGGACCCCGAGTTGAATTGTGAAATGTTGCCGTCGGCATTGCGAACCGGAACAAGCAGCATGGGGATGGCCGTGGCCACGTTCGACTGCGGTCCAGCATCCAAATTACCGTCCGGTTTGATCCATACATCCCATTCCAACTGGCCCGTCCTGTTCCACGGCGTTTTCGCCGGGAGCTTCCATAAAAGCTTGCCGTCTTGTTCCAGCAGGATGGTTGACGATTTGCCATCGCTATAGATGCCGACTAGTTGCTTCCATGGGAGGGGCACGTCGGGAGGCTCGGGGCCCGAAAGGATTGGACTTGCAGGGGCCGTCGCCGCTTGCTGAGAACGCGAAGCCGCCGACAGCAGGCTGACGTACAGAAGGGCTACGAGAACAGTGACATAATTGCGGCACGGGCCTTGATTCACGCCCGCCATCATACCCGAAACAGAATCATGCCGAAAAAGAAAGCCTCAGTTGGTGTACCAGCGCGAGCCCCGGCGCTGCTCCTCCGCCAGTTCGCGGACAATCTCCATGGTGCGCGAGCGGTGGAATTCTCCAACCGCGGTCAAAATCGCGTTCGCCAGAGCGATGGGAGCGGTGTACGACGCACCGAAGGACACAGAATTGATGGAAGCCAGAAACACCTCGTGGCATTTCTGCGCCAGCGGTGAGATGTACGTATCCGCGATGCCGACGCAGTAGGCTCCACGCTCACGGGCTTGTTGTACGCCTTCAATCGTCGACCGCAAACCACGGCGAAAACTGATGGCAATCACCAGGTCCTGTTTTGTCAGCAGGCAAACAGTATGGGTGACGGCACCGGGTGAAGAAGCTACGTGTATCGGGAGGCCCAACAGATTAAGCTGATAGCCGAGATAATCAGCCAGAACGGTTGCCAGATCACACGCAAGGATGACCACTCGTCGCGCCTCATGAATCCGTTTGGCGAGCTGCTTGTAGCGCGCCGGGTCCAGCGAGTTCTTAAAGCCCTGCAAGTTCTTCAGGTCGTACAGCACCGAGTCGCCCGCGGGGCTGCCCGTCCCACGGTCATTCTCGCCCTGCCGCATGGTGTCTAACGAAGTGGCGAAGGCGAGTGACAGTTCGTGCAGGTGTCGCTGGAACTGTTTGTAATTCTCGAAGCCCAGTCCATGCACGATCCGCACGATGGTTGCAGGATCGGTGTGCAGTCGCTTGGCCAGCGCGCGCACGCTCAGAAGCACATATTCGCGCGGGTGCTCGAGGATCGGACGAATGATTTCCTGGCGCTTGGTACTGAGAAGCTCGATTCGCTCAGCGAGCAGGACGGTGCGATTTTCAGACCGCGCAGATTTGGGCATAGCGCGACTACTTTACCTGACCAGGGCGAAGATCGGCTACAGAAAGCAGGGTTCATCGCATTCTCTGAAAACTTGTTAACAATTGAGGTGTTGACTTACTTTTTCGCGGTGGCAGCAGTTTCTGTCATGCCCGGTGCGACGATGGGGTTCAGGAACGGCATCATGGCGCGCAGTTTCGGCCCAAGCTGCTCAATGATGTGCGCCTGCTCCGCTTTGCGTCTGGCCAGAAAATTGGGGCAGCCCTTCTCGTTCTCCTCGATCCAGGCCTTCGCGAAACTGCCGTCGCGAATTTCTGCCAGCAGCTTCTTCATGGCGTCGCGAGTCTGTTGCGTGACGATGCGTGGCCCGGCATGGTAATCGCCATGCTCGGCAGTGTCGCTCACCGAATACCGCATGTAGCTGAGCCCGCCGCGATAGATCAAATCGACGATCAGCTTTAGCTCGTGCAGGCACTCGAAATAGGCAACTTCCGGCTGATACCCGGCGTTCACCAGCGTCTCAAATCCCGCTTTGATCAACTCGCTGACCCCGCCGCACAGCACTGCCTGCTCGCCGAAAAGATCCGTCTCCGTTTCTTCCGTGAAAGTCGTTTCCAATACACCCGCGCGCGTCGTCCCAAGCCCCTTGGCATAAGAGAGCGCCAGTGCCTTGGCCTTGCCGCTGGCGTCTTGATGCACGGCAAGAAGCGCCGGCGTGCCTCCCCCTTCCGTGAAGACCTCGCGGACCCGATGACCCGGCGCCTTAGGGGCAATCATGCTCACGTCCACCGTCTGCGGTGGCGTGACGGCTGCAAAGCGAATGTTGAACCCGTGTGCAAACATGAGTGTTTTCCCGGGAGTCAGGTGAGGTTCGATGGATTCTTTGTACAATTTCGGCTGGCGCGTGTCGGGCGCGAGAATCATAATCACATCAGCCCACGCAGCGGCTTCCGCAGGAGTCTTTACCGTCACACCGTCCTTCTCCGCGCGGGCACGGGACGCGCTTCCTTCGGGAAGTCCCACGCACACGGAAACGCCAGAATCGCGCAAGTTCAGCGCATGCGCGTGGCCCTGCGAGCCATAACCGATAATCGCAACCTTCTTCCCTTGGATCAGGGACAGATCCGCGTCTTGGTCGTAGTAGAGATTTGCCATTTCGTTTGCTGTTCCTTTCATCAGCCGCGAAGCGGCCGGTAATTCCTTGAGTCTAAAAAGTCTGTCGTGTTGAAGCGCCTCGCGGTGCGCCTATCGCTGCCAAGGAGTGCCTTCGATTACGCCGCAGGAGATTTGACGACCGGGCCCGTGGCTTCCGCAGGGGGCCGCAAGATATCGTTGCCGCGCGTCATGGCTATTCGGCCCGTACGCGTCATCTCCAGCACGCCGTAGGGCCGAAGCACTTCCAGCAGCCCATCGATTTTGTCGACCGTGCCGGACACTTCGACAATCAAAGATTCGGGCGCGACGTCCACCACCCGCCCGCGGAATACCTTGATCAGCTCCATCAAATGCGGCCGGTTTTGCTGGTCGGCTGCCACCTTAATCAGCGCCAAGTCGCGCTCCAGCACGGAGCGGTCCGAAATGTTCTCCGCCAGCAGCACATCAACAAGTTTTTCCAGGCTGGCTTCCAACCGCAGTGCTCCGCGCTCGTCCGTGTGCGCGCAAATCGTCATCCGCGCGATTTCTTCGTTTTCCGTCGGGCCCACCGTCAGCGAATCAATATTGATAGCCAGCCGGCGCGCCAAGGACGCCACGCGGTTCAGCACCCCGGGCTTGTTTTCGACATATGCGACAATCGTCTGCATGTTTTCCTCAACTCCTCCGACCAAATTCTATGGCTCTGTTGCAGTTTCTACCAGCGGGTTATTTGGCCTGCGAATCATCTCATGAAGCGCCGCACCCGCCGGCACCATCGGGTAAACCGAATCTTCCTGCTCCACGCGGAAGTCCAGCAGTACTGCCTGGTCGGACTGCCGCGCTGATTCGATCGCCGGTACCACTTCCTTGCGCGTCGTCACGCGCTCTCCGCGGATGCCGTGGGCGTTGGCTAACGCCGCGAAATCAGGCGCCACCAGCGGTGTCGCTACATACCGCTTGTCGTAGAAGAACTCCTGCCATTGCCTCACCATGCCCAGGTAGCCATTGTTGATGATCGCGATGTTGATGTTGAGCTTTTCTTGAACGACGGTCGCCAGTTCGCACGACGTCATCTGGAATCCGCCGTCGCCCACTACCACCCACACCTCGGCATCCGGTTTGGCAAATTTAGCGCCAATAGCCGCCGGCAGCGCAAACCCCATTGTGCCCAGCCCGCCTGAGGTAATCAGGGTGCGCGGCTCGTTGTGGTGGTAGTACTGCGCTTCCCACATCTGATGCTGGCCCACGTCGGTCACCACGATGGCGTTGCCTTTGGTGGCTTTCCAGAGATCGTTAATCACATGCGCGGCGAAAAGATGCCCGCTGTCGGGAAGCGACTGGATGTCGCGCACCGCCGAATCGCCCTTCAGTTCATTGATATGCGAGAGCCAAGCGCTGTGGCCACGTGTGTGGATGTGCGGGAGCAGGTTGGCAAGCGTTTCGCCCGCGTCTCCGACAATCGCCGCGTCCACCTTCACATTCTTGTTGATCTCGGACCGATCCACTTCAATATGTATTTTGCGAGCGTTGCGCGCGTACGTGCGCAGGTCCCCGGTCACGCGGTCGTCAAACCGCATGCCCACCGCTATCAGCAGGTCTGCTTCCTGAATCGCCGTGTTCACCCACGCTTCGCCGTGCATCCCCATCATTCCCAGATTCATCGGATCCTGGGCAGGGAAGCATCCAATGCCGAGAAGCGTCATGGCGACAGGGATGTTGCTGGTGTGCACGAACTTTTCGAACACCTGCATCGCGCCAGATAGCATGATCCCGCGGCCAGCCAGGATGACCGGACGCTTCGCGGAGTTCAGAAGTTCCACTGCGCGGTCAAACTCCACCTGGTCGTGATTCTTGCGCACGCGCTTGGGCGGCAGTTTGGCCGCGCAGGTATCCCAATCAAAATCGGCAGTAGCTTGTTGCGCGTCTTTGGTGATATCCACGAGCACCGGGCCGGGCCGCCCGGAGTTGGCGATCAGAAACGCTTCGCGCACGGTTCGCGCAATATCTTCGGCTCTGGATACGACCACGTTGTACTTCGTGATCGGCATGGTGATGCCGGTGATGTCCACTTCCTGAAAGGCGTCCGATCCCAAGAGCTTGCTGCTCACCTGCCCGGTGATGCACACCACCGGGGAAGAATCGAGCATCGCCGTGGCAATGCCGGTCACCATGTTCGTTGCGCCGGGGCCTGAAGTCGCCATGGCCACGCCCACGCCGCCTGTGGCACGTGCATAACCGTCGGCCATGTGCGTAGCTCCCTGTTCGTGACGCACCAGAATGTGGTGGAGCTTGGATTTGCCGAGCGCGTCGTACACCGGAAGAATTGCCCCTCCCGGATAGCCGAATATGTGGCGCACACCGAGTCGCGTGAGCGTTTCGCAGAGAATCTCCGCACCGGTCAGCTTCATAGTGTTCTCCCCGAGGATACCGGTGTGACACCGGACGAAAAGCTGGTGGGCACGGTGGTGATGGCACCGAGCGATGACGACGAGACCAGCAAGGCGTACTTGGCCATGACTCCGTGCGAGTAGCGCGGCTTTGGAGCCCTCCAGGACGCCAGCCTCTTCTGAATCTCGGCGTCAGTGATTTCGACATTCAGTTTCCGATTCGGCAAATCAAAAACAATCTCGTCTTCCTCTTGAATCGCCGCAATGGGGCCACCGTTGGCTGCCTCAGGAGCCACGTGCCCTGCCATAAGTCCGTGTGTCGCTCCGGAGAATCGCCCGTCCGTCAGCAAAGCCACTGAATCGCCCAGCCCGGCGCCCACCAATGCTGCCGTCACGGCCAGCATTTCCCGCATGCCCGGTCCGCCGCGAGGTCCTTCATATCGGATCACCACCACGTCGCCCGCCTTGATCTGGCTGCTTTCGACTGCGGCGAACGCGGCTTCCTCCCCATCGAAGACTCGCGCGGGCCCGCGAAAGGTTTGTGTGTTGTGGCCGGCCACCTTGACCACGCAGCCTTCGGGAGCCAGATTGCCTTTCAGGATTACCAGCCCGCCTGTTGATTTCAGCGCGTTGTTTTTGTTGCGGACGACTTCTTGGCCCGCTTTTTCTTTGGCTTGCGCTGCTTCTTCGGCGAGGGTGCGTCCGGTGACGGTGAGGCAATCGCCACGGAGGAGACCAGCTTCGAGCATCCGTTTGGCGATGAGCGCAGTACCGCCTGCTGCATAAAGGTCTGTTGCGACAAATCGTCCTCCGGGCTTCAAGTCAGCGAGAATGGGCGTGCGCGAACTGATGCGGTCAAAATCGTCGATGGAAAGGGGAATCCCAGCTTCCTGCGCGATTGCTAGCAGGTGCAGCACCGCGTTCGTGGAGCCTCCCGTTGCGGCTACGCCTGCGATCGCGTTTTCGATTGAGGATTTCGTGATGATTTGCGCTGGCGTTAAATTCTTTTTGAGCAATTCCACGGTTAGCTTACCGGCCAATTCGCCGGCCAAGGCTTTGCCTTCGTTCGTGGCGGGTACACTCGAAAGCCCCATCGGAGCCAGTCCCAGAAACTCGCACACGAGCGCCATGGTGTTCGCAGTGAACTGGCCGCCGCACGCACCCGCTCCTGGGCACGCTGCGCATTCCAATTCCTTCAGTTGCGCATCAGTCATTTTGCCGCGTGCATGCGCGCCAACGGCCTCAAATACATCCTGAATCGTTACGGAATGACCTTCGTACTGGCCCGGAGCGATCGAGCCACCGTAAAGAACCAGCCCCGGAATATTCAGACGCGCCAACGCCATGGCCCCGGCAGGTATCGTCTTGTCGCAACCTACCAGAACGACAAGCCCATCAAACAGATTTCCCCTGGTCACAAGTTCGATGGAATCTGCGATCACCTCGCGACTGATCAGCGATGCCCGCATTCCCTCGCTTCCCATCGTGATGCCATCGGAAATCGAAATCGTGTTGAATTCCAGCGGCGTGCCACCCGCGGCCCGGATTCCAGCCCGAACATGTTCAGCCAACTCCCGCAGGTGATAGTTGCAGGGACCAATCTCAATCCAGGTATTGGCGATGCCAATCAGGGGTTTTGAAAAGTCTTCGTCTTTTAAGCCGACGGCACGAAGCATGGCTCGCGCAGGCGCGCGGTGTGCGCCGTCCGTAAGTGCCGTACTGCGAGGTTTCAGCTTGCTATCAGTCACAGCAGCGATCCTCCGGGTACTATTCCGTATGGGCGTAACGCCAGGCCATCATCCTACGTTCCACCTCATGATATCGCGCATGCCTCTTTAGCTACACCATACGCGAAGTCCGGCGAATGCATCGGCCGGACGGTACGCAAATCCAGCATGGCGATTGGAAACACAATTCTCGCCGAAGAGATTCCTAGCTTGAAGCCAACGGCCTAATTAGTCAAATTAATAGAAGTGTTAAGTAAAATAAGTCCTGATTATGCTACAACTCCCCACTCGGTCTCCATAGTCTCCCGATTGGCTCGCGTCCGGCCTGTCGGTAAGCGAAATCGGGAGGATAAGCATCTTCCGCGCTCGGGGAGGCATCCATTGAATAGGGCGAGTCGGTCGGCAGCGGCTATAACACCCTCCATACCAACTTCTTCTTACGGGGAATATGTCAATCCGCTCTCGGTCAAGCTGCTGAAGATTCTAGCTATGGCGTGTCGCGTGCGGGTTTGATGCAGTTTCCATCGGCTTTCTAGGAAGGCGGCAAGAGTTGTGGCAGCGGTTGATGCTACCGATGTATTCGTGATTGGAGGCGGTCCGGCCGGACTGGCGGCGGCCATTGCTGCCGGGCAGAAAGGCCTCCGCGCCATTGTGGCGGATGGCTCCGCGCCGCCAGTCGATAAGCCATGCGGTGAAGGGCTGATGGCGGGAACGCAAGCGGCCTTGGGAGATTTGGGTATCTCGGCAGACGATTTAGGCGGCTATCCTGTTCGCGGAATTCGTTTCGTGCATGGTCACGATCAGGTAGCTGCAGCTTTCCCGAAAGGGAGGGGAATCGGAATTCGGCGCACGATTCTCCATGAGATGTTAGTGAAACGAGCGGGGGATTGCGGCGTCCAGTTTCTGTGGAACACCCCGGTGTCCGGAATTTTGCAGGGTGGCGTGCAGACTTCTCGCGGCTTGATCAACGCAAAGTGGATCGTCGGCGCGGATGGCAGTGGCTCACGCGTGCGACGATGGTCCGGTTTAGATGCAAACCACGCTCGCAGCCTTCGACACGCAACGCGGCGCCACTATCTGGTGACGCCCTGGACCGAATTCGTGGAGATCTATTGGGGCGAACGTTGCCAGGCGTACGTTACTCCTCTTTCCAGCCAGGAAGTTTGCATCGTGCTGACGGCTGCCAAGGCACAGGAAGCCGATTTTGGCGTGGCCTTGCAGAATTGGCCCCAAATCCAGGAGCGGCTTGCGGGAGCTGAGTTGAGTAGCCGTGAACGAGGCGCGGTCACTTTCATGCATCGCCTGCGCCACGTTGTTAATGGCAATGTCGCGCTGCTCGGTGATTCTTCCGGCGGTGTGGACGCAATCACCGGCGAAGGCCTTCGGCTCTGTTTCCGCCAGGCCCTTGCGCTCGCCGACGCGATGGAAGCCGGCGATTTGCGCGTCTATGAGCGCGCCCACAAAAAGCTCATGCGGCGGCCTGCTTTTATGGGCAAGCTGATGTTGATGCTTGCTGGGAACGACATGCTGCGCGAACGCGCCATTCGAAGCATGGCTGCCAAACCCGAAATATTTGACAAGCTGCTGGCCATGCACGTGGGGCACTCTACGACCGCAGAGGTCATTTCGGCAGGCTTGTTGCTTGGTTGGCAATTCCTGGCTACGTAGACCGGAGTAGAAATCAATGCGCATCACAGCTTGGAGAGCGTGGGGCGTTACCGCAGGCGCGATCGCAGGGATCGCTGTGTTTCTCTCTGCCAGTGCCGCGCCACCACGTCGGCAAGCACTGCAAACGTCTACTCAGGAACTAGTGTTCTCTCTCGATCAATCCCAGAGCAAAGTTCACTACATGGTGGATAGCACGCTGCACCCCGTTCACGGCACCTTTAATCTCAAAAGCGGTATCTTGCGGATTGACCCCACCACAGGAAAGGCCTCCGGGGAAATCATCGTCTACGCCACCAGCGGTGACTCGAACAACAGTTCTCGCGACGAAAAAATGCACAAAGTGGTTTTGGAATCCTCAAAATACTCTGAAATCGTTTTCCGCCCCACTATGCTCGATGGAAAGCTCGCACTCTCCGGTCCCTCCGATGTACAGCTGCACGGCGTGCTTTCCTTACATGGCGGCGATCACGATCTTATCGTCCCGGTCCGCGTGGAGATCGCAGCTGACCAGTGGAAGGGATCCACGAGGTTTCAGGTGCCCTATATCCAATGGGGCTTGAAGGATCCCAGCAATTTTCTCCTGAAGGTGAAGCCAAACGTCGAAATTGAGCTCGAACTCGCGGGCTCGTTGAAGCCTGCTCGTCCCTAACTCCCGTCAAATTTGACTGATAGATTGTCACTTTCCCAAACTCACGATTTGGCCTTGCATCCGTTTTCGTTTGCATATCTCTCTCGCATCCCCCATCATGGATAGTTTGGGTCACAGCCTTCGCTCTTCGCCGCTGTGTCCAACGCAGGTCTACCAACTGAAAACTGAGGGAATTCATGGAAAAGCCAACGAAAATTGCTGCGCCCAGGGGAAAACTCGGTGTCCTGCTTCCGGGAATGGGCGCGGTGGCCACCACATTCATGGCCGGGGTTGAACTCGTGCGCACAAAGAAAGCGCAACCCGTGGGCTCGCTCACGCAGATGGCCACCATCCGCTTGGGCAAGCGCACCGAAGGCCGCTCGCCAAAAATCAAGGATCTGGTGAAACTCGCGCGCCTGGAAGATCTGGTGTTCGGCGGCTGGGACATCTTTCCGGAGAGTTCCTACGACGCGGCGGCGAAGGCAGGCGTGCTCGATCCGCACCACCTCGCGGAGGTCAAGTCGTTCTTGTCCAAGATCAAGCCGATGCCGGCGGCGTTCGATCGCGAGTACGTCAAGATGCTTGACGGCAAAAACGTCAAGAAAGGGAAGAACAAGTACGAAATTGCGCTGCAACTGAAAGCGGACATCGCCAACTTCAAAAAGAAGCACGGGTGCACTCGTCTGGTGATGCTGTGGTGCGGCTCGACCGAAGTATTTATGAAGGTCGATGATGTCCACGCTACCCCGGAACAGTTTGAAGAAGCCATGAAGAACAATCACCCCGCGATCGCGCCATCGATGCTCTACGCTTGGGCCGCAATCACCAGCGGCATTCCTTTCGGTAATGGCGCTCCCAACCTCACCGTCGACGTTCCCGCGCTCGAAGCGCTTGCACAGAAGCACAAGGTCGCCATCGCCGGCAAAGACTTCAAGACCGGTCAAACGCTAATCAAAACGGTTTTGGCCCCAGCGTTCAAAGCGCGCATGCTCGGCCTGAACGGCTGGTTCTCCACAAATATTTTGGGCAATCGCGACGGTGAAGTACTTGAGGATCCCGGTTCGTTTAAGACCAAGGAAGAGTCCAAGCTCGGCGCCCTTGAATTCATTCTCCAGCCGCATCTCTATCCTGAGCTCTATAAGAAGATTCACCACAAGGTCCGCATCAACTATTACCCGCCTCGCGGCGACAACAAAGAAGGCTGGGACAACATCGACATCTTCGGATGGCTGGGCTATCCCATGCAGATCAAGGTGGACTTCCTCTGCCGCGACTCCATCTTGGCAGCTCCCATCGTTCTGGACTTGGTTCTTTTCCTCGATCTTGCGCAGCGCGCTGGCTTGCGCGGCATTCAGGAGTGGCTCAGCTTCTACTTCAAGTCGCCGATGACCGCGCCGGAGCTTTACCCGGAGCACGACCTCTTTATTCAGCTGATGAAGCTGAAAAATACCCTGCGTTGGATGGTGGGCGAAGACCTGATCACGCATCTTGGCCAGGAGTATTACGACTAGCGCGACGGGCTTGGCATTGTTGCCTATAAACGTTCGGGAACTTCCCATTTGCCAGTTTCCGCCGAGCGAAACACCGCGTCGATTACGGCCATATTGCAGAAGGCGTCTTCGAGTGGGTTCGGCACTTCGGTATTTTCCAGCACCGCCTTTGAGAACAGATCTCCCTGAATCGTGAACTGGTTGCAAATGGGGGCGGTCTCGATCACGGCGCTGGCGTTGCCGTACAGGTCTTTGCCGTTGTCGATGAAAATGCGTGTGGGTTTGTCGGTAGGAGCGTTGAACGGGATTTCCACATCGATGCGTCCCTCCGTGCCGAAGAACTGCATTTTCTGGTAGTACGCCAGTTGTGTCGACACGCTGAACACACACTGGCCCGACGGGTATTCCAGAATTGCAGAAGTCAGCCGGTCGGTCTGGAAGCTGGGGTCCCGTTCGACGCAACCGATTACGCGAACGGGCTCTTCACCAAAGATGAAGCGTGTGGTCTTGATTGTGTAGCAACCGATATCGAGCAGCGCGCCACCGCCAATTTCCGCGATGTTGCGAACATCCTGGGGATTGATATTGAAATAGCTGAACAAACCGGCCGCGGAGTGCAGTTTCCCGATGCGCCCGGAGCGCACCAGTTCGTGCGTGCGCAACCACTGGGGATGCGTGCGCACCATGAATGCTTCCCCAATTTTCACTCCCGATTCATCGCGCGCTTCCAGCAGTCTCCGTGTTTCTGCGGCATTCAGCGTAATGGGCTTCTCGCATAAAACGTGTTTGCCGCTTCGCGCCGCTTTCAATGTCCATTCCGCATGTAGATGATTCGGCAGCGGGTTGTAAATGGCTTCGATTTCCGGGTCGGCAAGGAGTTCTTCGTACGAACCATACGCCTTCGGAATCGCTAAGTTTGCCGCGACGCTTTTTGCTGTGGGCAGCGAGCGTGAAGAAATCGCTGCGATTTCGGCAAATTCGCATTTCTGCATGGCTGGGATAACACGCCGGGTGGCGATACTTGCGGTGCTGAGAATCCCCCACTTTACTTTGCGGCTCATGATGTTCCTCGCCTGATTATCGCCGGAATACCAGCGGGGCACCAACCTCTTGCAACAAGTTGACTATTGACCAGGATGAACGGTCTCATTCGACCCAATCAAACGAACGGGTCACAGCCTTTTTCCATCCCCGGTAAAGGTGCTCACGCTGCTCTGCGTCCATGCGGGCCTCCCACGTCGTTTCCACCGCCCAGTTCTGGCGCAAATCTTCCAGGTTGCTGTAAAAGCCCACGGCCAGTCCGGCCGCATACGCCGCACCTAGCGCGGTGGTTTCCTTGATGACCGGACGCAAAACCGGAATGTTCAAAATATCGGACTGGAATTGCATCAGCAACTCGTTTTCAACCATTCCCCCGTCCGTGCGCAACGAGAATAGCCGGATTCCAGAATCTCTTTCCATGGCCTCCAGCACTTCGCGGGTCTGAAACGCCGTCGACTCCAATACAGCGCGCGCCAAATGGCCCTTATTGGCAAATCGCGTTAACCCCGCAATCACGCCGCGAGCATCGCTGCGCCAATAGGGAGCATACAGGCCGGAAAATGCCGGAACAAAATAAACGCCGCCATTATCCTTTACGGTTCGAGCGAGAGATTCTATGTCGCCGCTCTTGTGGATCAGCCCAAGATTGTCGCGCATCCACTGCACCAACGCGCCGGTGATGGCCACGCTTCCCTCGAGGGCGTAGTTCGCCGGGGATGCTCCGAGTTTATAGCCCACGGTCGTGATTAGTCCGCAGTTCGAGGCCACCGCCCGCTCCCCGGTGTTCATCAGCATGAAGCAGCCGGTGCCATAGGTGTTTTTCGCGTCTCCCGGATGGAAGCATGTCTGGCCGAACAGAGCCGCTTGCTGATCGCCGAGCATGCCGGCAATCTTCACGCCGGAAATACCATCGACCTTCGCCTCACCGAAGATTTCGCTGCTCGACGCAATGCGCGGAAGAATGTTCCGGGGAATTTCGAAGGCTGCCAGGATTTCCGCATCCCAATCGAGTGTGGCCAGGTTCATCAATTGCGTGCGGCTCGCGTTGGTTACATCCGTGGTGTGCAGCCCGCCGTTCACCCCGCCGGTCAAGCGCCACAGCAAATACGTGTCAACGGTGCCGAACAGGAGTTCGCCGGCCTCGGCTTGTTTGCGCGCGTCGCGAATGTTCTCCAGAATCCAACGGATTTTCAGCGCGCTGAAGTATGTGGAGAGCGGCAGGCCGGTCTCTGCACGAAACCGGTCGATCCCACCTTGCCTGGAGAATTCCGACACCATTCCTTCGACGCGCGTGTCTTGCCAAACGATGGCGTTGCAAACCGCCTCGCCACTGAGCCGGTTCCACAGAATGGTCGTCTCGCGTTGGTTGGTGATCCCGATGGCCGCCAGATCCCTCGGCTGAAGAACCTTCTGCTTCATCGCTCGCGAAATTACGTCTTGCGTGCGGCGCCAGATTTCTTCGGGATCGTGTTCCACGCACCCGGCAGCAGGATAAATCTGTTCGTGCTCTTCCTGGGCTTGCGAAACGATGCGTCCTGCGTGATCGAATACCATAAAGCGCGTGCTTGTCGTGCCTTGATC
Source organism: Candidatus Acidiferrales bacterium (assembly GCA_963735825.1). Classification (GTDB taxonomy): domain Bacteria; phylum Acidobacteriota; class Terriglobia; order Acidiferrales; family UBA7541; genus Acidiferrum. Next base: position 626,268 of record CAVTMR010000020.1, read on the forward strand.
GAGCGCTCCGAGATAGGCGGCCATGTGTGTTCCTTAGAGAGAAAGAAATTTGGCAAGCAAGCCGGCAATCGCCCCGCCCACCAGCGGCCCAAAAACTGGCACAGCCGCGTAGCCCCAGTCGGAGCCGCCTTTTCCGGCAATTGGCAGAAGGGCGTGAGCGATCCGCGGGCCCAAATCGCGTGCGGGATTGATCGCATAGCCGGTCGTGCCACCCAGTGAAAGACCGATGCCCCACACCAAGCTCGCTACCAGAAAAGGACCCAAGGCCGCTGCCGGTCCCGTAGCAGCCACATTTTTCGAAAAGATCGCTGCGACAACAAACACCAGCACCAATGTTCCGATGACTTCACTCACAAAATTTGCGGGATACTTCCGGATGGCTGGTGCTGTGCAGAATACTCCCAACTTTGTGGCGGCATCGGGGGACTCCGGCCAGTGCGGTAGATAGTGCAGCCAGACGAGCGTAGCGCCAACGATGGCGCCTAAAATCTGTGCGGCAACGAATGGAAGCACGGATGAGAAATCACCCGTGCGCATGGCCACGCCCAACGTTACGGCTGGATTCAGATGTGCTCCTGGACTTCCGCACGCGATTGCGGTAAATACGCCACACATCACGGCGAAAGCCCACCCCGCCGTAATTACCATCCAACCTGAATTCTCCGCTTTGGACTTCTTCAGCAACACACCTGCAACGACTCCGTCACCCAACAACACCAGCACCGCCGTTCCCATGAATTCCCCGAACCAGGGTGAGAGCATCCGCGTCCCTCCGTTTTCCCACGGTCATTATTTCCCACAGATTCACGCAAAGCGCAAATCTTTCGTCTGACGCAAAAAAAGAAAAGGCCGGAGCACTCGCTCCGGCCTTGCTTCACTGTTTCGCTCAATTGTTAGCGGCCGAGTTTTCCGCCCGGATGTCCTCCACCCGGATGACTCTGTGGTTCCGGGGGATGGCTTGGGTGCGATTGTGGCGGCTTAGCCGCGTTCGGATGAGGTGCGTTTCCATGCGGCTCGCTCGTGTGAGATGCACTCTGTACCTTTTGCGTCTGGTTCGCGTGAACAGGATTTGGCCTGTCGTTTGCCGAGACCGCGTTCCCGTGCGGGTTTGCATTCGTGTTGGTTCTGGCGCTTGGCGGACGATCTGCGTGCGCGCTGACATTGGCGGAATGCGCCGCAACTACTCCTGGCCCATGGAACGCGCCAGGCCTCTGTGTTGCCGCGATAGCAGGGTGCCCGCCATTGGCAGAGGCGAGCAGTGCACGGTTCTTGCCCGCTTCTTGTACGTGCTGGGTCTGCGCCGTGGTCATCGGTGTATGGTGCTCCCTCTCGGCTGAAAGTTCCTGCGCGTTCGGCCGAGCGGTTGTGCCGCCGGTCCCGCCGTTGAAGCTGGTGCGATTCACGGTCGTGTTGTTGTTGATTACCGTCGTGTTGTAAGTGTTGTGGATTACGGTCGTGTTGATATTGGTGACCGAGCGATTGTAGTTGTACACGCCGCCGCGCCAATATCCGCCCGCGAATCCTACGCCTGTGTATCCAAATCCATAGTTAATTCCGCCGTAGAATCCCACGTGCGGTCCCCAATAGCCGACGTGCCAGAAATAAGCTCCTCCGTTCCAACCCCAATAGCCCGGCGTCCACAACAGACCCACCGCTGGCGCCATCACCCATGTGCCAGGCACCCAGTAATATCCTTCCGCCCCATATGCCCAATATCCGGGCGTCCAGATATACCCCGTTGCGGGACAGGGAGGCTGCACGTAAACAGGAAGCGCCGGAGGCCCTATGTGAACGGAAACACCCACTGCGATCTGCGCTTGCGATGTCGAAGGCAACACAACTGCCGTGACTAGCACCAAAAACATCGCAGCAATTTTGACGGTTCGCGTCATGGTTGAATCCCCCTGAAATATTCTTCTCAGATGAGTTCTCGAGCTGCCCTACGGTCTAACTCCATTTTCCGCTGGCTAGTTGGAATGAACCCAGTCGAGCCACAAAAGTTGCGCGAATCAGCACCGAGCCAGCCTTAAGTCCTTCGATATTTATGAGATAAACTCCGCAAAGTCGCGCGCGTTCAGCGATCTTCCACTTTTGTTTACTTGATTCAATCGGGTACTCGCCTCGCTGTGTGGTACTAAGAGTTACATGTAGCTACAGCGAATTAATCACCAAGCCGCCACAATCCAAACAATATTCGAAACTGCACAGCACAAGCGCGCACTTAATCAGATGGGAAACGTCTTTAAGTCCCCGTCCCTGACCACACCTTTCAGAAACTCTTTCTTGTTCTCGTCCCATTGCTCACAACACACGGCACGGTTCCTGAGTCATTTGCCGCTGAGCCAGTATTCATTAGCAAACGGCTGGCACTCGACTGCTGGAAGGGGTTACCGCCGAAACGGATCCGTGCTGAGCTTTTTTGATTCGCAGTTCGACTCTGTGGCCTGGAGATGGAGATACCTATCTCGGTGTAGGGACGCCGAAGCAATGCGCGTAGCCGTCGTCGTCGATAAGGAAAAACTCGGTCTGCCCGTAGCCTCGATGTTCGAGGTCTGAAACACTGTATCCAAGGCTCTTCAATCGCTCTCTGGTTTTGTGTATATCCTTCGGCGCCCAGTACAGTCGAATGCCCTCGTAGTCTTCCGGCTTGACCGGAGTCCCCGCGCGTTGGTTCAGCATGAAACATAAGGTTTCTTTCCGAAGCATGCAGAAGATCAGCTTGTCGTCTTTGCGCATTTCTGAACTCATCGAGAATCCGAGACCATCAACCCACAAACGCAGACTCTTCTCCAGGTTTGCGCTCGGAATGATCGGGATGCATGATTCAACAGGCATGACAGCCTCCTTTCTCCAACCTAGAACGCCGCACCGCACAATGCATTAAGCAATTTCATGCGCGCAACCCGCGCTGTGCCTTCCTGACCATGGACTAGTTTAGGCCCGCGAATCACTGAATTTGGTCTGCACGGGCGACTGCGATTATCGAACTTGCAAGTAGCAGGAATTGTTGTTGATGACCGGGGAAGCGCTCCAAAAAACGAGGTGAGGATTACTCGTGGCATGTTGGCCAGCGGCTACCATTTCCGCAACGTCGATCATGACGGCGCATCCGTCTCGAGACAGATGGGATCGTTGACAGACTCGCGAAACCGCTGCTTGCACCTCCGTTTCTCAGGGAATCCAAATCGCCCCGTGAGCTTGTGTCAAACAAGTCCACCCGCGAGAAAATAGAACATCCCAGACTTTGCTACGTTGTCCTGCTCGGACTTAAGTCTCGATGTCTTATTTGCCTTCCACAAATTAGAAGGTGTGAAGGCTGCTTCGTTGGTGGTAGATTCTGAAAAACTTCCTGCGAGGTGAATATGCGGCCATGGATTATCAGGCTGTGCTGCGCATTTCTGTTGCTCTCCGGCGCCCAATTCGTACATGCGGATGAAACCACGGGCGCCGCCAAGGCTCTCCGCTTTGGCAAGCTGGTCGACGGCAAAGGAAAAGTCTGGCACGACGCCATTGTTCTCGTCCGCGGTGACCGCGTTCTCGATATCATCACCGACCCCGCGAAGATTCCTGCCGGCACACAAATGATTGATCTTCGCCGCTACACCGCCATACCAGGCCTCATCGATGTCCACACCCACATCACTTTCTATTGGGACCAGACTTCTAAGATTCATCCCTTCGACCAACTTGGCAGTACTCGCCTTCCCGCCGTGGCTGTTTTCCTTGCGCAGGAAAACGCACGCCGCACTCTCGAAGCCGGGGTTACAACCGTTCGCGACCTTGGGTCGAGTGACTGGGACGATATCGCCATGCGCGACCTGATCAATCGCGGCGCCATGATCGGGCCGCGGATGCTCGTGGCAGGCTATGGAATCTACGTGGCCGATGCGCCGCCACGGCCAGGTTACATAACTCCTCCGGGCGGACGAGCCGACAATCTCCCGGAGGTGATGCGCCTGATTCGCGAAGAAATGGCTGCCGGAGTAGACGTGATTAAGATGTATGCTTCCACAGGCACCGACAAAGACGTCACCGGATTCCAGACCTACACTTACGATGAAATCAAAGCGGCGGCTGACCTGGCGCACAAGTATGGCAAGCGCCTCGCCGTACATAGCTACGGCCCCGACGGTGCGCGCGACGCCATCCGCGCCGGCGCCGATTCCATCGAGCACGCCACGGATATGGACGACGATACCATCACCGACATGGCCCGTCGCGGGACCTTTTACGTTCCGACTATCGATCACAATCGCTGGTACGTTGAGCACATCACCATTTTCGGTTGGGACAACGAAAAGAAGATCGCTGACGGACTGAATGACTACATCCGGCGCAATTTTGAAACCGCTCGTCGCGCGCACAAAGCTGGAGTACGTTTTGCCATGGGCTCAGATGCACTCTTCACCATGTGCGGCGAGAACACGCGTGAACTGGGCTGGTTTGTGAAGCTGGGCATGACGCCCGAACAAGCGCTCTCAACCGCCACCACCAACGCCGCTGCGCTCCTCGGCAAGGATAAGGAGCTCGGCGCCATTGCGCCCGGCTATTTCGCCGACATTGTGGCCGTGGAAGGAGACCCGTTGGCTGATGTCAACGTGATTATCAACAATGTCCGCTGGGTCATGAAGGGTGGCACGGTCGTAGTCGAAAAAACTGCGCCAGAGAAAACGAATTAGACACTGGTTTAGATCACCCCGGTCTGCTGCTCCTTTCGAGTTACGAGGCTTCGGTTCCAGCCGTGCCTCCACGGCGAATAAATGGAGTTTGAACACCGCGGCTCCCGCTGCGCCCAAGTGCTGCGTCCAGGTCTGCACCAGCGCCCCCTGCGGTGTAAAGAAGAAACAGGCCACAGCTACTCCCGCGATGAGCAGCGACGTGCCTAATGAAGCCCTTCACTCTGGCACCGGGTCGACGTTCGACGTGATGATTATAGGCGCATGAAACCGCACCAGAATTGTCTCCAAAGCGGGAAGCGTCTTCTGCCACATCGATACTTCCAGCAGATACAGTCTTCGTACAAACATGGATCCGTCGTCCTTCATTAGATCTTTCAGGCATTCTGCGGTTTGCCTTCCACTTCTTCGAACACCTGGCTAAGGAGGCTTCGGCGGTCTTCACTTTTCAGACCTCGAAAGGGCCGTTCCGCTTCTGCATTCCGTCCTAATCATGTATGCGAATTTCCGCAAACGGGCTCATGTTTTATTTAAGAGCCATGGAGCACGCTCGTAACACAACCCGTATCTCAGCACCAGCTCTTTCGTTACATTGACTTACCGCCAATCGGCGGGGTAATTTACTCCATCCAGTTCTCACAAGCTTCCCAGGCCGGTTTGCATGGCAGCCCAACCCGTTACGGAACGCCTCGTCCGCTGGCGACAGAGAAGCCCTCCGGGCTCTCGTTCCCTTGGTCTCGACGAACTCCACGACCTCGCTCACCGCTTCCTCCAGCGAGAACGCTCCGATCACACTCTCCGCAGCACTGCCCGTGTCCGTGAAGGCTACCTCCGTCTCGTTTATCACGGGCCCATTGACACCCAGAACCACGCTCACTTTGTCGCCATCGCGGCTCGCCTCATGCGCCAGATTCTTTTTGACTATTCCCACCGTCATCGCGCTGACAAGCGCGGCGCCAACTGCACCCTTGTTCGCGAAGAAGCGCTCGTCCTCCCCAAATCCAGAAGCGCCGATGTCATCGCTCTTGACGATGCCCTCACGGATCTCGCCCGCATCGATGAACAGCAAAGCCGTATCGTCGAACTTCGCTTTTTTGGCGGCCTTATCATCGAAGAAATCAAGTGCTCGGTATCTCCCCAGCTACGGTCAAACGCGATTGGAGCGTCGCCAAAGCCTGGCTGTCCAGACAGATGAAGCGAGGGTAGCCGTGGAACGTCCTAGTCGCTGGGAGAAGATCAAAGAAATTGTCGGTACCGCTCTCGAACGCGATCCTGCGCACCGAGCTTCCTATCTTGATGAAGCCTGTGCCCAGAACCCCACTCTGCGCACTGAAATCGAGTCCCTCATCTCCGCCTACGATCAACCCGAGGATGACCTCTCTCAGTCTCCCTTGGCCAGCCCGCTACTTATCTCAGCCGCAGCCCTCCAGTCCATTGGCCCTTACCGCTTGCTCAAAATTCTTGGTGAAGGTGGTATGGGTCAGGTTTGGCTTGCCGAACAGACGTCTCCCGTTCGTCGCCAAGTCGCCTTGAAGCTCATTCGCTCCGGCATGCTCCACTCCGTCGCTCTTCAACGCTTCCAGGCGGAACGCCAGTCGCTTGCCATCATGGACCATCCCTGCATTGCCAAGGTTTTCGATGCCGGCGCCGCTCCCGGTGGACAACCCTACTTCGTCATGGAATATGTCGAGGGCGTTCCTATCACCCAGTATTGCGACCAGAAGAAATTGCCGCTTCCCGATCGTCTGCGGCTCTTCATTCAGGTCTGTGAAGCCGTCCAGCACGCTCACCGGAAGGCAATCATTCACCGCGACCTCAAACCGGCCAACATCCTCGTCGTTGAAATCGATGGTAAGCCACGTCCTCGCATCATCGACTTCGGCATCGCCAAGGCCGCCGTGCCTTCCGAGCCTGACGCTACTCTCTTCACCCAGGTCGGCGTTTTGCTCGGCACTCCCGGTTACATGAGCCCGGAGCAAATCGATCCCACCGTTCGAGACGTCGATACGCGCACCGATGTCTACTCACTTGGCGTCATTCTCTATGAATTGCTCACCGGCTCGCTTCCCTTCAACACTCAGCAGCTTAAAAAACAACCACTCGATAAACTCCTCCGCCTTATTCGCGAAGAGGACCCTCCCAGTCCTAGCACCAAAGTCGACGCCGATAGCGACAAGACCATCGAGAGCGCCGATCTTCGCGGTCTCCAACCGGCTCAACTCGTCACGCTTCTCCGCGGCGATCTCGATTGGGTTACCATGAAAGCCCTCGAGAGAGACCGCGACCGTCGCTACGGCTCTCCTTCGGAACTTGCCGCTGAGATCGAACGCTATCTCCAGAACCGGCCAGTCTTCGCGCGTCCTGCCAGTGCTTCCTATCGTCTCCGCAAATACGTTCGCCGCCATGGCGTTGCCGTCGCCGTGGCTTCCGGCGGTCTTGCCCTTCTCGTCGCTTTCGCCATCATGCAGGGTGTGCAGTTGCGTCGCATCACTCGCGAACGCGACCGCGCCAACCGCATCACCGAATTCATGACCAGCATGTTCAAAGTGGCCGACCCCAATGAAGCTCGTGGCAACTCCATCACCGCTCGTGAAATTCTTGATAAATCTTCCAAAGAAATTGAGACTGGCCTCGCGAAAGACCCGCAGCTCCAAGCTCAGCTGATGGGCACCATGGGACAGGTTTATGCCAGCATGGGTCTCTTCCCGCAAGGTCAAGCCATGCTTGAGCGCGCCGTCCAGACCGGCCGTCGCATCGGTGGTCCCTACGACCCTGACGCTCTCCGCGCCATGTCTTACCTTTCTTTTCTTCTATTACGCCAAGGTCGCTACGCTGACGCGGAAAAGCTCTTCAAAGAAGCGATCCCCGGCCAGGAGCGCGTCTTTGGTGCCAACGACGCAATCACCTTGAACACTCGTCGCTATCTCGCCTCTGTTCTGGAGTTCGAAGGCAAATATACCGAAGCCGATTCCGTTATGACCAAAGTTCTTGCCGACGATCGCCGCGCCCTTGGCACCGAAAACGCAGAGACCCTTCGCGCCATGAACGTCATGGCCAATATCCTCGACGATGAAAAACGCCTCCCCGAAGCGGAGAGACTCTATCGTCAGACTCTCGAAATTCAAATACATACCCTCGGTCCCGATGCCCCGGAGACCCTCACTTCTGCATCAAACCTCGCCGGCGCCCTCCAGGAACTTGGCCGTCTCGATGAGGCTGAGAAACTTCAGCGCGAAACTCTCGCTGCTCGCGCCCATGTGCTTGGCCCCGATCATCCAGATACGCTCGCCGTCAAAGCCAATCTCGCCAATACTCTCGATTCGACCTCCCGTTTTGCTGAAGCCGAAACCATCTATCACGAAGTTATCGACAGCCAGACGCGCGTTCTCGGCGCCGATAATCCCGATACCCTCGTCACCGCCGGCAATCTCGGCAGCACCCTTCAGCGGGATGGGAAACTTGCCGAAGCCGAAAAACTTCAGCGCTCCATCTTAGAAGCCAAGCGCCGCGTCCTTGGGCCCGATCATCCCGAAACGCTCAAGACCCTGGCCAGCCTCGCCGCCACTCTTTTCATCGAAGGCAAAGACACCGAAGCTCCGCAAAATCTATTCCGATCGCATTGAGGCCATTCGCAAGCAATCTGGCCAGCACGGCTCGGGGCGCATACTATGACTTCGCCTGTGGCGCTGCTCTCGCTGGGCATCGCGACGAGGCCTTCGAGCTTCTCGCCACGCCATCGAGACTGGCTATCTCGACTCCGAAAATACTCAGTCCGATCGCGACCTCCAATCCCTTCACTCCGACCCCCGCTTCGCCGCTCTCCTGGTCGAAATGAAGCAGCGATCCTCCACACCTTCCAAGTAACCCGGGTTCGTACGCGTGGCCTGCTAGGAGATTTTCTGTCCGACAAAAACTACATCACTCAGGCTGCTTCCCCAGCGCACAGCCGGCGCGCTTCTTCCTGTGCGCGCTCTCGATTTTTCGTCCATGAATCCCTGCCAGTTCGCTACTGTAGGCCCGCGTGTCCAAGCCGAGATAGTGATCCATAATCGGGCCGCGATTCCGGCGTTCAATCGGGACTACAGGCGATTTTATTTTTCAAGACTGGCGGGTTCAATAGCGCTGGACCAGGAGCTTTAATGTTCTTGCGCAATATTGGAGCCGTCGTCTCCTGGCGAACGGACACCATACAGACTCACTCTCGGCTTGTGTCCCCAAGCCTCTTTGTAATACCAGAGCTCGACGGTTTCAAGGGAGCGTTCGCCGAGGAGGTCGATCACGTTAGTTCCTTCCCCCGGGGGAGATCCGGTCGCTGACGATCAGTTTCTGGGAGGTGCCATCATCGAAGTGAATGACGAGGCGGTCAAAGAAAATAGCCTGGCCGCTGACCCGCAACTGAATGGTGCGAAAGTGAACATCACGACGGGTGATCTGAATCCGGCCATGATCCTGACTGCTATCGACCTGCGTGTAGCCCAAAAAGTCCCAAAACTCTCCACTGGCGGATAGCGACGTGGCAAAGGCAAAGGCCAAAAGCCCGGCGATAGTATAGCGAAAGTGCTCTCGGAGCATATAGATAGTCCTAGAACTACTAGAACCATGTATATCAGTGTTCCCTCTGTCCTTGACATCGCAATCACAAGAACTTACATAATCAGTTAACGATGGCGGTGATCTTATCCTTGCCCTCGCAGGTACTCAGCAGCGCGCGGTCATCGATGGGTGTTTGAACTCTGTTTTTTCAGAACCACGGTGAGTGCGCGGAGTTCGGGTTTGCGGTCACTGTCAGAAATTGCCAATTGCGCGGAACGCCACTGGACATGCGAGCTGTCCAGCAGTACGACGCAACTTGCCGGATGACGTGCGAAGAGGTGTGCAGGAGATATTTCTATGAGCACCCAAAAAATTAAAACCCTGTGGCTGGTGGTAGGCGCCACAGTTTTGCTCAGTTCGGTTACCTTTGCGCAAGACGCGAAGCCAGGAAAACTGAAGATGTCGGTAAGCCCCAAGCAGGCCTACACGTTTGTTGATGGCAAGGCGATTGGTCCCGGCAATCAGGACATCAAGCTCGATGTCGGCACCCACCATGTGGTGGTAGCCAACTACGGGTACAAGTTTGTCGAGCAAGATGTCTCGCTGGATTCGGACAAGACGGTACCCGTGGACATAAAGCTGGAACCCGTCGGCGCACCCGTGCCAGGCCCGCGTGGTCGCATCCAGATTGAACCAAGAAGGCTCCATGGGGCAACTGGCGCCGCCGTTCTTCTAAACGGCAAGAAGCCCCTGTACTTCGTCAGGACATGTGGATGAGTTCGATCACGACATTATTTGGCACCAGGAATTGATCGTGCCACCAGGAAGGCACCAAGTGACGGTCACCCGGGATGGCAAGGAACTGTGGTCCGGGCCGATCACGGTCGCAGCAGACCAGCGCGTGATTGTTAATATCTCGAATGGAAAAGAAGAGAAGACAGAGCCTGGGCACGTGGCTCGTCGTGCCCAACATATCGCCCCCAATGCGAGATGCCTAAACTGGCGCCACGCTTTAAGGCCGGTATTGCAAGCGCCACCGTCGTTGTGGCGCCTGTTAGCGGGTCGGTCTCTGCCAATCCGTCGAAAATCGATTGCAACCAAAGCACGCAGCTAGCTTGGATCCAAAGAAACTGTCGAAGCCGACATGAGCGGCATGAGCCCCGTTCCGACGTCGGGCGAGAAAACAATTTCGCCTCGGCAAACCACCGTGTATCAGCTTACAGCGTCGGCCAGGTGGCGTGGTAACGCCGAGCACGAGACGGTGGAAGTCAACTCTGTCGTTCAATCGTCGCTAAACGCTTCACCCGCGGAGATCAGCTACCGCCGCATCGGCGACAAGATCATGGAGCAAGCGAGCACTACGCTGAATTGGTCGTCGTCCAACTCCGACGCGGTTTCGCTGGATCCAGGTGGCTCCGTTGAACCCAGCGGCACGAAATCCATCACCCTAGCCCAACGCAAAGCGGCACCGGCCCGGTGGACGAAGAGTTCGAAATACACTCTGAAATCGACCAATGTGTGCGGCGGCACGGACACCAAGACGGTGGCGGTACCCTGAAAGGTTCCGTCGACCCCATTCCGACCGTGCTTCTCCGCAGCATTTTCCCGACCGCCTATCCTACTGAGGAGGACCCGACTCTGGGACTCGTTCGCAGTCAGCAGGATGTATTGATAACCCTCGCCGCCGGATTCAAACAGTATCTCGAATACGACCCTGACGCGAAGTTGTTGCTTGGCGGATACACGGACGAGCGCGGCGCGGACAAGTACAACGATTCCTTATCCGAACTCAGGGTCGGCCAACGCGTCAAGGAGTTCCTGGTTTCGCAGGGAATCGCGGCCGAAAAGATCGAAACCTCAGCGTACGGCAAGCAGAAACCGCTGGACAAAGCTACGATTAGCAACCTGCAGACGCGCAATCCTAACCAGCCTCCAGAAAAGTGGGTGCGCGATTCCCGGACGACCTGGCTGGCTTACAATCGCCGCGTTGACATCGTTCTCATGCCT
>CAVTMR010000021.1:0-20681 GCA_963735825.1 Candidatus Acidiferrales bacterium
CTGTGGTTTGCTAGACTCAGTTAACTTGAAACCCTGACGGCTAACGCCTGACGGGCGAACAGATTCTGGTAGATCGTTATCGGCTGATCAAAGAGATCAAAGTTTCAACAGACGAAGGGCCGCTGATTATTCAGCGGCCCTTTTTGTTGTGTCGCCGTACATGTTCGGCAGCACCCTTTGTACAAGATAGGAGTTTGTAGCGAACTGCCCAACGGAATTCTCGCGTTGTTTGGTGCTTCGACGCGCCGTTCACGCTGCGCCGTGGCCCGGCCAGCCATTGCGAGTTAACCTATTGCACCTTCTTATCTTTCGGAGTAGGCTTCCCGAATCCTCGTTGTTCCTGCCGCTACGCGGACACCGGATTGGCACCTGTTCCGGAGGAGGTTTCGCTCATGTCCGTCTCTCCCAAGGAAGTCATTCGGCGCCTCTACAAGGAAGCGTGGAACGAACGGAAGTTCGATCTCATCGATCAACTGGTTTCCCAAAGCCACGGGCTCGTCGCTCCGAACGTCTCGGGAGCGGCCGTGGGACCAACGGCGTACAAACGACAGATTGCGTCGCTGGTCGCGGGTTTTCCCGATTTGCGGTTTGTCGTCGAGGAAATTATTTCCGAGAACGAAAAGATCGTGGCGGCCTGGACTTTTACCGGAACTCACCGAGGTGAATTCCTCGGGATTGCGCCCACAAACAAGAGGGTTTCAGTAGCGGGAATCACAATTCACCAAATCGCGAGCGGGAAAATTCTGGATTCGCACGCTGCCTGGGATGCGCTCGGACTCCTACGGCAGTTGGGCGTTGAACTGCCTCATAAACTCGAAAGACGCGCCGTATCTACGACCTGAGCCTGGCCGAAGGATCAGGTTCCCAAACCTGTTTTTCTTTGCGCAACGGAACTTACACGCTCGGTTGCTGAAGAAGTTGTGTTCCCCCATCATGGGGAACGCGACTTTTCTTTCATTTCTGGGTTTTTTTAAAAGAACCCGATCCCAATCGCCCTTAAGGAGAATATTCCGTATGACTAAAGCGAAGCTTGTCTTCGGCAGTGTGCTCGCAGCCGCGGCCCTGATCTGTGGTGGCGTTGCCGTGGCGCAGAAACCCGTAGAAAACATCAGCGGCAAGAAGCATCCGAATCTTGCAGCGGCCCAGCGCCTCTCGCAGCAGGCATGGGAAAAGATCGCCGCGGCGCAGCAAGCCAACGAATGGGACATGCAGGGCCACGCGGCAAAGGCCAAGGAACTTTTGGACCAGGTCAACCAGGAATTAAAGCTTTCGGCAGAAGCGGCCAACAAGAACCACAAGTAAACCCCAATTGTTTTCTGTCAGAAAATCAGCTGTTGCGTCCGTTCCGGCAACCTCCGCGGGACGGGCGCATTTTTTTGGCTACGGCGCACTTACACGTTTTTGACCGCCCGCAAGCTGCACTTTTCAAGCGCTGCCATCTTCCGAACTCTGCAGTTCAAAACGGATCTGGTCCTTGACGGTAAACTGATAGCGTCGCAGTGGTGCGTAGGGATCACCGCCCCTGCTTTGCCCCGCGGCGCCAGCCGCCAATAGGCAAACCCTCACAAGCCCCAAGCTTTCTATCCATCGGAATTTCATGTATTTGCCCCCTTCCTGTGGCGTGCTATCTTAAACACTCTTTTTTCGCTGTAGGGGACGGAAAGTGTTTCACTCGCCGGTTCGCTTGTTTTTTCTTCTCCTTTCGCTGTTACCAGCGCTCGCAGGCGCTCCGAAACGCTCTGAGCATAGTCCTGCAGTTCTCTCAAACGCGAATCGCGCTGCCCGGCAACCTCAGGACACTTCGCCGACTTCCGTACCCGTCTTCGTAAGCGATTTTGAGCTGTTTGCCGTCGGCGGCGGCGCACGGCCTCGGCGGCCTGGTTCACCTGCGCCAACAAAGAAGCCGGCAGCAACATCCTCATCGAAGGACACCCCGGCGCCAGTGCTTGAGGAGACGGAAGCCCCCGCCGAACAGGCGCGCCAATTGATGGACTTGTTCTCCGATACGCTGCTTGAGTCTCTGCAGAAGGCTGGATACAGGGCGGTGCGCCGGGCTGCCAGCGGAGGCACCTCCGGAGCGGGGAAGGGAGTCGCGCTCCGCGGAGTCTTCGCCGAGCCGGATGACCTTAACCGCATTCGTCGCGCGATTTTGGGTAGCCGCGCTCCCGGAGCCAAGTTCTTGCTGTATGTCGGAAGCTTCAATCTGTCCCGGCCCGACCAGCTGCTCTATGTGCTCGCCCCGGTGCAATCCGCTGACAGCCGGTACGGCCCTGTCATCACGCCCAATGCCTATGTCCCGATGGTGAAGTATGAAGTCCCGAAAAACCCGACAGAAGAGGATGTCCGCAAAGTGTGCGATGACATGGTACGCAACCTCACGGCGCTGCTAAGCGCGAATCCCGCGGCGTTTGCCCAATAGCAAGGCTCGCCTGCTCGCCACGAAGCCACGCGCCCGGACACTCGCGTGTTTCCACAAGATCCTCTCGGACTGCATTGATCGATTGCATGGATTCAGAGCACATCGTGCTGTGCACGTGACCAGCGGTCTCGCGAGATTTTGCGATAGAATCTCGTCGCCATGTCCAACCCATCCAGCGCTCCCACGGATCGACTCAGAATCGGCGTCGATCTCGGCGGCACCAAGATTGAATTTGTCGCTCTGGAACGCGACGGCCATGAGCTTCATCGCCACCGCGTGCCCACTCCGAGGCACGATTATGACGGTACAATTCACGCCATCAAGGAGGGCGTGAAACTGATTGAACGCGAACTGCACCGCGCTGCCACCGTAGGCGTCGGCATTCCCGGCACGATCTCGGGCATCACGCACGCGGTAAAAAATGCCAACTCCACGTGGATGAATGGCAGACCGTTTGACCGCGATCTTGGAGCCGCGCTGCAACGCGAAGTCCGTTGCGCCAACGACGCCAATTGCCTGGCGGTTTCCGAAGCGACCGATGGAGCGGGCGCCGGCAAGCACATAGTCTTCGCGGTTGTGCTCGGCACAGGTTGCGGCGGCGGAATCGCCGTCGACGGCCGTGTGCACAACGGCCGCAACGGTGTCGCGGGTGAGTGGGGCCACAACACGCTTCCCTGGATGAAGCCCGACGAATATCCCGGTGAGCCGTGCTATTGCGGCTTTCGAGGTTGCATTGAAACGTGGATTTCCGGCACGGGCCTGGAAGCCGATTACGAGCGCGCCACGAAAACGCCGCTGAAAGGCAAAGAAATCATCGCGCGCAGCGAAGCAGGTGAAGCAGCCGCGATGGCTTGTCTGGAGCGTTACGAAGACCGCCTGACCCGCAGCCTAGCCAACATGATCGACATTCTCGACCCGGACGTCATCGTTCTCGGTGGCGGCGTCTCTCAGGTGCCCAGGCTGTATCGCGACGTTCCCAACCGATTAAAGGAATATGTTTTTGGCAAAGAGGCCGACACGCCGATTCTCGTTGCCAAGCATGGTGATGCCAGCGGAGTGCGCGGTGCGGCGTGGCTGTGGCCGCTCGAAGCAAAATAACTCTTGCGGGGAATTTGCGGCCTCAAACGAAAACGCCCTCGGCTAATGAAACCTAGAGGGCGTCTCCAGAAGGGATTGTCGATTTCTATGCGCTTAGCAGCCCGCGGCGGAAAAGAGTGATTACTAGAGCGAACATGGCGCAAGCAACCATCGCAAACGTTCCGGGTTCCGGTGTAGTGACGAGGAATTCCTGCACCCCCCCGGTGAGCGCCAGCGGATTATTCGCCGACGACGTGTTCGTGATGATCAGGAAATCGTTCGGGTCGATTGAAGCGTAATCCTTGCCGGCCATGTCCAACCACACTTGTGCTCCGGCGGTATCGTACTTGGTCAGGTTCGGATTCATCAGGAACCACAGCGCGTATTGCAGATCCTTATAGTTGCTGGAATTGGATCCGAATTGTGTGGTGAGCCATGCGGCTTCCTGATAGGTCTGAGCAGCATTGCCGTAGACCAGCGAAGAGGGAACTCCTCCGTATCGCGTTTGTGAAAAGTTATTGTTCTGGATGGCTGCGCCCAGATTCGTAACGTTGGCTTGCCATGTCTGGCCGAAGTTCACGTCATTCAGAACGTCGTCGCAGAACAGTGTCACGGTCTGTCCATTCATGGTGCCGCTGTACGGACTTACATAATACTGACCGTCGTTGACACCGTTTACGCTTTTGAAAACCATGGTCGCCGGGCCGCCGTCCGCATGCGCCATTGGAATCAGAATCGACGCCGCGAGCAGTAAGCCAAGCAACCTTGCAACCTTCATTCGGGTCTCCTATACGGGGTACTGCAAGGGCGGGGAGTCCCTGCGGAAATCTATAGGGCAAGTTTCCCTCCATCCAAAGAACGATTAATGTACTGAAACTAAAAGGTTTACAATGTTTACCTGTCACAGCGGAGTGGTTCCTGGGAATCCGTCTGCCACTCACTTCCCAAATTCTTCCTAAATTGTTCAAAGGAAAGACGTTGCGGGTACCAAACGAAAGTACCGCGTACTCCCTCGCCTTCGCACTCCAGCACAAACAAAAGCGGCCGCATCCTTCCGCAGGAGGGCGGCCGCTCTTCGCACCACTTTTTTTCGTTGTTTTGACCTCTAGGCTTGTCCCGCAGCCTTACTCATGTTCGACATGTAGGCCTCGGAGCGCTTCTTCATTTCTTCCGGGGAAACGTCTTCGACATGTTGCGCGAGCCCCCATTGATGACCAAAGGGATCGCGCACTTTGCCGTAACGATCGCCCCAGAATTGGTTCGCGAGTGCCATTTCGACTTTGGCGCCGGCTTTCACCGCGCGGTCGAACATCGCGTCGACATTCTCTGTATAGATGACCAGCGAACAACTCGTGATGGGATTGGGGCCCGGAGCCTGGGCAATTCCGGGAAATTCATCACTGAGCATCAAGCGCGAGTCGCCAATTTGCAGTTCGGCGTGACCGATAGCGCCGCCGGGGCCAGTCATGCGCCCGAGTTCCTTGGCTTGAAAAACCTCCTTATAGTAATCAATGGCTTTGGCAGCATTCTTACACACCAGGGCGGGCGTGATGGAATGATACCCTTCGGGGATAGCATGGACTGCACACATAGTAGTTCCTCCTTCATAACGGTTAGGTTGGCCGCGCAGGTGACAGAAGGAAACGGGGCAGGGAACCGCAACAAGAACCGCTGCGCGGGGACTTCTTTGATACCTCTGTGTTATAGCCACGTCAAGAGAGAAAAATCCGCTGAAATCCGGGAAGCTTTGTCGTAATCTGCGCGAGCGTATTTTACGCGGTCCATGAGGTGAGCTATGCGCTATGACTTTCTGGTAGAGACCTACGCCAGCGAACGCATCAAGGTTGTCAGTGTGTGGAGCGAGTTCCACGACGACGACATGGAATTCCGCCCCAAACTCAATGACCCTCGCGGACGCAGTATCCATGAACAGATGGTCCATCAATGCGTTAGCGAAGACTTATGGTTCCGCACCATGCTGGGGATCGATGTGGCAGCCCCGCCGCTGCCCGCTGTAGAGACGCGGAAGGAATTTATGAGGCGCTACGTGCAGGACAGCGGCAAACGGCTGGACGCCCTTGAGGCCAAGGCCGAGGACTGGTGGGAATCCGAGACGACCTTTTTCGATGTGAAGCGTTCAATGGCATGGGTGATGACGCGGCGCATTGCACACACCGCGCACCATCGCGGCCAGCAGATGGCCATGCTGCGCATGCTCGCACGCGATCTCCACAGCAATTATGGTCCCACGGCGGACACTGGCGGGCTGATGCAGAATCACGCGCCCACCATCTACGCGTACCGCGATCTGGATAGCCTTCTGGAAGACTTGGAGCGAGAAGCCGGGAAAACAGCTCTGCCAGGAGCAGGGGGGAAAGTCGTCACGGAGCGCCCCGCGAAGCCATGAGCCGGGCATTGAGAAGCGCGTTAGTTTTCCTTGTAAAATCCCGGGAACTGCTTTTTGAAGCGAGACAGTTTGGGCAAATCGTTGATCACGATGTACGGATTATCCGGATGGTGGCGGACGTAGTCTTGATGGTAGCTTTCCGCGGGATAGAAGCCGGCTAGCGGAACCACTTGCGTCACGATTTTCTGCGGATAGACCTTGGCCTTCTCCAGTTGCGCGATGTAGGCCGTGGCGATTCTCTTTTGGTCTTCATTGGCGTAGAAAACCGCGGAGCGATATTGCGTGCCCCAGTCGGGCCCCTGCTTGTCCATCTCCGTGGGGTTGTGCGCCACGGCAAAAAAGATCATCAAAATTTCCCCGTAGGTAATCTGCCGGGGATCGTAGACGATACGCACACTCTCGGCGTGCCCGGTATTCCCATTACCGACCATTTCGTAGTGCGCGGTTTGGGCATTGCCGCCGGAATAGCCAGAGGTCGCGGAAACCACGCCTCGCATGTGCTGGTAGATCGCCTGGATTCCCCAGAAGCATCCGCCAGAAAGGACGGCAACTTCCTGACCCTTGGCATTGGCGACGGGCTGGTCAACCTCGGGTTTGGGGAAGGACGAGCTATTGGAGTGAGGTGCGGCGTTAGCCAAATCGGAAAGCAGTGCTACGGCACCGAGCATCACAACGAAGCAAATAAACCTGCGAGCGGAGACCTGCATCCGAAAACTCCGTGGGCGTTTCGCGCGCCCCTGTTTGTATACTAGCCGTTGGATGCAATGAAGGCGCAGGGAGTTACGCTGGGCGTCATAGGCGAGAGGACCAAACATGCGCATGCCCGTTTTGTTCGTCGGCCACGGCTCGCCAATGAACGCCATTGAGGAGAACGCGTTTACGCAGACGCTGCGAAAATTAAGCCAGACCCTGCCCAAGCCGAAGACGATTTGTGTTGTGTCGGCTCATTGGGTGACGCGAGGAAGTCAGGTCCTGACTGTCGAGCATCCGCGCACCATCCATGATTTCTATGGATTCCCGAAAGCTCTTTACGATGTGCAGTATAAGGCGCCGGGAGCACCGGTAGAAGCGAAGCGCCTGGCCTTCGAACAGCGTCTGCTTGCCGATCACGAGTGGGGATTCGATCACGGAACGTGGAGCATTCTGCGGCATATCTACCCAGACGCGGACGTCCCCGTATTTCAGGTTAGCCTGGATTACGGCCGAACCTTCGCGGAGCATGTCGAGCTCGCACAGGAATTACGCGGCTTGCGTGACCGCGGCGTGCTGATTATCGGCAGCGGAAATCTGGTGCACAATCTTCACCGGATGAATTGGAGCATGGAACACTCCGCTTATCCTTGGGCTACGGAATTTGACGCCAACGTCAAACAAGCGATCGACCGACGCGATATTGCTTCGCTTCAGGCACCCGATCGTTGGGGAACCTCGCTCCTCGCTTCAGCTCACCCGACCCTGGAACATTACGCTCCCATCCTGTACACCATGGGCTGCACCGACGAGCACGACACTGTTTCTTATCCCTACGAAGGAATTGAATTGGGCAGTGTTTCCATGCGCACGGCGTTGTTCCAACCGGAACTTTCCCTGGAGTGATATCTTGTTTGCTGCGCGCTGCCTGGAACGAGGCCTTTGCGCGCCGCATATTATTCGTGGTTTTAAGAACTATTTCCTTTGGAGGATATGCTCATGTTCTTGAAAGTCGCTGGCGCAATCGTTTTGTGCCTCGCGCTGATACCGGCCAAGCCTGCCGCGGCGCAGCAAGTCACCTACGGTAAAAAACCTCAGCTTCCGGCTCCCTTCACCACCAAATCTGCTGGGAACGGCCCTTCATCCGCCAAGCCGCCCGAGGGATTCCTGCCCACAGCCCCCGCCGGTTTCCGCGTCAACGTCTACGCGAAAGCATTCAAGTACCCGAGGTTTCTAGCGGTGGCGCCCAACGGTGACATCTTTCTTGCGGACCTCGGCGCCGGCCAGGTGATTGTGCTCCGCGATCCGCAACACACTGGCTCCGCGCAACAGCGAGAAATTTTTGCGGACAAATTGAATCGTCCCTTCGGGATTGCCTTCCACGACGACTACGTCTACGTCGGCAACATGAACGCGGTGGTTCGCTTCCGGTACGACAAGCAGACTTCCAAGCGACTCGGCGAAGTTGAGCACATTCTGGATCTTCCCTCAGGCGGTTCTCACGTCACGCGCACAGTAGCCTTTAGCCTGGACGGCAAGCAGCTTTTCGTTAGCGTCGGCTCCTCGGGCAACATCGACGTCGAGAAAGATCAGCGTCGAGCCGCGGTCTTGGTGGCCGATCCCGACGGAAAGAATTCGCGCATCTTTGCCAGCGGTTTGCGGAACGCCGTCGGCCTGGGCATCGAGCCGGTAACAGGTGCGGTATGGGTCGCTGTGAACGAGCGCGATGAGCTCGGCGACAATTTGCCGCCCGATTACTTTACCTCCATCAATGATGGAGGTTTCTATGGCTGGCCGTACAGCTACATCGGCGACAATGTTGATCCCCGCGTCCAGCCGCAAAAGCCCGATCTGGTGGCCAAAGCCATCATTCCGGATGTATTGCTTGGCGCTCACGTCGCCCCGCTGGAATTTGCTTTTTACACTGGCAAACAGTTTCCCGAGCAATATCGCGGGGGCGCGTTCGTCGCCGAACACGGCTCGTGGAACCGGGCGTCGCGGGCGGGCTACCAGGTGGCGTTCGTCGGATTCAAGGATGGAAAAGCCTCGGCTGATCCCGTGCCATTTCTGACCGGGTTTGTGCCGGATCCCGCGGCGAAAAATGTGAATGGGCGTCCGGTGGGAGTGGCGGTGGCCCCTGACGGTGCACTACTTGTCGCCGACGACGGCGCGGGCGTGATCTACCGCGTGAGCTACGGTCGTTAAGCCAGAGTAACGTAGCCGCGTGCTAGTTCACGACCAGCGTCAGCGAGATGGCGTTCAACTGCCATGCCTTGCCTGATCCCGCCGCAGTCACCGTGGGAATAACCGTGATCGCGTAAGTCCCCGGAGGCGTTCTGAACTTGTAGTTCGCGCTTGCCACTGTGCTTGCGGTGTGACTCTCAGCGGTGGCTATCGCCTGCACCGTAGTCGGCGGGTTCAGAGAAAACCGGAAACGCGCGCGTGATCATGCCGAACTTTTCCTGGCCGAGTTGGAACGTCCGGCTATTTTTTGGAATCGAGAGGGAAACCCGCAATGATGTTAGCGTGTTGTCGCAGCAGCCTCAACGGGAAAAGATTATTTAAAGCTAAATATAGGGGAAGATAAGACCCTGTTACAAAATGGAACACTAATCCCCTGTTTCGCGCTACAATCCTTTTGTTAACGCTCATTAATGTTCTTTCTCGTTTCTTTCGCTAACGTCTAACGCTTATGCCTCCATTCAAACTCGAACTTGAAAAGCGACCTGGCAGTACTGATGCCATAGCGATCTATCAGCTGAAAGGCAAACTCAGTTTGGAAACGGTGAACGAGTTCATCCAAACATTGCGGGCCGAACCGGCACATCACATGATTCTGGACCTGAGTGGTGTCACGTTCCTAGATTCCGCAGGTGTTGGTGCGTTGGTGTCGCTGTTTGTGAATCGTCGCAACCATAGCCAGACCTTTACCTTGGCGGCTTTGGCTCCGCAAAGCTCCGCCGTGGTCACCGTGGCAGGGTTGCAGAATCTCTTGCCCATTTACAAGACGGTGGAAGAGGCCATGGAGAAGAAGCCGTAGGCCATTTTGCGATGGCAGAGCGAGATTACTTCGGCGACCACATCGGGTGATTTGTGAAAAGGCCGTCGACGAAGCCAATCTGGTAGACCACGAAGAGGCCGAAAGCCAGACTCAGCAATCCGGAGCCGGTAACCAGCCCGCGATTCAGCCAGGCAAAGCGAGTGCCCGCGTAAGAAAAGGGCAGCGACATCGCCGCCGTAATCAGCATCATGCCCGCAATCGTGCCCACACCAAAAATCAGCAAGTAGAAGACGCCCCAGCGCGGGTCGTGAATCGTGCTCAACACCAGCAGCGCGACCGCCGCCGAGCCAGCCAACCCGTGGACGATGCCAATCAGCAACGGACGCAGCGAGTGAAACACTCCCAGGCTGCCGAATGGTCCGCGCAACCATGTCGGCTCCGCGAGCGAATCCCCGTGGTGCTGTTGTACCGGAGCGTGCGAGTGCCGGTGAAAGTGCAGATGCGAACCATGCTCGTGGATATGCGCGTGTTCGCCGGTGATATGCGGGTGGGCGGGTGAAAACTTTTCACTTATCCAGCGAGACACGCCGGTCAAATTCAGGATGCCCAGCAGGATCAGCATCAGGCCAACGGCAAACTCCATGGTCAGCCCCACGCGCGGCGGAATCACAATGTTGAAGAGGATGATCGCGGCGCCCACCAGCACGATGGTCACCGTGTGGCCGACGCCCCACAGCGCTCCGATCAAGGCAGCCTTAGAGAGCGAGCGCTCACGGCTCACAATCGTCGAAACCGCAATGACGTGATCCGGATCGGTGGCATGGCGCATGCCAAGAAAGAATCCCAAAATGAGGACAGCGAGTCCGGTGATCATGAGCAGCCGGCAACCAGCCACGCTGCCGCGGCGGCCGGTAACTCACAGAATAGTCGAGAACGGCACGACAAGCGAGCGTTTCTCACTATTCGGCAGGGCACCGGGAAGTCGCCGGCAGGTTCTGGCAAAATGCCATTGTCTCGGGCACTCGTGTTCCTGCGAGGAGAGATTCAGCATAAGAACCTCTGGCTCATCGACCTGGACTCGGGCTACGAACGGCAGTTGACCAACCTCACTTCCGACTTCGACATCCGCGACTTTGACATTTCCCCCGATGGTCGTGAAGTTGTCCTCGAGCGAGAGCAGGAACGCTCGGATGTGGTGCTCCTGGATCTGCCCAGGCGATAATCCGGCTTCGTGGCAACTACAATTGCAATCCCCGCCCTGAGGCTTAAGTTCCTCTCCGCGCCGTAGAACACTCCAAAACGCGAAGCCCGCCAGTTTTACGAGCACTACTCTTCGCGCACAGCCTTTAGCGTATCCAGCTGAGCCGCTTTGCGCGCCGGCACGTAACCGGCGAGCGACATCCGCGGCGACGAGGCGGTCCCAGTCGCCAGCCGGGCCGGTTAGCGGACCGGGGTTGGGCATTTATGTGCGGTGTCTCCTCGCCAGGATTCACGGTCCACAAGCGGGCGTTATGGCGCTTCTTGGCGTGGCTATTCGGTCTTCAGGAGGCGCAGAAATTCCGCGGCGGCGTGGGGTAAACGCGCGCCGCGTCGCGAGATCATATAAAGATGGCGGGGAATACTCAGTTGTTTGATTTTCAGTTCCTTCAGCCAGCCATGTTCCACTTCCCACGTGACGCACATGCGCGGCACGATGGCCACGCCCATGCCCATCTGCACGAACCGCTTGATGCTCTCGATGGTCGGCATTTCCATGGGCATATTCAGTAGGGTGCGGTGTCGCGCGAACAACTCAATCACTTTGCGGCGGAATGGGGATTCTACGATGTGCGCAATAAACGCTTCCTTGCCAAGCTCCTCGATCTCCACTTCGCGTCGCTTCGCCAGGGGATGCTTCGGCGGTACCACTAAGGTCAATTCGTCCTTCAGAATCTCTGTGGCCTGCAACTGGGCGTCGCGCGGCACAAACGAGACGGCGCCCAAATCCAGCCGATAGTTCACCACCTCATGCGGAATATCCCGTGAAAACATGCGGTGCACCCGCACTTGCACCCCCGGATGCTCTTCCCGGTACTTGGAGAGCGCCGGCAGAAGCGCATGAATCGAGCTTTCATTCACCCCGAGGGAAAGCTCGCCGCGCTTCAGCCCCTCCAACTCCATCAAGCCCTTTTTGACCTCGTCGCGAAGATTCAGCAGTCGTTCGGCGTACTCCTTCAGCAGCGTGCCCGCATCGGTCATGCGCACCGGCCGAGCGCCGCGCACGAACAGGGGCTGGCCCAGCGAGTCCTCGAGTTTTCGGATAGCCAAGCTGACCGCGGGTTGCGTCCGGTACAGTCGTTCCGCGGCGCGCGAAAAACTGCCCTCTCTGGCAACGGTAAGAAATACCTGCAGCTCGGCTAGATCCATAGCGATATTCCCTCGATTCCAACCCCCACAGCACCCCACACCAGGCCCGATCCGCTTCCTAGTATAAGATGGAATTATCAAATGCAGAACAAAGATAAATTGGACTAGAGGCCTCCCGGCATGCGCTACTTGTATGTGAACCATTGGGGGTCTCATGAGCCACGTTCAAATCTTCGACACCACCCTGCGGGATGGCGAACAGTCACCCGGCTTCTCCATGAATACGGCAGAGAAGATTCGCATGGCTCATCAGCTGGCTGCCTTGGGTGTGGATGTGATTGAGGCGGGGTTCCCCATTGCTTCAAAGGGCGACCTGGAAGCGGTGATGGCGGTTGCGAATGAAGTGAAGGAAGTGCCCATCGCGGCCCTGGCTCGCGCACGCAAAGACGACATTATGGCGGCCGTCGAGGCGCTAAAGCCCGCGAAATATCCGCGCATGCACGTCTTTTTGGCTACCTCTGACCTGCACCTGCAAGCCAAGCTGCACATGACCCGCCAGCAGGCCCTCGAAGCCATCGGCTCGATGATCAAGTTGGCCAGGAATTTTGTTGCCGAAGTGGAGTTCTCCGCCGAAGATGCCGGGCGCACCGAACTGGAATTCCTTTGCGAAGCATGCCAGATCGCCATCGACAATGGCGCTACCGTCCTGAATTTGCCCGACACTGTTGGCTACGCAGTGCCCGAAGAATACGGCGCCATGTTCCGCAGAGTGCGCGAACATCTCGGCGACCCCGGCCACGTAATCCTTAGCGCGCATTGTCACGATGACCTCGGCCTTGCAGTCGCGAATTCACTCGCCGCCGTGCGTGCGGGCGTGCGCCAGATTGAGTGCACCGTGAACGGGATCGGCGAACGCGCAGGTAACGCCGCGCTGGAAGAAGTGGCGGTGGCTCTGGCGGTGCGCAAGGAAAGCTTCGGCATCGCCACCAACTTGAAGCTCAACGAACTCTATAAATCCAGCCGCCTGCTGACGGAAATCACCGGCGCGCATGTAGCTCCTAACAAAGCAGTCGTCGGCGCCAATGCCTTTGCGCACGAGGCCGGCATTCACCAGGATGGCATCATCAAGAATCCCCTCACTTACGAAATCATCTCTCCTGAAGCGGTGGGCGTACCTTCCCGCTCCCTGGTTTTGGGCAAACACTCCGGCCGCCATGCCTTGCGGCAGACCCTTGAAGACCTTGGCTATTCGCCCAGCGACGCGGAACTGGCGGAATGCTACCGCCGGGTGACCACTTTTGCCGATCAGACCAAACAAGTTCGCGCGCGCGATATAATGGCCATTGCTCACCAGGTGATCCACCGGAAGAACGTTCCTGTCGCTACGGGAGCTTCCTCCCTCGCCTGACTTGCGCGGCCACTCCACTACGGGGACCCAAAATGAAGTTGAAAAAGACGATTGTGCTCCTGTCGGGAGATGGCATTGGCCCGGAAGTGACGCGCGCCGCGGCAAGTGTGTTGCAAGAATGCGCGCGGGAGTTTCACCACCAGTTCACCATGGTCGAAATGCCCATTGGGGGCGCCGCGATCGATAAGACCGGAAGCCCTCTGCCCAACGAAACCCTCGATGCTTGCCGCAAAGCCGACGCCATTTTCCTTGGTGCGGTCGGTGGTCCCAAGTGGGATTCGCTTCCTGTCGGCAAGCGCCCAGAGACCGGCTTGCTCGGTTTGCGCAAGGGGCTCGGTCTGTATGTGAATTTGCGCCCGGTAAAGCTGATTGAGCCGTTGCGCAGCATTTCGCCGCTTCGCCCGGAGCGCCTGGGTGAGCTCGATATCGAAATCGTGCGTGAACTTGCCGGCGGCATGTATTTTGGCGAGCGCGGCAATACGAAAGACGGCGGAGTGGAACGCGCCTTCGACACCGAGTCCTATTCGACACCGGAAATCGAGCGCATCGCTACGTTTGCATTTACCCGCGCTGAAGCGCGTTCCCGCAAGGTTTGTTCCGTGGACAAGGCCAACGTACTGGCCAGTTCGCAACTCTGGCGCCGCACCGTTTCCGCCGTGGGCGCGGTTTATCCCAACGTGCGGCTCGATCACATGTATGTGGACAACGCGGCAATGCAGCTCACCCTCCGGCCGACGCAGTTCGACGTGATTCTGAGCACCAATATGTTTGGCGACATCCTCAGCGACGCTGCAGCGGCCCTGGTTGGCTCCATCGGCCTGATTCCGTCGGCTAGTTTCGGTTCCAGCGCGCCGCTGTTTGAGCCGATCCACGGCTCCGCGCCGACGCTCGCCGGGAAAGACGCGGCAAATCCCATCGGCTCTATCCTCAGTGCCACGATGATGCTTCGCGACGCGTTTGGACTGAGCCTGGAAGCTGACTGGGTGGAACAGTCCGTCGCGCGGGTGCTCGGTGCCGGATATCGCACGACGGATCTCGATGAGCCGGGCGGCAAGACCGTGAGCACCTCGATGTTCCTGGAAATCCTCAATCAGGAGATGCAGCGAACCTTCGAGCACGCTGAAAAGTACGGCTGGGGCGTCTGACTCCGTCCTGCCTATACGCTTGTCCCTTGGTGACTGACGGGGCGCTGATCGGCCGGTTGCACCGTAAGCTGACTGGGCAACGAATCCGCTGGCAAGCTGGTTGCTAGATGCTTGTAGGAATGTTAATTTTAGTTACCGAAGTATTCCGGGCACGCGCCAGGAGAGTTGCTTCAGATGGGAACGCGGCCAGTCAAAACCCGCTCCATCGCGAACCCAGGACCTGACTTGCTCATACCAAGCGGGAAGAGGAACTCCGGGTAGTCCCTTTTCCATACGATCGAGTTTTCTGACACCAAGATGCCAGATCATTCTTCTAAACTGACCAGCAGCGAAGCCGGGCGTGTGCGTCAGGTAACTTACTGGCGCGTGGAAGGTTCGCTATTGGAGATCAGCGCGCTGCGAAGCCTGGGCTTTTTCAACTGGAACAGCCAGAGCTTCCTGGAGCGTTGGGTGCGCCGGGCAGCGATGCTCGCCAATGGACTGCTTCGACCTCCTTCCTACCTGGCCAGCCGCACGTTTGCTACTCGCCTTATGCACACGGTGCTGCGCGGCATTACCCGCGACCGCCTGGATCTACTCGGTGAGGAATACTTTCAATATGAACTGAAGCCTCGCATGCGACGCGACGCCGTTGAAAAGTTGGTTGACGCCGTCCGCAGTGGCGAGCGCGTGGTTCTGGTCGGCCAGCTCCTCGATCATATTCTTCGGCCCATGGCCGAATACTTTGCCACCGAAGGGCTCATCGCCAATCGCATGGAATTTCGCGATGGCGTGGCGACGGGGCGGCTGCTCGATCCCATCGTGCGGCCGCGCGGACCGTTTGCCTGGCTGGCAAGTGGCACCGTGGACGGTCACGTTTCGCGCGAAAAGCTGCTCGCTCAATTGGGTTGGGAACGCAATCCGGAGTCTTTGGACACCGCGGCGCAGTCCGTCACGCGGCCAAAGATGACTGCGGGACGGCCGGTGGAATTGCTCGCCAGCACGCCTCGCGTCGAGCACTTGAACGTGTGCGAATCGCTGTCCGGGAAGCACCTGCTTTTGATTGGCGTGACCGGCTTCATCGGAAAAGTTTGGCTGGTGGACCTGCTGGAGAAAATCCCGAATATCCGCAAGGTCACGTTGCTGATCCGGCGCAACCGCACAACTTCGGCGCAGCGCCGCTTTGAAAAAATTGTTGAGGAATCTCCGACGTTCGATACCCTGCATGACCTGCACGGCACTAAACTGGCGGACGTCCTGAACGAAAAAGTGGAAGTCGTCGAGGGAGACGTCAGCCAGCCGGGATTGGGTCTCTCGCCGGAAGCGCAAACGCGCCTGCAGCGCTCCTTGGACGTAATTGCCAACAGCGCAGGCTTGACCGATTTCAATCCCGACCTGCGCGAGGCGCTTTCCTCGAATGTTGACTCAGCCATCAACCTGCTCGAGTTCTTGCGCAAGTGCGACCACGCCGGACTGATGCATCTTTCCACCTGCTACGTTGTGGGCATGCGCGATGGCCGCGTCACCGAAGACTTGCGTCGCAATTACAATCCTGCGAACCATCCCGATTTCGACGCTGAAAGAGAAATCGCTTCGCTGCGCGATATGGTGCAGCGCGTCGAGGAGCGCTCCGAAAGCCCTGAACTGGCGAAAGCCTTGCGCCGCCAGGCGTTGGGCCGCGCTGGCGACCCTTCGAAGGTTTCCACCGAAGAACTCGAAGGCGTGTTGCGTCGGAATCGTGCTCGCTGGGTGCGCAATCGCCTAGTGCGCGCGGGCATGAAGCGTGCCGGGCATCTGGGCTGGCCCAATACCTACACCTTCACAAAAAGCCTCGGCGAATCCATGCTCGCGCAACACGGAGGCGATCTCGCCATCGCCATCGTGCGCCCTTCCATTGTTGAAAGTTCCGAGCGCACGCCCTTCACCGGCTGGAACGAAGGCATCAACACCTCCGGCCCGCTCTCCTATTTGCTGGGCACGAATTTCCGTCAGCTTCCGTCAAACGAGCGGAAATGCCTGGACGTGATTCCGGTGGACATGGTCACCCGCGGCATGACGCTGATCGCCGCCGCTCTGGTACAACGCAAGAACGCGCGGCTCTACCAGTTGGCCACTTCCGCCATCAATCCTGTGAACATGGGACGCTCGATCGAATTGACGGGCCTCGCTCATCGCAAGCACTACAAAATGCAGCAAGGCCTGGATCACTGGTTGAAGGTGAAGCTGGAAACCATTCCAGTCTCCAAGCTGCGCTACGAGCGCATGTCCATTCCCATGCAGAAGGCCCTCGTTTCGCGACTCAACAAGGTGGCCACCACCATGCACATTGGCAAGACTCCTCTGGCAAAGGTGGAACGCGACTTGGGACGCGCCGAGAAGCTTATCGAACTTTACGAACCGTTCATCCTTCACAACGAGCATGTCTTTGAGTGCGAGAATGCGCGTCTGCTCTCCGCCGCGCTCTCCCCCGAAGAAAGAGCCATGTTCGATTTTTCTCCAGAAACCATTGACTGGTGGGATTACTGGATTAACATCCACATACCGGCCCTGCGGCGCTGGTGCTATCCCCTGATGGAAGGGCGCCCGCTGGAGGCCAGAGAACCCCGGGTGCTCAATTGGTCGGTGCCTTCTGCGGGAGCTTCTGCGGTTTCGCGGTAGGCACGGCGCAATCCACTTATGGCTATTTTCCTTACCGGCTCAACAGGCTATCTCGGCAGCTACCTGGTTGCGGGGCTCTTTACCGATCACAGCGATCAACTCAATTTATTGGTGCGCGCGAAAAACGAGCGGGAAGCCCGCGAGCGGCTGTGGCAATCGCTTCAGCTTCATTTCGAGTTTCCGGAATTCCTCGAGTATCTGAATTCCCGCGTGCGCATATTTCGCGGCGACCTGACCAGTGAACGTCTCGGCCTGAGCGATGAAGACTACCGCGCGCTGGTGGACACCAGCGATTCAATTCTGCATTGCGCTGCTTCGCTGAATCGCAAATCCGAGAAGCAGTGCCTGAACGTGAATCTTCGCGGCTCGCTGGAGGTGATTCAGCTTGCTCGCCGCGCCCAGAATCAGCACGGGTTGCGCCGCTACTCGCATGTGTCCACAGTTGCGGTGGCGGGGAAGCGCCAAAACGAAGTGGTGCAGGAAGACGCCTCGATCGACTGGCAGCGTTCCGACTACGATCCCTACGCGCGCACGAAGAAATTCTCCGAGCACATGGTGCATCAACTGCTCCCCGATGTGCCGCACACAATATTTCGCCCGGCAATCGTTATGGGAGACAGCCGCCGCCCGGAAACCACGCAGTTTGATATGGTGCAGGCTTTCGATATGCTCGCGCGGATGCCCATACTCCCGCTGCGCGCCGACGACCGCATCGACGTTGTACCTGCAAACTACGTGGGCGCCGCGATCGTGAAGATTCATCAGATGGAAAACCCTCACTACGGTATCTACCACCTTTCCTCGGGCACCGGTTCGCAAACCTACCGGGAACTGACCGATTCGCTGGCGACCCAGGGTGGTTGGGGGAAGCCGGGCTATTGGCCTTGGCTTGGCCGTCCATTTTCGGGCACGGTAAACTGGTTGGCTCTCAGGGGCGGCGCCATCGCTTACGGAGCATCGCTGCTGAAAGTGTTCTGGCCGTACCTGGATTGGAATACCGTGTTTGATAATTCCCGCGTGGTCCAGGAAATGGGCGAGGCCCCGGCGAAGTTCTCAACCTACGCCTATCCGCTGCTGCAATTCGGCCGCAAGAACCAGTTCAAATATCCTGCGAAGCCGTGGCCTGCGGATGCCGCCGGCGTTGCGGTGGAAAGTACGAGTGCAGGGAGCGCGGTGGCATGACGGATTTTCTACTTGTCGCGTGGATGAGCGCGCTGATTGAGCTGCGGCGCCTTGGCTGGATGTTTGGACTGGGTAAGCGCTGGACCCCGGGCGAAAAGCTGAAGCTGCTCTTCGCCGGATACAACGGCACGCGCAATACCGGCAGCGACGTGCGCGTGCAGGAAATGCTGCGGCAAATCCGCCACGTGCTGGGCGCGGAAAATGTCGACTTCAGCGTGATGACGCAGAATTTTGACCGCACCAAGGGCTACTTCGAAGGCACACGCCAAGTTCATCTTCCCGACGTGTATCCACCGTTCCTGTTCCGCGAAGTCCACGGCAATCACGGCGTGATTTCCTGCGAAGGCTCAATGTTCAAAAGCAAATTTGCCAATGCCCTGACCACCATGATGATCGGTTCGCTCGGCCTGGCTTCCGCGGAAAACAAACTGTCAGTCGCCTATGGCGGCGACGCCGGGCATATGGACGACCTGATCGAATGGATGTGCGCGCGCTACACCAAGGAATCCCTGGTGATCACGCGCAGCATGGAATCGCAACATCTGCTCAGCGGCATGGGGGTTCACAACGAACTGGGTGCCGACACTGCGTGGACCTTTGACCCGCATCCGCAGCAATACGCCCGGCAGGTCCTCCGCCAGGCAGGTTGGGACGAGCAGACTCCCATCCTCGTGTTGTGTCCTATTCATCCCTTTGTCTGGCCGGTGCGCGCGTCCATTGGAAAATACATCGCTCGATCGACGACCGGCGCTTACCATGACAGCCAGTATCGCACGGTATATTTCTTCGAATCCGGCGCGAACGTTGACCGGAAGTTTCAGCATTACATCAACGGCTACAAAAACGCTGTGAAGGCCTTTGTACAGAAGCATCGCGTGTTCCCGATCCTGGTGGCTATGGAACGCCTCGACGCCGTGGCCTGCCGCGAGATCACCAAGGAAATGCGGGGCATTCCGATCTTTACTTCCGACGATTACGACATGTTCCAACTCGTCTCGATTCTGCGCGCTTGCACCTACATGGTATCGTCGCGTTATCACGGCATTGTCACTTGCATGCCCGCGGGCGTGGTTTCCGCGGGGGTTACCATGGACGAACGCATCCGCAACTTGATGCGCGAGCGCGGGCATCAGCACCTTTTGCTCACCGTGGAGGATCCCGACCTCGAACCACGGCTTTTGCAAGTGATGGAATCGCTGGTCAGCGAAGCAGACGCGATTCGCGAAAGTATCGGCAAGACCGTGGTCAACAATCTGAAAGGCATGTCGCGCATGTCCGTTTTTCTGGAAGACGAAATGCGCCAGGTGTATCCCGAATTCCCACTGCGCAAGGGGGTCTTGAGTTGGGAAGACAATCTGCCCCCGATTGGCGAGACGCTGCGCAAGTTGGTGGAGCAATACGACCAGTCGCCGGTTGTACTCTCAGCGGGGCGTTGAGAATCTATGCCGAATTTCCTGGAGAACATTTTCACGCAATTGCAACAGGCCGCGGAACGCGTGGTCTTGCGCGAAGTTCGCGGGCGGGAATTCGCCAGCGTCACCGGCCGCGAGCTGCTCGAGCAGATTTCTAGGGCGCGCGCATACCTTCGGCAATCCGGTGTGCAGCCCGGCGATCGTTGCGCCATCCTGGGGCCAAACTCGATCCAGTGGGCGGCTCTCGACGTGGCACTGATGGCGGAAGGCGCGGTCGTCGTGCCGCTGTACTCGCGCCAGGCTCCCGCCGAACTTGCGGAGATGATCAGGGATTGTTCTCCTCGCCTGCTCTTTGTCAGCGACGCCTCGCTCGGCGAAGCCCTGGCACAGGCCTGGCCCGAAGCCCCGCCCCGAATTTCGTTTGGCGATGCACTAGGAAAAGTCCCCGCAGGGAAGGAAATTGCCGGCGGCCCCAATCCGCGCCGCGACAACGAACTGGTCACCATCATCTACACTTCCGGCACTTCCGGCGAACCCAAGGGCGTTTGCCTGAACACCGGAAATCTCAATCACATGTTGTCTTGTACCGCGGAGCGTCTGAATCAGTTGATGGGCGCCACTCGCGAGCCGGACCGCGTCTTTCATTACTTGCCGTTCAATTTTGCGGGCTCCTGGATTCTGCTTCTGAATTGTTTGTCGCGCGAGAGCATGCTGACTCTCTCGACGGATTTGAACCGCCTCGCCGACGAGATTCAGGTTGCCTCCGCGCATTACTTCATGAACGTGCCCACGTTACTGGAGCGCGTCAGGCGCGGCGTCGAAGATGCTCTTTCCAAGCGCAACGAAGTGATCCAGAGCATTTTTGGGAACGCGCGTGCGGCTTGGCATCGCAAGGACAAGGGACAATCTCGCGGGTTGGATACTTTTTGGCTGCTGCTGGGGAACAGTCTGGTCTTC
>CAVTMR010000022.1:0-98612 GCA_963735825.1 Candidatus Acidiferrales bacterium
CGAAAAAAAGTGGTGCGAAGAGCGGCCGCCCTCCTGCGGAAGGATGCGGCCGCTTTTGTTTGTGCTGGAGTGCGAAGGCGAGGGAGTACGCGGTACTTTCGTTTGGTACCCGCAACGTCTTTCCTTTGAACAATTTAGGAAGAATTTGGGAAGTGAGTGGCAGACGGATTCCCAGGAACCACTCCGCTGTGATACGTAAACATTGTAAACCTTTTAGTTTCAGCACATTAATCGTTCTTTGGATGGAGGGAAACTTGCCCTATAGATTTCCGCAGGGACTCCCCGCCCTTGCAGTACCCCGTATAGGAGACCCGAATGAAGGTTGCAAGGTTGCTTGGCTTACTGCTCGCGGCGTCGATTCTGATTCCAATGGCGCATGCGGACGGCGGCCCGGCGACCATGGTTTTCAAAAGCGTAAACGGTGTCAACGACGGTCAGTATTATGTAAGTCCGTACAGCGGCACCATGAATGGACAGACCGTGACACTGTTCTGCGACGACGTTCTGAATGACGTGAACTTCGGCCAGACATGGCAAGCCAACGTTACGAATCTGGGCGCAGCCATCCAGAACAATAACTTTTCACAAACGCGATACGGAGGAGTTCCCTCTTCGCTGGTCTACGGCAATGCTGCTCAGACCTATCAGGAAGCCGCATGGCTCACCACACAATTCGGATCCAATTCCAGCAACTATAAGGATCTGCAATACGCGCTGTGGTTCCTGATGAATCCGAACCTGACCAAGTACGATACCGCCGGAGCACAAGTGTGGTTGGACATGGCCGGCAAGGATTACACTTCAATCGACCCGAACGATTTCCTGATCATCACGAACACGTCGTCGGCGAATAATCCGCTGGCGCTCACCGGGGGGGTGCAGGAATTCCTCGTCACTACACCGGAACCCGGAACGTTTGCGATGGTTGCTTGCGCCATGTTCGCTCTAGTAATCACTCTTTTCCGCCGCGGGCTGCTAAGCGCATAGAAATCGACAATCCCTTCTGGAGACGCCCTCTAGGTTTCATTAGCCGAGGGCGTTTTCGTTTGAGGCCGCAAATTCCCCGCAAGAGCTATTTTGCTTCGAGCGGCCACAGCCACGCCGCACCGCGCACTCCGCTGGCATCACCATGCTTGGCAACGAGAATCGGCGTGTCGGCCTCTTTGCCAAAAACATATTCCTTTAATCGGTTGGGAACGTCGCGATACAGCCTGGGCACCTGAGAGACGCCGCCACCGAGAACGATGACGTCCGGGTCGAGAATGTCGATCATGTTGGCTAGGCTGCGGGTCAGGCGGTCTTCGTAACGCTCCAGACAAGCCATCGCGGCTGCTTCACCTGCTTCGCTGCGCGCGATGATTTCTTTGCCTTTCAGCGGCGTTTTCGTGGCGCGCTCGTAATCGGCTTCCAGGCCCGTGCCGGAAATCCACGTTTCAATGCAGCCTCGAAAGCCGCAATAGCACGGCTCACCGGGATATTCGTCGGGCTTCATCCAGGGAAGCGTGTTGTGGCCCCACTCACCCGCGACACCGTTGCGGCCGTTGTGCACACGGCCGTCGACGGCGATTCCGCCGCCGCAACCTGTGCCGAGCACAACCGCGAAGACTACGTGCTTGCCGGCGCCCGCTCCATCGGTCGCTTCGGAAACCGCCAGGCAATTGGCGTCGTTGGCGCAACGGACTTCGCGTTGCAGCGCGGCTCCAAGATCGCGGTCAAACGGTCTGCCATTCATCCACGTGGAGTTGGCATTTTTTACCGCGTGCGTGATGCCCGAGATCGTGCCGGGAATGCCGACGCCTACGGTGGCAGCGCGGTGCAGTTCGCGTTCAATCAGTTTCACGCCCTCCTTGATGGCGTGAATTGTACCGTCATAATCGTGCCTCGGAGTGGGCACGCGGTGGCGATGAAGCTCATGGCCGTCGCGTTCCAGAGCGACAAATTCAATCTTGGTGCCGCCGAGATCGACGCCGATTCTGAGTCGATCCGTGGGAGCGCTGGATGGGTTGGACATGGCGACGAGATTCTATCGCAAAATCTCGCGAGACCGCTGGTCACGTGCACAGCACGATGTGCTCTGAATCCATGCAATCGATCAATGCAGTCCGAGAGGATCTTGTGGAAACACGCGAGTGTCCGGGCGCGTGGCTTCGTGGCGAGCAGGCGAGCCTTGCTATTGGGCAAACGCCGCGGGATTCGCGCTTAGCAGCGCCGTGAGGTTGCGTACCATGTCATCGCACACTTTGCGGACATCCTCTTCTGTCGGGTTTTTCGGGACTTCATACTTCACCATCGGGACATAGGCATTGGGCGTGATGACAGGGCCGTACCGGCTGTCAGCGGATTGCACCGGGGCGAGCACATAGAGCAGCTGGTCGGGCCGGGACAGATTGAAGCTTCCGACATACAGCAAGAACTTGGCTCCGGGAGCGCGGCTACCCAAAATCGCGCGACGAATGCGGTTAAGGTCATCCGGCTCGGCGAAGACTCCGCGGAGCGCGACTCCCTTCCCCGCTCCGGAGGTGCCTCCGCTGGCAGCCCGGCGCACCGCCCTGTATCCAGCCTTCTGCAGAGACTCAAGCAGCGTATCGGAGAACAAGTCCATCAATTGGCGCGCCTGTTCGGCGGGGGCTTCCGTCTCCTCAAGCACTGGCGCCGGGGTGTCCTTCGATGAGGATGTTGCTGCCGGCTTCTTTGTTGGCGCAGGTGAACCAGGCCGCCGAGGCCGTGCGCCGCCGCCGACGGCAAACAGCTCAAAATCGCTTACGAAGACGGGTACGGAAGTCGGCGAAGTGTCCTGAGGTTGCCGGGCAGCGCGATTCGCGTTTGAGAGAACTGCAGGACTATGCTCAGAGCGTTTCGGAGCGCCTGCGAGCGCTGGTAACAGCGAAAGGAGAAGAAAAAACAAGCGAACCGGCGAGTGAAACACTTTCCGTCCCCTACAGCGAAAAAAGAGTGTTTAAGATAGCACGCCACAGGAAGGGGGCAAATACATGAAATTCCGATGGATAGAAAGCTTGGGGCTTGTGAGGGTTTGCCTATTGGCGGCTGGCGCCGCGGGGCAAAGCAGGGGCGGTGATCCCTACGCACCACTGCGACGCTATCAGTTTACCGTCAAGGACCAGATCCGTTTTGAACTGCAGAGTTCGGAAGATGGCAGCGCTTGAAAAGTGCAGCTTGCGGGCGGTCAAAACGTGTAAGTGCGCCGTAGCCAAAAAAATGCGCCCGTCCCGCGGAGGTTGCCGGAACGGACGCAACAGCTGATTTTCTGACAGAAAACAATTGGGGTTTACTTGTGGTTCTTGTTGGCCGCTTCTGCCGAAAGCTTTAATTCCTGGTTGACCTGGTCCAAAAGTTCCTTGGCCTTTGCCGCGTGGCCCTGCATGTCCCATTCGTTGGCTTGCTGCGCCGCGGCGATCTTTTCCCATGCCTGCTGCGAGAGGCGCTGGGCCGCTGCAAGATTCGGATGCTTCTTGCCGCTGATGTTTTCTACGGGTTTCTGCGCCACGGCAGCGCCACCACAGATCAGGGCCGCGGCTGCGAGCACACTGCCGAAGACAAGCTTCGCTTTAGTCATACGGAATATTCTCCTTAAGGGCGATTGGGATCGGGTTCTCTTAAAAAAACCCAGAAATGAAAGAAAAGTCGCGTTCCCCATGATGGGGGAACACAACTTCGTTCAGCAACCGAGCGTGTAAGTTCCGTTGCGCAAAGAAAAACAGGTTTGGGAACCTGATCCTTCGGCCAGGCTCAGGTCGTAGATACGGCGCGTCTTTCGAGTTTATGAGGCAGTTCAACGCCCAACTGCCGTAGGAGTCCGAGCGCATCCCAGGCAGCGTGCGAATCCAGAATTTTCCCGCTCGCGATTTGGTGAATTGTGATTCCCGCCACTGAAACCCTCTTGTTTGTGGGCGCAATCCCGAGGAATTCACCTCGGTGAGTTCCGGTAAAAGTCCAGGCCGCCACGATCTTTTCGTTCTCGGAAATAATTTCCTCGACGACAAACCGCAAATCGGGAAAACCCGCGACCAGCGACGCAATCTGTCGTTTGTACGCCGTTGGTCCCACGGCCGCTCCCGAGACGTTCGGAGCGACGAGCCCGTGGCTTTGGGAAACCAGTTGATCGATGAGATCGAACTTCCGTTCGTTCCACGCTTCCTTGTAGAGGCGCCGAATGACTTCCTCGGGAGAGACGGACATGAGCGAAACCTCCTCCGGAACAGGTGCCAATCCGGTGTCCGCGTAGCGGCAGGAACAACGAGGATTCGGGAAGCCTACTCCGAAAGATAAGAAGGTGCAATAGGTTAACTCGCAATGGCTGGCCGGGCCATGGCGCAGCGTGAACGGCGCGTCGAAGCACCAAACAACGCGAGAATTCCGTTGGGCAGTTCGCTACAAACTCCTATCTTGTACAAAAGGTGCTGCCGAACCTGCACGGCGTACCAACAAAAAGGGCCACTGAATAATCAGCGGCCCTTGGTCTGTTGAAACTTTGATCTCTTTGATCAGCCGATAACGATCTACCAGAATCTGTTCGCCCGTCAGGCGTTAGCCGTCAGGGTTTCAAGTTAACTGAGTCTAGCAAACCACAGCCCGTGAGAGCTGCAGGATGCGTGGAAACCATCCTCCGCACACCATAGCGGAGTAGATTTCACTTATTTAGAAAGGAGGTGATCCAGCCGCAGGTTCTCCTACGGCTACCTTGTTACGACTTCACCCCAATCATGAGTCATACCTTGGGCGCTTGCCTCCTTGCGGTTAGCGCAGCGACTTCTAGTACAACTCACTTTCGTGATGTGACGGGCGGTGTGTACAAGGCCCGGGAACGTATTCACGGCGTCGATCTGATACGCCATTACTAGCGATTCCGGCTTCATGCAGTCGAGTTGCAGACTGCAATCCGAACTGAGCAGAGTTTTTTCCGATTAGCTCCCCCTCGCGGGTTGGCAACGGTTTGTGCCCTGCATTGTAACACGTGTGTAGCCCTGGACATAAAGGCCATGCGGACTTGACGTCATCCCCACCTTCCTCTCCGTTATCCGGAGCAGTCCACACAGAGTCCTCTCTTGCGAGTAGTAACTGTGTGCAGGGGTTGCGCTCGTTGCGGGACTTAACCCAACACCTCACGGCACGAGCTGACGACAGCCATGCAGCGCCTATACTAGTGTCCCTTGCGGGAAGGCAATATTTCTAAAGCTGGTCACTAGCATTTCGAGCCCAGGTAAGGTTCCTCGCGTAGCGTCGAATTGAACCACATGTTCCACCGCTTGTGCGGGCCCCCGTCAATTCCTTTGAGTTTCAGTCTTGCGACCGTACTCCCCAGGTGCAGGACTTAACGCGTTAGCTCCGGGACGACGCCCGAACGGGCGGCACCCCAAGTCCTGATCGTTTAGGGCTAGGACTACCAGGGTATCTAATCCTGTTTGCTCCCCTAGCTTTCGTTCCTCAGCGTCAGTAGTGATCCAGCTCGCCGCTTTCGCCACGGGTGTTCCTGCAGATATCTACGCATTTCACCGCTACACCTGCAATTCCACGAGCCTCTCTCACACTCAAGCACAGCAGTTTCGGAAGCAGTCTCTGGGTTGAGCCCAGAGATTTCACTCCCGACTTGCCACACCGCCTACGAACCCTTTACACCCAGTAATTCCGAACAACGCTGGCCCCCTACGTCTTACCGCGGCTGCTGGCACGTAGTTAGCCGGGGCTTCTTATACTGGTACCGTCACTCCTCTTGCGAGGCATTCGTCCCAGTCGAAAGGGGTTTACACTCCGAAAAGCTTCATCCCCCACGCGGCGTCGCTGCATCAGGCTTTCGCCCATTGTGCAAGATTCCCCACTGCTGCCTCCCGTAGGAGTCTGGACCGTGTCTCAGTTCCAGTGTGGCTGGCCATCCTCTCAGACCAGCTACCGATCATTGCCTTGGTGAGCCGTTACCTCACCAACTAGCTAATCGGGCGCGGGCTCCTCCTCCGACGCATTGCTGCTTTGAATCCTCGAAAGTTAATCCAAGGAATGTTATGCGGAATTAGTCCCGCTTTCGCGGGGGTATTCCCCATCGGAGGGCAGATTGCCCACGTGTTACGCACCCGTGCGCCGTGCGCCCATCCCCGTATTGCTACGGAAACTGCGCACGCGACTTGCATGTGTTAAGCACGCCGCCAGCGTTCGTTCTGAGCCAGGATCAAACTCTCGTTTGAAGCCTGTCGCTTGGCGATAAAAAAACCCGGGTTGCCCCGGGCCAGCCTACCAAGCAAAATTATGAGTCGCTCAAATTAACTCAAAAACCCATTCGTGCTCGAAAACCCGAATGGGGTCGAACAGATTCTGGCACATCGTATCGGTTGTCAAAGAGCGTTTGTTCTGCCTCCCTGTCCTGCAGAGTGGCTACCAACGAACTCACTAAGATTAGCAGACCAGACCAAAATGTCAACACGCGATTACACGATTTCCTTTATTTTCCACAGCCGTCTACGGCGCAGCTTGTAAGTCCTTACAACATGCTAGGATGCGCGGAGCAGAGAGGTTGTTGAAAACGTGACTCGCCGCAGAATTTCTTCGCGCCCCGAGCCCGCGAAACCGCCAAATCTCGCGGAAAACCTGAATAGGGCTCTGCAAAAGAGTGCATCTCTGGCGCCCGGACAGCGCGTTGGCGTTGCCGTGTCGGGAGGCGCCGATTCCGTTGCCCTTCTGCATTTGCTGCTGGAAAAATGCCAGCAGACTGGCATCGTTCTGAGCGTGGCGCACTTCAATCACAAGCTGCGCGGCAAAGCCTCTGACGTTGATGAGAAATTCGTGCGCAAATTGGCTGCGGAGCATGGACTGGAATTTTTTGTGGCGCACGAAGATATTGCGGCACGGGCGAAACGCGAGCGCGGCAATCTGGAAGAGGTGGCGCGGAAGGCGCGCTATGCGTTTTTCGAGAAGCTCGTGCGCGAGGAGCGCTTCGCCAAGATTGCTGTGGCGCATACGGCCGATGATCAGGCCGAAACAGTCATGGCGCACATCCTTCGCGGCACGGGACTCGCGGGACTTAGCGGAATTCATCCGCAAGCGGGAGCGGTGTTTCGCCCGCTGCTCAACGTGCGCCGCGAGGAATTGCGCAAGTATCTACGAGCGAAGCGCCAACGCTGGCGCGAAGACACAACGAATCTGGACACCAAACGAATGAGGGCCCGGATTCGTCGAAAGCTCATGCCACTGCTGCAGAAAAACTTTCAGCCCGCGGTAGTCGAACATCTCTGCCAGTTGGCAGAGCTGGCGCGCGAGGATGAAGCTTATCTGGACGCCCAGGTCGACAAGTGGAGGAAAGCTATCGCCTACGAGTCTCCCCAGGAAGTTCGCATCGCGCTCGCCGATTTGCTTACAGGCCCGAAAGCGTTGAAGGCCCGGCTGCTGCGGCAAATCGTGCAGAGCGTTAAGCCCCGCGGCGGACAGTTGAGCGCAATTCATGTGGCCGCCGTACTCGGATTGGCCGCGCAGAAAGATAGCGGCAAGGCCTTGCATTTGCCAGGCGGAGTGGAAGTGCGTCGCGATCGCGATTCCGTCAGATTTCGAGCCAGCGAAATGGCTATTGAAAAAAAGCGGGAGTCGACACCGCGCCAATACTCTTACGAGGTGGATTTGCGCTCCGGTTTGACACAGTTGCCCCTGGTGTCAGCATCGTACCGGTTGTCCTTCAGGGTCATTGACTGGCCCGCCGAAGGGCGAGAGACTAGTGAGACAGGGGCGGTCTTGGACCGTGACAGGTTACGTCTACCCCTTGTGGTGCGAAACTGGCGGTCGGGCGATGCGATGCGCCCGTTGGGCCATCAGAAGCGCCACAAACTGGCGCGGCTTCTGAACGAGAAGTCCGTCAGCCGCTGGGAAAAAGAAAGTTGGCCGGTGCTAACCAGCGGCGGGGAGTTGGCGTGGGTCCGTGGCTTACCTGTTTCCGCTGAGCTGGCGGCCGGGGCAAAAACCCGGAAAGCAGTCCTGATCACTGAGGAACCAGCATCGTGACCAAGACGAGTGGCGCCACTTTTTCAGCGGCGCGAATTGGAAACCGAGTTCGCGCACTGGGGCGGGAGATTTCGCGCGAATGTCACGGCCGGAGGTTGGACGTGGTTGTAACCATGGACCGGGGCTTTGTATTCGCTGCGGACCTCATCCGCGCGATTGACGTACCCGTGGCCCTGCATTTTCTGCGCGAGGATGTTCGCGACGTTAATCTGGCTGGCAAGGCACGCCGAGAAGTCTTTTTTGCGAACCGCGCGGCGATGAACTCGGAGGGCAAAGAGCGGCCGGCGTGGAAGGGCCGGGATGTGTTGCTGGTCGATGCGGTCATCGACAGCGGTATCACGCAGGATTTTCTGCTGCGGCGGATTGGCGAAGGCAAGCCTAGGTCGCTGCGGTTGGCGGTGCTCCTGGACAAGACTTCCAAGCGCCGCGTGGCTCTGGAGCCCGATTACTTCGGCTTCAGAACTGCATCTAATATCTTGTGGTCCGGCTACGGGCTGGCTCGCACGGATGGCACGGGCGGAAACGGGAAGCAGTTGGCAGCTGGGAAGACGGTGAATCGGCCGGTGAAAAGCAGGCAGCGGCGAAAGAAATAACCGGGCTCGGAAGTTTCAGGGTTCGGCGGTTTTAGAAAATAGCGAGGCTAATGTGAATTCTAGTTCCACGGCAAAAACAATTCTTTTCTGGATTTCGATTGTCTTTTTGGGCGTAATGCTCTGGCGGCTGGTCTCCGCCAACACCCAGACGCCCCGCGAAGACACACCCAGCTACAGCGAGTTCATGGCACAGGGTGGATGAGGGTGACGTCAAAGAAGTCACTATGTACCTCTCCCCCAATAGTTACGAAGTGCAGGGAGAGTACGCCAAGCAGAACAAGAAGTTTCGCGTGACCGTGCCGAAGGAAAATGCGCCGGAAATCACCAAGGCCTTGCGTGATAAATCGGTGCAGCTGAGTGTGAAAGAAGTCCGCAGCAGCGACTGGGTGTTGATTCTGTTGAATGCCCTGCCCTTGCTCCTGCTCGCCGGGTTCGTTTTCTTCCTGATGCGTCAGATGCAGGCGGGCGGCAACAAAGCCCTCAGCTTCGGAAAGTCGCGTGCGCGTTTGCTTTCGGCTCAGCAGAAAAAAGCCACCTTCAAGGATGTGGCGGGCAGCGACGAAGCCAAAGAAGAACTGCAGGAAATCATCGAGTTCTTGAAGGACCCGCAAAAGTTTCAGAAGCTAGGCGGACGCATCCCCAAGGGTGTACTGCTCGTCGGGCCTCCAGGAACGGGCAAAACCCTTTTGGCGCGTGCGATCGCCGGCGAAGCTAACGTTCCCTTTTTCTCCATCTCCGGTTCAGACTTCGTGGAAATGTTCGTGGGCGTGGGCGCAAGCCGCGTGCGCGATCTGTTTGAACAAGGCAAAAAGAACGCGCCTTGCATCATCTTCATTGACGAAATTGACGCGGTTGGACGTCACCGCGGCGCCGGCCTTGGCGGCGGACACGATGAGCGCGAGCAGACCTTGAACGCCTTGCTCGTGGAAATGGACGGGTTCGAGTCGAACGAAGGTGTGATCCTGATTGCGGCAACGAACCGGCCCGACGTTCTTGATCCGGCCTTGCTGCGCCCGGGCCGATTCGATCGCCGGGTAGTGGTGGCGCGCCCCGACGTGAAGGGTCGCGAAGAAATTCTTCGCGTGCACACGCGCAAGGTACCTCTGTCCGACGATGTTGAGATGTCCATCATCGCGCGCGGCACGCCGGGTTTCTCTGGCGCCGATTTGGCGAATCTGGTGAATGAGGCGGCGTTGTGGGCCGCGCGGCAGAACCGTAAATTCGTTACCATGGCTGATTTCGAGATGTCCAAAGACAAAGTGCTGATGGGCGTTGAGCGCAAGTCCATGATTCTCTCCGATG
Organism: Candidatus Acidiferrales bacterium; assembly: GCA_963735825.1. Lineage (GTDB taxonomy): Bacteria > Acidobacteriota > Terriglobia > Acidiferrales > UBA7541 > Acidiferrum. The sequence goes on from CAVTMR010000022.1 coordinate 9,891, forward strand.
AAGAGAAGAAGAACACGGCGTATCACGAGGCCGGGCACGCCCTGGTCGCCGCGATGACGCCGGGCGCCGATCCGGTACACAAAGTCACGATCATTCCCCGAGGCATGGCGCTGGGCTTGACCATGCAACTTCCCGAAGCCGACAAGCACACCTACACCAAGGAATTCCTTGAGGGCACACTCGCGGTTCTGATGGGTGGACGTACCGCTGAAGAAATCTTCCTCGGACACATCACAACCGGCGCAGGCAACGATATCGAGCGCGCCACCGACATCGCTCGCAACATGGTCTGCGAATGGGGCATGAGCAACATGGGGCCTCTGGCCTACGGTAAGAAGGAAGAAGCCATTTTCCTGGGCCGTGAAATTGCCCAACACCGCGATTTCAGCGAAGACACCGCGTTGCACATCGATAAGGAAGTGAAGCGCATCGTCAGCGAGGCTTATGACAAGGCGCACAGCCTGCTTTCGAACAATCGTGATCTATTGGACCGTATCGCGACGGCATTGCTGGAACGCGAAGTCCTCGACGCCAACGAAGTGAAAATGCTTATGGAAGGCAAACCGCTCCCGGAAAAAGTCCGAACGCCACCTACGACGCCTCCACAGGCAGCGCCGGGCACCGATCCGAAGGTGGTGCGGCCAGAGTTGCGGCCGGCGCCGGGCTTCACGCGAGGAGATTCTCCCGCGAAGGCGTAACGCGAGGCATTTTGTGGTCTAAGTTCTAGAGATTAAATCACCTCGGGGGCACGCAACATTGTGCCCCCGATTTTTTGGGCGAGTGGGAGTAGAATACGGCCATGGGACTGAAAGACGGCGAAAACCTGAATGTGACTTGCCCGTGCTGCCAGGCAAAGCTGGTGATCGATCCGGTCTTCGGAGCGGTGTTATCGCACACCGCTTCGGTAAGGCCCGGACCAGACGTGGACCTCACCAAGGCTTCCAGTATTCTGGAAGAGCAGAAGAAGCAGCGCGAGGATAAGTTTGCGGACTCCTGGTTCCAGGAAGCCAACAAGGAAGACATCCTGAAGAAAAAGTTCGAAGAAGCCATGAAAAAAGCCAAGGACGCGCCCGCTGGCAAGCCCATTCGCGATTTCGATTTGGATTAGCCTTCGGCCGCCTGCAGCCAGCTGCTGCCGCTTACAGCCATTACCTCCGTTTGTCATCCTGAAACGCAGCGAAGCATCTCGAACCTCGCCCAGTTCATGACTCCCCGCTAGCTGGCCCGCCACTTCACAGTTGATTCTGCCGCGGGGAATTTCGTGACGATGTCACCCTGGTGGTAGCCTACATTCGCCGGGCCCGCCACGAGTTGCGCTAAACTGTTCTCCGCGAATGACCAAACGAAAACGCCAGCGTGTGAAACTGAAGCGCACTACGCTCGTGTTGGGCGAACGCACACTCGTAATGGGCGTGTTGAACGTCACGCCCGACAGCTTTTCCGACGGCGGCAAATTCTTCACCGTGGACCGCGCGGTGGAAGCTGCCTTCGACATGCAGCGCGCCGGAGCGGATATCCTCGACATCGGTGCGGAATCGACGCGCCCGGGCTCCTCCGGCATTCCCGCAAGCGAGGAGATTGCACGACTCCTGCCCGTATTGCAGACGCTGCGCGGGCGGCTGAAGATTCCTATCTCCGTGGACACGCAGAAAGCCAGCGTGGCGGAAATCGCGCTCGGAGCCGGCGCACAAATCCTAAACGACATTTCCGGGCTGAAAAACGATCCGAGGCTGGCGGATGTCGCGGCGAAGTTCCGCACTCCGCTCATTCTGATGTATATACGTGGGACGCCTCGCACCATGCAGAAGGGGCCCTTCGCGAAAGATGTGTTGCAGGATGTCACTCGCGGTCTGCGCCAAGCAATCGCCACGGCGCGTCGCGCGGGCGTGACCAAGTCGCAGATCATCCTCGACCCTGGTATCGGCTTCGGCAAGAGTTTCGCGCAAAATTACGAACTGCTCGCCAAACTCCCGCAACTGGCGCGACTCGGATATCCCTTGCTCGTCGGCACATCGCGCAAGGGTTTTCTCGGCGCCACGCTTGCCCGCGAGGGCAAGCCCGCTGCGCTCGAAGAGCGCATTTTGGGCACCGCGGCTACGGTCACCGCAAGCATCTTGAATGGTGCACACATCGTGCGCGTGCACGACGTCCACGAAATGGTTCAGGTCGCCCGAGTCGCGGATTGCCTGCTGCATCAGGGCCGAAGATTCGCTAGCCACTCCACCAACGCCTGACAATTTCTATATAATTCACGCGCACGCAGTTCGGCCCGGCCTGCGGCTCATAAAAAGGACTCTTGATGCGCCACTTTTATCGACTCAGCCTGCTTCGCGCCATTGCACAACTGTTCTTCGCCCTCGGCGCTTTCGCGCAATTGCCACCGGCAAATACAGACGTCTTGCGCCCCCCGCAGGGCACGCCCGGCACTGCGGCATGCTCCGCAACGGAAAGCTCCGCATGCGCACAGGCCGCGGCGAAAATCATGCCGATCGTGATGGGCGACTCGCCGCTGCAGGAAAACCTTCGCAAACTCACTGACGAAGTTGGCGGACGCGTCAGCGGCTCGGCAGAAATGGCGAAAGCCGTGGAGTGGGGCGTGACCGCATTTCGCGCCGCCGGCGTGGACGTGCACACCGAAAAATACACTTTGCCGGTAGCATGGAGTGAAGGCGCAACGCGGCTGGAGGTGCTGGGCCCGGTGCAGTTTCCGGTCTCGCTCGTCTCCGAGGGACTTTCGCCGGCGACGCCCGCGGGAGGACTGGAAGCGAAACTCGTCGATCTTGGTGACGGCTCCGAGCAGGACTTTGCCAACGCTGGCGGGGCGGTTAGAGGCGCGATTGTGCTGCTGCACAGCGAAATCGGCTCAACCTGGGCCGCCTTGTTCGAGGAATATTCACGGCCGCCCGCCATCATCAACCGCGCAGTGCACGGAGGAGCGATCGCAATCCTCTGGATGGGCGCGCGCGAACGCAAATTGCTTTACCGCCACACCAACGCGCTCAACGGGCAGGTCGACCGCATTCCGCAGGCCGTGGTCGCCCGCGAAGACGCGATGCGCCTGGCACGCACGGTGGCGGCTCATCCCGGAAAAATCAGCGTACGGCTAACCATGCCAAACAAGATTGTCGGGCCGGTGGAACAAGAAAATGTCGTTGGAGAAATTCGCGGCTATGAGAAACCCGACGAAATCGTGGCTCTGGGCGCGCATCTGGATTCCTGGGAACTGGGCACCGGCGCACTGGACAATGGCTGCAACGCCGCACTGGTGATCGAAGCCGCGCGAGCGATCAAGGGCAGCGGCCTACTTCCGCGACGCACCATTCGTTTCATCCTGTTCAGCGGTGAAGAACAGGGCATGATCGGCTCGTTCGGTTACGTGCAGGCGCATCGCGCAGAGATGGATAAATACCGCGGGATGGTGGTCTTCGACACGGGCATTGGCCGCGTGACGGGTTACTCGCTGGGCGGTAGGCGCGATACGGAAGCGGGGATCCGCGAAGTGCTGAAGCCATTTGCCGGCTGGGACGTTGACAATTTCACGTACGGCGCGCCGATTGGCACCGACAATTTCGATTTCCTGTTGGAGGGCGTGCCGACCTTCATGGCCAATCAGGAAATCGCCAACTATTTGTTGAACTATCACGCGGCTTCCGACACCCTGGACAAGGTGGACATCCGCGAATTGAAGCTGAACACTGTACTCGGCGCAGTCACGGCATGGGGCATTGCCGATCGCGTGGAACCCATCGGCAAGCGCCTGTCTCGCGCAGAAATGGAATCGCTGATGAAGGAATCCGGCTTAGATCAGGACATGAAAACCCAGGGCTATTGGGACGCCTGGCAGTCCGGCGCACGTGGCCGCAAACCCTGAGCGCGCGAGTTAACTCCTCGCATTTCCTGCCGTGCAAGATGTGGCGTCCCACCGGCCATGTAAGCCGCAAAATGCGGTTCACGCTATACTGATAAAGTGACGGAAAACCCCAAGAAATCAGGGCGCGACGCGGGACCGACCGCGAACGCATCAGGCAAAATCTTAGCGCTGGATTATGGCCGCACGAAGATCGGAATCGCCATGGCCGACGTCCAGGCGCGCATCGCTGCACCCTTCGCTACCCTGGCGCGCATCAATCGTAATGAGGATATGCGGCGGCTGCGCGAAATGGCCCGCCAGGAAAAAGTACAGCAGATCGTCGTGGGCCTGCCGCTGCGATTGGACGGCGCGCAAGGCGACATGGCAGAGGAAGTGACGCGCTTCGCGGAACGCGTCCGCAAACAGGTTGGCGTACCGGTGGAACTTGTGGACGAACGCCTGACCAGTTGGGAAGCCGAGCGCATCTTGGAAGAAGAACTAGGCCGCAAACTCGTGCATCAAGAAACACATCTGGGGCGAAAAAGGACCAGCCGCCCCGCCGACACGAAATATACTGTCGATGCGGTGGCCGCGATGGTGATCCTGCGGGAATATCTGTCGCGGCAGCCCATGGCGAAGGAGCGCGAATAGCTTGCGATTTCTGGTGGTGCTATTGCTGATTTTGATGTTCGCCGCTGGCGTTGCGGCGGTTTACCTGTGGTATTCGATGGAGAAACCCTATGGCGCCATTCCACCCGATGGCGTCTTTGTTGAGATTCCCCACGGCACATCACAGCGAGGCGTGGCCCACATCCTGAAAAAAGGAGGCCTGATTCGCAGCCCTCTGGCATTTGAACTCTACTCCCGCCGCCAGAAGAAGCGCACCCTGGTGGCAGGCGAATATTTTTTCGACCATCCGCTCAGCGGCAAGGAAATCTTCTGGAAAATTGCCAATGGCCAGGTGTACCAGCGGCCTTTTACCGTGCGCGAAGGCGAAACCATCTTTGAGATTGCCAGCGAACTCGAACAGTCCAAATACATGAGTGCTTCTGAATTTCTCCAGGCGGCGCAGAACCCTTCGCTGCTTCAGGACATTGCCCCGGGAGCAAAAACACTGGAAGGTTTTCTCTTCCCCGCCACTTACAATCTGGCGCGCCAAACCACCGCGGCGGAGTTAACCGGCATGATGGTGCGGAAATTCCGTGAGGCCATGCAGCGGGTGTCTGCTGCGCGAACGAATGGCGCGGAGTCCGGCAGCGCGTTTTTGCCCACCGTCACTCTGGCTTCGCTGGTGGAGCGCGAAACGCCAAACCCGGACGAACGCCCGGTGGTTGCCGGCGTATATACCAATCGTCTGAAAAAGGGCATGCTTCTGCAGTGCGATCCTACGGTCATTTACGCTCTTGAACAAGTCGACGGATACAAGGGCAGCCTCACGTACAAGGATCTGCGTTACGATTCGCCGTACAACACCTATATTCATCCCGGCCTGCCGCCCGGGCCCATTGGCAATCCCGGTGAGGCCTCGCTGCGTGCAGCGCTGGAACCCGCGCAGACCGATTATCTCTATTTTGTGGCTAACACGCAGGGAGGACACTTCTTTGCTGCCACGCTGGCGGAACACAACCAAAATGTGGTCAAGTATCACCGTCTGCTGAATGGCCAACCCGCGGAACCGCCCACAAACGAAGCCCATGACGCGCAAGCCGCGGGGCCGAACCACAAAGGCAAGAGATGACGGATGAATTGAAAACCAAGAAAGAGATGATCCTGAGCACCGCGCGCTCCATGGGGATCCAGCGATGGGCCACCGCGGAAATCGACCAGTTGCGCCGAAAACTTCTGGCTGAACATGGTGAACACGGTAAAACCGGGAACGACTATATCGCTGACGTGCTGAAAGAGACGGGTTGGAAAGTGCAGCTCACAGAACGGGAAGAGGCCGAGGAGCGCTTCGAGGAAGAATTTGAAGACATCCTGCACTTCAAGACGCTCAAGGATGCCGAAGTCAGCCTGACGCGACTGGATGAACTGCTGCGCCGCTTCAAGGCCCACGGCGAGAACGCCGCCATGGAGCGCGTGCTGGAGATCGCGCGATTGGGCAAACGGCGCGCGGAGATGATTTCGCACAACCGCAAAGTGGAAGCCCCCAAACGCGAAGAAAAGAAGGAGATCGCTGAGTGGTTTCGCATCTGGTTGGAAACGCCGGATGCTTTCTTCGATTGGCTGGAAGTGCGCAAAGCCTCGCCGGAGTTCAGCGAAAAATTCGGAGACATCGAGGAGGAATGACGTTGTCTTCGGAAATGATCGCGCCAGACCTGCCTCCCTATTCCCTGGATGTTCAGTCGATGGACCTCGGCGACGATACCAAGGCCGTCGGACTGGAACTGTTGGAGACCGAGAGTCGCGAGCCTCTGCGCGGCCCAGTCGCGGCGCAAATCTGGAGCGCGGCCTTCCCGCCATTGGCGGCGAAGGAACGCCTGGTGGTCGATTTCTTCAGCCACCTGGAGCGAGTTCGCGAATTCTGCAAACTGCATGGCGTGGTGTTCCGGGAAACAGCCAGCCGGTGCCTGGTGCTCACGCAACCCTCGCAGGAACAATTGCGTTTGGTGTTCCAGCGTTTTGAAAAAGAGACTTTCGGGATGCGCGTCGGGCCCGCGGCAGAGCAGGAGGATGCGGTGTTGGAGAATGAACTGTCGCATCGCGGGCTCGACGCATATCAGGCGGCTTACTCTCGCTATACATTTTGTGCGGTGTGCGAACCGGACGATGCTTGGGTCACGCTGCTTAGCGACAAGCTGTGGCCCAGCGAAGTCATTCGGCGCGTACGGCCTGCGATGCAACCGTTTGACGTCTATCTGGCGCGGCCCCAATAGAGGCGGATGGAAGCATGCTTGAAATTTACGCGATTGTGCGTTGCGGTTTGACGCCCTTCGCTCTGGTTGCTAAATTGCTCAGTTTGACCTTTAGAATGCAAATTTGCCCCATGAAATCTGTTCGGAACTGGACGGTTCTGCTGACACTGTCGACGCTGGCTTGCGCTTGCGGCGGCAAGAACGCCGGCGTCAAATCCACCAAGGTGATTCCACCAACGACGCGTCCTGTCGCGAGAGAGGCGACCGAGGAAGATCTGGTGGATCGCTATAATGCCCTCGCGAAAAACGTTAAAACGTTGGACGCCACCGTGGAATTGAAGACCACCACCGGCTCTGCGTATAACGGCGTGATCAACGAATACCACGAAGTAAAGGCCTTTGTGCTGGCGGCGCGTCCTTCCTACATCCGCATGATCGGCCAGGTACCGGTGGTGGGGAAAACGATTTTCGACATGGCCAGTGACAGCCGTACCTTCGAAGTGTCGATTCCTTCAAAAAACAAATTCCTGGAGGGGCCGGTTGCGCTGACGCGGCAAAGTGACAACCCGATCGAGAATCTGCGCCCGCAACATCTCCTGGAAGCATTGTTGTGGCCGGAAATTCTGAAGGAAGAAGCGGTGTTGATTGAAGAATCGAACGACGAGTCCGGGCGATATTACGTGCTGACGGTGCTGCGCGGCGGTTACAAGACGGAAATCTTGCGCAAGGTCTGGTTCGATCGCGCGGATCTGAACATGGTTCGTTTGGAGAGTTACGGGCCGAAAGGCGCACTTCTCTCCGACGTGCGCTACTCGGACTGGCAGCCTGCGGATGCCTCGGCAGCGGGAACAAGTTCCGCCGCGGGCGGGAATACCGTACAGGAATACCCGAGGAATATTCACATTGATCGCACCCGCGACGAATACCAACTGAATATGAGCATCAAGAAAATCGTCTTGAACGAGCGCCTGGAGGCGGATCGCTTCACGCTGACGCCGCCCGCGGGAGCGGAAGTCGTCCATGTGGGCGATGACAGCAAGGGAAACACTCCATGATGGGTCAAATGGTGGTGCAAAATCTGTTTCACCGGCCGATGCGCACCCTGATCGGAGTCATGGCGATCGCCGTGGAAGTCGCGCTGGTGGTCCTGATCGTGGGGCTGACCTCCGGCATGTTGACAGAAACCGCGAAACGCATTGAAGGCATTGGTGCCGACGTGATGCTCCAGTCGCCCTCAGCGCAAATTTTCCTGGCGTTCAGCGGCTCGCCGATGCCCATCAAAATTGCCGACAAGCTGCGCGAATTGAAGTATGTGAGGGCAGTTGCTCCGGCCCTGCTGCAATTCAATCTAGGAGGCGGTGTCGACGTTGTGTATGGCATCGATCGTGAATCTTTCCGCGATGTTTCAGGCGGCTTTGTTTTCCTTGCGGGTCACGATATGCACGGCCCCGATGACTTGCTCGTCGACGACTGGGCGGCCAAGGCCAAGCACTTAAAGGTCGGTGATACCTATAATCTCCTGAATCATGATTGGCATGTGGTGGGAATCGTGGAACACGGAAAGGGCGCGCGGCTGTTTGTACCCATTACCACGTTGCAGGATCTTGTGGGTGCGCGTGACAAGGCTTCCATCTTCCTCGTGAAGTGTACCCGCCCAGAACACACCGATGACGCGATCGAGGAGATGAAGGCCACCTTTCCCGGCTATCCGGTGCGCCCCCTCAGAGACTTCGTGACGCTTATGACTTCCACCAACATTCCGGGGCTGCAAACTTTCATCAACGCGATGATCGCCCTGGCAGTCGCCATTGGATTGTTGGTGATCTTCCTGACCATGTACACCACCGTCCTCGAGCGTACCCGCGACATCGGTGTGCTGAAATCCCTGGGCGCCAGCAACTTTATGATTGTTCGGGCGCTGCTCTCAGAGACCGCGCTCTTGTGCGCCCTCGGCGTCTTGGCCGGTGTAGGACTAAGTTACCTGGTACGCGCCGGGTTTCTTGCCATATTCCCAACGCTTTCGGTTCTGATTACGCTTGGATGGATTATCCGCGCCGCTTGCATTGCGCTGGCGGGCGCGGTTTTTGGGGCCAGCTATCCTGCCTGGATGGCCAGCCGTAAAGACGCGGTTGAATCACTGTCTTACGACTAAAAAGATTGGAAACTAGCGAGAGATGACAATCACAGTTACAATACGTTCACTCACAGACGCAAACGCCAGCACTGAGCTGAGGGCCGTGGAGCCGATACTTAAGACCGAAAACCTCTGGAAGCTCTACCACGCGGGCAAAGTGGAAGTGCCCGCGCTGCGCGGCGTTAATTTCGACGTTTTACCGGGAGAATCCGTGGCCGTGATGGGACCGTCCGGTTGCGGCAAATCTTCCCTGCTCTACGTCATCGGCGGCCTCGCAAAAGCTTCCCGTGGGAAAGTGCTGGTCGACGGCAACGACCTTTCCGGCATGTCGGACGCTGAACGCACCAAGCTGCGCCGCAGCAAAATCGGCTTCGTGTTCCAGCGCTTCAATCTTTTGCCCACGCTCACCGCCAGGGGCAACATCGCCATCGCGCAATACATTCACGGGGATGGTTACGACCCGCACCGCTTCGATGTCGTCACCAAAATGCTGGGACTCGACGGCAGGCTGGCGCACAAACCCTCGGAGATGTCCGGCGGCGAGCAGCAGCGCGTGGCCATCGCTCGCGCCATCATCAATGAACCGAAGATCCTGCTGGCCGATGAGCCTACCGGCAACCTGGACACCAAGAATTCCGAAATTGTCTTGGAAATGTTGCGGCGTTTGAACAAAGATCTTGGCCAAACCGTGGTGATGATCACTCACAACCCTGAAGCAACCACCTATTTCGATCGCGTGGTGCACATGCGCGACGGCATTATTGTTGACGGAATTCCGGCAGACTGAAATGTCGAGCCTCGGCCAAATCCTGTACCGCACGTTTTTCTGGTCCTACGAGCGGGGATCATGGCCATACGATGTGGCCGTAGTTCTGATCCTAGTTTTCTCATTGGCCACGCCTCGCCGTTGGTTCCACGATCAGCCGGAAGTGGGCCTGCCCGCAAATGCCAGCCAGGTGGAACTGCTCTCAAAGAATGGCGAAAATGAAGTCTACCGTGTCGACGCCCGGGTATTGGCTCCCCCGGAACGCACCCCAGCGCTGCAAAACGATCTGCACAGCGCCCTGCAAAAGGCGCAGCCCGAGCTGAACGATGGCCGGTTCTCCATTGGGAATATTGAGCCGATCCGCGATGAAAAAGGCAATGTAGTCGCCTATCGCGTCGCCATCCGCCACTGACTTTCGTACTACGTTACCCCCGCCGGTTCACTGACCATCTCGTTGGACTTGAGCTTTTGCCTGCGCAACCGCACTTTCCTGCGCTCTTTATGGGAACCGCGGCGACTGGGGAAGATGCGGGGCTTGTGCTACGATTTATAGTTACGTTTTGAATCGAGTTTTGCTATAGGGGCTGCTTTGAGACGAACAAATTCCGCCTTTTTGATCGCCATGCTCGTCATTGGCCTGTGTTCCGCCATTTCCATGGCAAAAACGGGCCAGGGACCAGGAAAACTCACTCTAGATACTGTTCTGCAATTCATGGATCATGCCGGGCAGGGCTTCAAGTCGCTGACCGCGGATATCGAACACATCAAGTACACCGCCGTGGTGAAGGATACTGCCACGGAAACAGGAAAAATCTGGGTGCGAAAAGATTCCAAGATGCGCATCGATTTTGTGAACCCCGATCCGCGCACTATTATCCGCGACGGCGACCATCTTTACATCTACACACCCAAGATCGGTCGCGCCGAAGAATACAACATTGGCAAGCATCTTGACATGGCCGACCAGTATCTGGCGCTCGGCTTCGGCAGCCAAAGCGAGCGTCTGAAGAAGAACTTCACGATATCCCTCGCTCCGGAGGAAACCCTCGACGGCCGCAAGATGGCGGTATTGGAGCTAGTTCCCCTGAACGAAGAGGCCAAAAAGCAGATCGACAAAATCCAGATCTGGGTCGATGAGGCGTCCTGGCTGCCGGTCCAGCAGAAATTCTTCGAAACCGGCTCCGGCGACTATTTCATCTCCAAATATACGAATGTCCTGGAAAACCTGAAGATCAGCGACGGCAAATTCAAGCCCGACTGGCCCAAAGGCACAAAGGTAGAGAAACACAGCGGCTGAGACGTATTCCTTTGGAGCCCGGGAGCTTGCTCCCGCTTTGCGCCGTAACACATCTCGCCAACTGGTCCATGAAGAAGCGACGGTCGCAATCGCAAAAGCGGCGGAGAGCCGCCGCACTCTACAGCATCTCTCCGTCGAGACTCAGACGAGCCGCTTCCCTTTCCAGCAGTTTTTCTTTGCGCTGCAGCCCCCAGCGATATCCGGCCAGTTGACCATCGGTGCGAATCACCCGGTGGCATGGCACCACAATTGACACCGGATTCGTCGCGCAAGCCCTCGCCACCGCTCGCACCGACTGCGGCTTGCCCAGCGCTCGCGCCACCTGCGTGTATGTGCGCGTCGCTCCCAGTGGGATCTTCTGCAGTTCCTGCCAGACGCGGCGTTGAAAGGCCGTAGCCTGAATGTCCAGCGGGAGTTCCACGCTCGGCGCATCGCCTGCCGCGCGCTTCACGATTTCGCGAACCCACTTTTCATGTTCGCCGGGCGCGGGCCGAATTTCCGCCCGCGGATATTCCTGGCGCAGCTCCGCGACAAGCGCCTTTTCGTTCTCACCCAGATATACCGCGGAGATGCCGCGCTGGGTAGACGCAACCAGCACGTTCCCGAGCGATGATTTTGCGATCGTGTAGCCGATCTCCATACCCAATCCTCCCTTTTGATAAGACCCGGGCGTCATGCCCAAATGTGCGTTTGTTTTTTCGTAGATGCGGCTCGGCGAGCCGTAACCACATTCGTACAGCGCTTCGGTGATTTCTTTTCCGTCGCGGAGTAATTTCTTGAACTGCTTTACGCGGAACGCTTCGACAAATTGCCTTGGCGATAACCCGGTTGTGCGTCGAAACGCGCGGCGAAGCCTGGCGCTGGAGGCGCCCAGTTGCACGGCCAGCGTCTCCAGGCGCGGACTTTCTCCATCCGCTCTCGCGAGCAAATTGGCGGCTCGGCGCACCAGGTTCGCGCCTTCCTGCTGGTCCTGCGGCCGGCAGCGCTGGCAAGGGCGGTAGCCACTCTGTTCGGCTTCTTTGGGCGAACGAAAGAACAGCGCATTTTTGCGCAGCGGCCTGCGCGCAGGGCACGAGGGGCGGCAATAAATTTGCGTCGAGCGAACAGCAAACACGAACGAGCCGTCCGCGCGACGGTCGCGAGCCAACATCGCTTGCCAGAATTTCGTCTGGGCTCCTGGCGAGAGCTGCTTGGAGGATTTGGCGAACGAGTGTGTTTTCATGGTGCCTAGATTACGCGCACGCCAAAAAGGAATCTATCCGATTTCGTGCGCCGAACTTTCACCGCTATTGGATTATGCTTCGCCCGGAGTGGGTATACTTTCGTCGGCCTGCAGCGCATCCCTGTGCGGCGCAGTGATTACCAGAAGGACCGCCGCCAAAATGATGGCGCTCGCCAGCATGGTGCGCAGCGTCAATGGCTCGCCACCCAGCGACCATCCCAGGAAAAGGGCAACCACCGGGTTCACGAACGCGTAGGTTGCCACACGCGTGGCCGCACTGTGCTTCAGCACGTAGACGTACGCACTGAATCCCACTCCCGATCCCAAAACCGCCAGGTACAGCAACGCCATCCAGGATCGATGCGTCACTTGTGCCCAGTGGAAGCCGCGAAGCTCGCCACTAAGCGCTGCCACAACAAGCAGAGCCGTTCCCCCAGCGAGGCATTGCATCGCCACTCCCAAAAGCGGCGAGTTCGGCTGCGCATGGTGCTTGGAATAAACCGAGCCGGCGGCCCAGGCAAACGAGGCAATCACCAGAATCAAAGTCCCAAAAGGGTTGATGCGATCCGAGCCACCAAGATCCTTCGGGCCGACTAGGAGCGCCAGTCCTGCAAAGCCCAACACCAATCCCGCGAGCACGCGCGCCACCGGTCGGCTTCCGCCGGGGCGCAGCCAATCGATCAGCACCATCCACAGCGAAACCGTGGCTACCAATAGCGCCGCAATGCCCGAAGGAACAATCTTCTCCGCCCAGGAAACCGTGCCATTGCCAATGGACAGTAACAAGCATCCAGTCACGACCGCTGTTCGCCATTGGAGCAGGGTCGGCTTGTCCTTCCTCAGGTACCGAAAAATGGGGTAGAAAATCAGCCCGATCGAAAGATGGCGGAGAGCCGGAAGCAAAAGAGGCGGCAGGGATTCAATGCCAATGCGAATCGCGAAAAATGTGGAGCCCCAGATGAGGTAGACCGCCGCATAGGCGAGATACAGGAGTGTACGGTTGGCTGGCGTGGCGTTGGCGACCGTTCTCGCGGCAACTGGCTCAGCTGGGACGGATGTGGTTGCTGGAGTCATGCCGGGCCTGTAGAGAGACGATAACAGGGATTCCAAACGGCCCGGAGTGCCATTTTGGAGGCTTGCTGCGGACCGAAGGGCCTTCGCGATCAACCGAACCGCCGGATGAATTCCCAAATTGGAACAGACGGAGACTAACCCTGCCCTAAAGTTCCCCACATGGCAGTGCCACCTTCAGAGTACCGTTACCATCTGTTTGATCTTAGGACACTTCCACCCATTTCCACAGGTTGACAGGCACCCTCTGACTGTGACATTTTAGCACTCCAATCTTTCATCTGTTTCGTTTCGGTGCTTTGGTTCGGGGATCTCGTTTCAGCAACACCAGCAAGACCGTTGTACGGGAAATAGAATTACCGCCTAGTTCTATGATTCTGTAGGTTCATCTCACTGAGGGGCGAGATGAGTGCCAGCAACGCGCTAGCCTGGGATGGATTGCCTTCACTGCCGGAACCGACCGCCAAGTTGGGCGCGGCTCCCGCACTCCCGGAAAAACCAATTGCTCCACGCGTGCCCGCCTTGCGGGTCATGCCGCTGCTCCGCTCGCCGCAGCCACGGCGATTTGTGCGTGTGCCCACGTACGCCGTGGGTGTGCACCTGGAAAAGCGCGAGCGCCCGCGCGCCCTGCTGCAGTTGCCTCTGAAATTGCGCAGCGTTTCCGGCGTGATGGAAGATTTCCCGGTTTCGCTGGTGACCCGCGACATCAGTTCTTCTGGGGTGTACTTCCTTTGCCCGAAGTCGCTGGCGATTAATACCCCGATCGAGTTGGATATCGTCCTGGTTAGCCGGCCGCTGGGCTACGGGAACGTCGTTGTCTCCTCTAAAGCACGCGTACGCCGGGTTGAACCGGCAAATATGCCTGGATGGTTCGGAATCGCGGCGAGCTTCGAGGATTTCGCATTTGATCGCGACGACAACATTCCGATGCGCTTCTCCCCGGACTAAGCGCCAGCAACTTCGCACTCTCGGCTACATTCCCACGTCAACTCATCGTAGAGTTTCTGCTACGCTGGAGTCGTGGCCACTCGCAGATCACTCGCAGGCGTGCTTTTCGATTGGGATGGCACGCTGATTGATTCCTATCACGCCGACTCGCAAGCGTATCTGGCGATGTTCCGGGAACTGGGCATTCCGTGGGGATTGCCGGAACTGGACCTGCACTACTCTCCGGACTGGTATGCCGTCTACCGCGCGGCCGGCATTCCCAATGCGCGTTGGGACGAAGCCGACACGCTCTGGCGAGCGAATTACGCGCGCCACCACCCCAAACTGATGCCTGGCACGCGAAGAGTGTTGGCGCAACTCGCGCGTCGCCACAGGCTGGGATTGGTTACCAGCGGCGACCGAAATCGCGTTACGCGCCAGCTTCGCGAGTGCCGGCTGACACAAATATTCCGCGCGCGCGTCTGTGGTGGCGACACCGCGAACAAGAAGCCCCACCCGGAGCCGCTGCTGAAGGCGCTGAGCAAGATGAAGGTCGATCCACTGGAATGCGTGTATGTGGGCGACACACCGGAAGATCTGCAGATGGCGCGTGCCGCAGGAGTTTGCGCCATCGCTGTGCTGGGGCCATTCCCCACGGAAAAGAAGCTTCGCGCCGAGAAGCCGGACTATCTCCTGGAAAAATTGGAGCAGCTACCGGAGCTGTTGCGAGAGTTGTTTGCAGCTCAGGTGAAAGAAAAACGGGGCCCATAACACTCCCGTCTGCTTTTCCAGTCAGGGCTTGGCTGGTGCTGGAGGATTCGCAGCCGGTGGTGGTGTGGGCGCAGTCGTAGCTGGAGTTGTGCTCTCGCTTGCCGGAAACTGCTTGAAGTTTGACCATTTGATGGTCACGCGTACCGGCACACTGCGATTTTTCAGTTTCACGACATCTTCGGACCGCGAATAGTTCGGGAACCAGTATTTTCCGTCCACGTTTTCCCGGTACGTTTCGAAGATGCTGAAGGGCAGGCTGGACGGACGATATTCGCCCAGGTCCGTTATCCATTTCCCGTATGTCTTCACCACTTCCAGATACTTCTGGTCGACCCAGATGACGCCATCAAAGTAGGGATGCTGGCGATCCAGCGTTTTGGGGTGCACCTGGAAGATGTAGCACTCCACCTCGTCCACCGTTTCCGTTCCCAGATACTGCAGCACATATTTTGGCAACTGGCTTGTCGTCAGTGGAAACGCGGGTGCACGGAACAACCCCTGCACATCGTCCGGCTCGAATTGCAGGTACTCCAGTGACGATTGCGGGGAAGAGAGCGCGCGCTCATAAGTCTTGCCGTCGCTGGTGCGCCCGGCTTCATACGTTGCCTGATACTCGCCCGATGGCTGTCCATCGGGGCCGAATTCCTGGATGCGGATGGTCTTGCGGTAGGAGTATTGCGGTCGCGCGGCAAAATAGATGTCTTCCTTCTGCGAGAATCCTTTGATGATCTGCGCGGGAGGCAACGAAGGAGGCGCTTCTGCCTCCGGCACGCCGACGACGCGCTTCACATTGTGTTCGGCAGGCGGCTCTGCGAGGGGGCCCGCGCTCGTTTCTTGCCCGGGCAGGCGCGCAGCCGCGAACAGCATCAGCAGCGCCGCGGCTAACACCTCCGCCCGGCAACGAAAATAAGGGATCGTTCGAGAGATGGTGTGCATTCTAAACAGTTCGATGCGGGTAAAGCCGTGAAACGCCGCTTCAAGTCCCAGGCCAGTTTAGCGCAACCGTCCGCCCTGCGTTGCGATGTTTTGCGGGATTCGCAAAACTCTCTCTGCTACAATTTATTCTTTCGCAAATGAACAAGAACGAGAATCAGGCCAGGCGTTTTTTCGTTGCGGGACGCGTGCAGGGAGTCGGGTACCGCTATTTCGTACAGGAATTAGCGCAAGAATTGGGGTTGCGCGGCTACGTGCGCAATCTCCGCGACGGCCGCGTGGAAGTGCTGGCAATTGGCTCCCCGGAAACATTGCGCCTGGTACGCCAGGCGCTGCAAAAGGGCCCGATGATGTCCCGCGTTGCCGAAGTGATTGAGGAACCCGCAACTCTGGAACCCCGCTACGACAAAGATTTCACGGTTGAAATGACGGCCTGACGAGGAGCGCACGGAATGGACGATCTGAAGAAGTTGATTCGCGAGGTGCCGGATTATCCCAAGCCGGGAATTCTCTTTTACGACCTCACGACGCTGCTCAAGGATAAACAAGGATTTCACACGCTGATCGACCGTCTGTGCGCTCACTACGAAGGCCACCAGATTGATTTGGTAGCCGGCATCGAGGCGCGCGGATTTATTTTTGCGCCAGCTCTCGCCTACCGTCTGGGAGCAGGCTTTGTCCCGATTCGCAAGCCGAAAAAGCTGCCCGCCAAGACCGCAAAGATTTCCTACGCGCTGGAATACGGCACCGATTCTCTGGAGATGCATGAAGACGCCATTAGCCACGGTCAACGCGTGTTGCTCTGCGATGATTTGCTCGCCACCGGCGGCACCGCTGCTGCTGCCATCCAGTTGATTCGCTCGCTTGGCGGCGGGGTCGAAGGAGCGGCGTTTGCCGTGGAGTTGACTTTTCTGAAGGGCCGCGCCAAATTGCAGGGGCTGGATGTATTCTCGCTAATCCAATACGACAAGTAGATTGCTAGCTGCATCGAGACCAATCGACGCTGTCCGAACAAGGAAAGCGACTGTTTGACGGATTCACTATTCACCTGGCGGGACGGTGTGAAGTGGCCGCTCGACTGCCTAACGTAGAACGAGCACCGATGGAATTGATAATTCCGAAGAGGAAATCGCAATCCACACCCGGGAATGAATGAGCGTTTCCGAGGCCCTACGGAAACAATTCGACGAGCTGGATGTCTATTGGACATTCTTTGATCCTCTGGAAAGAGAGGAACCAGCATCGCGTTCCCTCGCCAACGATATTGCGGAGATTTACTTGGACCTGAAGGACGCTCTGAATTGGCAACAACCAGACTAACTCTCGGCGATATTTTCCGGGAATGGAAATTTGACTTCCGTGAGCACCGGTCGAGACATGCGGCCGAGGCCCTTAAGGTGCTCCTACTGCAGTTAGAGTGCGCGTAGGCGTTTATTTCTTTGCCGAAGCGCTTCGAATAGTACGACACCGGTGGCCACGGAGACATTCAGCGATTTCACCGGGCCGGTAGTGGGTAGCGAAACCACAAAGTCGCAGCGCTTGCGCGTGAGTTCGTGCAGACCTTTGCCTTCACTGCCCATCACGATTCCGGTAGGCGAAGTGTAGTCTACTTCGGTGTAGGATTTCTGACCTGCTTCGTCGAGACCAACCAGCCAGTAACCTGCTTCCTTTAATTCCTCCATGGAACGCGCCAGGTTCGTCACCTTCGCAACCGGAACATGCGCCAGCGCTCCCGCGGACGCGCGCGCAACCGTATCCGTCAAGCCAGCCGCGCGGCGCTCGGGAATGATCACGCCGTGAGCCCCCGCAGCCAGAGCCGTGCGAATCACGGCGCCAAGGTTGTGGGGATCTTCCACGCCATCGAGCAGCACGATTAGCCCCGCCTGTCCTTTGGACTGATTCGCGCGCTCCAGAACATCTTCCAGCGTGGTGGCTGCGCGTGCGGCAGCGATGGCCACCACCCCTTGGTGATCGCGAGTATTCGCGACGCGATCGAGCTGGCGGCGATCTTCAAAACGCACCGCGACGCCACGCTCGCGCGCTAGTTGCACGATCTCTTCCACGCGCGAATCCT
The DNA here is from genome assembly GCA_963735825.1 of Candidatus Acidiferrales bacterium. Classification (GTDB taxonomy): domain Bacteria; phylum Acidobacteriota; class Terriglobia; order Acidiferrales; family UBA7541; genus Acidiferrum. Next base: position 27,791 of record CAVTMR010000022.1, read on the forward strand.
GGCGCCCTTTGGCAATGAGGATGCGGTCAAACGTGCTGCCTGCCTCAAGCGCCTCGCGAACTGCATGAATGCCGGTAAATCGATCCATGGGAATGGAGTTTACAGTTTACAGTTGAAAGTTAAAAGTTAATGCCGGCAAACACTCCGGAATACCTTTTCTTAGTCTAGAGCAGCGCAAAATTCCAAAATGCGTGTGCGCGTGGACTTCACAAGCGCCGCGAACGGTAAACCGGCGGCATCGTCGAGCAACAGAATCACGCGGTCGAGTTCGCCCTCACCCGCGCGTCCGGCCAGCGCCAGGCGAATCGGATGAAAGAGATCGCGGCCGCGAAGATCGAGATTTTCCTTTAACGAGTTGACCACTACTTTGAAGCGGTCAGACGTAAGTGCCATGGGATCGAGCAATAGCAACGCGAGGTGACGAATCACATCGCGAGCAGCGTAGCGCGCCAACACCGCGTGAGCATCTGCGCGCTTCATGATCTCCGCGGCATCGTATTCAAATACCAGAAGCAGCAACTCAGCCAATCCCTCGGTGTCAACCGCGAACTGGCCCAGTAGCGACGCGGCACGCTCGCACCAGGCAATAAGGTCCGGCGTGGGCTCGGTGCTGAGCCAACCTCGCTGGCGAAGGATTGAAAGCACATCGTTAGAGACGTAGGAGTGAAGGGCAACCGGATGCGACTGGATGTGTTCTGACGACGCCATGAAGGTCAGTTCGCGGAAAGTGTCGCGACCACGTGACAGGCAATCGCTTCTCCGCGCCCCACCGCGTCCACACCTTCGTTGGTCTTGGCCTTCAGATGCACCTTTTCCGCGGTCACATTGAGCGACTTGGCAAGCGCTTCCCGCATCTTGGGAAAATGCGGGCCAAGCTTTGGGCGCTCAAGAATGACGACCACATCGATGTGCTCGATTGCAAATTTGTTTTCGTTCAGGAGTTTCTGCGCGTGCTCCAGAAACAACAGGCTGTTCGCGCCCTTCCACTTGGGATCCGTATCGGGAAAATGCTTGCCGATGTCGCCAAGCCCGGCCGCACCCAGGAGCGCGTCGCACACCGCATGAGCGACCACATCGCCGTCAGAGTGCCCCGCAGGCCCCTTCTCGAACGGCACTTCGATTCCGCCGATAATCAGCTTGCGGCCCTCCACCAGCCGGTGCAGGTCATACCCGATGCCGCAACGGGTGCTCATGCGGTTTTTTGTTCGGAGTGCAAATAGAAGCGCGCGAGGTCCATGTCCGAGGGCTTCGTGATTTTGATATTCCGCTCCGACCCCTGTACGACAAACACATTTTGCCCAAGACGCTCCACGAGCCCGGCTTCGTCGGAGGCATTCAGCTCATCGCCTTCCGCCTCCGCAAACGCTTGCTTCAATAGTTGCGTTTCGAATACCTGCGGCGTCTGCGCCAGCACCACACGCTCGCGCGGAACGGTAGCCGTGATGACCGCCACATCTTCCGGCAAGCTGGCGCGCTTCACTTCCTTCACCGTGTCCATCGCCGGGATGCCGAGTATGGCGGCTTTGTGGCGTCGCGCCTGTTCAATCACGCGCGTCACCTGATTTACGGTCACAAACGGACGCACCGCATCGTGCACCACAACCAGTTCCGTATTGTCGCTGACAAGCTTCAGCGCCGCCGCAACCGACCCCTGGCGTGAGTCGGCGCCCTTCACCACGCGCACTGGCTGCTTGAACTTTTCCTGGCTAATGCGGGCATTCAGCGGCTCCACGTTCTCCGCCCGCGTAGCCACGATAATCTCAGAGATCAGCGGGCACGCCGCGATGCGGCGAAGGCTCAGAATCACAATCGGCACGCCGTCGAGCTCCAGAAACTGCTTGGGGGTTTCGGCGCCCATGCGCGTTCCGAGTCCTGCGGCAGGAAGAATGGCAACTATCTGGCTCATGGTTTGAAAGCAGTCCGGCTGAAGCGGAGTCTGAGCGGCTTGGCGCCGGGTTGCAGAAATTTGAGTGTACCTCAACCGGGGGCTGGAAGAGAAATCCAGGGGGCGCGCGATGACGCGGCAGGCACTACGAGAAAGGGGTTAGCGAGGCTAAGGCCGTTCCGTATCCGGGATTCCCGTCCGCGAACCAGCCTCCGTCCGCTGCGGACCCTCCGGTCGTGCATGGCCGTTGCCATTGCCGTTGTCAGCGGGAAGAACCTCGCTCGAACTGGCCGCAGTCCAATTGGCCTTCGCGGCGGACGGGTCGTGGCGTTCTTCCAGCCGTCCAAAAATCATTTTGCCCGCGGGCGTCTGGTGAACCGAAGTGACAAGGATATCCACGGTGCGATTGATCAGCCGCCGCGCTCCATCTACAACCACCATCGTGCCATCATCCAGGTACGCTACGCCCTGGCTCGATTCTTTCCCTTCACGCAGGATCAGCACGCGCATCGATTCGCCCGGCAAAACCGCAGGCTTCATGGCATTGGCAAGTTCGTTGACATTCAGTACTGCAATCCCCTGCACCCGCGCCACTTTATTCAGGTTGAAATCGTTGGTGACGATCTTGCACGAATTACGCCGCGCCAACTCCATGAGCTTCTGGTCCACGCCCGTTCCCACCGCAATGTCTTCTTCCAGTATGCGAACTTCCAGCCCCGGCATTTTCTGCATGCGTTGCAACACTTCCAGTCCGCGCCGCCCGCGTTGGCGCTTCAGCGAATCCCCGGAATCCGCCACCAGTTGCAGTTCATGCAGCACGAAGCGCGGCACTCCCAGCGTGCCATCCAGAAAATGCGTCTCGCAGATATCGGCAATGCGCCCATCGATCAGAACGCTGGTGTCCAGAAGCTTCAGGCAGGGTGAGCTGGCAGCGACGGGCACGGCGACGGACTGCGGCAAAGGGTAGTGAAAATCGCGCGCTTTGCGCGAGCCAACCGCCAGCCCTAAGTATCCGAAACCAAACAGCGAGGTAAATTCGAAGAACGACTTGGTGGGTTCAGGCTCAGCAGTTCGGGAAATAACCAGGGTAATGAGAAGGGCCGCGAGGAGACCGAGGACCGCGCCGATCATTCCCCCCATAAGCCCGCTGATCTCCGCGCGACGCATGCGCAATTCCGCCAGCAGAATCACCATGGCCATCAGGAAGCCGAGACCCGCTGCGAGCAGTCCGTGAGCGCCGAATGGGCTGAGCGAGTAACACAAGACAACCGCCGCACTGATCAAGGCGATGCGCGCCATCCAAAAGTCCCAGCTCTGGTTCAAAAAATGACCTGCGCGGCCCCCTTTGGGGGAAGCTTCGCCGACCGGGAGCACTCTCGACACATCAGAAGTTGCATGGATCTGCGGGTAAACGTGATTGTGGCCCATGAATCCTCACCTTACGGCAAGAATCGCCTGCTTCCGCGAAGCGCTGCAGCAGGGCAACTGACTGCAGTTTCGGGGAATAGTTACGAGGCTGTCTATATACTCTCCCATTAGGCTTCAAGTCAAGGAGAAGCTGGCGCCGGTTGGGGCCGGTAGCAGTTCAGCTTTCGAGAACTCAACGTACCGAGACTCGAGGCAATTGTTCTGTCGATAGTCGCGGCCCATTCTCGATTTCATCATCTCGGGACAAATCACTGAACGTGCTCCAGCGTCCTTATCCCAAATTTGCCTTTTGGCGAGGCCGGTTGGGAGTTTCCTAGTGCGGGATAACACTCTCGCAGATAGAACGAAGCTGCCGGTCTTGTGCACACAGAAGCTGTATTGTTCGCCTGTTCCCAATGGCTTATCGCTTTTCCAGGCTAAGGGAATACTGGGAAAGAGAATTTCTCAGAGACTCCATCTGATGGCCGTTAGCCAATGAAAAGACTGGCTAACGCCATTTCCGGAGACTGACCCACTATTCTGGTTTTGGGCTGAAGCGGCTCGCTCGTTTCCCGCAGACAGTGCTACTTAGGGCAGGTAGAAGCGCGGCACGCGCTGGCTGACCGCACACAACAGGTCTGAGGTAACCGTGCCAATGTTGCGGGCGATCACATTCGCCGGATAAACACTCTCTCCGTCCGTCCCGTAAACTGTCGCCACATCTCCGATGGCGACATCCGGAACGTCAGTAACGTCCAGCAGCGTCACATCCATGGAAATAATCCCGATCATCGGTGCGCGCTGCCCGCGGATATACGCGCAGCCGCGATTGCCCAGCGAGCGATGGATGCCGTCGCCGTACCCTGCCGACATCACCGCCGTCTTCGATGGCCGCTGCGCCACCCAGCTGGCGTTGTAGCCCACACTGTCTCCGGGGGCTACCGTGCGCAGGCCGATCAGCCGCGCGCGCAGGCTCATGACCGGTCGCAGCGGAAGTTTCGATTCGATTTCGATGCGGCGCTCAACGGGATCGAGTCCGGGATGATAACCGTACAGAATCGCGCCGGGCCTCACCATATCGGCCCAGGTTTCCGGACGCGCTGCAATCGCCGCGCTATTAGCCAGGTGCAATAGGCCGGTGTCCACTTTCAGCGCTCGCAACCGGTCCACGGCCGTGTAAAAGCGTTCCGTTTGCAGCCGCGTCTGAATCCCGGTGGGCGAATCGTTCAGAACCTCTGAGGAAGCGAAGTGCGTAAACACGCCACCGAGTTCCAAGTGCGGGCACCTGGCCAACTGCCGTGCGAAGCAATGCGCGTCGCTCGGCGCAATTCCCAGCCGATTCATCCCGGTGTCGACTTTCACGTGGATCGGCACGTGTTTCTTGCGCAGCCTAGCAGCGGCGGCTTCGAACGTGGCCAGTTGTTCGCAGCGATGAACCGCCGGAGTCAAATCGTATTCCAGAAAATTCTTTTCTTCGCCGCGCCAGAATCCCCCAAGAACGAGAATCGGCGTGCACACACCATTCTTGCGGATCTCGATTCCCTCTCCCGCGGAAGCAACGCCGAGCCAGTCGGAACCAACCTTCTCGAGAGTTTTTGCCACCTGTGCGCCGCCGTGACCATAGCCGTTGCCCTTCACAATGGAGAGCACCTTGCGCGCCGTTATCCTTTTTTCCGATGTGGGATTGACATAATCGCGAATGGAACGGTAGTTGTCGGCGAGCGCCGAGACCGACACCTCCGCCCACACCGGACGGCCAATAAATTTGTTTGGATCGTTTTTCTTGCCGCGCATGAATCTTCCTGAAAATCTAGTTTACGACATTCCCGCGATGCCGCCTAAAACCTGTGACGGAAAGCTGCGGCGGCTAGCGCGTGATTGACAACAGAGAAGAGAGCACGAATCTAGCCAACGCCATCACCGGCGAACAAGAGTCAGCGGGATCAGGCGCGAACGCCAGACCTACCCCTAAACGACTGATTTATTGTGACTTATTGACTCGATCGAAGGTGCCGTCGTCGCACTTACAAAGTAGGCGCAAGGGCTTCTTCCCTGCTGTGTGCGTGCGGACGCGGTGTGTCCGCCGTTACATTTCGTCGCCGCCCGCGAATTGCGAGAACGCGTCCGGCGCCGCTTCTTCGAACCGCGTCAACCGGCTACGAAATACAAATTTAACTTTATCGGTCGGGCCGTTACGCTGCTTCGCGATCAGTATGTCCGCCATGTCGCGTTCTTCCGGCGTGGCATTCAGGTTGAAGAAGTTGGGGCGGTAAATGAACATCACCACGTCGGCGTCTTGTTCGATGGCGCCCGATTCGCGCAAGTCCGAAAGCTGCGGCCCGCGTTCCTCGCGTTCCGGCGCGCGCGTCAACTGGCTCAGCACCAGCACGGGAATCTGCAGCTCTTTAGCGAGCCCCTTCAGACCGCGCGAAATGCTGGCCACTTCTTCCTGCCGCGAATTGAACCGCCCGCGCGCCGTAATCAACTGGAGATAGTCGACGACCAGCAGCGAAAGGCCCTTGTCGCGCTTCAACCGCCGGGCTTTCGCCCCAATTTCGAGCACGCTGTTGGACCCAGCATCGTCAATCCACAGCGGCGCAGCGGAAATCGTGCCCAGCGCTTCCGTCATGCGGCGCCAGTCCTCCCGGCTCAAATGCCCGGACCGGAATTTGTGCGCGTCGATCTGCGCGACCGAGGCCACCAGGCGTTGCAGCAGCGACTCCTTGGACATTTCCAGGCTGAACACCGCCACCGGCATCCCCGCCCGGATCGAAATATTCTCTGCCAGATTCAGCGCCAACGCCGTTTTCCCTTGCGACGGGCGCGCGGCAAGAATAATCAGTTCCGAAGGCTGCAACCCGGAAAGCAACTTGTCCAGCTCGCCGTAACCCGTCGAAATGCCGGTGACGCTCTTCCCTTCGCGAAAGATCTTTTCCAGACGCTCGAAATTGTCGCGAACCAGGTCCTTGATAGGAACCAGCCCGGCTTTCACGCGGTCCTCGGCAAGCGCAAAAATGCTGGACTCAGCGCTGTCCAGTATGACGTCCGCTCCGTCTTCGCCTTCCAGCGCGCTCTGCTGAATCTTGTGTGTCGCGTGAATCAGGTTGCGCAGCAGCGCCTTCTCGCGCACGATCCGCGCGTAGTGGTCGACGTTCGATACCCGCGGCATCCCGTCCACCAGCGAAGCCAGATACGGCGCCCCGCCCGACGCTTCCAGCTCCCCGTGCCGGTGCAATTCCTCCGTCAGCGTTACCAGGTCGATGGCCTGCTGCGCTTCCGCCAGCGCCACCATCTGCGTGAATACGTTGCGATGCTGCGGCAAGAAAAAGTCTTCGGCCTTCAGGGACTCAATGGCGGCGTTCAGCGCGTTGTTGTCCAGGATGATGGCGCCGAGGATGGAGCGCTCCGCGTCAATATTGCTGGGCAGCGGTTTCTCGATGGTGGTATCAGCAGGCATGATGAGACGGACAAAGCCCGTTCTACTTTCGCTTTCTCTTCGCTATTGGAACATTTTCCCCGCTGGAAGGCAAGTGCGGATTTGTTCTTCCGTTGTTTGCGTTCCCCTGCGTCGAAGTGATGCGCTGATTGTGCGCGTCTGTTCTGCGCGCGTCAATCGGAGTGCTTGTGAATCGCGAAGGAAAACCGGTGAAAAACTTTTTGCCGAATATGGCAAGATGCTCTTGCAAAAGAAACGAGAGGGAGCAACGCGCGATGCAAAGCACACGCAGGACGAATCATTGGCAGAACACCAAGGGCATGGCACTACCATTGTTGGTCGCGGGGTTTCTGCTCGCGAGTGCTGGCCCAATTCAAGGCCAAACGCTGGCAGCCTCGGTTGCGCAGCTCGCACCTTACGCGGAAGCAAAAGAAAACGCCGATCGCCAGGCCAAGGAATGGATTGCGCGGGGCACGCCCGGTCTGGCGCTGGCGGTCGCAGTCGACGGAAAAATCGTCTACTCCGAAGGATTCGGCTTCGCGGACCTGGAAGAGCGCGCGCCCGCTTGGCCAACCACCAAATTCCGCATCGGCAGCATTTCCAAGCCGCTCACGGCTGTCGGACTCATGGAGTTGGTGCAGTCCGGAAAGCTGGATTTGGACGCACCCATCCAGAAATACGTTCCCGCTTTCCCCCAAAAAGACTCGGTGATTACGGTGAGAATGGTCGCCGGTCATCTCGGCGGGATACGGCACTATCAGGGCGACGAATTCGTGATCCAAAAACACTACGACAATGTCACCGAGGGCCTTGCCATCTTTAAAGACGATCCCCTCGTCTCGCCGCCGGGAACGAAGTTTAACTATTCCAGCTACGGCTTTAACCTCCTGAGTGCCGCAATAGAAACGGCGTCGGGACAAGATTTCCTTTCCTATATGCAGGCAAACGTGTTCGCGCCGATTGGCCTGGTCCACACCACGCCGGACCTGAACGCGCAGATCGTGGAGCAGCGCTCGCGCTTCTACGAATTGCCCAAAAATGGGCCGGTAGAAAACGCTCCCTATGTCGACAATAGCTATAAATGGGCCGGCGGTGGCTTTCTCTCAACTGCCGAAGACCTTGTTCGCTTCGGATCCGCGCTTCTGCAGCCCGGTATCCTGAACGCGCAGTCCCTGAAAACCATGTTCACTTCTCAAAAAACCAGCGCTGGCGAAGAAACCGGCTACGGCATTGGCTGGGACATCGTTAAGACTCCCTCAGGAAAGCAGATTTACGCACATGGCGGCGGCTCAGTCGGTGGAACGTCGCAATTGATCGTGTATCCCGACAGTCGCGTCGTCGTAGCGCTGGTCACAAATCTCTCTGGGGGCACATGGAAGACGGAAGAAGTGAAAGCCGTTGCGGAAGCTTTTGCAGCCATCAAAAAATAGTCTTTGCCGGTACTCAATTCCCAACAAAAAAGAGGCACGATTGCTCGTGCCGCTTGGTTGTATTTCAATAGTCCGTCGAAAGCCTACGCTTCCTTGTCGACGTGGATCTTAATCTCGGCGGTGATGTCGCGGAACACCTTCACCGTGACCGGATATTCGCCGAGCGCCTTCACCGGATCCTTCAACTGAATTTGCCGTTTGTCCACTTCGAAACCCTGGGCCTTCAGTCCATCGGCAATGTCAGCCGTGGTCACCGAACCGAACATCTGGTCGTTCTCGCCGGTCTTGCGCGTGAATTTCAGCGACACTCCCGTCAGCAACTCGGCCTGCTTTTTCGCGGCGTCGAGTTCCGTCGCCGTTTTCTTCGCCAAAGACCCGCGAATGCGTTCCAGCGCCTTCATGTTACCGGCCGTGGCTTCAATCGCCAGCTTGTGCGGCAAAAGAAAGTTCCGCGCGTACCCGGGCTTCACGGTCACAACGTCCCCGCGGTTCCCCAGCTTTTCGATATCTTCTTGAAGAATAATCTGCATATGAAATCCCTAGCTCCCTTTCCTGACCTTTAGGCCTTCGGGGCCTCAACTACGGGAACCACCACGCGAGGTGCCTGGGTTCCCGCCGCGCTGCCGGCAAACGGCAGCAAAGCAATATTCCGCGCGCGCTTGATGGCCACACCCAACCAGCGCTGGTGCCGCGCGCAAACTCCCGTCATGCGGCGCGGCAAAATCTTTCCGCGTTCCTGCACGAACTGCGCCAGAATGTCCGCGCGCTTGTAGTCGATGAAGTCCATCTTCTCGACGCAAAACTTGCAGACTTTCTTCTTGCGGAAATACTGGCGCTTGCCGCGAGGCCGCCCGCCCGGTCCACCAGGACCGCCTGGTCCGCCTTCACGGCGCCCTCCGCCACCACCGCCGCTATGCCCGCCTTCGCGACGGCCTCCGCCGCCACCTTGCCCACCACCGCCTTCGCGCGCTTCCCGCGGTGCCGGTGCCGACGGAGCTGCGGCTGGCACTGATTTCTGTTCCTCTGACATACGTTCCTACCTTTCCCATGTGCTCCGGGCTTTCCTGAGCGGAGCTTGCCAATCAAATCTTTTCCACACGCAGCACGCAGCAACAAAACCTCTCGCGCGCCTGCAATCATTCCAGAACCGCGGCTTAGCTAGCCGGCGAGGCCTGCTCGGCCTGTGGCGCTGCCGGAGCCGGGGCGGGTGTACGGCGCGGACGGCGCGCGGCGCGGACTTCACGCTTGTGCGAGAGCTTCTTCTGTCGCTTCAAGTCTTCGTCGAGCCGCACGGTCTGATACTTGATGATGGAGTCCGCGACGCCCAGGCGGCGCTCCAGTTCGTGCACCAGTTCACCATGGTTGGTGCGCACCTGCTGGTAAACGTAGATGCCCTCGCGGTGTTTCATCACCTTGTACGCAAGCTTCCGCGTTCCCCAGTGCTCCGTCTTCTCGATCTTCCCGCCTTTCTCTTCGCAGGCGTGTTCGAGAGTGGCGATAACTTTCTTGATTTCCTCTTCCGGCGTCGCCGGGCGGGCAATAAAGATCAAATCGTACAAACGCTCTTCCATAGTGACCTCGTTTCTTCCTGTTCCGGGCGCAAATCCCGGGAAACTCGTTCTTACCTGGCGCAAACTCCGCCGCTACTTCGCTTCTTCCGGCGGCGGCACTCGCCGGTTGTACTTGTTCATCGCGGCCGCGATCCCTGCGGTCAGCAGCAACTCCACCGCATCCGCTGCGCTCGCCACCATTTCTGCGGCCCCTTGCAGCTCGACCTTTTTCATCGGCCGCAGAACATAGGCCGCAAGGTCGCCAACCGGATGATCCGGACCACATCCCAGCCGAAGCCTTGCAAACTCTTGCGTTCCCACGGAGCTCGTCACGGACTTTGCGCCGTTGTGCGTTCCCGGGCGTCCACGTTCCCCGATGCGAATCATTCCCCACGGCAAATCCCGCTCGTCAAAGATCACCAGCAGGTCCTTGGGTTCCAATTCGTACTTCCCAAGCAACTCCCGCACCGAGATGCCGCTCAGGTTCATGTACGTCTGCGGCTTGGCCAGCGCGACTTCTTCTCCCGCCACCTTGCCGCGACCCACCAGCGCCTTGCCCTCCGGCCGTTCCACGCGGATGCACGCACGATTCGCGATTTCGTCCACCGCCAGGAATCCGAGGTTATGCGGCGTCCACTGATACTCCGGGCCAGGATTGCCAAGGCCAACAATGAGCCGCATAGCGCTTCGCACCAGACCGGCGAAAAATTACTTCTTCTTTTCCGGCTTCTCCGCTTTCTCTGCAGCCTTGGGCTTGCCTTCTTCCTCGGCGCCTTCTTCGCCTTCCACTTCCTTCTTGCCCTTCTTGATGACTTCCGGCTCCGCAGGTGTTGTTCCAACCACCGCCGCTTCCACCGGCTTTTCTTCCTCAACGCGCAGAGTCACGACGTGCGCGACAACGCTGTTCGGGTCGGTCAACAACTTCACTTTGGCCGTATCCAGCGGCAGATCGGAGGCTCGCAAGCTCTGGTTCAGCGCCAGCCCGCTTACGTCCACCTTGAACTCCGTCGGAATGTCGGCTGGCAAGCACTCCACTTCCACTTCGCGCATCACCGTTTCGAATACTCCGCCTTGCACCTTTACGCCAGAGGGTTCCCCGAACGTGTGCACCGGCACCTTGACCTTCATGCGCACGTCCATCGCGATGCGCAGAAGATCCACGTGCAGCAAATGCCCGCTCACCGGATCCACCTGCCAATCCTTCACGATCGCGGGTTCCTGCTTGCCTCCCAGATTCACCTGGAACAGCGTGTTGTGCCCTGTTTCCGACCGTAGAATCGCCGTCACCTGCTTCGTGTTCACCGCGAGTGGCAGCGCCTCGCCTTTTCCGCCGTAAAGCACCGCCGGTACATTGCCGGACTTGCGCATGCGGCGCGCTTCGTTTTTGCCCCGTTGGGAGCGGGGCGCCCCTTCAACAATAATTTGAGCCATAGCTACTTTCCTTCCGTGGAGTCTCTCCGGCCCAATCGCGCCGGACAAAATCAAATAAATAGCTCGCTGATGGAAGTCTCTTCGTGAATCGAACGAATGCCACGAGCGAGCAAATCCGCAACACTTAAGATCGTGACCTTCTTCAAATTCCTGGCCGCTTCCGAGACCGGCACTGAATCCGTCGCTACCACTTCCGTGATCCGCGAATTCTCAATGCGCTCCACGGCCGGCCCGGAAAACACCGCGTGCGTGCAAGCCGCAAAAACCTGCGTAGCCCCTTCTCGAATCAGCGCGTCCGCGGTTTTTACCAGCGTGCCCGCCGTATCGATGATGTCGTCCACGATCAGCGTGCTTCGCCCCTTCACGTCGCCGATCAGATTCATCACTTCGGTCACGTCGAGGTCCACGCGGCGCTTATCCACGATGGCCAGCGGTGCGCCCAGCTTCTTCGCAAACGCACGGGCGCGTTCCACTCCGCCCGCATCCGGCGAAACCACGGTCAGATTGGGCAGCTTCTTGTTCCGGAAGTAATCCACCAGCACCGGGGAACCATACAAGTGATCCACCGGCACGTCGAAATACCCCTGAATCTGCGGCGCGTGCAAATCCAACGTCAGCGCGCGGCTGGCGCCCGCGGTTTCCAGCAAGTCCGCCACCAGCTTCGCGGATATCGGAACGCGCGGCTTGTCTTTGCGGTCTTGCCGCGCATAACAGTAGTACGGCAGCACCGCGGTAATCCGCCAGGCCGACGCCCGTTTGAACGCGTCAATCATCAAGAGCAGTTCCAGCAGGTGGTTGTCCACCGGATAGCTGCAGGGCTGCACCACAAAAACGTCCGCACCGCGCACGTTCTCCAAAATCTGGAAGTAAATCTCACCGTCGCTGAACCGGCCGAGCAGCGCTTTGCCCAGCGGCACATCCAGATGACCGCAAATCGCTTCCGCCAAAATCGGATTGGCGGTCCCGCTAAAAATCTTGAATCGCTCGTCGTGCACGCCACGCCATCCTGGTCACCGCTTTGCGGCGACACTTGACCTGGATCTGCAACCTGAGACAGTTCAATAAGGAGTCAGAAACACGGAGAGACGTTGCGGTCTAACCCACAATCGCGCTTTTCACCAAACGCGCATACCTCGCACGCGAGACACTCTCGCAAACAAAGGTCTGATCTTGCGGGAACCCGACAACGGCTCGGCGCGCCTTCGCTGGGCTCGGGAAAACTCCAAACACCGCCGAACCGCTACCAGCCAGCAAGGCTTCTGACGCCCCAACCCGGAGCAACGCCCGCTTGATCTTCGCAAGACGGGGACGACGCTGAAAGACAGCCACCTCGAAATCGTTCGAAAGGCTCTCTTCCTGCGCGCTCCAGCACAGAGCACAGAACCCATATAGCTTATGGGCTGCCGCGGATTTTGTCAACGAAGCCAACTCCGGCGCGTGCAGCCAGCGGTAGGCATCTGGCGTCGGCACGTGAATGTCCTTCGGCGAAACAATCAGCAGGCTCACCTTCGGGATATCTGGCAGCGGATAGATCTCATCGCCCTTGCTGACTCCTAAAGCTCGTCCGCCAAACAGGAAAAACGGTACATCGGCTCCCAATCCTGCGGCCATGGACATCAACTGGGCCGAGGCTATTTTCTTTTCTGTGAATCGTAGGTACCCGAGCAAGGCCGCTGCCGCATCGCTGGACCCACCACCCAGGCCTCTCCCGGCAGGAATCCGCTTTTCCAGCAGAATCTCTACACCGGCGCGCACCTTCAGTTCACGCCGCAGCGCATCCACGGCGCGGTACACCAGATTTTTTTCCAGGGGTTCCTGCGAAAGCTTTTCGTTGCCCGTAACCGAGAGCGTAATTCCCGGTCGGCGCGAACTCCGCAGCCGCAAACTGTCGTGCAGCGACACGGTTTGGAAGATGGTCCGCAGCTCGTGGTAACCATCCGCACGCTTGCCCAAAACTTCAAGACGCAGGTTTACTTTTGCGTGCGCCGGGATCCGGACTTCTTTCATTTTAGCTCAGGGTTTTGCGTCGGGTGCCGCGGCTTTCTGCGCCACGCGGTGCTTCACTTGGCCTAGTTTCTTTTCCAACTCCGCGACTTTATCGCTTTCCACGTCAGAGGGCAACGACTTGTGCCAGTCCGCCAGCGCCTTTTCCCACTCCGCCGCGGCTTTTTCCGACCGGCCCTGCTTGGCGTAAATATCGCCGAGATGCGTACGGATGGTCGGATCGCCCGGATCGCGCTGCACCGCCTTGTGCAGGCTGGTTTCCGCTTCGTCCAGTTTGTTCTCTTTGTAGTACACCCAGCCAAGGCTGTCCAGGTACGCCCCGTTGTACGGGTCTTGATCCAGCGCGCGCTGGATCATCTCCTGCGCTTCGTCCAGGCGAATCCCGCGGTCTGCCAGCATGTAGCCGTAATAATTCAGCGCCGGCGCGTTCTTCGGGTTCAGGTCCAAAGCCTTCTTGAACTGCTCCTCAGCCCTGTCGAACTGTTTCTGCCGTTCGTAAATCGCGCCAAGCAGGAAAAAGGCCATTTCATTTTCTTGCGGGTCTTTCGCCAGCGTTTGTGCCTTTCGAACGTTGCTTTCGGCTTCCGCGTACTGGTGCCCACGTTCATAAATTTGCGCAATATTCAGATACACATCGCGGTCCGATGCGCCACCCTTGAGCGCGGTTTGCATCAGCTTTACGGCTTCGTCGGTTTGCTGGTTCTCGCCCAACAACATGGCGTAACTCGCGCTGATCGCCGCATCATTGGGATATTTGGCAATCGCTTCTTTCCCGATCTGCAGCGCCTTGGTCAGCTCCTTTGCCTGGTGGTATGCCTCCATCAGTAGAAGCCGCGACCGGCGATCCTCTTCGTCCCCCAGCCGTCCCAGCTCTTGATAGGAAGTAATTGCCGCCGGAATATTTTGCGTGTCGCGGTACAGTTGCCCCAGTTGCTGGTACAGAATCGCCAACGTACGCCGCCGCGACGGTAGTACCGTCGATTGCGATTTCACCCGTGTCAGCGCGTCGCTCAGCACGCGAATGGCATCCTCAAATCGCCCCTGCGACTCGTAAACAATCGCCTCGTTGTACAACACGTCCAGGCTGCCCGGCGCATACTGCTTGGCCTTCATCAGGCTGTCTTCCGCCTTATCCAGTTGGTGCAGTTCGCGGTAGATTTGCGAGAGCCGGAGATAGTTGTCCGAGTCTTCCGGCATCACCTCCACCAGCTTCTGGTACACCGACAGCGCTTCCGGATATTTTTCTTCCGAGAGCAGCGTCTGCCCCAACCCGCGCAGGTGGCTCAGCTCCGAAGGATCGAGCTCCACCGCCTGACGGTACGCTTTCTCCGCCTTCGCATAATCTTTTGTCTGCGTGTAGGCATCGCCCAATAGATCGTAGAGCGTCGGTGACGGGTCGCGTGCCGTCGTCGATTCCAAAAGTTGAATCGCTTCTTCCGCCTTGTTTTCATCCAGCAGCAACTGCGTCAACTGCTCCATTGCCGCATCGTTCTCCGGGTCGTCCTTCAACATCACGCGCAATACATCTTCGGCCTTCTCCGGCTCGTTGTGCAGCCGGTAAAGCCGCGCCAGCCATAACGCCGACTCCTGATCCGACGGGTCCAGTCGGTGCACGGCGCTGTATTCCGCGATGGCCTTGCTCACCATTTCCGTTTGCACGCCCGACCCGTTGATGTCCCCCAGGCTCTTCAAGTAGATCCGCCCCAGCAGCCTGTGAGTGGCCAGGTCATTGGGGTCGCGCTTCAGAATTTCATTAGCTTCCACTACTGCGTCATGTACGCGCTGCGCTTTCCAGTACATTTCCGCTAGCCGTTCGCCGATGATCGGCGACTTCGGATCCAGCGCATAAGCGCGTTTGTACGCTTCAATGGCCCTGGTGGCGTATTCGCTTTGGCTGGTCTGTTCGTACTGCAGCTCGTAAAGATGGCCGAGGGTGAAGTTGTAGTAGGCCTCCGCACGGGGAGACATTTTGTCGGACGCGCTCGTCGAAGCGCTACTCAGTGTCTGCCCAAGAATTGGCAGAGCGGCCAGTGCAACGACGGCGATGGTCAGAGCGAAGCGAGTTGTCTTCATAAGTTGTCCAGAATTTTAGAGTATCCCATGCGGGAGGAACGCGGTCAAAAGCGAAAAAGGAGGCGTTTGCAAAGATCATGGGTCCACAAAGTTGAGATGCGGAAACGGGGGGAAAGGGTGGGAAAGAAAAATGCTTGCCTTTCTACTGTATTTCTGCAACTATCGAACTATGTCCAGGCCCGATCCACTCCTCGTTACCCGCTCTGCCAATCGCTTCTCCGCTCTCGGCGCCGAGCCCCGCCTGCAGATTGTGCGTCTGCTTCTCTCCGCGCACCCCACCGGAATGGTCGCCGGTGAAATTCAGGATGAACTCCACATCCCCGCGTCCACCCTTTCTCACCATCTCGAAAAGCTCCGCCAGGTCGGCCTCGTTTGCGTCCGCCGCGCCGGCACATTTCTCTGGTATACGGCCAGCACCGACGCTCTCCGCGAAGTGCTTGGTTTTCTCTACGACGAATGCTGCACGCGAAATCGCGCCGTCCCCGAAGAAGCCATTGTCCACCTGTCGAAAGGATAGGAACAAACCATGAGCGATACCAACCTCCAGGAAGCAGTGAAAGAAAAGTACGGCGCAGCGGCGAAGCGTGTTACCGCCGGCAAAACCTCTTGCTGCGGCGGAGGCACTGAACTCAGCGGCTGCGACCCCATCACCCGCAATCTCTACAATGAATCGGAGAAATCCGCGTTGCCCGCGGATGCCGTGGCCGCTTCTCTCGGCTGCGGAAACCCTACCGCCTTAGCGGAACTGAAGCCCGGCGAAATCGTGCTCGACCTCGGCTCCGGCGGCGGCATTGACGTCCTGCTCTCCGCGAAGCGCGTCGGTCCCGCCGGCAAGGCCTACGGCGTCGATATGACCGACGAGATGCTCGCCCTGGCCCGCGAGAACCAGAAGAAGGCCGGCGTACAAAATGTCGAATTTCTGAAAGGCACGATCGAGAATATTCCCCTCCCGGAAAACTCCGTCGACGTGATCATCTCCAATTGCGTCATCAATCTCTCGGGAGACAAAGACCGCGTCATGCGTGAAGCTTTTCGCGTGTTGAAGCCCGGCGGCCGCCTTGCCGTTTCCGACGTGGTTGTTCGCGGCGAACTCCCCGCTGACGTTCGCAAAAGTATGGAACTCTGGGTAGGCTGCATGGCTGGCGCTCTGCAGGAATCCGAATACCTGCAGAAGCTGCAGGCGGCAGGTTTTACTTCCATGGAAGTCCAGCCAACTCGCGTTTACCGCGCCGAAGAATCGCTCGAGTTCCTCGCGGCTGCGGGTCTTGACGCTGATCGCGGCGCAGCGCTCATCGACGGCAAATTCATCAGCGCCTTCATCCGCGCCACGAAACCGGCGGCTGCAGCCTGCTGCGGACCCACTGCTGCGGATAGGACGCTGTCTTGATGCCGTCGCAATATAACGTGCTGTTTCTCTGTACCGGCAACTCCGCGCGCTCCATCTTTGCCGAAGCCATCCTGAACCATCGTGGTGCGCCAACGTTCCGCGGATTCAGCGCCGGCAGTCGTCCCATCGGCCGCGTCAATCCGTACGCTTTACAGCAACTCGAAGCGGCCGGCTTGCCAGCAGCCGGAGCCCGCAGCAAGAGTTGGGAGGAATTCGCCAAACCCGGCGCCGCAAAAATGCACTTTGTTTTTACCGTGTGCGACAATGCCGCCAAGGAAACCTGTCCGATCTGGCCGGGACAACCCATGACCGCTCACTGGGGAGTCCCGGATCCCGCCGCGGTCGATGGTCCGCCTGATCGGCTCGCCCGCGCCTTTCGCGAAGCCTTTGTCACCCTCGACCGGAGAATCGCTCTGTTTCTCAGCTTACCGCTTCCCAGCCTCGATCAACTGGCCATCAAAAAGGAACTTGATCGGATTGGCGGCCAATGATGAAGCAATCTGATCCGAGTCGGCTTCTCCTCAAACCGCCAAACGATTGAATCCTTTCGAGCGCTATTTGAGTTTGTGGGTTGCTCTCTGCGTGCTCACCGGAATTGCCCTCGGAAAATTCGCGCCCGCTTTCGTTGGCGTGCTCCGCTCTCGAATTCGGGACCGGCAGCCAGATCAATCTGCCCATCGCCGTATTCATCGGGCTGATGATCATTCCCATGATGATGAAAGTCGATTTCACCGCGATTCAGGCAGTGGGCAAGAAACCCAAAGGAGTGCCGGTCACACCGTTCGTGAACTGGATGGTCAAACCATTTTCCATGGCTTTGATTTCTTGGCTCTTCTTCCGCCACGTCTTTTCCCAGTGGATTTTTCCGTCGAAGCCAGCCAGTACATCGCCGGCACGATTATTCTCGCTGCCGCTCCCGGCACCGCCATGGTTTTTGTCTGCAGCTATCTGACGGACGAAGACCCCGCGTACCCGCTGGTTCAGGTTTCTCTCAATGACTTGATCAGGTTGTTTCTCTTCGCGCCGATTGTGCGCTTGCTCGTCAGCGGCGCGGCATCGCTTTCCGTGCCTTTCCGTGTTTTGTTTTTGTCCGTTGTCGCCTTCAGGGCGATTCCCCTGGCCGCGGACGCAACCTTGCGCGCTCTGTTGCTCCGCCGCCGCGGAAAAGACTGGTTCGAAAACGTTTTGTTGATTGAAGTGCCTGTGATGCTTTCAGTTTGCCGGTGAGCAATCGCACCCGTCACTGGTTCCCGGTGACACCGGCGCAAAGCCCCGTTCAAACCCACTAGCGCGTTTTAGTGCAGGAAATGCCGCATGCTGGTGAACACCATCGCCAGCCCCAACCGATCGGCCGTGGCGATGACGTCGGGATCCTTGACCGACCCGCCCGGCTGAATCACCGCCGTGGCTCCGGCCTTTGCGGCTTCTTCCACGCCATCGGGAAATGGAAAGAACGCGTCGGAAGCCACCACAGTTCCCTGAAGCGACCTCTGCGCCTTCATCACCGCGAGCTTCACCGAATCCACCCGGCTCATTTGCCCGGCGCCCACGCCGATCGTAGCTCCGTCCTTGGCAAATACGATGGCGTTGGACTTCACGTGCTTGCACACTTTCCAAGCAAACCTCAGGTCCACCAGCTCCGCCTCGCTCGGCTCGCGCTTCGTCACCACGCGCAATTCCTTTCCCTGCAAACTGCCCAAGTCCGGCTGCTGCACCAGCACACCGCCAAGCATGCGCTTCAACTGCAATTCCTTGTCGTGATCCAGCCCGCCTTGCGGCAGCACCAGCAGACGCAAATTCTTTTTCGCCGCGAAAATATCCCGCGCCTCATCCGCAAATCCCGGCGCCACAATGCACTCCACAAACAGCCGCGACACTGCCGCCGCTGTTACCGCATCCACAATGTGGTTGAAGGCTAGCACCCCGCCGAACGCCGAGATCGGATCGCACGCGTAAGCCTTCAGGTACGCATCCAACAAACTGGCCTGCTGCGCCGCGCCGCACGGGTTGTTGTGCTTGATGATCACCGCTGCGGGCCGCTCGAATTCCCCCACCAGGCTGCGCGCCGCTTCCAGATCCACATAATTGTTGTAAGAAAGCTCTTTGCCCTGAAGCTGCTTTGCCGCCGCCAGCCCTTCCGGGGCGTGCCCCGCCGGAACGTACAGCGCAGCCGCCTGGTGCGGATTTTCTCCGTAGCGCAATTCCTGTTGCTTGCGCAGCGAAACATGCACCCGTTCCGGCAAAATCGCACGCGCGTTCACTTCCATGCCTTGGCCCGCAACCGCCAGGCGTTCCAGTTCCGTGGCAATCAATCCGTCGTAGCGCGACGTTGTGGCAAACACTTTCCGCGCCAGCTCCACCCGCACAGGCAAGGTGGTTTCGCCTTTCTCCTCCAATTCCTTGGCTACTCGGCCGTAGTCCGCCGGGTCCGTCACCACCGTCACGCTCTCGAAATTCTTTGCCGCGGACCGCAGCATTGTCGGTCCGCCAATATCGATGTTTTCGATCAGTTCTTCCGCCGTCAGATACCCTTTCGCAGCCGTCGCTTCGAATGGATATAGATTCACCACCACCAGATCAATAGCCGCAATTCCGTGTTCCTTCGCTTGCTTCTGGTCCTCCGCATGATTGCGGCGATACAGCAGCCCGCCGTGCACTTTCGGGTGCAGCGTCTTCACGCGCCCGCCCAGCATTTCGGGCCAACCGGTAAATTCGGAGACATCCTTCACCGTTACGCCTTCGTCGCGCAACAGTTTTGCCGTGCCGCCGGTCGAGAGAATCTCGATCTTCAAGGCCGCGAGCCTCCTGGCCAACTCCACGATCCCGGTCTTGTCGAATACGCTCAGCAGCGCCCGTTCCACTCCCATGTCTTCCTCCGGTGCTCTTCAGAACCCTTTAGTGTACGCGGAGGAGCGGAGTTTCGGAAAGTCGCGTCTGTGGGAAAAATTTGCAGGGAGACTGAACTACGATTTTACCAGCGCTTTCAGCTTCACTTGGCCGTCGACCACTTCCACCACATATTCCACGTCGCGGCAGCTCTTCTTTTCTTGCAGGTCTTTGGTCTTCTTTCTTACAAATTCGCTGAACCCGGCCTTGGTTACCTTGCCCGTGTCTTCGCCTGCCGCTTGTTTCGCCTGCAAAAATGCGTCATAAAGCTGATCGACTTTTTCGGTTTCCTTCTCCGGCTCGGAGCACACCATGCGAAATGCCTTGGCGTGGTCGGCATTGCTCTCAGCCGTCGGGGCCGTCTGCGTGGTCACCTGGATTTTCGCGCGCTCCGCTTCAATCGCTTTCGCCGCGGCCCCAAAATGCCGCTGGATTTTTCCTTCTTCGCGCCGCTGTAGCCGCTTGCGGAACAAGTCCTTATACTTCGCGTAAGTCTGCGTAAGGCTGTTGTAGCGGAACCTTTGCCCGTATTTCAGCTCGCCGCTGCGCTCGGCGTAGCGTTTCACCATTAATTCTACGCGCCATTCAATTTCCGTGGGCGGGCGTTTCCGGCCTCCGCCGAAGTACATTTCGTACTCGATCTTCAATTGCCGGATGTCGCGTTCGAGTTGCCCCAATTCCTCATCAATGGTGGCCATGAAGGCAGACTCTCCTGTCCCTCCATGCTAGGAGCGCCCGGGGCAAGCGTCAACCTTCATCCCCGCGTTCGCTGCGGATGAAACAACGGATTCCCGCACAACCCCTGCCCTTGCGACCCGCCCCGCATTTCAAGCATCCGTTGCGACGGTTTCGCGGCTGTGCTCAAATGTCGCCATGACCGTTCCCGCCAAACGCGCGCCCTCCGACGACCAGACAGCACTGCTGCGTCAAATGCCGTCCGTGGACGAACTACTGCAGTTGCCCACGGTCGCCAAGCTCTGCTCGGAAATCGACCGGGGATTCGTCGTCGACATCACTCGCCAGGTTCTCTCGCAATTGCGCCGCGAAATTGCCGCTGGAGAAGTTCTCGCTGAGCAGACGATTTCGCCCGCAGCCCTCGAAGCGCGCATTGTCCAAGCCGTGCAACGGGAACTCGCTCCCTCGCTACAGCCTGTCATCAATGCGTCCGGCGTCATCCTTCACACCAACCTGGGCCGCGCGCCGCTGCCTGCGCAGCTGATCGACGAATTGCGCCGCACCGCCACGCAATACACGAATCTCGAGTACGACCTGGTTGCCGGGGCGCGTGGCAAGCGCGACGTTCACACAACTCGATTGCTTCAGCGGCTCACCGGTGCCGAATCCGCCATCGTCGTGAACAATTGCGCCGCCGCTGTGCTGCTTACCCTCGCGGCCTTGGCTCGTGGCGGCGAGGTGATTGTTTCGCGCGGTGAACTGATCGAAATTGGCGACGGCTTTCGGATCCCGGAAATCATGGAACAAAGTGGCGCCGTCTTGCGCGAGGTCGGCACCACCAATCGCACGCGCCTGGCCGACTACGAAGACGCCATCAATGAAAAAACGCGCGTGCTGCTGCGCGTCCATCCCTCCAATTTTCAAGTGACCGGCTTTACGGAAAAGCCCGACGTGGCCGAACTCGTCGCACTCGGCCAACGCGCCAATCTTCCTGTGGTGGAGGATCTTGGCTCCGGCTGCCTCGTCGATCTATCCGCGCGCGGCATCAGCGAACCCACCGCACGCGAAAGCATCTCCGCCGGGTTCTCTCTCGTCCTGTTCAGCGGCGATAAACTCCTTGGCGGCCCACAAGCCGGGATCATCGCCGGTCAGAAAGAACTGGTCGCGAAAGTCCGCCGCCATCCACTTTTCCGCGCGCTGCGCGTGGACAAGCTCACGATCACCGCCCTGGAATGCACCCTGCGCGCTTATCTCCGCGCCGACTGGAACGCTCTGCCTTCGCAGCGCATGATCCGCCTCACACCTGGGGAAATTGCTCAGCGCGCCACCAACCTTTTGCACTCGCTTCAGCCTCTTGTCGCGAATGCCGACGTGGAATTGGAAATCGCCGATGGCGCGTCACTGGTTGGCGGCGGCTCGACCCCCGCGCAATCTTTGCCCACCAAAGTCATTCGCATCAGCAGCGCTCGTCATTCCGTCACGCAACTCGAAGAGCGCCTTCGCCGTCCCTCCACAGGCGTTTCTGTCATCGCACGCATTGAAGAAGACCGGCTCCTTCTCGACCTGCGCACCGTTTTCCCCGAACAAGACGGCGCGTTACGCGAATCTCTAGTTGCCGCCCTGCGTTGAACTTCTTCATACTCTCTTCATGTTGGCTTTTATTGCGTCGCGTGGGCGTCTGAAACCCGTCGATCTCGCTGCTCCGCGATTACGTCCCGGCTGGGCGCTCATTCGCGTTCGCATGGCCGGCATCTGCAACACCGATGTGGAAATTTTGCGCGGCTATCACGATTTTCGAGGCGTCGTTGGCCACGAATTTGTTGGTGAAGTGGTTGCCGTTCGCGGCGTTTCTGCGGCGGCGAAAAGGAAATGGCTCAACCAGCGCGTTGCCGGCGAGATTAACGTATCCTGCTCGGCTTATGGCTACAAGCCCGTCTGCGAATTCTGCCGCCGCGGCTTGAAGACGCATTGCGCGCGTCGCACCGTCCTGGGCATCGTTGCGCACGACGGCACTTTCGCCGAGTACCTGACGCTGCCGCTTGAAAATTTGCATCTCATCCCGGCGAACGTCAGCGATGAGAAGGCGGTTTTCGTCGAGCCACTCGCGGCGGCCTGCCAGATCCTCGACCAAATGAATATTCGCGAATTCCCTTCTGCCGCCGTTCTCGGTGATGGCAAACTAGCCCAGTTGATCGCAAGAGTTCTGCACGCCTCCGGCAGCGCCGTCACGCTATACGGCAAGCACGACGCCAAATTGAAATTGGCTCGCCACGCAGGAATCCAGGCGAAGCACGTGCATGGCGATGCGCGCGATCTGAAAAAGCTGAAGGAAAGTTATCGCCTGGTCGTCGAAGCTACCGGCTCTCCCACCGGCCTAACCCTCGCGCAACAAATGACCGAGCCGCGCGGCACTTTGCTGCTTAAGTCCACGTTCCACGGCGCTGCGCCGGTCGTGACTTGGCCCATCGTGGTCAAGGAAATCACGGTAGTCGGTTCGCGCTGCGGCCCCTTCGCCAAAGCCATTGCGTTGCTGCGCTCCGGCAAGGTCGATCCCACTCCGCTGATCACCCGCGTCTTTCCGCTGAAAGACGCGCCCAAGGACATCGTCTATGCCCAAAAGCCAGGGGTCATGAAAGTTCTACTCAAAAGTTAAGATTTGATTTACAGCCGGTTGATGCACGATGCTACGCAGGCCGCCCCAAATCCATTATCGATATTCACCACGGTCACATTCGAGGCGCACGAATTCAGCATGCCCAGCAGCGCCGCCACCCCGCCAAAGCTTGCTCCGTATCCCGTGCTCGTGGGCACCGCAATCACCGGCACACCCACCAATCCTCCCACTACGCTCGGCAGCGCGCCTTCCATCCCCGCCACGCAAATAATCACCCGCGCTTCATTCAGCTTGCCGCGATGATCGAGCAAGCGGTGAATTCCCGCGACTCCCACGTCGTACACCTGGTCGACACGATTTCCCATCGTGCGCGCCGTCAACACCGCCTCTTCCGCCACCGGAATATCGCTCGTTCCCGCGGACACCACCACAATCGTGCCTTTCCCGGTGATCTCCTCGCTCCGCTCAATCGTAATCACCTTCGAGAGCGCGTGAAATTTCGCGGCGCGGCTCACGCGCTTCACTGCGGCAAACATTTTCTCGTCCGCCCGCGTCACCAGCACGTTTTGCCGCGACGCCTTCTTCTCCACCATTGCTCTCACAATTTCGGCCACCTGTTTCGCCGTCTTGCCCTTCCCGAATACTACCTCTGCGAATCCCTGCCGCAACGCCCGGTGATGGTCCACCTTTGCAAAACCGATATCTTCGAACGGCATGTGCTTCAGCCGCTCCATCGCCGTCCCGGGTGACAGCTTTCCCGTGCCCACAGCCTCAAGCAATTCGCGAATGTCGAGTTCGTTCATGGAATCCTATCTGCCTACGGAATCTGCCAATGGATTTTGCACACCCATAATTTTTCTCGCGCTCTGATTGTCGGCATAGACCTGCCATTCCGCGATCAAGCCATCACGCACCACCGCTCGCCACGCCGCCGGCGCGTTCCAATGGTTTTCCTTTGGAAGTTCTCCCCTGACGGCGAGCGTTCCTTCGGCGGAGCCAAATGCGGCCACTACACCGGAAAAAACGTCCGTGTGCGACACGCGATAATCAGGAAACATGCGAAAGTATCCGGCCCAACCCGGGCGCATCGATTCCCGGCCTTGTATGCGGTCCCCAAGCCCATCCACGAACAAAGTGGTCTTCCGTCATCAAGGCGCACAGCCCATCCACATTGCGAGCATTAATTTGTTCCAGGAAAGCAAGCACGGTTTCCACAGGCGACTTCCCGCTCATGATCGCTCCTCGCTTAATCGCGAAGTCTAGCATACGCCGCGAACCCTCCGCTGCCGCGCTTCCGTCAGCACCTCAGCTGTCAAGCCTCAGCTTGACTTGCCGCGATGCCGCTGCGAGACTGAGCATACCCGCGAAAAATCATGCCCTCGACTAAAGCATCCATCATTACCGTTGGCGTAAGCGGCGCAAGCGGCGCCATCTTTGCCCAGAAGACCCTCGCTCTTCTTGAAAACGACGCGCGCGTTTCCCGCATTCATCTGGTCACCACCGAGACCGGCCAGCGCCTCTTCTCCGAAGAGCTTGGCATCACTTCCGGCGATCTGAAAAAACTCCCCGCGCGCATTCTCGGCCGCGCCCCGAAGAAAATTGAGACTATCGCCAACAAGGACGTTGGCGCTTCCATCGCCTCCGGCAGCTACCACGTTGACGCTATGATCGTGATTCCGTGCACCATGGGCGCGCTCGCGGCAGTCGCCAACGGCATGAGCGACGACCTCCTCTGCCGTTCCGCGGATGTCATGCTCAAGGAGCAGCGCAAACTGATCCTGTGCGTTCGCGATACGCCCTTCAATCGCGTTCATCTGGAAAATATGTTGCGCGCGCAACAGGCTGGCGCGGTCATCATGCCGATCGTTCCTTCCTTCTACCACAACCCCAAGAGCATTGATGACGTCGTTACGCAATTCGTGTGTCGCGTGCTCGCTCAGGCCGGCCTTCCGCAAGACCACATGTTCCGCTGGACCGGCAGCGCCGCCGGAAAACGGCTGGAGTCGTAGACGCCAATGGCCAGCCGCATCCGCACCGTCCTCGAAATGATCAAGTTCGAGCACTCCGTGTTCGCTCTGCCCTTTGCGCTCACCGGCGCTCTCCTGGCTGCACGCGCCACGCAGCACGGCTGGCCCAATCTGCGTCAGATTCTCTGGATCGTTGTCGCGATGGTCGCGGCCCGCTCTGCCGCCATGACCATCAACCGCATTGCCGACCTGCGTTACGACAAGGAAAATCCCCGCACAAAAATGCGCGCCCTGGCCACCGGCGCTCTTTCGATTTCCTTCGCGTGGATCTTTACTCTCGTTGCTGTCGTTGTCTTTTTCCTGGCCGCCTGGCAGCTCAATACGCTGGCGCTGAAACTCGCTCCGCTGGCCATGGCCATCCTCTGTTTCTATTCGTTCACCAAGCGCTTCACTTCCTGGTCCCATCTTTGCCTTGGCTTCGCGCTCGGCATCTCCCCCGCCGCCGCCTGGATCGCCATTACCGGAAGCCTCGATTGGCGCATGCTGATTCTGTGCGCCGCCGTCACTGTTTGGGTTGGCGGCTTCGACGTCCTCTACGCCTGTCAGGACATCGAATTCGATCAACAGTCCGGCCTCTACTCCATTCCCAAACGCTTTGGCATTGCCCACGCCCTGTGGATTGCTCGCGTCATGCACGTCGGTGTGGTGCTCTTGCTGGCCTGGCTTGCCGCCAGCTTTGGCTTACCCTGGCCCGCGTGGGCCGGCATCGTGGTCGTCGCAGCACTGCTCGCCTATGAACACTCGCTCGTGAAGGCCAACGATCTCAGCAAGCTTAACGCTGCGTTTTTTACCGTGAACGGCTATATTAGTATGCTGTTCCTGCTGTTTTGGGGCGCCGCTGCAGCCGTTTGGCGTGTTTGAACGTTTCGCCGTTTTCGAAAAGCGAATTCGTTTTGCGACTCCGGCCCGGCCGGAGCATCCTATACGTAGAGAGAACCGTGGCAGAACTGACCATCACTGACGCTTCCCTGAAACCCATCGCGGACAAGGTGCACGCCGGCGAGCGCCTCACCTTCGACGATGGCGTGGCGCTGTATCGCTCGCCCGACCTCTTGGCCGTCGGCTGGCTGGCCAATTATGTGCGTGAAAAGCGCCACGGCAACGTCACTTACTACAACGTCAATCGCCACATCAATCCCACCAACGTTTGTGTTGCCCACTGCAAGCTTTGCGCCTTCGGCCGCGATCCCGGCGCACCCGGCGCCTACACCTTCGCGCTTGAAGAAATATACGAGCGCGCTGCGCAAGGCGTCCGTGAGGGCGCCACCGAATTCCACATCGTCGGCGGCCTCCATCCCGACTTGCCATTCGATTATTTCCTGGCACTCATCCGCGGGCTGAAGCAACGCCATCCCCACGTTCACCTCAAGGCCTTCACCATGGTCGAGGTCCACTACTTCGCCCGCATCGCCAAACTCACCGTCGATGAAACCCTGCGCAAAATGAAAGAAGCGGGTGTCGACTCCTGCCCTGGCGGCGGCGCCGAAATTTTCCATCCGCGCGTGCGCAAAATCATCTGCGACCACAAGGTCAGTGGGCGCATGTGGCTTTCCATGGCCATGAAGGCGCACCGCATCGGCCTGCGCTCCAACGCCACCATGTTGTATGGCCACGTCGAAACCATCGAAGAGCGCGTCGATCATCTCGTGAAGCTGCGCGAAGCTCAGGACGAAACGCACGGCTTCGTTGCCTTCATTCCTCTCGCGTTTCACCCGGACAATACGCCGCTGTCGTACATCCCCAAGCCCACGGGCTACGATGACCTCCGTAACATCGCCGTCTCGCGCCTGTTGCTCGATAATTTCGATCACATCAAGGCTTACTGGATCATGCTCACGCCCAGCATCGCCCAGATTGCACTTCGTTTCGGCGCCAATGATCTCGATGGCACGGTGGTCGAAGAGAAGATTTACCACGATGCAGGCGCCAATACCGCCGAGTTCACACCGCGCAGCGAACTCGAGCGCCTGATCCGCGCCGCCGGCCGCGTTCCGGTCGAACGCGACACGCTCTACAATCCCATCGACCGCTCCAAGCTTCCTGCTATCGTCCCGGCCACTCCCCCAGGCCTCGTCTCCTTAACGCTCAACGCCTAAGCACCATGGCCAATCTGTTTCCGTTAGACTCGCCGCAGCGGCCACACCCCCACATCTTGCCGGCGCGAAAAATGCAGCAGCTCCGGCACCCCGAAGGCAAGCCCCAGCCCTTTCGTCATGGAATTCTCGGAAATTTCGGCCTTGGCCAGCTGTAAATTCCATGGCAGATGGTGGATTTCAACTCGCTTGAGGTTTCCTTCCGCATCCGCGCTATACAGGCAGTATCGCTCCGTCAAGAAATGTTCCAACGTGCCGCTCGCGGCATGAAACGTCTCTCCCTCGCCGTGATATTTCCC
Source organism: Candidatus Acidiferrales bacterium (assembly GCA_963735825.1). Lineage (GTDB taxonomy): Bacteria > Acidobacteriota > Terriglobia > Acidiferrales > UBA7541 > Acidiferrum. Next base: position 54,988 of record CAVTMR010000022.1, read on the forward strand.
GCGCAACACAGCGGCCGGTGCGCCTCGATCTTTTCTTTCGCTCGCGTACGCAATCCATCCGCCTCGCTCTTCGCAGCTCATACCCGCGAAAAAATAAGGCAGCTGAAACCATTTCCGCCCAACCGTCACGGCCAGCCGGCTCGCGGCATCAAGGCTGAAGAACCACACCCCGGCCTTTTCGCCATGCTTCACATACGTCCGAACATTCAATTCCGGAAAACACGAGGCCCCAGGAATCGCCGGCGCATATCTCAGCCGCACTCCCTCCATGCGAAACGGAACCACGCCCAACCACGCCTCGCCTTGATACGTGTCAATCTCCAGCTTGCTCGGCACGTGTGGCCGCAACCATTCCTTCTCAACGCGCCAGTGCGCAAACAACAAGTCATGCCACCGTTGTTCCATTATCGAGGGACCACTGGGCAGCGGCCACGGGCGGTGCGAAACTTTGTCGAAGATGTGTTCCACGATTTTTTCGCTCTTTACTGCAACTCGCTTCTCGAATATACCTTTACCGAGGCCCAGCGAATCGAATCCATTGCGTTCGAACCCGTCAAAAACTTTGAAGGAGGACTCTTCCATGGAACGTAAAGCTTCCGCAGTTTGGCAAGGCGACCTGAAATCCGGAAAAGGCGCGATCTCAACCGATAGCGGCACACTAAACAACACCCAGTATTCGTTCAGCACGCGTTTTGAAAATGGCGTCGGCACCAACCCTGAAGAATTGTTGGCCGCCGCTCATGCTGGCTGTTTCACCATGGCACTTTCCGCGCAGCTTGGCGGCGCCGGCATGACCGCTTCCAAGCTCGAAACCACTTGTACCATTTCCCTCGAAAAGGTCGGCGAAGGTTTCTCCATCACCAAGAGCCATCTGGACCTCGTTGCCACCATTCCGAATGCCGACAAGGCCAAGTTTGACGCCGCTGTCAAAGCCGCGGAAACCGGCTGCCCCGTCTCCAAGCTCTTCAAAGCCGAAATTTCCGTGAACGCGAGGCTGGTTTCTTCCATCTCAGCCTAAACTCGCTCACAGCCTGAATGCGAGTACAATGCTCCGCATGCTTCCTGCTCCAGGTGTGTTCATCGCCGGTGTGGTGATATTTCTGGTCGTGGCGTGGGATGCCTTCGAGGTCATCATCCTTCCCCGCCGGGTCACCAGAAAGTTCCGGCTTACGCGCTTCTACTACCGCTCAACCTGGGGCGTCTGGAAGGCTGTAGCTCGCGCTTTTTCTTCAGGCAAGCGCCGCGAGTCCTTTCTGGGTTTCTTCGGCCCCATCTCGCTGCTTTTCCTCATCGGCGTCTGGGCCATTGGATTGATCCTGTCGTTCGGCATGATGCAATACGGCGCAGGCTCCGCCGTCAATCTCACCGCCCTGACCCCCAGCCTGTACACGGATATCTATCTCAGCGGAACCACGTTCTTCACACTTGGACTCGGCGACGTGGTTCCGCGTTCCGGCATCGCTCGTTTTCTGGTCGTCGCGGAAGCTGGTTTTGGTTTCGGCTTTCTCGCCGCGGTGATCGGCTATCTCCCATTTATCTACGGTGCCTTCGCCGAGCGCGAGGTCGATATCTCCCTGCTCGACTCCCGCGCCGGCACGCCTCCCACTGCCGGTGAACTCTTTCGCCGCCACAGTTTCCCGAATGGCCACGAAGCCCTGCGCTCTTTGCTGAAAGATTGGGAGCTCTGGAGCGCGCAACTCATGGAAAGCCATCTCTCCTATCCCGTGCTCGCGTACTTTCGCTCCCAGCACGACAACCAATCATGGATCGCCTCCCTCACCGCGATTCTCGACACTTGTGCTCTGGCAATCGCCAGCATTGACGAAGCCTGCGCCAAACAAGCTGAGCTTACGTTTGCCATCTCCCGCCACGCGGTCGTCGATCTTTCCCAGGTCTTCTCTGCAGCCCCTAGCGCTTTGCCGCAGGATCGCCTTCCCCCGGAGGAATTGCTTCGCCTGCGCACCAAGCTCACGCAACTTGGCTTGAAGTTGCGCGACACGCCCGAAGCGGATCACAAGCTCATCGAACTGCGCGCCATGTACGAACCTTACGTCTACGCCCTGGCGAACCACTTGAGTCAATCCCTGCCCCCCTGGATTCCCGTCAAAAAGGGAAAAGACAATTGGCAGACCACCGCCTGGGGCCGCACCGCCGGCATGCTAGACAGCGAGGGCGAAACTGTCTTCCACGACGACCACTTCTAACCGATCAAGGGAGTACGCTCATGAAAGCCATTCAAGTCCAGCAATTCGGCGGTCCCGAAGTTCTTACCCTCGAAGAAATTCCCACTCCAAAACCCGGACCCGGAGAAGTCCTTGTTCAGGTCCGCGCAGCGGGCGTTAATCCCTACGACACCTACATGCGTGCCGGCACTTACGCCGTGAAGCCGTCTCTTCCCTACACGCCGGGCTCCGATGCCGCTGGCACCGTTGAAGCCGTCGGCTCGGGCGTCACCAAAGTGAAACCCGGAGATCGTGTCTATACCGCGAAGACCATCACCGGCGCGTACGCCGAGTATGCCCTTGCGCTGGAATCGCAGGTGTACCTGCTGCCCGAAAAAATTTCTTTCGCTCAAGGCGCAGGTCTCTGGGTTCCTTATGGCACCGCGTATACCGCGCTTCATCACCACGCACATGCTCGTGCCGGCGAAGCGCTTCTTATCCACGGCGCCAGCGGAGGCGTCGGCACTGCCGCGGTGCAATTCGCGCGCGCCCAAGGTCTCACGGTGATCGGCACCGCTGGAACACAACGCGGTCTCGAATTAGTCAAGAAGGAAGGCGCGCATCACGTTTTTGATCACACAAAAGCCGGATACGCCGATGAAATTCAGAAGTCGACCGGAGGCAAGGGCGTCAACGTCGTCCTGGAAATGCTGGCGAATGTAAACCTCGCCACTGACCTGAAGCTTCTCGCTCTCAACGGACGCGTGATCGTCATTGGCAATCGCGGCGAAATCACCATCAATCCCCGTGAACTGATGGCGCGCCGCGGCATGGTTCGCGGCTTCACGCTGTGGGCCGCCACCGGGGCGGAGTCCGACGAGATGCACGCTGCGATTGCCGCGGGCCTCGAAAATGGCACCCTCCGGCCAATCGTGAGGAAGGAACTTCCGCTGAACGAGGCCCCGAAAGCACACCAAGAGGTCATGGCCCCCGGCGCCTTCGGCAAGATTGTTCTCATCCCCTAGGGGGTCGGAGCTTGGGAGTCGGCGTGAGAACGTCCGTTCTTCGGGAGGGCACGACTTTCAGTCGTGCCGCATGTGGTTGCCCGACAACCCGGCTTTAGCCGCTGAGGGCCGCTTTTCGTGGGAGGCTTCTTTACAGAGGCCTCTGAAGCGGTCCGCCGATAAAACGTCTGACCCTCAGCTGCCCCTTTGTTCTGGCGCTTAAACCCAACCGATCCCGCGCAGCACAATCCCAACAATCGCTCCCCCCAACACCAACCACGCGGAATTCACTTTGTACCGGAACACCAGCACCGCCCCGAAAACCATCAACACAATTGCCGGCATGTTCACGATTGCCGCACGCGCAAACTGCCACCCCACCACCGCCATCAACGCCACCGCCGCTGCACTCACTCCATCCAGAAACGCGCTCGCCACCGCCGACTTCCGCAGCTTCGGCAAGAGTTTTGCCGTCACTCCCACGTACACAAACGCCGGCAAGAACATCCCTACAGTTGCCAGTACCGCACCTCTCCATCTGCCCAGCAGATACCCGATGAAGGTCGCCACCGTAAAAAACGGCCCCGGCGTCGCTTGGCTCACGGCAATGGCATCCAACAACTGCGCATCGCTCAGCCAGTGCATCCTCACCACCAGATCCGCGCGCAGCACCGCCAACAACACGTAGCCACTCCCCACCAGCACCGCTCCTACTTTCAGGAAATACAAAAATACCGGCAGGACACCAATCGCCGCGCTCGTGCCGGCTGCTCCCGTTCCCCACAAGCCCGCAGTCACCGCCTTGTCCTGCGCCAATCTCGTCCCCTCGCGAATCAACACCCATAACACTCCCGCGCCGATCAGCACGATCAGCGGCGAAGCTCCCCACACCGCCAAACCAATCGCGGCAGCCGCCAGTACGCTCAGCCATACGCTCTTCAACGCCGTTCGTCCCAGGTTCCAGACTGCCTGCGCGATCAACGCCACCACTACCGGCTTGATCCCAAACAGCAATCCCGCTACCTGCGGCATCGCGCCGTACTTCATGTACGCCCACGCCAGCGCCAGCACCAGCACCGCCGCTGGCAGAATGAAACACGCCCCCGCCACGACGAGCCCCGCGGCCCCTCCTCGAATCTCCCCCAAATAGATCGCCACCTCTGTCGAACTCGGCCCGGGGAGCAAACTCGCGGCTCCCAGCAAATCCAGAAAACGCTCGCGCGTCAGCCATTCCCGCCGCCGCACGCAACGCTCCTCCATCATGGCAACGTGCGCCGCAGGACCACCGTAAGCCACAAACCCCAGCCGCAGAAATTCCTTCGCGATCTCGCGAAGCGTTCCTCGCCCTTCCCCGTTCTTCGTCGTCTCTTCCATCCGGAGTTTCTTAGCCTTTGTACCGACGGCCTGCTGAGGCCGTCCGCCACCCTGAGAACTTGGCAGACCGTTGTCCCGCCAACTTTACGTTTCCCCGGTCTTTACCCTCATCCCGCAACCATCACATGACACCTTCTCACTTTTTCTTTACTCTATTGTTTCGAGTCCAGCCGCCATGAATACCACTTACCACACGCAGCGTGTCAACCGCCCATCCTTCCCGTGGGTAAAAGCATTTCTGTTTGGCTTTCTCTTGGCTCTCTTCGCTGTCGGCCTCATCATCTGGCTTGCTACCGGCACCGGTCTGCTTTCTCTTTTGCGCGCTTATCGTGGCGGCACTCTGATCCACATTGACCAGCCCACCGTGGTCCGCCAGATCCAGCAGCTTCAGCGCCTCGAGACCATCAGCTTTACCATGGACAAAATCATTTCCGGTGAACACGACAGCCCGTACTTGCCGAAATTCCTGGTGAGCGATCGTCTCCTTCTCGTCGTACATGGCGAAGTCATCGGGGGCGTCGACCTTAGCAAGCTGCAGCCCGCCGACGTCGTCGTTCAGGGTCAGTCCATCTCGCTTCGCCTTCCCCAGGCTCAGATTCTCGTCACTCGCCTCGACAACGCGCAAACGCGCGTCTATTCCCGCGACACCGGCCTCTTCTCCTCGCCCGATCCGAATCTGGAAAGTGAAGTTCGTCAGGAAGCCGAACGCCAACTTCAGGAAGCCGCGATGCAAGGAGATATCCTGAAGACCGCCGATGGCAACGCGCGTTCCACGATTTCCAGTCTTCTCCAGGGTCTCGGTTTCAAAAAGGTAGATTTTCGTTAGCGTCCGGCTTCCGAGCCCTTGTACGGACGGCCTTCTGAGGCCGTCCGTACACGCTGCGCGCTCGTGTTCAATCGATTCTTCTTGCATCCGAACCACCAATCGCCCACCAGGACAGCATAGAACGGCACGTACACCAGCCACTGCATCAGCGGATCAAACTTGAACTCCCCCAGAATCCCGTAACCAATCAGCACGTTGTACGACAGAAACTGCAGCGCCGTCATCATCAGCCACGCCGGATTCGGGAAAAAACACAGTAGCGGCACGATCCACGTGAAGTACCACGAATATCCATTCGGCCCAAACGCCAGTATCGTTCCAATCAGAAGATACGCCGCGCGCGCCGGTTCCTCTTTTTTCCACGCCAGCCACAGCGCCAGTCCCCAACTGGCCAGCACGCCCGTCAGCACCGGAATTCTCGTCTTTCCGCCGGTCGCCCAATCGATCAGTGTGTACAGACTCGCGTTGTAGTTCTTCCAGGTCGCCTCGTAATACGTCATCGTTGTGCGCAGCATTCCCAGCGCATTCCAGTATGGCGCCACCACCAGCAGTGCCGTCACGCCAGCCAATCCCACAGCCCACCAACCCGCGCGTTTTTCCGGCCAGCCCGCTTTCCGAATCCATGCCGGCAGCAGTACCGCGGGAAACAGTTTCGCCATCGTCCCTAACATCACTGGCACGGTTGCCCACACCGGCCGCTTCTGTACCAGCGCCAGCCCGCACACAATTCCCAGCAGCGCCAACACATCGTTGTGCCCGCTCCCGGCAAACTCCACGATCACCAGGGGATTCCACGCATAGATCGCCACGCGAAACAGCGCATCCTGTTCTTTTCTGAACATCCACGCCAGAATCAGCAGTACAAAAACATCCGCCGCAGCAAACGGCACCTTGAACGCCGTGGGACCGGGAAAGAATCTCCACGTTGCGCGAAACACCAGTTGCGTCGCCGGCGGATATATCGCCGGGATTTCCTTGCCCGGCATTACCTCGTAATACTTGTCGTGCAAATCCGCCAATCGCGGGTCATTCGGCGCAATCGCATACGGATTCCATCCATGCGCCTGCACCTTCGCTTCCCATCGGTATCTCTGCAAATCATCGGAAAGTGTGGGCTCCATCGGCCACATCGTGGCCCTGAATACAATCCCCGAAAAAATGAGTAAAATAAGCGCTGCTCGTGTGGTGCGCGTCTGTCCGAATCCGTACAGCGCTATCAGGTAGACCATGCCTGCGGCGAGCCCCAGTTCTATGAACGCGATGGCGTGGTTCTTGAGATAATACAGGTGGTGCATCCCCAGATAGCAGGCTTCCAGCAGCGCGCCTGCTCCCAGCACCAGCCCCACTTGCAGCGTTTTGGATCGATTTTCAGAAGCCATTCGGAGATTTCTTAGTCTTGTTCAATCTGCTCCCAACTCTATTCGCCGCCCAACAGACCTCCATAGGTCATTACTGGCACAAAATCACCGACCGCACCTTCAGCGGCGTCTATCATGCCAACGCCTTCGATCTTGCGATGATGATTCCCTACTTCATCGTGCTCTTCATCCTCGCAACGTATGGCCTGCACCGCTACGTCCTGCTCTACGAATACTACGCTTACCGTAAAAATGTTCCTGGACCACCGCCGGCTGTCACCAACTGGCCAAAGGTTACTATACAACTCCCCATCTTCAACGAACGCTACGTCGTCGAGCGCCTCGTCGACACCGTCTCTCTGTTCGACTATCCTCGCGAACTGCTGAGCATCCAGGTCCTCGATGATTCCACCGACGAAACGCGCGACGTCGCCCGTGCCTGCGTCGAACGCCACGCTGCGAGCGGTCTCCCCATTGTTTACATCCATCGCACCAATCGCGAAGGTTACAAAGCCGGCGCGCTCGAAAATGGTCTTCACACCGCCCAGGGCGAATTCGTTGCCATCTTTGACGCCGACTTCGTCCCGCAGTCCGATTTCCTTCGCCGCACCATTCCTTATTTCGTGAATCCCGACGGCGGCGAAAAAATCGGCATGGTGCAGACGCGCTGGACCTATCTGAACTCCGACTATTCCCTGCTCACTCGCGTCGAAACCATTCTTCTGGACGGCCATTTCGTCATCGAACATGGCGGACGCTCCCGCCGCGGCTCCTTCTTCAATTTCAATGGCACCGCGGGCGTCTGGCGCCGCGCGGCCATCGACGCCGCCGGCGGCTGGCAGCACGACACCCTCACCGAAGACACCGATCTCTCCTACCGCGCGCAACTCAAGGGCTGGAAGTTTCTGTACCTCCCGGAAATTGAATGCGCTTCGGAACTTCCCGTGGACATGAACGGCTTCAAAGCGCAACAAGCGCGCTGGGCCAAGGGATTGATGCAGACCGCCAAAAAAATCCTTCCCCGGGTGTTCCGTTCCAATGTTCCTCTTCATGTGAAATCCGAAGCCTTCTTCCATCTGACGGCGAACATTTCCTATCCGCTCATGGTGCTGCTCTCCACCATGCTTCTCCCCGCCATGATCGTGCGTTTTTATCAGGGCTGGTTCCAGATGCTGGTCATCGATCTTCCACTCTTCCTCGCATCCACCTGTTCCATCTCCAGCTTCTATCTGGCCGCGCAAAAAGAGCTTCGCCCCAAAACCTGGGTGAAGACGTTCCTTTATATGCCGTTCGTCATGGCCACCGGCATCGGCCTTTCGGTTCGCAACGCACAAGCCGTCCTCGAAGCTATCGCCGGAAAGAAATCTGAGTTTGCCCGCACCCCAAAATTCAAAATTGAAGGCAAGTCCGGCACCTTCGCCGCAAAAAAATATCGCAACAAATCCGGTTGGATGCCCTACTTCGAAATCGCCCTCGGGCTGTACTTCTCCCTGGCCATTCTTTACGCCGTCACCAACGGGAATTACGCTACTGTACCCTTCCTTCTGCTTTTTGTTTGGGGCTATCTTTACACCGGCTTCATGTCGCTCAGTCAATCCTGGTTCGCTCATCTCCGCTTTGGCGTCAACGCCCCCGAAATGCGCCCGGCCTCCTCCGGCGCCCCCGGCTTCTGATGTTGTTGCGTCCGCTGATTCCAGGTCTTGGTAGCGTCAGGGTTATCCCGCCGTATTGCATCTTGCGGTTGTATTTCCCGTCGAGCGACGAAGGGTCGCTCCTCCGAATGCGGACTCTCCGCTTCTTCTGCGGCCTCTGTGGTGAAATTTCCGCGAAATCCCTTGTGCTGGCCGCCACGCCACGAAACAATAGTTGGTAGCATCACTCTCATGAGCAAGCTTCGCCATTCCCTCGAAGAAATCGCCAACGCCATCACTCACGGCATTGGGTTGCTGCTGAGCATCGCCGGCTTCGTGGTGCTTCTCGTTTTGGCCGCATTGCGCGGCACCGCGTGGCACATCGTAGCCTGTTCCATCTATGGCGCCACTCTTATCTGCTTGTACACCGCCTCCACGCTCTATCACGCGGTCATTTCCCCGCGAGTGAAGCGCGCCTTGCGCATCTTCGATCACTCCGCAATCTACCTGCTGATTGCCGGCACCTACACGCCCTTCCTCCTGGTGAGTTTGCGCGGACCTTGGGGCTGGTCGCTCTTCGGCGTCATCTGGGGACTCGCCCTCGTCGGCGTTTTGTTCAAATTTTGGTTCGTGGAACGCTTTGCAATCTTGTCCACCGCCGTGTACATCGCCATGGGGTGGCTCGTTGTCATCGCGGCCAAGCCGGTGATCACGCACCTTCCGTTGACCGCGATAATCTGGTTGCTCGCTGGTGGACTGGCCTATACCGGTGGCGTCATCTTCTTCGCCGCCAAACGCATTCCCTACAGCCACGCCATCTGGCACCTGTTCGTTCTCGCGGGCAGCATCTGCCACTACTTCGCCGTTCTCTCGACGGTGATCCCGCCTCGCGTCTGACTTCCCTACGCGTTCATCTGTCGTTTAGGTTCGCTCTGTCTTACGGACAGGGGCCATCGCTCTCACAAGCCCGTTCTACTTCCCCTGCGCTGCTTCATCCAGCCAGTGCTCCAAAATCGGTTTGTATTGTGGTTCTACTTCCAGGAACAAGACGCCTGCGCCCATGTTCGGCTGCGAATAGATAATTTTCGATTTCGCGATAAACAGCTTCTCTTCCGCCCAGATCTTCAGCAACACCATCGTGTCCACCGGGAACGGATTCATCATGTCCAGATAACACCCGTTCAAGCTGAGTTCGCTGACCCTCGAGGCCACGCGCACTTCCGATTTCAACTCCAGCAATTCGGCGCTGGCAAAAAAGACGTACCTGGGTGTGCGGCGTCTTTCTCGTTCCACGGTGCCTCCTTGGCTGGGGTCCCCTCTATCCTATCCCGCTCCGGCCATCGTTTTTCTTCCGCGCACGCGCCCTGTTCTACAATTCATAACCTCTTCGTCCACCCCGCCCGTCAACGCTTCCCGCTCGTGAAATGAACCACTGGACAACGCCGCGGATTTCTCCTCATTATTTTGTTTGTCGCAGTTCCGGCAGCTGCAAAACGTAATAGTCCGTATCTCTACTATTTCAGTTTGGGGGAAATCTTGACCGCCGCAGTCAATGGATATGCTTCGAGATATACCCACCCTAATTCCCAATCCATCACAGTCACCAAAGAACTCCTGTTTGGAGTGCGGGGGATCGCCGCCGTTTTTCCAAGGCACGGGTAGTGCTGACAGAAAAATAAGTGACACTTTGCGTTTCGAGACTGATCAGGCGGGATTGCTTCCGTTTTCCGGCATTTTTGCGACGAACAGCCCATACACGAAATTGCCGGACGCGAAGCCGGCACGCATGGCATGAAATGCTTTCAGGGAGGAGACGAATTCGGCGCCATGTTTTGCGGCCATGGACCAAAACGCCTTGTCCAGGATGATGTCCAGGCCGATGTCCCAGCTTTTCGCGCAATGGGCCGTGAGATCCTGGCGATGGATGACGTGCAGGCCACTAGAAACCAGGAAGTCGTGGTAATCATCCATTCCGCGGAGTTCTACCATCATGCCTTCCTCGATTGGCTCAATGAATTTCTTTTTGTCGGCGGGCGAAATATCTCCTTTTCGGAACCAGTCCGTGAGGGCGAAGCAGCCGCCGGGCTTCAGGAACTTCACCGCCGAGGCGAAGAATGTTCGCGGATCATGGTAGTGGGAAATGGATTCCACGGACCAAAGCAGGTCAAACGGCTGCGCAAACTGCATGTCCTCCGCGTCCATCAGCAAGAAACTGGCGTCCAGGTTCGTCTTGGCCGCGGCTTCCTTGGCCATTTGCACTTGCACCGGAGAAATGGTGATGCCGGTGGTGCTGGCGCCGTACTTTTTCGTGAGATACAGACTGCTGCCGCCAAAGCCACAACCAATGTCCAGAATGCGCAAACCGGTTTTTATGTTAGCGAGCTGCGCCAGATGCTCGATGAGCTGGATCTGCGCGGTCTCTTTCGATTCATCGCCCCGTATCCAGTAGCCATGGTGTATGTGATCGCCCCACATCGAGCGATAGTAGGGACTCGCGAGATCGTAGTATTCAACAATTTTGCGCTTCTCGTTCACACGAGAGGCGGCCGTCGAGGGCTGCACAAGGGCTTCCGGATTTGGGTTCTGAGACAAAGGCCTATTCTACCTTGTCAATGAGCGTTGTCCAGTAGGCGAACATCCTGGACATCCTGGCCGGGGAAGCACAACCGTTCCACGCTGGAACTTCGCTCTCCTTCGGTGTAAAGTCCTTGTGCTTGTGCCATTGGACGACGCAGCATAAAGACGAACATGCAACTCGCAGGCAAGTTATCGGCAGCGGAATTGAACGACGTGGGGACAGACACTCGCTCAAAGGCACAGTGGCGTGCGATCGGCCCTGCTGCAGCCATACCCAAGCTTATAATTCGCTGCTGTGCAGTACTCCTGGGTTTGGCAAGCGTTGTTGCCGTATCGCTCGTGGGTGTACTTTCCTTCGGATTCTACTCAGCAGCCATGCTTCTCGGGAAGATTCGTCCCTTACGTGACGCTTATCAATTCCTCTCCCAGACCTACGACCGGTTCCTCGACCGGCTCGCACAAACGGTTCTGCGCGACTCCCGAGACACCCCGGCGTTACGAATCATGGTCTCCCTCACCCTCACAGCCCTCCCCATTTTCGTGATGCAGCTCATTTTGGGGAAACCTCGGCTTGTGCTCGCGATCGCTTTCTATCTTTCCCTGTGCGGTCCCAAGTTTCAGCGGTCTGTCAGGATGTTCAGCGCCAAACACCTGGAGGCGCACCAACCCCAGGGGTACTTTTCGGAGAAATACCATAAGATCTTCGGTCGCTACGTCGAATTCTTTCTCGGATATTTGTACGGGGATCTTCCGGAGCTGGGTCGCACCGTTCATGTCCGTCTCCACCATAAAGAGAACGGCGGACCCGACGATAATGCCTCTACCATCGGTTACGATCGAACCAATCCACTGCATTTCTTTTGGTATCTTTCGGACAACATTTGGACCACCCTAGGGCTTGCACCATACGCCTATTTCCGAGCCAAAGGGGATGTGAAGAACCAGAGACGAATGCTGTGGGGAATAACGCGGTACCTCATCTATTTCGCCGCTGTCTTTATTTATGATTGGAGAATTGGAATCGTATACGTCTTGGTTCCTCTTTTCTCCATGAACTTCATCATGGCGATCACCTCGTGGGTTCAACACGCCTTCTGCGATCCGGAACATCCCGAAGATTATTTTGTAAATACTGTGACCGTCTTTGATGACGTGAACTTCATGAACGAAGGGTACCACCTCTGCCATCACCATCGATCCGGCCTGCACTGGACCGAGATGCCAGCCCATTTGGATCGCATTCGCGACAAGATGCGAGAGTCCGGCTCGTTGGTCTTCCGCGACATGGATTTCATGGAGCTTTTCATCGAGTTAACTCTCCTCCGCAGAATGGATGTCCTTGCCGAGAGACTTGTCCCATGGGAGCCCATGACCCGCGAGCAGCGGCTAGCTTTGCTAGTGAACAGAACCAAGCCTGCCAGAGCCGCTACAGCGTGAGCCGTCGCCCTTCGCATTTGTAGTGACCGGCCTTCAGGTCGGTTCCACCGCGCTTTGCAGTGCGTCGTCTCGCCGCCGCTTTTGCCCAACTCTCGTAGCCATCATTGCATCGCAGCCCTGAGGATTCTTCTTTACCTTTCAACTTTTCATGTTGGTGCACCACCCGCACAACGCCAATGTTCTGCTTGACGCGCTTGTTGCAGAAGGCTAGGCTTGCGCCACCTCGTCGAGGGTGGTCATGCGCTGTTCCCACCGATTTGCTTCGGCCTCCGGCCGCATACACACCAACAGGTCCGTCGGAGGATTTCTTACTCCATTCCTTCTCGCAATATTGCCGAGCTTGTCGCTTAACTCTTCGCTATCCGCCCAGGACGTGGGCAGCCAGGAAAAGGAGTTCATGGGCAATGGCGCGGTTATCACTGTAACCGTCCACGACGCTTCGGGAACCCCTCTTTCCTCGCCGGCAACTGTGAAGCTCTTCCGCGGAGTAGTTCCCAGCGGCCAACGAGACGCCTCGCGTGGTGTAGCCGAGTTTGTCGTGATCGGCCTCGGCGACTTCACCGTCGTGGTAACGGCGCCGGGATACGCCGAGGCGCAAAAGGATGTCTCCGTCGACATCACCGGCAGAGTGCGGGTGGACGTCTACCTTCGGCCAGATTCGGGCAAGCAAGCTCTCGCAACAGTTCCCGGTAAACCGCTCCTCACCCCGAAAGCAAAGGAAGCCCTCGATAAGGGACTGCGTGCTTTAAAAGAGGACAAACTTGCAGACGCGGACAAGTTCTTGGGCGAAGTAATGCGCCTCGCCCCCGGGAATCCCGAAGTTCTATACGCGCAAGGCATACTCAGCCTGAAGCGGAGCGATTGGCGCCGCGCGCAAACCGTCCTTGAGAAGGCCACACAGATCGATCCCAGCTCTGCGCCGGCCTTTGCCGCACTGGGGTTGGCCCTTTGCGACCAGGGAAATTATGACGCGGCCATCGCACCGCTCAGCAAGTCACTGCAATTGGATCCAGCCGGCGCGTGGGAAACGCGCTGGGCGCTCGCAAAATCGTACTACCAGCGCGAGCAGTATCCTGAGGCGCTGAACATGTCGCAGGAAGCGTTCGCGCGATCGAATGGAAAGGCTCCTGCAGTTGTACTACTGGTAGCGCAATCGCTGACCGCAGTTGGGCGATATGAAGATGCGGCGCAAGTGCTTCGCGAATTTCTTAGGGATCACGCCGGTACACAGGAAACAGCCACGGCGCGTCGCTGGCTCGAGCAACTCGCGGCCAACGGAAAAATCCGCTCAAACTAAATCACGCATCGATGGCAACATCCCCAAGTACCAAGCCAGCTGTCTCGCTGTACTTTGTGATATAGAGTACTTGACATGAGGAAGCTTCGGTGTACCCTACCATGATCGGCAGCGAATCGAGTAGCGATAGCGCGAAGGAAGTGGCGCCATGCGTGAGCAGCAAGTCAACCGCATTAGCTTCAGAGTTATAGTCGTCCTGTCTTTCCTGGCTTTGTTTGCCGTGTTTAGCGGCTACGCTCAGCCGCCCCAACCCGACGAAGGCGCGGCGGCACATATCTTTCAGCTCTCCATTGTCGCGCTGGTGCCGATGACCTTGCTTTTCTTCGGAACGGCGGACTGGAAACACCCTTCGCGAAGCGTGCGCCCATTAGCATTCCCGGCCGCAGCCATAGTTCTCGCGTTTGGAGCGTTGTATTACCTGGAACACTATCGATAAAGAGCGCGAGCGCGGATCAAGCTGGAAATTTGCAAAGAACCTCCCAGCTCGTCGTAAACGCGTTTGCCTTCAAGTTATTCGAACAAAGCTTATCTACCGTCCTCACCAGGCCCACGCGTACGCCTCGACTCGCGGGTCAGCCCCTGCGCTCAGCACTCCGGTCTTTGCATCGATGATAATGCCGGCGCTAGACGCAAGCGACCAAGGTGGCGCCACCTGCAACTTGTGACCGCGCGCGATGAGTTCCTTTTGCGTCGCTTCCGGAATGCGCTCCTCCACCGCCATCTCGCCCGGAACCATGGTGTGCGGAAACACGGAAGACGGGAAGCTGTGAGTGGACCATCGTGGAGCTTCAATGGCTTGCTGGACGTTCATGCCGAAGTCGATTACGTTGACCAACGTCTGGATGGTGATCATCACCTGATCGTCGCCGCCAGGACTTCCGGTAATCATGAACGGCTGGCCGTCCTTCATCACTAGCGTGCTCTGTAACGTGCTCCGGGGCCGCTTTCCGGGCTCGAGCGCGTTGGCCTCACCGCGGACTAACGAGTAATAGTCGCCACGGCAGTTGAAGATGATTCCCGTGTTTCCCATCACGACTCCCGTTCCGAAGAGGCTGTGAAGGCTCGGCTCGAAGCTAACCATGTTGCGGTCCTTGTCGACCACGCCGATGTAGCTCGTGTCGCCATTGAAGTCCGCGTCACCGTCGAGAACAACGTGCCAGGGACGCTCCGCTGCGTCAGCGACAAATTTTTCGGGTGAACCAGGGCGCAATTCCAACGAAGCTTTGGCCGGATCGACCAACTTTCTGCGTTCCCGTGCGTAGTCCTTCGACAGCAATCCGTCGTAAGGAATTTTGATGTAGTCCATGTCGCCGAGAAATTTCTCGCGATCCGCCATAGCCAGTTTCATGACCTCGACATTGGTGGAGATGAAATCGGCGCTATTGTGGCCGAGCGCTTTCAGATCGTAGCCCTCAAGCAGGTTCAGAGCGATCAACTCGGTCGGTCCCTGGCTGGCGGAAGGATTCTTGTAAATCTGATAGCCCCGGTAGTCGACGGAGACCGGCGTTTCCACTTTCGCGGTGTACTCCACAAAGTCCTCGTAGCGGAACAAGCCGCCATTGGCTTCTGAGAAGGCCGCCATCTCGCGCGCAATGTCGCCTTTGTAGAAGCGATCGCGGGCCGCTTTCAGCGCCTCGTGCCGCCCCTTGGCCTTATTCTCCTTTTCCGCTTCGACCAACTTTTTCAAGGTGCGAGCGAGATCGGGATTCCTGAAGATTTCACCGGCCTTCGGCGCCTCACCATTCGGCTTATAGATTTTCATGGTCGAAGGGTACTTGAGAATTTTCTGGGAGCCGGCAATCATGCGCGCGCGACCTTCACTCAAGGGAAATCCGTTTTCCGCAAGGTCGATGGCCGGCTGGAGCACCTGCTCGAAGCTCATTGTTCCCCAGCGGTCTAGCAGGATGTACCACGCGTCCACCACTCCCGGAAGTCCGCCCGACAGCAGCCCATCGCTATTCGGAATCTTGCTGTCGCTGTTCTTCTCGTACCACTCGATGGTCGCCAGCTTGGGAGCGCGCGGCTCCGCGTTGATGGAAAGCACTTTTTTCTCGCGCGCATCGTAAACGAGCACAACGGCGTCACTGCCGACACCATTCAGGGCAAAGTCGGTCACCGCAAGTGCTGCTTGGCCGCCAACGATTGCATCGAACGCGTTGCCGCCCCTCTGTAAGATGCGGCTGGCCACCTCGGTCGCTTCCGCCTTCATCGATGACACTGCTGCCTGTCGGCCGCGAATCACCGGGCGCATGGTGCGGGGTAAAGCAGCGTCTGGGCCTTGGGCGATTGCATTGGCGGCAAAACCCAAACAGGCAATCAGCATGCATGTAACAAGCGTTCTCTGCGAAACGGTCATCAGTGCCTCCCTGAATTGAAAGCGCTGGGCATACGAAGCTTTTGATTTCGTCTTTATTCGTTCATTGCGCATTCTACACCGTCCAAGAATGTTCTTTTTACGAGATGCAATATTGGTCGGGCCGCGCCGCCGGCCGCTCTGGACTAATGGGTCCTGCGGTGGGAGGTGCGGGCATGTTGGAAGCGGCAACGGCATCCTGCTTTCTCACATCCTGAGGACTCACAATAACGTGCGTGGCGTCGTCGCGGACCAACTCCACGTGCTGGAACGCGCACGGAAGCGTGACTTCCTCGACCTTGCATCGGCGGCCCGCACGGCAATGCAGCCTTGCGATTTCTTCCATGAGCTACCCCCTGGCTGTCGGGCCTAGCTCATGAAAAACGTGCTTCACGACTGGGATGATTGTCAGGCCGGCGAGATTCTGGTCAACTGCCGCCGAGCCGTTCCGGCGGACGGCGCGCTCTTGCTCGCGGAATGGTGATTATCCGACGCAAACCTTGCATCGACCGGGAAACTGACCGATCTCGTTATACTGGTCCTGAGAGGTGGAAAGGAACGCACCACCGAGGAATACCGTGGATTACTGGCAAAAAGGGGCTTCCAGCTCAATAAGGTCGTCCCAACAGAGGCCGAATTCGTAATCATCGAGGCAATTCCAGCCTGCGTGACCTCCTCGAGACGAGAGGTGATTGTTCTCTGGCTTGCCACGATTCCATTTGAGGCTTCGGGGCAGACCGCACGCAAGTCTCCGCAAGTCGCGTTGCCCGCATCTTCGTCCCAAACCTCATTCTCCGGCTACCTTGCCACTCTGTAACTTCCTCGAATTCACTGACTCTAAATATTAGGTGCAATGTGTTCACTCTGAGCGAAAACGATAACATCCCTACTGCGCTTCTCGGTCGCCGTTCTTTTGTAGCAGGCTCCGTCGCATTAGGCGTCGTCCTCGCCTGGCGTTTCACGGAGAGAAATCGACCGCTCCACGCGGATGTCGAGTCCGCAGGGCTCCCTGATTCAGTAACCATTGTCGAATTTTCCGATATCGGCGAGAGAATCTCCACCGTAACTGTGGATAGAATTGTGAAAACTGAAGCCGAATGGAAAAAGCAGCTCTCTCCGGATTCCTTCGAAGTTACTCGTCACGCCGCCACCGAGCTTCCTTACACCAATGACGATCCGAACGACCACCAAAAAGGCGTCTTCCGCTGCATCTGTTGCGATACCGCTTTGTTCGACTCCGACACCAAGTTCCACTCCGGCACTGGATGGCCCAGTTTCTGGGCGCCAATCGCCAAGGAAAATATTCGGGAAACTATCGACAGCAGCCTCGGAATGGTGCGCACCGAAGTTTCCTGTCGGCGCTGTGACGCCCACCTAGGCCACGTCTTCGACGATGGCCCTCGTCCCACGGGCCTCCGCTATTGCATGAACTCCGTCGCGCTGCGCTTCGCCAAGGCAAACTAAACTATCGATTGGACATCCACACGAAGCGGCGGGTTTTCACAGTCTGGCAGTTGAAAATACTCATGACCGCCCATATTTGAGGAGTTCCGTTGGACCGAGATCGGTGCGGCGATGGCCGTCGTCGGGTCGTCGGCTGCGAAATGTCGACCTAGCACATTCCTGTATGTACGCTCGATCTGCGTTCGAACACTCACCCCCACCTGCTTCACTCTTTCACGCTCCCGCGACAACACTCCGCCCTTTGTTTTCGATCTCCTGGTACTCTTCCGTTTCTCGTACACGACCTAATTCCTTCTCCCTTCGTGGCTTATGCACTCTTCGCCAATAACACTCAGTCTGCCCTTCCTTCGAGTCGCAGTTCTCAAACTGCAACTGCTCTCACGCCTTTTTGTCGGGAACGTTCAACGCCGCATGGTGAATTGTTACTTGCGCCTTCCTGCAACTCCCTTGTTTCCGTCACTTACAAACTTCCTCCCCGTAAGTCCTTCGCCACTCGTACAAAAATGATAGGAGAGGGTGAGGGGTGTTATGTTTTCCTTGGGCCCGGCGGTTACCGCTGCAACTCGCGCCATCCCTCGCAGCAACCCATCTCGACATCAGCTACAATCTTCGTTTTGCCCTACTTGCCCTGGCCAACAGCGAGGTGAGCGGATGAGTGGTCTGCAGCGTGCGAATTGGTGTGATGAAAGGCGCAGAGTAAACGGCGCGGGTGTTTTTGGCCTGCTGGCAATTCTTCTCGTTGGTCTCGCAGCCGCTTTCCCCGCGGCCGCGCAACAGCGGCGGGAGCGCGAACCCAATTCGGCTTATGCGCAACGCCGCGCCAAGCTTGCCGCACAGGTAGATGGGCCCATTCTCCTGGTGGGCTATACCGGGCGCGAAGAAGAATCGCAGTCCTACGTGTTCGCGCAGGAAGAAAATTTCTATTACTTCACTGGCCACAACGAAGAGGGAGCAGCTTTGCTGCTCTTGCCCGGCGGAAAAACCTGGGTACCCAAGCCGGAGACTCGGGAAAAGATGAAGTCATCCACAGTCGACGGCGGCCTCGCTCCCGAGATCCTATTCTTGCCCGCGAAAGACCGGCGCAAAGAAGTCTGGAACGGCGTGCGCCTGTCGCCGGAAGATCCCGACATCAAGCCAAAAACGGGATTCGGCACAGTTCTTCCCTACTCTGAACTTCGCGCCATTATGGAAGTCCTCGCCCTTGAGTTTCCCACGGTTTACACCATTCTTCCGTACCAGCACGAACTGGGCGGCTATCCGCACGAGAAAGAAGTTGTGGACTGGCTGAAACAGGCCGTCCCGCAGCAGACCGCCAAGGACATCCGCGGCAACATCACCGATCTTCGCCTGATCAAATCTCCCACGGAAATTGCGTTGCTTCGCCAGGCCATCGATCTTTCCCTCGACGCGCAATTGGAGGCCATGAAGATGATGCGTCCCGGCCTGTGGGAATATCAGGTTGCCGCGAAAATGGTGGAAGTCCACGCGATGGGAGGCTCAGAGGTGGAGGCTTACGCGCCCATTGTCGGCGCAGGACCCAATTCGACGGCGTTGCACTACGACAAGCTTTCGCGAAAGATCCAGGACGGCGATATTGTGGTCATGGATGTGGGCGCGCAATACTCCGGTTACGCCGCCGACATCACGCGCACCATTCCGGCCAACGGAAAATACACGCCACGCCAGCGCGAGATTTACGACATTGTTCTCGGCGCGCAAAATGCCGCTCTCGCGGCCCTGCAGCCCGGCGTCATCATGGGCTGCCGGGATAAGAAAAACTCGCTGTTCAACGTCGCGTACAAGTACATCGATTCTCACGGCAAAGACCAGCACGGCAAATCGCTGGGCCAGTATTTCATCCATGGGCTGGGCCACAACATCGGGCTGAACGTTCACGATCCCGGCGATTCCTGCAGACCTTTGCAACCAGGGATGGTCGTGACTGTCGAACCCGGAATTTACATTCCAGAGGAAAACCTGGGTGTGCGCGTGGAAGACGATGTACTCGTCACGGACACCGGCTACGAACTGCTCAGCCGCAAACTACCCCGCGATCCCGACGAAATCGAAAAGATCATGGCCGCAGCCGCGAAGCAGCGCGCCGCAGCGGAGACAAAACAATGAGATCCGAGAATACGCATCCTGTAGCTCACCCCCTTCAACGGTGAGGCCTTTCCGCTCCTCGCCGTCTTCCGTTTTTCTGAGAGTCGCGATGGCGGCTCACATTGACGGGTTAGGTGGTAGGAGGGAGCGAAACTGCCCTATTTGCACACTTTGGGTCGATTGCTCAGTCAACGCAAATATGCGGCGGACGAAAACACGTTCAGATACATCATCTTGATGGAAATCCCAGCAACCATGGCATGACGAATCTGGCGATTTTTTGTCTCGATTGCCACAGCCGCGTTACGGGCACTCAAGGATTGGGGCGACGCTACAGTGTTGGGGAAGTGCGCCAATACAAGAAATCCTGGGAACAGGTAATTCTGTATCGCAGAAGCAAGTACAAGCGCCCAGTCGTGCTACCAACGGGAGTTGATTGGACAAATTGACCTAATCATCTGCCCAGATTCTGACTACCGTAACTGGCGCAGCTACGAATCAAGCTGTTGCAAGCGCACAGAGCGTCGCCTATTGCGACTCTCTAGAACAGCTCTTGAATCCATTCCGTTGTCAGAGTAGTCTCAACCTCGCTTGGGATCGTTGCGCAAGCAACCGCACATGTTCGGAATATGGCGCTGCTCCTATACCATCGTGGGACCGGACCAGGACAACAAGGCCTGGGAGGAACAAGTCACCTTTGGATTTCTGCTTGCGGCCCTCGCAGCCGTTTTTTTTCTGTCACAGCCGATTGGAGCGGAACCTCCGAAGGAAATCCGGCGCATTCTGATTCTGAACGAGGTGGGCACTTCCTATCCCGCGATCCCCATCATCAATCAGGGAATCCAAGCGGCGCTGAGTGAGTCACCCTATCACCTTGAGTTCTACTCCGAGGACATGGATACCACGTTGTTTCCCGACCGCGCGGACCAACAGGAATTTCGCGATTTCTACCTTCGTAAATACCAGAATCGCAAACCACACGTGATTATCACGGTCGGGCCATCTCCGCTCAAATTTATGCAAGAGGTGCGCCAAACAGCGTTTCCCGGCGTGCCGATTGTTTTTTGCCTGCCTAACAGAGGCCTGCCGGGCTCTCCCGCGCCAGATCCTGATTTTACGGGGGTCGAAAATGATATGGCTCCCGCCAAGACTCTGGAAATAGCTTTGCGGCTCCAGCCCGGCACAGAGCATGTGGTGGTAGTAGGGGGTATATCGGATTTCGACAAACAGGAACTAGCCAGCGTGAAGGCGGAACTGCACGAATTCACGGACCATCTCGACATTACCTATTTGACGGAGCTCGCCATGCCGGATCTGCTGGAGCGTGTCAGGCACCTGCCTCCTCACACTCTCGTCCTCCTCACCTCAGTAGCGCAGGATGCGGCAGGAACCCGGTTCAAATCAAACGAAGCAGGCCCGTTGGTCGCTGCCGCAGCGAATGCGCCGGTATTTAGCTTGTTCGATGTTTACATAAACCATGGAGAGGTGGGGGGGTATCTTTCCAGCCTTAGCCAGCAAGGGAAGGTTGCGGGAGCCATGGCGCTGAGGCTGCTCAGTGGTGCAAAGCCACAGGACATACCTACGGTAAAAGGCGTAAACACCTACATGTTCGATTGGCGTGCGCTAAAGCGTTGGGGGCTAAGGGAAAGCGATCTTCCTCCCGAGAGCGTGGTGCTGTTCCGCGAAGTTTCAGTTTGGGAACGCACAAAACGGATCTGGGCCAGCGGACTACTGATAATTCTCGCCTTGTGTCTTCTTGCCACTGATCATAAATACATCCCCTGTCAACACATATGTGTATATTACATGACTACAATAAAGGACGTCAGCGCTGCTCCCGCGTTCGCCCGGCCAATTGCACACGAAAATGGGGGTGGAGCCGTTTTTCCCGTCGCCACATCCTACCCCCAAATTGATTGACCGGTGCGCGAGGGGTCGTTTATACCTATACCGGATTTTTGTTCGGGGTGGTCCCTTTTTCGCGTCCGTATCCGCATACCCCGGCTCACATTGACCATCGGGAAGAGCCCCGTCTATACTGATGATTCGCGTTTGGCCCGCCGTACCGGCCTGCGCGCCTCGTGTCATTCCACGCGCTGCTCCTCTGGGCTGCCGTCTGGAATTTCCGAATTTTCTATCACCTTAATAGGGAGCTTGCGGCCCTTATTGCGGCCGTGCGAATTTATGAGCAGCACTAAAGCAACGCAACTTCGCCCCGGGATGGTTATCCAGCACGAGGGCCAACTATACACAGTATTCAGCACCGATCACCGCACACCGGGAAACAAGCGTGGCTCCATGCAGACGCGCCTGAAGAATCTTAGAAACGGCGTGATGATCGACTACCGCTTCCGCGCCGAAGAATTTGTGGAGCGCGCCATCCTGGATGAAATCGAATTCGAGTACCTGTATAACGAGGGCGACGACTTCCACTTCATGAATACGCAAACATACGAACAAATGCAGATGAGCCGCAATGAACTTGGGGAAACCGTCTACTATCTGATTCCCAACACTATCGTCAAAATCGAATTCTTCGAGGACAAAGCCATCGGCGTGGATTTGCCCGACACCATGGACATGAAAGTAGTCCAGACCGAGCCGACGCTCCAGAAAGCCACGGCCAGCGCGGTGATGAAGCCGGCGACCTTGGAGACTGGGCTGGTGGTGAACGTGCCGCCGTTCGTGAACGAAGGCGATCGCATTCGCGTGGACACGTCCGAAGCGCGCTACGTGCAACGCGTGGAATAGTTTCTGATCGCGCCGTTTACGCCATGTTGGCGATGCCGCGTTCTCCGGCAGGATGCCCGCCAAACACGCGATCGAAAATCTTGTCCACGTTCCGTAACTGACGATTCAAATCGAAAGTAGTTTCAAGATCCTTCGGCGTCATGTATTTCGTGATGCGCACATCCTTCGCCACTCGCTCGCGAAAACTTGTTTCCGTTTCCCACGCAGCCATGGCATTCGCCTGCACCGCTTTGTACGCGTCGTCGCGCGGCATTCCCTTCCCCACAAGATCCTGCAGCAACTGGCCGGAGAACACGAGTCCGTGCGTGCTTTCCAGGTTGCGCAACATACGCGCCGGAAACACGCGCATCTCGCTGATGATCTGGGTCATCTTCGCGAGCATGTAATCCACCAGAATGGTGGAATCAGGCAGGATGACACGCTCAACGCTGCTGTGGGAAATGTCGCGTTCATGCCACAACGCAATGTTGTCATATGCTGCCTGCATGTTGCTGCGGACCAAACGTGCGAGGCCGCAGATCTGCTCGCAATTCACGGGATTGCGCTTGTGCGGCATCGCGGAACTACCACGCTGCTCGTGGGCGAAATGTTCCTCCGCTTCACGCACTTCAGTGCGCTGCAAATGGCGGATTTCCAGAGCGAACTTCTCCAGCATCGTAGCGATCAACGCAAGCGCGCTCAGGTAATGCGCGTGACGATCTCGCTGGATCACTTGCGACGCCACGGGCGTGACTTGCAAGCCCAGCCGCTTGCAGATTTTTTCCTCGATATCTGTGCCGAGATGCGACGCATTTCCGACCGCGCCGGAGATCTTCCCGAAAGCCATGCCGTGAGCGGCTTCTCGGAAACGAGCGATGTTGCGCTGATTCTCGGCGAACCAGTTGGCGATCTTGAGGCCAAAGGTGATGGGTTCGGCGTGAATGCCGTGAGTGCGGCCAATCTGCGGCGTGTGCTGGAATTCGTGCGCGCGCACATCCAGAACTTCGCCAAGGATCACGAGGTCGCGTTCGATGATGTGTGATGCATCGCGCACAAGCAGAGCCTGCGCGGTGTCGACGACATCGTTGGAGGTCATGCCGTAGTGCAGCCAGCGCGCGGCTTCCGGATTGCCAACGGATTCACCGACGGCCATGGTGAAGGCGATGACGTCGTGCTTCACTTTGGCTTCGAGCTCGTTGATGCGTGCGACGTTGACCTTGGCGCGGGAACGCAGCACCGCGGCCGCGTCCTTGGGCACCTCACCGGCTTCCGCCAGCGTGTCGGCGGCGGCGAGTTCAACGTCGAGCCATTTCTGGAAGCGATTGGCGTCGCTCCAGACATGTCCCATTTCTTCGCGGGTATAGCGAGGTATCACGTGGGTGTCTCCAGGGGAATCTACTGCAATGATACGGCATTTGCGAGCGGCGTTAAACCTACGAGGGTTTTTGCTGGCGAAGAGATTGGTCGCGGCATTCTTGCATGCGGCGCGTGAGGAAGCGGCGCTCAGGTTCAGAGCAGGGACGACGCAGAGCTGCTGCAAAGTAATTCGCTGCGTGGGAAAATTCTCCTGTTTCGGCGAGCAAACTTGCGCGAGTGGACGGCAAGAGATAGTAGTCACGCAACGCGGGGTCATCCTGGATTGCAGTTAGTTCATCCAGAGCGCACTCAGGGCCATGGACTTTTCCGAGCGCAACGATGCGATTGAGGGCCACGACGGCAGACGGGTTCAGAGCCATCAGGTCGTCATAAAGATCGAGAATTGCTTTCCAATCGGTGGTGGAAGGATCCTTCGCCTGCGCGTGAATCGAGGCGATGGCGGCTTGCACGTGGAACTGAGAAAGCTCGTCGCCTTCTGCGCTCATGGCCAAGCGGCGTGAGCCGAGGGCCATCAGCCGCGAATCCCATTTGGAGCGATCCTGATCCTGAAGAAGGACGAGTTCGCCATTGTCGTCGACACGCGCGGCGAGCCGTGCGCCCTGAAAGGCTAAGAGCGAAACCAAGGCATGCGCTTTGGGCTGAGACACTGGCGAATCAGCCACAAGAAGTGCCAAGCGCAAAGCCTCAGAGCACAGATCGTGGCGAACCAGATCGTCTCCCGCGTGGGCAGCGTAACCTTCATTGAACAAGAGGTAGATGACTTCGAGAACGGAGTCGAGAGATTTGCCCAACTCGTGCGAAGGAGGCAAAGCAAAACTGAAACCCTGTTCGCGAATCTGGCGTTTGGCACGCACAAGGCGCTGCGCAATCGTGGCGGGATCGCAGAGAAAGGCGCGGGCAATCTCCTTGACGGAAAAGCCGCTGACTGCCTTCAGGCTGAGGGCGACGCGCGAATCGCGAGGGAGCGCGGGATTGCAAGCGAGAAAGATCATGCAGAGTTCGTCGTCGCGCAAGGCTTCCGGTAATTCCAAACGAGGCTCTGCTTGAGGCTGCGAAAGTTCGGCGACAATTTCAGAAGTCTTCTGCAGCACCACTCCGCGGTGGCGCACGAGGTCGAGTGCACGGTTGCGCGCCACGTGCAGAAGCCAGCCGGGCGGATTATCGGGAATGCCGGAGAATGGCCAAGTCTGCAGCGCTTTAGTGAGAGCATCCTGCACCGCTTCTTCGGCCAAGTCCAAATGCGCCGGACCGAGGACACGAGTGAGGTAGGAGACCATCTGCCCCGCAGAGCTGCGAAACAGATGGTCAACCACGGAGGCGATTCTTGTGTCCGGCTCAGGCATTCTGGCTGGGCGGGGTCAGGACCTGAATTTCGCGGACTTCGACGGTGCCGCCGTATTCGAGTTGCGGATGATCGCGCGTCAAGTCAATGGCGTGTTCGTAACTGTCAGCGTTAAACATGTAGTAGCCGCCAAGAACTTCCTTGCCTTCGGTGAAGGGACCGTCGATGACACGCATGGGCGATTGGCCGCGAAGCACGCGGCCTGCGCCATCCGTCAACTTGTTGCTGCCGGTAAGGCGGCCCTGCGCGCGCATTTTCTGTCCCCATCCATAGTACTTCTTGAAGGCTTCCTGCATTTCCTGAGGGCTGAGTTCGGCAAACTTCTTGGGATCGTCGTAAAGCAGAATGATGTATTGAGGCATGTTCGGCTCCTAGAGAACGCGAGTATAGCCCGAAATTCCCGCGTAATTGATCGTGCAGAGACATGACGATTCAGACGGGCGGAAATCGACAACGGATGCGGGGGAGGTCCGCGCGAAATTGAGGAGCTGTGGGGCGGGGCACTAAACCATTTATACTCAGGGTGTTGCGCAAACAAGACCGGACATGCTGGATGCAAGACGCGGGCTTAGGCAGCCGGCCGAGGACAGCGGGAGCGATCCGCGCGGCCTAACCGGGGAAGCGTAAACCTGTCTAATCGTGAGAATGAACGAGAGCTTCGAGAGGGCTGAGGATGGGATCAGCGACGCGATGGCCATCGAGCGAACGCTCGAGGGCCATCGGGATGCTTATCGTGTTCTTGTGGAGAGGCACAGCAGGAACGTGTACCAGATGGCGTACCGGATGACGGGTAACAAGCACGACGCAGAAGAGGTGGTGCAGGAGGCATTTTTGCGCGGCTACAAAAAGCTGAGGCAGTTCGCGGGAAATGCGAATTTCGGGACATGGGTCTACCGTATCGGTGCGAACTACGCAATCGACCTTCTGCGACAACGGAAATCAGAAGATTCGCGGCGAGAACGACCGAGCAAAACAACGGAAGATGGATTGGAAGTGGATCCGCTGACGCAAGTGCAGGATGGACGGCCATCGCCGGAACGGTTGGCGAGGAGCGGAGAGCTTGCGTTGAAGATGAAGGAAGCGTTGGATGCGCTGACACCGGCAGAACGGACAGCAATTGTGATGCGGCACTGGGAAGGCTGCCCGATTGAGGAAATTGCGGAAGTGCTGAAATCGAACGCGAACGCGACGAAGAACACGGTATTTCGCGCGGTAGGAAAACTGCGACGCGCATTGGAGCCATTTGCGGAGGGCCGAACCGCAAGAGTGATGGGAACGGAATCATGAAACACAGGACAGAAGAAGAATTGATTGGATATCGAGATGGCGACCAGAATAATCGCGAGGAAATCGCGATGCACTTGAAGGAATGCGGCGAGTGCCGGAGCGAGGTGGAGCGGATCGAGGCGGTGTTTGCGGCACTGGATGCAATGCCTGTACCGGATCCCGGTGAAGACTACGGGCAGCGGGTGTGGCGGCAGATAGCAGATCGACTGCCTGAAAAGCGGGCGAATTTTTGGCCAGGGTGGTTTTCGTGGAGGCCGCTGGCTGTGGCCGGAGCGATGGCAGCGCTGATCGTGCTGGCGTTCGTGATTGGAGTTCGTAAGGGGCGACATGAGGTCGGTGGGGAGGTTGTAGATGCCGGTAAAGTACGCGAGCGCGTTTTGGTGGTGGCCGTGGGAGATCACCTGGGACGCTCTGAAATGATGTTGATGGAACTGGAAAATGCGCAGCCGGCGGAGAGCGGTCAGAAAGTGGTCAACATTTCGACGACGCAGCGGCGCGCGGAAGACCTAGTGGAAGAAAACCGGTTGTACCGGCAGACAGCATTGAAGGAAGGCGATCGGGCGATGGCCAGCACACTGGATGAATTGGAGCGTGTGCTGTTGGATATCGCGAACAGTCCAGATGAGGTAACGCCAGCGCAGTTTGAGGGGCTGAGGAAGCGGATCGAGGCGAGGGGAATTCTTTTCAAGGTGCGAGTGGTGAACCAGGATCTGCGCGAGAGAGGGAAAGCGGCACAGCCCTCGCCAACGCAGGAAAAATCAGGAGTGCAGGAAAGGAACAAGGTATGAAAGGGCGGATGATGACGGAGAACTTCGAGAGAATTGCGCAGCGGATGAGAATCGTCGCGGCAGTGGCAGGGCTGCTGGCGGCGGGTCCTTGTGTGTTGGCTGCCAGGTCGCAGCAGAAACCACAAACACCAGGCGAAGCAAAGCGTTTTGCGACGAGCGAGGAGATGAAAGAGGCGCAGCGAGAGAAAGAGGAAGAGCAGCGGGATCGGGAGGAGGAGGTTCGCGACCGGGAGCAGGAGAAGAAGCAGCAAGAGCAGGAACGCGCAGAACACATGCAGGAGTTGTATGACGATGGGCGCGAGGCGTTGGACGATGGGCAGTATGTGCTAGCGGGGAAGAAATTTGCGGAACTGTATCAGCTGAAAGGGCCGCAGGCGGACGCGGCACTGTATTGGCTGGCGTACGCAGAAAACAAGGAAGGCAAGAGAGAAGCAGCATTGGCGAGGATTGTCGACCTCCAGAAGAACTACCCGCAAAGCCGATGGACAAAAGACGCGGCCGCCCTGGAAATGGAAGTGCGACAAAACTCTGGGCAAAAAGCAAATCCCGATGCGGTGAACGATGAAGAATTGAAGCTGCTAGCCCTTCGCGCATTGATGAATAGCGACCCCGCGAAGGCTATGCCGCTGGTGGAAAAACAACTGAGCGGATCGTCTTCACCGGCCGTAAAGGCGCAGGCATTGTTCGTGCTGGCGCAGAGCGGATCGCCGCAGGCGCTGGAAGTGTTGGGGAAGGTCGCGCAGGGACAAGGCAATCCGGAATTGCAACGGAAAGCAGTGGAGTACCTGGGAATCTTCGGAGGAAAGCGCGCGGCACAAACGCTGGCGGGAGTGTACACAAGTACGAATGACCCGAGCATCAGGCGGGCCGTCATCCGGAGCTACATGATTTCAGGAGACCGGGAACAACTGCTGGTGCTTGCAAAGAATGAGAAGAATGAGGAGTTGAAGCGGGAAGCAATTCGCAACCTGGGATTGACCGGGGGCAAGAGCGAATTGCAGCAGCTTTACCAAAGCGACAGTTCGACGGAAGCAAAGAAGGAAATACTGCAGGCACTGTTTCTGGCGGGGGATTCGCAAAAGTTGGCACAGGTGGCGGTGGACGAAAAGAATCCCGAGCTGCGGCGAGCGGCGATCCGCAATCTGGGCTTGATGGGTGGAAGAGAGCCGGAGTTGCAGGCCATCTACGCCAGGGAGACGGACCGAGGCGTGAAAGAGGAAATCCTGAACGCCTATTTTCTCGGCGGAAATGCCAGCGGACTCGTGGCAGTGGCGAAGAGTGAGAAAGACCCGGAGTTGAAAAAGAAGGCGGTCGAGAAACTGGCGCTAATGAACTCCAAAGAAGGAAATGACTACCTGATGGAGTTGCTGCAGAAGTGAGGTGGAAGATGCGAATGAAGAGCCTTCGGATGGCCCTGCAGATTTGTCTGGCGGGAATGGTGGCTGGGGCGGCGTTAGGTCAACAGGCTGCAAGAATGAGCCAGCCACAAATTGTGAACGGACAAGTCGAAACGCGAGCCGTGGCCACGAATCTGAGCAACACGGTGCGGCAGATTGAAGGCGAAGGGGCCAAGGCGCTGTGGATCGCGTACGGCGTGGAGGAAATTGCCGGCGAGCGGTCAGTATGCTGCGGGAACTACAACAACGGCGAAAACGTAGGATGCGGCACATGCAAGCTCGAGACCGAGCACGGCAACACGATGAGCGACCGTCACTCCGGCGGAACAATGAGCTTGGAACGTGGCGGGCAACTGGTGGTACTGCTGCGAGTGGCAGATAAACACGTGATGAGAATCCGCATGGCGTCGAATGATTGCACGCTGGACGCCGGAGGAGTGCGGGTGCTGTGGCTGACGGGAGTGAAAGGCGACGAGAGTGTGGGATTGCTGGCGAATTATGTGCGGCCCGAGGAAATCCAGAGGCACGGCGAACATGGATTGAGCGAACAGGCGCTGACAGCGATTGCGATGCACGCGGACGCGGCGGCAGATCGCGCGTTTGCCTCTTTTGTAGCGGCAACACAACCGCAGGGCCTCAGAGAGAAGGCGTCGTTCTGGCTAGGAGCAGCGAGGGGAGAAAAGGGGCTGGTGCTGCTGAAGCAGATGGCGAAGAGCGACCCGAGCGCGGACGTGAGGGCGCAAGTGAGCTTTGCCTTGTATGTGAGCCCGGAGCCTAGTGCGGTAGATGAAATGATCCGTATGGCGCACGACGATGAAAGCGCGCACGTGCGAGGCCAGGCGCTGTTCTGGCTGGCACAAAAGGCTGGGAAGAAGGCGGCGGGAGCGATTACCGGAGCAATCGACAACGATCCGGACACCGAGGTAAAGAAGAAAGCAGTGTTTGCGTTGAGCCAGATGCCAAAGGAAGAAGGCGTGCCTAAGTTGATTCAAGTGGCGCAGACAAACAAGAATCCCGAGGTGCGCAAGCAGGCGATGTTCTGGTTGGGGCAGTCGAATGATCCGCGAGCGCTGGAGTTCTTTGAGAAGGTGCTGACGCAATAGAGAAGCGGAGCTCAGCGGCTAAAGCCACGTTGGTTTTAGTACCATATTCACGACTGAAGTCATGCCCTGGGGAGTTCGGGAGAGAGTTACAGGTCGAAATAGCCAAACAGGAACAGACACACGACAAGATGGCGGGTAAACCCGCCGCTACAGATTAACGAAGGAGATCTTCAAGCTGGACGCGGGTGTCGGTTTTTGCGTCGCGATACTTGACGATGACAGCGCATTGCAGGGAGAGGCCCCACTTGGCGCCGGAGGACTGAGCGACCGCACGCGAGCCGGGGACCACGACGGCTTCTTCTGGGATGACGAGTGGTTCGTCGTCTTTGGCAGTGTGGATGACGTCGCGCACCAGATCGTAAACGGGAACGGACCGGTTGAGGATGGTGCCAGTGCCGAGGATGGCGCGGCGCTTCACAACGGTTCCTTCATAGACGCCGGAGTTTCCGCCAACCAGAACCTCGTCTTCAATCACAACGGGCAGTGCACCGACGGGCTCGAGTACGCCGCCAATTTGGGAAGCAGCGGAGATGTGACAGTTACGGCCAATCTGGGCGCAACTGCCGACCAGGGCGTGCGAATCGATCATGGTATTTTCGCCGACGTAGGCGCCGACGTTGACGAACATGGGCGGCATACAGATAACGCCGCGCCCGATGAAACTGCCATCGCGAATGCTGGAGCCTCCGGGAACGATGCGAACGCCGTCCTCGACGGACATGGGGCGGGTGGGATAGGTGGATTTGTCGATGAAAGGAAAGCGGCGGGATTCTGAAGACATATCAATCACCGCACCCATGCGAAAACCGAGGAGAATTCCCTTCTTCACCCATGGAACGGCGCGCCATCCAGTATTGGAAGAGGGATCGGGCTCGGCAGCACGAATTTCACCACGATTGAGCGCGTCCTTGAAGCGCTGAAACAAATCGAAATGTGCCGCAGTGAATTGGGCAGGCGGCTCGTCGAAGAGATGCTCAATTTGGGAATGCAGCATGCACCCTCTCGACCAAGTTTAGGGACTCAAGGACCGCACGAATACGCGCCATGTTTTCGCGTCCCGGCGCGACGAGCGGCAAGCGCCAAACGGGCTTGAGCAGACCTAGCTCCGCCATGGCGGCCTTGACGGGGATGGGGTTGGACTCAACGAAATTCACTTCCATGAGAGGTAGATAGCGGCGGTGGAGTTGGCGCGCGGCGGGAACATCGTTCTGCAGGGCGAGGCGAGTAAGGAGCGTCATCTCCGCGGGAATTTCGTTGGAAGCGACAGAAATAACGCCGCGACCACCGAGCGCGATGAGCGGGAGAGTGATGGCGTCGTCACCAGAGAATACGAGGAAATCGCCGTGGACGGCGTTGAGAATGGCCGCCATCTGAGCGATGTTTCCCGAGGCTTCCTTGATTCCGACGATGTTCTGGACGCTGGCGAGGCGCTTCACGGTGGCGGGTTCGATGTTCACACCGGTGCGCCCTTGAACGCTATAGAGAATGATGGGGAGAGAAACGGCGGAGGCCAGGGCTTTGTAGTGCTGGTAAAGGCCTTCCTGCGTGGGCTTGTTGTAGTAGGGAGTGACGGACAGAATGCCGTCGACACCGATGGCGGCGAGTTCCTGCGCGAGGGAAATTACTTCGCAGGTGTTGTAGCCACCCGCGCCTGCAAGCACCGGCACACGACTCTTGGCCAGTTCCAGGGTGATCTCCACGACACGGAGATGCTCTTCGTGCGAGAGAGTGGGGCTTTCGCCGGTGGTGCCGCAAGGAACCAGGAAATCGATGCCCGCGTCGAGCTGGCGCTGCACCAGCAAGCGCAGCGTTGCTTCATCCAGAGAGCCATCGGGATGAAACGGGGTAACCATCGCCGTACCGCATCCAATAAACATAAAATCTCCTTTAATTCACGGTGAAACGCAGCGACACGCGGCAGGGGAAATCGCGTCAGCTAAGCTCCCCGAGTATTTCTCGAAATTCGTACACGCCCTTTTTACCGGCGGCCCATTCCGCGGCATGCAGCGCTCCGCGGGCAAACCCTTCACGACTGCGGGCAGTGTGCCGCAGGGTGACGGTATCGCCTGCGGAATCAAAACCGATCTCGTGAGTGCCAGGATGACCGCCGGCACGGTTGGCGGAGAGATTCATGGGACGCGAGTAACCTGCTGCGCGGATCTCCGCCGCGAGTTTATTGAGTGTGCCGGAGGGAGTATCTTTCTTGGCGGCGTGATGAATTTCCCAACCCCAAGCATCGTAGTCAGGATGTTTTGCAAAAAGCGCGGCGGCTTGCGCGACGACTTGCATGAATATGTTCATGCCGATGGAAAAATTGGGACCCCAGACCAGGGAGCTGTTTGCCTGCAAGACGGCGTCGCGCACCGCGGGAAGGTGGTCATACCATCCGGTCGTACCGGTTACCGCGGGAATGCCAAGAGAGGCGAGGCGGAGAAGATTATCCGGCGCCGACTCCGGAGTGCTGAATTCGATAGCGACATCGACATGTTGCAAAGCTTCGCGGGTGAGACCTGAGGCGTGGGCATTGTTGTGGGTGGCGAAGCGTGCACGAACTTCGAAATCGAAGGCGGGCGCCAGCACATCGACGAGCTTGCCCATCTTGCCGTTACCAACGATGGCGAGGCCTTTGGTCATACGGACGCGGTTCCCTTCTCTAAGAGCTGCTTGACCATGCGCGAGTAAATTTCTACGGCTTCGAGAAGTTGCTTTTTGGGGATGTGCTCTTCGCTGGTGTGCGCGACGTGAATGCTGCCGGGCCCGATGAGAAAGGGCTGGCCCCAGGCGCCCTGAAAAAACGGGATGTCGGTGGTGAAAGCGACGACGGTTGTGGGTAGACCATCGAAAGGGGTCAAGCGGATGGCGGGTGTGAAGAGGACTTCGCACGCTTCGACGCGCCCGGTTGAAGCCGCGACTACGGCTTGGCGCAGGTTTGCTGGATCGCCCACAACGCGAAACATAATCTCCGCTCGGGCTTCATCGGCGACTACGTTGGGTGCGCGACCGCCGGAAATGACACCGATATTCAGCGTGGTCTTGCCGAGGAGGGGATCTTGCGGCAGAGGGATCGACCGGATCGTTTGCAGGGCATCGAGTAAGGCATGAATGGCGGAGTGACCAAGCTCGGGATAGGCGGAATGCGCGAGTTTGCCATGAGCGGTGAGCTCATAACGGAGTGCGCCTTTGCAGCCCAGGACGAGCTGATTTTCTGTGGGTTCGCCGTTGATAAGGAAGCGAGAGCCACGGGGCGATGCGGCCATGGTTGTGGCGCCCGCACTGTCGCGTTCTTCGCCAACGACAAAAAGGAGAGCCAGATTGCGGGTTCCAGAGGCGAGCAGCGATTCAGCCGCCGCGATCATGGCTGCGGCAATGCCCTTGGCATCGCACGAACCGCGTCCCCAGATGGCGTCGGGATCCTCACGTGAAGCGAAAAAGGGCGGAACGGTATCGATGTGAGTGGAGAGGGTGACAACGGGGGCATCGAAGGCGAGAAAGAGATTATCGCGGCCGGGCGCGGAGGGGATGCGCTCGAAGCGGCCGGAAAAACGCGCGGCCAAGGCCGCCATGCGAGCAGCGAGGAAGTCGCCAACCTGGCGTTCGGATTTCGTGGTTGAATCGATGTCCACGAGGGCGCGCGTAAGTGAAAAGATATCCATATTGTTGATCAACGTTTATGAAGGGAGCGCGAGAAAGGAAGGAGCCGCGAAGAGGGACCGCGGAACAACCACCTCTCAATAGCGCTCCATCCGTTTCTATTTTAGCGATGGCGCCGGACTGCACGGCACCATCCGGATGGCAGTGGACAAGTCTTAGGCCTGTCCCCCAACCGCTGCAAAAACCGTGTTGGCAGCGATTTCGGCGAACGAAACAACTCCGCGGCACGAATTGAGTGCCACGAAGCGGGCCCCTTTTGGCCGGGCTTCCGAAACGGATCGGAACAGCAAGCCCGGTTACTGATGGCCTTCGCACCTCTATCAAGCACTTCCAAGTTAATGGAGGGAGACGCAGGCTGTCAATGGAGGAATGCTGAAGGAATCAAAGTTCCAGAGGCTTGAGCGGAGCGTGCTGGGAGGCGAGAAGAAGTTGGCCAGCGAAGGCGGCTTCGGCGGGACGACGGCGGAGAGCTTCTTCCGCGGAAAGAAGTGCGAGATCGGGATTGTTGTTCTCCTGAGACATGTGAGCGAGAACGAGATAGCGGGCGTGACCATCGAAACCATCGGGATCGGAAAGGTATTCGCTGACCGCATGATTGGAAAGATGGCCGGTGCGAGAAAGGACACGCTGCTTAACGACCCAAGGATAGGGGCCGACCTTGAGCATGTCGAGGTCGTGGTTGGATTCGAGGATGAGACAATCAGTTTCGCGAAGGTGGACTTTGACGAGCTCCGGCATGTAGCCAAGGTCGGTGCAGATGGCAACCTTGGTGCCGTTGGTACGAAAGGTGAACCCGATGGGATCGACGGCGTCGTGAGGAATGGCGAAGGCGTGGACGTCGATGTCGCCGATGCAAAAACGCTGGCCGGGTTGAATGGATTCGACGCCGCGGAGGCGCTTGCCGAAAGTTTCGGGGAGAATGCGTTGAAGAACGCTCATGGTGGGCTCAGTCACGTAAAGCGGACACTTCCACAGACCGAGGACCTGCGGAAGACCGTTGCAGTGATCGGCGTGCTCGTGGGT
The DNA here is from genome assembly GCA_963735825.1 of Candidatus Acidiferrales bacterium. Taxonomy (GTDB): domain Bacteria; phylum Acidobacteriota; class Terriglobia; order Acidiferrales; family UBA7541; genus Acidiferrum. The sequence continues at coordinate 89,272 of CAVTMR010000022.1, forward strand.
GACGAGGACGGCGTCGAGATGATCGAAGTTAGATTCGACCGCGGCGAGGCGAGCAAGAGTTTCGCGTTTACCGAGGCCAGCGTCAACAAGGATGCGGGTGCGTTCGGATTCGAGCAAGGTAAGATTGCCCGAGCTGCCGGACGCCAGGATGGAGACGCGTAAGCCGATTGGAGAATCTCCCGAAGAAGAAAATGCGAAACTTGGAAGATGATGGCAGAGCGGGGGAATCGCGTCAATGCGCAAAAATGAAGGGAGTGGAAAATTGCGAGAGAGGCAGAGAGCGAAAATAGATGAACTGGGCTAAACAGGTGGACCGAACTGGCTACGGAATAGTGCCAGCGGTCGAGGGGTGAGTACGTTCGAGATTTGGGATCGCGCGAGAAATTCTAGGCTCGGAGACGTGACCATGTCGGGCGACGCTTTTCGATAAATTCCGCGTCGAATTGGTCGGCTGCCTGGCATCAAGACAGGGACTTCGTTTGCGGGAGCGGCGAGATTGCCGGCGAGAGGACGAGATCGTCAAGGAGGCGCGAGAACTACGCTCCAGGCCAGCGAAGCTCTGACGTAGTCGCATTACGGGCCATCTGGCTGATTCGATGAGAACAATGGTCCTCTGCGCGTGCTGCCCGGAACGCACCGGGGCGGTGTGCTAACCGACGAGGAGGTTCTTCGTCTGGCAAGCGGGATCGATCTAGCGGAGTGTCTTGTCGCACAAGGAGGCGTCGTTATCATGAGACCGCTCGTGATACACGCGTCGTCAAAAGCTACGAGCGAACCTCGACGGGTACTACATATTGAATACGCTTCGAGAAGATTGCGGAAGGACTGGAGTTGACGGTCGCCTAGAGACAAAAAGCAGATTCCTCGCTGCGCTCGGAATGACATGTTTAATCATGGTGAGAGAGTGCAGAGTCCTCAGGGGCGGCAGCCCCGGGGAAAGCCAGCGCGTAATGTCGGAGCTGAAGCTCCGACCCCCTAGAGAAATCCAAGACCCAAAAACGGCGTGTGGGCACCCGCGCCGACCCCAAAAAAGGAAGAGGGCCGGGCAAGAAACTTTGCGGTGAAACCAAGCATTGTGGCGGCGGACCGCCTCGGAAGGCGGTCCCTACACCGCGGCGCTAGCAGGCTAGGCGGTCGCGGGAGAGGGCGAAGCCATTGATCGGACCGAGGACGGTGGCGGCGATCTGGTCGGGTTGGAAGAAGCAGCGAGCCAGAGACTGGACGTCCTCGCGAGTGACGGCGTCGATTGAGGTAAGGATTTCGTCGAGAGACGCGAAGCGGTGGAAATAGAGTTCCTGGCGGGCGAGATTGGACATGCGGGAACTGGTGGACTCCAAGGAAAGCATGAGCGAGCCCTTGAGATGGTTCTTGGCGCGGAGGAGTTCTTCTTCGGTGAGGGGCGATTCCTTCATGGCGCGAAATTCGGCGATGGTGAGATCGAGAACCTGGCCGACGGTCTCCTTTGCGGTGCCGGCGTAGACGCTTAACATGCCGACATCGGAATAAGGAGTGAGTTCGCTGAAGACGGCGTAGGCGAGACCCTGCTTTTCGCGGATGTTCTGAAACAGGCGGGAAGACATGCCGCCTCCAAGAAGATTGTTGAGGACCGCGGCAGCAAAGCGGCGTTCGTCGGCCAAAGGAATGGAGGGGACGCCAACGCAGAGATGAACCTGTTCGAGGTCGCGCTTGGTCTCGAGGTTGATTGGCGCCGCGGTGAGGGGTACGGGTTCCGGATCGAGATGGCCGGAAGGCTGGAGGTGGCCAAATTCCTTTTGCGCAAGATCGAGCACCTGCTGGTAGGTGACGTTGCCAGCGGCCGTGATAACGATATGATCGGGCGCAAACCAATCCTGGAAGCGGCGAAGAAGGGATTCGCGGCTGAAATTGCGGACGGTTTCGGGAGTGCCGAGAATGGGACGGCCGAGGGAATGTTCCGGCCAGAAACCGCGGGTGAAAACGTCGTGGAGGAGATATTCGGGATTGTCCAGATCCATCTTGATTTCTTCGAGGACGACCTGGCGCTCTTTCTTAACGTCGTCGGAATCGAACTTGGGACGAAGGATGAGATCGGCGATGACGTCAAAGGCGATGGGGAGGTGCTCGTCGAGGACCTTGGCGTTGAAGCAGATTTGTTCCTTGGAGGTGAAGGCGTCGAGCATGCCGCCGACGGAGTCCATTTCGCGGGCGATATCTTCGGCGGAACGGCGCTCGGTACCCTTGAAAACCATATGCTCGAGAAAATGAGCAAGGCCGTTTTCGGTGGGGGCTTCGCGGCGGGAACCGTTGCGAACCCAGATGCCAACGGAGACGGAGCGGACGTGCAGCATAGTTTCGGTGATGACAACGAGTCCGTTGGGGAGGACGTGGCGATGGATGTCGCGCGTAGTCGAAGTCATAAGACATTGTGGCATAGGGTGGGGCCGGAGGCGAGAGTTAGATAACTGCTTTATTGTCAATTTTTTGTGGGCTGGAGGAGTGGTGTAACGTAGTGTGGCACCTCGCTAAGAACCCTACTGAACAGGGAAACTCGGTACGCTAGGAGACACAGAACGAGAGGAGCATTGGCCCGGTGACAATGGGGGGCGCGGAATGGCAAAAGAGCAGATTGCGGGAAAATGAGAGAATAATAAGTGAGGTTTGGCATTGATGGAATTGCTGGGAAAATCGCGGGAAGAACTGCAGGCGTACTGCAAGGCGCTGGGAGAGCCGGCGTATAGGGGCGGGCAGATTTACCACGCGCTGTATGCGGAGAGAAAGTTTGACGTTGCGAGCTTTACGAACTTGCCAGCGGCACTGCGAGAGAAGCTTCGGCAAGAGGCGGCAGTCAGCTTGCCGGTTGTGCGGCAAAGGTACGAATCGAGCGATGGATCGGTGAGGTACCTGTTCGGATTGAGTGCTGGGAAAGAAGCATCGGCAGGGATACCAAAAACGGCACGAATGAAGCCTGCGGCGGTGGAAGCCGTGTTCATGCCGAGCGAAGGGCGGCAGACGATTTGCATATCGACGCAAGCGGGCTGCGCGGTGGATTGCCAGTTTTGCCTGACAGCAAAGTTGGGGCTGATCCGCAATTTGACGGCGGGCGAAATGCTTGCGCAGGTGTTGTTGCCATTGGTGGAGATGGGAGGAAAAGAGAGCGCCGGGAAAATGGAAAAGGCCGAAGGCGAGGAGGGATGTTCGGCGCTTGCGGCGCGAACCAATGTGGTGTTGATGGGGCAGGGCGAGCCGCTACTGAATTTCGAGAATGTGATCGCGGCGTTGCGGATCTTGCTGGATGCGAAGGGAGTGGGGCTTTCGGCGAAACGGGTGACGCTCTCGACGAGCGGAGTGGTGCCAGGAATTGAGCGACTGGGGAAGGAAGAGGTCCGGCCGAAGCTGGCGATATCGTTGAATGCGTCGTGCGATGAGCAGCGCGATGTGTTGATGCCGATCAACAAGAAGTATCCGCTGAAGGTGCTGATGGAAGCTTGCCGAATGTACCCACTGCGGAATTGGGAGCATTTGACGTTTGAGTATGTGATGCTGGGCGGCGTGAACGACAAGGTGGAAGACGCACGGCGAGTGGTGAAATTGCTGGCGGCGGTGGATCGAGTGAAGGTGAACCTGATTCCGTGGAATCCGGGTGAGCTGCCGTACAAGGAATCGAGCGCGGAAACGATCAACAAATTTCAGAAGGTTTTGACGGACAAGGGCGTGCCGGCGTTTGTGCGGTATTCGCGGGGGCGGGACGTGATGGCGGCGTGCGGGCAGTTGGCGCTGATGGACGTGAAGAGTTCGCCGCTGAGCGTGATCCAGTAGAAGCAGTGAGGAGGACACTCTTCGCAGCGCGGGAACATTCCCAAACTTTAGAGTTGAGATTCTTCGAGCATCCTCGTTGGACGCCCTCAGAATGACAGCTTTGGCGATTCCGACAGGTTGTTAAGCATGTGCGACCTCTTGCACCGGGGCGGGAAAGAGCTTGGAGAACCAGAAGGAGTACGGCGTAGGACCGTGCTGCTGGTAGCGCTCCAGACGCTCGCGGCCCTCCGAGACGCCCGGGATGTGGCCGGCGGGAATCCACCAGAGACAGTAGTGAGGCTTGTCCATTTTTTCAAACCACTTGGCGCGATCGCGAAAAGCCTCGATGTGTCTGGACGTGTAGACGTAGTTGCGCAACGCTTCGACGGAAGTCCAGACCGACATGTTGACGATGACGAAGGGGTCGTCGTTGTAGGCGAGTTCGGTGGCGTTTCCAGAAGCAGATTGCAGGCGCCAGACAAAACCGGGAGCCGCATCCGCGAGAGCGTTGATGGGATCGAGTTGGGCGACAAAGCCGGCGATCTTGGGATCGTCCAGAGGTGCGACGAGACGGCCGATGTTGATTTGAGCGAGATGGAAATTCATGGCGGCATTTTACCTTATGGAGCGAATTCCGACGACGGACATCAGGCGGCCGGAGAGTGGGCCTTCGCGGCGGTAGCTGAAGAGGAGATCGGTGCGGCAGGCGGTACACAGGTCAGTGGAATAAATGTTGTTGGGGCGCAGGCCTGAAGCGATGAGTTGAGAGCGGTTAGCCTTACGAAGATCGAGGCGCACGTTCTTCGGGGGAGGCTGGTGGCCCGGAGGTGCCATGTTGAGCCATTGAATGGGATTGGGTTCGTCACCCGTGCGTGGCTCGTCGAAATAATCGTGCGCGTCAGCGAATTGGGCGGTGAATTTGGTGACAAGTTCGACGCCAACTTCATAGCAACAAGGGCCGATGGAAGGACCAAGCGCGGCGAGAAGGTCGGCAGGTTTGCAGCCGAATTCGAGTTGCATGCGGCCAATGGTCTTTTGAGCGATGCGAGCGAGCGTGCCACGCCAACCAGCATGAACAGCGGCGACGACGCGCTTCTTGGGATCAACGAGGAGAATGGGCACGCAATCGGCAGTTTGCACGCCCAGCAACAGCCCAGGGCTGTTTGTAAGTGAGGCGTCGCCCTTTGCAGGCTCGGCGGCAGGCTTCGAGAAAAGGTGAACGACGTCGGAATGGATCTGCTTCAGGGGGAGCAGAGTAGAGCTTTTAGCAGCGACAGCGGATTGCAAGAGGCGGCGATTTGCTGTTACGCCTTCGCGGGAATCCCACTCCATGAAGCCAAGATTCAGAACTTTCTTTCCGTCGAGGACGCTGGTTCCGCCGGGGCGCGTGCTGAAGCCATGGACAAGCCAGGGAATTTTCGTCAAGGAAGCGAGTTGTAAAACTTTTAGTCCGGCGGAGCGCTTCAGCAACCACGGCGAAGAAACGGAGGGACGGTGCCCGGGGGCCTTTGCGTGTTGACGCGTGCGATGATTTCTTCTGAATGTTTTCGTGGCAGCCACAATCTCAACAGTATAATCGCAACCAGGGAAGGTAAGAAACGGGCGCCACGCGGTGTAGAGAAGCGGCTACCAAAGGTGAGCCATGATCGTGGGAATGGGAATTGACATTGCGGAAGTGCCACGGATTCAGGCGGTCATTGAAGCGCAAAAAGAGCGGTTCCTGCGGCGGGTGTACACCCCGGATGAAGTGGCGTATTGCGAGCAGTTCAAGAATAAGTACGAGCGATACGCGGGGCGATTCGCGGTGAAAGAGGCGGCGATGAAGGCGCTCGGGACGGGCTGGAGCCACGGGGTGCGCTGGGTGGATGTGGAAGTGGTGCGACAGCGAGGAGGGCGGCCGACGTTGGCGCTAAAGGGAGAAGCGAAGAAAATTGCGGATGGGTTGGGCGTGAAAAATATTGCGGTGAGTATTACGCATACGGCGGAGCAGGCGTTGGCGCAGGTGATATTCGAAGGGTGAAGGGTTGGAGTGAGGGTCAAGTTGCGGTCCTTCGCTTCGCTCAGGATGACAAGCGCTTCGATTTTGCGCAGAACATCGAGTTGACAATTCAACATTTGAAGGCAGAGTGGCGGTGAAGTCTTGCTACGGCTGCGTCATTTCACGAGGAGGAAGGGGCCTAGGGCTAGGGCGTCGATGCCGGCGCAGTAGAAACTGCGGACCGCGCCGCGGGGATCGGTGACGAGAGGCTCGCCGAAGAGGTTGAAAGAAGTGTTCACGAGGATGGGAGCGGGGGCGGACTCGCCGAATTTGTGGAGGAGTTTCCAGAACAGAGGATTGGCGCTGCGCTCGACGGTGTGAACACGAATGGCGTTGCCATGGAAGGCGAAGCGTTCGAGACCGGCGACGGGTTTGGTGAGCGTGGCGAGTGAAGCCATGAAGCGGCAGTTGGGAGAAGCTTCGAAGTAGTCGGCGGCGCGTTCCGCAGGGACCGAAAGAGCGAAGGGATGAAATTCCTCGCGGTGCTTGATGTACTGGTTGACGTTCTCCACGATGTATTCGGAAAAAGGTGAAGCAAGCAAGCTTCGATTGCCGAGGGCGCGGTGCCCGAATTCGGAGCGGCCCTGGCACCAGGCGACGATTTTGTCGCGATGGAGGAGGCGCGCGGCTTCGCCGACGAGTTCGTCTTCGCCGGAGAGGTAGTGATAGGTGATTTTGCAGTTGTCGAGGACAGTCTTAATTTCCTGGGAATCGGCGTGCATGCCGAGGGAAAGAGTGGCCAACGGAGCGCGGGTGGAATGGCCGGTAGTTTTCTTGAGCGCGAGATAAGCGGCGCCAAGGGCGGTGCCAGAATTGCCGGAGACCGGCTGGACGTAGACGTGGTCAAAGCCGCCGCGCAATTCGAGGGCGCGCACGAGCAAAACATTCAAGAACAAGCCGCCGGCGAGGCAAAGAGAACGCGCGGAAGTGCGTTCGCGAAAATTGCTGGCGAGCTGCAGGACAACTTCTTCGACATAATCCTGGGCGCTGCGAGCAATGTTGGCACGCCACGCAGGGGTGCGGGCAAAACCGCGCGAGGAAAGACCGAGTTCACGATAAAACTGAGGCGAGAAAATGCCGCGATGGTCCGGGCCGGACAGATAGTAGCGGCGATTGAGAGCGAAGCTGCCGTTGGGTTTCCACACAAACAATTTGCGGAACACGGGAAGAAATTCCGGTTGGCCATCTTTGCTGAGCCATTGAATCTTGTGCTCATCGCGAAGTGGACGGAGCCCAACAAGTTCCGTGACGCGCGAGTAGAACCAACCGAGAGAATCAGGAAATTTAACGGCGAGCAGGGGCTCTAGCTCGTCGCCATCGCCGAGGGCGATCAGGCCAGACTGTGAGCCGACGCCTTGATCGAGGGAAAGAACCAAGGCACGGTCGAAGCCGGAGGTGTAGTAAGCGCTGGCGGCGTGACAAAGATGATGGTCGAAGTGGGCAGGGCGCGGGCCGTCGCGCAGAAGCTGGTGAAGAAGCTCTTGCGCGGCGGAACGGACATGACGCTTGCCGCGAGAGCGCGCAGCGGGAAGAACGCGATCGGCGAGGCCGATGGCGCGGATTTCAGAAAGTTTCAAATGATTCTCAAGGAGGCAGCGGTCGAGCGCGAGCCGAGGGACTTCCGTGGAGTCCTGCAGACGAGTGAGTTTTTCCTCTTCGATCGCAAAGAGGACACCGCGATCATTCAGGAGTGCGACGGCGGAACTGCGCCCTAATGTGGAGATACCGAGAACGAACATGAACCGTCCAGTCTAACCGCAGGGCCAATTTACACGAGCGCAGGCTCAAGGGGCAATGCAAGAAGGACTGTACCGTTGAGACGAGTGACAGAGGCGGTGACGAATTGATTGGGTGGAAGGACAAGCGGGAACTCCACGGACAGATAGTTTTCTGAGAGAGCAGGGGTGGAATGAGTGTGAGCCGGGCCGCGACGCAGGGTGAGGAGTTGCAACGTACGGCCGATTTGGGAATTACGAAAGGCGGCAGATTTGGCATCGGCAAGGGCGCGCAGTTCGCGGGCGCGGGTTTTGACGATGCGGCCTGGGAGATGATTCGGGAGGGACGCGGCTTTGGTGCCGGGGCGTTGTGAATAAGAGAACACGTGGAGATAGGTGAAGGGACGATCTTCGATGAAGCCCAGAGTGGCACGGTGATCCGCATCGGTTTCGCCGGGGAAACCGGTGATGACGTCGGCGCCGATAGCGGCGTGCGGGAGGCGGTCGCGAATGAGTTCAACACGGCGGGAATAGTGCTCGGCGCGGTACCAACGATGCATGGCAGCAAGGATACGGTCTGACGCAGATTGCAGGGGCATGTGGAAATGAGGGGCGATGCGATCGGTGGAAGCAAAAAGATCGATGAGGTCGGCGGTAACGTCGAGAGGTTCAATGGAGCTGATGCGGAGGCGTTGCACGGGAGTTTCGTCGAGAATGCGGCGGAGAAGACCGAGGAATTCGACACGGGGAGAAAGATCGCGTCCGTAGGTGCCGAGATTGATGCCGCTAAGAACGATCTCGAGAAAGCCAGCATTGGCGAGACGTTGAATTTCAGAAACAACCGCATTTGGTGGCACACTGCGGGACTTGCCGCGAACAAACGGGATCACACAGAAAGAGCAGCGCGAATTGCAGCCGTCCTGGATCTTGAGGGTTGGGCGGGTGTGATTCCCTTCCCCGCCAAGGACCGGCGCGACGAGCACATCGGTGAGGTCTGAAATGTTGCCAGTAAGGATGGGAGCGGAGTGGTAAGGAATAGTCTCGATCCCGGTATCGCAGGATGAAGCAGACGGCGTTTCCAGAATCCTTAGTGTAGGGTTAGAGAGAATGGGTGCGGCAGGAAGCTCCTGTGCCAGGCGAGCAACTTGCGGTTTGTGGGAATTGCCGACGACGAAGGAAACTCCGGCGAGACGGGCGATCTCCTCCGGGGCGCGTTGCGCGTAACAACCGGTGACAATGATGCGAGTGGAAGGATTCGCCGAGTGGATTTTGCGGATGGCGTCGCGGGCTTGAGCGTCGGCGGCGGCGGTGACGGTGCAAGTATTGAGAATAACGACGTCCGCAGAAGAGCGATCGAAAGAGATGCCGCAGCCCTGGTCCCGCAATTGGCGCTCGATAGCGGCGCCGTCGGCTTGTGTGGCGCGACAGCCGAATTGTTCGATGTAGAAAGTGGTCACGTTATGCGGCCGAAGGGAATATTTAAGCACAGAAGCGTGGTGCGGGAATAGCGAGCGGGTATATCAGGAATTAGGGATCAGGAAACGGCGGGTTGGTGGAATCGGGTGGGGCAACAATGGTTGTTTGCGGACCGCCTCAGAAGGCAGTCCCGCGAGACCCTAAGACGCCGAGGGTGGAATGCAAATTCAATTCGCCGGAGCGACTTCGGGCGCGTCGTGACGTTCCTGAAGCTGGTTGCTGAGGCGGTGGCCCAGAGCAATCATCGGCTCTTCCGCATAATGATAGAGGAGGGCAGATGCGGTGATGGTGGAGAAAAGGAAGACGAACCAGCGCAACCAGAGGGAATGGTTATGTAG
>CAVTMR010000023.1:0-111954 GCA_963735825.1 Candidatus Acidiferrales bacterium
GAAAGATCTGGCGCAATTTCAAGTGCGGAATCAAGTTGCCAACGTGAAGGGCGCCTCGGTGCCACAACCATTTGGCGGAACGTACCGGCAGATTCAGGTGTATGTCGACCCGGTGAAGCTGGAGGCATACCAGCTCAGCCTCATGGATGTCGTCGCCGCCGTGAACGACTCCAATCTGATTCTTCCGGCAGGCGATGTGCGCATCGGAAATCGCGACTACAACATTTACGCCAATAGTCAGGTCCCCGAACCTTCCGACGCCAATCAAATTCCTCTCAAGAGCGTCGGCCTCGGCTCGATTTTGGTGGCCGACGTCGGCAAGGCCGAGGATTCCGGCGCCATTCAGACCAACATTGTACGCATCGATGGGCAACGATCCGTGTACATCCCGGTTTTGAAACAAGGCGGCGGGAGCAACACCATCGCCATCGTGAATGGCGTCAAGGACGCTACCAGGCACCTCGTTGATGTGCCCGATGTTCTGAAGACCGCAGTGGTGTTTGACCAGTCCATCTTCGTCAAAACGGCTCTCAAGAATCTTCTAAAAGAAGGCGGCATCGGGCTGCTGCTTACCGGGCTGATGATCTTGCTGTTCCTGGGAAGCACGCGTGCGACTTTTGCCGTGCTGCTCTCCATTCCGCTCTCGGCTCTCGCTTGTTTCCTGGTGGTCAACGGAATGGGCGGCTCGATTAACACCATGCTGCTAGGCGGTCTGGCGTTGGCCTTTTCGCGACTGATCGACAATTCCGTCGTGGTGCTGGAGAACATCTTCCGCTTCATGGAACACGGCGCGCCGCCGGCGGTGGCTGCGGAAAAAGGCGGATCGGAGATCGCTCTTGCGGTACTGGCGGCAACCTGCACAACGTCCATCGTGTTCTTCCCGGTGACGCTTTTCTATGGCGTCAGCCGCTACCTGTTCACCGACCTGGCCCTCGGCGTGGTGTTGTCCATCTTTGCTTCGTACATATTTGCGCTTACCGTCGTGCCCCTGTACTGCGCGCACTTCATCCGCCCGGACGCGCACACAGAAAATGCTCACGCAGAAAAGGAACAACAAAGCACTTCGTTGGGCGCGCTCTCCAAGATCGTTTATCGATTCAATTTGTTATTCCAGCGACTTCTCGCTTATTACGAAAAATATGTGACACGCGCGCTCGTCAGGCCCGGAAGGACCACCGCCTACCTTCTCGGGGGAATCGTGCTGGCCGTCGCGTTGATTTTTCCGTTTGCGGGGCGCGCCTATTTCCCACGCACGGATCCCGGGCAGTTCCTGATTAACCTGAAGGCTCCAACCGGCACGCGTCTGGAAGTCACGGACAAGTACGTCGCCAGAGTAGAACAGGATATTCGCTCCCTCATCCCCGCAAAAGACTTGGAGATGATTGTCTCCAACATCGGCATTACACCGGACATTTCCGCGATTTACACGAGCAACTCCGCGATGCACACGGCGTTTGTGCAGGTGAACCTCACCGAGGGACATCGCCTGGGGAGCTACGCATACATGGAACGGGTGCGGCGAAAACTCGCGGACGACCTTCCTGAATTAAGCACCTACTTTCAGGCGGGCGGGTTGGTGGATGCGGTGGTGAACCAGGGCTTGCCGGCTCCGCTGGACATTCAGGTGAGCGACAACAATCTGGCCGAAGGATATGGCATCGCCAGAACAATTGCGTTGCAACTGAAAGGCTCGAACCTCGTCAGCGACGTTCTGATTCCGCAGGATATCGATTATCCCGGACTGGAATTGAACATCGATCGCGAACAAGCCAGCCTGCTCGGATTGACCCCGAAAAACGTGATGGACAATGTCATCACCGCGCTTACTTCCGACGGCATGATCGCGCCCAGCTACTGGATCGATCCGAAGAGCGGCAACAACTATATGCTGACGGTGCAGTATTTCAACGAAAAAATCGCTTCCATGACCATGTCGGATTTCCAGAACATTCCGCTGCGCGCCGAAACTTCCTCCTCTTACACACCGCTGCAATCGGTCGCCAGGATCGTGCCCATCAACACGCCTACGGAAGTCGACCACTATCAGATCCGCCGCGTCGTCGATGTCTTCGTGATGCCCAAGAGCGAGGATCTCAGTAGCGTCTACTCCCAGGTTCAACACCTGCTAAAGGGTCTCACGTTGCCGAAAAATGCCCGCGTCAGAGTTCAGGGCGCGGTCGTGGGTATGAGCCAATCCTTCGCGCGCTTCGGTGTGGGTCTGCTGCTCTCGATCGTTCTGGTGTACCTCGTGCTGATGGCGCAGTTCCGCTCCTTTATCGATCCCTTCATCATCCTGACGGCCATCCCTCCCGGGCTCGCGGGATCGATCCTCTTCTTGTGGATGACGCACACCACCCTGAACATCATGTCCCTGATGGGCGTGATCATGATGACCGGCATCGTGGTGTCCAACAGTATTTTGATCGTGGAATTTTCTGGCATCCTGCACGACCGCGGAATGGAATTGAAACAAGCGGTGGTGGAAGCCTGCAAAGTGCGCTTGCGCCCCATCCTGATGACTTCCCTCGCCACCTTGCTGGCTCTGCTGCCCATGGCACTCGGCGTGGAAGCGGGCAGCGAACAATACGCCCCGCTGGCCCGCGCGATGATCGGCGGTCTAGGAATGTCCGTCGTATTGACCGTCTTTCTCGTGCCCGCCGTCTATCTGGTGATTCACCGGAAGGATCCCGCACCGGAGGTGGCCTCATGACGCATCTGGCGCCGATGCCTTCTCCTGGAACCCGAAATGAATTTTGCAGCGGGATGAACATTCAGCCGAAACACATTGCTCCCGGCGAGCACGGCCCGGCAGGAGGTTATTAATGCCGAAGTTTGCTCTGGCATATCCGTATTTCATCATCATGGTCTGTCTGGTGGTCGCAGTGGTTGGCGTCACCACCATGGTGCGCATGCCGGTGGACTTGTTCCCGCAGGTCAACATCCCTGTCGTCGTAGTTGCTACCTTCTACGCTGGCATGCCTCCGCAACAAATTGAAGCCGACATTACCAACACCTTCGAGCGATTCTTCACTCTTGGCAGCAACATCGACCACATCGAATCGCGCTCCCTCACCGGCGTCAGTCTCATCAAAATTTATTTTCAGCCCGGCACCGATGCCAACGCCGCACTCAGCAACATTGCCAATCTCGCCATGGCAGACTTGCGCCGGCTTCCGCCAGGAACCCTGCCTCCCGTGGTGCTGAAGTTCGACGCCTCCAGCCTGCCTGTGTGCCTGCTCACGCTGAAAGGCCAGGGTCTCAGCGAAACGCAACTGAAAGACCTCGCCCAGTTCCAGGTCAGGAATCAGGTCGCAAATGTGCCAGGTGCTTCCGTCCCGCAACCTTTTGGTGGAACCTACCGGCAGATCCAGGTATTCGTCGATCCCGTCAAGCTGGAAGCTCACCAACTCAGCCTCATGGATGTGGTCAGTGCCATCAATAGCTCCAACTTGATTTTGCCGGCGGGCGACGTGCGCATTGGCAACCGCGACTACAACATTTACGCCAACAGCCAGGTTCCAAAAGTCGAGCAGATCAACCAGGTCCCGCTCAAGAGCGTGGGCCTTGGCTCGGTGTTGGTCGCCGACGTCGGTAAAGCGGAAGACGCCGGCGCCATTCAAAGCAACATCGTCAGGATTGACGGCCAAAAATCGGTGTACATCCCGATTTTGAAGCAGGGGGGCGATAGCAACACCATCGCGATCGTCAACGGAATCAAAGAAGCCATCCAAGATTTGGTCGACGTCCCGGATGTGTTGAAGACCGCGGTGGTCTTCGATCAATCCATCTTCGTAAAAACCGCGGTGCTCAACCTATTGAAAGAAGGCGGCATCGGTCTCGCGCTGACGGCTCTGATGATTCTGCTTGTTTCTCGGCAGCCCGCGCGCCACATTCGCCGTGCTACTCTCCATTCCACTTTCTGCTTTGACCTGTTTTCTGGTCATGAACGCCATGGGTGGTTCCATCAACACCATGCTTCTGGGAGGCTTGGCGCTCGCTTTCTCACGTCTGATCGACGACTCCGTGGTCGTACTCGAAAACATCTTCCGCTTCATGGAGCAAGGCGTGGCTCCTCGCGAAGCGGCGGAAAAAGGCGGCATGGAGGTCGCTCTCGCGGTGCTTGCCGCCACTTCCACGACCTCCATCGTCTTTTTCCCGGTCAGTTTCTTCTATGGCGTCAGTCGCTACCTCTTCGCGGACCTGGCCCTCGGGGTGGTCATTTCCATCTTCGCTTCTTACATTTTTGCCATGACCGTCGTTCCTCTCTACTGCGCCTATTTCATTCGCCTCGACGCTCACGGCGAACAGAGCCACGAGAATCCCAAAAGCTGGCTCAGCAAACTGGTCCACAAGTTCAACGAATCCTTCCAGCGCCTGTTGAACTATTACGAAGGCAAAGTGACGAGCGCGTTGGAACGACCGGGCCGTACCGCCATCTACATCCTCGCTTTCATCGTGGTACTCTTCGCCGTGCTTTTCCCCTTTGTCGGACGTGCTTACTTCCCGCGCACGGACCCCGGTCAATTCGTGATCAACGTCAAGGCTCCCTCCGGCACTCGCCTGGAAGTCTCCGACAAATACATCGCGGAGGTTGAACGCGATATCCGCTCCGTCATTCCCAAGAGCGATCTGGAGATGATCGTTTCCAATGTCGGTATCACGCCCGACCTTTCCGCCATCTACACCAGCAACTCCGCAATGGATACCGCGTTCGTGCAAATTAACCTGCGCGAGCATCACAAGGTTGGAAGCTACGAATACATGGAGCGCGTGCGCGAAAAGCTGGCCAGTGATGTTCCGCAGCTCAGCATTTATTTGCAGGCCGGCGGCCTCGTCGACTCGGTGGTGAACCAGGGTTTACCCGCGCCCCTGGACATTCAAGTCAGCGACAATAATTTGGACGAAGGTTACAGCATCGCCCGTAACCTCGCCCTTCAGCTCAAAGGCTCCAAGCTTGTCAGCGACGTGCTGATCCCGCAGGCGATCGATTTCCCCGGCCTGGAACTCAATATCGATCGCCAACAAGCCAGCCTCCTGGGCCTTACCCCGCGCGATGTCGTCGACAATGTCATCACCGCTCTCACTTCCGACGGCATGATCGCTCCCAGTTATTGGATCGATCCCAAAACCGGCAACAACTACATGCTCACGGTGCAATACTCCAACGAAAAAGTCGGCAACATGTCCATGACCGATTTCCGCAATATTCCCTTGCGCGCACCAAAAAATGCCTCCTACACGCCCTTAGAGTCAGTTGCCAAAATCGAGCCGATCAACACTCCTACCGAAGTCGATCACTACCAAATCCGGCGCGTTGTCGATGTCTACGTCATGCCGCGCACCGAGGACCTCAGCGGCGTCAACAACGAGGTTAATCGCCTGCTGAAAGGCTTGACGCTTCCCAAGAATGCCACCATCCGTGTCCAGGGCGCCGTCGTCGGCATGAATCAATCCTTCCTCCGGTTTGCTCTCGGCCTGCTTCTCGCTGTCATCCTGGTCTATCTGGTTCTCATGGCGCAGTTCCGCTCGTTCATCGATCCTTTCATCATTCTCACTGCCATCCCCCCGGGCCTCGCCGGCGTACTCATCATTCTTTGGATGACCGGTACCACGCTTAACATCATGTCCCTCATGGGTGTGATCATGATGACCGGCATCGTGGTCTCCAACAGCATTTTGATCGTCGAATTCTCCGGCATCCTTCACCGCCGCGGCCTGCCCCTCAAGCAAGCCGTCGTGGAAGCCTGCAAAGTTCGCTTGCGCCCGATTCTCATGACGTCTCTCGCCACCTTGCTCGGGTTGATTCCCATGGCTCTTGGCATCGAGGCCGGCAGCGAACAATACGCGCCTCTGGCACGCGCGGTGATTGGCGGCCTGGGAGTCTCCGTCCTGGTCACCGTCTTTCTGGTGCCTGCGGTTTATCTCATCATTCACGGAAGAAAACATGCCCATGTCCCGGAGGTGGTGTCGTGAAGCTGTCCATTCAACTGGCGGCAATGTTACTCGCTGTGTCTGCGGTTCCGTCCGTCGCCCAACAGATGCCAACGACTCCCGCGTCCGCCACTCCCTCGCCAACCACTACTCCTGCTACTCGGCAAATCACTTTGCAAGAGGCGGAAGCTACCGCCATCAAAACCAATCCGCAAATTACTGTCGGCAAATTGCAGGCGTTGCAAGCGCGCGAATTCGCTCGAGCGACCCGCGCTGCGCTCTATCCTCAAGTGGGCTTGAGCGTTACCGCCGTCGGCTCCGATCCCGGCAGCCGCATTTCCGCGGGCTTCCTGAACAACCCAACCGTGTATCCCAGGGTTGCCGCCGGCGCCGCGGTCAGCCAGTTGATCACCGATTTCGGCCGCACGCAAAACCTGGTCGCCAACTCCGTCTTCCAGGGCAAGGCGCAGGACCAGAATGCCATCGCCACTCAGCAGCAAATTGTCCTGGCTGTCGACGAAGCCTTTTACAACACTCTCGAGACCAAGGCGCTCCTCCACGTGGCCGAGGAGACGGTAAAAGCGAGGCAGGACCTCGTTGACCAGGTGCAGGCCCTCACCAATGCCAAATTGAAATCGGATGTCGATTTGAGTTTCAGCAAAGTAGACTTCGCTCGCGCCAAGCTCCTGCTCCTGGAATCCCAGAACAGCTACGAGGCTTCTCTCTCCACCCTTTCCGCGATTCTCGGCTATCCCGATCGCCAGGATTTCGCGCCGATCGAGCCCCCATCTCAAAATACGCCGCCTGCTGTTGACGCTGCTCCTTTGATTCAACAGGCGCTCAACCAGCGCCCGGAGGTAAGAGCGCTGGAAGACGAAGTCACCGCCGCCACAAAATTCAGCAAGGCGGAACACGACCTCTGGTGGCCAACGGTATCCGCCAACGGTGTAGTGGGAGCAGCCCCGATTCGAAACGACAACATTACAAACTGGTACGGCGCCGCCGGTGTGAATATCAACATTCCTGTCTTTAACGGATTTCTGTTCAACGCCCGCGCAAAAAGCGCCGATCTGGACACCGAGGTGAAACGCAAACGCTTGCAGGATCTGCAAAACAATATTGCGCGCGATGTCCGCAACACGTGGCTCGACACCGAAAAAGCCTACGAGCGCCTTTCGGTTACCCAGCAACTTCGCGAGCAAGCGCAACTGGCGCTGGAATTATCCCAGGCGCGCTACAAACTCGGGCTCGCCGCCATCGTCGAGTTAAGTCAGGCCGAATTGCAGAAGACCGAAGCGGATATTGACGATACGGACGCCCGCTATCAGTACGCGGTCTCGCAAATCTTACTTGCGTACCAGATGGGTATTACGCGCTGACGTTCTGCTCCGTTCTGAACCCTCGCAAAAAGCTGTCTGTTCGGTCTGAGCCTGAGCCGTACAAGCGGGAAGGGCTACCCGTGGGCGACGCGAGCCACGAGACGAATGAGCTCCCTTGCGCTCGCTGCGATTGATCCACGCTAGCTTTGCTCGGCAAGTTTCAATCTGGCCGCGGAGCGGCAATCTAAGTCTTACTGTGGGAGAGCAAACGCGACGTAGACCCCGCCCGATCGGGAACGCGAATCTTTGCCGCCACCGGCAGCGATGACGACGAATTGGCGGCCGTTAATTTGATAAGTGGCCGGGGTGGCATTGCCGGAAAAAGGGAGCGAAGCTTCCCACAGCAGTGCGCCGGTGGATTTGTCGAAAGCCCGGAACTTTTTGTCGTAGTTGGTGGCGCCAATAAAGAGAAGACCGCCGGCGGTGACGATGGGTCCGCCGTAATTCTCGGTTCCGGAGTTTTTGAGTCCGTGGGCGGCGAGTTCGGGATATTCGCCGAGCGGAATTTTCCATGCGTACTCGCCGGTGTTCAGATCGATCGCGTTGAGTGTTCCCCAAGGCGGAGCGACAGCGGGATAACCTTCCTGATCGAGGAAACGCTTGTAGCCGGTTAGGTGATAGGGAATTTCGGCGGATTCGGGCACGACGCTAGCCAATTCCTTGCTTTCGCCGGTGCTGAGAAAATCCACCAAGGCATAGATTTGTTCACCCGAAAGATTCGGAAAGCCGGGCATGCGGCCTTTGCCATCCTGAATCGTAGCGGCGATGGCTTGCGCTGAAAGGCGCTCGCTGACAGCAAGGAGCGAAGGCGTAGTCGGAGGAGAACCAGCGCGATTATCCGTGTGACAAATACTGCACTGGCTCATGTAAAGAGAACTGGTGGTGTCTTCATGGATGTTTTTCGCGAGAGCACCGCTCCACGCGATGTCATTCGCATTGATATAAATGATGGAAGTTTCTGGATCGACGGCGGCGCCGCCCCATTCGGCTCCTCCATCGAAGCCGGGGAAAACAACCGTGTCTTTACCAATGCTGAAGGGCACGAACTGGCCAGCGTTGCGGAAGGCGTGAAATTTCTCGAGAGCAAGCTGGTGAGCAGCGGTTGTGCGGTTGGTCAAAAGATCTTCGGTGAGAGTCTGGCGCGAAAAGGGAGCCGGCTTGGTGGGGAGACCTTGTTGAAGAGCGGTGCGTTCACCGGGAATATTGCTGGGAGGATAGTTGCGGTAGGCGATGGGAAAAAGCGTAGAGCCATTGCTGCGGTCGAAAAGATAGACGAAGCCTTGCTTGGAAGCTTGCGCGACGGCGTCGATGGATTTGCCATGCCGCTTCACGGTTAGAAGCACCGGCGGCGCCGGAAAATCACGATCCCAGAGATCGTGACGCACGCCCTGGAAATGCCACAGGCGCTTGCCGGTTTCTGCGTTGAGCGCGATCAGGCAATCGGCGAAGAGATTGTCGCCGAGACGATTTGCCCCGTAAAAATCGAACGCCGCGGAGCCCGTGGGGACATAGAGAATGCCGCGTGCGGAATCGAGAGACATGCCGGCCCAATTATTGGCTGCGCCGCTGGATTTCCAGGCGTTCTTGGGCCAGGTGCTATAACCAAGTTCACCGGGATGCGGGATGGTGTGGAAGGTCCAGCGAAGTTTGCCGGAGCGAACATCGAAAGCGCGAATGTCACCCGGAGGAGCGGGAAGAGTTTCGGGATTGCGGCCGCCAACTATGACGAGATCCTTATAAACGACGGCCGGACTGGTGAGACTAATGGATTGCGCGGAGGCGGGTTCGCGGCCAAGCCCTTCGCGCAGATCGATGCGTCCGCCTTGCCCGAACGAGGGCGCCGGTTTGCCGGTGGCGGCATCGAGCGCGTAGAGAAAATGCATGACTCCGACGAGGATTCGTTTGTCGTTGCCGGCAGACCAGTAGGCCAGACCGCGGTCGGGTTGCGTGGCATGCACGCCGGAATCAAATTTCCAAAGTAGGGCGCCGGTAGCGGCGTTGAGCGCGAATACTTTTTGCGTGGGCGTAATGCCGTAGAGGATGCCGCCAACAACAATAGGGCTGGTTTGCAGGCCGCCTTCTTCGCCGGTATCAAAGCTCCATGCAACTTGAAGCTTGTTCACATTGCCGCGATTGATTTGCACGAGGCTGGAGTAGTGGTTGTTTTCCGGAGCGCCGCCGTAGATGGGCCAGTCGCGATTGTCCTGCGCGAAGCCGGCAGCGGCGAAGAGCAGCGCAAGTGCAAGGAGCGTGAATGTTTTCAATTTTTCACCTGTGCAGGATGCACCGAAGATATCACTGCTCTCGCAGATTCTTGCAACATCCTTTTTATCGCAGCGGCTGAGATTGAGATTCTTCGGACATCCTTGTCGTATGTCCTCACCATGACATGTTTGCAAAGTGGGCGTGGCAGATGGCTGGATCAGCGATAGTCGAACACAGTCATAAATCCAAAATCCATGTGAAGCTGCTGGTGGCAGTGGAACAGAGTGAGGCCGGGATTGTCGGCGACAAAATCGACTTCCGTTTCCTGGTAGCCGCCGAGCATGATAACGTCCTTGAAAATGCCAGCGGTGGGTTTGCCGGCCAGGCGCGTTACCTCAAAGCTGTGGCGATGAAGGTGGATAGGATGGATATCATCGCTGGCGTTGCGCATGTGCAGCCGGTAGCGTTGGCCTTGCTTCAAATGCAAGGCAGCCGGAATCACTTCATGTGTCATGGGGAAGGCGACGCCGTTGATGGACCAGCGATTGAAACCTTCTTCGGCGGCGTTGTCCTTGGCGAAAGTCATTTCGAATGTTTCATCGGGAGAAGCAGCAGACGCGGCGGGCTTGGCGAAGCGTGCATAGTTCCATTTGAAGGCAGGCGGCGCGAGCCAGACGGGTTTGCCGGTGCGGCCGGAATACTCGACCACGATGCCCATGCCGTGGCGGCGGTCGTCGTCAGCCAGATCGCCCAAAATCCAAATGCCGGGACGATTCATCTCGACGGTTGCAGAGATGCGTTCCGCGGTGCCCAGCCAAAGCACAGGGACGCGCACGGGGTTGGGAACAGGATTTCCGTCGAGCGCCAACACTTGAAAGGAGTGTCCCGGGAGGGCGAGGCTGCGAATTTCGGTGGCGCTGCTATTCAGGATGTGAAAAAGCACGCGTTGCCCCTGCTTCACGCGAACGGGTTCGCCGTAACCAAGCATGCGGCCATTGATCGTGAACGAGGCATAGCCAACTTCGTAGCCGTGCGGCGTGCCTTTGGCGAGCGAAGCTTTCATGGCAGACTCGCCGGCTTCTTCAAGCGCTTTTACGCGAGTTGAGGGAACAAGGAAGTTCTGCGGCATGTCGCCGCCGCGACTGAAGGTGGGCTCAAATTCCTTCAGCACCAGAAAAACCTCTTGATCGAAACGGCCGGGCTCATCTTTCGGATCAATGAACACAGGACCGACTTGACCTGAGTATTGCCCGGCGGCAAGGTCGGCGCCGGCGCGATTGTGGGTGTGATAGAGGCGAAGGCCCGATGGATTCGGAGTGAAGGAGAGACGGCGCATGCCGTGAGCGGGGATGGGAGGAGTGCCTTCCTCGGCGGCTCCATCCACATCGGTGGAAACGCGCTGGCCATGCCAGTGCAACTGTTCGGGAGTGTCGGTGTCGTTGAAGACGTCGACGATTGTGGGGCTGCCTTCCTTGAACCGGAGTAGTGGCCCAGGAAATTCGCCGTTGTACGTGACCGTGGAAAGGATGCGCTTGGGTGCGATTTCGATTGGCGCAGCCTTGATGTGTAGTGTGTAGTCAGCGGCTTCGGGGGGCGCCGTAAGCGAGGAAGACCGTAGGCTGGAATCGTGAGAACAGAGGAAAAGCGCCGCTGTGGTCCCGCCGGTTGTCTGCAAGAACTGGCGCCTCGAAACGCGATCCGTCATACGCCTTCTCCTGAAAGATGCCGGCGCGACAATCGCGCGTCAAATGACCAAGGCCGGCGCCGCACAGCGAACAAGATCACGACAATCCTTTCTCATGCCGGGGGTGACTGTAAATAGGATGATTCCAGGATGTATGCGTTTCTGAAGATTGGTGGGAGAGAGACCCAAAGGATGCGGGACCTTTGAGGGTTGCTCGCGTGGAGATCTCGCCATGATCCCTCCACTGCGAGCTGCAAAAGGCGTGGCTCTCCGTCCGGATGACGATGGGAGAGAAGCAAAAACGCGGACCGCCGAGGCTAGACGGCAGTAATGAAGGAGCCGTCGGCGGCAACGTAACCGTACGCCATGCGCGGAGTGTTGAAGGCGAAACCGGGTGTTCCATTTTTGTCCAGCACGATCAGCCCCCCTGTGCCTTTACCGCGCTTCGCCAAAAGCTCCACGGCGGCTTGTGCTGCGCGCGTGGGAGTAGAACCCGCTGGACGAAGAAAGTCTGCTGCCGTTTTTGCCATCACGATTTTCATGATAGCTTCGCCGAAACCCGTGGAGGAGACACCACCAGTGTCAGAATCGGCATAGCAGCCACAACCGATCAGCGGAGAATCGCCGACGCGACCGGGAAGCTTGCAGCACGTCCCCCCGGTGGAAGTGGCCGCAACGAGATTGCCGTGCTGATCGAGAGCGACAGCGCCGACAGTGCCCTGCTCATGGCCGCGATGGTGTTCGGACGCGTGGGAGTCTTTTCGGCAGTGCAGCCACGCCTCACTCTCGGCGGGAGAGATGAGTTCGTTGGGATCGCAAAGGGGGACACCGTGATCGGCAGCGAAGTCCTCGGCGCCTTCCGAAATAAGCATCATGTGCGGGCACTTTTCAAGCACAACGCGTGCCGCGCGAATGGGATTTTTCACGCGGCGCAGACCGGCGACCGACCCTGCCCGCAGAGTGGCAGCGTCCATGACGATCGCGTCGCACTCAACGTGGCCATCGAGGTTCAAGTGCGAACCGAAGCCGGCGTCGAAGACGGGATCGTCTTCCAGGACGATGATCGCGGCCTCGATGGCATCGAGAGCAGAGCCGCCTTTGGAAAGCACGGCCCAACCGGCGCGCAGAGCGCCCTGACAACCGGTATGGCAGGCGACGACAGCGTCATCGGGAATATCCCAGGCGCCGCCGTGAACAATGAGCGAGGGCTGCATGGGGAAACGATATCAGATATCAGCGATCAGTTATCCGACAACGCGAGGTTCTAATTACAGAAATGTGACCTCTGGCGCAAGCAGCCAATATGATTCGCGCCGCTGAGTAATGATTCGCCGGCCAAAGAAACTGCGGCCCGCGAGGGGGTCTGCGTCTTAACTGTAGCGCTAGCTTTTATGCTCGCCCTGGGTTGCGATATGAGCCCCATTTTACACTGGCGTGACAGGGCCTCGAGGATCAAACGAAGAAATCGAGCAAGAACAGGAAGACGCCGAGGAAAAGAAGAGCGGCGCCCCAGGAAAAGCGTCGCTGCGGAAGTTTAGTAACCGATTGAAAGACGGTGGAAGGAATAACGCGAAGACGCGACAGGCCACGAGGTTCATAGAAAGGGCCTGAGGGAACATAGCGGGAAAGACTTCTACGCAGGACAGAGAATTCGTTTTCCATCCAGTAGGAAAGCTCTTCGCGATGGCGCCAAAGATAGACGGCCCCCACGACAAATACAAAGTACCCGAGAAACGTTAAAAGGCCGAGAGCCGGTCCTGAACCCCAATAAAACATTGCACCTCTCCGCGGGCTGAGCGGAAGGAATTAAGCTTCTTCGTGAATCGTCACCAGGCGCACAACCTCAAATTCTTTTTGTCCATTAGGCGTAGCGACCTGTACTTCATCACCGACTTTGCGATTCAGCAAAGCGCGGCCGATGGGAGAAGTCGTAGAGATAAGTCCTTTTTCCGCGTCGGCCTCTTCCGTGCTCACGAGCTTGTACTCGACCTCGATGCTACGCTGCGTGTCGAGGACCACGATGCGGGAACCGTAGCCGGCTCGGTCCTTAGGAATATTGGTTAGATTCAGCATGCCAAGATCGCCCATGCGCTTCTTGAGCTGCCCGATTTTTGCGTTCACGTATCCCTGGCGTTCCTTCGCGAACTTGTACTCGGCATTCTCGGAAAGGTCACCATGCGCGCGTGCCACGGCGATCTCCTTGGGGAGTTCCACACTGAGTTCGTGTTCCAGCGAATCGATTTCCTGCTGGAGCTTTTTCCTAATTGCTGCAAGAGGGTCAGACATAATTTTCCGCTATAGAGAAAAATGACGCGGAGTCCAGCCTCGCCGGACTCCGCGTCCTCTTATTATAGAGGGTAGAGAAATAAAGGGACAAGAGGAGAAGAGAGCCGGAACGTGTCGGGAAACCGCGGGGATCCGCCCATTTTACAAGTGATTGGTAATACATATACTTACAGACGCACCGGTAGGCTAATGAACTTGCAGTTCCACGCTTTGCGTGGCCGTCTTCCCGGAAGTATCGGCAATCGTCAGCGTATACGTGGTGGTTTTCTTGGGGGTCAGATCCACGCAGCGGGAATGCGAAGGCCACACCTCGCCCTCGGGAGGATCGAGCGTGACGGTCTTCGCGTTGGCGACATCGTAGCAAAGCTGCGCTTTTTCTCCGCGATGAATCTGAGGGGGAGAAACGTAGAGAGAGCGTATGGCGAGATCCGATCCGCCCAGTTGCTCGACGGCTCGGCGATCTTCCTCGCGCCGCTGTTCGGCTTTTTGGGCGGCATCGCGGCGTTCGAAATCGCGATTTGACTCGTAGCGGGTCAGCAAGACGAAGCCGACGTAAATCGCCACGCATACTAGCATCGCTCCTGAATAAACGTACGGATTTTTCCAGGGTGATTTGCGCGAGTCTTGAGGAACCGGATTTGTAGAAAGCGCCATGATCAAATGATGCCCGAGAAGTGCCGAGCGGGCCATAGGGTAAAGACGGGAGCCTCAGTCAAACGTGAAGAGAGCGGGGAGAAGTTCGCCGGCCTTTCCGAGGATGCAATGGTCAAAGATGGTGCTGTTTGCCGGAGCTTCCGGGCCGACATAGAAGGTTCTGGCGCGAGCGGCAACTTGGGAAACGAAACTTGCCGCGGGCTCAACAGTACCCGAAGTGCCGATCGCCGCGAACAGGGTACACTCGCGGAGCGCTTCGAAAATGCGGTCAAGATGAAATGGAGTTTCGCCAAACCAGCAAATGTGCGGACGAATGAGTGCGCCGCAAGAACAACGTGGCAGATCCGCGGGTGATTCGTAGAGATTGGCGTCGTCAAAGGGCGGCGCGTTGCAGGAATCGCAGCGACTTTTGAAGAGTTCGCCATGCATATGGAGAATACGTTGGGAGCCGGCAAGCTCGTGAAGATTGTCGACATTCTGAGTACACAGGAAGAAGCGGTCGTGAATGGTCCGTTCAAGGGCGGCGAGGGCGAAGTGTCCGGGATTGGGCTTGGCCTCGGAGGCGACGCGGCGGCGCATGGAATAGAAATCCCAAACCAGGCGCGGATCGCGGCGCCAAGCACAAGGAGAGGCGACTTCCTCGATGCGATATTTCCGCCAGAGGCCGCCCGCATCGCGAAATGTGGGAATGCCGCTCTCCGCGCTGATGCCGGCGCCGGTGAGAATGAAAAGCCGGTCGACAGGAGCGATAGAAATTGTTCCCATGAAGTTTCCACGAGCTAGAGATTTTTTTGCCAGAACACGCGCATGGTGCGGTAGAGATGGATGGTCGCAGGGCGATCGGCAATGCCATGCTTGCGCATGGGGTAGACCATTGTTTCGAAGAGAATGTCGTGGGCGACGAGTTCGTTGGTGAATGCCTGTTCGTTCTGCGGATGCACATTGTCGTCGTACGTGCCATAGACAATCAGCAGATGGCCGGAGAGGTCGCCGGCGTGTTTGACGAGCGAGGTGCGATCGTAGGCTTCGCCGTTGGTTGAAGGCAGCTTCATGAGAGATTCGGCCCACTTGGAATCGTAGTAGCGCCAGTCCGTGACGGGAGCAACGGAGATGCCCGCCTTGATTTCCTTTGAGCGGGTCATGATGTTCAGGGTCATCGTCCCGCCGCCGCTCCAGCCCCATACGCCGAAGCGCGAGGGATCGACCCACCGCTGGGACTTGAACCAACGAATGCCGGCGACCAGATCGTCGGTCTCTGAAGCAGTGGGATTGGCGGGAATGGTGTTCTCCAGTTTCTTGCTGATGGCTGTCGAGGCGCGGTTATCGATGGTGATGAGAATGAATCCGTCCTGCAGCAACAATTGATCAGCAAGCAGGTCGCCCGTAGTCCAGGCGTCGAGGACGGAAGGCGCGGAAGGGCCGCCGTACACATAAAGAATCACGGGATATTTGCGCGCGGGATCGAAATTGGCGGGTTTGAGGATTTCCGCGGGCATGGCGAAGCCGTCGGCAGCAGGGATGGTGAGAAATTCGGGATACTGAATTCCTGCGGGAAGCAGTTCCGGGCGAGGCGCAGCGAGAGTCTGCAGAAGCTTGCCGTCAGCGGAGTGGAGTCGCAGAGCGGGAAGCGTGCGAGCGTTGGAAAAATTGTCGAAATAGAATTTGGCGTTGGGCGACATGGAAATGCCGTGCGTTCCGGACTCGGGTGAGAGGCGGGTGAGGCCGGAGCCGTCGAGCTTGATGCGGTAGAGATTGCGCTGGATGGAAGAATCTTTGAGAGCAGTGAAGTAGAGCCAGTCGTTCTGGTGGTCGATGCCGACGACGGCTTGGCGCACCCAAAAAGCAACGCCGCCGGAAGAAGCGACAGCCCAGTCGTCCGAAGTGATTTTATTGATCAGCGTGCCGTCCATATTGAAGCGATAAAGATGCATGAAACCATCGCGCTCGGAAGCCCAAAGAAAATGTTCGCCGTCGGGAAGGAAGAACAGATCATCGGTTACATTGACCCAGTAGGCATCGTTTTCGGTGAGGATCAGCTTCGTTTCGCTGGTTTTGACATTGGCAAAGAACAAATAGCCTTCGGTTTGCGGCCGCGTCATGGTTTGCACGCTGACACGCTGTGAATCCGGCAGCCACTTCACGCGCAAAATCCATTCGAAGGGCTTCTCGCTGAGATTGATCCAATGCGTTTCCGGAGAAGCTATGTTCAAGATGCCGACGCGCACCCGAGGATTTTGCTCACCGGCCTTCGGATAGCGTTGATGGATGATGCGTTCGCGGACGGGCTGGAAATCGACAAAGGTGCTTTCGGCAACGCCGGTTTCGTCCGTCTGGAGGTAAGCGATCGAGCGGGAATCCGGCGACCACCAGTAGCCGGTGTCGCGACGGCCGAAAATTTCTTCCCAGTAAACCCAAGACAGCGTGCCGTTCAGGAGTTGGTCGGAACCGTCGGACGTTAAGCGGGATTCTTTCTTTGTGGCAATGTCGAAAAGGTAGAGATCGTTGGAACGCACAAAGGCAAGAAAATGGCCGTCCGGCGAAAACTCCACATCCTTTTCTTCGGCGGGCGTGTTGGTGACACGAAAGAAGCTGGAAGAAGGAAGATCGAGAAGAAAGATATCGCCGTGAAATAGAAAGATGGCCTGGTGTCCGGTGGCATCGAAAGCCTCCGGCCACGGGAGAGCCTGCTGAACTTCGGCGGCCGTATCGACGGCGATAAGAGACGCAAGGGCTTTGTGCATGTCGAGAATGGGACGGCGTTCGCCGGTTGCGGGATCGAGACGCTCGTAAGTGCGCTGTGTTTCCGATTGGCGAACGTCGTAGAGAATTGCGGAATTGTCCGCGAGCCACGTGAACTGCGGGACTTCGGCGAGTCGTTCACCCGCCTCACTGAATATCCACTCGGCGGTGAGGCTGCGGGGCGCTGTTTGAGCGAGCGTGGGCGAAAGGGTGACCGGGACCAGGAAGGTCAGAGCGAGGAACAAAACAGCTGGGCGAAAGTGCTTCAGCAACTGAAGTCTCCTTTTGACATCCTCCCGTCCCTGAAGGGAGGGGATTCCTACTGGCTCATCCGCTAGGCGGGGAGACCTTTCGGTATGGCCCTACGGGTAAGAAACACGAACCGGATGCGGCAACGCTTCGGACGAGGGTGCAAAACCCAAACGGAGCCTATCCAAGAAGAGCGGAGGAATCAAGGTGAGAGCAACAGAAGCAAATGAAGGCTGGCATGAAAGCCAGCGCTACATGTAAGCGAAAACTTGGGCTTCGTTATTCTCTTCCTTCGTCGATGTAGGGCTGGCTTGAGCTGCTGGCATTCTTTTAAAGGCACGGCGACCGGCGCTTCGGCGTAGCAGCGCCTCCAGGAAATTTCTATTCTCCACGGCACTTCCTCGAGACAG
Organism: Candidatus Acidiferrales bacterium; assembly: GCA_963735825.1. Classification (GTDB taxonomy): domain Bacteria; phylum Acidobacteriota; class Terriglobia; order Acidiferrales; family UBA7541; genus Acidiferrum. Next base: position 17,538 of record CAVTMR010000023.1, read on the forward strand.
CCCGGGCGACCGCCATTGGGGAGGAGGTGTGTCATTTTTGGTTGACGGGCGAAATGGCCAAGGCTACAGTCGAGGCCATTGAATCGTTTTAATTAAGGGCACTTGGCTTGATTTAGAGCCATACATTCGATGAGGCCTCGCTATGCTAACGACCCGGCACGATCGTGATCGCACCATATCCCTCCATTCGTTTTTCACCACACAGGGCAGACACAACAAAACTGGATTTTGGCTCGTGCCCGCCGTGGCGTTTCTTTTCCTAGCGAGCTTTGCCTGCACCGCATGGGCGCAAAACATTGTTGTGGATGTCACGCCCAGCCATGTTACGAACACGATCCGGCCTAGCGAAGCGGTTGGTGCGGGAATTGACCGCATACCTTACGGGGCCGCGGACAAACTGTTCGTAGATCCGACGGTCAAGCAAGTACTCGCCGCGGGCTGGCAGACGGTCACCTATCGCCAGAACACCGAGCTGCACATGGAGGCGTGGCACTGGAACCCGCAAGGAACGTGGAGCGATCCTGCGGGAAAAGGATACTTCACGGGGAGCGCAACACCCGGCGCCGAGCTGATTCGTCACTCGTACGGTTATCCCTTGCCGCATCGCGGAGTGACGCGCGATGACGGCACCGATACCGAAGGCTATTCGCGCCTGACCGATGGCGATGCGAATACCTATTGGAAAAGCAATCCGTACTTGTCCGCCACATTTACCGGCGAGAATGACGCGCTGCACCCGCAATGGGTAATCGTCGATCTGGCGAACCGGCATGAAGTGGATGCGATCCGCATCGAGTGGGTGGAGCCTTACGCGGTTCGTTATGTGGTGCAATATTTCACCGGCGGGGATCCCATCAAAAAGCCCACTGAGGGCGTGTGGCAAACATTTCCCGGAGGAATTGTAACCGAGGGGAAGGGCGGGGCGGTTGTGCTGCATCTGGCGAGCGCGCCGATTGCCGTGCAACACCTGCGCATCCTGATGACGCAATCCTCGAACACCTGTGACACACACGGGAGTGGCGACGAACGGAATTGCCTGGGTTATGCGATTCGCGAACTATACATCGGCACTACGACCGCCGACGGAAAATTTCACGACCTGGTCCGCCACACTCCCGACCAGGATCAGACCATGACGTACTGCTCCTCTGTCGATCCCTGGCATGAGCCGAAGGATCTGGACGAAAAAGCCGGCGACCAGGTGGGCTTCGACCTTTTCTATACCGGCGGCTACACCCGCGGACTTCCCGCCATGATTCCCATCGCCATGATTTACGGCACGCCGGAAGATGCGGCGGCGGAAATTGCGTATATCGAAAAGCGCGGATATCCCATTTCGCATGTGGAAATGGGCGAGGAGCCCGACGGTCACTTCATGCCCCCGGAAGATTATGCGGCCATGTACATACAATTCGCGGCCGCATTGCATCGGGTTGACCCCAAACTGAAATTGGGCGGGCCGATTTTCACTGGCGTGAATAAAGACATCGAGACGTGGCCGGATGCGGAGGGTCGCACGTCATGGACACGCCGGTTCATCGATTACCTGCAGAGCCACGGAAAAATCAGCGAACTGGCTTTCTTTTCCTTCGAACACTATCCGATGGAGCCAGGAAAAATTCAGTGGAGCAACCTGTACCACGAAGCGAATTTGGTGACGCATATCATGAAAGTGTGGCGGGAGGATGGCGTCCCGGAAAATGTTCCACTGTTGATCACCGAGTCCAATCTTTCCTGGGTCAGCTCAGAAGCGTTCGTGGATATTTGGGGCGCGCTTTGGCTTGCCGACTATGTTGGCGCATTTTTGGATGGCGGTGGCCAGGCGGTCTACTATTTCCACTATTTGCCGCTGGGTGTGCATCGCGGCGCCAATGGCTCCATGGGCACCTTTGGCATGTTTTCGACTGACGCCAATCTTCAGATCAAGCAGCCGCTCTCACAATTCTTCGCCAGCCAGTTGATCAACCTCGAGTGGCTGCAGCCCGGCGACGGCGTGCACAAGCTATTTTCCGCGGAGAGCGACATTCGCGACACTGCCGGCAACAAGCTCGTCACGGCTTATGCAGCGGCGCGGCCTGATGGAACATGGTCGCTGATGGTCATCAATAAGGATCAGGAAAACGCGCAGACGGTGCGCGTTTCTTTTGCAGACGATTCCAAGCATACGCGAGGGGAATTTTCCGGTGCGGTCAGCGTGAACACATTCGGCAAAGCGCAGTATGTCTGGCATCCGGATCCAACTGGTGGAACCGCTGATCCCGATGGACCAATCGCGGTGTCTACGGTAACCGCGACGCCGGGAACATCCTTTACGCTTCCGGCCGCGTCAATCACCGTTTTTCGCGGAAGCATCAAAGCCATTGAAAGTAGCGTAAAGGCGGCGCACTAAACTGCGTGCAGCTCACGCTCAGGAGCGCGACGCGCGGGCGAGTTCGACGGCCAGCACCAGAGCCCTGGCACCAGCTACTATTTTTTCCGGATTCTTGTCACGGAGCGCTGCTAGGTCCACCAGGTCCGCTCCCACGCCCAGCGCAAAAGCGCCAGCCGCAAAATATTCACCGGCGTTCGAGAGATTCACACCACCTGTTGGAATGAACTGCGCATCCGGAAAAGGGGCTTTGAGCGACTTGATGTGTTTGGGGCCGCCGACGCTGCTGCACGGAAATATCTTGATCACTTCCGCGCCGGCTTCGCGCGCTTGCATCACTTCCGTGGGCGTTAGTGCGCCGGGCATCGCCAGGATGCCGTGCTTTGCCGCGACTTCCAGCGCGGCGACGGAAAGTCCTGGGCTGACCAAGAATTGTGCGCCCGCGTCGATGCACTCCTCCGCGGCCTTGGCATTCGTTACCGTGCCCGCGCCAATCAGGACTTTCTCTCCGTGATGCTTTCTCAGTTCTTGAATGATTTTCGTGGCGCCGGGAACGGTCATGGTGATCTCGATGACGGGAATTCCACCCATATGGATGGCCTCAACCGCGCGACGCGCTTCGTCCACGCTCGATGCGCGCACTACCGGCACGATGCCCGTTTCCCAAATTCGTTTCCGCACACTTTCTGTGGTCATAGTTCAGCTCCGATGAACTTTTTGGCTGGTCGCGCACGCTAGCGCGAGATTCGCGCACTTTTTCCCTTCATGACTTGTAGCACTTCCGGCAACGTTGCCATCGACGTGTCGCCCGGCGTGGTCATTGCCAATGCTCCATGAGCGGCGCCGCAATCGACAGCCCACGCGAGGTCTTTCCCGGTCAGCAGGCCGTAAACGAGTCCAGAAGCAAAGGAATCGCCGCCGCCAACGCGATCGTAGATTTCCAGGTTCTCGCGCAAGGGGCTTTGATGGAACTGCCCCGCGGAATATGCGATAGCGCTCCAATCATTCTGCGTGGCCGTGCGCGCATTGCGCAAGGTCGTGGCGATCACCGCAAAGTTGGGAAATTCCTGCGCCACTTTCTCCATCATCGTCTGAAAGCCCCGGTGATCCATCTGCGAAGGGGATTCATCCACCGCGGGTGCTGCAAATCCCAGAGCCGCGCTGAAATCCTCTTCGTTTCCGAGCATCACGTCCACCAGCGGCGCGAGCATCCGATTCACCTCTTGCGCTTTTTTCTTTCCGCCAATGGACTCCCACAGCGAGGCGCGATAGTTCAGATCGTAGGAAATAATCGTGCCGTGGCGCTTTGCCGCTTCCATCGCTTCTTTCGCCACCAACGGCGTCGTTTCCGAAAGAGCGCAGAAGATTCCGCCGGTGTGGAACCATCGAGCACCTTCGCGCGCAAAGAGTTCTTCCCAGTCGATCTCGCCAGGCTTCAGCTGGGATACGGCGGTGTGGCCGCGGTCGGAACATCCCACCGCTGCGCGGACGCCAAATCCACGTTCCGTAAAATTTAATCCGTTGCGCACGCTGCGGCCAACGCCGTCGTAGCGCACCCAACGCAGGTGTTGGAGATTCACGCCGCCTTGCAGCATCAGATCTTCCACCAAGCGGCCCACGGGATTGTCGGCCAGCGCGGTGACAATGGCGGTATCCATGCCGAAACAACGCTTCAATCCGCGCGCCACATTGTATTCGCCGCCGCCTTCCCATGCGCGAAACTCTCGCGTGGTGGCGATGCGCGTGTCTCCAGGATCGAAGCGTAGCATCACTTCGCCCAGGCTCACCAGGTCCCACCGGCACCTATCTTTCGATTTGATATTCATCGCGGTCATCACTCTCGTACACCAGCATTGCCCTTCTGAGCGGTTTTGCGGATACCACACCTGCCTGCGAGGAAAGCAAAGAACCGGCGGCACACGAAGCGGCCAATTGTCCGGACTGCCAGTGAAGCTAGGCTAGGCGCCACGCAAGTGCGAAACTGCGCTTCACCAGGTCAACGTTTCTATACTACAGGGCTGTTTCACAAATCCAGAGCAATTTCATTGGGATGAGCAGAGATGAGCATGCATCTCGTCGGGGTCGCGCAGATATTTGCTACACTGGCTGGTTCTTAAACGAAATTGCTGGACAACCGTGGAGGATGCGCGATGGGACATCCGCTTCTCGATCTGACAGGCAAAAACGCCGTGGTGATCGGAGGAACCAGCGGCATTGGCCTGGCGCTGGTCAAAGGGCTAGCCGAGGCGGGCGCGAACGTGGTTCCGACCGGGAGACGAACAGAATTGGTGCAAGCGGCCGCGACGGAAGTCGAGAGGCTAGGCCGAAGCTCGTTAGTGTGCCCATGCGACGTCACCGATACGAAGCAAATCGAGCGCGTTCTGGCGGAGTCGGTGGCCAAGTTCGGCGCGGTTCAAATATTGGTGAACTGTGCGGGACAGACCAAGCGAATGCCCACGCTGGATTTTCCGCAGGAAGACTGGAACGCGATCCTGGAGACGAATCTCAACGGCACTCTTCGCGCTTGCAAGGTTTTTGGACGCCACATGATTGAGCGTGGCTATGGCCGCATCATCAACATCGGCTCGCTGACTTCATTTCTTGCCGCGTTTGAAGTCGCCGCCTATGGCGCCAGCAAAGCGGCTGTTGCAGCGCTCACAAAATCGCTGGCGATCGAGTGGGCGATGAAAGGTGTATGCGTGAACGCGATTGCGCCGGGCGTGCTCCGCACCGCGTTGAACGAAAAACTGCTCGACGGCACGGAACGGGGGCGAGAGTTTCTGATGAGGACACCGATGCGGCGGTTTGGAAAAGTGGATGAACTTGCCGGAGCGGCGGTTTTCCTGGCGTCCGATGCAGCGAGTTTTGTGACCGGGCACCTTTTGGTGGTGGATGGCGGGTTTATGGCCAGCGCCGTAAATCAGTGAGTGAATTTCATGGGCACAAGGGCCAAGCAGATTCCTCGCTTCGCTCGGAATGTGACATCAGGGCATTCGTTCAGCTCGATGTTCATGCCGTCGGGGGAATGGCAATGCGCACCGCTTCCAGCTTGGGCACAAGGAGTTGCATGACCGCCAAAGCGAGGAGATACGCTGACCCAGCAATTAAAAAGGGAATCGTATAGCTCCCGGTCCATTGAAGAATGTGCGCTACGACTTCGGCGATCAGCATGCCGCCGACTGCTCCGGCTGCTCCGCCAAGGCCTGCCACGGAGGCGACAACCCTTGCGGGAAACATATCCGAAGGTAGCGTTAATAAATTCGCCGAGAATCCCTGATGAGCCGCCGCGGCCAAGCCAACCAATAGAACCGCAGCCCATACCGAACTCACTCGAGATGCAAAGATGATCGGCACGACACAGATAGCGCAGACCAGCAGGGCGGTCTTGCGCGCCAGGTTCACAGTCTTGCCGCGATGAAGAAGGAAAGAGGAGAGCCACCCACCGCCGACGCTTCCAAAATCGGCGAGCACATAAATGACCAGAATCGGCAAACCAATTTGACGGAGTGACAATCCGTGCCTGCGTTCCAGGAAATCCGGTATCCAAAATAAGTAGAACCACCAGATGGGATCGATCAGGAACTTGCCACTGACAAACGCCCAAGTCTGTCGATGGCGAAGAATTTCACCCACGCTAAATTTGCCGGAACTTTCGGTAACATCACTCCGAATGTGCTGCAGTTCCTCAGTGGAGCACTGCGCGTGCTGTTCGGGCGGGCGGTACAGCCAGAGCCACAGCGCAAGGCCGATGAAACCTAAAGCTCCCACGGCGAAAAAACATCCGCGCCAACCCCAGCGCGCAAAGATGAACGGCACGAGCAATGGGGTCAACGCGGCGCCGACGTTTGTTCCGGCATTGAAGATTCCAGTGGCCAGAGCACGTTCCTTTTTAGGGAACCATTCCGCGACGGCCTTCAGGCTAGCCGGGAAAACACCGGATTCGCCAAAACCCAGCGCAAAACGCGCGACGAGAAATCCGCCAAGGGAATTCATGAAACCGTGCGCGATTGACGCCAGGCTCCAAAACCCAATGGTGACCGCGTAGCCGACACGAGTGCCAAGGCGATCAATGAAGCGACCCACGACCAGCATGCCCAGGGCATAGGCAGTCTGAAACGCAAAAACCAGATGTCCGTACTGAATTTCATTCCAGCCAAACTGGTGCTGTAAATTTATCTTTAGAACCGCAAGAACCTGGCGGTCCATATAGTTCTTGGTCATTCCGAAGAAAAGAACCGCGCAAATCACCCAGCGAAAATGAGCAAAAATGATACCTTTGACGGAAGCGACGGAACGAGGATTGGAGTGCCTAATGGAATTCATCCACGATGATTTCTTGTTGCATTCGGAGATTGCTCGGCAACTCTACCATACCTACGCCGCGGCAGAGCCGATTCTGGACTATCACTCACATCTTTCTCCGGCGGATATCGCCACGGATCGCCGCTTCCGCGATTTATTTGAAATCTGGTTGGAAGGGGATCACTACAAATGGCGCGCCATGCGGGCAAATGGAATTGACGAGCGCTACTGCACGGGCAACGCTGCGTCGTACGAAAAGTTTCTGGCGTGGGCCCGCACGGTGCCGGCAACGCTGCGGAATCCCCTGTACCATTGGACGCACCTGGAGCTGAAGCGCTACTTCGGTGTTGGTGAGTTGCTCGACGAGCGATCCGCAAAAAACACTTGGGACAAAGCGAATGCCTTGCTGGCCACGCCCGAACTGTCCGTGCGAAACATCCTCCGGAAATTTCGTGTGCTAGCGCTGTGCACCACCGACGATCCCTGCGACGACCTTGCTCATCACCAGAAAATCGCGGCGGACCGTCCCGGCTTCCGTGTGTATCCGACATTTCGACCCGACCAGGCGCTGCAGGTGAATGCGCCGGGCAAATTCAATTCCTGGGTGGAGAGACTGGCGGCAGCCAGCAACCGCGCGATCCTGAAGTTCAGCGATTTTCTCGAAGCACTCCAACAGCGGCACGATTATTTTCATGCCAACGGCGGAAGAATTTCCGATCACGGCTTGTCGCGTTGCCCCGCCGACTGGTGCACGGAATCCGAAGCCGCAGCGATTTTCGATACGGCACGCGCTGGCACGCCCGCGACACCGGAAGACCAAATTCGCTTTGCGTCTTTCCTGATGGTGTTCTTTGGACGACTGGACGCGGAAAAAGGCTGGACCAAACAACTGCATCTTGGCGCGCTTCGCAATGCCAACACCCGGCTGGTGCGCACATTGGGACCCGACACGGGCTTTGACAGCATCGGTGACTGGAATCAGGCGGAGGCGCTCTGCCGCTATTTCGATCGGCTGGACCAGCAGTGCGCGTTGCCAAAGACCATCGTTTACAATGTGAATCCCGCGGACAACTATGTCCTCGCCACAGCCGTCGGGAATTTTCAGGACGGATCGATTGCGGGAAAAGTGCAATTTGGCAGCGCGTGGTGGTTTCTGGACCAGAAGGAAGCGATGGAGTGGCAATTGAACGCGCTTTCGAACACCGGCTTGCTTTCCCGGTTCGTTGGCATGCTCACAGATTCCCGTTCCTTTATGTCTTTCCCCCGGCATGAATATTTTCGGCGCGTTTTGTGCGACATGCTCGGTCGCGACGTCGAGCGCGGCGAGCTTCCGAATGACATCCCGCTGCTCGGCTCGATGGTGAAGAATATCTGCTTCGCCAACGCGCGTGAGTATCTCGGACTGGCGCTCGACTAGCGCTCACCGCCAGGTCTGAGGCGGCGCGCGCAGGCAAGGAACTCGACGCCAAGTCCGGGCGCCTCCCCGGGATGCATCAGACCATTTTCAAAGCCGTAGGAGTGCGGGAAAACTCTGTCCGTCTCCGGCGTGTGCCGCATATATTCCTGAATGCCAAAATTATGGACGCTCAGCTTGTGCACGCCGGCGGCATCACACACCTGACGAAAATTGCCAGCCATGCGGAGATGTAACAGGTGCGTACTGGCTCGCATGGCGCCACCGACTTGAGCCCGGCTTGTATGGCGGCGCTTCCATTTTCGCTGAGATCCTTCAGTCGCAGACTACGCTTCCGCGGGATGACACGCAGAGCCCAGATAGAGTTCGTGGAATGATGGCGTCACCAGTTGAGATGGGAGTCAGCCGGTGATGCGCGTCGCGCAGCAAATGCACATCGGGTCCAAACTCCTTGCGCAGCCGCGTAAAGAGCTGCGGCACAAAATTCAGGTACTTCTCTGACGACCAACGATTTTCCGGCGGCACGCCTTTTTCCGGCGGCTCGTACTGCATCTGCCCACGGCCGACGCCATAGGTGCTCTCGAGTCCCGGGATTCCCGATTGCGCGCGAATCGCTTTGTATCCAAGCTTCAAGTAATGCGCGACCGCGGTGACCGTATCTTCGATGTCGGCCCCACTCGCGTGCCCATACACCAGCACGGCATCGCGCGATGCGCCGCCGAGAAGCTGATACAGCGGCACGTTCAGGCTTTTCGCTTTGATGTCCCACAGAGCCGTGTCCACGGAGGAGATCGCAGACATGGTCACCGGGCCGCGGCGCCAGTACTCCTTTGTAAAAGTACTGCCAGATTTCTTCAATCTTGCGGGCGTCGCGGCCGATCAGCGAAGGGATGAGGTGATTCGTCAAATAGCTGGCCACAGCCAGTTCACGTCCATTCAACGTGGCGTCACCCAAACCATAGAGTCCATCTTCGGTGATGAGTTTAAGCGTGACGAAATTGCGTCTGGGAGAGCAGATAATCACTTTCGCGTCGGTGATTCGCACTCAGGGATTCCTTTGATTTGAAGCGTACACAATTTGCGGCGAATAACGAACACGATTGTATCGCGTGACAAGTCTGCTTCAGCACAAGATCAGGGATTAGGAGTAAGAGTGGCTTGCGGCGGCGGCGCAGTCGCGGAATCAGGCGGAGCTGCGACCGCAGCGGCGGAAGAGAGCGTACCCCGCGAAATGATTTGCGGTGGAGTAGGAAGCGTGGAGGAATCCCAACCCCCGCCGACGGCCTCAACGAGTTGCACGCTGGCAACGATTTGTTGAATGCGCAAATTCACCGCGATCTGCTGGTTGCTGAACAGTGTGGTCTGCGCGGTAATCACGTTGAGGTACGGATCGATGCCGAGGCGATAGCGGTCCGTAGCCAGGTTCAGACTTCGCTGCGCGGACTGGATCGCAGTGTCTTGCTCCTTAATCTCCTTGGAAAGAACGCGCAGGGAGGCAAGATTGTCCTCAACTTGTTGGAAGGCAATCAGGACGGTCTGGCGATAGTTGGCAACGGTCTGATCGTATTGCGCGCGGAACTGTTCCATTGTGGCGCGACGCAGACCGCCATCGTAAATCGTTTCGGAGACGGCTGGGCCAGCAGACCAGAAGCGGCTGGGCCACGTAAACCAGTTGCCGCCCTTGGTGGTTTCAAATCCGGCAGAAGCACTCAGCGTGATCGTCGGAAAAAATGCGGCCCTCGCGACGCCAACCTGCGCGTTGGCTTGCGCCATCAGGCGCTCGGTTGCGGCGACGTCGGGGCGGCGTTCCAGCAGTTGCGAGGGAACGCCAAAAGGAACGGCGGGAGGTGGAGTTTTCAAGGGCTCAATGGCGATCGAAAAGGAGGAAGCGGGCTGGCCAACCAGCAGCGCGACGGCATGTTCGTATTGCGCACGCAGAATGCCGAGTTGCGTGTCTAGTGCGCGAGTGGCTTCCAGTTGCGTTTCCGCCTGCGCGACTGCTTCATCGGAGTCGATGCCCGTTTCGTATAGCGCCTTGGTCAGTTCCAGGGACTGCTCGTAAGCTACTACGGTGGAATCCAGTAGTTGCTTCAGAGCGTCCTGCCCACGCAGTTGGAAGTAATCGACGGCGAGTTCAGCCTGAGCCGTCAGGCGCGTATTCTCGAGGTCGGCCGCGCTTGCTTGCGCGCTGGCGACATTGGCGCGCACCGTGTTTCGAACGCGGCCCCACAAATCGGGCGTCCAGGAAGCATCAAAGGGCAACGAATACGAAGTAAAGGTATTTCCAGAAGCTGCGGCAGCGATATTGCTGTTGTTGCTGGGTTGGTGTTGTCCAGTGATGCTTACGCCGACAGAGGCAGTTGGGAAATATTGCGAGCGAGCCTGTCGCACCACGGCTCGTGCAGCCATGAAGTTCGCAAAGGCCGCGGCGACGTTCTGGTTGGAAATATTGATTTGCTCTTCCAGCGTATTCAGCTGAGGATCGCCGAAAATCTCCCACCACTTGCCGTGAAGCGTCGCGTCCTGCGGTTGCGCTACTTTCCAGCCGTCCATTTGCTTCAGATCGTCGGGAGTCACTTCTTTAAACGTTGCCGGTACGGGAGCGGATGGCGCCGGGCGATTGTATTTCGGGCCGACATCGCAGCCCTCGAGCAGCAAAATGCTGCAAAGAAGCGTCGCCGAGCGCCGCATCCAGGTTTTCGATTGCATCGCTATTCCTGCCTCCCTGGGGATGGAACGTTTATGGTTACACACGCCGGGCTGTTTGCGCTTTGTACCATCATCCGGCACTCTCCAATGGCGCCGGAGTCTGCAACTTTCCGTGGGCGCGCAGCCACTTCACTCTCAAGCGGTCCAGCGCCAGATAAACGACCGGGGTGGTGTATAGCGTGAGCATCTGGCTGAGAATCAGACCGCCAATAATCGCAATTCCGAGCGGCCGGCGAAGTTCCGAACCAGTACCGGTCCCAAACGCCAAGGGCAACGCGCCAAACATTGCGGCCATGGTAGTCATCAAAATAGGCCGGAAGCGCAGGATGCACGCTTGAAAGATGGCTTCCTTGGGAGTCTTGTTATCGCTGCGTTCCGCGGCCAGCGCGAAGTCGATCATCATGATGGCATTCTTCTTCACAATGCCGATCAGGAGAATAATACCGATAAGCGCAATGACGCTGAGATCGGTCTTAAAGAGCATCAGTGCGAGAACTGCACCGACGCCGGCCGAAGGCAACGTGGAAATGATGGTGATGGGATGGATGTAGCTCTCATAAAGAATGCCCAGGACGATGTAGACGGCCATTAATGCGGTAATAATGAGGAACGGTTCGGTGGCCAGCGAAGATTGGAACGCCTGAAGCGTGCCGGAAAACATTCCGCGAATGGTCTGGGGCATACCGATTCTTTGCTCCATCTCGATAATGGCGCGCGAAGCGTCGCTAAGGGCTATGCCAGGAGCGAGATTGAATGAAATGGTCACGGAGGGATATTGTCCTTGGTGATTAACGGAGAGAGGCGCGGTATTCGCTTGGTAGCTGGCGACGGCACTGAGCGGAACAACCGTGCCTTGCGCCGAGCGGATGTACACATCCTGCAAGCTGGTGGGCGACTGCCAAAACTTGGGATCCACTTCCAGAACCACGTGGTATTGATTGATGCCGGTATACATCGTCGAGACCTGCGCCTGGCCAAATGCCTGGTACAGGCTGGTGTCGAGCATCTGTGGGGTGATGCCCAGGCGCGAGGCTGTCGCCCGATCGTAGACCAGGGTCATCTGCAGGCCGCTGTTCTGCTGGTCGGTATTTACGTCCGTCAGCATCTTCATCTTGCGCATTTGTTGCAGCAGCACCGGCCCCCATTGAACCAGATCCTGCAAGTTGTCGCTCTGAATGGTGTATTGGTATTGCGCGCTGCTTTGCCGCCCGCCGATGCGAAGGTCTTGGCCGGCTTGCATGAAGGTATTCGCGCCAGGTACGGCAACTAATTTCGGGCGCAGGCGGTCGATCACCTGGCCGGCATTCACTTTGCGTTCCTCGAGTGGCTTGAGGCCAAGAAAAATGAAACCGCTGTTCGTGGGGCCGCCGCCGCCAGTGAACGCCATGACGTTTTCGACCGCTGGGTCGGTTTTGACAACATCAACGATGCGCTGCACAGCGGTCTGCATGGCCTGGAAGGATGTATCCTGAGGACCTTGAATGCCGCCGAACACCGTGCCGTTGTCTTGCTGCGGGAAGAAACCCTTGGGAACGATATTCAAAAGGTAGATGTTGACGCCGATGGTTATGGCGAGAACCACGAGCGTCAAGGTCGAGTGTTCCAGGACCCAGCCGAGCGTTCGTTCGTAAGATCCGAGAACCCACTGAAAAAATCGCTCTGAGAGGCGAAATGCCCAGCTTCGATCCTCTTCCCGGATGTGCTTTAGAAGACGCGAACACATCATGGGAGTCGTTGTCAGGGACACGACCAGTGAAACCAGAATCGCCACGGAGAGGGTAACGGCGAATTCGCGAAATAATCTGCCAACAATGCCGCCCATCATCAGGATGGGAATGAACACAGCTACCAAGGAAAGGCTGATGGAAAGCACGGTGAATCCGATTTCGTACGCCCCTTTCAGGGCAGCCTGCATCGGCGGCACTCCTTGCTCGATGTACCGGGTGATGTTCTCGATCACCACGATGGCGTCGTCCACAACGAAGCCCGTGGCGATAGTAAGAGCCATGAGGGAAAGATTGTCGATGCTGTAGTTGCAGAGATACATCACGCCGAAGGTGCCAATCAGCGACACAGGAACCGCGACGCTGGGAATCAGGGTGGCCCGAAAATTTCTCAGGAACACGAACACCACAAAGATGACCAGGCACACGGAGATTACCAGGGTGCGTTCGACATCCTTGACGGAGGCGCGAATCGTCTGTGTGCGGTCCAGCACCACGCGAACATCAATCGCAGAAGGGATGGAGGCCTTCAGGGCCGGAATTGCCTCGCGGACACGATCGACGGTATCGATGATATTTGCCCCAGGCTGCCGAAAAATAATGATTAAGACTGATGGTTTGCCATTCACGAAACCCGCGGCGCGGATATTTTCCGTGGAGTCCTGCACGTTGGCCACATCGGATAACTTCACTGCCGCTCCGTTGTGATAACCGACGACCAAGGGCATGTAGTCCACGGCCTTCAACAATTGGTCATTGGCAGTGACGTCCGCGCTGCTGGTGCCATCGACAATCTGGCCCTTCGGGGAATTGGAGTTCTGGCGGCTCAGCATGGCGCTAACGTCCTGCAGGCCAAGCCCGAAGCTGTTCAGCTGGGTGGGATTGACGTCCACGCGCACCGCCGGAAGCGAACTGCCTCCCACGTTTACCTGTCCCACACCCTGAATCTGAGAAAGGCGTTGCTGCATGATGGTGGACGCGGCGTCGTAAAGTTTTCCGCGGTCATACACGTTTGAGGTGAGCGCCAGGATCAGAATCGGAGCATCGGCCGGGTTAACCTTGCGATACGTCGGATTGCTGGGAAGGTTCGTAGGCAGGTAACTCCGAGCCGCATTGATGGCCGCTTGCACATCGCGCGCCGCGCCGTCAATGTTGCGATTCAGATCGAACTGCAACGTAATGCTGGTGGTTCCGAGATTGCTCGACGAGGTCATCTCATTCACGCCAGCGATTCTTCCAAATTGTCGCTCGAGCGGAGTGGCGACGGACGACGCCATGATTTCCGGGCTGGCGCCGGGCAAGCTGGCGCCCACGGAAATTGTCGGGAAGTCGATCTGCGGAAGGGCAGAGACGGGCAACACGCGAAAAGCCACAGCTCCCGCGAGCGCGATCGCCGCCGTCAACAAGGTTGTGGCCACCGGCCGCTTTATGAATGGAGCAGACAGGTTCATAGCACTAATCCGCCGGCACAACCGCTGCGCCGCCTTCCGACGCACGGTGAGAACTGAATCGCTTCGCGAGCCGGTCGAAGAAAATGTAAATCACGGGAGTGGTGTACAGCGTCAGAACCTGGCTCAGCAATAAACCGCCAACCATGGAGATGCCCAGCGGCCGTCGCAACTCGGAACCGATGCCGGTGCCCAGTGCGAGCGGCAAGCCACCCAGGAGAGCGGCCATGGTGGTCATCATGATCGGACGGAAGCGAAGCAGGCAGGCTTCGTAGATCGCATCCTCAGGTCTTTTGCCGTGGTTGCGCTCGGCTTCGAGCGCGAAGTCGATCATCATAATGCCGTTTTTCTTGACGATGCCAATCAGCAGGATGATGCCAATGAGCGCGACGACGCTGAGTTCAGATCCGCAAATCAGAAGAGCGAGGATCGCGCCGACTCCGGCGGATGGCAGCGTGGACAGAATGGTGATGGGGTGGATGTAGCTCTCGTACAATACTCCCAGAACAATGTACACGGTGACGAGCGCGGCGAGAATCAGAATTGGCTCGTTGGACAGCGAAGCCTGGAAGGATGCGGCGGTGCCCTGGAACGCGGTTTGCAGGCTCAATGGCATTCCGATATCTTTCTGAGCCTTCTCAATTGCCTTTGTGGCCGCGCCGAGAGACGCACCGGGAGCCAGGTTAAAGGAGACGGTCACCACCGGGAATTGCCCTTGGTGGTTGACCGAAAGCGGCCCGCTCTTCATTTCGAAGTGCGTGAACGTGCTCAGCGGAACAGCAGCTCCGTTAATCGACGATACCGCGCCCGGTGCGGCCGACCCCGTGCTCACGGCCGTATTCGTCGTGGCCCTTGGGCTTGACGTTGAAGTCGCGGATCCGCCCGAGGCCGTTGTGGCGGTAACAACGTCGGTGGATGCGGTGGTCAATGCAGAGGGTGCGACCGCCGAGCGTACATAGATGTCCTGCAACTTGGCGGGGCTGGACTGAAAGTCGGGCTGCGTTTCTAAAATGATGTGGTACTGGTTCAGCTGGGTGTACATCGTGGAGATTTGCCGCTGGCCAAAAGCGTCGTAGAGCGTCTGGTCGATGGTCTGCGGCGTGATGCCCATGCGCGAGGCTGTGACGCGATCGACGATCAGGGAGGCGGCCAGCCCGGAGGTTTGCTGGTCGGTGGCGAGGTCGCGCAATTCCGGAATGGCAGAGAGTTTGGCCATGAACTTCGCCGTCCAGAAATTGAGTTCCTGCAAGTCGGGATCTTCCAGCGTGTATTGATACTGCGTGCGGCTGACGCGGTCCTCCACGGTCAAGTCCTGCACGGGCTGCATGTACAGCGTGATGCCGTCGACTTTCTCGAGTTGTGGTTGCAGCCGCCGGATCACATCGGACGCGTTGATGCGACGCTGGTCCAGTGGCTTGAGATTAATTTGGATGCGGCCGCTATTCAGCGTCGTATTTGTTCCGTCGATTCCGATGAAGGAAGAGACGCCCTCAACGGCGGGATCTTGCAGGATGGTATGGACCAGTTGCTGCTGGCGTTGCGCCATCGCGGGGAACGAGATGGATTGCGACGCTTCGGAAATGCCCTGAATAATGCCGGTGTCTTGAACGGGGAAGAAACCCTTCGGCACGATGATGTACAGGAGAATCGTGAGGACCAGGGTGGCTACGGCCACAGCCAGTGTGGCGGTCTGATGTTTCAGTACCCACTTCAGCGTACGCCCATAGAACGCGATGGTACGCTCGAAGGCGCGCTCAGAAACTTCATAGAAGCGGCTCTTCTTTTGCCCGTGCGTGTTCTTCAGCAAGCGCGAACACATCATCGGTGTGAGTGTGAGAGAGACCACAGCGGATACCAGAATCGTGACGCTCAGGGTAATGGCGAATTCCCGAAAGAGCCGCCCGACGATATCGCCCATGAAGAGAAGGGGAATCAGCACAGCGATCAAGGAGATGGTCAACGACACGATGGTGAAGCCGATTTGCTCGGAGCCCTTGAGTGCTGCTTGCAGCGGAGGGTCGCCCTCTTCCAGGAATCGGATGATATTTTCGATCATCACGATCGCATCGTCGACGACGAACCCCGTCGAAATCGTCAGCGCCATCAATGTGAGATTGTTCAGGCTGAAGCCCGCCAGATACATGACGCCAAACGTGCCGACAATCGAAAGCGGCACGGCGACGCTGGGGATGATGGTGGCCGACAGATTGCGCAGGAACAGGAAAATCACCATCACCACCAGCGCAACCGTGAGCATCAACTCGAACTCAACATCCGATACCGACGCGCGAATGGTAGTGGTGCGGTCGGTCAGCACATCGATTTGCACCGCCGCAGGCAGATTGCTCTTCAGCAAGGGCAGCAGCTTGGTGATACGGTCCACGACCTGAATGATATTCGCTCCGGGTTGCCTCTGAATATTCACGATCACTGCCGGAGTTTCGTTCATCCACGCGGCTTGCCGGACGTTCTCTACGCCGTCTTCCACGCTGGCCACGTCGGAAAGTTTTACCGGGGAACCGTTGTGGTAAGCGATGATGACATTCTTGAAATCGCTGCTGGTCATCAACTGATCGTTGGATTGAATCTGGTAGTCCTGCTGCGGGCCATCGAAATTGCCCTTAGCCTGGTCCAGACTCGTCTGCTGCAGCGCCGTGCGAACATCTTCCAGGTTGATGCCGTAGTGCGAAAGTTGCGTCGGATTTACGCGCACGCGTACCGCGGGTTTTTGTCCACCGCTGATGCTGACCAGGCCAACTCCGGGCAACTGCGAAATTTTTTGCGCGAAGCGCGTGTCCGCCAGATCTTCCACCTGCGAGAGAGGAAGGGTCTTTGAAGTGAGAGCCAACGTCAAAATCGGGGTATCGGCGGGATTCGTCTTGCTGTAGATCGGCGGTGAGGGAAGATCGGTAGGCAGGTAGGTCTGTGCGGCATTAATCGCCGCTTGTACTTCTTGCTCTGCAACATCGATATTCAAATCGAGAGAAAACTGCAAGACGATGATGGAGCTACCGTCTGAACTCGTAGAAGTCATCTGGTTCAGTCCGGGGACTTGACCGAACTGCCGCTCCAGCGGAGCTGTGACGGCCGAAGCCATTACATCGGGACTCGCACCCGGGTAAAACGTGACCACCTGGATGGTGGGGTAGTCCACTTCCGGCAGCGCGGACACCGGCAATTGCAAGAACGCAACCGTGCCCGCCAGCAGAATCGCCGCCATGAGCAGTGAGGTTGCCACCGGCCGCAGGATGAATGGACGAGACGGACTCACTGCGCGGAGCCTCCCTTCTTTCCTCCCGAGGACTGGCCCTTTTGTCCGCCTGGCGAACCCGGCTGGCCCGACTGTCCTGTGCGCGCTGGTTGACCGGAGCCATTTGAATTTGCGGGCGCGCGCACACTCACCTTGGCGCCGTCTTGCAGTTTGTCAAATCCATTGGTGG
Source organism: Candidatus Acidiferrales bacterium (assembly GCA_963735825.1). Classification (GTDB taxonomy): domain Bacteria; phylum Acidobacteriota; class Terriglobia; order Acidiferrales; family UBA7541; genus Acidiferrum. The sequence continues at coordinate 34,943 of CAVTMR010000023.1, forward strand.
CGACGACATCGCCGGCTTCAAGTCCATCGACAGCCGTCACCGTTCCGTCGGTAGCGCCGGGTGTGATGCTGCGCATCGCCGCGGTTTGATCGCTCTTGATCACATATACAAACGCTCCTTGCGCGTTGCGCTGGATAGCAGGCGTTGGAATCAGGATGACGTTTTGCAGCGTATCGACCAACAGGCGTGCATTCACGAACTGGCTGGGGAACAGGGCACTATCGGTATTGGGGAAGATGGCCTTCAATTTCAGAGTGCCGGTGGTGGTATCGATCACGTTGTCCAACGTCAACAGCGAGCCACTGGCGAGTTTCGTGGTTTGGTCGCGATCGAACGCGTCCACGGTCAGTTTCTTCCCTTTTCGCAGTTGCTGCTGAATTTGTCCCAAATGATCCTCGGCAACGCTGAAGATTACGGTGATGGGTTGCAGTTGCGTGATCACCACCAACGGAGTGCTGCTGTTGGCTTGCACGATGTTTCCCGGGTCAACGAGCCGCAAACCCACGCGCCCATCAATCGGCGAAGTGATATGCGTGTACATGAGATTCACCCTGGCATTCGCAAGCTGCCCTTGATCGTTTTTGACAGTTCCTTCATCCTGCAGCACTACCTGTTGCTGATCGTCCAGTTGCTGCTTGGCTATCGCGTTTCGACTGAATGCTTGTTGATAGCGTTCCAGATCGATCTTGGCCTCGTTCAGCAGCGCTTGATCGTGCGCCAGTTGACCTTCCATCTGCGTCACCGCTGCTTCATAAGGCCGCGGATCGATTTCCAACAACGAATCTCCCTTCCGCACCATTTGCCCTTCGCGATAGTTCACCTTCATGATTTCGCCCTGCACTCGGCTGGTCACCGTCACTGTGTACACTGGCGTCACCGTCCCCAGAGCGTCGATATTGATGCCAATGCTTCCCTGATGCGCCGTAGCGGCTGAAACCACCACGGCACGCGCCGCAGGATCACCCGTGGTTTTCGCCTGAGGGGCGGCCCCACGTCGCTGCCAGACCACGATCCCCATCACCAGAACCAACGCAATGGTCAGCCATAACCACCAACGATGCTTGGGCGCAGGTCGGCCTTGGATTTTCGAATCGGAAACTGCTTTTGCTTCAAGGGAATCCGTTCTGTTTTCCGTCACAGGCACTCCCGCCGGCGGCTATTCTGCAATATGCATTAGATGACCCGTATGTGGAAATTGTGCACGAACCCTCAGAGAGATTTAAGGAGCGTGGACTCCAATAGACAGTCTTCTCCGCGGGGTCTGCACCATGTTCCGCCACTGATCCGCTTCTCTTACGACGTGCAGGGGCCACCACGCGTTTCAGCGAGACACCGTCAACAAGAGGTGCTGGAAACCCGCACCCTCTGGCCAGGTCCTACGCGTGCTGCGTTACAAGCGCACTGGTAGGCCTGTTAGCCCCCTCAGTGAGCGAACTCCCCAGGCAGGCAAACGAACGCAAAGTCACTCGGAGCGCAAGGCAATCAGTGGGTTCACCTCTGTAGCCCGGAGCGCCGGCAACACGCATGCTGCCAGGCCCGCCACAAAAATCACCAGCACAACCGCCGAAAAAGTCCACGGATCCGTGGCCGAAACACCCCAGATTTGGCTGGCGATGAGCCGTGTCAATGCCAGGCTGATGATTATGCCGGTCAGCGCACCTTCGGTTATTAACACCAGGCCACTCTTTAGGACCATTCGCAAAACCTCCTGCTGTTGCGCACCAAGGGCCATGCGAATACCAAACTCGTGATTTCGCAGAGACACGGAATAGGCCATCACGCTGAACACACCCATGATGACCAACACTAATCCGATAGTGGCAAACGCTCCCAGCACCATCAGGATGAATTGGGGTTCCGCGAAATACCACAGTTTTAGGTAACTCTCAATCGTGCCGGTCTCAGAAATTGCAATATCGCGATCCAACGCCGAGATTTCTTGCCTTACGGCCTTCAACGTTCCTCCCGAATCTCCCGCTGTCCGCATCACGATCATGCGATTGCCCCCTCCTGTCAGCGTATGCGGAAGATAGGCCTCAGGACGTGGCGGATCTTCTAATCCACTGTTATTGGCGTCCGCAACAACCCCGACGATTTCAAGGTAGGCGTCACGCGGCCAATCGGAAAAGTACATTTCGAAAGTGCTGAGTTTAATTCCTCTGCCGAGCGGATTTTCATCTCGGAAATAAGCCCTTGCCAGTGTTTCATTGATGACTGCCACATGTCGCGCTGAATCAATGTCGCGTTGCCTCAGCAGCCTGCCGCGTAATAAGTGCCGGCGCAGAGTCTCAAAGTAGTCTTCGCTGCACATAGTGAAGGTAATGCCCGAAGGTTCGTCCTGCGGTCTTCCTTGCACTCTCACATCGGTCCCTCCCCACGAATAGGGCGGAAGGGAGCTAGCCACGGCAGCGGCGGTCACTCCCGGAATCGCGTTGATGCGGTCGACTATTTTCCGAAAAATCGTTTCGATTTGACCGGCGGTATCGTACCGTCCTTCCGGAAGAGCCAAGTCCACGTACAGAACGTTGCCCGGATCAAAACCAAGGTTAATCCGTTCCAGTGCAAGAAGACTCCGCACCATCAATCCACTGCCGATCAGCAGCACGATCGACACGGCCACCTCAGCGATCACTAGGCCCGAACGCAATTTCCCGTGCCGCACGGCCTCTGTTGTGCCCTCTCCGGCGCCCGCCAGGCCAATCCGCAAATCGCGACGCGCCGCATGGATCGCTGGTGTCACACCACACAACAAGGCCGTCACAACTGCCACGCCCATAGCAAAGATCAAGGTGGCTGGGTGGAGTGCGATGTCCACTTCGGACGGAACCATACCCGCAGGAATGACCGCCGCCACGCCTTTCAATCCCCAAAAGGCAAAGACGCAACCGGCGATGCAGCTTGCCGTTGCCATAATGAAACTCTCGACCAACAATTGCCGCACAAGTCTGCTGCGGCTCGCGCCCAGCGATGCCCGGATGGCTATTTCTTTTTCACGCACGGTGGCCTGGGCTAGCAAGAGATTGGCGACATTGCTGCACGCAATCATTAGCAACATCCCGACCGCACCCATTAACGCAAATAAGGTCGGTTTGAATCGCCCCACGGAGTAATTCTGCAACGTATTTACCCTCATAGTGTATTGGGGTCGAAAAAATGCTGGGTACTCTCTTTCCCTTTGCTTTGCAATTACCTGGAGATCCGACTCGGCAGTTTGTGCCCTTACACCTCGCTTCAGGTGCCCAAGCATCCATAGTTCGTTGGGCACAATACCGAATCCGGGAATGAAAGTGTCTCGATTCAGGCTGAGGGGAATCCAAATTTCACAACCCCCGAAATGAAATCGCGGTGGCATGACCGCAATCAACGTCCTCGGCGTGCCGTTGAGATCCAGTATGGTTCCGAGCGCTTTCGGGTCCTTGTTGAACTGCTTGATCCATAGTTGATAACTCATGACGAATACAGGCGGAGAACCAGGTTTCCCGTCTTCGGATGTGAGGGGCCGCCCCAATAGGGGTCTGCTGCCAAGAACTCCAAACGCATCCGGCGTCACCCAGCCGCCTTGAACCTGTTGAGTCCCTTCACGACTGGCATAGCGCACGCTCAGGTACGCCAGCCCGATCATATCGTCGAACGTGTGGTTCTGCTCTCGGAAATCGAGGAACGCTGCCACCGGAAATCGCGGGATTTCGCCTCCGCCACGCAAACGGATAGAAGGAGTCGCTAGCCTGTCCGCATTTTTGTACGGGAACGGATTGAGCAGAACACTGTCGATGACGCTGAAGATCGTGGTTGTCGCGCCGATTCCCAGCGCAAGAGTCAGGATGGCAATAGCAGTGAAGCCAGGACTCTTCGCAAGCACCCTCAGACCGTAGCGAACATCTTGCCAAACACTGGTCATTGGCATACCCCGCAGAGCTTGGATGAAAACCTATAACTTCCCAAAGGCTTTTATGCAAGATTTTTCACGAAAACCAGCTCAACGGAGTGATGAAACCGACCGCTGAAATAACCCTTGAACCGGCGAATGTGTCCGAATCCGACACAAGCAAATCCCAAAACCGACCGCGGTGCCTATTGCTACCACCCGCGAGGCGAAGCTAAGTGTTTTGCTATCTACGACTACGACTATGCCCCACTGGGACTCCAATGTGCTCAGATTTGCCGCGGATTAGTGTCTGGAGGTGAATCCAATGGAAACTCTCTGGAAAGATCTGCGCTATGCCGCGCGCATGCTGGCGAACAGCCCCGGCTTCGCCCTGATTGCCGTATTCACGCTGGCGCTGGGCATTGGTGCCAACACCGCCATCTTTAGCGTGCTCGATTCGGTCCTGCTGCGTTCCCTGCCGGTAGCGCACCCCGAGGAGTTGGCGGTGCTCACCGATCCTGACTTCCATGGAGCGAGTTTCGGCAACCAAACGGGAGAGCGCTCGGCACTCGCCTATTCGGAATTCGAGTATCTGCGCGACCACAATGATGTCCTTTGCGACATTTTTGCCGCCGACAGTCAACTACCGGACGTTGAAGTAACCATTGGAGATTCTTCCAATGGCGCCGGCGCAGACAACGAGACCGCGCGCGTCAAGTTAGTGAGTGGAAACTATTTTGCGACTCTCGGCGTGCAACCGGTTGCTGGCCGCACCTTCCATTCCGAAGTAGATCGCGTGCGAGGCGGCTCTCCTATCGCAGTGGTGAGTTACGCTTTCTGGAAACAGCGTTTTGGCTTGAGTCCCGACGTGCTCGGGCGAACCGTGAAGATTCACCGCACGTCGTTCCAGATTGTGGGCGTGACGCCGCCAGGATTTTTCGGCGAGACAGTCGGCGAAACTCCGGACATCTGGGTGCCGATGATGATGCAGGACGCGATCTATCCTGGACGGGATTATCTTAGCGCGTCGCCGCTGGGCGTCCTGAACCAACACATGTGGCTCCAAATAATGGGCCGCTTGAAACCCGGGATCTCCTTTGCGCAGGCCAAGGCCAGCATCAACGTAAGCTTCAAGCAATTGCTGGAATCTGCCGCGGGCGCGCAGTTGACGCCGGACCAACGCAAAGAAGCGCTGGACCAGCAGATCAACCTGCAACCGGGAGCGCGTGGTTCTTCCACGCTTCACTCCGAGTTCGGTAAGCCGCTCATCTTTCTAATGGTGTTGGTCGGGTTGGTTTTGCTGATTGCCTGCGCCAATGTGGCGAACCTGCTGCTCGCCCGTGGAGCGGCTCGCCAAAAAGAATTCGCGATGCGCGTGGCTATGGGCGCTGGGCGTGGGCGTTTGGTTCGGCAACTTCTCACCGAAAGCCTGCTCCTGGCCGTCCTGGGCGCCGCCGCAGGAATATTGCTGGCGTACTGGGCAGACGACTTGTTAGTGCGCATGGTTTCGGGACCAGCGACGCCTGCGGCAGTGCAACTGAATCTGCGACCCGACGCGCGAGTGCTGGGATTCACGCTCGGAGTCACGCTGCTTACCGCCATCCTGTTTGGATTGATCCCTTCACTGTACGTCACGCGACTCGATCTGTCGCCCGTTCTGAAGTCCGCCACGCTGAGAATGGCAGGCGAGTCTTTGTCGCGGCGATTGCCCGTGGGCAAATCGCTGGTAGTTGTGCAGATGGCGGTGTCGCTGATGTTGTTGGTTGCGGCAGGCGTGTTTGTCCGCAGCCTCTCCAGGCTCGGCGAGGTTAACTTGGGTTACCAACGTGAAAATCTTTTGTTGTTCCGCGTGAATGCTGCGGCCGGCGGGTACAAGGGTGCCGCGGCCACGCGCCTCTACCAGGATCTGCTGGACAAACTCGCTGCCATCCCCGGTTTGCGCGGAGTCACTGTCTCGCACAATGGCGTGTTCATCGGTTCGGAATCTGGCGACCCGATCGCCGTTGAAGGTTACACGCCGAAGCCGGACGAAGAGATGAATTCGCGAATGGATCACGTAGGTCCCGGCTATTTCTCCACCATGGGCATTCCCATCCTGTTGGGACGCGAAATCGAGCCACAGGACAGCGGAAATGGGCCGCGCGCCGCCGTCATCAACCAGACTTTCGCGCGGCGGTTCTTTCCGAACTCAAGCCCCATCGGTAAACACGTTCGCGATACGTATCCCGGCAACCCGGCGGAAATGTTCGTCGTGGGTGTGGTCTCAGATGCGAAGTACAACAGTTTGCGAGAAAAAATGCGGCCGCGGATCTACGCGCCTCTCTTCAATCCCATGTGGGAAATGAGCGCCGCGGTTTATGAAGTCCGCACCTTTGCCAACCCCACGAGTGTGAGCGCGTCGCTTCGGCAGGCCGTGCAAGCTACGGGGACTTCCCTGCCGCCCGTGGAAATTCGTACCATGTCCGGATTGGTGAGTGATTCGATACAAACGGACCGCTTCCTCGAACAACTTTCGGAAGTCTTCGGCCTTTTAGCCATGCTGCTCGCCAGCATCGGCCTGTACGGCATCATGGCCTACACCGTCGCTCGCCGCACGCGCGACATCGGAATCCGCCTGGCGCTGGGCGCGGCGCCGGGAAGTGTGCTTTGGCAAGTGTTGCGCGAGACGCTGCTACTCGTCGTGATCGGCATCATCATTGGCGTGCCGCTCGCGCTGGGCGGCACTCATTTGGTTCGCAGCATGATATTTGGCTTGGGCTTTGCTGACCCCGTTGCGATTCTTGTTGCGGCCGCTCTACTGGCCATGGTCGCTGCGCTGGCAGGCGTTTTGCCAGCGTGGCGCGCGTCTCGCGTCGATCCAATGGTCGCGCTGCGATACGAATGAACCTTCACCATCTGGCCCTACTCGCAAACCGAGTGTTTCATCTTTAAGATCACTACCGGGACGCCGATCCGGTTTTGTTCGATTCGGTTTCCTTGAAAATTCCGAACGTCTGCGCTTACGAACGGGATAAGATCGCCTGTACTTTCCAGTTCGTTGAGTGGTGCTTCAATCGGCTTGGGGAACGCCGGCGAGCGCACAACATAGCCAATGTTCTTTTCTTCAGGAGAGCTCTACATTGCTGCGTCGTTTGCATGCGCTCCGGGTCGACTTCAAAGCTTGTTTCTGGATCACCATTTACGAACCGGCGGCACCGGCGACGACCATCAGACCGACCAGGGCGGTCGCCGTCCCGCTTGCAAGTTTCCACTTTCCCCGCAAGGCGCGTTCAAATCCAGCCGCCACGCACGCCAGTGCGATCGGGCAGAGCGGCAAAAGAAGTCGCGGTAATCCGGAAGCCAAGAGGAGTGTCTCAGAGTACAGGGCCATGCGTAAGCCCAGCGCATCGGGAAAACGCACGACCAGCAGCACCCGCCAGCGCAGTGGCGATCCCAATTCGCCTCAGTGACCTTAAAACCCGGATGACTTCTCGTTCCCGCCACGGAGCGCTCCATACAAACGCAATGGAGACCACAATGCTATCAATGAACAGCCACACAAAAAACGCCGCGGCCTCGCTCGGTTGACTTCCGCTCGAAAGTTTTTTACCTTCATTTCCAGCGCGAAAGGGCGCATCCAGTCCGCGGAAAGGGCCGTGCCCACCTTCAGTTCGACAATTCGACGAATCTTCTTTCCAGCCTGATGCGTGCGGACTCCAGGCGAAACGCGAAAGGAGCTTCGTATGCCTGACAGAGATCTGCCCGCTCGCCCAAACCTCGAACAATACAAAAAACAAGCCAAGGATCTGGTCAAGAGTTTTGCTTTCGCGGATCCTCAGGCGCTTGCTCGGATCCAACGGCATCATCCCCGCTTTCACAAACTGCCCGAACCGAATCTTCCTAGCGCACCATTTGCTCTCACCGATTCACAACTAGTTATCGCGCGCGAGCATGGCTTCGAGAGCTGGCCGAAATTTGCCCATCACATCGAAACGCTAAATCTGATTCGTTCCCTCGCTTCTCTCGCCGATCCGGTCGCGGCGTTCATTGAAGTGGCTTGCGTGCCCCGCCACTCCTCGCACGGTTCCGGCACCCTGGAACACGCCGAGATGATCCTGTCGCGCTACCCACAAGTTGCCACCAGCAACATCTACACTTCGGCGATACTCGCAGACGAAGCAAGCGTGCGCAGCTTTCTCTCTCGCGATCCCAAAAGCGCCACAGCCACAGGTGGTGCATACGGTTGGGACGCGCTCACGTGTCTCTGCTACTCGCGCTATCTCAGGCTCGACCACCGGCGCTCGGATGCGTTCGTAGCCACCGCTCGGGCTCTCCTCGATGCCGGCGCCAATGCGAACACGGGCTGGTACGAGATGATCGATCAGCCCAATCCTCGGCCTCTGCGGGAGAGCGCGATCTATGGCGCGGCAGGCGTTGCGCGGCATCCAGGCCTCACGCGCTTGCTGCTCGAGCGCGGAGCCGATCCCAACGACGAGGAAACTCCCTACCATGTTCCGGAAACCTACGACAACACGGTCATGAAGATCGTTCTGGAAAGCGGCAAGCTGAACGCGCTCAGCCTCACCTGTCTGCTCCTGCGCAAAACCGACTGGCACGACAAGCAGGGCCTGCGGCTTTTGCTTGAGAGCGGGGCCGATCCGAATGCCATGACCCAGTGGGGAGACAACGCGCTGCATCATGCGCTGCGACGCGACAATTCTCTGGAGATGATCGAGCTGCTAGTCGACCACGCAGCCGACCCAGCGCTGAAAAGTCCGCGCGACGGCAGGTCGGCCATCGCAATGGCCGCGCACAGGGGACGCGGCGATGTTCTGGCCTTGTTCGACCTGCGCGGTGTTGCTCTCGATCTTCGCGGCGTCGACCGCCTGCTTGCCGCCTGTGCCATGGGTGACGGCGGAACGACTGCCTCGCTCGTCGCACAGGAACCTCATCTCGCTAACGAACTTGTTGCACACGGCGGAACACTCCTCGCGCAGTTCGCAGGCAACAATAACGTTGCAGGACTGCGCTGCCTCCTCGACCTAGGCGTCAGCGTCTCCGCGCTGTACCGCGAGGGTGACCTCTACTTCGACATTGCCAACGACAGCACCGCCTTGCACGTAGCCTCGTGGCGCGCCTGGCCCGATGCCGTGAAGGAATTGATCAAGCGCGGCGCGCCCGTGAATGCTCTCGATGGAAAGGGCCGTACCGCTCTCTTTCTCGCCGTCAGAGCCTGCGTAGATTCCTATTGGACCGCTCGCCGCTCGCCTGATTCTGTGGGAGCTTTGCTTCGCGCCGGCGCCACACCCTCCGGAATTGAGATACCTTCTGGTTACAAGGAGGTTGACGATTTGCTTCGTCTATCTGCCAGCTAATTGCGATTGGGACGCAGGAAATTCTCCTCTTACCTTCTCGCCTTTCTCGCTGCCCAGGAACAACTTGCTCCCGCGCGTTCCCCGGATTCTGGAAACTTGGGAAGCCCAGGGCCTTCCAAATCAGGTATTTGCCTGTCTTGCGCGTCTATATTCTCAGATGCTACGCTTTCCGTCTCGGCGCAATTGGAGTGGTGTCACGTGCATGCCAGTACGGGTTCGCTCTGCACTCGGAGTTTCGGTGTATTTGAAGTTGATTTGTGGGCGGCGGAGCTGCGCAAGTTCGGAATCAAGAGCAAACTCCTGGAGCCGCCCTTCCAGCTCCTAGCACTCCTCCTCCCCCATCCGGGAGAATTGCTTACACGCGACGAGATCCGCCAAGCCCTTTGGCCAGAGCACAGCTTCGTCGATTTTGACCGTGCCTCCCACAGAGCACTCGATGTCGTGCTCGCCGAAGCCACCGCTCGATCTGTCGAGTCTGTCGCTCTGGAAACGGGCTTGGCCCTCGGACAGATTGAGTTGAACTCCCGCAATCAATCTTCAGGCCGTCCTCATCTGGCCGCTCTGGAGAAAGAGGCAGACCGCCGCGGCTTCCAGTTGGTCGCAGGGAAAGCCGCCGCGGCTTTGCATATTGCGCACGAGCAAGCGCCAGGCCACCCGCCGAATCAGGACAGGAATCGTGGACTGCCGCGGTCCACTCGGGCTTGACGTGCTCTCACCCCCAGCCAGGGTTCAAACGCTTCTTCGTCGCGCGCTCGCTCTCAGTGCGGTGATTTTTTCCACCTTGTGCTTCGCACAGGACGTCCCAAAGCCCGAGAAAACTCCGCCCGTGCCTGATGTCCCTGGCCATTTCGCGGACATCACCAAAAAATCGGGCGTCAATTTTCAGTATCAGTCCTCGCATACCTCCAGGAAATATCTGATCGAAACGATGGGCGCCGGCGTCGCGCTGTTCGACTACGACAACGATGGCAGGCTCGACATTTTCCTGGTCAACGGCGCGCCGCTGCAGGATCCTACGCCCAAGGGCACCATCCCCAAAAAGTCTGGGCCGGCGTATTGGAACCGTCTCTATCATCAGAAGCCCGACGGCACCTTCGAGGATGTTACGGAAAGAGCTGGCTTGCAGGGCGCCGGGTACGGCATGGGCGTCGCCGTGGGCGACTATGACAACGATGGCTTCGAGGATCTCTACGTTAGTGCGTACGGCGGCAACAAGCTTTATCATAACAACGGAAACGGTACCTTCACCGATGTCACGGACAAAGCCGGCGTCCAGGGCAGCGGTTGGTCCAGCAGCGCAGCCTGGGTCGATCTCGACAACGATGGCAAGCTCGACCTCGTCGTCCTCCGTTATCTCGAGTGGGACTTCGACGACATCTGGTGCGGCGAGCACAAGGAGAACGCGCGCGCCTACTGCCATCCGGATGTCTTCAAGCCTGTTTCCCCGCTCGTCTATCACAACAACGGCGACGGAACATTCACCGAAGTGGCGAAACAACTAGGTCTTGACAAGCCAGCCAAAGGGTTGGGCATCGCCATCGCCGATTACGATCACGACGGGCATATCGACCTTTTTGTCGCCAACGATTCCATGCTCGAATTTCTCTTTCACAATAAGGGCGACGGCACCTTTGAAGAAGTCGGCCTTGCCGCCGGCGTCGCCGTCGACGGTGACGGTCGAACCTTCGCCGGCATGGGCGTCGACTTCTCGGATTTCAACAATGATGGCTGGCCCGATGTGATCATCACGGATCTTGCCAACCAACGCTACGCCTTGTATCAGAACAACGGCGATGGCTCCTTCACGTATGCCAGTCAGGTTTCCGGTATTGGCCGTATCACCATGACGCACTCCGGCTGGGGCAATCGTTTCTTTGATTACGACAATGACGGCTGGAAAGATCTCCTGGTCGCGCAGGGCCATGATCTGGACACCATCGAAATGAACTATCCCAATCTTCATTATCGTGAACCCATGCTGCTGGCCCACAACTCCGGCAAAATTTTTGTCGATGTGTCCCGGGAATCCGGTGACGTATTCCAGCAATTTTGGGTAGCTCGCGGATTGGCCATCGGAGATTTGGACAACGATGGGCGCGTGGATGCCGTCGTCACCACCAACGACGGCCCTGCCTTTCTCCTGCACAACGAGACACCGTCACAAAATCACTGGCTCCTGCTGAACCTCGTCGGACACAAAAGCAATCGCGACGCAATCGGCACTGCGGTAACTCTGACGACGAACGCTACTACGCAATATGCCACCGTCTCGACCGCCGGCAGCTATCAGTCTTCCAGCGACAAGCGCGTACATTTCGGCCTCGGCAAGGAAACCGTCGTTTCGCGCATCGGAATTCGGTGGCCCAGCGGTATCATTCAAGTACTCAAGGATGTGAAAGCCGATCAACTCCTGCGAATTGACGAGCCCACGGCGAGTTCGGTTCCCTAGGTCGCCCTCGACCATAAGCCACAATTTGACTTAATATAAGCGCCGCGGAGGGTGCCCTACATGGAAGAGCAGCTTAGTCTGGAATTTTTGCGCGTAGTCGAAAACGCCGCCATTGCCGCGGCGCGCACCATGGGTTTTGGCGATGGACACAAAGCCGATGAAGCCGCCGTCGAAGCCATGCGCAAAACCATGGACCAGGTCGAGATGGACGGCACCATCGTCATCGGCGAAGGCGAGCGCGACAAGGCGCCGATGCTCTACATCGGCGAAAAAGTGGGCCTCGCCACCCACGCGCCGAAATCACTTTTCCCTTCCGTGGACATCGCTGTCGATCCACTCGAGGGCACGAATCTTTGTGCTACCGGCGCTCCCAATGCCATTGCCGTCCTTGCCGCCAGCGAGCGCGGCGGCCTGCTCCACGCTCCCGATCTGTACATGGACAAAATCATTGTCGGCCCCAGTTGCAAAGGTGCCGTTGATCTCGATGCTCCCGTCGCCGACAACTTGAAAGCCGTCGCCAAGCGCCTCGACCGCGACGTAGAAGACCTCGTGGTCATCGTTCTCGATCGTCCCCGGCACGAAAAACTTATCGCCGACATTCGTGCCGCCGGCGCGCGCATTCGCCTGATTGGTGACGGTGATCTCTCCGCGGGAATTTCCGCGGCCGTCATCGGCACTGGCGTGCACCTGGTCATGGGCACCGGCGGCGCACCCGAGGGCGTTCTCACCGCCGCTGCGCTTCGCTGCCTCAATGGCCAGATTCTCGCGCGCCTCGTCGTCAGCGCACCGGAGCATCACCAGCGCCTCGAAAAAATGGGCGTCAAAGATCCCAAGCGCATTTACGACACCGCTGACCTTGCTCCCGGCGGGAAAATGATTTTTGCCTGTTCCGGCGTTACTGACGGTAATCTCCTCAAAGGCGTCCGATTCTTTGGCGACGGCGTTCGCACTTCTTCCATGATTCTCACTCTCGACGAGCGCCAAGTCCGCTTCATCGAATCCGTCCACCTCGAAAATCGCCCCGACATCAAGGTCCGCTTCAACTAACGCTTGTTCTTAAATGTAGCGCTGACTTTTATGTCAGCCACTGCGACGCAATCCTGTAGCTCACCCTTCAGGGGTGAGGCTGTTCCTTGTGCGTACCGACCACTTTCCAATGCGACTTTGGCGTTTCTCCGCAGCGCGTTCGCTCGTGGCACCGGGAGGGCACGACAACTCTAGCCACGCCCCTTGCGCATTCCTTAAGTCATTCGCGGTACCATCCCATCGCAAGCAAATGGACAGGTGACGAGAGAAAACAGGTTATGGACATTTTCAGGCAGGGTCGGGGCGACAATACCGAGTTTAAGCTACGGCCGGCAATCCCGGGCCTCCGCAACATCATGATCGGCGTCGCAGTCGTCTTAGTAGCGCTCTTTCTTTTGTCTTTCGCCGTGCGCATCACGCGCATTGAGGCGGGTCACGTCAGCGTGGAGATTAACCTCGCGGGGCGCCAGCGCGGCGCTTGGGAAATCCCGGTGCGCACCGGATGGGTCATCTATTCGCCCCTTACCACGCAGATCATTGAATTCCCAACCTACGTGCAGACCATGAAGCGGACCAAGGACGTCAACGAGGGCCATCAAGCGAATGAGGAAATGGGCTTCAACTCCAAAGAGGGCATGGAGATTCTTGTGGACGTTTCGCTGCCCTATGCCATCGAGCCCGCCTAGGCTCCGGATTTTTATGTCAAGTACCGCGTGGGTGAGCTGGACCAGTTCACGCACGGGATTTTGCGCAGGGCGAAGCCGATGCCAACCGCATTCGTCAGAATTCATTGACGCCGCAACTCCTGGATTTGCGCCGCATCGAAAATTCCCGCGCGCTGATCGACAAGTGGAATGGCCAGTTGCCAACTGTAGAGTCCGGCCAGGGCAGCGGCATGATGCTGCAGCTGCCTAAGCCGTAGCACGCAACCTGCTTGCCTTGTCATCTCCATCCCGAGCGAAGCGAGGGATCTGCTTTCCCGCAATACGATCGTGATGTCGCGTGGATCAGGCCGGCGTGACTAGCGAGAATTCAACGCGGTGGCGCATGGGGTCGATCCGTTCCGCACGAACGCGCACGCGATCGCCTAGTTTCCACTCGAGCGGCGACGCCTTTTTCCCGCGCCGCCCACGGCGATCGCCATCCCTTCCAGGCAGCGCCACGATGGCGTGATCGCGTTCTCGGAACACGCAGCGCGCTCCGGCAGCCCCTTCGAGCGCATTGATCGTCAGCAACCCTTCCACAAAAATGTCAAACAGCTCCACAAAGCAGCCGTATTTCTGCACGGAAATAATCAGCGCGTCAAACTCATCGCCCAACCGCTGCTCCATGTATTGCGCTGTCTTCCAGTCGAGCAGTTCGCGTTCTGCATTCGCGGCGCGCCGCTCCGTCTCAGACGTTTCCACGGCGATCTCCTCCAGATGTTTCTGCGAGTACAGCGAAGCTTCCTCACCGATGGCAGGCTTGATGAATGTCGGCGCCGGGGCGTCGGGATGCGCCAGCGCCCATTTCAGAATGCGGTGAACAATAAGGTCGGGATAGCGCCGAATCGGCGAAGTGAAATGCGTGTACTCGTCGAAGCCCAGAGCGAAGTGCCCCAGCGGTTCAGCGGCGTAGCGAGCCTGCTTCAACGAGCGCAACATCAAATACGAAAGGATGCGTTCTTCAGGTTTCCCGGAAATTTTCTCAATCAGCCGCTGATAATGCTGCGGCGTGATGCTGACTTCCGTGCCGGGAAGCGCAACGCGTTGCTGCCGCTCACGCCCTTTCCCGTACGAGTCCGGCCGCCCGGCACGCGCAGGCGCGGGCACTTTCCCGTGCCTTACCGTCACTTCGCGCTGATGAAGATCAGCCACGCCGAGCGAATAACCGAACGCCTGCGCGATCTCTTCAAACTCCAGCACCTTGCGCGCGTCGGGCTTTTCGTGCACGCGATGCAGTGAGTTGGTGCCCCGCGAGAGCAGGTAGTGCGCGACCGCTCGATTGGCCGCCAGCATGAACTCCTCGATGATGCGATGAGCGATGTTTCGCTCGCTGCGAGACACACCGGTCATGCGCTGCTGCTCGTCGAATTCGATCACACGCTCCGGCAGATCGAAGTCAATCGAACCGTTTTCCTGCCGCCGTGCGTTCAGCAAAAGCGCCAGGCCCTTCATCCCGCGGAAGTGGTGATTCAGGTGCGCGTAACGCGCGGTCATCTCCGGATCGCCGCTCAGCACCTTGTTCACGTTCTTGTATGTCATCCGCTCCGTCGAGCGAATCATTCCCTGCACCATCGACGAGTTCGTCATTCGCCCCGCGGCATCGAAGTGCATGATCGCGCTCATCACCAGCCGCTCTTCCCGTGGATTCAGCGAACACATCCCGTTGGAAAGTGATTCGGGCAGCATAGGCACGGCGCGATCAATAAAATACACGGAGTTGCCGCGCAGCCGCGCTTCGCGATCCAGCGGCGATTCGGGGCGAACGTAATGCGCCACGTCGGCGATGTGTACTTGCAGCAACCAGCCGCCGTCCTCTCGCCGCTCAACGTACACCGCGTCGTCGAAATCACGGGCGGTCTCGCCATCGATTGTCACAATCGGTAGCAGGCGGAAATCTTCGCGCCCCACGCGGTCGGCTTCGGTCAGCGGAAGCGCCAGCCGCGCCGCATCTTGCAGAACGTCCGCTGTGAAGGTGTGCGGAAGATGGTGCTTGCGAATGATGATCTCAGTATCGACACCCAGATCCCCGGGACGGCCCAGAATTTCGATAACGCGGCCAACCGGAGCGGCGCCTCCGCGCGGATAGTGCAGCAGCTCAACGTTAACAACAGCTCCATCGAGCTTCGGGATGTGCGGCAGGCGCCGGTTGCGTGGCGAGTGTTCCTTGGCGGTAGGAAGTAGCTGTTCGCGCAGCGCCGCAGAAAGCTCCTCGCCAGGCAGCAGTTCGATTTCGTGCTGCACGCGTGGGTCGTAAGGCACCACCACGGCGCCGCGGGATACATAACGGAATTGGCCAACCACGGAAGGGTGCGCGCGCCCAATGATGCGCACAATGCGCCCCTCGGCGCGCCGCGCACCGGCCTGCCCGCTCAGCCGCGTGATTTTCACGACCACATGATCGCCGTGCATGGCATCTTCGATCTGATCGCGTGGGATAAAAATGTCGCCATCGACGTTCGGCAGCGCCAAGTCGGGCACCACGAACCCATATCCATCCGCATGGTGCACTAAGCGGCCGCGGATTTCGTCGCGCGCGGTGGTTTTGTATTGTGGATTCTTTTCGGGTGCAGAAGCGGCCGTGGCAGCGGGTGCAGGCGACGGGTTGCGCTGGTCACGCCGAAAAAGGAACCGGTCGTGCGACAACGCCTCTACCAGACCCCGTTTCTTCAATTTGGCTAGCATGGACAGCAGCGCCCCACGGTTACCTTTCTTCACGTGGAGCGACCGCGCCAGGTCCTCCAGCGAAACCGGGTCGTTCCTAAGTTGTAGTAAACGCAGGATGTTATCAGGGCTTAGTTGTGTGGAACGGGGCATTCGCGATTGGTCCCTTTCCGGGAGCGAGGAAGCCATCAAGATTTTAGTCATTTTTTTCAGTTGGGTGTAACTTTTTTCACGTCTCTTCCATTTCATAGGTAGGCCAACACACGACCGGCTAGCCGCCCTCCGTCAGGCTAGTCGGATTCGCCGAAAGGCGAATATGGGGAGGCGGGAAGACCTGGCCCGCCTCCCTTCTTTATTTTCCCTTAGGATTGATGGTTTTCGTGGGGTCGCTGGGTTGCTGCGACCGAATGCGGCCAAGACTTTTTGAGTTCGCCTTCGAGTTTCTCTTGCCGACCAGTCATCTCCTGGCGATTCTTGACGGTGCATCCCGGGATGTGGCGTCGGCGAATGAAGATCATCGGGTTTGTGGCAGAGCAGAAAGTCGCGCGTGAACGCGAACGGCGATGGTTTGCGGGATGCGCAGTGTCACGTATCCGCGGACTCGCTTGTCACCGTTCGTGCCCAAACGCAATACGCCTGGTTCATTTCTGAAGATCTGTCGAACCCTTTCCGCGGAGACGCCTCAAGCTTTAGCGAGATCAGCTGGCGAGAAGTGTTTCTCGTCCACCGCAAGATTGGTTTAACGCCTAATGAGTTTTGCTCAGCGATGTCGCGAGGCCTTCGCACAAACCGGACATGCGCCTTGGATTCCGATTGACCTATTCCCGTAGCGACACGGGATCGGAGTCGTTCTTTGGCGACTGCTTGTTTAGGAGGGACACTAA
The DNA here is from genome assembly GCA_963735825.1 of Candidatus Acidiferrales bacterium. Taxonomy (GTDB): domain Bacteria; phylum Acidobacteriota; class Terriglobia; order Acidiferrales; family UBA7541; genus Acidiferrum. The sequence continues at coordinate 51,886 of CAVTMR010000023.1, forward strand.
CTCACGTCCGCATGCGGGCACGCCTGCTTTGCCCTCGCGAACAATCTCTTTCGCAGTGAGGCTTCGGCCATAGAGCTTTCTGTTCGCACTTCCATCTGACCGAAGTGTCGAGCCCTCAAGCGAAATGCCCGCGAATAAACCTCGTGAGCGAGAATAACTGAGGATTTCTGCCCTCATAATGATGTCGGTATCTGCGGCCGCTGAGCGCCCCTTGGGGCCGGCGGCTGCAGAGGCCTCGCCTCCGAGCTTCACTTTGCTGCTCAGGATGGAGTTCGCCCCCCTGGGATTCATGACCAAGAGGACGAAGTCGGTGGCTTGGCCGCCCAGCTGAAAACCAATGTTCGCACCTTCGAGAGCGAACAGCGCGGGGGCGCTCCAAGGCCCCGTGAAGTGCTGGCCGGTCCGGCAGGTGATCGCACCCCGGCCGAAATCGCCTCCGACGCCGAATGCGAACTTCAGGACCGAAGGAATCACGATGACACACTCGGCCTTGTTGAGCAGATCCTTCGGCAGCCCATCGGGGATGTCCATTATTTCCTTGAACACTTGGCCGCAGGCTTCCAAGCGCTTTTGCTCCCGGCTTTCATTGGCTGCGAAAGTGGGGCAGGTCAGAAAAATAGCCATGACAAAAACACTGACTCTTCTCATAATACGGCTCCTAGATTTCTGCTCGATTCTTGCTGGATGACTTCGCCGAACTTCAGCCAGTTCTGCAGGTGACATTGGCTGAGACAAGGCGAAGTGTCATCACCTGTGTAATTCACTTCAAAGTGGAAAATATCAACGACGACGTTAGTTCTGTGATTCAACAGAACGACGTGGCCACCAATTTCGACGTTCACGCAGTCAGGTGGTGGAGGAGGCAGACGTCGTTCCAGTTCCACTGGGCAGGGCTGAACACGCTTCTGGAGCCCTGGAGGCAGCGAACCGCGCCGGACAAGTTGCTTTTCCAATCCTGGAGGGAGCTGATCTTTCTTCGCCAAGCCAGGAGGAAGGTGCCTCTCATTCTCGGAATACCAGGCGCGGACCGCTTCTTCATCGTGATGCTGATAGTAATGGTCGGAATGCTCGTCATCGTCATCACGGTCGTGTTTAGTGTGACCTTTGCCGTGTCCGTTGCCATTATCTTGTGCCTGCGTCACTGCAGGATTGGTACTGACCACGATGACACCCAATGCCCCGGCGATCATCCACTTAATGAATTCCATTACTCCTCCTGAAGGGGACTGGTGTATTTGAGCGTAACGCGGAACAGGGGTGGCCGCGATTCAGTCCACATCTCCACGTGCTCTATTGACGACTTGGACGAAGGTACAGCTTGGCAGCCTGGCCTTTAATTGTGTTTCTCCTTGGGTTGCGTCGTCCGAGCGCGTGGCGAACGTGTGACCTCTATTGGTGAGACGGAGCTGTGCTGCTCGTCTCAGGGCGTTATTTATTTGTAGCAGCGAAATCGAATTTCCCCGGCAGGAACGGGTGTGATGTAGGTGCTTTGGTATTTTCCCGTTGCGTCGATGGAACGGCTCCTGGGTCAACGTTGGAAATCCCCAGATGTTGCCGTTGGGGAGATCAACCATTACCTTACCTAACACCTGGCGGCCGTTATTAGGTGCCCTCAGCATGCGCGTGCCCGGCTCAATATAAACGGATAGATATCTGACGAGGAGTGACGACAACTTGGGAACTAAGCGCGGAATTCGGCGGAAACCCCTGGAAATCTAACGTGAAGTCGCCCTGAACGGACTACCCACCAAAAATCCGCAAGTAACTCCGGGGATGCCGGAAAAATCGATTGTGAGTGACAAAATAGCCTGGCCAGGGGCAATTTCGTTTTAGAATAGGCAGGATGGTGAATTGGTTTGCATGGCGCCCTGCACCAGAATGCACGGGCTCGTGCCTGGGCTAGTTCCGGTCGGCGACGCGATGGTCAAAACAGAGGTGAGGATGGCGGGGCCTGCACCCGGGCCACCTCCCATGTCAATGGAATCCGCACGCAGCCATTTCGCAGACAACATCAAGAGCGTGATCAAGACTACAATACGAATCTTCATAGGGAACCCCACGAGACCTCGGTACGCAAGTTTCCGGTAAGCTCTTCCGGAGTTGACGCAGGAAATTAGCAGGAATTCCTTACGCTAAGCTACGCGGAGGCGTGGATCGGCACTGCGTCATTGGGCAAGCTGACTGGAGTTCCCTAAGGTGGAGGTTGCCCTACTGCCCGAGTAGAGTGAGGTACAAGGGCGCAGTGATGCTGGATGTGGCTGGAGTTGATCAAAAGATCTATGGAACAAAAATCGTTCCTCTCTTAAAACTCAAGACCGCCACGACAAGAACGACGATTAGCGCCGGCACAACATTTAAGAGCTTCATTGCGACACGATATCGCTGCGCGGAAATCGCGTCTGTCCAAAATTGCACAATTCCGAAATTCTCGAAATAGCCTTTGTGTCGCGAGATTGACGAGAGAGGGTGGCGGGCATTATGGTTTCTTGAACAGGGATACACCTGAGGTCGGAAATTCTCGCTCAAAGGGAGATCGTATGCACTCCTCCGGGGCCGCCATAATTCTTGCGCTATGCGGTCTTCTTGGGGGCCTGCTAACGGCTGGGCAGGTCGGCCAGACATCAGAGACAAGAACCGGTGCACTCACGAGCACTGATCTATTAGAGAGCCAAGAAGTCGTAATCGCCAAGGAAGCCAAGACGACAAATTCGCACGAAGCAAGAATTCTGGTGAGGGTCCAGGCACATACGGCTACTTCGCAGAATGGTGCCCCGGGAGTGGCAAACGCTGCAGCGAACACCGAGTCGAGACGGATTCAAAACATTGCCCCGGAGGAAATGTGGAACCGAGTAGCGCAGTGCGTTTTTCCTGAGTATCCCGCGTTGGCCATCGACTCTCATATAACCGGCACGGTAGACATTAGCCATCGGCGTTTCGCCGGAGGGTGATGTAGGCAAAAACTCGCGCGTGCTCGATGGTCCTCCGTTGCTCGTTCAGTCTGCGATGGATGCAATCCGTCAATGGAAGTTCCGGCCGAATGAAGTACAAGGAGAGGTGACTTGGTCTCGTGCGCGAGCATTGGTACGTTTCAACACCGATGGGACGACTGCCGTCGACTTCGCCCCAGCAATTCTAGCGGACAATTTTGGTGACCCGGGCACACCGAAGTCAGCGGCAGCAGCGTTTCCGAGACCGTCGAGTTCGCCCGCGTGCAAGTCCGTGGATAAGCCTGCCCAAGCCCCAATGTTCGTAGACGGCGCTTACATAGTAGGTATCGGCGGCCTTAGCTATCCTAAGTGCGTCGCATGTCCTGATCCGTCTTATTCCGACCAGGCGCGGTCCGCAAAGGTCTCCGGAATTGTCGTGCTCCGCCTGATCGTCACGGCGGAAGGTCATGCCTCGAATATCCAAGTCAAACGTTCGCTGGGTTACGGCTTGGACGAAAACGCAATCGAGGCCGTAAGAAACTGGCAGTTCAAGCCCGTCGTTGGCCTGGAGGACAAACCTGTGCCTGTTTGGACTGACATCGAGGTTAACTTCCGAATTAAATAGGCGCTCGCAATGGTCTTCGTCTGAGACTCCCAGCACACAAGTCTGCGTAGCGCTGTAATCGGAAAGGCCGTTACTAGCAGCGAAGATCTCCGGTTTACCCGACGCACTAACCAGACGCCGACGGTGGCTGGAGACGGCCGGCGCTTGCCGCGTGCTCGGCCGAGCAATGCGGTCAGAGCGCCGACCGTTGCTCGAGCGAGATTGAAGATCTCCACCGTAGGCCTGTTTGGCACAATGTAAGTACGCTTGGTGGTATACTCCCCGCTCTGCGGCAAGGGACGGCGCTATAGGCTTACCTCCTCGCCCACATGTCCCAAAACAACTTGACCGTACCCGGCCCGTGTCCGGCGTAGTGATTATTTGCATAGGCATAGACCTTGAGATTCCTCGAAAGGAATTTCCGGAATAGCGCGGCCCAGTTTCTCAGATCCCCGGTCCTGTCGATAACCGTTTTATCCCACCTCATCGTCAGTGCCTCGATACCCTTCCGGTCTCCCAGCCAACGCACATAAACAAAATCAGTCGTCACCAAATCAAGTCCATTCTTGACTTCCCACGGTCGCGGCATGTTGGACAGATCAGTCAGTGCCAGTGCCACGTTGTACTCGCGGAGCAGATCCGTTATTCGCTTATCCAGCCACGCCCTGTTGCGGATCTCCACGACCAGCCGCACGGTCGGCAAATGCTTCACGTGTTTCAGAAAAAGGTGCAGACGACGGAAGAACTCATCTGCTTGAATCTCATATTTGTTGAACCTCGGGAATTGCAACAGCAACGGCCCTAGCTTCTCGCCCAGCAGATGCATCCGGCCAATGAATTCATCGAACTCTGCTTCGCAGTTCACCATCATCTTCTCATGCGTAATTATTTGCGGGACCTTTGCCGCAATGATGAAATCAGGCGGTGTGCGCTCGTACCAGTTGGTGACTGTAGCTGCACTCGGTGTGCCATAGTACGTGCTGTCGATTTCGACGGTCTTGAATTGCGTCGCGTAGTAAGAGAGGAAGTTGCCCGTCTGCATGCCAGGTGGGTAGAACGAGCCTTGCCAGCCGTCCGCGGTGAATGATGAGGTGCCAAGCAGAAGCCCGGGTTCAGAGTATCGTCGCTCAACTTTGAGCGAAGTCTCAAGCTGAGGCGCACGCTCTAGCTTCTCCATCTCGAACAAGGTTGGGTTGCGGATGGGCTCGATTTTTGGCCGTCTGGGCGTCATGGCGAGAGGCTAGCATTCGTGGTATAGGGAGATCAACGGACTGTCCTGTGAAGCTTATTTGCAAGTTCGGGGAGATGTGGGCAAGGAACCAAGAGAATATCAATAAGGTTCCAGGAAGCAAAGAGGGCGGCAAGGGCATTTGCATACTCTACGATGGCTCCATGCCCGTCTACGTGGGCAAGAGCGGCGGTGGGAAGAGCAGCAAATCTCCGGCAAAAATCGCTCTGGCCGCCGATAACCCGCCGGCTTTTTCGCGATTGTCTGTATGCCGCGATTCGGTTATCGTGCATCCACAATTTTGGGAGACGCTCGTGAAGAAAAGTTGCGCGTGGAAGATACTGCTTGGCGCTTTGCTGACGATCACTGCATCCCGCGCCCTGGCCCAGCCTGGGCCGGAAGGTGCCAGCAGCGAATGGCAGGTCTGGACCGGCGGAGGGCACGGAATCAACGGCAGCACCTCAGACACAGGGGTGTGGAACCTCGGCTTGCGTTACGGAATCGTGATTACTTCGCCCCATGGCCCGGGATTTCTGCGAGGCCAACTGGAGTATGCGCTAGACGTTGTGCCCGCGTGGGTGATTGTGCAGAAGACGAACACCGCCTACGGCGGAGGCGTCAATCCCTTCGCCTTCAAATGGATTCTGACCTCACCGAAAAAAGTGAAACCGTACTTCGAAATCGAAGGCGGAACTCTCTTCACCAACACCAAGGTCCCGGAAGGTACTTCGCAGATTAATTTCACGTCCAGCGGGGTCTTTGGCGTTCACTTCCTCCGCGCAAAACACAACTTCAGCGCCGAAGCCAGGTTCATGCACATTTCCAACGCCGGAATGACCAAGCCCAATCCCGGCATCAACACCATCCAGGTGAGAATCGGCTTCGGCGCCTTCCGCCGTTAAGCCGAGTTCGGGTGCAGGGGCACAATACATGGTGCCCTCTTGGGTCTGCCTCTGCCGTTGTCGTTGCCCGGTTTGCCTTTGGCCTTGGCCTTTGTTTTTCTCTTTGTAGTGGCCGACCCTTAGGTTGGTCCCCCTCGGCCCTTGTATCGGCCCGAGGCAGGAACTTGTAGTTGCCTTTGGGAGCTTCGATCAGCTAAACGCCGAGCTTTCGCCCGGTTTGACCGCCACGTAGACATAGCGCAACAGCCGCTTTTCACTGGTCAGCGCATGCACCATGGAAAGAAATTGTTGTAATCCTTCGTAGTTTGCCGGGCTTTCGATGGCCAGCAGCGCCTCTTTTCTCCTTTCCCGCGCGTCTCGCCACCGGCTCGCTATCAACGCCGCCTGCTCGCTTGTGTCCGATACGCTCTCCAATCGTAAACCTGCCTCCTCTATGATTCGTTCGTTCTCCCCCGGTGGACTAAAAACATAGAAGCCGATCGAGCTGCGCGTCGCAATTTCCTGCTGCGAAATCAACCCGCCGATCACCAGAGCGTCACTGAACAGCATCCGTCCGCCAGATTTAAGCACACGGACAATTTCACGTAGAACGCTCGGTCGTCCAGGAACATGACACAGAACGTCGTTCGCAAAAGCCGCGTCAAACGTCGGATCGCTAAACGGCAGCTTCTTCGCGGCATCGCAAATCTCAAACCGCACCTGCGACGCCATGTTTCGCGCCGCCGCAAGCTGGCTGGCCGTCTGGATGCCCGGTGCGTTGGTGTCCAAACCAACCACGCGACAACCCACTGTCGCCGCAACCTGCAGCGCATAGCGCCCCGAACCGCACCCGATCTCCAGCACGCAGGAACGGGGCGTGAGATGCAGCGCCCGAGGTATTTCTTGGGATTCTTCCGTGGTTACCCAGCTTGTCTGCCCGAGATCTTCTCCATACGTCTCGACGCGTATCTGCCGGTACACCTCGGCATCATAGTTCGCGTAAGCGCTGTCGTAGAGGTCCACTCTTCCTGGCATGGAACTTCCTTCAAGTGCACCCCAACGAATCTCAATCGCCGGGGTTCACGAACTTGAACGTCAGCGCCGCCACCGCTCCGCCCACGAAATCGGCCACCAGAAATATCCAGATGTTCGACCACGCGGAAAGTCCCATAATGCTGATTCCGATCGCGACTGCGGGATTGAACGCGCCTCCAGAAATGTTACCAACAGCAAACGCACCGGTCATCACCGTCATACCGATCGCCAGTCCGTAAAACGAATTCCCAGCGGTGCCCTTGGCGGTGGCGGAATTCAGAACAACAAACACCAGCGCAAAGGTAAACAGAAACTCAGCCAGCAGCGCCGCACCCATGGCAGGTTCGCCAGGAGTCACCGTCACGCCGACCTTAAAAAATTTCACCACGGCCGCTGCCAGCACCGCGCCCACAATCTGAAACGCCATGTACGGCCCCACATCCTTCGTGTCGCATTTTCCGCGCATCCAAACACCCAGCGTTACCGCGGGATTGTAGTGGCCGCCCGAAATGTGTCCGCCGGCATAAATCATTACCATCAGCGCGGCGCCAATCGCGATCGGCGCCAACGGGCCCGCTCCTTTTTCGATGACCGTGCAACCAACCGTCAAAACCAGGAAGAAGGTTCCAATCAGTTCCACCAGGTATTTGTTCATTGTGTTCTCCGAAGTGTGAGTGGATTCGCGAAGCGGTCACACGGCGTGTCGCGTTCCAAGTCGGGCGGGAGTCGAGCAGGAACGTGGCACGTCGCCAAGAATGGCGAGAGGCACACGCCTCGCAATCCGGGGGTTACTCTATGCGAACCGGCGCTTGCGTGCCAGCGAAATTTCTACGAACAGGTTAGTCTTCGACTGATCCGAGTGAACGGCGAGCCTCAACAGTGATTTAACGAGCGTCGGCGGCTTTCCCTTTTTCCGGCGATTCTTCCACAGGCCCGACAAACGTGCCGCCGATCTTGTGCGCAAACTCCTCAAGGCCATCCAGATTTGCTTCCGTCCCGCGGAAGCCAACATATCCGTCCGGCCGAACAACTATCACGCCGCTCTCGCCGATCAGCCCGTTCAATTCCTCTTTCCCCATTTGCAGATCGTCGGAATTCAGGAACAGATGCTCGGCGCGCGGCAAAAGCGCTTGTTGCCGAAACGGCTCTTGCACATCAAACCCCACCAGCAGCGCTCGCGCACTCGTCAACGGATCCAGCAGCCGCATCCGCCGCCCTTTCCACACCAGCTCCGGATTCGGCATGCGATCTCCCGCACGCAACGACCCGAGTCCAATCACATCCATCACGATCGGCGAATGCCGGTAGTTAATCGCCGTTTCCGACACGAATCCCACAATTTCCTCTTGCACAAACGGAATCTGCGTCGCCGTATGCACAAAAGCGTCGCGCAACTTCTCCAGCAAAACACTTGTGCTTGTGACCGCTTTCAGCACGCGCGACGTGTTGCTTAGCAGCTGCTCGCTCACCTTCCCCCGCTCTTCTTCATAGCTTTCCAGCAGACTCTCGTCCGCCCCATTCTCAACCGCGGCAATCTTCCACCCCAGATTGGCGGTGTCTTGAATGCCCGTATTCATTCCTTGCCCCGCCACCGGCGAATGAATGTGCGACGCGTCGCCCGCTAGGAAAATGTGCCCGCACCGGATGTGTTCCGCGCGACGATCGCTCACCCGGAAAGGCGTCATCCACAACGCAGAGGTTGCCCGCAAACAAATTCCCGCGCGGTCCATGGGCTCCTGAAAATCAGAAAGCTGCAGTTGCCTTTCGCGTTCTGGCGCTCCCTGCTCGGAATGCAGCGCCACAATCACTCGAAACACTTTTTCCTTCAGCCGCCCGATGAACACCACATCTCCGTGGTGCAGGTAAATTCGCAGTTCGTCGCCCAGCAGGTCCGCCCCTTCCAACTCCAGATCGCCCAGAAAGAAGTTCAAGCCCACTTTGGCTCCAGAAAACGGAATCTTCAGACCTTCGCGGACGGTGCTGTGCGCTCCATCGCATCCCACCACCCATCGAGCTGCTGTGTTCTCAACATTGCCGTCTGCCGTGCGCAGTTGCACCTCAGCCCCATTGTCCTTCTCCTTGATCGATAACATCTCTGTTCCGCGCTCAATTTTCCCTCCCAGCGATTCCAGATGCTCGATCAGCAATGCTTCTGTTTCGTTTTGCGGTAGAAATAAAACGAATGGATAGTGGCCTGGAATTTTGTCGAACGGAAACGAAACAATGGTGCGCCCTTCACTGATCACCGAAGCGTGCTTCAGCGGTACCCCTCGTCGCACCGCGGCTTCTGCAATGCCATAGCGCTCGAATTGCTCCAGCGTCCGAGCCTGCACCACCAAAGCCTGCGAATATTGCGCCGCCTGCAGCGATTTTTCCACCAGCCGAAACGGCACTCCCAGCCTCTTTAACTCGATTGCCGCGCTGAGTCCCGTAGGTCCAGCTCCCACGATCAACACTTCTTGATCTCGCATTTTCTTGCACTCCTCGAACGGTTAGATGCTCGAGAATGCTGGAACGCCTCACACCGAAATCGGTTCGACTCGAAACACCAGCGGGCTCGCTGTCTTTGATCCTTTATGTAGCGCCGGCTTTTAGGCCAGCCCGGAGAGACGGCTTACATTGCGTTGCGTCGTTGCGCACCCTTCAGTGGTCGGTAGGCTCCTGATAGCGTCGGTTATCGCTGAGCTTCGGAAACGCTGTCAAGTTGCCGGTCACCTTGACGGGAAAATTCCGCACCGCGGGCACGCCGTCCACTCCATCTACCGTCAAACGAACTGTGAACTGCGCCGCTCGCGTATACGCGTGAGAAACCTTGGAACCGCTTGCGCTAGTACCGTCTCCAAAATCCCAGCGATACGATAGTCCCGGCGCACCCGCGATTTCGCTTTGCGCCGAGAAGTGAATGATCTCTCCAGCGTTGGCGCCCGCGGGCACCTCGGCCTTAGCGGTTGGCGCGGCCGGCGAAACGCTGCTGTCGATCAGCTTGATCACCCTCACCGATTCAGGCGCTTGATTCTCGATGCGCACGGTGCCGTCGGTGACAATTGTCGGCGCATTCTGGTTCAGCACGTCCGACGCCGCGTACGTATGCTCGCCAAGCAACCCCAGGTTCGCCAACTTCAACGTGTGCGACCGCGGACTCTTGGTCCAATTAAACACCGTCAGGATCGACTGCCGCGGACTCTCCTGCAAAAAGAAAACACTCGGCTGCTCGTCCTCGGCTTCGTACGTCAACAGATCGATGGGCGTGGAAGCTCGTCCAATCTTCGCCACATTAAGAAGGTCCACGTTCTCAACCAGCGCCAGCCGATCTTTCTGTGAACCCAGCACAACCATGTCGTCGCCAATTTCATACATCCCGCCGGACACTGCCGAAAGCGCAATCGAAGCCTGCGCCGCTGATAGTTCAAGCGAAGCCGGCAGCTCGCGGCGCATATCGGGAAACGCTTGCGACGTCGTGTTGAACGCATCCGGATCATTCACGAAAAAATTGCGGTGCATGTAAAAGCGCGCCGCAATCCCTGGTGCCGCTTCCTTCGTCGCCTCAAACGCGTGCGCCGTGTCCGTTGAGATGCGCCCTGTGTCCACCAACCCCACCGCGTTCAGCATCGGGCTTCCATCCTTGTCCAGCACCACGTCCTCGCCGACCGTGTCGCGAATAATCTGCAACCCGATGCGTTGCGCTTCCAGCGCCGTCGTATTCGGCCGGTAACGATATCCTTCGATCGCGGTCGTATCCATAAAATCGAGTTTAATGAAACGCACTCCCCATTGCCGCACCAGCGTTTTGTACGTCTGTCGCAGATATTCCTGCGCGCCGGGATTTGTGGTATCCAGCGTGTACAGCACATCCGTTTTCTGGTTCCACACCTGGCGATTGCGGATGGGACCGCCCTTGGCGTTGTGCACCAGCCAATCCTTGTGGTGCTCGTACACCCACGCCCGGCTGGTCACTTCAAACGGACCGGTCCAGATTCCGAACGTCAGTCCGTCCCCGGTAATGCGATGCCCCACGAAGCGCAGTCCATCGGGAAATTGTGTGGCGTTCGCCGTAGCGTACTCTCCACGAGCGTACTGGTAGCCTTCGTCGATCTGGAAATATTTGTAGCCCAGTGCTTTCAGATGCTCGGCTTGCCAATCGGCGTTCGCAAGCGTCACACCTTCGTTAATGCCCCCGTAGAATGCGGTCCAACTCCACCAGCCGATTGGCGTGTCCACGGAAACGCGCGCGTGATGCAGTCGCCGAATCGTCTCGCCGTACGCCAGCAGCTGATTGTGGTAGTCCGGCCCGGCCTGCAGCATCAGCCTCTCGGAATGCATTTCTGCTTCGGGCGCAACGGGAAGACTCAGCTCGATCAGATCCTCTGCCGGGGCATTTTTCATATCGAACTCTTTCTGCACTTCTGTGGTTCCGGTGGAGTCCACACTAAAGGATGCGATTTTCGTTTCCGCGCCCGTGCCCGCAGCTTGCAGGTGTAGCAGCGTGAGAAACCGCTCAGAGCTCAGGGCGCCGAGAAAGAGACTTTGCTTGCTCTCGCGGTTGTAAATCAGTTGACTGCCCGCACCGCGGTGCATTCCGCCCGGCGCTTTTCCCAGGTCATACAAATGCAGCTCGGGCCAGTCTTCGCTGAAACTATCGGAGAGGATGCGATCGGCCGACGCGCTGCCACCCAGATTGACTAATGCATCTCCAATCGCGTCGACGCTTCGGATGGCTTGCACCGTCAATTCCCGATTCGTGGTATTCCTCACCTGCACTTGTACGGCAGCATAGGGATGCTGGTCATAAACCTGCCCCACATAAATCAGCTCGGGTTTGCCATCGAGTCCGCTGAACGTCACGGTGACTGCATGTCCCGGTCCTAGCTCATCGCTGAACGTAGATTCGGAAACCTGGTGACGAGGGTACTCGCTCGAGCGCAGCAACTGGTGATCGACCTGCGCCGCCACTTGGCTGGTGAATATAGGCTGACCACCGCGCACAGCCAATTGATACGATCCGTCCTTCGCATTGACGCTCAATGACAGCGTTTCGTTCGTCAATTGCTGCGCCGCGCCAGGCGCCGCAACCATCAGTCCTCCAACGATCGTCACAATTCCCACAACACAAAATAGCCCGCAGCTCTTCTTCGACACGGCGATCGCCTCTCTTCCACCTATCTTCTTCTTGACCGAGGCCAATACTACACCGCCAACCCCGGATACGGCGAAGCCGGCGCGAGATTGACTTCGTCGACTGACGCACCTACAGTGGCGTCTCCAAGAAACAAACGCAAGCGGCGGCGGGCGCCCACGTTGATCGAGAAGCTATTTCAACTCAAACAGAATCAGACCACCCTGCGGCAAGAAATCTTGGGTGGTATGACCACGTTCCTCACGATGGCCTACATTGTGGTCGTCAATCCGCAAATCCTGGCGCAAGCGGGTATGCCGCCCGAAGGCGTGGTCTTTGCCACCTGCCTTTCCGCGGCCGTCGCGACGCTGGTGATGGGCCTGTATGCGAACTATCCCATTGCACTGGCCCCGGGAATGTCGTTGAACGCCTATTTCACCTACTCGGTGTGCCTCGGAATGCATGTGCCGTGGCCCGTGGCGCTGGGCGCGGTCTTCTTTTCCGGTGTCCTGTTTGTGCTCCTGACCGTCACACGCGTGCGCGAACAAATCGTGAACGGCATCCCGGAAAGCTTGAAGCACGCCACCGCCGGCGGCATCGGAATGTTCATCGCGTTTGTGGGATTGCGCAGCGCGAAACTCGTCGTCGCCAATCCGGCCACATTTGTGAGTCTGGGAAATTTCAGTAACCGCGAAGTACAAGCAGCTTGCGTCGGCCTTGTTCTGATCCTGGTGCTGACGGTGCGCCGCGTGAATGGAGCGATCCTCCTGGGAATCCTGGGCGCAACCTTATTCGGAATCTTTCGAGGCCTCGCGCATTGGCCAACGGCGTTCATGGCCCTGCCGCACCCGTCAGCCACCTTTCTGAAGCTGGATTTGCACGCAGCGTTGCACCTCGGCTTGATTGAAATCATCTTCATTTTTCTCTTCGTGGATTTGTTCGACAACGTGGGCACCCTGGTTGGCGTCTGCGAGCAGGGTGGGTTCGTCAAGGATGGCAAAATCCCACGCGTAGGAAAAGCGTTGCTCGCCGATGGAGTCGGCACGATTTTCGGAGCCCTGACCGGAACCTCAACGGTAACGAGTTACATCGAGAGCGCCGCGGGCGTCGCTGCAGGGGCGCGCACCGGTCTAGGCAACGTGGTTATAGCAGGACTATTTCTGGCTGCCATGTTTTTCTCTCCGCTCGCGGCTTCCATTCCAGCATTTGCAACGGCCCCGGCATTGATCTTAGTGGGCGCCCTGATGACGCAGTCGATCGCCAAGGTCGACTGGACAGAATTCACCGAGGCGTTTCCCGCGTTCGTCACGCTCCTGGCCACGCCATTAACCTTCAGCATCGCCACAGGATTAAGTTTGGGCGTGATTACCTATACGCTCGCAAAAGTTGCGGCCGGCAAGTGGCGCGAAGTCAGCCTCCTGTTGTGGATCCTCACCGCGCTGTTCATCTTGCGCTACGCCTACTTGGCCGCTGAATGAGAGAATCTCGGTCGTTGCCTGGCCTTAGCGTGCAACACACCGAAAATAACAGAGTTACCGAGTGTGGCGAAAGCCGTACCGGCGAGCAGATAAAGGATGGGAAAAATGAACTGAACGCGAAGCAGATTGAGAGGCAGGAGGGGATTTGGCAGCGAACTCTTGCTTTGATTCGTGTGGTGCCCGAAAGAGGACTCGAACCTCCACTCCCTTGCGAGAACCAGGTCCTGAACCTGGCGCGTCTGCCAGTTCCGCCATTCGGGCACTGTTTTGATTCTACCTTGTTCGCGCCGCTTTCCGCAACGAATGCCAGCCGGCACAGAAATTCGCCGCATCAATCGTCTATCTGCGCGGAACCAGACGCGCCGGGATCAAAAACAACCGGCAAAGTGGTCAAACCATGCAGCCGTGCACCTCAAGCCACCGCATTCGGCACCATCAGTCTAAACCATCGATTACACTGTACTAATGCTTGCGTAGTGGGCAATGACATACTTATCTACCTGAGTGGCCCCGCTCCCCTGGTTATCAGCCCGATGCTTTCCCAATCAGCTTAACCACGCGCCGCCCGCCGCGACCTTTCCAACCTGGTTCTAGGCCCGCTAGGCCCTCTAGGCCTCGTTGCACTTCCATTCTCCACGCAGAGTGCTATACTGCGCGCAATTCAGCCCTGTCTGCCTTGGGGAGGCAGGCATCGCCGACCGTTTCCGAACGGGAGGACTCTATGGACGCTATAGAAGGGTTGTTGAAGGGGCCTTTCCTTTATCTTCTAATCACCTGGGGAGTCGTAACCGCCATATTCCTGATGTTGGTAATCTGGCGCAGCCTGCTCACCAGTCACGAGGACGACCAAATTTTCCTGGATGCCGCTGAGGAACATATGGCTAGGGAGCAGAGGGAGTTGGTCACCAAGATCAACAAACTCTCCTCGCCTATCTTAACCAGTGGGATCATGGCAGGCGTGCTGTTGCTGGCGATTGCCGGCATTTTCGTTTACAACGGCCTCAAGAACTTCTGATCTCGACAGGCCGCGCCGCAAAAGGTCAGTGCCGCTCTATGGCTTCGCTGCTGGTGCGGGCGCAGTCGTGGCAGGGCTGGGCTGCAGCGCGGTTTCCACCAATGAAGTGTGATTGTGCACGATGATCCACGCGTCGTTTCGTTTCGCAAGGATCAGCGTGGTCTGTCCACGCGCGCCGCTCGATTGGCCGTCCACTATTCCTGAGAACTCCCATTGATAACAGGCCCACCCCACATTTCCGGTCACGCGGACCAGCGTGTTCGTGCGTTCCAGCCGAACCTGATTCGCGCGCGCTCGTTGCATCTGGTAAGCCCTTAGGTATTCCGGCCATCCCACAACCGGCGGCGCCCAATTTCCATTCACCACCACAACATCGTCCGCGATGTCTTTATGAAGCTTATCGGTATCTCCGATTTGCCACGCCCCCAGCATGTCGGAGATCAGCAGGTCGATGCGCTGTTCATCGGGGAGTGATTTCGAGGCGTCGGGGTTGCGGTTGCGCCTGGTCCGCCTGCTTTTTCTTTTTGTCTTTCTGCGCCGACGCCGTCGTCGCAAAAGCAAGGGATAGCGCGAGCACGGCGAACAAGTGCCAATACCGTGACCGCGAGTTTGAAAATCTAGCTGCGTTGCGATTCATTCTTTATACGCTCCCACAAAGGTGATACGTCACACTGCGTCCGGAGCGACCCGGCGCGATTCGCTGTTCCAATGCTGAACACATCGAGCATAACGCAGAGCGCCGCACCCAGCGCCAACTCTATTCCCACCTTTATCCGATGTCTAACTCGGGAGGGCCCGACTTCAGTCGTGCCCTATATGCTTGCCACTCAACCTAGCTGTAGCCGCTGAGGGTCGCTTTTCCCAGCCCTACTCCGTCTTCGACGCGCTAAGCAAATTCACAAACAACCGATACGCACCCGGCACTCCATCCGGCAGTTCCCGGAAGAACGCCAACCCGGTATAGATGTACGTCCCTTTCCCATACCGCGCATACACCACACCGCCATTCAAATCTTTTTCTCCCGGATCGTTCATCGCCAGCACTGGCGTATACTTGGCATCGAAATCGCTCCAGAAATACAGCCCGCGCTCCTGCTTCCAGTTCTGGAAATCGGCTTGCGTGATCTCGTTGGGACGATTCAGCAGCGGGTCGTCGGCCTTCAGAAATTTCACCGGCGAATTTTCATCAGTGATGCGCGGCGTCGGGCTGCCGATTTTCGCGGGATACGGCGCGGGCTGCACGCGGTCCCAGATATAGTCGCGATTGTATTGCACCACCAGCGTGCCGCCATTCGAAACGTAATCGAGCAGCCGCTTGTTGGCACCCGCGAGTTCGGGGCGAAGTTCATACGCGCGCACACCAACCACGATCGCGTCGTAGGCGGAAAGATTGCCGAAGGCCAGCGCCGCCGCGTCCAGCAGATCCACGCTGATTCCCAGCCGCTTCAGCGCTTCAGGGATAGGTTCGCCTTCCGCGGAGATATAGCCCACACGAAGATTCGGCGGAACGTTGATGTCGAACGCGTGCACCACGCATTGCGCCGGCTCGCTCCACAAAATCGTAGGCATCGAAGGCAGCGGCTCAAGCGTTGTACTGAATTTCTCGTCACCGCGCTTCGCGTAGGCCGTAATCGTGAAATTACCGGCATCCAGTTTTGTGGGTGGAGTTACCGTGAATTTCGCGTACTGATCTCCGACGCCATCGAAATTCAGATCCGCTGGCGCGCTCGAGGTCAGCCCGTCGGGAAGATCCATCCCCACAGAAATCTTTGCGGCCTTCGTCGAATAGGAATGCACGCGCAGCAAAATATCAAACGGCTTGTGCTTGCTGTTCAGCACTTCGACGACTTGCGTCGGCTGCACGGACAGTGTGTAAGCCGGCACGATGCGCAGCGGAACTCGTGCCACGGTCGTGGAAGAAGCGAACGGGTAAAAAACATTTGTGGGCACTAGGATTTCATGTTCCGGGTCAATCTCTTCCTTGATCGAAACGAAAATGATCGGACGAGGCTCCGCGCTCAGTTGCATCCACAGCGGAGGCGCCTGCGGGACCGCGTCCAGTGTGATTTGGAACTTCACGCCTTGTGTGGGGTCGCCTCCGCTCGGCTGAAATTGCTTGCCGGCTGTCACCACTAACGGCCCTTGAAACGGACATTGCACGCCGGGGCGGCAATGGTAGCTCACCGTCAACGACACCGGCTCGCCGATCACCACTTCACTGCGATCGGCTTCCGCCTCAAAAAAGAAGCCGGCCGTCAGCCGAAGCGCACGCGTCACTCGCTCCACCTGCAAGCTAACTTGGAATTGGTTGGTGCTTTTTTCATCCCAAGACACGGCACCGGGCGGAAGAATTTTGGCCAGCCGCCTCTGCACATCCACGAGCAGGTTCGTCGCAGCCGAAAAATCCAGCGCCAAAACGGCCGCTCGGGCCTGCGACAGTTCTTGATCTGAATGTTTCAACGCGTCGCACCAGTCCTTGTGCGCGCTGCAAACCTTCCCGTCTTCTTTTCCGAACAATTCCGGCAAAGGAATCGCCAGCGTCGACGGGTCAAAATTCTTGCCGTCTTCTCGCTTGAGCGCAATCGGTCTCCGCAAAAATGACGAACCCAAAAATCCCGCGATCCCCTGACTGTGATGATTCACAAACGCGTCCAGTCCTATCTGTCGCCACGATTTTCCATAGAACGGTGATACTTCGTCGAGCGGAAGAACGTAACCTTGCGGCTTATCCGACCCACGGTCGACATCCAGAACCACAGGCGGTTCTCCATCAATATTCCACGGACTCAACCCTTCCTTTGCCAGGTCCCCGTAGGCCTTCGCATCCGCTGCGAGTTGCACCGCTTTCGGCGTCCAAAGCCCCGACGTCTGATGATGTCCATGCCCGCCATGCACCCCGCCCCAGCCGTTGATCACAATGTCCGGACGAAATTCACGAATCACGCGCACCATGTCTTCCAGAACCTGGTCGCCCCAGATTTTTTCCGTTTCCGCCACCGTCTTGGAGTAGCCGAAATCCTTCGCGCGCGTGAAGTACAGCTTCACACCATATCCGCGAGTAGCGGCGAGCAGTTCCTGTGTGCGAATCAGCCCGAACTGCGGAGCCTGCTCCGGGCCAAGCGCGTTTTGTCCGCCTTCCCCTCGAGTGAGCGTCAGCAGCGCAACATCCGCATGAAGTCCGCGCGCCAGATACGTAAGTAGCGCGGCGCTTTCGTCGTCGGGATGCGCAGTAATGTAAAGGATCCGCGTGGTGACGCGCGCTCCGTCGATGGCGTCAATCGTCTCGGGAAGGCCGGGACCAGTGCCGGGCGCGGCAGGAAATTGTGCATGAGCAAGTGGGAGAAAGAACAGGCTGAGTGCTAACAAGGTGCAACGAAACACAAATCGATTCACGCTTCCTCCCCAACGTGTGCTTGCTCACGGATCTCAACTGCAAACGGCCATTGTCTCATTACACGGGTCCAGACGAGAAATGCCGATACGCCCAGGGCGATCTCCAGCAGCCCCCATTTGCGCGCCGGGCCCGTCTGCCAAAAAAGCCACGCCCAACCCAGCATGGTCAAAATAGCCGGCACTGGAAAAAGCCACATTTTAAACGGCAGCCGTTCTGGTCCCCAGCGCTTGTGCAACAGAATCACGCCTACGGCTTGCCCGATAAACTGCACGATCAGCCGCATAGCCAGAATCCCGGCAATGGCGGTCTCCAGTCTCAACACAATGCTGAACAGGAAGGCCAGACCCCCCAGTATTAGAAGCGAAATGTGCGGAAAATGTTTCGTTGGATGCACTTTCGCGAAGATCGGGAAGAAGTTCCCGTCTAGCGCGGCGGAATAAGGCACGCGCGAGTATCCCAGCAAAAGCGAAAACACCGATGCGAGCGCGATCCACAGCACCATCCAGGTCACGAAATGCGCGGCGCCCACGCCATAAAGCTTTTCCACGAACAAACTCGCAATAAACGGTGTGTTCTGCGCCTGCCGCCATGGAACCACGCCGAGCAGGCTCGTTTGCATCGCCAGATACAAAACCGTGATGCCGAGAATGGAAAGAAAAATGCCCCTCGGAATATTTTTCTCCGGCTCGCGAATTTCGCCCCCGAGATGGCAGATATTGTAGTAGCCCCAGTAACTGTAAACGGTATTGACCATCGCCGCACCCAGCCCTGCAAACCACAACGACGAAAGATGAAACGCGCCCGGCGGAAAATCGAAAGCCAGCTTCGCATCGAAATGCCGGATGCCGCCCCAGATCAGCCAGAGCATCGTGCCGACAACTCCGGTCCACAACAACATGGAAATTTTCCCGATGGTCGTAATCTTGCGATAAAGAAGCACAACCAGCAGCAGCACTAGCCCGCCGGAAATCATTTTTGACTCCATGGTAGTCAGCGGGCGAAGATACCCGGCGTAGCGCGCGAATCCGATCGACGCCGAAGCCACGGAAAGCGGCGCTTGGACGAACGTCTGCCACACAAAAAGGAACGACATCAGCCGACCCCAGCGCCCGGGTCCATAGGCTTCGCGCAAAAACACGTACGTGCCGCCCGCTTTGGGCATCGCGGCGCCGAGTTCCGACCACACGAAGCCATCGAGCGTGGCCAAAAGCGCGCCGGCAAGCCAGGCAATCAGCGCCTGCGGTCCGCCCATCGCCTTGATCACCAGCGAACTCACCACAAACGGCCCGATGCCCACGATCTCAATCATGTTCAAAGCCACGGCTTCTTTCAGGCCGAGCCCGCGCTCGAGTGCGGGTTGAGAATTTGCGGAATGCGGCGGTTTCGCCATGCGTTGCGAGAATAACAAAAGCTGCGAGACCCTCCTAATATCGCCTGATTCTGTGGCTCGTCCTGGAAGTCGCCGACACCGGCTGCGGCATGGACGAAGCTACCCGCAATCACGTCTTCGGGCATTCTTCACCACCAAGCCCGTCGGCAAGGGCGGCCGGACTCGGTCTGTCCACCGCGTACGGCATCGTTCGCCGGTTTGGTGGGCAGAGGCCACCCGCCCGAAGCGGCATTCCTCCAAAAACCATTTCGTTTTGCAACGCTCACAGAACAGCTTAAACTCTTGCCACGGAGGGCGTGAGACCCCCTGCCTCTCCCAACACCATGCTTCACCGCTTCCTCGCCGTCGTTCTGTGCTCGTGTTGCTTTGGAGATTGCCTCCGCGCAAACCAGGCCGTCACCGCGTCGCACCCGCCTGCGCTCCCGGAAAACGCCCCCGCGATTCTCGACGACATTTATTCCTGGCGACTCGATCAGGCCATCACCGAAGCTCGCCAGATGCAGCAGCAGTCCCCCGATCAGCCGCTGGGCTATCTCCTGGAGGTCGAAGCGCTGTGGTGGAAAACATGGTGCCTCTCCGCCGACTTCAAATACGGCATGAGTATGCCGCGCCACCGCGAAAAACTCCCCGCTGACCAGCACTATCTTGAACTCACCTCCAATGCCTACCTCCTCGCGGAAACCAGTTTGCAGCACAAGGAGACCGCGTCGATGCAAATCTATGCTGGATTGGCGGAGGCGCTGGCCTCTCGCCTCTACAGCCTGCGCGGGGAGAACCGCGCCGCAGCCCGTGCAGGCGTCCGTGCGCGAGAACATTTCCTCCGCGCCCTGGCCCTTGATCCCAACGCCGCCGACGCAGCCTTCGGCCTCGGCCTCTATGACTACTATGTGGACACCTTGTCGACGATGGCTCGCGTCCTGCGTTTTTTCATGGGTATTCCTGGCGGTTCCAAGGCCGAAGGAATCCGCTTGCTGCAAACGGCGATTCGCGAAGGCCAGCTGACTCCTGTACTCGCCCGTTTCTACCTCGCCGTGAATCTGGAGAACTACGACCTGCACTATGAGGAAGCCCTCACTCTAATCACTCCGCTCGTCGAACACTATCCGCAAAATCCCATCTTCCATCTCACCCAGGGCGATCTCTATGCCAAGCTGGGCAGAAAATCTCTCGCGGCCGCCGCCTACCATGCCGCCGCCGCCACTAAGGATCCCGACGAAGACCGCCAAAGAAAGATTGCCCTGCTCGTGCGCCAGTCGCTTGACGCCTTAGGCCCTCCTGCAAATTGACCGCGCCTTGACCTCCGACGCTTGCCCGCGAGCACCAATGCCGACTTTTCCCAAATCCCCACCTGCGCCATAATAGAATTAGGTAAAGCGGGGGTTGTATGCCCGCTGCGAGCGGGGCTCCAGCGGCAGGTCAACGCGTGCTGAAGTTTCTGCATCTCACCCCAAACAGACGCGCTCTATTCCCTTGTCCTCCCCGGATCGGGCGGCGAGAGGGCGCTACTTGCTTGAAACGTCGCGAAGGAGATTCGATGAAGCGGTTTTGCTCCACGGTTGCCGTCACCTTGATCGCTCTTGCATGGCTCACTAGCTGCAATGATTACAATAATTCCGTGCAATACGCCACCGGCGCAACCCTCCTCAATATTTCCCCGACAGGTGTCGTCTTTGGCAGTCCATCCTTCACGATCACCCTCGCCGCCGGCCCCAACAACGGCTTTCTCGCTAAGCCTCCGACCACGGTGCAATGGAACGGGCAGGACCTCGCGACCACCTACGTCAGCGCCACAGTGGTAACCGCAGTCGTGCCCGCCAGTCTAATCGCTAAACCGGGCACGGCCTATGTGAACACCCACTATCAGCAATCGGGCACCGGCAACAACGGCTTATCCAACTCCCTGGCATTTCTGATTTACGGATCCCCCAATCCTCAGCCTACGCTCACATCCGTCTCGCCGACCACGGCTGCGGTGTGCACAAAAAATTGTTCCCCGGTCAACATCACGTTGACGGGAACCAATTTTCTTCCGAACTCGACCAATGGCGCATCCACCGTTACGTACACCGGCGTCGCCACGGGCGGAATTGAAACCGCCATCAACACATCGGGTATCACCTCCACGCAAATCAAGGCGATCATTCCCGCAACCTACTTGGCGCAGGCAGACCCCGCCGCGAAGATCAACGTCATCAATCCGCCCAGTGGAGTCTGCCTTGTTAGTTGCCCCAATCTGGGCGGTGGCGACACCAATTGCAACGGCAACCCAACTTGTACTCAATCGTCGCAGACTTTCTCCGTCGGCGCGGCCGCACCCGCAGCAGCCAGCTCGACGGCGAGCGCCGCAGGGGCCACCGCGGAAGAAACGCCCGCGATCAGCGCCGATGGCCGCTACGTTGCCTACACTTCTCAGGAAAATGATGTAACGCAAATTCTCTTGCGAGACACGTGCGTCGGTGTGCCCAGCGATTGCTCGCCCGCAACGCAAACCGTCTCCGTCGCGAAGGATGGCACCGCGGGCAACGATGCCAGCCACTCTCCCGTGATCACCGCCGATGGCCGCTATGTCGCGTTCAGTTCCGCCGCCACCAATCTCGTCGCTGGCGCGCCCGAAGGACGACAGGTCTATCTCCGTGATATGTGCACCGGAGCAACCACCCCTTGCAAGCCGGCCACTTCGTTGATTTCCACCGATCCCTCCGGTGCCCTCACTGGCACGGAGGCCGTCCTTCCTTCGATCAGTTCTTCAGGCCGCTACGTCGCGTTTGTCGCCATCACGCCCAGCCACGATTCGCAATCGTCCGAGGCGAAACCGCAAACCGCTCCGTCGACCACAACTCCCAACAGCGGACTCCGCCAGGTCTTCCTGCGGGACACTTGCCTGAACACGCCGAATTGCGCGCCCAAGACCACGCGCATCTCCATGCAACCCGGCGACGCTCCTCCCGACTCCGCAAAGCCCGCGGCTCCCGCGCTCAGCGCCCTGGCAAAGCAAATTGCTCTAGCCGACGGGAAAACCTCCACGGTCCTCACCCCCACCGTCCCCATCGACGACCGCGTGTTCCTAGCCCTCCCCCCCGAACCCAAATAGTCAACCATTGTAGGAGCAAC
Source organism: Candidatus Acidiferrales bacterium (assembly GCA_963735825.1). GTDB lineage: Bacteria > Acidobacteriota > Terriglobia > Acidiferrales > UBA7541 > Acidiferrum. The sequence goes on from CAVTMR010000023.1 coordinate 74,062, forward strand.
TGGTCCTTGTAGCAGCGGTCTATCCCGCCATCTTTCGTTGCCTTTGTAGGGGCGGCCTTCCGATGCCGCCCACTCTTGGGTGTGCCGCTCACGCATTTTGTCATCCCGAGTTGGGGTTGAGCAATTTTCGCGATCCCGATGATGCCTCTGCTCAGCCAGATCTCTTCGAGATCGGATCGCGCTCCTTGGACGTAAAAGGCAGCGCTAGGCTCAGTGAGCGAATTGCCCACGGCCCGGAAGTATCATAGGGTGAGGAGCAGGGAGCCATGACCACGCCTCAACACGAGGTTCACACCCAGCCCGGCCGGGCCGCAGTCCAGATTTTTGCTGCCAACGATCGTATCAACCAGATCCTGATCGAACATCTTGACCCTTCCGCTTGGCGAGCCAAACCACCTGGAAAGACCCGTACCGTTGCTGCGATCTTCACGCACATGCACAATGTCCGCACCAAGTGGGTCAGGCTTACAGCTCCGCAGCTCAACCGTACGCACTGCACACCGCAGCAGGCTCGTGCGGGACTGGCCGAGAGCGCCGTGCGCTGCGGGGAGATGCTCGCTGAAGCGCTCGGCGGTGCTGGTAGCCGCGTCGAGAAATTTCACAGAGACGGCTGGGCGAAGCCTTGGCCGGTTGGCCCGGAAATGCTGTGCTACATGGTTTCGCACGAGGCCCACCATCGCGGGCAGGTGTGCATGCTCGCACATCAGCTTGGATTCCCGTTGCCGAACAAGGTGGCGTATGGGCAGTGGAATTGGGAAAAGTTGTGGAAGGAATGCGGGGCGCCTGGCGGCCTCGGGTGCGATCCTAGGGAGTCACCCAAGGACTCAGGAAAGATCAAGCAAGATGAGTTTGGATATTTTAGGGTTCATCGCTGCATTGCGCTCAAAACTTGCCACAATATCAATTCGCCAGGGACACCATCAGTCTCGCTCAGGCTTTTCTTGGAACATGCCTTGCATTACGGCCTTAGGAGGGACGACGCTAGCCTGCCAAAAGTACGACTTTGTATTTATCATCGCCCTGCAATCCGTCTTCGCTCAGGGATTTGAGATTGCGTTCCAGGATTTACCGACTACAGCCGTACCCACGCGATCCGGCCAGGGAACTGGCACGATACCAAAGGGATCGAAGAACTCGTCTACGGCTTTGCGAACGCCGGGATAGCCGGAAAGATAGTCATGACAGAGGATAAAGCCTCCTGGCACCAGCCTTGGCCAGAACATCTCTAGGCCAGCTTTGATGGGCGCGTAGAGGTCGGCGTCGAGCAAGACGAAGCGCCACTGCCGGTCTTCCAGGCCTACGAAGGTTGCTGGGAATTCACCGGCGCGCAGGACAAGGCGCGGTGGTGAAGTGCGCCCAGCAATTGCGTGTTCCACTTTCGCCTGAGAGGTGTCGGAAAACGTGCCGACAGACACGGCATGGCCGGTGGTTCCGAGTTCTTTTTGCACTGAGATTTCAGGAAAACCCGTGAAAGTATCGAAGCAGTACAGTCTAGTGCCTTCTACCATTTGAGAATAGATGATGCGGGCGTAGTTGCCCTGGTAGGTTCCAAGTTCGGCATAGTCACCGGAAGCACATCTCTTGACGCGATCCAAAATAACGTGAGCCTGCAGGACGCGATTGCCATCCCGAAAGTTGTCCCAGTCATGCTTTTCATCGTAGTGGCGACGGTCAACTTCCCATGTGTGGGTCGCATAGGGCGGCCGGAGTTGCACGTAGTAGTCGGCGGGAAGAAATTTCTCGGCAATGGAGAGCCGCAATCCGGAAATACGCGGATTCTTTTTCAGGCGTGAACGAAGTCCTTCTAGCACATAAATACTATAACCGACGAACCCTCAACAACCCAATGATGCAAGTAAGTCAGCATTAGAGTTGTACGTAAGTATCATTGAAACTGCGAGACGAGTCTTATAAAACGCACAACCGTTTTGCTTTTAGACCGGACTCCAAATCCTGCGGACAGGTTCTTCACTTTGTAGTGGTTTAGCTCTGGGTGGGCAAAGGATGGAATATTGGGAGCAAGATGTCCGGTTGCGCGACACATCAGCAGACCATCAGAACAGCATGAACAAACGTCTCCTCAGCGATTGACGTCTGAGGTTGAGAATCAAATCAAGGAAGTCTTTGGCGCTGTCCCCAGTGTGCTGACCCAATGAAGGTCGTCGAACGGCTGACGGCTGCCGAAATCCAACATAGTGCCCGCGTCCGCCGCCACCACGGGCGGCCAGGTCCAAACGGCTTTACCGGACGCGCGCGGAACTTCCTGCCTCCTTCACTTCTGGGCGAGAGCGCGCATCCGATAAGACTCCTAGCGTTTGTCGGAACTTATTGTTCAAACGCGAAAACGCGCTTCCAATCGTTCTTCATGCTTATTACATTCCACCCCTTCGACTTGGCTTCATCATAAAGGGCTTGCGTGAAGGTGCCAACCTTGGTATCCGGCAACCCCCGCGCTGGACCATATGCATACTCCCGCTGGGCGTCGTCGTGGAGAACCATCATCATCAACGTTGCACCACCGCCAGCCTGTGTGAATTCTTCCATTTGTTGGTCGCCAGTGGAATTGCCGAACGCTGCCTTTGGATGACGCCCAAGAAACAGGTATATGTCCTCAGGCTTGCCGGACAGATTGTTGTTGAGTAAAAGTTTGGGCGGTCGCATCAGTACACCTTGACCCTCTTTGTCGTACTCATAGTGAAGGTCAAGGGCTGAACCGATGACGTTCTGCGGTGGAACACCGTACACGCGTTCCGCGTAGGAACGCACGAAGTCCTGACCGCCGCCAGTCACGATGTAGGTCTTAAACTCTTTTTCGCGGAAATAGCGCAGCACTTCAATCATCGGCTGGTAGACAAGGTCGGTGTAAGGCCGCTTCCAGCGCTGGTCTTTCGCCTTCGCGGTCCAATCTGTTGCGATCGTTTGAAACGACTCGACGGTCATTCCCGTGTGCGTAGCGAAAAGAATCTCTTCCAAGTCCCGCAACGTAAACTTCGCCATGGCTTCTTTGTCGTCGGCAAGCACCGATTTAAACGGCTCGGTGGTTTTCCACTCCGGGTGTTGCGGCGCAAGTACGAAGACTCGCTCAAAAGCAAACATGACCTGCGAATAGATTGGGTGCTCGACCCACAAGGTGCCGTCTTGGTCAAACGTAGCGAATCGTTCCTCCGCTGGAACGAATTTTGAACTCGACTTGTCTGTGGTGTCGTGTATGAAGTCTAGGATGGCTTTTTTCGACGGCCCGTCGTTCCAAGAGGGTAATGGGTCATGCGCGGCTACGGACGCACGACCGAGAGTTCCGAGGACGGTTATCGTCGCCGATACTTTAATTAAATCTCTGCGAGTGATTTCCATGGACCCTCCCGTTTGAGGTTGAGTTGTTCCGACGGGAAGGAATGGTACAGTGCGACCGCGAACCGTCGTACTGACAAAAGTGACAGTATTTCGAGCCTTTACTTGTGAGCGTCCACCAGCCTAGGTTCGGTTTGTCGCTCGTAAACACCTACGGTTGTTACGCTCTTGCCGAACCGGTCTTTTGAAGTCGTCGTGATCGTCATTCGCCGACCGTCGTGGGAAACGACTCTACGGCTCGTGGCGACAACTTCGAAGGACTTGAAATAGGAAGCAACTACAGTATGCAAGTCGAGTCGTTTTAGGGACACTGGTAGCAGCATCCCGTGAGTACCCAACACCAACACCGGCTTGCCGTTGTACTCGGCGGTGTACTGTGAGTGAGTGGTACCACCATTCGCGTAAACGGTGTCGGAACGATATCGAATGCCCTGCCCCGTCGCTTCGATTTCGATACTCATGCGCTTCGGACATTCTCCGGCGGGGTACTTCGACTGCTGTGGATCGAGTACCCATTTGCCGATAAAGGGATCGCTGGACGCTGTTGCTGTCGTGATGAGGACAGCAATCACCATCACGAGATACATCGGCTTTCTCATCTTTCACCTCCGAGATGGACTTCTGCCCACCGAGTCTCCGCTCGATTTACAGCGATCGCAGGAAATCCAAAATCGCCTGCTTATCGGTTTCCGACAGATTGTTGAAGCGTTCCACGACCCCGTTCGCCTCCGAAGGACCGTAGGTGTACGATCGGAAGTCTTTGGCCGGATTGTCACCACCATCAGAAAAGCGGCCCGAGAAGTGGTCCCGGATCGCCACCATCAAGTCACTGGTTCGCCCGTCGTGAAGGAAGAACAATCGTTGCCCCAAGCCCCAAAGCGGCGTGGTACGGAATTCGTCTGGTCCGGCACTTCCTTGCACGATGTTGTCGGCCAGAGTCGCGCCCATGTGGTGCACGAGCAAATCTGAAAAGAGGTTGACAGTCTGACCGCGGAGCGCCACCGAGTGAGGTCCGATTTCGTCCAACGGGGAGGCCGGACTCGCGGTTCCAGGTGTTTTGAACGACGGAGTATGGCAGAGGGCGCAACCAACGCGGCTGAACAGTTCCTTGCCATGTTGCGCGCTCGCCGACATCGGTGCGGGTTGGGGAGCTTCGACGAAGCGCATGAATTCCGTGAACATGAGCCAGGCGGGCATGATTTTCAACGGATTGTTGTAAAGCGTCGGCTCGGTGCGCGGGATATCGAATGGTTCGTACACCTCACTGCAGGTCGGATCTTCACTGCGACCGATGGGGAAAGCGTCATTGCTAATACCCATCTCCACGTTGTAGGCCTCGCCGGCGAAGATCGTGATCGAGCCGTTCTGTGCTTTCCAGCCAAACCGGCTGATGGTACCGTTGTTGGGGACGATATTGGGGTGCCCCGCGATTCCAAGCTCCCGCTTCTGCCACAGGTTGGCATTCATGTTGGAGCGAATCGCGGAATCCTGAATGCTTTCGATTAAGCCCAGTCCGAACAGCTGCAGGGGAATGCGGAAAGCAATGTTGCGCTCACGGACCGCCGTGACGAAATCCGGTTGTTTGAGAGTGCACGTTGGAGTGTCGGAGCGTCCCTGGAGCGTGAAGAGGCTATGCACTCCACCGTCGCGCGTGCCGTCTGAATTGAACTTAAAGCGAACCTCGCGAAATGCTCCGTCCGGTTCTTCGAAATCCGGAACGATGTTTGTCCCACCCAAGCGATGTGCAATCTTCTCGGCCGGACTATGCGCTGGGGAACTGCCGCCTATCTGCGGCTGTGAGTGACAGATAAAGCACTGATCGGCGTTAAAGACCGGACTCATGCCCGCGGAGTTCACCAGCGACTGTGGCGAAAATGGATTGTCCGGATCGGGATCAATCGGAGGAACATTTGGCGGCTGCTGCGAGCACGTATCGCAAGAGCCTTCCAGCTCGGAAACGCGAAGAAGGCTTTCATCGAACAACGCCGTCTCAATCTCATTTAGCCCCGGCACCGGATTCGGAACGGGAGATTGCGGATTAGGCCGGGGACCAGGATCGTGTGCCTTAAAAGCGTTGCCACTGTTCTGTCCGACAACGATTAGCGTAGGGCCTGCCGCTAGCAGAACAGTTACAGCCAATGATTTGAGAAAAATGTGTCTCATTTTTTGACTCCTCTTCAATCCTAATCCGCAGGCGGTTCTCTTTCCTCTCGCGACCCCTAGAAACGGGCGCTTACGAGCTGACGCGTACTGCTGCGGAGAGCAAGCGCGTGGGGCGCGTTGTGAATCGTGAGTTCCAGCCAAAAAGGAGAGCTATCCGCCTCTACTGGTAATTGCGAGAAGGCGAAGAGAAAAGGTCCACTTGCTGATTGGATTGACTCGCGAACCACGCAGGGCTATCTTTATTGGAATTTTCGGCGTTTTCGAGGGTCGCCTTGTCCCGCGAACCGTTTCCAACAGTCAGCGAATTACTCGAGCGGTGGAGAGCCGGTGATCAGCAAGCTCTGGAGACGCTAGTACCCCTGGTCTACAACGAGCTGCGCGGTTTAGCACACTATCACCTGAGAAGGGAACGTCCCGGACACACCCTGCAGACAACCGCCTTGGTTAACGAAGCATACGTCCGGCTGGCACGCGGGCGTCCTTTTGAAGCGGAGAATCGCACACATTTCGTGGCCGTCGCTGCGCGGGTGATGCGGCAAATCCTCGTGGACTATGCGCGCAACCGCGGAGCAGCCAAGCGAGGAACAGACCGGCTAGTAGAATTGAACGGGATGGAGGACGATCCGGCCGACCGGAGAGGCAAGCCTCTTGCCCGGGAGGTACAGAGCCTCGATCTGGTGAGGCTTGACGATGCATTGAGAGAGCTAGCGAGAATCGACGAACAGCAGAGCCGTCTTGTGGAGTTGCGCTTTTTTGGTGGCCTTACCGTGGAAGAAGCGGCGGAGGTGCTGCGAATCTCGCGATCTACAGCAAAACGCGACTGGAACGTCGCCAAAGCATGGCTCTCAAGGCAACTAAAGCGGGGTACGCATGGAAGAACGAAAATTGGCCAAGGATTAAAGCAATAGTTGCAGAAGTACTGGAGCGTGCGCCGCAAGAACGAGAGACTTTCCTGAGCGAGGCCTGTGCAGCAGATCCTCTGGTTCGGGCGGAAGTCAAATCGTTACTGTCGGCTTACGAAAGTTCGCTAGGTCTTTCGGACAGCGAACTGACCGCGCAATTGGTCGACGCTGCACAAATCTCAAAACTCGTCGGGCCATACCGTCTGGTCAGCAAGCTCGGAGAAGGCTTTGCTACCGACCCCGGCCCGACACGATTTGAACGGTGAAGCTACTCGGGAACGGAGAAAGTGGAAGCAAGCGAATACAGGTAAACCACGATACCGATAAACATCAACAAGCCACCAATGCCCACAAAGATGACGAACGCAATAGGCGTGGCCCAGAGCAAACATAGCGCTTCCACTAAGAGACCGAGAGCCACGCAAACACCTGCAAATCGTAGGCGTTTCTCAAGCGCATTTGTGTTCAGCATCACAGACCTTCTTTCCAGAATTTCGCACCCTTGAGGTGTGCAAGATCGTGCGCGATTTCGTGACAGCCACTCGAGAGGCAAGAGAGCTGATTGGATTTGATTGCAGGAAGAGTGGCAGGGTCGGCGTTGTGCACCACTCCTTCTTCGAAAGATCGAGCACCTAGATGACAATGAAGGCACTCGCGATTGTTGAAAGGGTTATAGAGCTTGATTTTGTCCGGTGCCGGTGGAGTCCCGAGATAGTAGATGGCCAAGTGCTTTAGTCCGTACAGTTTCACTTTGAGCCCGCCAAACATGGCGTATTCCGTGTGGCACGAGTAACACGCTTCATCTGCAGGCACAAGATGATTTTGGAAATGAGCCGCAGGGATATGAGTGGGATCGTCGACAAGCAGGCTCTTGCCGTAGTCCTCCATAGTGTGGCAGGACAAACAGAAAGTGGTAGTTTTGGCACGTCCCATTTCTCTGGACACGCCCAGAAGTCCGCAAAAGACGGGCAGGCAGAAAATGGCGACAAAGGCGAGGATTTTTCCGCCCCGGTTAGCCGTTATGGCTGGACGAGCCAGAAGCACAGCTATGAGTGCAGCATTAAAGAGGATCAGGCAGAGAATCAGAGTTGTCGCGTGAAGCATTGATCTTTTTCCGTTCCTAGCAGGGAGCTAACTGCTCTCCAGCCGCTCACCGCGAGAAACCAGGCCCCTATTGGGGTCATATGGGTCTCCGGCCAAGAAGACACGACACCTCCGGTTTCTTGGGGCCTAGCGGATAGTGAGGTGGGTGCCAAATTCGACGAACGTGGCACCCTTTCTGGCCTAGAGTCGTTTTGATATAACGGCAGCGTCTGTCTCGTCAAGGGAAAAAACCAGCCTTGGTTTTTACTCCTGGACCCATGCGCTTGGAACTCTCAGTCAGTTCCCGGAGCCATTCGAAGACAGGTGAAGACATCACATCTTCAGAGAAGCGCCAGCGCCAATTTCCGTCGGCACGGCCGGGCACGTTCATACGACTCCCCATGCCTAAGTCCAGGAGATCCTGTAACGGCGCAATCGCCAGCCCCGCGACCGATGACCAAGCCAGGCGAATCAAAGCCGGAGCGGCTTCCGCGCTCCCGCCCAATTTGCATTTCAGATAGCTCCAAAAGTTCTGTTTCTGCGAATCGGGCAATTCTCCATACCATTCGCGAGAGGGTGCGTTGTCGTGCGTGCCGGTGTACGCTACCGCGTTGGTGATGAAGTTGTGGGGAAGATATGGATTGTCGGCGTTGCCGTCGAAGGCGAATTGCAGCACCCGCGTCCCCGGCACCTGAAATTGATCACGCAGCGCCACCACATCCGGCGTGATTACCCCCAGATCTTCGGCGATGAACGGCAGGCGGCCCAGCTCACTTTGCACCACCCGGAAAAAAGCCTCGCCGGGCCCGGGCACCCATTGCCCGGATTGGGCTGTTGGTGACCCGGCTGGAACGTACCACGCCGCGGCAAAACCCCGGAAGTGATCGAGTCGAACGACATCTACATGGGCTAGCAGCGCACGGAGCCGTTGAATAAACCACTGATAGCCTGTTGCACGAAGTGCATCCCAGTTGTAGACGGGATTGCCCCACAACTGTCCCTGCGCGCTGAAATAGTCAGGAGGAACGCCTGCAACGAAGCGCGGACGGCGCTGTTCGTCCAAAAGAAATAGCTCCGGGTTCGCCCAGACATCGCTGGAATCCGGCGAAACAAAAAACGGGAGGTCACCGATCAAGCTCACGCCCTTGGCACGGCCGTGCGCCTTCAGCTGATCGGCCTGGCGAAGCAACAGGAATTGTTCTAGACGAAACTGATCAATTTGAGTTTCCAGCTCACGTCGCGCTTTCTCTAAGGCCCAGGGCTTGCGCTGGACCAATTCTTCCGGCCACTTAAGGTAATAGGCTCCGTCAAATTTTGACTTTAGCGCCCGGAACAACGCATAGTCCTCCAGCCAGCTTTCCTGCGTGACGCAAAACTCGTCATAGGCAGGGCGCAAGTCCTTGCGCTCCCCGGCTTTGAATTTGACCCACGCCTTTTCGAGCAGCCGCTGCTTGAAAGGGATGATGGAGTCGTAATCGACCACGTCTTGAGCGAAGTGGGCCTCACAATCGCTTGTCTCCAGCAGTCCTTCCGATATAAGACCACAAGGACTGATCAGCAGGCTGTTGCCGGCAAACGACGACAGCGATTGATACGGAGAGTTTCCATAACCGGTCGGACCAAGCGGTAACGCCTGCCACCATCTTTGGCCCGCTTCCTGGAGGCGATTGACCCATGAAAACGCCGACGGTCCCAGATCACCAATGCCGTAAGGCGAAGGCAGCGAGGTGAGGTGCAGCAGTATGCCGGAAGCCCGATAGTCAGGCGGAAATGGCGGAACGTTCGGCATCCCACCTGTACCGCTCATTGCCAAACTCCGGTTTGAGCACCGAATCCCGGGGAATCCAATGCATTGCTCACCATCACCTGGGCTTCTCGCACGATGGCGTGCAGATGTTCCCGGCTCTTGAAGCTTTCCGCGTAAATTTTGTAGATGTTTTCCGTGCCAGAGGGGCGGGCAGCGAACCAGCCGCTTCCCGCTGCAACTTTCAAGCCACAGATGGGCGCGTTATTGCCCGGGGCTCGAGTCAGCTTGGCGGTTATGGGCTCGCCTGCTAGATCCGACTCCTTCACTGCTTCCGGCGTGAGCTTTTGCAATTTGGATTTCTGCTCGGGGGAGGCTGGCGCGTCGATGCGCGTGTAGTAAGGGCTGCCGAACTCCGCCGTCAGCTCGCGGTAATGCTCACCGGGATCCTTGCCAGTACGTGCCGTAATCTCTGCTGCCAGGAGGTCCATGATGGGCCCGTCCTTATCAGTCGTCCACACCGTTCCGTTGAACCGCAGGAAGCTAGCTCCAGCACTCTCTTCTCCGCCGAAGCAGTACGAACCGTCGACGAGCCTTGGCACAAACCACTTGAAGCCAACGGGAACTTCCCGCAGATCGCGTCCGAGCTTTTTGGCCACCCTGTCAATCATGCTGCTGCTCACCAGGGTCTTTCCAACGGCAACTTCCTTGCGCCATTGTGGGCGGTGCGTAAGCAAATATTGTCGTACGATGGACCGCAGATCTTGAACATCCACAGGTCGCGTGATGTAGTCGTGCGCGCCCGCCTTCATCGCTTCGACCGCGCTCCCCACCGTCCCCCACGCGGTCACCAGAATCACCGTCGTATGCGGATACGTCACCCGCAGTTTCCTGAGGAGATCTAAGCCAGAGATTTCCGGCATTCTCAGGTCTGTAATGACCAGGTCAGCTCCCTCGTTTTTCATTATTTCGAGCGCCTGGCCCCCATCCACCGCTTCCGTTATCTTGTATTCCCCACACATCAGCGCCTCGCGAATCAACTCGCGATTTGTCGCCAGGTCATCCACAATCAGAATTCTCTTCATCAATGCCCTTCCTGTCGTTCAATCGCCAGGGATTCGCGGCTCTCGCCTGCCGGTCCTCGGGGGTTCACATCCCAGTGTCCCAAGCTGCTCGGAGCAAGGCGAATACGGCCTCCGCCATAGGCATTCAGCTCGAGCCTGGTGCGGAGCATCACTGCTCCAGGTTCGAAGCAACGCAAGGACGAGGCCATCGGTACGACCAATAGATTCATGAAGATCCACCGGCACCCACGGCCATAGCGTCAACACTGCAACCAAAGGAGTTAATGTCTCGACGCAGTTCGCAAATTCTTTGGCCTCTCACCCCACTTCGGTGCGCAGGCCAGAGTGACGCGACCGTCAAGTCCTCACCGTCAAGTCCTCACAGTTCCAGAGGAAACCATCCATCAACAGCGGCGCATTAGCGTGCAGTGAAACAATCGGATCCGTGAAACGCCCCGCAACTGAGAACGCAAACACGGGATGATTTCAACAGCGCCATCCAGCCGGAAAGGATGCGGTCCCACGCGTGTAGATGGGGCGATCGTTGGCGGGAGCGATTCAGAAGCAGGAGTTGGTGTTTTAGGAGAAGCGACTCAGCAACGATAGCGCGGACACCGCCAGGTCCGAGCAGGCCGACCAGGGTAGCAACGAAATGGATGAAAAGAACCACCAGATGGCGCATCGAAGAATGGTAGCAACATGGGGAATTCTGAGGAATCATGGCCGAAATAACAATTCGCCAGCCACACCCACCCAAAGTGATTGGAACGTGGAGGGCGAGAAGGCATCAACTCGCGTATATAGGTGCTAGACTCTCTCGCGATCCTTCTGCTGATACCCAGCCACCAGACGGGCAACCGTCATCGCGACATAGAACACGCCCGTGACTGCCTCAAGGGCTGCAAACATCCTCGCGGGTCGCGAAACGGCAGTTACATCGCCGTATCCTACTGTGGTCAACGAGGCCAGACTAAAATACAGTAGGGAATGGTGTGAAGCCTGGCCAGGAGTTGGCGCCGCCTCCATAAATGATCCAGGATGAATCTCTTGCATCAAGTTGAAGACAGCGTAGTAGAACATTGCCAGAATCAGATAAAGGCCGAGGCATGCATCTAATTTAGCTCTTATGATCGGGCCTGCCCGTTCCAGAAACGAGAAAAGCGCGACGGCGACATAGCCAAAAAACATGGACAAGAGCAGCCAGTTTGCAGCCCGCAGAGTGTGCATGGGACGGAAGATAGAGGTAAGCGTCACTACCAGGCAGGACGCTGTCAGCAGAAGCGCTGGCCATGGCAGGGTTCGTTTATCCGACACCTTGAGCACGGCGACAACGAGGACTGCGAACATGGCCAGGGCCACAATGACTTCACTGATCCAGTCATCTCTGACGAATGCGCTGAGCACCATAAAGAAAAGAAGGGAGATCAATAGGACAAGCGAGTGCCGATCGTGCGTCTCAGCGTTTGTACCGTCCGGCAAGCGGGAATCCCGTCTCGTCTCCGGGATTTGTCCTAAATCCCTGCGTTGTCCTGATAGTCGCGTTTTAGTTTGCATCTCACCCGTTTGATGTATTCAGGCACCATGAAGGCGATATTTTTCCGAGGTGCCTTTCAAGCCCACCCGATGGAGTTCTATTGCACGCCAAGATCGGTCAGGACCTTGGGGTTTTCCTCCTGTACCGCCAGCAGGTTGTGGCATGCGGAGCAGTCGTTGGTCCCTTCGGTGATGATCAGTCCAGCGCTGGCGCGCTGTGCGTAGTACTCGACCATGAGCTCATTCGGGACGTGACCCGCGTTTTCGGCTCGCGTGCGCGTGAGCGGAGCCATGACGATACGATTTCATAGACTCGGGTCCCCGAGCTGATACCGGTTGAGAAGAGCGTTGCGGGTGTGGTTGGACATGTGCGTTTCCTCAGGCGCGCCGGCTCAGTAGCCCACGAGTCTTTCTCAGCAACGGCGAAACTATCCGCTTTGCTTGTGAGTACCGCCGACGCTATTTCGTGAACTTCTCGCCGAACATCGGCAGCCCGCTCTTTGACTCTTCCTTGGTGGCTTCGTCCTGGATTACGTCCCAGTGCTCAAGAAAAATGCCACCCTTGACGCGAAGGATGTCGGCGGCAATCCAGTTCGTCGGCTGAAACCCAGAAAATCGTCCGTGGATAATAACGAACTCGCCCTCCGCCACGACCGTCCCGGGCTCGTATTTGAGGGTCGGTGGGAGGTTCTTGACCAGATTAAACAATCCTTCACGCCCAGGTGGGATGTGCGCACTGTGCTGGATGTAGTGTGGTGACCAAAACTTCTCCGCCCCAGCGTAGTCACGTTTGTTGAACAACGTGTCGAACCCTTCCAAAACAAGCCGTTTGTTTTTCTCACTCGCATTGTTCATTTGAATTCCCTTTCCCGAATTGATCTCTCGTTAGTCTTTCTTCATCCTGGCAACGCGACAGAAGACTCGTTCGTGCCAGGGCGAAGCACCGCCATGTTCCCATGGCGATCCATTTCCGCTACCGCCGCTTCACTCGTGACAAACGACGGACCGGCCAACATCGCACGACGGATCTTCTCCTTCTTGATCTCTTCGGCCATCTGGTCTCCATCAGGTGCCACGAGGTGCTCGATAGCCTCGCCAATTGCTGCAGGCCCTTCTGCGCGCGGAGCTAATGGATCGTGAGCATTCAATGAGGCGAGCCCCGCGCCAGACACAGCGGCCATACTGATGAATTTTCGGCAAGCCAAACGTTCCAGTCGAACCATTGGTTGAGTGCTTGCACCTTTTCTTTGGTGTACGGCGGAAACAAGTGATCAATAGCTACGTCGGGCGGAGATAGATGGGTCGAGAAGGCCGGTCTCCGCGGGATGCGATACGCTCCCAATGTTCGACGTGCTCAAGGCAGAAGCTCACGCTTGGTATGGACCCCGGCGATCAGTGGTCGTGCTACTGCGTTTTGGATGAAGCGGGAAAAATCATTCTGGAGCAGAAGGTGGCGATGACACCGGAAGCGATAAAGCAGACATTTTCGAAGATACCGCAGAGTCTCATCGCCATGGAGACGGGGACACATTCCCCACGGGTCAGCCGGCTGTAAACGGAGTTGGGATACAAAGCAATCGTGGCGCACGCGCAAAAGGTGCAATTGATCACCAAGAGCAATCGAAAAGATGATCGACACGATGCGCGGACACTGGCACGGCATGCCGTTCGTCCGCGACACAGTCGTCCACAATTCCAGGGCGGCGATCGCTACCCCTGCGATGGGGGTCCAGAGGCTTACTAGAAGCAACAATGCGGCTGCACAAGCGACAGATTGCATGACGAGCAACAGCGCCTGGGGTTTCTCGACAAAGGTCGCTATCGCGGCGGCGATAACGAGACCGCCACCCACGAGACGCAGGAGCAGGAGTCCAGCGCCCGGCAAACCATTCGGGAACATGGAAAAGAGACGTTGCAGGGCAGACCTCGCTCGAAGCATGGATGTAAACCGGGATGGGAACAGCCTCAATGCGGGGCGCAGACCCACCTCTTTTGAGGGGTCAAAGTTCGATAATTCCGCGCTTGAGCGCGATCGTCACTGCATGGGTTCGGTCGCTTGCACCTAGCTTGGAAAGAATATTCTTCACGTGCCCTTTAACTGTTTCTTCCGTTATCGCAAGGTCGCTCGCAATCAGGTTGTCGGCCTTACCGGCGCCAATGAGTTGCAGCACTTCTAGTTCGCGAGACGTAAGTGGGTCGTCAGCGGCATGTTCGGCGAGTTGAGCTGCAACGCCGGGGGGAATTCGCTTTTGCCCTCTGTAAACGGCCCTGATCGTAACAAACCCCGCGTGGCATTACAGGCCTAATCCGCCCTGAGCTTATTGAGGAAAGGTAACTATACTTAGACTTGACTTTCGCCGGCTTTAGGAATGTATAATGCCCGCCCCTGCGATACGCAGTCGTCTCGCCGCCCGCAAGGACTTGAAGCATGGGCGAGTTTCTACAGTGTGTTGACCAACTCGGCGGAACTTCGGTCGTTCCGCCGCTGCGTAAGCGCATCCATGCCCGAAATCCCGCGTCGCGAAAATTCTTCCCGATCATTCTTGTGCTGCTTCTGTGGGCCTTGCCCTGTTTGGGTTCGAGCCTTCGCGTCTCGGCCGGCTCGAACTCGCGTCTCGCAACCGAGGTCGAAGCCGATTACACCACTTCGCACGTCTTCATCAATGAGTTGGCAAATGAAAGCGGGCCTTTCACCATTTTTTTCGATCCACAAACCATGGGCGTGGCGTCTGCGGAAGTCTTTACGAATTTGAACCGTCGCGATCGCGCCGCTCTCGATGCCAACGGTGATGGCATCGAAGACGGCATCCTTCCGCCCGACGGCAACAGGATTCCAGCGGGTGACGACCGCAACTATTACAAGGCCTACACGATGCAGCCGACCAGCGGCGGCTACATCCTCACACTACAAGCGACCAAGTGTGGGGCCTATCGCCTGACCGCGCGGTATCACCTCAACAGTGACCCGCCCGGTGTTTATCACTGGTATAGCGCTGAATTGAATGCGCAGGGCATTCCCAAGCGCGATTACGCGATCGTTGTCTCTCCAAGCACGGCGCACGACATCCAGATGTACGAGGTCGACGTCTTAACCGTCGACGCTACCGGAACCTCACCGTCACAACGCAGCAACTTTACCGAACTTGTGAGTGGCCCTACCTCTGGCAGTGGCCCGCTCTTCAGCCTCGCGTACCTCAAGTCTCTTGGCCTGAATACCATGTGGTTGTTGCCCATTCATCCCGCGGGCATCGAGGGACGACAGACCGATCCCAACACACATCAGCCCTACAATGTCGGAAGTCCTTACGCGGTCAAAAACTTTTTTGACGCGATGCCCCTCATGGCGAAGGCGTTTGATCCCGGCGGGACACCGGCCACCAACGACACTCCCGGCGGGCGCGCGCAAGCCATGAGCGAATTTCAAAAGCTTGTTCAGGCTGCAGACGCTCAGGGTATCAATGTAATGCTAGATGCGCCGTTCAACCATTCTGCCCACGATGTGGAGTTAGCAGCTGCCGGCAATCAATACTGGGGCGGAGCTAAGCCGGCCACCGAAATCCGTTCGGTCGAAGCCCGCTTCTTTTCACACGTCAACGAGTACGATATGCGCGCCAGCAGTGCTTCGGATACCGCTCTCGCTCCCGACCGCGATGATTTCGGAAAGTGGTCGGATACCTTCGACATCTATTATGGGCGTTACGCCGCACTTGTTCCCAACTCGAGCGAAAGGGGAAATTACACGAATGAAGGAGATTGGTTCGATTACAGCGTAGGCGCCGAAGGCAGCGCCGGCCAGGGCAACGGCCACTTCGATCCCATCACTCAGCATGTGTGGCGCTATTTCGGCGACTATTTGCAGTTTTGGCTCACGCAAACCGGCTATCCCCTCAACGCGAGTGGTGCCTCCCTCTCCTCAAATGCTGGCGTCGACGGGCTGCGCGGCGATTTTGGTCAGGGTCTGCCCCCTCAGTGCTGGGAATACATCATCAATCGCACACGCACTCGCAAATGGAATTTCGTTTTTATGGCCGAGAGTCTCGATGGAGGGCCCGTCACCTATCGCTCTGCGCGTCATTTCGACATCCTGAACGAAAATCTCATTTACAACTTGCATCACGTCCAGAGCACCAGCGATTTTCGGGCCGCTTACGACAGCCGCCGATCCGCGTACGGCATCGCCCTGGTTCTGCTGAACACCACCTCGCACGATGAAGACAACTACAAAAATCCTTACGAAGCGCTCTTGCGGTTCGCCGTGAATAACACCATCGACGGCGTTCCCCTGATCTCCGCCGGCCAGGAACTTGGGCTAACCGGCACCGTTGTTCCACCCAACGATTCAAACGCCGCGGAAGGCCCTCCGTTTGGCTACGACATCTACTTCGCCCCGTTCGATCCCAACAAAAGGATTCCCCAGTTCATGACCTTCAATTCCATGATGCCGCTCTGGCGTGCGCTCGGGAATAATCCGCCCTCCTCCACGCCACTGTGGGTTTCCTACGCGGCAATCGCCAATGCCCGGAGATCTTCTGCCGCGCTACGCAGTCCGAACCGGGCGTACCTGAATCTGCTGAACAATACGCCGCTCGAACAAATCTTCAGTGTGGCAAAGTTTGAGCGCCGAAACGCCGATCCGGCGACCAGCGATGTCGTGTTTGCCTTCGTCGGTCTGCAGGTTGGCCAAAACGTACAAACGCCTTCCGGCAACTGGTTCAACGTAAATATTGACGAAGATCACAACGGCGTGAACGATTTCGGAATTAAGCCCGACCATCTTTACAATGTGAAAAACATCGCTGCTTACACGGGTCACGACGCACATCGTCGAGACGCGTGGTTGTGGCCTTCCCCACGTCCCGGCAGCGATCTCCTCAAGAATGGGATTTTCGTCAGCCTAAACCGCGTGCCGACGAATGCCAGTGATTGGGCCTCCGCTCCGTGGGAGGCTCAATACCTCAAATTATTCGATGTAACCAACAATCTAAACGCTGGAAAACGAAATCGGCCCCACTCTCATGCGGCGAGCCCGCCGGCCATGGTCCCAGCCCGGCAGGCAAATTAATTTCACGCATGGTGCTTATCGCAAGGAGACTCACGATGGCAAAACTTCTGTTTCTCGCTTTCGCTCTCAGCCTGGACACCTTCATCGTATCGATCGCGATAGGCACGACGGGGCTGGGACGCGCGGCCAAGCGAAACCTGGTTTTGCTGTTTGCGTTCTGCGACGGCGCTGCGTCGCTGGCGGGCGGCGTGCTCGCAGTACGCTGGCTGAAAGACGTCGGCGTTTTGTTTGCAAGAGTCGAGGCCTCGGTCTTGTGCTTGAATGCGATTCTGATCATCGCTCTTGGATGGCATGCACGAGCCGCCGCGAAGCCTCCTCGAGACGCCAACTGGCTCTACGCTCTCCCCTTTGTTCTATGTCTGGACAATTTCGTGAGTGGGTTGTCCTTGAACGTGACCAGCGTGCCTCTTTTGGTTTTGGCGGCGATCGTCGGAGTATCTAGCGCGTTGATGTCTTTGGTCGGTCTGCAAATTGGGTCCATGGTTCGTACGCATCTGCCGATTCGTGTCGTAACTCTTGCGGGAGCCGGTTTACTGTGTCTCGTGGCCGCCATGGCGCTGAGGTAAGTGCGCAAGATCTTGCAACTTGTTCCGCGATAGAACACCGTGAGCGGTCCGAGTCGGGACGCCGCTCTAAGAACTGTGCCTTTCGGAGGCTGAGATGAAAGTTGAAGTATTAACCCGGTCCTACAACAACGCCCGCACCGGCGCCAATAGCGCCGAAACCGCATTGACCCCTGCTGCGCTCGGCTCTTCCGGTCTACGGAAATTATTCAGTATGCGCATGACTGATGATGCGAGAGGAGCGGAGGCTCAGCCGCTGATCGTGCCGGATATCACCATGCCCGACGGAAGCAAACATGACGTAGCCTACCTTTGCTCGATGGCCAACACCATTTGGGCTTTCGACGCGAATGACGGCACGCAATTGTGGCAGAACCCCGTATCGCTCGGCATGCCCATCAAAAACACGAGGAAAATCGACTCGTGGCTGATCAACGATCACTGGGGAATCTTGAGCACTCCGGTAATCGATCGCGAGACCGAAACAATGTACGTGGTGAGTTTTTCGAGCGCCGACGGAACGCAAAACAACGCCTCGCATCACCTGCACGCCATCCGCCTGCGCGACGGCAAAGATCGCAAGGCGCCCATCATCGTGCAGGGCACGATGCGCAATGCCGCCGGCAAAACAGTGTCGCTCGGGCAACTGCAAAAGCAGCGCGCGGCTTTGCTCCTGACCGCATCGGGCCAGAAGCCTCACTCGCAGAAGACCTTGTACGTCGCATTCACAGGCGGGGAACGACCCGGTGCACCCCACGGCTGGGTGATTGCCTTCGACGTGGACTCTTTCCAGCAAACCGCCGCGTGGGCTGCCACCCCGAATGGCTGGGGCGGTGGAATCTGGCAAGGATCACAAGGGCCCTCGGCCGACGATGAGGGGCACGTCTACCTGATGACTGGCAATGGAAGCTGGGACGGAACGATGGACTTCGCCGAATCCGTCACCAAGCTCAAATACACTCCTGGGCCGGCGGGCGCTGCGACTCTGGTTCCCGTGGACTGGTTCACGCCGTTTACCGATGAGAGCCGCGCGCCACAATTGAATGATCGTGGCTACGATTGGACCGATCAGGATTTGGGTTCCGCCGCCCCTGTCTATCTCGCCAGTCTGGGACTCATGGTTGGTTCGGGAAAAGATGGCATCTTGTACGTCCTCGATCGAAATAACATGGGGAAGACGAGTCCTGCCGACCTTGCAAACCCCCCGCAGAATTACAAAAAACTCAAAAGTCCTCCGATTTTCTTCACTTACTTTCCCGGCTGGAACATAAGTCCCGCTCCGCCTGTCGCGAAGGATCTGAACTTTTTCTCCGCGGACATGAAGACGCACCATCTCCATGCTTCACCTGTTTTCTGGAATGACCCAAACAGTGGCTCCTTGTTGTTCTGTTGGGGAGAAAACGAAAATCTTCGTGCCTGGTCGATTGATGCAAATGGCGTGGTAACGTTCGTCGCAAAAGGCCTCGAAGTCGCGTCGCTGGGTTGTGTCGGCCCATCCGGCCACGGAGGCATGCCCGGTGGAATGCTCTGCGTTTCCGGAAATGCGCAGCAACCGCACAGCGCGATTGTTTGGGCCCTCACGCCCATTACCGGAGACGCGAACTCCGGGATCGTCGAAGGCATTCTACGAGCCTATGACGCCACGCAATTTGATACCAATCCCGATGGCAGCAAGACGCTGCGGTTGCTCTGGGACAGTAAGCGAATTCCCGGCAATACCTTCGGTCACAACAAATTTGGCGTACCCGTAGTTGCGAACGGAAAAGTCTACGTCCCGACCTACGACGGGCGGGTTGACGTCTACGGTCTCTAGAGAACTCTGCTGTCTGGAAAGGGAGGCGTATGGGCGTAATCCTTCAAGCCACATGCAAGTTCGCAGGCGGCCACAGCGTGCCCTCTCCTGTCGACGGCAACCGCCGCATTCCTTGGTGGTGGGACCATTTGGCCGCGCAAGCGAATGCCTTTCGACAAACGGGCTTCACTGCGGTCTTGCTTCCTCCCGCGCTGAAAACCAGTGCGGGCGCTTTTCCCGGAGCAGACGGGTATGGCACGTTCGACGATTACGATTTGGGCAGCAAGAACCAGTTCTTTTCCACGCCTACCCGCTTCGGCACGCGTGAACAGTTGCAACGCTGCGCAGCGATCATGCGCGCCAACGGTCTCGATGTTTACCTCGATGTCGTTCTCCATCAGCGCGACGGCGGCAACCGATTTGTGTACAAATATAACGGCGCGAATGGCGTCGCAGGTGTCGGACGCTTTCCCAAAAACCCCCAGTGTTTTGTTCCCAACGTCCCCCGTGATCCCATTGCGGGACCAGTCTCCGACGATTTCGGCTTCGGTGACGAACTCGCGCCGATCAACGCCATTCCCAAAGGGTACGTCATGAATGGGCTGATTGCCGCCGGTGACTGGCAAACGCGCGCGCTAGATGCTCAGGGATATCGCATCGACGATACAAAGGGCCTCGCGGTTGAATTTGTCAGCAAATACCTCAACTCCAAGGCCATGCAGGGTACCTTCGCCGTGGGCGAGTACTTCGATACCAACCCCGACACTCTCAACTGGTGGGTCTGGAACTCCGGCATGAACGGCCGTTGCAGCACCTTCGATTTCGGCATTCGCTTTATGTTGGCCGCTATGTGCAATAACGCCAGCCGCTGGGACATGTCGCAGCTCGATCACGCCGGCTACATCGGGCGCGACCCCCTACATGCGGTTTCGTTCGTCGAAAATCATGATACCGATCTCAACTACCCGGTTATCTGGAACAAGCTCCTCGGCTACGCCTACATCCTGACTTCCGAAGGCTACCCTTGTGTTTATTATAAGGATTATTCCACCGATCCCGGCTGCTACGGGCTCAAACCTTCACTCGATAACCTCATTTGGATTCACGAAAATCTCGCGAACGGCGCGACGATTTTTCGTTGGAAGGATTTTCAGTTTGTGGTCTACGAGCGTACCGGTTGGCCCAATTTATTGGTGGGTCTAAACAATGACATGGCGAACGCCTGGAAAACCATGACCGTTGCGACCGCTTTCGGAGCTAACACTCAACTTCATGATTATTCCGGTCATGCGGGCGATGTTTGGACGGATTCACAGGGAAACGCCACCATTGGCATTCCTCCAAATAACAACGGCTCGGGATACGTCTGCTACAGTCGCGCAAACTTCAGCCATCCCAACTCCCTTCGCAGGTTCGCATGTACTCAAGTATTCGAAGGTGCCGTAGATTTGGATGTCGGACCCGCTGGCGGCGGTCAAACGCTCAGGATCACTCGAATGTGGTGCGACTCCGGTTTCCCCATCGCGCTCGCTCTCGAGTCCGATGCCACGAATTTGACCTTCAAAATCCTCGACCCACAAGCAAAAGAGTTACCGCTTGCCCAGGGGCAAGCCCGCACGCAAACACGCGGCTGGCACACCTTAACGGTGGACTCGACCGCAGTTGAAACAAAGCCCTTCAAGATTCGCGTAACCTATACGAGCACGCAACAGCTCTGACCGCGGGACTCTTCCTAGTCGCCATGCCTGCACCTAGAACGAGCTCGGAGTCGGGAACTTATCGTTTCCTGGCGACGCCAAAAGCCAGTCCTAATTCGAATAGGGCATTGGGCCGCGGCTGCCACCCGTTCTCGCCCTTGACCAGCCGACTCGTCGACGGATCATGAAGGGCCACGACCTCATCGGGAGTGAGTAATCCTATGTTTGCCGGACTCCGAAGGGGCGAATTGCGTGGGCTCGAATGGCTGGATTACACATAGAATCTCTCACCGTTAGACGGTCCATTTGGAAGACCTTGTATTAATGGACCGAAGACGCGAGCGAGCGCAAAAGCCGTACCGGTCATTCGTCAGTTGGCAGAGATTCTGAACGCATATCGGATCTCCATGGGGAATCCGATGGACTTGGACAAGCTGGCTCAGCGAGTCATCCGTCCGCTCGTAAAAAGTATCGAGATGGAATGGTACGGCTGGCAGTCCGGTTGGGGGAGGTAACGCGTGGCTGAATCATGCGCTCGCTGCGATCTCATCGAACGCCGTTTCCGCCGACGTCCGGATTGCCAATACGGCGTTACCAAGCGATGACTGGAATCAAATTTCGAATGTGGCCAAAACCGCGCAGACCGCATCCTATATTTCCGTTGCTACATTAGAAGAGGAAAACATGGCCAAATACGCAATTCAAAACAGGCGTGGTGCGCCTCCGCGTGGAGCGTACTCCCAGGGATGGCGGGCTGGAGATTTCATCTTCGTGACGGGGACGGGACCCATAGATCCGTCCACCGGAAATCTCGCAGGCGATACCATCGAGCAGCAGACCGCGCAGACCATCGACAACATCTCCGCCATTCTCGAGGCTGACGGCGCTTCGCTTCGCGATGTGGTCAAAGTCACCGTCCACCTTAACGACACCAGTCATTTCGCCCGTTACAATTCTGTATATGCGCAGCGCTTTTCGCAGCCTTATCCTGTGCGCACGACGGTTGGCAGCGACCTGGGCCACACCCCAGGGATGCTGATCGAAATCGATTGCATCGCCTACAGCAGGGAAAAAACGAGCAAGAAGCAACCGCGCGCTGCAATGAAGCGGGCGGTGGGTCGAAGAAGGTAGAAGTCAACGCACCACCTGAATGAGCGAGCGATTCAGAGCGAGCTCGGAGGAATCAGGTTATGCAACTTCTCCACAGTTGCTTAACCACCGACGTGAACTGTTTGGTTGGTCGCCTGCAGCAGCGGGGCCTCGCGCCCGCGTGCCGACACCCTTTCTACAGACTTGACCTCGCCATCCCGCACCAGCAGAGCACAATCGAAATTGTTCACCGTCGGGCAAACATGCCGCGGAAGGAGATGAAGCGCTTCCCCCACCTGCGGACCCGTGGCCTCCTCCCGCAATGCCATTGGCAGATGCTCTTCACTGGGTGAGAGCGGCGTCAGTTCCGAATGCCCAACGACCACGCACGTGGGAACACCGGCATCGGCTGAGACGGCCTTGTGTCCAGCATCGCACGTGACGATTCCGGCGCGCGGCTGGCTAACCACGCGGGTCAAAACCAGCACTGCCGGCCGGTAGCCGTAGTCACTGGGAAGCTGTGCCAGACTGGTGGCATCGCAGTAAACGACGGTCCCGGGCGAAATGCGATGGATGAATCCTCCCCTGCGGAATCCTTCGTAGGAAAGCGCGCACGGAAACGTCGGCGTTCCCGCTGTGACCACTTCCGGCACATGCATGCCGCTGCGCTCGAGCTCGCGCACAACATTGAGAAAGCGTTCATAGCCGGCATGCGCCATCACAGTCCGTTCGCGCGGTTCTAAGCCGCCATAATGACCGTCGTAGTAGTGGAGGCCGCGGAACTCCATCCCCAGGTTGCCAATCGCGCGACACAGTTCAACAACCTTGTCGCTGTTGCTTTGCTCGATGCCAGTCCGATCCATACCAGGATTCACGTCGAGAAAGACTCCAACTCGGCTGCCCCGCCACTGCCCCACTTGTTGTTCGTTCTCGGCCAGGACGGAAATGCGCAGCTGCGGGAACTGATCGGCGATTTCCCTTACCCGCCGCGCATTTGCGCCCACCGCTGGATAGGCGAAGAGTACATCTCCTGCGCCACTGCGGCAGGCCACTAGCAGTTCCAGAGTGGTCGCACACTTGAAATGGCGGATGCCACGCTCGACCAGCATGCGGAGCGTGTAGCCCAGCTTTGCGGTCTTGATGTGCACGCGCCAGCGATTCGCGTCACCATCCAACAACTCCAAGGTGCGCTCGACGTTGGAGGCAACGATTTCTGGATAAAGGAGCAGCGCAGGGGTAAGCACGTCATCGAGAGAGGAAGCGCGGTAGCGCTGGTCCCAGGCAAATTCGCTCAACATGTATTTTTGTGTAGCCATTCCGGCTTCGATGATAGCGCGTAAACGCGACTCAGGCCACATAACCTCAAACCACCTCGCTGCGCGCCAGCTAACAGGCAAAGTTGATTGACCCACTGAATTCCGGATAGTAGGCTCTGTCAACCTTTGTGAGCGCGACGCGTCCCAATCTGACAGAACAACCCGAACGATCTGACTTAATTCGGGGCCTTGGTCTGTGGTCGGCCACTGCAATCGTGATTGGCGATACAATTGGCACGGGTATTTTTCTCGTCACCAGTGACATGGCCCGCGCCGTGGGTACAGCCACCCTGGTCTTTACCGCTTGGATCATCGGCGGACTCATCGTGCTGTGTGGCGCATTCTGCTACGCCGAACTGGGCGCGGCATTTCCACAAGCAGGCGGCCCCTACGTCTACCTCAACCGCGGTCTCGGTCCTCTCTGGGGATTTCTTTTCGGCTGGATGAGTTCGTTTCTGGAGCGGCCCGTGGGTATGGCCACGCTGGCAGCCGGATTTCTACGATTCCTCGGTTTCCTCTTTCCGGTTGTGGCCACGCCCTTGTTTACCTGCCATATCGGGCAATTCGATTTCACCTTCACGGTGGCCCAGCCGCTCGCAGCGCTGGTGGTGGTGGCTGTCACCGCCATCAACTATTTGAGCGTGCGCATCGGCGGCGCTATCCAGGTGGTGCTGACATCCCTGAAGATGGGTACGATCGCTGTGATCGTGGTCGCGGGTGTGTTATACGGAAAGCACACGGCAATCGACGCCGCGACGCAATTCACCCACCTAGGTTTAAGAACGATCAGTGGCTTCCTGACCGCCCTGGTTCCGGCTATGTGGGCGTACAACGGCTTCAACGACCTCGGTGACGTTGGTGAAGAAATTGCGCATCCTCAGAAGAACATCCCGCGAGCCATCATCCTTGGACTGCTCACGGTGGCCGGCCTGTACCTGCTTGCAAATGTTGTTTACTTCCGTACTTTGCCATTCGCAAAGCTGATGCAATCACAGCAGGTCGCCTCGGATGTGGTGCAGTCGTTCGCCGGCTCTAGAGGGGCGACTTGGTTGACGGTAGCCATGGCCATCTCCGCTCTCGGAGCGCTCCACGTCGTAGTTTTAACCGGCGCCCGCATTCCTTACGCCATGGCTCGTGATGGCATGTTCTTTCAATTCGCCAAGCGCGTTCAACCGTCGCTTCACACCCCCAGCGGCGCGCTGATCTTTCTCGGATGCCTAGCCGCGCTGCTCGCACTCAGCGGGACTTACGAAGAGCTCTATTCGCTGTTTGTCTTTGGCGCGTGGATTTTCTTCGCGTTAACTGCGATTGCCCTTTTTCGTTTGCGCAGAAAAGAGCCCAACCTATCCCGGCCGTACCGCGCCTGGGGCCATCCCTGTACGACGCTCATCTTTTTGATTGCCGCAGTTTCCCTCACTGTGAACTTGTGGATGGTCCGGCCCGTGCGCTCCTCGCTGGGACTGGCAGTGATCCTGGGAGGCGTTCCCTTCTTCTACCACTGGCGCAAGGCACCTCGGGCCTCCGCCGAATCCAGCGAACAGAGTTAAATGTGTCATGAGTGTTGGAGACGCCATCTGGATCACAACTTCCGAAGCTTGAGAGCATTCGTTTCCTCTCCAAACTTTTCGCAACCCCTTGCGGTAACAACTACTATGTTTCACGGTTGACTTGAGGAGCCGTTTCTCGATGAGGAATCCCTGATCCGCCGCCTGGCTTTGGCGGTGACGACCTCCAAACATATGCATCTTCGCACTTGACACTCGGCGGCTGTTGCCGGCGGCAGCCAGGATTGGCTGTCCCGGTTTTTGTGACCCAGTAACCCTAGCGACCGCGGCGCACCACGCGGCCCGGCTTGGCCCCGGTGTGCTCGCCCGCCTTGACCACCTCGACTCCGTTCACCAGCACCTCCGAAACCCCGGTGGCGTATTGCATTGGTTTTTCGAAGCTGGCGTGGTCCTGGATCGTCCCAGGATTGAAAACCACCACATCGGCGAAATAACCCTCGCGCAGCAGACCCCGGCGTTCGATGCCGAGATTGGAGGCGGGAAGCGAGGTCATTTTGCGCACGGCCTCCTCCACCGGCATGAGATTCTCATCGCGGACGTAACGAGCATAAACCCGGACGAAGTTGCCGAAGGCGCGCGGGTGCGCGCTCGTCTTGAGGAAGACACCTTCGGTTCCCATAGAATCTGCGTCGGAAGCGAAGCTCACCCACGGAAGGACGATTTGGCGCCGAATGTTGTCTTCGCTCATCAGGAAGTACACGGTGCCGACCCGCGAATTATCTTCAATCACCAGGTCCATCGCAGCGTCCTCGGGCGATGTGTTGCGCATACGCGCCACCTCGCCTAGTGTCTTCCCGGTGAGCGGCTTCAACTTCTCGTTTTTGAAAGCAATGAGAAGAACTTTGTCCGGGGATCCGGTAGCCAGATAGAGGTTATCCCACGTCTCAGCCGACGAACGCATCTCGCGTTTAACGCGCTTGCGGATGGCCGGGTCCTGAAGGCGTCTACGCCAAGCGTCCAGGCCACCCTCCTGGACCCACGGGGGCATGGATGCGTCAAGACCCGTGGCGCCGGCGGTGTAGGTATACATGTCGGCGGTGATCTTCAGACCCTCTGCGCGGGCCTCTTCAATCTTGCGAATGATTTCTGGAAGGTTACCCCAGTTCTTCTCCCCGGACACTTTCAGGTGGTAGATTTCGGCGGGGATTTTCGCCTGGCGCGCGATCGTGATCAGCTCGTCGATAGCCTCAGGTTCGCGATCGCCTTCATTGCGCATATGCGAGATGTAGATGCCGTGGTATCGCGCGGCAACCTCGGCCAGCGCGATCAGTTCGTCGGTCTTGGCGTAAACGCCGGGCTGATAGATCAAAGCGGAAGCAACTCCTAGCGCGCCGTCCTCCATGGCCTTGGCGGTCAGTGCACGCATCTGGTCGAGTTCGGCTGTGGTCGGGGCGCGATTGTCCCGGCCGATCACGTTGATGCGGGGAGTGGCCGCCCCTATAAACGACGCGATGTTGGTGGAGATCCCGCGGCGGGCAAGAGTTTCGAGCCCTTCCGCCAAGGTATGCCAGGTAACGTCGTAGTGGAAATCGACTTCCTGCTTCTCATACTCCGCTCGCATCGCATCGTTCAGCGGCCCCATCGATTCGCCTTCGCCGAAAATCTCCAGCGTGACTCCCTGACGGATGTCGCTCTGCGAGCGCCCGTCGATAAATAGACCGGCCTCTCCGCTCATCATGTTGATGAAGCCCGGTGCAATGACCTGTGCGTGGACATCGAGATCGGTCCGCCCGCGCGCGTCCGCGAGGTCGCCGACTTTGGCGATGGTATCTCCATTGATAGCAATTCCGCCGGGGACGCACGGCGCGCCGGTACCGTCGCAGACCCGGCCATTTCGGAGGACAATGTCGTATTGCGGCCGGCGCGCACAGGCGATGAGGAGAAGCGCGACGCCAAAAACGAAGCTGGTCTTGATCATCCCACGTGCCAGGCGGGGTTTCCGATCGGTTCGCATAGGGTTCGAATCTAGCAGGACTTCGGACGGCGCTCCAGCGTAATGAGCGTCAGACCATCGGTTTTTATGGTTTGCCAGCCTGAGTGAAGCAGATCGCAGGCCATGGGGACCAAGCACGAGAATCCAATTACTCGCGAAAAGTTCGCGTAGTGGCGAGAGTTTGGCGCCTGAATGGGACCCGAGCCAACGTCCATTCCAGCCCCAGCTAGTAAAAAGTTTTCGGCCAGCCAAGCAATCAACCGCAGCAATAGCTCTGCATAGACTTTAAGAAACACTACATCCCCCTTCCATTGAAAAGTGGTCCTGAGATGCAGCTACAGCGTAACGACTACTTAATGTATATTCGGAGGACCTCGACCCACGCTGTCTTCGTTTGCGCGCCCTCCTGGGAGGCGGCCAATGGAAACAAATCAGAGAGATCGATTATCCTCTGCTGCAAACGCGGAATTCTGGTCGCACTCGATGGTCCAAGCGATCCTCGTGCTCGTGCTGTGCTACCTCGCGGCAAGACTCGGTGGAACCTTAATCATAACCGCTCCCCAAATGCTTTGGCCTTTTTGGCCCGGTTGCGCAGTCTTGGTGGCCATTCTGCTGGTTTCTCCACGGAGGATCTGGCCCATCCTTATTCCAGCAGGTCTGGCCGGTTTTGTCCTCTACGACCTCCCAGCTGGCGTACCGATTCATTCGATGGCTGTGCTCCTGCTGGCCGACATTGCGGAAATTCTCGTTGTCCTTTGGGGAGTTGATTATTTCTTGCAGGGCGTGGCCCGTCTGGACAGCGTGAAGGCCTTTGGGAAGTATGTGTTCGTTACTGTGATCCTCGGTCCGCTGGTCGTATGCTTGACTGGCTGGCAAGCCTTGAGTGGGGACCGCTGGATTAGCGGCAGGACTGCCTTTCTATCGGAAGGTCTGGCTTTTCTCACAGTGGCGCCCGCTATACTCGGTGGGGTCCAGCGCTTCCGGGCACGGCCGAGCCCCACGCGTGCTTATTACCTGGAAGCAGGCGCTCTTTTCACGGCGCTCTTTTCGCTAAGTTTCAGCATGTTTGTTGCTGGTGCGACCCATGCATCCCCTGCAGTTCTTTATTCTCTGGTACCGCTTCTGCTGTGGTCCGCTCTACGTTTCGGTTCTGCTGGGGCTGGGACTGCAGCGAGCATAGTCGCCCTCGTGTCCATTTGGGGTGCGATCCACGGCCGTGGACCGTTTACCGAAACGGACCCGATCAATGGGGTCTTCACGCTACAACTGTTCTTGTTGTTCGCCGCCGTCCCGTTTATGACCCTCGCCGTATTGGTGGAAGAGCGAAAGCGACATGAAACTGTTCTGCACAACCTAACGGGTCGCCTGATTAACGCCCAAGAGGAAGAGCGCGCCCGGATTGCCCGGGAGTTACACGACGATATCGGTCAGCGCATGGCCTTTCTCCAGATTGGCCTGGAGCAATTCGAGCAGAGTCTGCCCACGCTAACACCCTCCGACCACAAACAACTGCACAACCTCGCCGAAGTCGCGTCGGAGACCTCGACCGATCTTCACAGCATGTCGCGCCAACTTCATCCAGCGAAACTCGACCTTCAGGGTTTGGTCCCCGCCATGGCAAGTTTCTGCAGAGAATTCTCCTACCAGCACGAATTGCAAATCATCTTTCTTCACGACGACGTGCCCAGGCAGATCCCCAAGGATGTCGCTCTCTGCCTGTTTCGGATTGTGCAGGAAGCCTTGCGCAACATTGTGAAGCATACGGATTCGTTGGAGGCCAAGGTGGAGCTGTCCGCTCGTGGGGACGAACTCAATCTTTGTATCACCGACTTCGGCGCAGGATTTAATCCTGAGTCTATCGAGAGAAAGGGCGGTCTCGGCTTGGTTAGCATGCGCGAACGGCTAGGGCTTATCGGCGGGCAACTCGCGATCGAATCGCAGCCTTCGGATGGGACACGAATCCGTGTTCGTGTTCCGCTATCGAGCGGCATTCAAAGCGCAAGGGAGCCGAAACATCGTAAGGCTAATGCATAAGGCGCGGGTGAATGATTGCGTCAACATAATCTCTTGTCCCTCTGAAGGGCGTGTGGTACCGCAGCGTGTTCGGGCATAGCGGCTGGTGCGCCGCTCTCGAAAACTGGTTCGAACCCGCGCCTCGTGCGCGAGGACTACGTTCCGACGGGTTTCAAGCCTTACGGTGCGAAAACCCTTGCCGTGCTTCGGGCTAGCATTATCCGAAGACGACCGCAAAGCACTCATCGCTTTTCTGAAGACGCTGTGAATCAATTATCAACACAGCCCGATTGCTCGCCACTCAGCCGTGAGCAGCGGATCAGTCCGATTTTTTTGTCTCGACTAGTTAACGCGGGCTGAAATTTCCGGGACACCTTTTGCCCGGAGTTGCGACGTCATTTCGATAGTATTGCGCCAATCCACTTGATTCAGGTCGACTGCGCCTTTTGTGCCGTCCACCTGTACGAAGGTGAGGACATCCCCATGAATACCGATATATATGATTACAGGCCACAATAATGCATTTGACAAAATATAAATGCCGAATATACTCGCGCTCCTATACCGCGAAGCTGGGCCCTCGCTTCTAACCTTTGCTTCGATCAGCCAGGCTAAACTGATTTGATCGTCTTTTTCTTATGAGTCGGCCCACTGTCGAAATCCGTTCGAACGGTTTCTGTCTCATTTTTGCTGTGGGTCTGGACCAAAACCGTTGACGGTCTTGAAGGTGGGAAAATGCCACAGGGATTATTGGAAGTCTCCGGATCAATCGACTTGAACCAGTTTTGGCCGACAGGGGAATCTGATGCGGATACCGTGAAGCTTCTGCTTTCCGCAGCAAACGCATTCCGATTTCGTTCCCACGCTGGTGCGCCTTTCAAGGTCACACACGCCTTCGAAGGGGCTACTGTAAAAGGCAAGGTCAGTAAACCCACGATCGACAAGAATGGCCGCATAACAATTCGCCTGCAAGGAATCGACGCTCCGGAACTTCATTACCGGCCGACAGCGCCAACCATCAATCATACGAAGCCAACGAAGGCGCAACGGACTAGATTTAACGCCAATAATGGCAATTTCAGACAATTTTTTGGCGAGACGGCCACTGTAAGCCTCCACGGCTTTCTTTTCAAAGCGGGTGCGATCCCGATCGGGTGCGTCGTGCGCACGCAGGTGGACGAGCCGGCTGACGTCTTTGATACTTTTGGGCGTTTCATCGGAGACATTTTTGTCACCCTTGGCGGGAAGGAGCAGAACGTAAACCACTGGCTTTGCTCCAACGGGTGGGCCTTCCCAACGTTCTATTCATCGATGACGAATCAGGAAATCAATGATCTGGCAGCCCTTGCGCAACAAGCACGCAAGAACAAAGCGGGGCTTTGGAAGAAGGCAACCTCCGATCTTTCGAAGTTCAATCCCACCATGGTTTTCCGGAACCACGGGACACCCAATCCTGCGGCGGACAGTGGTCCAGTCTTTCTACCCAAGCTTTTTCGCCGCCGATCCACTTTTGGCGTGGCAGTGTCCGCGCAGATGTTTAATGGATCGTTCAAAAACTACTTGAAGACCGAGCCTGACGACTGCTTTGTGACGGCTGACTTTCTGAGCCAAGGCCCGCATGCGGCGCTCGTGCACCACCTCGACGAATTTGTATCGACGACAAGTCAATTCCAGCCTGACGCGGGAGGCCTGGTGTTTCGGGAAAACGCTTCAACTGTTATCGGGAAGAACGGAAAACCGGCAAAGTGGTAGCTTTGGGCCATCTGCTCCGATGTCTGCCAACCGGACTTTTGGTCAGCTCCCTCGCGCCCTCGAGGATTCTGTTTCTACTAGGGGTCTCTTTTTGCTATGGTCTACAAACTCGCCTAGATCTGCGAATACGTCGTGGGGATCAGAATCAAGTTGGTTATGTTAGAGACGATGCTCTCAAAGGCGTACCGGGGTGAACCCGATAGTTTCCTCCACTCCGGCGCCTCGCGGAAGGCGTTCCATTTGGCGGTGCGATCCGTGAGATCGGTGAAGCCCACCATGTAGGTGAGGCAGGGCAGCCGCGAACCAACCAGCACGTCGCCATAGAAGACTTGCGAGAAGCCGGCCTTCTCAAAAACGTCGTACTCGCCGCTATTGAACATCTCGACCTTGCGACGATGATCCTGGTCGCTGGGACTCTCATATGTGCGCAGCTCAAACATGCGCTCCTTGTGCTCTGTGGTGGCCGCAGGCAGCTTCAACTTGGGCCAGCCCTCGAAAGCGACCATCAGCGAACTCTCAATACGAATGAACGGGGCTTCATCGGCGGGAGAGGTCAAGAATGGCGCGCCCGCTTTCAGATACTCAGCGTCCTGGCCCAACCGAGCTTCCACCGTCGTCAAGGTCTCCACGGAAGCTGCCGCCATCAAGACATAAAACGTGGGGGTCACCGGACCGATGGTTAAATTGAAAACGCCAACCGAGGCAATTCCGAGGCGATTGAGTGCAGGAACGAGCGCGTCCTTAAGGAATGCGTCGGTGAGTTTCTGCTGACGGCCGGACTGCACGTGATACTGGCGCAGCTCGTAATATTCGCGTGCTTTGGCGCTGGCTGCTTCCTGCTGCGATTGAGTCGGGGCGTTTGGCACACCAGCAACAGCCGCCGCGGCCACCGATGTCTTCACGAAAGCTCTTCGATTCATTGGCTCGGTTCCTTCTCTGGCTACGGTTTCAATCAATCGAGTAAGCGCGAGCATTCTACCAACCGCGCAGCAACATAACCACTGTAACGGTAACGGCACCTAAGGCTTCGGGGGCGGAGTCGCATCGCCGCGCCGACGGGGGATTGAAAACGGTCGAGAACGCTCTCGCTTGTCGAAGCAGAACGGGGATAAGTATTACGAGCCTGAACTTTTTCGCCTGCAGGGGGGCAAGATGCAGCAATCTCGCTACTCGTGCAGGCCGACGAATCGCCTCTCATGCACCGACGAGATCACGCCGCGTCCGCAACCGTTGATCCCCTCGGCAGCGAGTTCTTCAGACTGACCGTTGAGCAGCCGTTCCTTACTCCGCCTTATCGTACCGCCTCGCGAGCGGCATGATACGCTCGCCGTGCAGCTTCTCCATCTCCGACAAGTTGGCCTCAAGGCCCACCAAAAGGCTCGCGTCGTCGCCTTCAATAGTTCGCACCCGCGTCTGGTCAGTCAGATCCGGGAATAACGCGTAGGGTTCGCCAGACGCGAGTAGCGCGGTTTCTTGACTTGACTGAGAACGGCCTGGAGCTCAGCTGGAACACTTGCGCCGGGCAAGTCCACGAAGATGAACTTAGACAGGCCCGCCATCGTCACCACCGTCTCGGTTAGACTGAGATTGTCGGGTCGTGCGAAATCGAAGATCATCGCCATGTAGCCCTTGCGTTGCAACCACTCGCGGATAGAATAGAGGCGTTCCAATCCGCCATCCTTGAACCGACCCAACACAAGGACGCCTTTGTCGTTCAGAATGTTAAGCGTATCCCTCAGCTTCTTGTGGTCGTTCAGGTAGTAGACGAACTGGGCGAGTTCGATATCATCCACCGTCATTGGAATCTTCCCCTGTTGGATGAGATCCGAGTAGAACTCGTAGGTTTTCTCGATTACCACCTTGGACTGTTTCATTTCATCGGACGTCACTAGATCCCACGCTGCGATTCCATAGACCACTGTTTCCGTGATCTCCTTGACGCGAAATAAGGCGCCCACCAGATTCACTCGGTTGAGGTTGCAGTTGACAAATGTCGCGCCGTCGAGGTTTGCACCCGTGAGGATTGTCTTGTTGAACGTGGTACTGCGAAAGGTTGCCCCGCGAAAGTCTGCACGCGAGAAATCGCCTTCTTCAACGTGGCTGCCTTCGAACACCGCATTGCGGAGGTTGAGCCCCTCCGCAAAGGCTCTGTAGAGAGAGGCGCGGGACAGATTTATCCCGCTGAAGTCCATGCGATTTTTCCCTTTCAACTGGATGCCTCCCCGCCCTGGACAGTCATACCAGTGCGGCGATGAAAATGTGAGCGGTGCAGGATTTTGGCTGCGCCATACATTCCACACGGCGGCCCCGTGCATCAGATAGAAGGATCGTCTTCAGTCAGGAGGCTTTCCGATTCGCTCCGCTCGGATCCGCTCGATCACAATCTAAATCCAGTAGGTCGGCGTTTTTCAAGTCAGGCGTGGCCACCGCGTGCGCTTTTCGCCAAGCATTCCAAGCACCGGTGCTTTTCTACTTGAGTATGGCCAAGCGGCAACGATTTGCCATAGCAACACTTTGCATCACGTAAGCAGCGTCTCGCGGTCCCCAAACGGGGTTCGAGACCATAAACCTTTGAATAAATGACCATACTGAAAGCGGCACAGGAGGCCGCCAATATTGGTCATCGGGTGACAGGGTCTGTGTTTTGCATCAATCTTTGATTCCACGCTAAAATTACGGGATTATGGGCTTTTCACCCGAGGCACCAGAGCCCGATGAATCTGGACTTGCGGTTGCACCTGCTAAGTCTCACGGGAAGTTAGCGCTCGCTCTGGCAGCAATTGCAATCGGGCTCAGCCTGGTTCTGGGGTTTCTTTATCTAAGATCGGTCCGTCGCCTGGAGCGCGAGGTGGCGCAGCTCAGCCAACAGACGGAAGCGTTCCGCCGGCTGGTCGAGCGTGCACAGGACCAATCCCAGACGCTGGCTCAGCAAGCTTCGCAAGCTGCTACTAACGCACAGGCGGCCGCTCAACAGCGTGACTTGGCGAAGCAGGCCCAGGAGAACTCGGAGACCCAGGCGCAACTTGCCCGCCAGCAGGCCGCCGCTGAGCAGCAAAGGGCGAACCAAGCCACACAGCAGGCTGAAGAATATCGGCAACAGCGAGAGGCGGAACTCGCACAACTGCAACAGGCTCTCTCGCAGATCGCTGAAACGCGTCGCACGGCGATGGGACTGGTAATGACGCTGGACAGCAAATCGGTCCGGTTCGACTTTGACAAGGCCTACGTTAAGCCGGAATACCGCGACATGCTCAATCGCATCGCCGGGATCCTGATGACGCTAAAGGGATATACGATTGCTGTCTACGGATATACGGACGATATCGGCACGCAGACGTACAATCTGCAACTGTCCCAACGTCGCGCCGAAGCCGTCCGCGACTTCCTGGCGCAGGCTGGAATCTCCCCAACGATCATGACAACCAAGGGCTTTGGCAAGTCCAACCCGCGCGTTCCGAGCGACAGCGAACAGGCACGCGCTGCTAACCGCCGGGTCGAGATCGGCATCGTTGATTCGAGGCTTCTCACGAACGGCCAACTCACCGCGCCGAACTGAATGAGGCGTTTCAGCTCCAATCTAGAAGTCGAGAGCAGACTTCACCTCGATCAACCTCATAAGGTCGTGGAGCGTTTACCTCCGTGTGTCGCATAAATCGTAGTCAGGTTCTTTCCGTTTTTTTTGATCCAGTCCACAAGCTTGCGGTTTTGTTCTACCGTGATTTGACCTGCAAGGATAAAATTGCGTGAGCGTCTCACCCCAGCCCAGTAAGGTGACAGGGAAGCGAATAGCAGTGGAATAAGCAAGTGAAGAACTTTAAATTAGTCTCTGCGGAGTAAAGGCAAGCGAGCACTAGACCAGCACTTGATTAGCCAGGCCCCGTGCTCGCCGCTTGCTTTAGCGAGCGGCAATCTGTTGGCAATACCAGTTAGCGAAACCTCTGTTGATGTCCGAACGCATTTCGTCGCTACTTCATTTCCAGGCTTTGGTGCGGTGCGAGCGACCACGGCTGAATATCGCCGCCCTGCTCAAGTATTCCGTTCGGCGCGCTGCCACCCACTCGTTGAAAATCGCCGATCAAATGCATTTGATCAAAGTACCCCAATTCGTGAGCTATGACGAGCCATGAACGGCTCGGAGCCGATCGCTTCGCATCGAGCGCATTTTGAAAGCGCGCTGTTAGGGCAAAGAGTTTGGGAGCCATGCCGCCCTCCTCCGCGAAACGGCGTTCAAACTGGCGTACGCTTAGCGCCGCATGAAACGCAATCTCGTCGATGCGTACTGCGCCCTTGCGGACAAGTATATGTTTAGCCGTCCTCATGATCAGTGTGCGGACGCGCGCACGGGCAGCGAACGGAAGTAGATATTCCTCTATCGCTCGAATGCGCTGTCGAAAGGTAGCGCATTCAGCCATCTTCGACCAAAACTCAAGCACATCTCTTCCCATCAGGTCCTCGGCGTCATAGTCCTTGTTCACCATGATGTTTGAAGCGATCCCGAAGAGCTGCCAAAGTGAGATCGGTTTCAGAAAAACGGCGAACGCCAGAACATGACCTGCAAAACTAGTGCCTCCACAGGGGGGTGTTAGTCCTAAGAGGACGAGCCCGGTGCGCGTGGAGCGCACATATATACGCATATATAAAGGATCGGCCGAACGTCGATCCGAACTATGCCGTTTGGTTCAGGAAATTCCGGAAGTGGGGGAAGAGAGGCCAAAAGTTCCCCGTCGCTCCAATCCCAGTGCCAATGATTGCCGCCACCAGCAACGACGAGTTCATCCGCCATTCCGGGCGGACCCGCGGGAAGTGCTTCCTGCAACGTGCTCTTTCCTGCCTCCTTTTTTGCCCAATATCCGCGGTCCGGCGTCGGAATCTCTGCTCGCGCGCAGGTCGTGGTACCCGGGGTCTATTCCATTTTGCCAGCGGCCGGACCCACGCCGGTGGCCTGCTTGACCTTGGGGTCAATACCGATCAGCGCCACTCCGCCCACTCCGCCTTGGCTGGCGGTAACCACGTGGCCGCGAGCCCTCAAGTCGGCCTGCACTGCTTCGGGGAGGGTGTTGGGCACAGAGAGGCTGCCCAGGCTGGCACGGTCCTGACCGA
Organism: Candidatus Acidiferrales bacterium; assembly: GCA_963735825.1. Lineage (GTDB taxonomy): Bacteria > Acidobacteriota > Terriglobia > Acidiferrales > UBA7541 > Acidiferrum. The sequence continues at coordinate 109,781 of CAVTMR010000023.1, forward strand.
AGGAGCTGATGAAATGCGTGGTAGAGAAGCGCGGCGCCTTAAACGCCTCCTCGGGACTCATGTCGAATTCCACGTAGTTGAGAATGACCTGGATGGCTGCCTGATCCTGCTGGTCGCCGCCAGCTACCGAGATCGCCATCACGGGTTGGTTGTCGTGGAAAAGCAGCGTGGGGCTCAGCGTGATTCGCGGCCGCTTGCCGTGCTGGATGACGTTGGGAGTTCCCGCAAACGTGTTCAGGCTGCTGAGCCGGCTTCCGTGAATAATGCCTGTGCGTCCGGCGACGCCAGCTGTGCTTGACAGGCCGCTGGGAGTAGCCGCGATGACGTTCCCAAACTTATCCGTCACACACATGACGGTGGTTCCGCCATGCCAGGGTCCGGTGATGGTGGGCGGCTTGGTCGGCTTCATATTGTACGGGTCGCCCGGCCGAAGCTCGAGAGATGCCTTCTTCGGATCGATCAGCTCGCGCCGCATTTTGGTGTACTGATCGGAAAGCAACTGTTGCATCGGCACTTTCACAAAATTCGGATCGCCGTAATACTCATCGCGATCCGCCAGCGCCAGTTTCTCCGCTTCAATCACCGTGTGGATGTAATCGGCCGAATTGAAGCCCATCTTCGTCAGGTCGAAGCCTTCCAGCAGGCGCAGCGTCTGTAAGAGATAAGGACCCTGCGTTAGCGGACCGGCCTTATAGACCGTGTAGCCACGGTACGTGGTTTTGAGCGGATCCACTACGGGAGTTTTGTGTGCAGCCAAATCCGCCTTGCGAAGGAAACCGCCCTTTTCGATATACCAGGCTTCGAGGGCGTCGGCGATGTCGCCGCGATAGAAGCGGTCCGAGACGGCTTGCAGCCTCTGCTGCCGCGTACCTTTCGCGGCCTTTTCCGACTCCACCAATTTGCGAAAGGTCACCGCCATATCCGCCTGCCAGTTCACGCCGGTTTCGATCCTCTTTCCGTTGCCGGTATCGATATACCAACTGGGGCCGCCGGCGTCCAGAATGGCCAGCGTCGGCTGCACGACCTCGTCGAAGCTTTTGGTTCCGTAGAGTTTCAGCAGGGTGACGACCGCATCTATGGTGCCAGGCACGGCGGCTGCCTTGACGTCACCGTCCGGGATTCCGTGTTCCATGTACCAGGCGATGGCTTTGGGGTCGCGAGGGGCCTCCCCTTGTCCCTCCAGCAGCTTCACGTTTTTCTGGTCGGCGCTGTAAACCAGAATAGGAATCTCTCCTCCCACGCAGAAAGCGCCTACATAGGTTACGGACAATGCCAGCAGAGTGGCGGCGCCTGCATCGGCGGCGTTTCCGCCCTGGTCCAGAATCTTGATGCCGGCCGCAGTGGCGGCAGCCTTACCGGAAACAACCACGCCCTTGCTGCCGGCGGCAACACTCGGTCCGCGCGGGCTGACCGGCGTTTTGGTGGCCTGCGGCGAAGCGAAGGGCGCCAGTAAGAGGAGGGAAACGGATGATATCGAAATGATCTTGCGCATATGAGGTCAACTCCGTTGCAGTTGGCCGGCATCCATTGCCCGGCATGTCATCAAGGCTATATCAACTCTCTTATTCCACGCTGCCTCGGCCGCGGTGGCCGGGCGCAGGCCGGATGGGAATCTGCTGCTGTTTGCTGGACCCGCAAACTGACAGCTACCAAGCCGAAGTGTGCTGATCGAGCATGAGGCACACTTTTCGACCCGGGTCCGATTTGTGTCGCTACGCGCAGCTCGCCGCGCAGCAGCTGCGCCCAATCGCGGCGGCTATCAACTCCTGTTGAGAAGGCGATATTGGGGCAGCTTTGAGATGCTGAATCAACCGTAGCCCGCTGTCACAAATCTGGGACTTAGGTGAATAATTCCCAAGCCACCCAGCCGACGGTCCGCAGTGAGGAAAGCTCGCGAGCGTGCCAATCAGTGCCCGCTCAAGACCCTTATTGCCCATCCTGTACTGTTTCGCGATTTCAATAAACCTGAAACAAAAATTCTCTCGCAAAATTCGTGTCACCTCTTTCTCAATTCCAGCCTGTGATTCGCCAGAATTAAGACCGCCTTTGAAATGACCAACATACAGCGAGGGGATGCATGACATGCTCTGTGGCTTGCGAAATTGCAATTCGCCAGGCCCAGGTTGCCTCGCAATACTTGGCGTCGCTGCGCTTTGCTGTTGCGTCGTCCTTCT
>CAVTMR010000024.1:0-99871 GCA_963735825.1 Candidatus Acidiferrales bacterium
GAGTATGAATCCAAGCTGTACGCGATGCATGTGCTGACCCCCCTCCCATTGGCTTGCGCCACTCCAGAGTCGGCTGAAGCTGCAATCCAAGGATTGGAGGAGGGGGCCCAAACAGGCATGCAACGACTCGATGCGCAGCTAGTCGGGGTGGCTCACGAGACGATGCTTGTCCGCGGTGAGTCGGTTTGGCCGTCAGTCGAGGAGCTTCTAGCGAGTGTGAGATCGACCTGGTGATTCTGGGTACGCACGGACGCACGGGTGCTATGAAGTTGTTGCTCGGTTCCGTGGCTGAAGAAATCTTCAGGCGAGCCGGTGTTCCAGTACTGACGATTGGTCCGTCGGTAAGTAAAGGCCTCCACAGGGGAGGTCAGTTTCGTCGCGTACTCTTTCCAACAGATTTCACGACGGAAGCGCAAGCGGCAGCGCCGTACGCCATTTCCATGGCACAGGAGCATCAAGCCAGGCTCCTCCTTTTCCACGTGATGCGTGACCCAGATTTCAAGGCAAGGAAGAGGACCGCGGAAGACTCAGTAGCAAATGTGATGCATCAGCTCTACGAATTGGTTCCTGAGGAGGCAGAGAGCTGTGGTGCCGCCCCAAGGCAACCGCGCGTTTCGGAAGTCCCGCAGAGCGAATTCTCGAAGCCGCTGTGGAACTTGAAGCCGATTTGATTGTGTTGGGAGTTCGAGGCGCTTCCGGGCACCTCAGTGCAGCAACGCATCTCGAACGGACTACGGCCCACAAGGTAGTGGCACACGCCCCGTGCCCGGTTCTGACCGTCCGGGGCTGAAAAGTTAGGATTGACAGCTCAGAGCGACGGGCGTCGCGTTTTGTCCTACGGCGCCGCTAATCACTTGGTGTAGCTTAGTGGGATCATCTCGACGGCAATCGGCTGATCATTCAGATACGTCGGCTGATATCTTCTGGTGTTTTGAGATTTGTCGGTAAATTGTCGCTATGATTTTCTGGAGCGAAGAGCTTCTGCGACCGCTCGATCGAGGGCTTCCCGTGTTTGACCCCAGGGGAAGTGTGGGGCAATTCTTTCGCAGACCAGCACCGTGCCCGGACACCCTGCGTTGCGGAGGCGGATGTGGTAGCCCATTCGAGGCTTGCCAGCACCCCAACGGCGTCCGCTGGAGCAATCGCGCTATTGCGCTTCCAGCCTTTTCCTTATTGCGGCCAGAGCTGTCAATCCGAAGGCTGCCAAAGCGAGCGAAGACGGTTCGGGCACCGTTGTCCCGCCGGATGGTTCGCCGAAAAGGACAAATGTTGGACCGTCGAGCCCGCCCGTGCCTTGCGGTATGAAGTTGCTCACGCACGCCCCGGTGCTGCCGTTCGGTTGCGAACACGTCTCCCGAACCGAAGCTACTCACGAAGAGATTGCCATTGGGACCGAAGGTTAAGTCCCGCGGAAGACTCAGGCCGCTGCGAAGAACCGGTCGCCTGCGCACACGAACCGATGAAGGCTCCCGTCGTCCCGTTGTATTCCAAAACTTGGTTGGTGCCGAAACTGGTCACGTATAAATTGCCGTCCGGACCAAATGCGACGCCACGAGCGCTGGTCAAACCACCACTCCCCGCGGCTACAAACTCCTTTGTGAAAGCGCCTGTGGTTCCGTTGAACTCAAGGACATCCTTGCCGTCACCTCCGGCGACATAGATGTTTCCATCGGGACCCCGCGTGATCCCTTCAGGGTCCGACAGGATCCCGCCGGCATCGCTGGTAGTGATCACAGCCCCAGTCATACCATTGAGTGCAGTTAGTAGGCCGGGCGAACTGGAGCTTACGACGAAAAGGTTGCCCGTGGATCCGAAAACGATGCCTGCCGCGTCGTCAACAGATGCAAACGTGCTGGTCGTACCATTGAATTTGAGTACGGTGTCGGTGTTTGAATCAGAAACGAAAAAGGTTCCGCCCGGCCCGAAAGCAGCGCCTAGAGGAAAGCCATCGGAAGGGCCGAACAGGCCGATGAAAGCCCCGGTCGTACTATACTCATAGATACCCGGGTGATCACTAAAGCTACCTACAAAAACGTCATCGGCTGAGCAAACGCTGGGGATACTCCACGCGCAGACGACCAGGCAACACAGAGCTAGGAAGTGATAAGTGACTTGGCCGAAGGGGATTGGGAAAGTACTCGCTGCCTTCGGCATAGGATCCTCCATCCTGTTTACAGTATGAGCCTCCGGAGCGAGCCAGTTTTGTAGGCTGGAGACGCAAGAATTGGCCCTCCTGCTTCTGAAAAAGCGTATGAAAGCCTGCAATCCGGGAGCCCAACTGCCGGCCGATTGAGAACAAAAGAGCTTAGCGGGAAAGCCAGGTCGATTTGGCGCAAATCCTTGCACAGTTCTGCCGTACTTTTCCTATACGCTCCGACACCAAGCTCCAGTCATGGTTCCTGATTCACGGCTCTACCCGAAAGCGAGCACTAGAATCTACTTGTGCCGCTAATTATGAATCGGGAAGGAACTGGCATTCAATTCGGCAAGGGTGTCGGTCCGAGGAAACTTACTTTGGCGGGCGTAGTTGGAGTCGGTCGCAATCCCGATTAACCCAGCTTTACCAGCAAAAACCAGAGATTATCAATCTGGCGGACGTGCCTGTGGCGCGTTGAAGCCGGGCGCGTCGCGGCCAAGAGCCGACCTTAATGCCTCGAGTTGTGTTCCTTCTGAAGGTCCTTGATTCGGGTCACGTCATCGTTCAACAGGGCCCGGTCGCGCTCCGATAAGCGATTGTCATCGGCTGACTTTCGGAGAGAGTCAATGACATCGTTCACATGGCCGTTGTCCCACTCACCGTGGTCGAGCTTCTCTTGCAAGTCCGTCAACTCTTGCTTGGTTCTCTCAAGACGTTCACGTTCTTTGTCGGACGCGTGCTTCTCGCTCCAGACATGGTCCAAATCTGTCCTTACCTCTGAGAACACATGAGACCGCCAATGATCCCCGTTGTAGCGGGTGTCGCGGTCGTGATACCAATCTTGCGCCGCCGTATTCAATCCAAGGAACATCACTGCGATCAACCCCGTCATAATAGCTTTATTCATACCGGCAACTCCTGTTTAAGTCTACTTCGAGCGTCGCGCCGCATGATAAAGCACAAACGAGAGCGGGCCAATACAGAGTTCACCGCAAACGCTATTTGTAGTTCCCAGTATTGGATTGAAGACAACGATCTCGCGTTTACGTTGCAAACGCAGTATTTCAAGACCGGTGATGGCGTAGCGCGGCTGAGTGTCGTTTCGCACATTGGTCTGAAGGATTTGCGATTCCGAATGGCTGACGGAAAACACTACAACCAGTTGAATATTGCGACGGTCATTTTTGACGACAATGGAAACTATCTGACCAACGGGGGAAAGATTGTAGAATTACGCCTACTTGATAGCGCATTTGAAAGATGGTGCAGTACGGGATTGACGGTTAAGTCCGGTTTCGAGCTGAAACCGGGAAAATATCTGATTCGCCAGGTTGTAAGATTCAGAGGAGCTCAGATGGCTGCGCGTAACGGCATACCGACTAAAAAATCCTTCGACAAAGTCTGGCAGCCGTTATCGGATATGTGGAGTAGAGTCCTGGTACGACAGATATGTCCGCATCGCCAACAAGGCACAATTTGTTCGCATGCGCGCCAAGTTTTGCGGCGGTGAAGCTGCTCAGATTGTCTTCGGCTCTGTTTCAGTATTGGCAGCTTCGAAAGTCAGATTGACGGACCGGCGGCCCAAAGGACGAGTACGGTGACGGAGACCGCGAGGAACTGTTGTCATCTGGCCGGGGGCGAGCTGGATTTCACCGTACTCGAATTCGATCACAAGCCCGCCTTCGATAACAAGAAATGTTTCGTCTGAGTTCGGATGAGAGTGCCAATGATACGGCTGGGTCATCATGCTGACCCGTACAACGTGGTCGTTTATGCTGGCTACAAGGTGATTGTCATAGGTTTCCGCGGAGGACGTTTCCGAGGACAACGTTACGATTGCTGGTAGATTCTCTTTCATAGCTCACTCTTCTCGCTAATCCGCTCGCCACAAGAATAAGGCGAGGTTTGCGCCAAAGTTCGTCGGCGCTCCAGCGGTTCGCCGTATGAATTCCTTTCGATGTTAGCACTCAGTCTGCCGCACGGAAACCACTGAGCGGGGCGGAGTAGGGAAGGGAAATGAACATTTCTTTTCGGTCTAGCGGTGGGGTATTGATAATCGGATAGACAGCGGCGGCCACCCAACTAAGCAACAGGTTGAACTCTAGGATTCTCTGTCATTGTGTGCGATCGCCGTCGGTTTCAACGTGTCTCCTGCGCCACTCGGCGCGAGCCTCCTCCAACTGCAGCACGAAAGCCGGCAGTGGTGCCTTGCCCATGTTTGCTGTCGGGGACACCATATACCGCGCCGCTTTGCCAAATTTGCGCAGCTCTTCGTCGGACATGTTCCTGAGCCGGGTTCGCAACGCGTCAACGTCCAAGGTCGTCAGCTGAATTGATTGCGCTGTCATTCCCAAGGAACCAGATTCAAGACTTCCCGTTCGCCGGCAGACAGTATTCACTGCAGCCTGAACGGCTTGCTGTGAGATTCGTCATCCCATCAGATGCTTAAGGCCTGATGCCCTGAAATCTGAATAGCCCCAAATAAAAAGAGGGAACGGCTGGTTACGTTCCCTCTTTCTTTCGCAATGAACATGGCGGGGCGTTTTGGGGTTAGTGGGAGATGTTTGCAGCAACGATCACAAGTTCGGGCTTGCTATAGTTCTTGGCAAGCTGGGCTTCCTTTTTGCTCACACGGAACTGGCGGCCAAGAGAATTGCCCTCCGTCCAAATCTGATAGAGGAAATAGTTGTTGCCCAAGCGCTGGAATACAAGGGTTGTTTGCGCAGCGGGTTGACCCTTCTGGCATTCATTAGAGAGGGTAATGCCTTTCTCTGACTCGTCGGCGTTGTCGATGCGAATGGCGGAGCTGCTTTCGCTCATGGATTTAACGGTGTATTCACCAGCAGTGTAGGCGTGGTCGCCGACGACAAAGTCGAAGGGGATGCTAGCCTTTACGTTGGTCGTCTGAGCCTGAGCGGCCGTAGCCAGCAACAGGACTGTCAAAGCGAGAAGGACAGAGCGTAGGTTTTTCATAAAATCTCCTTTGTGTCGGAAGCGAAGACCTGACTCGTGTTTGACTTTCCAACTGCCGACATCGATAAGAAGTGCAGGCGGAGGGCCAGACTCGTTTGGACGGCAGGAAGGGAAAACCAGGAGAGCGAAGTTCTGGATTCGATGGGAATTAGGCGCCAGGCCAGAAGACAGCAAGGGTGCGAATCGCAGAAATTACGGGCTTGGGCTAACCGAATGGATAGTGCGCACTCTCCTTTTGGTTAGGGCGGAGGAGTATCACCGAGCAGCGTGCCCGGGGACACTCACCTCTCAAAGGCCGGATCAAATAGAGGTGAGTGGTCAGGTCCGCCCGAATCGTTGAAGAACGGTGCGTTCGACGGCAGGCGGAAGATTTACCCAGATTACGACTGCATGCCCGGCTTAGCGATCTATCCTGGCGAGTGCTGCGCCCCAAGCTCGAACGGGCCCCGTTTGCGCGGAGTTGCCAACCAAGTGACGAGCGTGATCGTGGCCGGCTTGGCGCCATTGCCGTCACGGTCCATCGGCGCGATGAAGCGGTAACCGCGGCGGGGGAGCGTTTCGACGAAACGGGGATTATCGGAGGAGTCGCCGAGGGCTTCGCGAATCTTGTTGATGGCTGTATTCAGGTTGTGATCAACATCGACAAACGTGTCCGGCCATAGCCGCTTCTGCAATTCCTCCCGAGTCACGATCGTGCCGGGCTGCTCCAGCAAGATTGCGAGAACCTGGAACGGCTGTCCGCTGAGCTTTAGCCTTACCCCGCACTTCTTCAACTCTCCAGCGGGAAGGTCTACCTCGTAGCTCCCGAACCGGACGAACCGGCGTGAATAGGCGACTTCTGCCATAGCGTGCGCCTCAAGTGCCGCCAGTCTAGCACCGCTTCCCGATTAAAAAAGCGGCGATCCTGTCTCCCTGTTTCCGGGGATACCGGGCCCCTACTCGAGCTCCTTTAGTTCCAGGAAGTTAGCTGCTGACTTTCTTTCGACCTCCCAAAGACCTGAAATAGAGTTCCCATGCATTGAGGTAGCTATACCAGAAGCCCAGCGTCGCCTTCACCGCGCAACTCGCGGTGGAGGACGACATGAGAATAATAAGGACCCCGGGCCAGCATCCAGCGCTCGGCGATTTCTTCGGCTGTAAACAGCTTCCTTGGTTCCGGCTGAGCATCATGGCTTTAGCAGGTTTGGTTGGCGTAATAAGCTTCGCCAGCCGTGCGGACTCAAGTCCCACGATCAGGGTTCGGGTTAACAACTACACGCAAGCCACACCCGCCATGTTGGCCGGAGCCGAACGCGAAGCCGGCCGAATCCTCGGCAAAGCTGGTTTGCAGACAGTCTGGTTAGACTGCCCCGCGGGGCATTCCACCGCTGACCCGCACGATCCATGTGGGGAGCCGCTCGAAGCTACCGACATCGTGCTGCGTGTACTCTCCGAATCCACCAAGAATAGGTTCCAAGACACTGTCTTTGGTTTTGCAGTTGTCCCGGTTCTCGCCAGTGTCTACTACGATTATGCGGTGCATCTCGCAAGGAGTGACAACGCCGAGTTTGAGGGCCCTATCATTCTGGGTTGCGTCATAGCCCACGAAGTCGGACACTTGCTACTCGGCTCGAACAGTCACTCGGGCTCGGGAATTATGCAGGGACACTGGGAACGCGTACAGATCCGGAAGGCAATGACCGGCAATCTGCTATTCACACCCGACCAAACGAAGCTCATTCAAGCGCGTACATTCGCTCGCACAGGGCAGGCTGAGACCGGAGCGCCCAACCCTCTCGATCTTCATTGACGTGTCAGCTCCGGCTGAAGTCCTTGCTCAAGCGGAAAGGCGAGCTGGCCGTATCTTGTCACAGGCAGGGTTCACGCGAAGTGGCTCAATTGTGAGACAGGTGCCTCCCATGTTCCCGACCAATTTGAACAGCCATCTCCGTGCAGCAGCATCGTCTACCCTTCGCATCTCTCTGTACGGATCGTCTCAGCCGGGAGATCTGCGCGGAAAGACGTTTTTCGGGCAGTCCTTCGCCGGCAGCCACGGGAAAGTGACCGAATACAGCCAAACAGGTTGATTCTTCCGGGGAGGCACTGTTGAATCAACGCATTGGATAGTGTTGCATCGACCGGTTGAGCTGGCACTTATTATTGGCTGCACTTAGTCAGTGCGTCATGGCATAGACGACGTAGTTGATGCCGATGCGAATACCAAGAGCGGAGAAACGCTCGGGATAGGACGCGCGATCGGACCATTCCCATGAATCTCCAATATCGGAATTGTAAGAGATGGCGACCATGATGTGACCTTTATCATCGTAGATGGCGCGCCAGTGGGCTCCCTTTCCATCGTCCGGCCCCTGCGGATAGTCCGGCACTTTGTAGCCGTGGCGCAGATGTGCCGCACCTGGAACTTGATAGCGGTCGTCGAGATCGAACAGCGTGTGAAATATCGGGTCGTTATCAGGAACGTCGACGATCGGACGATCCGGAAAAACCATCCGCATGCGCTGGACAAACATCTGCCACTCGTAAGCGCCGTGAAAATCGTCGGCCATTAAGAATCCGCCCCGCAACAGATAGTCACGCAAGACATCTGCCTGGTGTTGGGTGATTCCCCATTCGCCCACCTGCACGGCGTAAAGCCACGGCCAATTGTAGACCTCGTCGCCATCCTCGAGATTCACGTCCTGCTCCACCGATCGTGCGTCGATGCGTGTGAGGCGGCGGACAGCAGCGGACAACGCACGATCGGCTGGCGGCCCATCTTGTGTCCACAGTGACATGCCTTGCCGCCAATCGCCGTCGAAACGGCCGCGATAACCGTCATTGGGTCCGGGTGGGTACATGAGGCGGGCGAAAGCCCATTCGCCAGGTCGCTGCCAGTCTGGGGGCAACGGCGCCGACTCGCCATATTCGATGGATGGGTATTGGTGGAAGGGGCGCTGGGCAAACATGGCAGCTACGAGGCCGAAGCTAGAGCAGAATCGAAAAAGAAGTTTGATGAGGCCTCGATGGGACTGTTTCATGGAAGCTCCCCCTTCGGCACGCCCGTCGCCTGTGGGTTCTTACTCAGCCGTTTGTAGTATGCGGCGACGGATTCCTGATAACCCGACGGAACGGCATAGGACTTTCCTGTGCGGGCTTGGGTCGAGGCAGCATCGCGTTGCAACTGGAGTTCAAGCCTGTCGACGGAGCTGAGCACTTCGCGGTGCATTTGCTCCACCATCGCCGGATTGCCGGAAAAGCGGCTTGGATCGAGCAACTGCATCTGGCGCGCCAGCTCCGCCACCTCTTTCGCAGCCTCCGGATCATTTCGGACCATCTGCCGGAGATGGTTCAGCGCTCGCATGCTCTGCCAATAGGTTCGCTTCGTATCGGCGGGGTTGCCCGAGGCGTCCGTGGGAGCAGACCGCTGTCCCGGTTGGCCGTAGCGATTGTTGCCGGTGTTGATGTTGCCCCACACGGTACCATCTGAATTACGGTCGCCGCCGTAGCTGACATCTCCGCTCTGGCCTGCGCGGTTCTGTCCCTGCTCTGCGTCCCGCTGACCGTCTCGAGACGACGCCAGCCCTTCGAGCTGTTTACGCAGCACTTCCACCTGATCGAGCGCCGCTGCTTCGCCGCCCTGGTCCATGCCGCGTTGCCCCGGTTCGCCCTGATCCACTTTTTTCTGTGCCTGTTGGAGCTGCTGGTTCAATTTCTCGAGACCCTGTGCGATCTCGCTTTCGGTGCCGTTTGAATTTGGATTGACTCCCCTCCGCAGCCAGTCCGCTGTTCTTTGCACATGATTGTCCAGATCGGACTCATCCATCTCCGTCAGCGCGTCGCGCAACTTTTGGGCAACGCCCGGTTGGCTGGAAGCCATCGCGCGCGCAGCATCGCGGAGGTTTCTCTGCAAGTTCGACAGGTCGTTGGAGAGTTGCTGCCGCTCTCGCGCCAGGCGATCGCGCTCATGAAGGCGTGCCAACACAGCATCTAGATTCGTTGCGCTTGGGTCGGCCTGCTGGCCGGCGAACTTGTTGATCCGGTCAGCTTGGGCGCGCTCCTCCTGCGTCAACCGGCCGGCCTCGCGCTGCGAGAGACCCCACCCTACCCGAGGCGAGCTGCTGCTGCGTGCCGGCCAGTAGATTCGACGCCTGACGCAACTGGTCCGCGGCCTGCTGCCCGACAGCGCCCTGCTGCGGCTTGCTGTTTCGCTTCATCGCGTCTGTCGCTTGTTGCAGGCGTTTTAGTGCTTGTTCAATCCGCTGATCCCCGGATGCGCCCGCTGGTGAGCCGGAAGATTGGTTGCCGGCCTGCTGACGCGATGATTGCGAACCGCTCTGCCCTTGGGTTGAACTCTGCTGCTGCGAATCCTGTTGAGATCCGTTGGAGCCCTGCTGGCCGTTCCGTACCAGCTGCTCCATTTGGCGCTGCAGCTGTTCTGCCTCGCGCCGCAGCATCTCCTGCTGCCAGCGTTCCTGGAAACTCTGCTGTGGGTTGTGCTGCTGGTTGGCCAACTCCTCCTGGCGTCTGGCCAACGCATCGAGCTTTTCGAGCGCGCCCTCCACATCCTTCTCGTGTTGCTCGGCAGGAGAGGCGGTCTGCGCCGTCTCGTACTGATTTTTTTCGGTGTCCAATTCCAGGTCGAAGAGACTAGCCAAGTCGCGACCTGCGTTGCCACCACCTCCTCCACCACCTCCGCGCTGGCCGAAGGCGACCTCGATATTCCGGAAAGTTGCCTCCGCTCGCAGCAGCGCCTGCAGCGCTTTCTGCTCCAATGGAATGGCATCCTTCCACTTCATACCCTTCAACTTTTTCGCCGAAGGCGCCATGGCCGCAGCGGCATCCTGCATGTCCTTATCGAAATCGGTGAACTCCTCATTGGCCGCAGAGATATCGCGGCTCTGCATGCGGATCGAAAGCGCCGCAACCTGATCGCGGAGCTTCTCCTGTGCGTCAGAGAGGAACTGCCCCGCTGCCGCCGCGTCTTTTGGAGTCGCCGTCTTATCGTTTTGCTGCTTCCAGGTCGCGGCAATCAGTTCTTTTTCGCGCTTCGAAATTTCCATCTGGTTGTTATTTCCGCCGCCTCCTCCGCCGCTCTGTTGGGATTGCGAAAACTCCCGCTCAAAGGGTTCGACCTGAATGAACGCAATTTCTGTGCGAGCCTCACTGTGGCCGTCTCTAGCAGTCGCATAAAGGCTTACCAAATCGCCGGGCACCAGCTTGAAATCTTCCAGCGGAAGCGTATAGGATCCATTGGCGTTCTTTGCGCCAGGCGATTTGAGCAAGTCCACATTGCGGTTTGGTCCACCGTTCACGGAGTAGTGAAGATGCAGTTCATTCAGGCCGAACCGGTCAGCCGCCTTCACGCCCACCGTGACTTCTTCGATGGGGCTTGCCCGGTAGTCGCCGCCCGGGCGTTCGATCGAGATCTCCGGCGGCAATGCCTTTTCTGTCGCGATGAAATAGTCCTCCGAGAGCCGGACCTGCTGCCCTTCGTCAGTCTCGACCAAGTGATACGCGCCGTCCTTCTCCAAATGAATCGAGCCCTTGTAGCTGTTGTCGGGGCCGCCCGTCAGAAGAATAACTTGGCCGTCGTCCAGCTTGAGCTGGCCATCCTTCAACGGACGGTCCATCTTTACTTCAATCGCGGCGTCGGTTCCTTCGATTGCGCGCAAATCACCGGAATTTTCTTCCGTCGCCGGCTTAATCCCGGTCCAGGCCGGATAGTGATAGGTAACGCTGATGTCCTTAATGGATGGCAAATCCACCACGCGCACTCTGAAGCGCGAAGAGACGAGCGGCCCGGCGGTTACGTAGTATTCGACGTTCTCCGGCAGGCCGGCGAAGACGAATTGGTAGGTTGCCCCTCCGCCGGAGTCCGGTTCGGTCTGCATTGTAGCGGGCTCCCAAACGTTGGAGTTCTGATACCGCGCGAAGAGTAGTGCCTTGCCCGGCCGCAAGCGGGTCACGTGCGCAGTGATCAACTGATCGCTGTTCCGCCGTACGGTGACGTTACCCGGAGTCACTGCTATGGTATAGAGCGGAGCAGCGTGCCGGTTTGTCCAAAGCAGTGAAGCGCCATACCCCAGGTAACCCGGTCCGGCGGCGATCATCCACGCCAGCACGACAAGACAACCAAGCCCTGCGCCACCGAGCATAAACAGACGGTTGTCCGGAACCAGCGAAGATGGTTGTGCGCCTCGCGTGCGCGCCAGCGTATCGGCCGCCAACAGTTCCAAGAACGGATCGTCGTTCTTGCTTGCGCGCTCCTGGAAAGTCGTCAGCCTCTGTTCTAGGGCAGGATTTGCGGCTTCGGCGTTACGCACTGCCCACTCGCGGGTTGCCCGAATCAGCGGCACGGCAATGCCAAACACCGCAGCGACCGCAAGTGCGACGAAGATGGTCAATCGAGCTGCGGTGACGCCATGCGCCGGAAAAGCAAATCGGTTAAGCACGAGCACCATCGCGACGGTCACGGCAAGCGCCGTACCGGTAAAAATGGCTGCACCAAGCAGCCACGCACCCAGTCTCAACCTTTGCTGCAGTTTCGCAATGTAAGAATTGAGCTCGCTGTGGTTGCTCATAGTTCCTCCCGCGGGGTGCCCATATGGCCGCTGGCGAAAACCATCTCCACCAAAGCGATCAGCAACGCAAGCAGCATAACGTACCACCATAGGCTTACGGACCGGTATGTCGATTCGATCGGCGCGGCGACTGCCGTCTGCGATGCCCCGCTTCTGGAACTTCCACTCCAAAGCTGTTGCACATCCTCAGCCAATGGTTCCAGATCCGATTCGCGCCGGTCAGGATTTACAGCGATGACCGCATCGCGTCCATTCGCAAATCGAATCTGATAGAATCCCGTGCGCTCCACGCGGAACGATTGCAGCGTTCGCGTCTCGCTCAGCGACAACGGCCTGCGCCCCTCGGGATCCATCACTTCTATACTCGTTGCCGCACCGACCGGTTCAGTCGCCGAGCGCAGTTGTACAAACGAATCCACCAGACTCGATGCGCTCAGCCGTTCGCTGCCCGAAAGATACCTCGCGGTCCGGTCCACGAAAGCCACAAACACCGGATGCAGAGGAAGATCGTTGGTCAGGTTTTCAAGTCCCGAAGCGAGCAGCACCACGTGTCCTTCGCCCAATTGCTTGTCGAGCAGAAGAGGCGTGCCGTCCACAAGCCGGGCCGCCACGCGTGCCTGTCCCACATCCAGCGCCGCGGCGAAAAAGATCCTCACGTCTGCCCAACCGCCGTTGTCGGGCCCGGGTTGCTCTTGCGCAAGCGCGGGATAGCTGAAGTCCACCTGCCCGACGGTCGCCGGATTGCCTGTGCGTGCATACTCATGGACATCCTTCAAGTCGCTGCCCCACAGTGGAATCCGCGCGCTGTGCGCCGCAGCGGTGCCCAGCGCGATCAGCACGCTGCCGCCTTTCGCCACGTACTGCGCAAGCGCGTGCTCGAAGATTGACGGCAGCACCACAGCATCTGACAGCACCGCGAAGGCGTACTTCGATGGATCCAGGTCAGTAGCCTGCTCAGCAGCCACCGATTGCACCACAAAAGACCCCGGCGCCGCCGCTTCCAACGCAGACGCAAAGTACAGAGCCGAGCGCATCTCGCCCGCGGCGTGCACGAACAGAACTCGTTCCGGATCGGACCGCCGCACGGCGAACACGCTCGCATCATCCGCCGGGAAAGCGTCTCCGCCCTGGATCCGCACCTCGCACCGGTTGAACCCATATCCCACATCGAGCGGCGCAAACTCAACTGTTGCGCGACCGCTCGCCGGCACATCTACCTTTCGCGCCGCAATGACTTTGCCATTTACCACGAGCGACACCGTCTTCGAAGTTGCCGGAGTGCCGAACCCTGCCACCACTGCCTTTACGCGAGACCGCTTGGGATCTTTCGGATCCGATAATACCGCCGGCGCGTCCACGCTCTCGACTGTCCAGTTCGGCGGTGCCGCGCCTTTCGCGACAGGTTGCAACACCAGAGTCGCGTTGTTTGGCAGAACCATGTCCGCAAAGTTTGCTGGCATCGCCGTCCTTTGCATGTCGCTGAACAGGTGAAGATCGATTGGTCCGTGAACCGTCTCGGACAGTTGCCGGATGGCGCGCCCCAGTTCGCCGAAATTCGCGCGCCCATCGCCCGGCTGTACGCTCTCCAGAGCCGCGTGCAGTTGTGCTTCGTCTGCGATCGCCTGGGTCAAGACGCCGAATTGGCCGCCGAGAGCCATGATCTGCGCTTTCTGCGCATGCGGTTTTGCCGCCAACGCCGCCAGGGCCTGCTGCTTCGCGTCCGCGAACCGCGTTCCGGCGCGCATGCTGAACGAGTTATCCAACACAATCAAAAGCAGCCGTCCTTTTACGTCCGCCGCGGCATGCCGCAAAAACGGATTGGCAAATGCAAGCACCACCAGCAGCAGCAACGCAGATCGCAACGCGAATAACAGGAGATGCCTGAGCCGCCGGTAGCGGGTCGAGCTCTGCGTACCTCGCTCGAAGAACATCAGCGAGCTTACAGGCCGCGGCATAGCTCGGTGCTGTCGCAGCAGGTGCAAAAAGATCGGCACCCCCAGCGCTGCCAGCCCACCCAGAAACCATGGCGCGAGAAAGCCCATTAGTTACCCGCCTGCCGCAGCGAAAGATACTCGCGCAGCGCATTATCGAGCGGCTGATTGGTAACGAGCAACTGATAATCCATACCCGCCCCGCGTGCGCGCGAGCGAAGCTGTTCGATATGCGCATCTACCTTCGCGCGATAGGTAGTCTTCGTATATTCGGGAACGACTTCGATCTTTCGATTGGTTTCGAGATCAATAAGAATCGCCGATCCGTTGAGCACCGGCAGAACCTCTTGCGGATCGAGAATATGAAACAACACCACGTCATTCCCATGAAACCGCAGCTGCGCAATGGTGGGTACGATGGTTTCAGGCTCCTCATAAAAATCCGAGATCACAATCGCAATGCCGCGACGGTGTCGATGGGTCTGAAGGTGTTTGAAAGGTTTAATAAAATTTGTCACCGCGCGTGGCTCGGCTTGGTCGAGTGCCGCGAAGAGCCGCGCAAGCTGTCCCGGACGCGTGGAAGGTTTGATGTACTCCCGCACCTCGTTGTCAAAAACGATCAAACCCGCCGCATCGCGCTGATTGTGGATGGCGAGATAAAATAGCGACGCGGCGATGTAACGCGCATAGTCCATCTTCCTCGGCGGACCAGAGGTGTACTGCATCGAGTTGCTCGCGTCCAGCAGCACCGTGAGCTGGCTGTTCGTTTCTCCGCGATAGCGCTTCAGGTAACAGCGTTCGGTCCGTGCAAACAGGTTCCAGTCCACATGGCGCAGGTCGTCTCCCGGCGTGTAGGCGCGATACTCTGCGAACTCCTGGCTGAAGCCGAAGTCTGGGGAGCGGTGCAAACCGGCGACAAAGCCGTCTACTACCGTCTTCGCCACCAGGTCTAGCGAGGCGATGCCCGCGAGAACATTGGGATCCAGGAACCGCTGCATCAACTCTCCTTTGGCCTCTGCACATGTGCGATGAGCTTCTTAAGGATCTCGTCCGCGTCGATCCGGTCGGATTCAGCGTGGAAGTTCAGGAGAATGCGGTGCCGCAGCACCGGCACCAGCACCGAAGTGATGTCTGCGTAGGTCACGTGATAGCGCTTGTGGGACAGCGCCCGCGCCTTCGCTGCCAGCACCACAAATTGAGCTGCGCGGACACTGGCTCCGTAATTTACATATTTCTTCACGAATTCGGGCGCGTTTTCGCTTTTCGGCCGCGTGGCGCGCACCAGGCTCACGACGTACCACGAAAGTGTTTCAGCAATGGGCACCATGCGCACGAGTTGCTGGAAGTCGAGCAAATCTTCGGCCGTAGCCACGGCTTCGATCTTCGTAACCCGCGTTGCCGTCGTCCGGTCGATCACCTTCAATTCGTCTTCCGCGCTCAGGTCCTCCAAGATCGCATTGAACAGGAAACGGTCTAATTGCGCTTCTGGTAGCGGATATGTTCCTTCCAATTCGATTGGGTTCTGGGTCGCCAGTACAAAGAATGGCGCCGGTAACCGATAGAGATGCCCGCGCACTGTGCAGGAATGCTCCTGCATTGCCTCGAGAAGAGCGGACTGAGTCTTCGGAGGCGTGCGGTTAATCTCGTCGGCCAAAAGGATGTTGCCAAAGATCGGCCCTTCGACGAAGGTCCACTTGCGATGTCCGGTCGTTAGATCTTCCTCGATGATGTCGGTGCCGGTGATATCGGATGGCATCAGGTCTGGGGTGAACTGAATACGCCGGAACTGCAGTCCCAGCGCTTCGGCGATCGTCCGCACCATCAGCGTTTTTGCGGTGCCCGGCATGCCGGTCAAGAGGCAGTGTCCACCTATAAAGATGCCGATCAATATCTGGTCCAGCACTTCCTGCTGGCCTACGATCACCTCGCGAACCTGCTTCAGGATTTCCTCGCGCACTGCGTGGAATCGCTCGAGACGTTTCTGGAGAACAGCAGCGTCCTGATTCAATCCGGCCATGGAAACCATCGATTTCCTTCCTCTTCAGTTGGATTTTGCGGGCGGCCGTTGCAACTCCAGCAACAGCTTTTGTGCCGGCCGGTAGCCGGGAGCGGTTTCGAGCGCGGCCAGTACACTTTCCTGCGCCTTGTCCCGTTGTCCAGCGGCAAAATACGCTTGTGCCAGATTGAACTCGGCGCCGGCCTTGTCTACAGGATTCGACGCGACACGAGCGTTGTATTCGCGGATTGTTCCTTCATACTGTTTTTCCGCAAACAGCAGGTCGCCCAATCGCCGATGCAAGTCCTCGTCCTTGACCGGGTAAATGTAATTCACGCGCTCGAGTGTTGCAGCCGCTTCGACCGGTTGTCCAGCGGCCTGTTCCAACGTAGCCAGACGCTTCAGCACCGCCGGCATGTGGCCGCCCTCGTGTTCATATGCCGTGAGGATGGCTGCCTCAGACTTGTCGTCGCCTCGCGCTTTGTCCGCGTCGGCCATTAACACGTAGACGTTCGCTTCGTCTGTATATTCCGGATACATCGCCAGTACGGCCGGGCCCTGCTCCAACACGATGTTGTACTGTTTCTGTTGCGCCGCGGCAACGAGCGCCTTCAGCTTTTGCCGCCACTCGTCGAAGTGTGCAGCCTCGGCCCCATATTTCTTGCCGATCCAAGCGAGATACTGCTTGTCGAACTCGTCCGGCGCAACTCCGAGATCCTGCTCGATCACCTGCGGAGTCGTCTGCAGCTTTCCATACGAGTGGACCATGTCGAGCAGTTTTTCTTCACCCCACTTGTCCTTCACAAAGTCGCAGATGCTGCCGGCTTGGAAGTAGGAGACGATTACCTGTGACGGGTACTCAGGAGAGACGAAGCCGCGATTGAGCGTGGCCACCGGCAACAGTTTCCTGTCGCGAATGGCGAGCAGCACCTCCGGAGTCACGCGGTCTTTCCACTCCGGCGAGCGCTCGCCTTCCTCGTGCACGGCCAGTCCTTCTGTGAACCAGCGCGGTACGCGATGATTCGTGGCCGTCAGGATGAACACGTGACTCATCTCATGCCAAAGCGTCGAGCCCCAGTTGAAATCCCCAGGCTTGCGTGCTGAGGGGCTATCCATCGCCACCACTTCGCCGAATGTAACCCCAAGGGCCCCCAGTCCCGGCATCCCCATAGTTCGCACCGCGAAATCCTCGTGGTTCGGATAAACCTCTACCTGCACGGGGCCAGGAAGCTTCATGCGGTATTTCTTTTCGTAGGTGGCAAGAATCGTATGCAGTTCCGCCTGCATGTACGGCAGCAGCAGCGCGGCTTCCGTTTTGTGCAGCTTCAGAATCGTTGCGTGGTCACGAAACGTATCGAAGGTCTTATAGCTGTCCAGCAGCCGTAGGCTATTCACCGTCGCGGCATCGCGATAACCGTTGTTGTAGCTCAGCTCAAGCTCCTTGAACGGCTCTTCTTCTTTGCCCAAGCGCATCAGATCGATTCCCAGCGCCGAATGTGCCGCCCACAACCGCGGATCAGACTTGATCGCTTTGCGGTAATACGTGACTGCGTCCTCGTAGCGGTAATGCAGTTCGAACTGACGGGCCACATGGGCGTATGCCTCGCCATAACCCGGATTGATCTCCCGAATCTTCGCAAACCAGGCATCGGGAGAGCGGTCAGCTATCAGCTCGATGGCCGCGTGAATCGCCATCGCATCGAGCGCATCGTTCTCTAGCGCGATGGCCTTGTCGGCCTCCGCCGCGGCCGCAGCACGATCGTCGTTCGCGAGAGCAAGGTCGGCCATCAGTTCACGCGCTTTGGCCAGCTTCGGGTCGAGTTGGATGGCCTTCGCCAAATATTCCGCGGCTTTGCCGTCGAATCCGTCCGCGGACACCGTCGCCAGTCCGACGTACGCTTCGGCATTCGACGGATCCCTCGCTAGCGCTTCGCGGAAGAGGCCGGCCGCATCGGTATCATTGAAGCGCTCGTGCAACAACATCCCCCAGCGCACGTTACAGACAGCTTTACTGTTCGCGGACTGCGCCGCGAGACGGAACTGTTCATTCGCCTGCCCCCAAGCTTCCAGGCCCCAGAAACCTTCGGCGCGGAAATATGCATCGTCGCTTCGTGTCAGCCTCTCGAAGCACACTTGCGCTTCCGCGTGATGTCCATCCTTGCGTAGTTTCCAACACTCTGCAGGGACAGCCGCCTGCGCTGCCGCAACGAACCCGAGCAGGAACGCCGGAACGAGCGCGAGGACTCTCATTTGTCCAGCTCCTCCTGCACCTTGGCCAATTCCACCAGGGCGTCCATCAATTGTTTCTTGTAATCCTCGGGATCCATTGCCGCTTTCTGGTACTTCAGGGTGTCAATCTTTTGCTCCAGTTCGTCTTTCTTGTCGAGCAGCGCCCGCTTCGCCGGATCTTTGGCGGCCTGCAGGCTCGTGCCCAGGCGCAACAGCGTGAAGCTCGACATGAGCATTCCCTGCGCGTTTCCGGCATCGCGCACCGGCTCACCCGTGCCCACATCGTTGAAAACCGCGTGCTCGGTCGCGAGCCGCTTCTGCGAATCGTAAAATGCCGCGGTCTTCTTCGCGGCATAAGTAAACGCCTCCATGGCACTGATGGAATCGCTCTTGTCGGCGTCCGCTGCCGGGTCTTCGAATGCTTCAACCCAGTACCGTGCAAACACGGTGGCGTTCTTTTCCGTTCCTGATTTGGTCGCGGCGATCACTGCGCGCCCTGGGCGTTCCAGAACCTGCACCGCGCCTCCGCTCGCGCTCGTTGTGTCCACCACCAGCTGACGCTTTGCCGCAATGCGATCGCACATCGTAGCGATCTCCGCCGCCGTTACATCTGGGCCCACGAGATTGAACTTGTACTCGCCGCCGTCGAATGAACCATGGCCAATCAGGATCAGTGTAAAGTCGTCGTCCGCCTTGGCGTCTCGCGCCACCGCTCCCATGGTCTCCGTCAGCCGCGTGGCCGTGGCCTGCGGCCCGGTCAGCGTGTAGACGTGCGCTGTGGGGCTGAAGATCCTATCCAGTTCTTTTGCCGCTGCCATGAAGCGCTGCTCGTAATCCGGCTCACCACCCAATCCCGCCACGATGACGTAATACGTCGCCGCGCGCGCCTGGATCGCGACTGTACACGCCATCGCCAGCAGCAAAGCGCGTTTCATATCACGCCCCACTTCCGGCGCAGCAGCCACTCGCCTATCGGCAGCCCGAGCAACAGCACGAACACGATCGGCATATCCCAGAGCTCCTTCGTGCTGCGAACTGAGATGCCCGCTTCAGAGTAGGAGATATCCCGCGGAAGGTTCTTCAGGTCAGACGATTTCCAGTAACGGCCGCCGGTCTCCGATGCCAGTTGTTCCAGTAAATGCCGGTTCTGCTCGGTGTGGAAGTTCTCTGCGACTCCGTCTTCACGCTGAAACGTCACCACGTCGCGCCCGAGTTCCTGTGGCTGGCTGCCCGCAGATTCCGCTATGACTTCCGCGACATAAGTGCCCGGCTTTTCCGCGGTCCATTCGGTTTGATACAGTCCCGGATTTCCCCCAGAGGGTGTCAGGTCAACCAATGCATTCACGTCTTCTGGTCCCAGAATGTGCGCCGTGACGTGTGCGTTTGCAGCCTGCTGAAACTGCCGGTCGCGCACTTGCGCCGTCAGCCGCGCCTGCCCTTCATCCATCAACACCCGCTCCGGCGTCGACGCGACAACCGGACCCGGCGACTCCGCGATCAGCCAACGGAGAAGCTGCTGCCAGAAAAGATTGTGCGACGGATCGCCTAGTGCTTCGCTCATCTGCCACCGCCAAGTGCCGCCTGTTGCCATGATCGCGGTGCGGCCGTGGCCGTAGCTCTCGGTAATTAGCAGCGGCAATTTACGCCGGCCCGCGTTCAGATCGGCAAGCACGGTGGCGCCTGGTTTGGGCGCGCCGGCGTCTTCATAGTCAGCCAGATACGTTAGCTTCTTCCAGCGCTGCGCGTTCTTCTCCGGATCATCCAGGATCTGCGTGATTGGCGAATCCACGCCTTCCGGTGTCAATTCGACAGTTGCGGCGTTGCGATGGAAATTATGATTTCCTGTCGGCAGAAAGGTCGGGAGCAAATCGTTCAAGCTCGATGCTCCCCAGCCTCCATCGCTCAGCGAATAGCGGCCGCCCAGGAATAGAATGCCACCGCCACGGTGATCAACATACTCACGCAAAAGTTCCTGTTGCAGTGGCGTGAAATAATCGGCGTCAACCGAGCCAATAATAATCCCTGCATAACTGAACAGATCCTCCGGCCGCGCCGGAAAACCGTCCGCTAGCTCACTCGGATCTCGAATACCTTGCCGGTAGATCTTGTTTTCACTCGTGCGCAGCATCGAGACCAGCTGCACCGTCGGATCGTCTTCTTCCGCTCGCCGGATGAACTTGTATTCCCAGCGCGGTTCACCCTCGACATACAGAATCCTGCGCTTTGCGTCGCTCACGAGGATGGGCCGCGTCACCCTATTGTTCGCCAGGTTTTCTTCGCCAGGCAGCGGTTCCACGCTAAACGTCAGACTTCTCGCGCCCGCGGCGCCGGCGGGGAAAAAAAGTGGTTCCGACTGGACGCGTCCGTCCGTCAGCAAAGTGATTTCGCGCTCCGCGAGCGACTTTTCTCTGTCGCTCACGGTGAGCTTGGCCTTCTGTCCCGCGTAGCCGTGTTGTGTCAGGCTGATCGTCGCGGCGATACGCGCATTGGCGGTCGCGTTCGCCGCCACGCCGACGTCCTCAATCTCCACGTCGTGCGCGGGCTCTTCCTTGCCGAAGCCCACCGTGTGTACGGGCAGCCGTCGGTTACGCAGTGCCTGCAGAGCATCCAGACTGATTCCCGAACCGCCCGTCCCCGCCGTATTCTCGCTGCCGTCGCTGAGCAGCAGAATGCCTCCTACCGGCGCGTCCGCAGTCTCCGTAGCCAGCTGCTTCAACCCGTCGCCAATATGTGTGGCCGCTTCCACCGGTGCAATCCCTTGCGCCCCATCGACTCGTGTGAGTTCACGACCCAGTCGGTAGACTCGGGTCTGGAAACGTTTTTGAAGCCCAGCGAGAACACTATCGCTCAGGGCCGCAAGCGCCGCGGCTTCGCGTGTCTTCCCGTCACTGTCCGCGATGCGCATGCTGCGTGAATCGTCTACTACCACGGCAATGATGTTCTGCTGAGAGTTCAACTCGCTCACCGTCATTGCCGGCTGCCAGAGCAGCAACAGCACAAGCGCTACCAGCGCCGACTGTAGTCCCCAAATCAGCCACCCGCGCCAGCTTCGCAGTTCAGGCGTTGCACGACGCAGCCTCCAGCGGATCAACAGTGCAAGTCCCCCAACGACCGCAACAATCAATACTGCCAGCGCCCATGCCGGCCAACCACCGAGCAGCACGAACCGTCCCTTCGTGAATACCGGAACCGGGTACTTGAATAGAAACTGAAACATCCACCCTTCTAGTCCTACTGGTCCTAATCAACTTGCACTAATCGTTTTCTACAATGATTCAATCTCTGGTCGGACCTGCCGCCGACACTAATGTGTCATGCCATAAAGGATGTAATCCAGACCCACGCGGAACGCCATCGACGCGAACGTCTCCGGGTAATTCGGGTCGTCGGCCCATTCCCATGCGTCACCCAGGTGCATGTTATGGCAGATGGCCACGATGATGCGGCCCTTGTCGTCGCGAATGGCGCGCCACTTCGGCTGATAGCCGTCCTTCTCATAGGTGCGGCCAGACCAAACATACTGCTCGCCGGGTATCTGCATCTTGTCGTCGATGTCATACAGGGTGTGGAAGATTTCGTCGCCGCTCTGCAGGTCCTCAACGGTCCGGTCGGGCAACACCTGCCGCATGCCGTTCATGAAGTTTTCCCAATCCTCGGTGCCGTGGAAATCGTCCACCATCAGAAAACCGCCCTTCAGCAAGTACTCGCGTAATCGCTTGGCTTCAGAGTCGGTGAACGTCCAGTTCTGCACCTGGACAGCGTAAATCCACGGATAGTTGAATATGTCATCGTTATTGAGCGTAATCACCTGCTCCGTTGGCCGTCCGTCGATACGGGTCAGCCGGTGCATGGCGATCAGAAACTGCCGGTCCGCTTTAGGATAGTCGCGCGACCAGGAACCCCGCCATCCGTGTCGCCCGTAGCCACCGAAGCTTGCCATATTTGTGGAATATGCCAACCGCGACCAGTAGAACTCCGCTTTGCCGTTCGTTGGCGCGTCAGTGCCGAAGCCGAAATTGCCTGTCCGCTGGAAAGCCCAAAGCCCCGCGCAGCAGACAGTGGCACCTATACTCGCCAGTGCGGCGCGCGCAAGCTTCATAAAGGACCTCCGCGGAGAGCAATAGGGGGCGAGAATAGGTTAGACGACGGAACACCTGCCTTGGTTGCAGCTTTACCCATATTCCACCCACGCTTGTCCCGCCACTTTCACCGTGAGACCATGCAAGAATGTCCAGCCGGCGCGAGAGCGACGATTGTGCAGAGGCGCAACTTTTTCCAACTCGGCGGCATGGTCTTGGCGCAGGCCGGAATGGCGCGACTGCCGTTTGCCGCTCAAGGCGATCCACCGCACGGGTTGCCTTCCGACACCAACGCCGATCATACACTTCGCATTGCGCCCGTTACCGTCGAACTCGACCGCTCCCATATTCTCTCGACCATCGGTTATAACAACTCCGCGCCCGGCCCCGTGCTGCGCATGCGGGAAGGAAAGCCTGTTACCGTCGACGTTATAAACGACACCGATACGCCTGAGCTCGTGCATTGGCATGGCATGCTCGTTCCGCCGGAAGTGGACGGCACGGAGGAAGAGGGTTCGCCGCTCGTACCGCCCAATGGTCGGCGCCGCTTCCAGCTCCTCCCCCGTCCCGCGGGAAGCCGCTGGTACCACTCGCATGCCATGGCGATGGCTGACCTCCATAAGGGCGCGTATACGGGCCAGTTTGGTTTTGTCTACGTGGAGGGCAGCAACAATCCCGGCCAATACGATCAGGAACTTTTCCTCGCGCTGCGCGATTGGGAACCGTTCTTCACCGGCACCATGGAGGACGAAGACGACGATACCCATGATGGGCCGCTGCTCGAGAAGCCTGCGACGCTGAACACCGACCCCGACGGCCTCGAAGTCGGTTCCATGACCTACTCGATCAACGACAAGGCACTTGGATCCGGTGAGCCGATTCGCGTCCGCGAGGGCCAGCGTCTGTTGATTCATTTCCTCAACGCCAGTGCCATCGAAAACCGCCGCATCGCGTTGGCTGGCCATAGAATGAAGGTGATCGCGCTCGATGGAAACCCGGTGCCCTCTCCGAGAGGACTCGATGCGATTTTCCTCGGTGCGGGTGAGCGTGCCGATGTAGTGATCGAGATGAATAATCCAGGAATCTGGATTCTCGGTTCAACCGAGAAGATCATCCGCGAGTCCGGCCTCGGCGCCGTCGTGGAGTACGCTGGGCAGCATCGTCAACCGCAATGGATCGATCCGTCCAAGTTTGCATGGGACTATACGATCTTCGGAACTGCCAGCTCCACTTCGCCCCCTCCGCAGCAGACCATCGAGCTGGTTTTCGAGAAGATTCCCGGTGGAGCGGGCAAATTCAATTTATGGCTTGTCAACGGCAAGCCGTATCCCCACGAACGCGAGTTCGTGCTCCAACAAGGAACGCGTTACCGGCTGGTCATGCGCAACCGTACCGATGACGCTCATCCCATGCATCTTCATCGACACAGTTTCGAACTGACTGAGATCAATGGCAAAAAGACTGCCGGTGTTATTAAGGATACGGTCGTGGTTCCTTACTACGGTCGCGCGATCGTCGATTTTACCGCCGATCAGCCTGGCCTATCCCTGTTTCACTGCCACATCCAGCAGCACATGGACTACGGTTTCAAAGCACTGTTTCGCTACGCCTGATGGGTACTTGGCAGGGAAGAATAGCCCGCTGAAATAAAAGGGTAGGCCACCCGCCAACGTGGCGCCGCTTCACGTAGCTTCCTTCTCAGGCCAAGATTGCTTGATGGAGTAATGTTCTTGAGACAATAAGAAGGGTGGGCAGTTCAGTCCCGCGCTAGTCCTCGATTATTCGAGATTCGTCCTTAACTAATCCCAATTCGCTGTGGAATCGATGCTTGGTGTCATCGACCTCGAGCCGATTCTTTAGGAGCAGTTTTGCTTCCTCGGCGGCGGCGCGCAATTGCGGACGCTTATCGATGTTTCCAGAAGCCAAAGCAGCATTGGCCAGACGCTGTAGGCAGTTCTCCAGTTCATTGATGCGCTTTACGACCTCGGGCGCAGACGTCTGCGCCTTAACGTAGGAATCCAGAGCAACCTCACCTTCAATCTTCTCGATGTATTCGGTGACGGCGGTTTCACCCTCGATTCGTGGATGGATGACCTGCGGAACGACGCCTGCCAGTGGATTTTGGTTCGGCATGGATGGATTATAAACCGGAAATTTTTCAACTTGAAGACCTGTAAGAGCTTTGAAGGACACGGTGGCGTCAGCAACGATTGACAAATGTGAGGCGGTTCAACACTGGAACAGCGGCTGAAAATAGGTGTAACGCTTCATCCCTCACCTCACGTCTAAGTTTTAGAGCCACGCTCTCGCTCCCCTGCGGGTGTGAGTTGACACCGGATCCCTGGGTGCATTCCCCACGAAGGAGGGAACTCAGGGAAATTTCTGCAGGAAGGTTTGAGTGAACATGTTGAGGCGACGAATCCGCCGGGCCTTTGGATGGGCACGTTGTGCGTGTTTCCTGCTCGCTCTGTGTCCCGCGGTGATGCCGCCCACGGGCGCGCTGGCATCGGCGCAAACGGTAACCCCGGCCAAGAGCCCGCCCACGGTTGGAACGATTAAGAGCATCTCTGGCACAACCATTATTCTTGCGACCGACGCGGGAAGTGAACTGAAGATTTCGTTGCCTGCCGACGTGAAGTACCTTCGTGTGCCCCCCGGATCGAAGGATTTGAAGGAAGCGGTGCCCATTCAATTGAGCGATCTGCAAGAGGGCGACCGGGTCCTGGTGCGTAGCAAGCCAGGCGATGATGGAACGAGCTTGGTCGCATCCACCGTGATCGCCATGAAAAAGGCGGATATCAGCGCGAAGCAAACGCACGAGCGCGAAGATTGGCAGCGCCGAGGGATAGGAGGACTTGTAAAGAGTACGGATCCCCCGGCAGGCACCGTCACGATTGGAACAACAACCGGGGCTGGAAGCAAAGATGTTGAAGTTCATGTTTCCAAGACCACGGTCTTACGACGGTACGCGCCGAACTCCGTGAAGTTTGATGATGCAAAGCCAAGTTCCCTGGCAGAAATCAAGGCCGGCGACCAACTACGCGCGCGCGGTACGAAAAACGAAGACGGATCGAGTTTCACGGCAGAGGAAATTGTGACTGGCGCGTTTCGTAACATTGCGGGAACAATTGAGTCTGTCGACGCCGGCGCGGGCACGTTGACGATCAAAGACCTGGCAAGCAACAAGCCGGTGCAGGTGAAAATCACCTTAGACTCGCAAGTTCGCAAGCTGCCTCAACCGATAGCGCAGCGGATTGCCATGCGACTGCAGGGAATTACCTCTGAAGCCGCCGGAGCAGCGAGTGGCGCCGCGAAGCCGGTAACCTCTCCAGCCGCGGGTGCGCAGGCAGGCGGCGGTGCGCAAGGATCGCAAGGCGGGGCAGGCGCAGGAATGGGTGGTGCGCCACGCAGTGGCGGCGGCGACATCCAGCAGATGCTGAGCCGGCTGCCTGCGAGCTCATTGGGAGATTTTCAAAAGGGCGATGCGGTAATGATAGTGGCAACAACGGCGCAGAGTGACTCCGCAGCAGTGGCGATCACAGTGCTTGGTGGAGTCGAGCCGCTTCTGCAAGCCTTCCCGCAAGGGCAGGCATCCATCCTGACGCCATGGAGTTTGAACTCCGGCGCTGGCGACGCGGGCACACAGTGAAGCGAATGAAGCGTCGAATCAAACGAAAAGGACGAGATTGCGGAATGAGATTCAGTTTAGCCGCAACAATCCAACGCCTGACGTGTATTGCCACTCTAATTGTATTTCTTTTCGCGTGCAGTACGCTTGCGCAGGCGCCGACAGGAATTTTGCGCGGACAGGTAACGGATCCATCCGGAGCAGCAGTTGTGGGCGCGACGGTGCTTGTGACACCGGCCTCGGGAGGAGCAAAAGGAGCAACGTCGGGCAAAGACGGCACATATGAAATCAAGGACTTGCCTCCCGGTAACTACAAGTTGGAAACCAGCGCGCCAGGCTTTGCCCTTTTCAGCAAACCGGACGTGGTGATCACCGCGGGGCAAGTGACGCGGCTGAATATCGCGTTGACGATTGAGGTGCAGCAGGAAAAGGTGGTGGTAAACGACTCGACAACGCAGGTGGACGTGAACCCCGCGAATAACGCGAGCACGGTAGTGATTCAGGGCAAGGACCTGGAAGCGCTGTCGGACGATCCGGACGAATTGCAGTCGGAGCTTGAGGCGCTGGCGGGGCCCGCAGCTGGGCCTAATGGCGGGCAAATGTATATTGATGGGTTCACCGCCGGGCAGTTGCCACCCAAAGCTTCGATTCGTGAAATCCGGCTGAACCAGAATCCGTTTTCCACGGAATACGACAAGCTGGGGTATGGACGCATCGAGATTTTTACCAAGCCGGGCACCGACAAGTTGCATGGGCAGTTCATGGTCAACGGCAACTCTTCCGCGTTCAACTCGCGCAACCCGTTTGAGAACCTTCCGGAGGGAACCGCGCCGCCCGCTTATCACACGGTGCAATACAGCGGAAATATAGGGGGGCCGCTGGGCAAGAAAGCTTCCTTTTTTTTCAATCTGGAGCAGCGAGACATTCAGAACCTGTCGATCGTGAGCGCGACGGTGCTCGATCCGGAGTTCAACATCGTTCCGTACAGCGCCGCGATTGCGAATCCGCAGACGCGGACGAACCTGAGCCCGCGGCTGGATTATCAGATCACGCCGAATAATACATTGACGGCGCGTTACCAGTTTTTGCGTAGCAGCGAGCAGAACGATGACGTTGGAGGATTCGGCCTGGCGCAAGTGGCGGTGAATGATTACGACACTGAAAACACCATCCAGGTGAGCGACACGCAGATCGTGAACTCGCACATCGTGAATGAAACTCGATTTCAGTACTTGAGAGCGCTGACGCAGACAGGCCCTGTAAACGCCAGCGTAAACGTGGATGTGCAGGGCGCCTTCAACGGCAACGGCAGCGGCGGCTTCAACGATTCCGACGTGCAGAATCGCTACGAACTGCAAAACATCACCTACATGAACTACGGCAAGCACGCATGGAAAGTCGGCGGGCGTTTGCGGATTACGGATGACGCGAACTCCGCGACAACGAATTTCAATGGATCGTTTACGTTCGGAGCGCGGCTCCAGCCGGGTTGCATTGTGACCGCGGCGACCAGTTGTGAAGTTACCCCGATTCAGGCGTACCAGATCACCGAACAGGGACTTGCCAGCGGCCTGACGATTCCCCAGATTCAGGCGCTGGGGGGCGGTGCCAGCTACTATTCGCAAACCACGGGGATACCCGCACAGTCGGTAAATATGATCGATGCGGGGATATTCGTGCAGGACGATTGGAAGATTCGCCAGAACCTGACGCTGAGCTACGGACTGCGTTTCGAGACGCAAAACGATTTCAGTGACAAGGCGGACTTCGCGCCACGTTTCGGCGTTGCCTGGGGCATCGGAGGAAGCGCGAAGAAGCCACCCAAGATGATTCTGCGGGCCGGGTTCGGCATCTTTTACGATCGGTTCACATCCTTGATGGCGTTGCAACAGGAACGGTTGAACGGCATCAACCAACTGAGCTACCAGGTTCGGAATCCGGAGTTTTTTCTCAGTGACATACCTCCAGTGAACCAGCTTCCGTCGTCCACCACCGCTCCTACGATTTATACCGTGAATAACAATCTGCATTCACCGTACACCATTCAGACCGGCGTAACGCTGGAGCGCCAGCTGACGAAGACGGCGAATATCGCCGTGACGTACCTGAATTCCCGTGGCGTTCATGTGTTCTACACCAACAACTTGAACCCCGCTAATCCCGTTACTGGAGAGCGGCCCAACGGCATTAGCGAGAATATCTTTCAATACCAGTCCGAAGGCACATTCAAACAGAACCAGTTGATCATCAATGGCAGCGTGCGCATGGGTGCGCGCCTCTCGCTGTTTGGCTACTACACCCTGAATTATGCCAACAGCGACGTTTTTGGGACTGCGGCCTCGTCATCGTCGGGGTCTACGGCGACATTGCCTCCGTTTCCTTCGAATCCCTACGACCTGCAACAAGACTATGGCCGCGCGAGTTTCGACATCCGCAATCGCGTATTCCTGGGTGGCACTGTTGGCTTGCCGCGCGGCTTTCGTCTGAGCCCGTTTATGGTCGCCAGTTCGGGGCCTCCGTTCAACATCACCACGGGCGCAGACCCCTACCAGGATTCGGTTTACAATACGCGACCCGCCTTCGGGACTTGCCCTCCGGACAAGCTGACCGCCTTCGGCTGCTTCAATTCTGTCCCGGGAGTCGGCTACGTGCCGATCCCGCCTTTCTACGGAGAAGGGCCGTCCCGTTTTGCTTTGAATTTACGGTTCAGCAAGACCTTTGGTTTCGGTCCGGTACTGGAAAATGCATCGAGCGCGGTACAAGCCGGCGGGATGGGCGGCGGTACATTTGGCCGCGGACCAGGAGGGCCGGGACGTGGCGGATTTGTCGGAGGTCGCGGCATGGATGCGGGCTCAACGAACCGGAAGTATTCGCTAACGCTGGGTGTAAATGTGCGAAACGCATTCAACAACGTCAATCTGGGGACGCCGGTCGGCAATCTCAGCTCACCGAAATTTGGCGAGTCCAACTCACTGGCGGGCGGGCCCTACAATAACAGCACAGCAAATCGCAGAATTGACCTGCAGCTTACCTTTTCGTTCTAGTGATTTGAGCTCGAGACTGTAGAAGACCGCAGATCGGCCTAATGGTTCAAATCGTGCGGGGCTTCGGCCGTCTTCACGGAAGAGGCCCGCAAACTCTCTACGGTCTTCAGAACCAGCATCTTGATGCGCGGATCTCGCGTAATGGAAAGATGATTGGCGCCCTTTACCACGACATTAGTAACAATCTTCGTATGCATCGGATCTTCCGTTCGCAGGTTCTTCGTGGTCATGAACATCAGAATGTCGCGGGCGTGAAAAATCGCTCCGGACTTCACATTTCGCGGCACTGTGGCGTCGGTGATGCCGACGCTATCGATCTGGATTGTCAGCTCGACAGGAATGTTTCTGTCGCGTAAATCACGGGCCACCGTGAGCATAGCCCAGCCGCCGGTGCTATGACCGACGAGAATGACGCTGGGTGCAGTGGCTAGTTCTTCGGGAGTCAGTGGACCAGGATGGGACGGAAAGTGCTTCAGGATCCAATTGAGCCCGGAAGTCCAGTCGATCGGAATGAAGGACTCCGCGCAGACGTCGGAGTACTCAGGGCCGCGTAAGGTGTCGCGGATCTGAACAATCCCCGAATTCTTGTGGCCTGCCGGTTCCATGGCGCCAACAAAGCCCACGTAGAGAATCTTGCATGCGGCGCTACCGTCCTCAACTCGCGCGCTATTTGATGAATGTGCTGCTGGTGCCGCGGCGAGATGGCTCGGGCGCGCTTTGGCAAGGCACGCGGTCGCGGCTAACAACAGAAATACCGTGATTCGCCAACCGTTGAAGCAACACTTCGAGCGGTTCGATAAAAGGATGACGGGACCCCTTT
Source organism: Candidatus Acidiferrales bacterium (assembly GCA_963735825.1). Lineage (GTDB taxonomy): Bacteria > Acidobacteriota > Terriglobia > Acidiferrales > UBA7541 > Acidiferrum. Next base: position 29,398 of record CAVTMR010000024.1, read on the forward strand.
ATGTTTGGATTGCGGACAGACTCGTGACGCGAAAAAACTGCGGCAACCTGCCCTGATCGCCGAGTCCAATGATAGCGCAAACGGCGCTAACGCGTCTGTCAATAAAGGGCGGACATTCCAGGACTTTGCTAAGCGGCCCGGGTGGGCTAAGCTTTTTGGAGTATTAACTCCTGCCGCTATTGGCAGTAGGGGATGCGGGCTGTGGCCGCCATCGGGAGATTTCTGCGTGGACCAAGACAAACGAGATCGTGAATTAGGAATGGATCGGCCCATCACGCGCCGCGATTTTCTAAATGGAGCGAGCATTGCCATCGGCGCGTCATTACTAAGCCCGGGGACATTTTGGACCGATGTACTTGCGGACGACGCGGTCTACGCCCCCGAGAAGGCGCCTGGATACTATCCGCCGTCGAAAACCGGGATGAGAGGCAGCCACGACGGATCGTGGGAAGTGGCGCACGCCGTAAGGGATGGGAAGACTTATGAGCATCCCACGCACGACGCGGATTCTTATGACTTGATCGTGGTCGGAGGCGGAATCAGTGGCTTATCCGCAGCTTATTTCTATCGCCAGCAGGCAGGACCGAGCGCCCGGATCCTAGTCTTGGACAATCACGATGATTTCGGAGGGCACGCCAAGCGCAACGAGTTTCAGAGCGGCAAGCGCCTGATTATCGGTTACGGCGGAACGCAGACCATCACAAGCCCGAACTTGTACAGCGCTCAAGCAAAGCAGCTTTTCAAAGATCTAGGAATCGAGGTGAAGAAGTTCGAAAAGTATTACGACCAGAAGTTCTATGAATCGCGCGGTATGGGCCAGGGAATTTTCTTTGACAAAGAAACCTTCGGGGAAGACCGCCTGGTAACGGGAGCGTACCAGACACCGTGGCCGGAATTTTTGGCAAAGACGCCCCTTTCTCCTGCCGCACAGAAGGATCTGGCGCGCTTGTACAGCGAAAAAGTGGACTACCTGGCCGGGATGAGCCCAACGGAGAAGAAGGCCTACCTGGCGAAAACCAGCTACCAGGATTATCTGCTGAAAAATGCGAAGATCACCCCGGAGGCGATCCCGCTCCTGTTTACATCGATGTATGGGCTGTACGGCGTGGGGATTGATGCGGTGCCGGCGGGAGATATGGCTGGGCTTGGCTATTTGCCCGGCTTCGAGGGGCTTGGGATTACGGACCAAGACGGGCCGGGGATGGGCCTTGAAGTCACGCGCCAGGATCACGAGCCGTACATTTACCATTTCCCCGACGGCATTGGGTCGCTGCCGCGACTCCTCGTGCGCGCCATGATTCCCGCCGCTGCGCCGGGGCACACCATGGAAGATGTGGTGATGGCGAAATTCGATTACGCAAAGCTAGACGATGATACCTCGCCGGTGCGCGTGCGGCTGAATTCCACCGTGATCCATGCCGCGAATATCGATGGGCCGGGCAATCCCAAAGGTGTGGAAGTGACGTACGTGCGCGGAGGCAAGGCGCGGATTGTGCAGGGCAGGGCCTGCCTACTGGCGTGTTGGAACATGGTGATTCCGTATATGTGTCCGGAGATGCCGGAAGCGCAGAAGGATGGGCTTGCATACAACGTGAAAGTGCCGCTGGTTTATACCAACGTGCAGCTAAAGAATTGGCAGGCGTTTCAGAAGTTGCAGGTTCACAGCATTCATTGCCCTGGATCGTTTTTCTCCGGCGTGGAAATGGATTTCCCCGTGAGCATAGGCGACTACCGCTTCACACAGCAGCCCGATGAATCCTGCCTGGTGCACCTGCAGTACGTTCCGGTGGGAACGGGGGTAACGGCGCGCGACAAACAGCGCGGCGGGCGTGGCCGTTTGATGCGAACGAACTATGCGACGTTTGAAAGGAACGTCCGTGAGCAGTTGGCGCGAATGCTCGGCAGCGGCGGATTTGATCCAGCGAGCGACGTCGAAGCCATCACCGTGAATCGCTGGCCGCACGGCTACGCCTACGAATACAATTCCTTATTTGATCCGCTCTGGCCGCCAGGACAGGCTCCGCACGAAATCGGGAGAAAGCCATTCGGTAACATTCACATCGCGAATTCCGACGCGGGCGCCTTCGCGTATACAAACGAGGCCATTGACCAGGGTTACCGCGCAGTGCAGGAGATCGCAGCAAAGAAGAACTGAGATGAGCCGAGCGAGGAAAAAGAAACTGCACAAAGGAGTTGAGGCCAGAAGGCGGGCGCGCAAGGCGGGGCTTGTTCCAGCAACGACGCGCGTTGTCCCCGACAAGCGAAAAAAGCCGGAGAAACACAAACGCGATCTGCTGCGCGAGGACCTGTAGGGTTTACGTCGTCATTCCGAGCGCAGCGAGGAATCTCTCTTTGAGCGAGAACCACCGGGATGATTCACTCCTCAGACTCCGTTCGAAATGACAAAGCCATACTCGTTGGTCGGCATTCAGGTTGATATGGAGTTGTCGTCGTTAGGTCCGACCGGACCTAGTTTTTCGACCCTCATCCAGGTTTGTAGTCCGGTACGACTTCATTCTTGCCGAATAGCGGTGCCGCCTTGAGCGCGCGATGCTGCGCCAGTTCGGCCGCGATTTTCTCCAAGTCGCCTTTGCTGAAACCCATGCACTGAACTTTGATGCTACCGTCCGGCGCGACCAGAAAAATTGTCGGCACATTTGTTAAGCCATAGGCGTTCGAAGCCGGATACCCGTGCTCGTCGATGAGCGTGGGAAATTGTATGCCGCATTCCTGATTGAATTCCTCGGTGCTGCGCGCATCGTCCTGAGATATGCCCAGGAAAGAAACGCCGTCGCCGCCATAGCGTTCGAACAGGCGCTGAAGAAACGGAAAAGTGAATTGGCAAACCGGGCAGGAAATTTTGAAGAAAGCCAGAACAACCGGGCCTCGTTCCAGAAGTGACATGAGCGAATATTCTTTGCCATCCAGGGCTTTCAATGAAAAGCCGGGAGCTGATTGACCCGCTTCAATTGTTGTCAAAGGTGCCTCCGAATTGATCCAGCGCGCTAGCTTGTTCATTAAAGACATGGGCTTATTTTATCGCAGCAAGAGTCCACACGGTGCGTCAGTGAATGGTCTTGGTTTTGCGCTGCATATAATCCATCAACAGATATTGCCCCAGGGTATAGGGCGTTGTGAAGTAAGCCTTGCCCTTGCACATCTGCGTGATTTTCTGGACGAATTGAACCAGGCTATAGTCTGTCGCAAGCATGAAAGTGTTGATCATGATGCCGGTCCGCTTGCACTTGTTCACTTCCTCCAGCGTTTCACCGACTACGAAGGGGTCCAGGCCGAAGGCATTTTTGTAGATACGACCGTCTTCGAGCGTCAAAGCAGAGGGTTTGCCATCGGTGATCATCACAATCTGGCGCATGTCCTTGCGCTGGCGAAGAAGAATGCGTTGCGCCATGCGCAGGCCTTCGCGCGTGTTGGTGTAATAGGGACCGACCTGCACGCGCGCAAGCTGGTTTAGCGGGACTTCTTCCGCGGAATCATGGAATAGCACCAGGCTGAGAGTGTCGCCAGGGTACTGCGTGCGAATGAGATGCGAGAGAGCCATGGCGACGCGCTTCGCGGGAGTGAAGCGGTCTTCACCATACAAAATCATGCTATGGCTGCAGTCGAGCAGAAGAACGGTGGCGCAGGAACTCTGGTATTCACACTGGTGCACCATCAGATCGCGATACTGCATGTCGATGGGCACCTTGGCTCCTTCGCGCCGAATGGCGTTGGAGAGAGTCTGGCTGATGTCGAGATTCAGCGTGTCGCCGAATTCGTACGGCCGCGAAACGCCGCCGGACTCGACGCCCGTGGAAAGATCGCGTGTATCGTGGCGGCCAAAGCTGCTGCGGCCGAGCGAACCCAACAGATCGCGAAGGGTCTTGAAACCGAGGAAGTCGATGGCCTTGTCGGTGATCTCAAAGCGCGCATCGGGACTGCGCTCTTGCGCATTACCCAACTGGCCTCCAGGCGTGGTTTGCGGCGGGGGAGTGATCTGCGGGGGCTGCTGCGGATTGATGAAGCCTTCCTGAGAGAGGCGTTCAACGAGTTTGTCGATCAGGTCGCGGACCTCGCGATTGTTCAGCGCGCCGGGATCCTGTAACATTTTCCGGAGTTCCTCGCTCATGGCGTCGTCGGGCATCAGGTCGCCTTCTTGCAGCGCGCGGAGAATGGCGTCGCGCAGGGCTTCCATCGATTGGCTGGAATCGAACTCGGACAGGCCGTAGTACTGCGACTCGAAGCCACTCTGCAGGAAAAAATCGCCCAGGCGCTTCATCAGTTCGTCGAGGTCGACAACGTCAGCGGGCTCGCCTGTGTATTTTCCGTATCGTACGACTTTCATGCGCGCCTCAATTGTAATTGCGCCGCGGCCTGTTGGGCGATTCGCGCAGTTCCGGCGCGCGCTGCGGTTTCTCCGCGTAGAAGCCGCGTTCCTCGCTGCGACCGATACGACGATGCGCCCACAAGCCTTCAAGAATCATTTCGGCAGCGGCAGCGGCCTGAGGCTCGTCTTTACGGCTATGCACGCCGAGTTTGCCCACATGGTCTAGCAAGCCCTGAATTCTGGCCAGTTGCTGGTGGCGCTGGGGCGTGGAGATGATGTCCGGGATCTTCAGTTCGCCGCCGAGTTCAAACCATTGCGTGACCGGCTGGAGATTGACGTCCCCAAAATGCTTGGTGAAGACACGGCCAACCGCCGCGCGAATGAGTTCTCGAGCGATGGTTTCAGCGCCTTTCAGTTCGCCCTCATATTCAAGTTCGAGCTTGCCGGTAATGGAAGGCAGGGCAGCGTAGAGATCGGCGACACGGGCGACGCCAAAAGATTCACCAGTGCGGGCGGCGCGTTGTTCGGCGCTGCTGACAAGATTTTCCAGCGTGGTGATGGGAAGACGCTGGCTGACGCCGGAGCGCTTGTCGACGCGCTTGTCCTCGCGGGCTTGAAATGCAATTTCCTCTACTACTTCGCGCAGATAATCAGGCACTTCGACTTTGACGGAGGAATCGCGCTGCGTCCAGGCTTCCTGCGTGGTGATGGTGATACCTTCCTCAATGGAACTGGGATAGTGGGTGCGAATCTCCGCGCCGAGGCGATCCTTGAGCGGCGTGATGATCTTGCCGCGAGCGGTGTAATCCTCGGGGTTGGCGGTGAACACCAGCAAAACATCCAGGGGAAGGCGCAGCGGGTAACCTTTAATCTGAATGTCGCCTTCCTGCATGATGTTGAACAGGCCGACCTGAATTTTTCCGGCGAGGTCGGGGAGTTCGTTGACGGCGAAAATACCGCGATTGGCGCGCGGCAGCAGGCCGTAGTGAATGGTCAACTCATCGGAAAGGTCGCGCCCACCACGCGCGGCGCGAATCGGGTCAACGTCGCCGATAATGTCCGCGATCGTAACGTCGGGAGTGGCAAGTTTCTCCACGTAGCGCTGGTCGCGCGGAAGCCAGGCAATGGGCGTATTGTCACCCTCGGCGGCCAGGCGTTCGCGGCAAGCGCGGCAAATGGGCTGCAGAGGATGGTCGTTGATCTCACACCCGGCGATCACCGGGATTACCGGGTCCAGAAGCTGCATCAAGCCGCGCAGAATGCGGCTTTTGGCCTGCCCGCGCAACCCCAGGAGAATGAAATTGTGGCGCGACAGCAGGGCATTCACGATCTGAGGAATGACGCTGTCGTCGTATCCATGCACGCCGGGAAATAACGGCTGATTCCGTTCGATGCTGCACAGCAGGTTGCGGCGGATTTCATTTTTGACGGACAGCGCCGTAGTGCGGGCATCGAAATCCGGGACGCGTTTCCACTCGCCAAGCGTGCGCGGCTTGGGTTGTCCGGAGGGATGAAGAGAAGTGCTCGCTGTCATGGGGCCTCTATCCGCGAACCAATTGCTAAAGCTCGCCGAAACTTAGTTTAAACCTTGACCGTTGCCTCCGGCGCGATCTCGCAAGGTCTCTACTTTCTGTAGATGCGGCGCCCAGTCGCGAAGGTACGTCGAAAGCCGATGCTGGCGTTCAGACTCGGTGCGAAGTTCCAGGAGCTGCTGCTTCCACAAGAGCTCCAGGGGAAGAGCCGCAGCGATGGTGTAGGAGAGTTGCTCGGGAGGGACGGAGTCGAAATCCTTGGGAATGCCGCTGAAGAGCAACGTGTGGCAGGTCTCATAGAGTTCAACGAGTTGCTTGATCGATTGAGGCGCCGCGGCGGAGTCGGTGTCTTCCAGATAGTCGATGTGGCCCTCGAGAAGGGCATCGCCGGAGAACAGTTCGACCAAGCGAAACGGGTCGCGGCCCACGGTGATGATATCCATGCGGCCGTCCTGGTAACGCTTAATCACTTCCAGAATTTCTGCCGTGCATCCCACGCGCACGATACCGTCGGGAAGCGCCAGAAGCATTCCGAAGGGAGATTTTGAATCCAGGCATTCGCGCACCATGCGGCGGTAGCGCGGTTCGAAAATGTGCAAGGGTAGCTGTTCGCCGGGGAAGAGCACGACGTTCAGAGGGAAGAGTGGAATACGATCTGGCCGCATGAGCCCCAAGCCGGATGATACCAAAGGCGCCGGTGGGAAGGGAGCAGTTCCGCCCTACTTTGCCGCGCGATAGACGGTCTTGCCCGCAACCATGGTCCAGAGAATCTTGGCTTCACGTAACTGCTCCGGGGATGCAGTCAGGACGTCGCGGTCGATCGCGATCAGGTCCGCGCGTTTGCCCGGCGCGATGGAGCCGATGGTATCGAGCATATTCATAGCACGAGCGGAATTGCGCGTATAGGCGTAGAACATGGCTTCCCGCGGCATATCCTGCGAAGTATCCAACACGCCCTTGGGACCTTTGCGGGTAATGGCCTGGTAGATCCCCCAGAAAACGTTGGCGCTGGAGACAGGCCAGTCACTGGCTCCGGAAATAACGCCACCGTTGTCGAGAATCGAGCGAGCGGGATATTGCCATTTGTAGATTTCCGGGTCCACGTAGGGCTTCACGATGTCGATGGTGTCCACGCTAGCCTCGGCCCACAGAAGCTGTAACGCGCTGATTACGCCCAGTTCACGAAAACGGGGGAAATCGGCCGGGTCGACGAACTGTTCGTGCGTAAGCGTGTCGGGCAGACCGGAGTTCCCGTTGGCTTTGCGCGCGGCCGCGATGCCATCGAGGGCGGCTTTTACCGCGCCGTCGCCAAGGGCGTGAACGTGAATGATCAAGCCTTGCTTGTCGGCGGCGACGCACAACTCGTCGAACTTTTTCTGCTCGAACAGCAACTCGCCGTTCCGCCCCGTGTTCTTGTACGGCTTGGTGAGATGGGCGGTCTGTGATGGGTATTCCACAACGCCATCGGCAAAGATCTTGATGCCGGTGACATGCAAGTTCGCGATACCCTTGTACTGCTCGCGCGTTTTCTGGACGGCGGCGAGTTCCGCGGTGGGATCCTTCGCGAACACCTGAGGGAATGCGTCGACGATGGAGTTCAGTTCGCCGTGGCCTGCAAGGAGCTTGTAAGCCTTCAGGACTCCTTCGCCGGCAAGAGGGTCAAGCCACGCGGTGATGCCCAGGCTATAGTTGTACGCCAACGCCGCGCGCCCGGCAGCCAGCAGTTTCTCGTCACTGGGCTTGGGTAGAAGCGGCGTAAGTTTCTCCATGCCGGCATCGACGAGGAAACCGTTCGGTTCAAGATTCTTGCCGACGCCATAATAGCTGCGTTCTCGCTCGGAGAGTTTCTTGACATAGGCGCTGTCAATCCCGGCACGCTTCCGCATCGCGGAATTAGCCCAGCCAGTGTGGCCGTCCATGCCAAACAGCACAACCGGAAGATTCGCGTAGGCACCGGCGCTGAAATTCGCGTTGAGTTGCTCGGTGTGCGACCAGAATTCCAGTGGCAACCCAAAGATTTCCAGAATGTCGCCGTTCATGCCCTTGCCGGACTCCTTCGCATTTGCCGTGAACGCTACGAGCTGGCTCATGGTCTTGACGTTCTCACTGGCGTCTGCGGAGATGCGATTCGTGCCGCCATCGATGGAGTGGCTGTGCGAGTCGATGAAGCCGGGAAACAGCGATTTGCCCTGCAAGTCGATGCGCTCGGCATTGGCAGAAGCGGCTTTCGCGACTTCAAGCAGGTTCCCGACGGCAACGATCTTGTCACCATGAATGGCCACTGCTGTCGCGTAGGGATTCTGGGGCTCGCCGGTAAACACCTTTGCGTTGAAGAAAATGCGATCGGCGGCTTCCTGCGAAAAAGCTGGAGCAACATTCAGAACCAGGACGAAAAAAGTGATGAAAACGGATGAATAGCGGAAAGGAACACGCGAAAAGGGGCTCAAACAAAAAATCCTTTCTATGAACAAGTAGAGCTCGGAATACCCTTGGTGCAGGAAAGTATACATCGGGATTAGTTCCACATTTTCAACTTCGGCCAGGCCTGCGAGAGTGGCATCTTGAAATCGTGGCAGACGAGGATGTCGTAGTATTCCCAGCCCATGCCGTAATAGGGCGCATTGCGAGGGCCCACATCGACGCTGCGGCACCAGCGCTGCGCATCCTTGAGTTCCCACCCCAGCAGGATGATGCTCTCGCCGGTATAGTCCCGCGGGCCCCAATAGTAATAGTTCTGGTGAGCGCTGATGGCTTTAGGCAGGAGGTACCGCGGGCCGAAGAAATCGATGGCCCCTGCCTCGCCATAATTTCCGGCGAGGATAGCGGTTTTGGCACGCTGCTCGGGCGGAAAGGACGTATAAACCCGGGCGACGCTGGCAACCATTTCTTCCCAGCCAAATTGATCCGCAAAGTGCTGAGGCAGCATTCCTGTCATGGTGGTTTCCGTGCGTGTGTTGGCGATGCCTAGGGCGCGCATGTACGGCGCGATCTTGTCTGGCGGCAGAACGGGCAGGGCGAGAGGAACGGAAATAAGACAGACGGCAACGACCACGCAAGGCAGCGCAACGCGTACCCAGCGTAGCCGTGACCGCGATTCGCTGAGTGTTTCCCAGAACACGCCGCCGGCAGCGAACAACATGGAATAGATGGGGGCGAGGTAGTAGTCCTTTCCGTGGAGCGCCATCATCACGCCAAGAAAAAAGAGGTAGGTGCAGCCAAGGAAGCGAAACGGCTTGGTGGAGCGATGGAGGAGAAGAAAAGCCAGGCCGGCGATCCAAACCAGATCGGTGATGGGATTGAGCATCATGATCTGCTGCTTGATAAATGGCAGCGGCGGCAGTTCGATGTTTTTATGCATGGCTTTGACGTTGCGGAGGTCTTCGAGGGTCGGGAAGTGATGCGTGTATTGCCAAATCACGTTTGGCAGACAGACGAAGAACGCCATGGCCGTGGCGACCCAAAACCACTTGGTAGTGAAGAGTTTGCGCTGCGGCGTGAGGAGCAGTCCGGCGACAAGAGCGCCCAGAAAAAAGATTGTGGAGTGCTTATTCAACAAGCCAAAACCCAGCAGCACACCGCACCAGAGCAGTAGCTTCGGTTGCTGACGATTGATGGCCAGCAACAAAACGTAGACGCAGCCCATCCAGAAGCACGGCTCCAACGGATTCATGGCCAGGCGTGTGCCGTTGCCGAGAATGACCGGAGCGAGCATCACAGTGACGCAGGCCATGCCCATGGCCCAGCGTTTTCCGCCAAGCTCCCTGGCGATGTAGCCGGTCAAAGCTACGTTGATGGCGAAACCCAAGGCTGGCAGAAGGCGGATGGCGTGGAGAGAATCGCCGAATAGGTAGTGACTGGCGCGGGCCAGCCAGGGAGTAAGCGGAGCCATGTCGACATAGCCGAAGGCAGGATGGTTGCTGCACGCGATATAGTAAAGCTCGTCACGAAAATACCCGTAGCGTCCACTGAAGGCCACCTGAAGGAGAAAGGCGACCGCACCAAAGAGCCACGCGATACGCATCGGTACGGTTGTAGCTTGCGGCGTGCGGGGAAGGGCGGCTTCCGTCATTCGCATGGCTCCAGCTTGGGATTAGCCTAATTCCGATAGCAGGGCTTCCATCTCCGAACGGGCGTGTTGATTTCCTTGGCGAATTGCAGAGTCGATGCCCTTGGACAAAGCGATTTTGGCCTCGTCCGCGCGATTATTCTGCGCGAGCATCTGCGCGAACATCTGGTAGCCCGGCACGTAGTCTGGATTCGTTTCGAGCAAGGTCCGAAAATTGCATTCCGCGGCTGCCAGATCGCCTTCGCGCATGCATTCGAGCGCGATGCCGTAGCGCGAAAAAGCGTCGTTGGGATTGCTGGCAAGAAATTCCTCAAGCCTTTGACGCCGGGTTTTCTTTTGGTCGGTCATGGTGGTGTCCCGTATTATACGTGGAGGAGAGTAGCACCCCAATAGGTGCGCAAGCCCTCTGAAAGCAACCCAGCTGCTACGAATGGAAAAGTGGGGCCAGGAAAACGCCCGTTGTGAAGAATAGGATTGCGATGAATCGAAAAGAGAGTGCCCGAACTGAGCCGGCGCTAAAAGGGAAACCTGTGAGCGCCTCGGCATCCGAAATGGCAGAGGTGGTGCTCCCCGCGCAAACCAACGCGCTAGGGAAATTGTTGGGCGGACACGTTATGCATTTGGTTGACATCGTGGCGGCGATGGCGGCCAGCCGCCACGCGAACAGCTATATGGTGACAGCGTCGGTGGACTACATCGATTTCCAGAATCCCGTAAATTTAGGTGAGATCGTGATCCTGAAGTCGCACGTGAACCGGGTGTTCCACACTTCGCTGGAAATCGGAGTGGAAGTGTATTCCGAAGATATTCTGACGGGCGAACGCAAGCAAACCACGACCGCGTACGTAACGTTTGTCGCCATCGATGAACATACGCGATTGCCGAAACCGGTCCCGCCATTGATCGTCAAAACCGCAGAAGAAAAACGACGCTGGAGAGAAGCGGCAAAGCGGAGAGAAATCCGGTTGGCCCACCGGCACAGGAAAAGGCGCTAGGGTTCAGTTGGCGAAACTGACGCGAATTTCATTGGCCACCTTCAGCGCGCGTTCGATGCACGTGCCGATGGCGGGGCCATTCAGAAAGTTCCCGACAATATAGAGTCCAGGGAAATTGCCGCGCAGTTTTTCGATGCTAGCCAGGCGGGTGGCATGGCCCAGACCGTACTGGGGAATCGCGCGTGGCCAGATAGTGACGTTGCGGAAGACGGGTTCCTTCCGTATCCTCAAAAGTGGTGCGAGTTCCTCGTGAACCTGCGCAGTAAGTTCCTCGGGCGATTGCCTTAGCGCGCCGGGATTCGTTGCGCCGCCCACAAAACTTGTCAGCAGTGCCTGGCCGTCGGGTGCGCGGCCTGGGAAAAGCGACGAGTTCCAGACCGTGCCGAGGATCGCCAGTCCGGCAGAACGCGGCACCAGGAAACCAAATCCATCTAGCGCGTGCGCAACGTCCTGTTTGCCATAGCCGAGCGACACGACAGCAATGCCGGCATACTCAATGCCGCAAAACGCCGGTTCGAAGTCAGCATGCAGCGATCGGAGCAGTTTTCCTGCCACGTTGGTGGGCACGGCAAGAACCAAACGCTCCGCTTCGATCACTTCTTCGCCCTTTGGTGTGCGCAGCGTCGCGCGGAATCTCGGCGCGGTCGGTTCGGTGGCAGGGTCGAGCGCCTGAATAGACCCTACTTCCACACTGCAGTACAGAGCATTGCCCAGCCGCTCCGCCAAAGCCTCGATCAGCGACTCGTTGCCATCCTGAAAGGTTTGCAGTGTCGCTTTCTCGCGTGGAGCCTCACACGAGGCGGCCTTGCGCGCTTTCATGATTTTCAAAGCTCCGCGAATCACGCTGCCGAAATTCTTCTCCGCCTCATAAAGAATCGGGAAGGCGGCGCGCAAGCTTAGCTTTTCCGGATCTCCGGCGTAGATACCGGACACGAAGGGGCCGACCAGACGGTCAAGCAGCGTAGCCGAGAATTTTCGGCGCGCAAACCCGGCGACGGACTCATCGGGTTCCGGAGGAGCACTCTTGCCAAACATATCGCGGAGCAGCGCCAGCCTCGTACCTCCCGATAGCAGCGGTGAGGCGAGGATGCCTGAGCCCATGGGAACGAGCTGCAGTTTTCCGTTGATGAGCACGTACCGCGGGGCCTTGGGATCGGCAAGGAGACGCTCGCTGAGCAGGCCGAGATCCGATGAAACCGCAGTGATGACGGAGTTGCCGCTGAAACTCTGCGGGCCGCATTCCAGAAGGTAGCCGTCACGCTTCTCGGAATGAATCACTCCACCCGGACGCGCGGCTGAATCCACGACGATCGTCAGGATTCCCGATTTCTGCAAGCCAAACGCCGTGGCCAGACCGGATATTCCGGCGCCAACGACGAGGGCCTGGACCTGGTTGGGCATCAGAATAGTCTCCGCTCACGCAGCGCGACGGCGAAACCGGGGCAGTTCGGCCCGGAGTATTTTACGGGTTGCGCCGCGCAGTTTAAAGCGTCTTCGAGAAGAGCGGCTTGGAATCCAGATGCTGCTTCTCGAGATAAGGATCAAACACCATGGCCAGGTTGCGAATAAAAATGCGGCCCAGCCACGCGGTGCGGATTTCCTTGTCGTTCACCACGACCAGGCCATCGGCCTCCGGTGTTTTCAAGCGCACAAGTTCTGCAGCGAAGTACTCGTCGAAGTTGATATCGAACTGTCTGGAGATTTCATCCTTCACAATCACGGTGTGGCACAACAGCCGGCTGATCACCTCGCGGCGGATGACGTCGTCCGGCGACAGGCGATAGCCGCGCATGGTGGCGATGCCGCGTTCGGTAACGGCTTTTTCCCACGAGGGGATGTCGCGAAAGTTCTGCGCATAGGTCTCTTGAATGCCGCTGATGGCGGTGATTCCCATGCCGTAGAGATCCGCGCCGGCCTTTGTCGTGTAGCCCTGAAAATTGCGATGCAAGGTGCGATTCCGTTGCGAAACGGCAAGCTCATCGTTTTCCTTAGCGAAGTGGTCCATGCCAATGTAAAGATAGCCGGCTTCCAGGAATTTCAGCAGGCCGCTGCGAAAAATGTCGAACTTCTGCATGCCTTCGGGCAGGTGCCCGACGAACGAACCCTGCTGCTTCTTCAGCCAGGGCACATGCGCATAGCTGAACATGGCGATGCGATCCGGCGACAGACCCACAATCTGCTCTACCGTGTGCGCAAAGCTATCCGCGGTCTGATACGGCAGGCCATAAATCAGATCGACATTGATGCTGTCGAACCCCAACTCCCGCGCCGCCCGAATCAGATCGCGAGTCTGTTCATACGGCTGAACGCGATGCACGGCCTTCTGGACTTCTTCCTTAAAATCCTGGACGCCCATGCTCAAGCGGTTGAAGCCCATCCTGCGCACAGTCTCCAGGTGTTCGCGGGTCGTCACGCGCGGATCGACTTCAATCCCGATCTCCGCGTCGGGAGCAAATGTGAACCGCTCGCGTGTGTAGCCAAAAAGATCTTCAATCTGTTCGGGCGAAAGATAAGTGGGTGTTCCCCCACCCCAGTGAAATTGCGCCACCTTCCGATCGCGCGAAACGCCGCGAGCGATGTGAGCCGTTTCTTTTTTCAGAATGTCGAGGTAGGGCGGCGTGCCGCTCTTATCCTTGCGAATAATCACGTTGCACGCGCAAAACAGGCAGAGGCTCTCACAGAAGGGCAGGTGCATGTACAGGGAAACTGGGGAGTGCTTCTGGTCGGCAACGGCAATCGCGGTTTCGTACTCGTTGGGGCCGAAGGAGTCGGTCCAGACCGGCGCTGTCGGATAGCTGGTGTAGCGAGGTCCGGGGCGGTTATAGCGATTGACGAATTCCTCGTCGACGAAAAGCTCCTGGCGCATTTCCCGGAGCGTCGGGTTGATGATGGGCACGGCGCGAACCTCCTCCGCGCTCAACAGCGCGACTGTGCCACCTGGCGGGCATCGCTGAGCGCGGCTTGCTGGCCTGTGTGGATGAACAGCTGAGCGTTTTCCACGGATGTGTGTTGCAGAATCCCGTGGCCGAGATTGAGGATGTGGCCAACGCCACCGAGTTCATCGACGATGTCGAGTGTGGTCTTGCGGATTTTTTCTTTGGGCCCGAGAAGGACGGCGGGATCCAGATTGCCCTGCAATGCCACGCGAGGTCCGGCGAGCTCGCGAATCTCCTTCAGAGACACGCGCCAGTCCACGCTGAGCACATTGGCGCCAGCCTTCACAATCGAAGGCAGGAGGTGGTGCGAGGCTTTGGTGTAGTAAATCACCGGAACAGCGCCGCCCAGTCCCGCGATAATCTCCTGCACCGCCGGTAGAACAAAGTCGGTGTAGTCGGCGAGGTTCAACTCACCGCACCAAGTGTCAAACAGTTGCACCGCGCTGACTCCCGCTGCGATCTGGCCCTTTAAATATAGGATGGTGGCCTTGGAAATTTTCTGGAGTAGATCGCGAAAGACTCTGGGCTCGCGATAGAGAAAGCTCTTTACGGTGGCGAAGCCTTCTTTGGTGCGGCCCTCCACCATGTAGCAGGCTAGCGTCCAGGGCGACGCGGCAAAACCCAGCACGGGCACTTCGGGTCCAGCGTGTTTAATGGTGCGGCGGAGCGCCTCCATCAGGAAGCCGGTTTCTTTTTCGGGATCAAAGATGCGCAGCTTCTTCACGTCCATCGCCGTGCGCACAGGATCCGGGAGATTCGGGCCCGCATCGCCAAGTTCCAGCTGAAGGCCCATGGCTTCGGCTGGAATCAGGATGTCAGAGAAAATGATGATGGCATCGACGCCCAGGCGGCGCCATGGCTGTAGGGAAACTTCCACGGCGAGGTCGGGCGTCTTGCAGACTTCCAGGAACGAATGCTGCGCCCGGATTTCGCGGTACTCCGGAAGGTAGCGTCCGGCCTGACGCATCATCCAGACCGGCAGGCGGGGAACAGCTTCACAGCGGCAAGTGCGCAGGAAGAGTTCTTTGCGTGTCAACGAAGGGGCCTGAGTGGTCATATTTCAGTCCCAGCAAGGATAGCAAATCTTCCGGAATCGTGCCCCAGAACCCCGTTACACAACGCAACACGATCCTGAAATCCAGCTGCGGAATACTGTGACCGGTGTCAATGTGATAGCCGACCCGACTACGCTATACTCAAAACATCAGGTGAAACGCGCAGACTGGGGAAGGGCGCGCACCAAGCCGATGACCCATACTCCATTTGTCTATCTCACGGTCTTAGCGTATCTGGCTAGCATGGGCCTGTATCTGCGCTTCTTGTACAAAGGCAAGGAGCTGACCGGGCGGCTAGCTACGTTGTTGATGTTCCTGGCCTTAGCCCTGCACTACCTGGCGCTGCTGATGCGTGCCCGGGGCACACATACCGTGCCGTACCACGACCTGCCCGGAGCCATGTCGCTGTTTGGCTGGCTGCTGGCGGTAACGTATCTTTGCCTTGAGATTTATCACCGGCAGCGCACCGTAGGCGCTTTCGTCATCCCGATCATTCTGGCGTTTTTCTTCGCCGCGAACGCGGCACCTAGCCATCCAGGCGCTCCCGCGCCCGCGCATGGCGTTATTTTTGCTCTCCACGTGACGCTGAGCATTCTGGGCTATTCCGCGTTCGCGCTGGCCTGCGTGTTAAGCCTGATGTACCTGGGAGAAGAGCGCTTGCTGCGCATTCGGCGCCTGGGCGAGGCGGTGTGGCGCTTGCCTTCCCTGGAATTGCTGGAACGGATGAGTCATACGAGCGTGCTGGTTGGGCTTGCGGCCATTACCATTGGCACGGGTCTGGGTTTTCTGGCCGTAGACCGCCACATGGCGGACCATTCTTCCTATCTGGATCCCAAGTACTTCTTCACGCTGTTCGTGCTGCTGTTGTATGCCGTTTATTTCCGGTTAGCGCGGACGGCGGCGTGGCGCGGAGCGCGGGCTTCTCGATTGTGCGTGTTTAATTTTGTGCTCGTCATCTTGAATTTTGCGGTGGTGAATTTGTTCTTTTCGCAAAGCCACCGGTATTTTTAGGAGCGCGCGACTCACAGCATGGAAATTGTCCTCGTCGGCCTGAATTTTCGGACAGCACCGGTGGAGGTGCGGGAGAAGGTGTCTTTTTCCGCTGATCAGGCGCGCAAGGCCGGGGAAGAGCTTCGCACCCAAGGCATCCTTGAGGAGACGCTGGTTCTTTCCACCTGCAATCGAACTGAAATTTACGGCGTTCATGCCGACGGAAATCGCGAATCCGCGGGTGCTCTCTCCACTTACCTCAGCGGTTTCCACTCCCTGCGGCCCGATGTACTGAATCCCTCGCTCTATCACCACTACGATCACGACGCCGTGCGGCATCTATTCCGCGTCTCCGCGGGACTTGATTCCATGCTGCTCGGCGAAGCGGAGATATTGGGGCAGGTGCGGGAAGCGTATCTGCACGCGCATGAAAGCCGCGTCACGGGTCCGGTGCTGAACCGGCTATTTCAGGCGGCGCTAGAAATCGGAAAGCGTGTGCGCGCCGAGACGGAACTTGGCACCCGGCCCATGGGAGTGGCTTCGGCGGGTATGAAGCTGGCCGAGCGTATTTTTGGCAATCTGAGTGACCGCAATGCGCTGGTGCTTGGCGCAGGAACTATCAGCGAGCAGGTCGTTTCGCAATTGCGCGACCGAAAAATCAAGAACCTCTATCTTGCAAATCGCTCGCGCGACAAGGCCGAGGAATTTGCCCGGCAATACGATGGCAAGGTGATGGACTGGGGCGAGTGGGATAACGCGCTGAAGCTGCCGGACGTCATCGTGTCTGCCGTCGGCATTCAGGACACATTGCTGACCAGGGCGATGATTGAGCGTGCCATGAGCGCTCGCGGCAATCGCGCACTGTTCCTAATGGACCTCGGCCTCCCGCGCAACATCGAGCCGGCCGCCGCTGACCTCTACAATGTGTACCTCTACAGCATGGACGACCTGACGGAAATCGTGAACCAGAATCGCAGCGCGCGACAGACTGAGGTCCCGAAAGCGGAAGCGCTGGTGGAAGAACACGTCGGAAAATTTATTTCCTGGCAGGCCAGCGTGCAATTGATCGGCGTGCTGGAAACGCTGCGGGGAAGCCTTAAACAGAGGCGCGCCGCATTCCTGCATGAGAAACTTTCGGGGATGAACCATTTCAGCGCAGAAGACCGCGAACAAATCGGGAACATGATGGACGAATTGATCGAGCAGTTGCTGATCTTGCCGGCAGAGCGGTTGCGCGCGGAAAAAGAACATCGCAGGAAGATTCAGAACGTGGAAGCGCTTCGAGACTTGTATCTGGACCGGGAGAAACTTTGAGGCCCCTCCGCATTGGCAGTCGAGGCAGCGTTCTGGCACGCTGGCAAGCGGAATTCGTGCGCAAGCAGTTGTTCCAGATTGCCGGAGTGGAAGCCGAAATTATCATTATCAAGACGTCGGGCGACAAGATGCAGCAGGCCCCGTTGACGCAAATCGGTGGTAAAGGAATCTTCATCAAAGAACTGGAGGAGGCGCTGTTGGCAGAAAGTGTAGACCTGGCCGTTCACAGTGTGAAAGATATCCCGACCGAGACGCCAGGAAGGCTTTTTTTTCCTGCCGTGTGCCGCCGCGACGACGTGCGCGATTGCCTGATTTCCCATCGTGGCGAAAACCTCTCGAATCTGAAGCAGGGTGCGCGGGTGGGCACCAGCAGCTTGCGCCGCCAAGCGCAACTGCGGCACTTCCGGCCGCACCTGGATATTCGCGAGTTGCGCGGAAATGTCGATACGCGTCTGCGCAAGGTGGAAGGCGGCGAGTACGACGCCATCGTGCTCTCCAAAGCAGGCCTGGACCGTTTGGGTTGGAGCCAGAAAATCACCGAACCGCTTTCCACAGACATTTCTCTTCCTGCGGTGGGGCAAGGCGCCATTGCTATCGAATCGCGCACGAAAGACACGGAAGCCGCCGAAATCTTAGGGAAGCTTGACGATGCGGAAACGCGCACAGCCATCATCGCGGAACGCGCGTTGCTCGCTACGCTCGAAGGCGGCTGCCAAGTACCGCTGGGGGCCTGGGCGCGGCTCGAGCGCGGTGAATTGGTGATGGAGGCGGTGGTGTGTTCGGTGGACGGCGTCCAGTACATTCGCCAGCGCGCTACGGCCCCGCCGGAACAAGCGGCGCAACTGGGCGAGCGCATGGCGCAACTCCTCGCGGATGGCGGTGCGCGGAATATTCTGGAACAGGTGCAACGTTCCCGTGGTTGAAGCCGCTAGCAAAGCGTTGGCGGGGAAGCGCGTCGTGGTGACGCGAGCGGCGGAGCAAAGCGAGTCGCTGCTTGCGGCATTGCGGGAACAGGGTGCAATCCCGGTTGCGTTGCCGCTGGTGGCATTTGCGCCGCCCGAAGATTTAAGGCTGCTGGATGACACCATTCGGAACCTTGGACGATACGACTGGATGTTTCTGACCAGTCAGAATTCCGTGCGTGCCTTGCAGGAGAGAAGCGACTTCCTGGGAGTACCGTTGGCGAAAACGCTGGTTGATGTAAGGATTGGCGTGGTCGGTCCCGCAACCGCGGAATCCGCTCGCAACGCCGGACTCAAGGTCGCGTACGTTGCCACGAGGCATCAGGGTGTAGCGCTGGCGGAAGAATTAGCCGCACAGGTCAAGGGAAAGAGAGTCCTGCTCCCGCGCAGTGACCGTGCTAGCTACGATATTGTTGACAAGCTGAATCGCCTGGGCGCATTTGTGTCGGAAGTGACCGCGTACACTACGGTGGCCACGTCGGAGCAGGAAATGCGTACACACGAAGCTGTGCTGCGTGAGGGAGCGGATGCAGTCCTGTTCTTTAGCCCATCGGCGGTACATCACTTCTTCGATCTTTTGGGCCACGTGCGGTTTTTGACTTTCTCTCAGGAAGCAGCGTTTACGGCAATCGGGCCGGTGACCAAGGGCGCCCTGCGCGAGGCGGGTGCGATGCGAATCGTTGTTGCTCGCGACACCACCGTCACTGCGATTCTCGCAGCGCTGGCAGAGTTTTTCACCAAGCCTCATCAGGGCTTGCTTGGAGTGAAACCAGGATGAGTTTTCCTATCGATCGCCCCAGACGTCTGCGCCGCACCGAGGCTTTACGAGGACTGGTGCGAGAGACGCGCCTCAGCGCCGCTGGCTTCATTTACCCCATGTTTGTCTGTCCGGGAAACAAAGTGCGCAAGGCAGTCGGTTCCATGCCCGGCATTTACCAGCAATCTGCCGATCAAATTGTCGAAGAGTGCAGGGAAGTGGAGGCGCTCGGCATCCCAGGCGTCATTCTGTTTGGGCTGCCAGAGAAGAAGGATGCCCGTGGTGCGAGTTCGCTTGCAGCGGACGGCGTGGTGCAAAAGGCGATTGAGGCCATCCGCAAGGCAAAACTCAATCTGCTGGTGATTACGGACGTGTGCCTCTGTGAGTATACGGACCACGGCCACTGCGGCGTGATTGAACAGGATGAAATTGTGAACGATCCGACGCTCGGGATTCTGGCGGAACAGGCGCTTTCCCACGCGCGGTCTGGTGCGGATGTGGTCGCTCCTTCGGACATGATGGATGGGCGGGTAGGCGCCATCCGGGCGAAACTCGACGCCAACGAGTTTGAGAATATTCCGATTATTTCCTACGCGGCCAAATACTGTTCCGGCTTCTACGGGCCGTTCCGGGAAGCGGCAGATTCGGCGCCGAAATTTGGCGACCGGCGAAGCTACCAGATGGACCCCGCGAATTCGCGCGAAGCGATCAGGGAAGTGGAACTGGACTTGGCAGAAGGCGCGGACGTAATTATGGTGAAACCAGCGCTGCCTTACTTGGATATCATTCGCGTCGTGCGCGATCGTTTTGATGTGCCGGTGGCGGCCTACAATGTCAGCGGCGAATATTCCATGGTGAAAGCCGCCGGGCAAAATGATTGGATCGAGGAAAAGCGAGTGGTGCTGGAAATTCTGACAGGAATTCAGCGAGCCGGGGCGCAGATCATCCTGACGTATCACGCCAAGGATGCTGCTCGCTGGCTGAAGTCCTGAACGGACAGGTGACAAAATGAGCGCGACACATCCACAGGTTAAACCCGAGCGACGCCGTTCGCGGGAGATTTTTGAGCGAGCAGAAAAAGTGCTCGTCGGCGGCGTCAATAGCCCGGTGCGCGCATTTCGTTCGGTTGGCGGCGAACCGCTGATCATCGAAAAGGGAAGCGGACAGAATCTCTACGACGCGGACGGCAACGTGCTGCTGGACTACGTCTGCTCCTGGGGAGCGATGCTGCTGGGCCACGCTCATCCTGCGATCACCGCGGCAATTGCCGATCAAGCACAGCGCGGCACGAGCTTTGGCGTGACCACGGAACTGGAAGTGGAACTCGCCACGCTGATCACCAAGGCTGTTCCTTTTTTGGAGAAAGTCCGCTTCGTTTCCAGCGGCACGGAAGCAACTATGAGCGCGGTGCGCCTGGCCCGCGGCGTGACCAAGCGAGATCTCATCGTGAAGTTCGAGGGCTGCTACCACGGCCACGCAGACAGCTTCCTTTCGCAGGCGGGCTCGGGATTGGCCACCCTGGGAATTGCGGAGTGCCCCGGCGTTCCTGCGGCGTTGGCTGAGCTGACTCTGAATGTTCCCTACAACGACCGGGCGGCAGTCGAGCGGGTCTTTGCTGCACACCAGGGGCAGATTGCGTGCGTGATCGTCGAGCCGGTGGCGGCGAATATGGGTGTAGTTCTGCCGCAAGAAGGATTTCTGGAAGGTCTGCGGGAAATCACACGTAAGAATTCGGCGCTTTTGATTATCGACGAGGTCATCACTGGATTTCGTCTTCGCAATGGCTGTGCGCAAGAATTGCTCGGCGTTCAGGGCGACCTGACCACGATGGGGAAAATCATTGGGGGCGGCCTGCCAGTTGCGGCCTATGGTGGCAGTGCCGAACTGATGAATAATGTGGCGCCGCTTGGGCCGGTCTATCAAGCTGGCACGCTGGCGGGCAACCCCTTGGCCATGCGTGCCGGCATCGCTACGCTGAAGGAATTGAGCAAGCCCGGGCTTTATGAGGGCATCCACGAGTTAGCTAGCCGCCTAACGTCTGGATTGGAAGAGGCCCTGAGGACCGCCGGCATTCCCGCGCAGGTGAATAAGATCGGCTCGCTCTCCACGATCTTTTTTGCGCCGCAGCCGGTGGCAAATTACGCTGATGCCAAGCGGTCTGATACCAAACAATACGCGCGATTCTTCCGCGAGATGCTGCAACGGGGCATTCTTCTCGCACCGTCGCAGTTCGAAGCTGCTTTCGTCTCCGCCGCGCACACGCCCGGCGACATCGAGCGCACGATCAAGGCGGCCAGCGATGCGCTGCGAACAATTTCCATACAACCATCCGTCTAAAGTCGCGAAAGGGAGAACACTTGATGCATGAAGTGCTAGAAGGCCACGGAGGGCATGGAGAGCACGAGGAAGGCCCCTTGACCATGCCAGTTACAGTGACACTGTCCATTCTCGCGGTGCTGGTTGCCATGAGCACGCTGCTCGGACACCGCGCTCACACCGAAGAACTGCTCCTGCAAGCGAGGGCCAGCGACCAATGGGCGTATTTTCAGGCCAAGAACATTCGGCTTCGTGAAACGCAGAGTGTAGCGGACATTTTGGGCGCACTGGCACCCGCCGATAAGGAAAAGACTGCGGCGCTGCACGAAAAGTATTTGACGGAAGTAGAGCGCTACGAGAAGGAAAAAGATCAGATCAGCGAACAAGCCAGGGACTTTGAGAAGGAGAGAGACCTGGTGCAACGTCGCGCGGATCGCTACGATGCGGGAGAAGTTTTCCTGGAGATTGGTCTGATCATCTGCTCTTTTACACTGCTGACCAAAAAGAAAGGCTTCTGGTTTGCTGGAATCGTACTGGGTCTGGTGGGCGTGATTACCGCAGCCAGCGGCATTTTGCTGCACTGACCGTCAAACCGTTAAGAGCGAGCCTCAAGCGACACTGGGTGGCCTTGTGTTCCGTAGCAGCGCAATTTCCTCACTCAGCTGGTCGATCCTATTCAGCAGTTCCCGATGCCGCTTTTCTTCCACGTCCGGCTTTTTGCCGATAAACGACAGCGTGCCACCGGGTTCCAGGATGCACTGGTCCACTTCCGACAGGGATCCGAAGCCCTGCTTGCGTGCCGCCGCTTCCAGTTGAGCCATGGTAATCAATTCGCGCTTCAAATTGTTCTTGCGGATCTTCCCGCCTTGAACCAGCACATCCGGGCTGCCCTCCACCAGGTGGTCGAGTTTCCGGTGACCGTAAAGGAAGCGGACGACCAGGTAGTTGGTGATCACAAGCGAGGTTGCGCCAATCATCCCGCCGGCCAGGGAATTGTCATCCCCAATAATTGCGTTCTGTACCGTATTCGAAATGGTCAGCAGCACAACCAGGTCGAAGGGATTCAATTGCACCAACTCGCGCTTTCCCGACAGGCGAAACACCAACACCAGGAAGAAGTAAATAATAATGGGCCGGACGATCTTTTCCAGAATTGGCAGCGACGGGACAAACAAATGGACCCAAATATCGTGCATGGCGCATTTTCCTCCGCAAAGCAGTTGTGCAGCCGCGATCAGCAAGCGAGAGTAACACTACCATGTGTCGCGCTACGAAAGAGCAGTAGGCAAGAGAGTACCTGCCCTTGAGGCCAGTAACAGATTGGAACACTTGGCAATGGCGAGCATTTACGCAACCATTTGTTTTATCTAATGTAGATAAAAGCCGTAGTGTAGTGGTCGCAAGACGACTTGCACTCCAAGCCCTCCTCTGGAGGCATTCAAAATCTTCGCCGGCGGGAGACTCTCGGCCTTGCCGGCACGCGAAGCGACAAGTTCATGGCCCAGAGAATGGTGAGTGAACCCGGGATTCAGCTGGGAACTCAACAACTTAAGACTCTTCTCGACTCCACCCGCGAATTGATCGCGATCCTCGGGCAGGACGGCACCGTTCAGTTTGCTAATTCCACATTCCAGAGTGTGCTTGGCTATCGCACCGAGGAACTCCTTGGCCGAAGCCTGTTCGCGATCGTTCACGCGCTAGACGTAGAACAACTACGGGGACGCCTGAGTCAAGTTGCAGCACAACAAAGCTCGTCTCCCACAGAG
The DNA here is from genome assembly GCA_963735825.1 of Candidatus Acidiferrales bacterium. GTDB lineage: Bacteria > Acidobacteriota > Terriglobia > Acidiferrales > UBA7541 > Acidiferrum. The sequence goes on from CAVTMR010000024.1 coordinate 52,411, forward strand.
CGGTACCGTGTCCGCGCAAAAGATGGGTCGTGGCGCTGGCTCGATGTCACTTGTCGGGATCGCCTGAAAGAACCTGGTCTGGAAGGCATTCAACTGAACGCTTTGGAAGTGACGCACCTGAATCGCATGGAATCCGAGCGCCAGGTGATTGCGGAGATTGTGCATGCATTGAACGAGACATCGGACCTGGACCAGTTGCTTACGCGGATTCACGCTGCCTTGAAGCGCGTCGTTTCCGCCGAGAACTGCTTCGTAGCCCTGCACGAACCGGAAGAGGATACCTTCCAATTTCCATTTTTCGTGGATGAGTACGATGCCGCGCCGGCTCCGCAAAAGGTCGGGCGAAGTTGCACCGCTTACGTGTTCCGCACGCGCCGCGCAAAACTGATTCCACAATCCGAATTTGACATTTTGGCGGAGGGCGGTGAAGTGGAACTGGTTGGTTCGCCCTCACCTGCCTGGCTGGGAGTGCCGCTGAAGACTCCCACCGCGACGATTGGCGTTCTGGTGGTGCAACATTATCGCAATGAAAATGCCTTCGACACGCGTGATCTGGAATTCCTTGACTCCGTCGGCGGGCACATCGCATTGGCTATCGAGCGCCGCCGCGGTGAAGTGGAACTCCGCCGCAGTGAATCGATACTTCGGCTGCTCTTCGAACACAACCCGCTGCCAACCTGGCTGCATGAGATCGACAGTCTGAAGTTTCTGCGCGTTAACGAGGCGGCCGCTCGTCTGTATGGATACTCGCAAGAAGAATTTGAGTCCATGACGATTCTGCAGATCCGGCCTTCCTCCGAGCAGGAAGAAGCGGCCAGTTTCATCCAGGAGCTAACATCCAATACCGAGGAGCACGGCATCTGCCTGCACCAGGCACGCGACGGACGGCAGTTTGAGGTCGAAATTATTTCCCACGAACTGCTCTATGCGGGCAAGCGCGTGCGGCTCGTTGTGGGCCAGGACATCAGCGAGCGAAGACAATTGGAAGGACAACTACGCCAAGCTACGAAAATGGAAGCGGTGGGTCGTCTGGCGGGCGGCGTAGCGCACGACTTCAACAATATGCTGATGGTCATTAAGGGGCACACCGAGTTGCTGTTGAACGTGCTCTCTCCGTCCGATCACATCACGCGAAAAATTCAGCACATTGACCGCGCCGCCGATCGCGCGACGACGCTCACGCGGCAATTGCTGGCGTTCAGCCGCATGCAGGTGTTGCAGCCGCAAGTAATCAATCTGAATTCGGTAGTCGAAGAGATGGGCAAACTTCTGCCGCGGCTGATTGGCGAGGACGTTGAGTTGGTCATTCGCCCGCACACGAACCTGGGTTCAATCCGTGCCGATGCCGGCCAGATGGAACAGGTGATCATGAATTTGGCAGTGAACGCGCGAGATGCGATGCCTAATGGGGGCAAGCTACTGATCGAGACCTGCAACTGCGATCTGGATCAGTTTTACGCATTGACCCATCCGCTGATGCGGCCAGGGTCGTACGTGCAGCTTTCTGTGAGTGACAATGGCACTGGCATGGACGCGGAAACGCAGACGCACATTTTCGAACCATTTTTTACCACCAAGGAGAAAGGCAAAGGCACGGGCCTAGGCTTGGCTACGGTTTATGGTATCGTGAAGCAAAGTGGCGGATTTATCTGGGTCTACAGCGAATTGGCGAAGGGCACTACCTTCAAGATCTATTTGCCCTGCGTCGACCAGAAGGAAGAGGTGTCTCCAATGCCCAGACAGCCTGCGGAAGTGCCCAATGGCACCGAAACCGTGCTCCTTACCGAAGACGAACAAGATGTGCGCGAGATTGCCCGGCAATTCCTGGAATCCGGCGGCTATCGGGTGATCGAAGCGAAGGATGGCTCCGATGCCATACGGTTGGCCGCTGAGAATGACGGAAAGATCGATCTATTGGTCACCGATATGGTTATGCCCGGCCTGAGCGGGCCGGAACTCGCGGTGCGTTTGCAGAAAGAGCACCCGGGACTCTGCGTTCTGTTCATGTCGGGATATAGCGAGCATGCGGCCACGGAAATGGCGAATGCCGACTCTTCGGTGCGCCTATTGACCAAGCCATTCAGCCGGGCCGCTATTCTTCGGGCAGTGCGAGAGATTCTGCAAAGCCAGGTTCGTGCCTGAGGCCATCCATTAGCACGCTTCCCAGCTAAACGATCTTCGGATGTTTGCGATGCCAATCCGTGGCTTGCTGAAATGTCCGTCCTGCTTGCAGCACGGCGACGTCGTCTCCGGCACGCGCAACAAACTGAATTCCTACTGGTAGGTTCTTTTCCGTGAATCCGCAAGGCACGGAGAGAGCCGGAAGGCCGCAAAGGTTGCCGATTCCTCCCAGCGGGTCGGGAAACGAGAGAGCTGTAAACAGATTCAGATCCAGAGGTGTAGCCGCGACGGGTTGCGAGGCAGTTACAAGAACATCGTAGGAGTCAAAGAGAGCACTCATTTTTAGTTGCAGAATCTCGCGAATACGCTGCGCGGTCGTATAGTCAGCCCCCGAAACCGTTTCGTAAACGTATCCGCCGATGCGGCCCAAAGGGTCGGCTAATTCGCGGACGCGCCCGGATTGAATCAACGGTCGAAACGCGGACGACACTTCGGCTTTTACAGTCAGGCTTGCCGCCTGCTCCCACGGCCCATCGGGAAGCGCAGCGTCCTTCATCCCGGGAAAACGTCTTTGCAGCACTTTGTAAGCGGCGTCCAGGGACCGCTGCATGCCGGGATCAATCTTCGTCCAGGCATTCGTCAGCCATCCCAGTTTGAGCGTGCGGCCTCGCAACTCGGCGGCGGGAGAATATGTGAAGGCCGCTTTGTCTATCCCCAGAGTGTCGCGATCCAGTGCGTCGTGCCCTGCAATCGCGGCGAAAATACGCGCACAGTCCTCCGTCGAGCGAGCCATCGGCCCGATCTTGTCCATCGAGTAGGCCAACGCCATTGCCCCGTAGCGGCTGACTCGGCCAAACGTGGGACGTAAGCCGCTAACTCCACAAAAAGCGGAAGGGCAAATGATCGATCCCCAAGTCTCCGTGCCGATAGCGAAGCCCGCCAACCCAGCTGCTACGATGGCTCCAGAGCCGGAAGAAGAGCCGCACGTCCAGCAGCCGGTGTCCCACGGGTTCTTCGCTTCGCCCTCGAACGATGCAGACGCGTACATGTAGTCCATGCCGCCGGCCAATTCGATCATCGCCGCCTTCCCAAGCATGATCGCGCCGGAGTGGTTCAGGTGGTCGATCACGGTAGCGTTGTAATCGAAAACCTGGTCCGCGTAGGGTTTGGCTCCCCAGGTTGTGGGGATTCCTTTGACGGCGAGGAGATCCTTGGCAGCGTACGGGATGCCGTGCAAGGGGCCGCGATAGTGCCCTCGGTGAATTTCCTTTTCCGCGGCATGCGCCTGTTCCAGCGCCAGATCTGGAGTCAGCCGCGCATAAGCATGCAATTTCGGGCCGAGTTTTTCGCTGCGTGCAAGGTAGCTTTCGGTCAGCTCGACGGGAGACAGTTGCTTGGATTCGATGCGCTTGGCCAGCTCACTGACGGATTCGTAGAGAACCGATTCTCCCAGCATTTCATCGCTCCAGTCAGGATTTGTTCGCGGAAGCCGCCGGGATCTTGGCGGGAGTGGGCTTGGCCTGATTGTCCCGGTCAATCAGGGGCCTCAGGAAAAGGGCGGGCACGTCTCCATTCTTGATTGGGTAAGCACGCACTTGCTCAAGCGTCGTTTGCAGGGAATAACAAAGAGCTTTTGTGCGCTGCTTCTCCTCTTCGCTCAAACGATTGCCGTACCGACTGAGAACGAGTTGGAAGCGAGCGTCGGCTTCCGCTTGGCCCTCCGCTGAAAGTTTCGGAAGGTCGGCCGATGGCGCGGAAGGGGAGGCGCCTGGAAACGCCTCTGCCGGCAACATGATTCCAGCGGGAACAATCGAAGCCGTGGCCGAGAGCAGCGCGGCGCGACGAGCGAACTCACGCCGAGAAAGCTTATGGTCTTTGTTTTCCTTCATTCCGCACCTCTCGAATCACGATTGAATCGCAGGGCAGGGTGAGGCTACTCAATTCGAATTGCAGCGTCAACTGGACGGACGCTACGAGTTCTGGAACCTGTCCGCAAAGGGTTCAGCAAATCACTCGACCTGCGTCAAGGTGCGCACGTGAAGCTCAAGAGCCTGATTGTATTGCCGTTCAATTTGCAGCTCCGTCTGGAGCTTCTTGATCAACAGTTCGAGGTGCGCGATTTCGGCGCGTAGCTTTTGCACATCGCTGACGTGGGATGTGGGCCGCGAGCCCACCGGCGGGTTCGCTCGGTGCGGCTGGTGCGATCGAGCAGAATTCTGTTGAACAAAAGCCTCTGCCAACGCTCGCGGCCACGCTGATTCCCCAGACCTCTGGTCGGTGGCATGCATCGCCGGTACGGGCGCAGACTGCACTGGCGTCGGCCGGGGTTGGGGAACTGTGGGCGGCTGTGGCGCAAAAAGGCTACTCAACGAAGGTGCGCCAGCGGGACGCTCTGCCGCCGGCGTCTGCGGAGGTGCCGCAGAATGGCCCAGAAGATTCTTCACCCGGCCAATCAATTCCTGCGGCTGAAAGGGTTTTCTGACCAGTTCGTCGGCCTGCACCGCCACGGCGCGATCGGCGACATTCTTGTTGACCACACCGGACATGAGAATCACGGGTGTCTTGCCGTACAGTGGGCTCTGCTTAATCTGGCTGCACACGGAATAGCCGTCCTGGTCCGGCATGATTACGTCCGTAATGACCATGTCGGGCGGATGCTCCTCAAACTGAGAAAGCGCGGACGCAGCGTCGGCACAGGTAATCACGTGAATGTTTTCGCGGCGAAAAGCGATCTTGATGACTTCGCGCATCGTCGCGCTGTCATCAATGAAATAGACATTGGGAGTGTGCTTCGTTTCCGCTTCGCTGAGCGGCGGCATGGCGATGGTCTCGCTCACAGAGCCTCCTTATCCGCTAGGTCGTTGCCCGTGTCGTGAAGGTCTTCGTCGAATTCGCGCATCGCATCCAGCATCAGGTCGGTAGCGGAGCGCAAAACAGTGCGCTGCGCGGAACTTGCTCCGTACACGAATTTGTACACGCCCGTGGACTGCACGCAACTTTTCAGGATATGCAGCACAGCCTCATCGCCGAACAGAGCGCCGCATTCCGCGTGGGTGATTTCTCCGGCATCGAAAAACAAAACCGCGTCCGTTTCTCCGGCGTTGATCGTCAACGCGCCGCTCTGGTGTGCGTGCCCGAGCATTTGCATCACGCCGGTCAGGTCATGGTGCGTCAAATTGCCGCTCAGGCTGGTATCTGCTTGTCCGAGCATCTGTGTTGGCTGAAAACCATCAACCTTGCTGATGATGATGTTTTTGATGTGCGTGGCTATCGTGGCCGGCGCAAGGTGGCGGTCGATGTAATCGTCGCACCCGGCTTGAAATGCTTCCATCAAGGCACGCTGGCTGCCGTCGCCCATGGCAATGATTGGCAGGGAAGCGTTTTTCGCGTCGGAGTGCACGATTCTCGCCATTTCCAGCGCACCCATTTCACGCATCTTGGTGGCGCAGACAATCGCCGACGGAGGATCGTATTCCAACGTAGTTAACGCAAATCCCGCTTGCGTAGTAATGGTGACCTCGAAGCCCTCGCGTTTCAATGCGTCGCCCAGGCGCTTCGCAAACAAAACGTTGCTGTCGACCAGAAGGATTTTGGCGGCTTTGCCCGGGACGATCATGCGCGCGCCTCCGGGACGGGCTCCCCGCTTGGTACTCCAGTCGCTGGATCAATCCCTGGCGTCAACGCGGCAAGATTCAGCACTTCTATCACTTCGCCATCATGGGAAAGCCATGCGGCAACATGCGGAGAGTCGCTAGGCCCCGCTGGCGTCAGGTCCGCATGGATCAGTTCGCACTCGCCGCTGACTGGCAAGGCCACAGTCTCTTTCACGGAGTCGTACAAGCGCATCGCAATCAGGTAAAACCGGCGTGACGTTAGTCTTTTCCCCGTGAGTTTTTCCGCCAGGTCGCAAACCGGCACGGTGCGCCCACGTCGCAGAATCACCCCATCGATTTCCGGAGTGCGATGAGGAAAACGGAAAATGCGGCTGGGCGCCACCAACTCGGCAACCTGATCCGCGGCGAGAGCGAAGCGTCGCTCGCCAAGCCGCAACAGGACGCAGGAGCGCGAATCTGCTTGCTCGTTCCAACTCATGGCGCGACTCTCATTTCCGAATCGATATTCGCGTCTGTGTTGAACTGCGCTCCGGTGGTCGCATCAAGAAAAGTCAGTTCCTCGCTAGTCAGAAATCCTTCAGGGCTCACAACCGGCAACACGTTTTGCTCCAGCACTGTCAATCCGCGATACCAGGTCCGTTCCTCGTGGCAGAGCGAAGCGGGCAGCGCCTGCAATCGCGTCATGGTGGTCATTTTCTCTATGCCGTCGATCAGCAACGCTACTCGCGACTTCCGTAGCAAGAAGATCAGCGCGGGTGGCGAGGGCTTCAGCCCAAAATGAAGTGCCGTGTTCACAACGTAAATGCTACGGTCGCCGCGTCGCAGCGCGTGGCGAACCTTGCTTATCGTGGACTCGTTCACCTCGCACGCAGCGCCCGCCAGGCTGTCTACGCTGCGCACTTCTTGCACCGATGCGGAGGAGATGGCGAAAATCTGATTGCTGCAGCGGAACAGAATAATCTGCTCCGTCCGCACGGGATGACCTCGCCGCACTGGTGCGGAGCCGGGGGCCATTAGCGCACTCCCACAGGCAATGCTTTGCTCAGGCTTAGCACCCGCCTCTCAATGGCCGGATAAATATCATCGATGGCCAGTACCTGCTCCACGACGCCGGTTTTGATGGCCTCGTCGGGCATACCGAAAATCACCGAAGTGGCTTCGTCTTGTGCCAACACGAGGCCGCCGGCGGTTTTGATCGCGCGGGAGCCTCGGGCGCCATCGCAACCCATGCCAGTCAGTACCACACCAATGCTCATCGCGCCTGCAAACGCGGCCACCGATTCCATGGTCACATCGATATTCGGCAGATATCCGTCGATGCGGCCTGTCGTCGCGTCCAGCTGAATTCGTCCGGTGGGCGCAACGCGAAGATGATGGCCGCCCGGGCAGATGTAGAGCACGCCCGGCTGCACTGATTCGTTGTGCTCCGCCTCTTTTACCCGAATATTCGTGAATTCAGCCAATTGCAGCGCGTACTGACTGGTGAAGGATGACGGCATATGCTGCACCAGAAAAACCGCCGCTGGAAAATCGCGTGTGAATCCCGGCGCCATGCGCATCACCGTTGCTGGTCCGCCCGTGGACGCGGCGAGCACCACAACAGGAAAGCGCATATCGCTCGAAAAGTTGGTAGCAGGAGTTGTTGGCCGAGGCGTCGGGTTTGCTGGCAGCGGCTTTGCGGCCAACGACTGCACCCCATTGACCATGCGCGATGCCGTGCGCACCACGCGAACCTTTGCAGCCATGCGTACTTTCCGCAGCAAGTCTTCCTTGACGCTCTGCATGTCCAGATCAATCCCGCCGGAGGGCTTCGTGACGAATTCGATGGCACCCAGCTCCAGCGCTTTCAGCGTGCTCGCAGCGCCCTCGCGGGTCTCTGAACTCACCACCACAATAGGACGCGGGTTGCTGGTCATGATGTGCGCGGTGGCCTGCAGCCCATCCAGGTGCGGCATATTCAAATCCATGGTAATGACGTCTGGCTTCAACGTTTCCGCGAGTGCAATTGCCTCGCGCCCGTCTCTGGCTTTGCCGACCACTTGCAGATGCTCGTCCGCGTTGAAGATGGTTTCCAGGACCTTGCACATGAACGCGGAATCGTCCACAACGAGCACGCGAAACTTTTTCTGTGGGCTGGTTGCCATGGCTCGTCTATGCTACCGGCACGTTCGGACGTGCCGCCTCCGTGCCCATCAATTGCTCGACCGCTGCCAATAGCTGATCTTCCTGCACCGGCTTGGTAAGGAACGCCGCCGCGCCTTCTTTCAGCGCCCGGTCGCGGTGCTTTGCTCCGGCGCGCGAGGTCACCACCATCACCGGTATGCGCCGCGTTGATGGGCTCTGCCGCAATTGCGCCATCAATTCGTAACCGGTCATGCGCGGCATCTCAAGGTCCGTGATCACCAGGTGACAACCGTGTTGCGCCACCAATTCGGCAGCTTCCAGGCCGTCCGCAGCCAGCTTGATTCGGTAGCCGTTCTTCTCCAGCATGCGGCCAACGAATTTGCGCACGCTGATGGAGTCGTCCGCGATCACGATCACGCGTTCCTGCTCCACGCGATCGATTGCGTCGGTGGGGATGGTACCGCGAGCCACCGCCGTGGATCCTGGCGCGAATACACGCGCCGCGCTGGCACTGGCTTGAATCGCGCGGCGCTCGTTGGGTTCGCTGGCCACCATGCGGTTCAAATCGATCAGTAGAATCAAGCTGCCGTCAGGAGCAATCGTCGTACCAGGGAAAAGCTTGACGCGCCGCAGATATTCGCCAAGGTTTTTGATGACGATTTCGTCTTTGCCGAGAACTTCTTCGACCACCAGGCCGATTTGCCGGTTTCCAGCGTTCGCCACCACCATCCGGAAATATCCATTGATGGGTTCTAGCGGCGGCAGGCCCAAATAAGAATCCAGGCGCACGACTTCGGTGACCACGTCGCGGACCTTGGTGAGTAGCTTTCCACCCACGTCTTCGATTTCATCGGCGCGAATTCGCCGGATTTCCTCTACCACCGCCAGCGGCAACGCAAAGTGCGTCGAACCGCAACGCACGAACAGGGCCGGCGAAATGATCAGCGTCAGAGGCACTTTTAACGTGAACTTCGTGCCCTGTCCGGCGGTGCTCTGCACTTCAATTTCACCGTTCAGCGCATTTAAATTGGAGCGCACCACATCGAGTCCGACGCCGCGGCCAGCAAGTTCTGTCTTTACGGAAGCCGTGGAGAAACCTGGGTGAAAGAGCATTTCGCGTAGGTCGCGTTCGGTCAGCCGGCCAGCCGTTTCCTGAGAGACCAGCCCGGATTCAATGGCCGTCTGCTTGACGCGTTCGTAATCGATGCCACGACCGTCGTCCTCTACCTCAATGTAAATGTGATTGCCGCGGTGGTAAGCGCGAAGAAGTACTTTGCCTGGTTCGGATTTGCCCGCCAGGGCGCGATCCTCGGCTCGTTCGATTCCGTGTGCCACGGAATTGCGCACCAGGTGGACAAGAGGATCCGAGATCTGCTGAATAATATTGTTGTCGAGTTCCGTCTCGCTGCCGGAGAAATCCAGTTCGACCTGTTTCCTGGCCGATTGTGCGGCGTCGCGCACGGTGCGCGACAGCAGGGAATACAGTGTTCCGATGGGCACCATTCGCGCTGCGGTGATTTCGTCTTGCAGATGGTGGGCCAACTTCGTAAATTCGTCGATGTCGCCTTCTACGCGGCCGATGAACCCTTCCAGTTGCGACAATACTTCGTTCACGTCGGCGGAGATTTCCGTCATGGACCGCGACAGGATGTTGAAGTCGTCGTACCGGTCCATCTCCAGTTCCCCGAACTCTTCCCAAAACGCGCCTTCACCCGCGGCAGCGTTGTTCAGTATTTGCTTGGTCTGCTTCGCAGCCCATGGCGTTCCGAGTTGTGTGTTGCGAATCCGGTTGAACTCGTACTTGTCCTGAAACTCGCTGACTTTCCCTTGCAGCCGCTCCTTCGAAAAACTGAGCGTTTCAATCAGTTTCTCGAGTTCCGCGACGCGACCAACCATCTTGGTGCGGTTGATCACCAGTTCGCCGACTGTGTTCATCATGCGGTCCAGCCGGGCTAGCGCGATCCGGACCGACTTTGCTGCCGGCGCGGGTTTCTTTCCGCCCGGTTGCGGAGTCTTTGCGATAGCTTGCGTGGTTGCCGCCGCGGCCGCATCTTCTTCTGCTGTGAATTCCGGAGCCGCGACCTCGAGCGATTCCTGTTCGGCGTTTTGCGGCGCGAATTCCGCGACTCGGCCGAGTAAGGAGTCCACACCGGCTCGCATTTCGGCTTCATCCGCCCACTCGCGGCGCAACGTCTTCTTCAATACATCGACCGAAGCCAGACACAAATCCACAACCGCGGGGGAAGGCTGAATTGCTCCATCGCGCAGGCGCCCAATCAAATCCTCCACGCGGTGTGCAATCGCTCCCAGGCGCTTCAGGCCAACCTGCGCTGCAGAGCCTTTCACTGTATGGATCGCGCGGAACAACCGATTCACTTCTTCTGGATTGTTGTTGCCTTCCAGAGAGAGCAGGCAATCGCTCACAACTTGCAGATGTTCTTCCGCTTCCGGAGAGAAAAATTCCTGGATTTCCTCGGGGACTTCATCGTCAGCCGGCAGGGCATCGAAATACGACCCGGTAAGCCCAGTCTGCGCTACCGCGGGTTCTTCAATCGAGTCGTAGAGACCAGCGGGCCTGTCCCGCTCTGTGGCTTCCAGGTTAAGCGGCGGCGGATCCGGCGGGAACGCAAAGCGGTAGCGCTCCTTGAATGTGGCCGCGTCCTCGACATTTTCCTGACCGGTGTCGCTGATCTCGATCAGGCTGGTTTCGAGCAGGGAAATGCCATCGGATAGGAATTCGGTCAGCGGCCCGTGGAGATCGTCGCCCAAAGGTGCATTCAGCGCATATTGAAAGATGTGCGCAAGTTTGCCGGCCACCTCAGAGAATCGGGGAAAGCCGTAGCTCGCCGAAGTGCCCTTCAGCGTATGAGCAGCAATGAACAGCCGCTCCGTGTCCTCTTTCCGCGGAGTAACCTCTTGCAACACGCCGACGTACTCCCGCAGATACTGCAGGTGCTCGGAAGCTTCCTGGAGGAAAAGCTCGACGGCTTCGCGATCCGGCGTACTCACGCGCGTCCCTCCGCTACCAGTTCCCCCTTGTACCATCCCGGTGCCGTGGGTTTCCGGTACATGATGCAATCGCCCAGCACGATGGCCTGAAATTTCACGGGCATCTTGGAGATGGATTCGGAATGCCCCAGAAAGAGATATCCACCAGGCTCCAACGCCTCGTAAAAGCGCTGCACCAGGCTTTGGCGGCGTTCTTCGGTGAAGTAGATCAGTACATTCATGCAGAAAATCAGGTCCATGCGGCCGAGATACACTGGCGACGCCAGATTCATCTGTGCAAACGAAATCATTTTCCGCAAGCGCGGTTTCACCTGGTATCCGCCGTCGACGGGCGCAAAGTGAGCGGCCAGTTGCTTCTCGCTTACGCTGCCGATGCTGCGACCCGAATATGTAGCGCGCTCGGCGTGACGCAGAGCCTGCCTGCCTACGTCCGTAGCGAGGATTTCGACGTTCCACGCGTCGGCAAAGGAAAGGGAATCCACAATCGTGATCGCGATGGAATAGGGCTCTTCGCCGGTGGAGCAGCCGGCGCTCCAAACGCGCAGCGTTCGCGGGCTTTTCCAGAATTTCTTGGTATGCAGTTCGGGCAACACGCGCTTTTCAAATGCGTCGTACACCGCCGGATAGCGGAAGAACGATGTCTCCTGCGTCAGCAATCGCTCCAACAGCGCCTCATATTCCACATTCGATTTGCGAATCGTCCGCAGCAGATCGCAGCCGCGCTGCTGCTCCTTCGCGTGCAGATGCTCACGCACTCGCGTAGAGAAGAATCTCTCTCGCGACTCGTCGAAATGAATCCCCGTCCGCTCCTCGATCAGCATGCGGATCTCGCTCAATTCGTGTTCGCTCAAACCGTGTCCCGCCCTGTGGCGTTCGCTCATGGCCGTCCAACTCTAGCTCCGGCGTATGCTCCGGAACTCGAACTCGTTGCTATCGCAAAGCACCCGCTGGGACGGGCTGGCGTGGCTCTTCCATCGCCGCGGCATTCGCTTTCGATTGAGCGCGGAATTGCGCCAGCGCTTCGTTCAATTGATCCGACAGTTTCACGAGCTGGCTGACGGTTGCCACCGTTCCGCGTGTTCCCTGGGAAGTCTGGCGAGTGATGTTGGAAATGATTTGCATCGCGTGCGCCACGCCTTCCGTGCCGCGCACCTGTTGTTTGGAAGCGAGTGAAATCTCCTGGACCAGCTCGGCGGACTGGCGCACCACGCTGGAAATCGCGTCCAGCGCCCGGCCAGCTTGATCAGCCAGCGTTGCACCCGATTCCACTTCCTTCGTGCCTTCTTCCATAACCACCACGGCTTCATTGGTCTCAGCCTGAATCGCCTTGATTAGTGCCGCGATGTCTTTCGTCGCGCTGCGGGAGTGTTCGGCCAGTTTGCGAACTTCGTCGGCGACGACTGCGAAGCCTCGGCCCGCTTCGCCCGCGCGCGCCGCCTCGATTGCCGCGTTCAATGCCAGCAAGTTGGTCTGCTCCGTGATGTCGTTAATCACGTTGATGATTTCCGAAATTTCCAACGAACGATCACCCAGCGACTTGATTTTCTTGGCGGTTGCCTGCACCGAGGAACGGATTCGCTGCATGCCATCGAGCGTGTCGCGCACTGCGCGGTTTCCTTGTTCGGCCGCGTCCAACGCGCGGCGAGCCGCTTCGGCGCTTGCTTCGGCGTTGTTGGATACTTGCTTCATCGATACGGTGAGTTCTTCCACCGCGCTTGAAGTGTTGGTGATTTCTTGGTCCTGTTGCGTGGCGCCCGCCTGCATCTCGTCGGCCGCCACAAGAATGTTGTTGGAGCACGCCGTAACTTCCATCGCGGCTTTGCGCACGCGCTCAAGCACCTTGGTAAAATTGTCGAGCATGTAGTTGATAGAATCCGAAACATTGCCGAGCGCGTCGTTCGTGACCTTGCCGCGCAGGGTCAAATCGCCGCGCGCCACCTGATTGATGACTGCCAGCAAGTCGGTGATGCTGCGCTGCAACGCTTCGCTGGCTTCCTGATTGCTCGAAGCCTTCGAAACCTTGGCCACCGCGCGGTTCAGATTTTCCGCGATAAAACCGAACTCATCGCCCGAGTTAACATCCGCCCGCACCTTAGCGTCACCCGCGGCGAGTCGTTCGGAGAACGCGGCCAGTTCGTTCACCGGCCCGAGAAAAGCGGCGCCGAGTCTCCAGGCCAACACGATGCTCATGCCCAGGGCGATTACGCCGGCAAAGATGAGCCCGCTGCTTTCGGACATGGACGCGCCGTTCGATTGCCGCCCCGCGCTGTAGGCGAGGCCCAGCACAGCAAACAATGCCAGGCCGTTGAAGATCGTCAGCATCCAGATGGTGCCACTGAGTCGCGATTTCATTACCTTCCTCCCAAACTCTTCCCCTGAACCCTTCAAATACTCGGCCCCGGATACACTTCCAACAGCCGGTGCAGATCGATCACCAGCGCCAACCGGTCGTCGTGACGGAGCATGCCGATGCAGTGCGGCACGTTCTCCGGCGCCTGTTCCAATAAATCTTCCGCGTCGTTCACCGAATAAGTCCCGACAACTTCATCTGCCGCGATGCCAATCCTCAAATCCTCGTGATGCCCGCCGCCGCGCAGTGAAGCCACCACCACGTGCTTGGGCAGCAGTCCTGGCCGCCGCCCTTCCGTCATCGCAATATCGATCAGTGGAACAATCGCGCCACGCAGATTGAAAATGCCCAGCACATATGCCGGGGCGAGCGGCAGCTTGGTCACCAGCGGCCACTCCAGTACTTCTTCGACATCCAGCACCGGGAAGCAGAACCGTTCACGACCGCTGCGGAATACGCAGTACTGCGATTCCGGCGGCCGCTCACCAAGTGGTCCCAGCGACTCGAGCAAATCGCCCATCTCCGCGTCAGCGGGAAGAGGCGCCAGATGGAAATCTTCATTCATTCGCTAAGCCCTCGGCTGCTACACAAAACGGCGAACCGCCCGCAGCAAATCTTCGCGCGTGAACGGCTTGGTGATGTAGCCATCCGCACCTTGTTGTTCGCCCCAATACTTGTCACTGGGCGTGTCCTTCGAGGTCACCAGGATCACGGGAATGGCGTTGAACTCCGCGTTGCCCTTTAACTCGCGGCAAACTTGGAAGCCGTTGCGCTCTGGCATCACCACGTCCAGCAGAATCACGCTGGGCCGGTCGCTAGCCAGAAATTCTTCTACGCGTTTTGGATCATTCAATCCGAGCGGTGCGTAGCCCTCCGGCTCCAGTAGCCCCTGAATGAACTTCACTTGAGCCGGCGAATCATCGACGATGAGCACTTTTTTCTGCACAAGCTTTCACTCCACATGGTTCTCCACAACGGAAAAATGCACGTCAGCGGCCAGCTTGACGGTTCCGTGGTAAAAGTTGTCCAGTTTTCTTAACGCAATGAAAATGCAGGTGTTGCGCGCGGTCTGGGCGGCACTATTGGCGCGGAAATAGCCGCGCCGATGCTTCTTCCGTCTCAGCTTGAGAAGACGTCTCAGCCTCTCGCATCTCGCTGGCAAGCGATGAGAATCTTTGCATGATTTCATTAATGCGTAGTGCCATGGTGTGAATGGTTTTCAATTGCGCCAACGATTGTGCCGAAAGTTCGCCCGGCTCGAGCAGCAGCAATTCCGCATTTCCCAATAGCGAAGTCAGCGCGTTGTTCACGCTGTGCTTCATGTCCATCATGTAGCGTCCCAGCATGGCATGATTTGCATTTTGCGTTGCGCGATGCTCTGCCTGTTTCGCAAAGCGCTGCGCTTCGGTGCGGCGAAGCGATTCACCCGCCATCAGCAACACCACTTGGGTCCAATCCTCGCGCAGCGGCACATGCAGCAAACGCGGATAGCGTTTGCGCAGCAGTCCGAATTGCTGAGCTTCCGCCGGCGCACAGAGAATCACGGCCGTGTTCGGTTCGATCCCGCGCAGTACATCTGCCAGCTTGGTATCCTTCAGCGGTCCGACAACGAGCAAGTCCGCACTCAGGCTCTCGCCGTGCGAGCAAAAGTCGCCCGTCAAAACCGAAATCCCCGGCAGTTGGCGTTCGGTCTGCCAGCAGGCCGTCAACAACCGGGCGAATTCACTGTCATCGGTGAGAATCAATACGCTTGTATTTCGCAATGGAACCGTGCTCCCTAACTGTTTCTCTTACGCCTGCCGGACCCTCGAGCAGGGAATCAAAGTTTTTCGGCTTCATCCAACGCGGAAAGCAGGCGCTTTGTACTGATGCCAAGATTCACCGCCGCCTCCGTGTCTTTTGCCTGTTTGGCAACTTCCACGCGTTCCTGCAAGCGCGAAACCTCAACACGTGCGATCGTCAGCGCGCTCTCCAGTCCAGAGTTATTGCCCGACTGCTTGGCCTGTTCCAGTGCTGCTGTCACCAGCGCTCGAGCAACGACGGCCCGGCGCAAATCTTCTGCCGCCGGCCCGTCTTCGCTCACGAATGCCGCCACCTCCCACGAGGACATCAGCAAGCGCGCCGCGCCCAAACGGACTGTGGTCATGGAGCGGCCGCGCGAGGGTGTTGCGGCAATCAACTGCTCCCAGATTTGTTCCATGCAGGTTTCGAAATCGAGCGCCGGAGCGTCGTCTTCCTTCTTCGACGACTGCGAATCCGCGGTGCTTTCGCTTTTTCCCATGCCAGCGGATGCGCCGGTTTGGCTCGACGCGGGCGTTGATGGGGCGGCCAGCACGGTTTTTGGTGCTTCCACCGGCTTGCCCAGCACTTTTTCCATGGTGCGCTCAACGTCTGCGCGCAAAGACAACAGCTTGTCAAAAGCCTGATTTACCGAGCGTTCCGTGTATTCCTTCTGGAATGGCTGCTTCCATTCGTCCGTCAGTTGCCTCACTCTCGCGATAGGTTCCGCTGCGGTCAAGCCGAACGACTGGCAGTCCACCGTGCGCGTCCCCGCCGATTCCAGATGAGTCAAGCCCGAACGAACGAAAATCAAATCGGCATGCATCAATTCAATCAACGTGCGCCTCAGCAGGAAGTTAAAACGCACAAACGCCAGCATCGCCGAAGGATCGTAGAACATCCCCCCGGCACTTTCCTTCACCCGTCGCCCTTGATCGATGAAATTGGTCTTCAGGATGTCGCGAAGGCTCTTAAAGCTTCGTAACGAGGCAATCATTTTCTCCAGGGGCTCGCACCACGGCAGCGGGGCAGTGTCCACCTCTCCCAGCACCGGTTTCATCACGTGCGCCACGTCACCCAGTTCAATTTGCTTGTGGTAGGTTTTGGCCGGCGCGCAAAGCGCAAAATACTGCACCAGCAGGAAGTCGATCTTGTCCCGGTCAGTAATGGTCTTGGAAGGTTTCTTCAGGTGCCGCATGATCAAGGCGCGAAGGCCGCTTTCACTCGCATTCAGCGTGGTCATTTGCAGCAGGTGGCGAAGCTGATGAACCAGGACACGCTGATCCATAGAGTCCAGCCACGTGTGCACTTGAGTGAAAAGATCGAGCTCTGCCTTTTCCGGCAGCACCCGCTTGTTCGGTGGAAAGGGAATCTCAATCTGCAGGTGTTTGGCTAGCGCAAGATAGATAGGGAAAACCGAGCGATTTTCCACCCATTGCGCTTGCCGCGAGTTGTCCATTTTTGGCGGTGCCGGTATATTCGGCGTTGTCATCGTTTTGTTCACGGCTGCATCCAGTCGCAGGGGCCTTGCAGAAATCTGACGGCCACTGCCTTACGTCCTTCGTGGTACTGCAGGGCGATCACTGCGGCTTCCGCCCCACGCCCGTTACCATCCCGAATCACCCTGACACGTTCATCGAACTCCATCGGCAGGGTGGAAAGGAAAATGGCGTATTCCGACCCGCCAAATTCCACCACCGTCGACTCCTGCAATTTCGACTGGCCGGGTCGCAGCGATTGCACTCGCACAGGTATGCGTACTGCCGGGAGTGTGGGAAAAAATCGCGCGAGCTGTTCCGCACATCCCCGCTCATTCGCAAGCAATGCCATCGTTCGCTTTACCCCGGCGCCTATGGTCTGTTCGAGCTACGAGCTTCGGCCGCAATGAGTGTGAAAGCGCACACACGGCATGGCCGGGAACACAATGTGCAGGAGGGAATTGCACGCAGAGCGCCACATGTCCCGGTGGATACGCGATTTGGAAGTAGCGGAAATGAAGGGGCTTATGAATTTCCCATTTCGGTTCGGCTAACGAATGTCTCAGGCTGAAACGCTACTGTCTCATTCCCACTTGCGACAAACACGCCATTTCCTCGGCCGCTTGAGACGCCGTCAGCGTCCAACACCACGTGCCTGCTCTTCTTCTGTGGGACTATCTGGCGCCCCGCCGCGAAGCGGAATGTTATACCGTTTCAGCTTTCGGTACAGGGTGGCGCGACTGATCCCCAACATTTTTCCCGCCAGGGCTTTGTCCCCGTTGGCCTGCTCAAATACGCGCAAGATGGTCATTTTCTCCATCTCGGCTAGTGCCGTGGTGGAAAGACTGGCGGCGTCTTGAGGTGTCATCGCTTGGCCTGTTGGCTGCTCGGCGCGGATGGAGGGCGGCAGATCTTGCACGTCGATTACTGCCTGAGCGCCCAACGTCACGCCGCGGGCAATGCAGTTTTCCAGTTCGCGCACATTCCCCGGCCAGTCGTATTGCAGCAGACTCTTCATGGCGGCCGGCGTCACCTGAAGATGCGTCGTGGGTGCGTAACGGTTCAGGAAGTGGTGCACCAGCATAGGAATATCGGAGCGGCGTTCCCGCAGCGGAGGCAGATGAACGGTAACCACGTTCAAGCGGAAGTACAGGTCCTTACGGAATGTGCCTTCACGATACGCGGATTCCAGGTCACGATTCGTTGCTGCGATCACTCGCACATCGACGTTTACCTTGTCGTTGCTGCCCACGGGCCGTACTTCCTTTTCCTGTAGCACCCGCAATAGCTTCGTCTGCATCTCCAGCGGCAATTCGCCAATTTCGTCCAGGAACAGCGTTCCCCCGTTTGCCGCCTGGAAAAGACCGGACTTCGATCGAGTTGCGCCAGTAAATGCGCCTTTTTCGTAGCCAAACAATTCGCTTTCCATGAGCGTTGGCACCAAGGCGCCGCAATCGACAGCCACGAAAGGCGCCTGCGCCAAGGCGCCGCGGAAATGGATCGCCCGCGCCACCAACTCCTTTCCGGTGCCGCTTTCTCCGAAAATCAAGACCGCCGTCCGCGTATCCTTCAGCCGCGAAATCATGCGCAGAACGTCCTGCATCCCCGCAGAAGTTCCAATGATTCCATCCAGGTTCTCTTCGGTGTTCACGCGTTCCCGCAGAAACGCATTTTCATTCACCAGGCGTATCTTTTCTGCCATGCGTTGCAGCAGAAGGCGCATTTTTTCTACGCGGAACGGCTTTTCAATATAGTCGTACGCTCCCAATTTCATTGCATCGACCGCTGACTCAATCGATCCATGGCCGGTCATGATAGCGATTTCCGTGCGCGGCAATATATTGCGAACCTGCTTCAGCAGCGCTACCCCGGACTGGTTGGGCAACTTCAGGTCGGTCAACACCAGGTCCGGCGGATCGGTTTCCAGCCGGGTGACCGCGGATTCCGCGCTTTCGGCTTCGTTGCACGTGAAGCCCAGGGAAGTGCCGATGGTCATGCACAATCGCCGGATGCTCTGCTCATCGTCCACTACCAACAGCTTGATTTTCAGATCTTCGCTCATGGTTTTCCGAATGTCGTCTCCACTATCGCAATCAGTTGTTGGACCCGAAAAGGCTTTTCAATGCACGGTGTCGCGCTGTCGCGTAGCAGCGTCTGCGTCTCGCTGTTGGCGGTATCCCCGCTGATCAGAATGATCCGTCCACCTAGGTCCGGCCGGTTTTTCTTGATCCAGCGGTGCACATCGGCCCCGTTGATGCTTCCCGGCATTCGAATATCGGAAATGACTCCGGCATATTCCCCCTCGGCGAGATGCTCCAGCCCTTCCGCGCCCGAAGAGGCTTGCACGACGATGTAGCCGCGACGCTCCAGTGCCGTGCGCACGAAGGCCCGCACCGAGGCTTCATCCTCGATCAGCAAGATTGGCGAGAACGCTTTTGTCGCGCCCCTGGATCCGCTCATCTACCCGCCTCTTTCACCGCTGCGGCCGCAATCGCGTTCTCCGTGGCCTGCGGCAGGCGCACCACGAACGTGCTGCCTCGCTCTTCCGTTTCGGGATTGTTCCAGCAAAAAATCTCGCCGCCGTGGGCTCGCACAATGCCGTAGCAGATGCTCAGGCCCAGTCCGGTACCTTTTCCGGCTTGCTTGGTTGTGAAGAAGGGATCGAAAATGCGTTCGGGCTCAGCAATGCCGGTTCCGTTGTCGATGAACGCCACTTCGATGGAATCCTGCGTCCGGCGCGTGCGAATGCGGATTGTGCCGTGATTTCCGGACTCCTGGATGGCGTCGTAGGCATTATTCAGGACGTTCAGGAATACCTGCTGCAATTGCTGCGAGTCTCCCAGTGTCGGGCCGATTCCCTCGTCGAACTCCTCCACCACCTCCACGCCATGGCTCGAAAAGTCGTAGCTCCTTAATTTAATGGTTTGGCGCAGGATGGCATTCACTTGAACCGGTTCACGCTGCGTGGGTTTCTGCCGGGCGAAACTCAGTAAATCCTGCACGATTTCTTTCGTTCGCTGGGTTTCTTGAAGAATGATCTTCAAATCCTCGCGCGCCGATTCCGGGACAGCAGGATTTTCCAGCAAAAGGTCCGTGAAACCCAAAATGGCTGCCAACGGATTATTCACTTCATGGGCCACGCCGGAAACCAGGCGCCCGATCGTGGCCATTTTCTCCGAGTGTGCCAGTTTTGCCTGTAACAATGCGGCGTCGGTGATGTCCGTCATGACCACCACAACACTGTTCACCTGCCGACTCTCATCCCGCATCGGGCTCAGGCTGATGGAAAAATGTCCCATCGAGCCATCGCTGCGCCTCACTCGCAGCTCCAGATTCTCCACTTGCTGTCCTTGTGCCGTGGTCTGCAGCGCGGCTTCGAAGTCCTGCCGGTGCGACGCTTCCACCCACTCTTCCAGTCGGTGACCGATCATTTCATCTTCTTGATAACCCGCCTCGTAGCAGCGCCGGTTCGCGTAGCTGATCAGCCCGGCGGTGTCCAGGACCAGAATCATGCTCTGCGTGGTGTTCAATATCTTTTGGTTGAAGTCGCGCTCGCGTTGCAGTTGCGACTGGAACATCTTCTGCTCCGTCACGTCCAGCATCAGCCCGCGCGTCTGCACCACATGTCCTTGCGCGTCTCTTACCGCGCTGATGTTCTGCATGGTATGCAGCAAGCTGCCATCTTTCCTGCGTAACGTCTCTTCATAGTTTCGCAACATCCCACGTTCCGCGATGGCCTCCACAAACCGTTTCTTTGCGGCAACGGTGGGATACAGATGAGGACTGACGTCGGCGCGTAGAAGTTCGTCGCGCGAGTCATAGCCCAGCATGCGCACCATGGCGTCATTGACGTCAAGAAACTGTCCATCGGGCGTGGCGAAGAATAAGCCTTCCTGAATGCTGTCAAAAAGCTCTCGATAACGGCGTTCGGCTTCCAGGCGGTCGGTAATGTCCTTCAGGACGTGAATCGTGCGAGCATCTTCTTCTGTTGTTCCTCGTGTGCGCGACGTTGACACCAGAAATGTGTGGCCCTCGGCCGTAGCGGTGTACTCCTCGCGCGCCTCGGTGGTATTCCGGCAGAATGGGCAGGGCAGCGCGCTGCCCGTCTCCGCAATGTGCCGCAAGCTGTTCACTAGTTCACCGACCAGCGCAACAGGCGAGACTCCCAGGTGAGTCGCCAAAGAGCGGTTCGTGCGCACAATCTTCCAGCTCTGATCGTGCACCACGATGTAGTCGCTGATCGCGTCGATATCCTCGACCCACTGCTTTTTTGAGCGCTCCAACTGCGAAAATCGCCGCACCTTCTCCATGGACAGCGCTGCGTGGCTGGCCAGCGCGGTCATCAATTTTTCTTCCGCGGCAGAAAACTTGGCGTTCTCTCGCATCACGCATAGCGTGCCCATCAGTTCACGATCGCTGGCGTAAATCGGAAACATCCCGCAATAAGCGGTGCGCTCCGGCAAGCGTGCCACCTGCAGGCCGTTTCGCTTGGCTGCTATGTTCTCTAGCAGCCACTCCCAGTCTCCCTTGTCGCCCGGGAAGTCCTTCGCCGCGGAGTACAATTGCACGCGATTCCCCGAGATTTCCCCGACGCCGCCCCATTCCCCTCCCAACATCTCCGCTGCGCGCGAAGCAAAGGCGGCCAGAAACGCTGGCAACTCGCGTGAATTGGCAGCCGCCACTGCCAAATCCATTAATTCTTCCGCATGATCGATTTTTGCGCGGTTCGGTAACTTGCGGCTGTTGGGAGCCGCACGGCGCCGGGCGGAGATAGACTTTCGTCCACGCATGGAGTGTTAGGGGCTCTGCGTGCGTCTCAATTTAGGAACCACGCACTTCCAAGCTACTTAGCAATCTCATTCTGAGTCAATCCCCGTTCCCGCGCGGAGTTCGCATGCGTTACCCTGGACCCGCCGTCAGATGCGCCAGCGTCTCAGCCTGAGATCACGGCGTAGCTCGGCTCGGCCGTTTTGAGACATTTGGCGAAGCTGCTTCCGCGTCACGCCGTTTTCATTCTGTCCGTATCTGATTGCAGAGTAAGTGTTTACCATAATTGCTGGGCTGGTTTTCTGTTTCTTCTCGGCGCCCTTCATCCTGGCATTGCACTTGCCTTCTCTCCGGTGGGGTAGTTTCCCGCCCGAGGAGGACGCCGGTGTCCATTCACAGCGGATGGGGGAAGACGATTCTTGCGTTGGTCGCGGCCGGGGTCTTGGCCGGGTCCCTTGCGATCGCGCAGCAATCCAACGTCGAAGAAGGCAAGAGAAAGGTCAAGGTAAGAGCCAATCCAACGTACCCGGACCTGGCACGGCGGCTTGGCATCGGAGGGAAGGTCAAGATCGAGGTCGTGATCGGTACGGACGGCAAGGTGAAGAATTCACGCCCCGTGGGCGGTCATCCGGTTCTTGTGCAGGCTGCCTCCGATTGTCTTCGGGAGTGGCGGTTTGAGCCGGCGCCCGAGGAAACCACACAGATCATCGAGTTCGAATTCAAGCAGCAGCAGCAGTGAGCGTCGCGTAGCGAGTTGGCCGAGGGGATAGCGCTTCAACTGGTTGTTAGGGGAGCGGAGGAAGTAACGCAATGACGATCAAAACGCAGCTGTATCGAGGTTTTGGAGGGATCGGGCTCATTCTGCTCATCCTGCTGCTGGTGGATATCGGCACGATTTGGAAAGCCAGCCGGGCCAGCAGCGAAGCATCTTCCACACTGGAGAGTGTGCGAACCACGGAAGCCGTGCGTTACCAGATCATGCAGAATCGCTTGAATCTGAATGACTTTTTGCTCAGCGGGGACCCGCGCGACGAGGAAAAGGTCAATCGCGGTTTCACCGAACTTAGCGATATGGTCAAGCGCGGCCAGTCCGAAACCAAGAATGATTTGATGCGCACTGCGTTGATCCAGGTGGAAAGCACCGAAGCCAGCTGGGCCGATAATTTTGGCAAGCCGCTGCTTGCCAAGCGCCACCAAGTGGATTCCGGGGATGCCACGGTCTCGGATCTCCAGATCTTCTACTTGCAGAAAGATCCCACATCGTGGCTCAACAAGTCTTCCATCGTTCTCGATCAGGCCAATGCAGATATCAGCAGAGCGCTGGCGGATTCCCAGAAGACCGCGGACAAGGCGAGTATCCTGAGCTACGCCGCAATCTTGCTGGGCTCGATTCTGGCCCTGCTCATGATCGGCTACACCGCCGTCAGGACCGCCCGCTCCATCACCGAACCCCTGCAGCACCTGATTACAGTCGCCCGCGAGATCGGCGATTCTGGCGACCTGGACCAGAACATTGACATCCACCGCAACGACGAAATTGGCGCACTCGCTACCACGTTCAACAATATGGTCGCCTACCTCAAGGAAATGGCCAGTGTATCCATGGCCGTGGCCGAAGGCGATCTCACGGTTGAAGTAGCACCGCGCTCCAAGCGCGACACACTGGGCAACGCATTCGCCCGCATGGCGCACGGTTTGCAGGAAATCGTTCGCTCCACACGCGACGGTGCCTCGCAAGTTTCGGCTGGCTCCAATCAGGTTGCCGGCGCTGCCGACGAATCAGCCAAAGTTAGCGTGCAAGCCTCCTCCGCCATCGAAGAAGTCACCAGCACCATGCACGAAATGAGTATCAACGTGCAGAACGTGGTGAAGAACACGCAGGTACAAGCTTCCAGCGTTGCGGAAACGTCCGCATCCATCGATCAGATGGTCACTTCCATCCAGCGCGTCGCGGATACCGCCAAGGTCCTGCTGGATATTGCCAACCGCTCGCGCGAAGAAGTGGTTACCGGTATCGCCACGATGGAGAAGACCACGGATGGACTGAACCGCACCAATCGCGCCATCCAGTCTTCCGCGGAAATTATCAACATCCTCGGCCATCGCGCCGACGACATTGGCAAGATCATCGAAGTCATCGACGACCTTGCAGAACAGACCAACCTGCTGGCCTTGAACGCCGCCATCGAAGCAGCGCGCGCCGGTGAACACGGTCTCGGCTTCGCGGTGGTTGCCGACGAAGTCCGCAAGCTCGCCGAAAAATCCACGCAATCCACCAAGGAAATTGCCGACCTGATCCAGAGCATCCAGCGAGAGGCCCGCCAGGCCGTCGAAAACATGGAGCGCAGCACGCGAATCGTTGAAGAAGGCTTGAGCCTCGGAAACGATCTTGGCACCGCGCTTCACAAAATCTCCGACGTCGTCACCGAAGTCTACAAGTTTTCCCAGGAAATCGGCGCCGCCACCAACGAACAGTCTGTCGGCTCCTCACAAATCGCTAAGGCTACCAATCGCCTGACTGAAATTACCCAGGAGATTAACTCTGCCGTCGAGGAGCAAGCTTCCGGCGCGCAGGCTGTCGTCCGCGCGATGGACAAAATGCGTGAATTGGTTCAGCAGTCCGCTTCCAGTTCCACCGAGCTTTCCGCTGCCGCCGAGCAGATGCTCAAACTTTCCCGCAACCTGCTCGACAATATGGACCGCTTCGTGATCGACCGGTCCGGCCAAACTCGCCACCGTCGCGAGATCGTTCCGCCGCGTCGGCAGCCCAATTCCGGGTCCAATGAATACGAATTTGCCGAAGTCGGACGCAACTGACGCGGAGACCACCACATGGAGAAAGACTACCAAGTTGTTGGTTTTCGCATCGGCAATGAAACGTACGGCGTTCGCATCGGGTCCGTGCGCGAGATTGTTCGCGTCCCCGAGATTACTTCGGTACCCAACGCTCCGGATGCCATCGAAGGGGTCATCAACCTTCGCGGAAAAATCATTCCGGTGATGGATCTGCGCAAGCGTTTCGGCATCGAGGCAGTTCAGCCCGACAAGAAAAACCGCATTCTCGTCGTTGAACTGGAAAACAAGCTTCTCGGATTGATCGTCAGCTCCGCTTCCGAGGTGCTGAAAATTCCTCCCTCGGAAATCGCCGCGCCCGGCACGGTCTTTGCTGAGGGCGAATCCAGCTATGTCACTGGTGTCGGCAAGCTGAAAGGCCGGCTCATTATTCTCCTGGATATTGCCAGGCTATTGCGTCAACCGGAATGCAAGAAATTTGAGGAGGCCGCGGAACCCGTCGCAGCCGCGCGTTAGTTGCTCTGCCGTGGGAGCCGCCGGCTGTAGGAACGTTGCACGCACCCAGTATGGGAACCATCACTGCTCAGGTTCAGCTCACCGAAGCGGAACTCAAGCTCCTGCAAACTCTTGTATACCAGGAGTGCGGCATGTATTTTGATGAGCGCCGCGCTCATTTCCTGAAGGACCGCCTGCAGCGCCGGTTGAAGGCCTGCCAGCTCGATTCTTTCTACAGCTATTATCGCTTGCTTACCAGCCGCGAAGGCCGCGCGGAACTCGCCCTGCTTCTTGAAAACCTTACCGTCAACGAAACCAGTTTCTTTCGCAACCGGCCACAGCTCGATCTTCTGCAGAAATCCGTTCTTGAGGAAATTCTTCACCACAAGCAGGAGCGCCGCGACTGGAATCTTCGCGTGTGGAGCGCCGGTTGTTCGGCGGGCCAGGAGCCCTATTCCGTCGCCATCCTTATCTGTGACGCTCTCGCGTACTACTATCTCCGCAATCCGCTCCCGTTTGAGATGCCTTCTCCCAAGCCGCTTATTCCTCCGCCATGGAAACTCGAAATCGTGGCTTCTGACATCAGTTACGCCAGTCTTCGCACTGGCCAGGAAGGCCTGTACACGGAAATTCAAATGGAGCCTGTCGACTACACCACACGACTCCGTTACTTCGAAAAAGCCAGCGACAAATATTCCGTCAAGCCGCAACTCAAAGAACTTGTTCAGTTCGACTTCCACAACCTGAAAACCGAATTTTTGCCCCGGCGCAATGACATCATCCTCTGCCGCAACGTCATGATCTATTTCGACGAGGCGGAGCAGAAACGCCTCATTGAGAAGTTCTGGCATTGCTTGAATCCGGGGGGATATCTATTCGTTGGCCACGCGGAAAGCCTTTTTGGCCTCACCCAGAAATTCAAAATGGTTCATGAGAACAATGGCACTGCCTACAAGCGCCTCGAGGTGAATTCGTGAGTTTTATCCCCGAGGATCGTGGATCGGAGCTTCGCGCGCTTTTCTTCGAAAGTGCCGCGGAACTTCTCCAGGTCATCAACGACGCCGGGCTTGAACTCGAAAAGCACCCTGCGGACGAGGATCTCATTCGTAGTGTGCGCCGCGCCGTACATACCTTAAAGGGCGATTCGGCTGCCTGTGGTTTTCAGAAGTTGAGCGAGATCGCTCATGAACTGGAAGATGTGCTCTCTTGGCAGATCACCCAGACGCACGGCACAAAGCTCGCCGAAGTTGTGCTCGCTGCGGTGGACACCTTTGAGAGCATGCTTAGCGCGTACCAAAGGCAAGCCGAACCTCCTTCTAGCGATCCTCTGCGCGCTCTCATTCACCACTTGCTACAATCGCCAGGTCGGGCCCAGTCCGCAGGCGATTCCCCTGCCGCACAGGTTCGAGCATCCTTTGCCTGGAGCGAATATGAGCGCTTGATGATTTCCGAGGCGCTTCTGCGCGGCGACCATGTCTACAATGTTGCCCTGCGAATCGATCCCAATAGCGTCATGCGCGCGGCCGCCTTTCAGTTGATTCGAAACGTGCTGCACACTTGCGGCACCGTCATCGCTTTACGGCCCGAAGACAACCTTGCGGCTGCAGCTGTTGAAGTCGTCGAAGCTGCCGTCGCCAGCCCTCATCCCATTGAGCATGTTTCTCATCGCTGCCAGATTCCTTCCGTGGTTTCCGACGTTCGCGTGGAGCCGGCCGATCACGCCGATTCCGCCGAGCATGAGCTTTTGGGCGACATTCTGGAAGCGCAAGCCGCTCAAATCGCCGCGAAGCCCCACGACTCCGCCGAACCGTCAGCTGCCAAAAACTCTGCGGGCTCGTCGGCGGTTGCGGCAGTTGCCGAGAGCACAGTCCGCGTTGACGCCTCGCGCATCGATGCGGTGATGAATCTTGTCGGTGAATTGATCATCGGCAAGTCCATGTTGAACCGCACGCTGGCCGAATTTGATGCCCGCCATTCGCGAGATCCTATCCGGACGAAGCTTGCGGAGACCCTGGCGTTCCAATCCAGAGTTCTCGACGAACTGCATAAATGTGTTCTAAAGATTCGCATGGTTCCGGTCGAACAATTGTTTCGTCGCTTCCCGCGCGTCGTCCGCGATATCGCGAAACTTTGCGGCAAGGACATCGCTCTCGAAGTGGCCGGCGAACACACCGATCTGGACAAAGGAATTCTCGATGCGCTTGCGGAGCCGCTCACGCACCTGGTGCGCAACGCGGTGGATCATGGCATCGAGCCCGCCAGCGAGCGACTCGGCGCAGGCAAGCAGGCACGAGGCACGGTTTCCTTCAACGCCTATCATCAGGGCGCGCAAGTGGTGATTGAAGTCCACGACGACGGTCGTGGCATCGATCTCGATCTGATTCGCGAACAGGCGGTTCGCAATGCGCTGATCAAGCAGGAAGACGCCGAGCGCCTGACGGAAGCCGATCTTCTCAATCTCATTTTCGAGCCGGGCTTCAGCACGGCAAGTGAAGTTACCGAAGTTTCTGGACGCGGCGTCGGCATGGACGTCGTGCGTACCGTGCTCGACCGTTTAAAAGGCACGGTACACATCACCAGCGTCAAAGGCAAGGGCACCACCATTCTTCTTCGTGTGCCGCTCACCCTTGCCAGCATTCAGACGCTGCTATTCCGCGTTAGCGGGCGCCTCTTCGCCGTACCGCTGTCTTCAGTCGTGGAGATTACTCGCGTGTCTGACTCCGAAATTCAGCGTGTGGACAAACGCGAGGTCCTTCGCTTGCGCGAGCAGATCCTTACGCTTGTGCGGCTCTCCTCACTTAAAGGAATTCACGCCGTCGATTCGGGCGAACCGAAAAAGAAAAAAAGTTTCGTGATCGTCATCGGCGTGGCGGAAAAACGTTTCGGTCTGCTGGTGGACAGCATGGTGGGCGAAGAGGAGCTCGTCATCAAGGCCCTTCCCGGTGAAATTGTCTCGAGCGATCTGGTGAGCGGCGCATCCATACTTGGCGATGGCACCGTTGTGCTGATCTTGAATGTGCCGGCAATTCTTTCGCGACTGTCGCGGTCCTTGCACCTGGGAGCTATCGCATGAACGGCCGAGTGAAAGTCCTGGTGGTCGATGACTCCGCGTTGATGCGCAAGCTCATTCCCATGATCCTTGAGCGCGATCCGGACATTGAAGTGGTTGGCACCGCCATGGACGGTGCGTTTGCCCTGCGCAAAATTGCCGAGTTGCATCCAGATGTGGTCACGCTCGACCTGGAAATGCCCCGCATGGACGGCATCGAGACCTTGCGCATGATTATGCGCAGCGCTCCGCTGCCCGTGATCGTCTTCAGCACCCATTCCAAAGAGGGTGCTTACTCGACGTTCAAGGCGCTCGCTCATGGCGCCATCGATTTTGTCGCCAAGCCCAAAGATGCAGCGGCCGGTCATCTTGACCCAGTCGCTTATCAGCTCATCGAGAAAATCAAGGTTGCCAAACGCGCTGGCGGCCCCAAATCCGTGCCCAGGGTCGAAGCCGAACTCCCTCCGCCGGGTAAGAAGCGCGCTCGTACTGCTCTTCCACCCAATCGCGTCATCGCTATCGGTATTTCTACCGGCGGTCCCAATGCTCTGCAGTATCTTCTCTCGCAGATTCCGCCGGATTTTCCGGCCACATTTTTGGTCGTTCAGCACATGCCAGAGGGCTTTACGGACATGTTCGCGCACCGACTGGACGAATGCTGCGCCCTGGATGTACAGGAAGCCAAATCCGGCGATCTGCTCGTTGCCGGTCGTGTTCTGATCTGTCCCGGCAATCGCCACATGATGGTCCGGCGCATGCCTCGCGGAGAAATGGTGGTTTTGTCGGACGGCCAGGCAATTAACGGTCACCGTCCTTCCGTTGACGTTCTGTTCCACTCCGTCGCGCAAGAGTTTGCGCTTACCGCGGTTGGCGTCCTGATGACCGGCATGGGCGAAGATGGAGCCGAGGGCTTGGGAGCCATCAAATCTGCCGGCGGTATGACCATCGCGCAAAGTGAAGACACCTGTGTGGTAGGTGGAATGCCCCGGGCCGCCATCAGCAAAGGTTACGCCATGAAGATTCTGCCGCTTGATACCCTCGGCGCGTTCTTGATAAGCCATTACGGCAACGAGCACCCCGGCAGCGAGAAATCCGACACCCAAGAGAAATCCGACAAAAGCCAAAAGACAGAACGATCCGAACGAACACCCGTTTCAACTCCGCGCGCCTGATCGCGCGCGGAGCTAAAGGAGAAGGTTATGCCACAGTTTGCGCCGCTACTTCGAAAGGACAGCCAGCCAGTCCGCTATCTGGTTGTGGACGACTCCGTCTTCGCCCGCAAGAACCTCATCAAGATGATTGAGCTGTTCGGCGGGGAAGTGGCAGGAGAAGCCGGTGACGGGCTTACGGCCATCGCAGAGTTCAACCGCTCCAAGCCGGACATCGTGCTCATGGATATCACCATGCCGCAAATGGAAGGCATTGAATCCGTCGAGCGCATCGTCCGGCAGCACCCTGAGGCCCGAATTGTCATGGTCTCCTCTGTCGGCTATCAGGAAAACATTCTTGCCGCTCTGCAGAAGGGCGCCAAGCACTTCGTGCAAAAGCCTGTGAAGCCCGAAGTGCTGTACGAAATTCTTCGTTACGTTTTGGGAGACGATCCCAATGCCGCCGGCGCGCCCGTAGAGCTGGCGGGGGAGCAGCGCTCATGAGAATGGAACTCATTCAGCCGTTCATCAATGCGGCGGATGCGGTTTTTGCGGAGTCCCTGCAGGCTCCGACAAAGATTGTCGACCTGACGATGGACGAGAACACCTATCGCCGCAAGGGCATCGCCGCGCTCATTCTGATTAAGGGCGATATCGAAGGCCGCGTCATCCTCGATCTTGCCCCTGAAGTGGCCATCCGCGTTGCGGGACATCTCGCCGGCTCGCCTGTTCCTGAGAGCGAGCAGGTCATTCGCGAGACCGTGTGTGAGCTCGCCAATATGGTCATCGGCAATTCGGTCACGCTTCTCAATGATCAGGGCTTTCGCTTCAAGGTCTTTCCGCCGGAAATTCACATGAGCGAAGAGGGGCTTGCCGGCAACGCCGACACCGAAGCCATGGTCCTGTGCATCGAGACGCCGTGTGGCGAGATTTACATCAACATCGCCATGCACTATCTCCATCGCCGCCGTCGCGAGCAGACTCCAGTCTCCGCCCTCGACTAACTAACGGGTCTTCATCGGCTAGCGATGCGCCTGGCATAGCCTTGCCTTTGTAGGAACCGCCTTCTGAGGCGGTCCGCCAACACAAATACTTGTCTCGTTTGCCGGTCGGCTGCTTGGTCGCTCATCGATTTCCTGATGTAGTACACTCACCTCGCTCTACATTTCATTCAACGTTATTCTCGAGGTTCGCCCCGCATGCGTATTCGGTCTTTTGTGTGTTTATTCTTTTCTCTGGTCTGTTGCGCCGCGCTTCTGGCGCAATCGTCGATCGCTCCGGACGTTCCGGAACCTGGCTCGGCGGAAGAAATCTCCAAAGCGACAACTTCATCGCAGTTCCTTTCTCCTTGGGTTTCCTATTTGCCGGCGTCTTCTACTGTGCCATCGCCCCGCGCTTTTTATGGGCGAATCATGGGAGCGCCGGGAGAGCTGGTGACTTCCGCAAAAGCCTATGCCTATTGCCGCGCGCTTGCTGCGGCTTCACCGCGTGCTCGTGTTTTCGCGATTGGCCACTCGGAAGAGGGCCGCGAAATTATTCTTCTCGCCATCAGCGATGAAAAGGGAATTCAAGACCTCGAAAAGTTGAAAGCGGCAACCGCGTCTCTCGCTGACCCCCGGAAAGTCGATCCATCGATCGCCGAAAAGCTCATTGCTGATTCTCGTCCTATCTACTATTTCAATGCGGCGCTCCACTCCGACGAAACCGGCTCGACCGAATCTGTCCTGGAACTCGCCTATCGCCTTGCGGCTTCTGATCAGCCCATGATTCGGCATATCCGCGAAAACCTGGTCGTGCTCATCAACCCCGTCTCCAATCCTGACGGCCGCGACAAGCAAGTTGAGTGGTTCTACCGCTACCTGAAGGGAAAAACTGACCGTGACACGCTGCCTCGCCAATCCCCTCCCTACTGGGGCAAATACGTTTTTGTCGACATCAACCGCGACACACACCAGCAAACTCAGGAAACCACCAAAGCTGTCCACCGCATGTTCCACGAGTGGCATCCCACCGTGGTTCACGATCTTCATGAAGCCGTTCCACTCTTGATGTCCTGGAACGGCACCGGCCCCTACAATCCCAACATCGATCCTGTCACCTACAGCGAATTCCTGGCACTGAGCTTCTATGAAGTGCAAACCATGACCGGCCTGGGCATGCCGGGGGTCTCCACTTGGAATTTTGGAGAAGGCTTCGCGCACCTGTACCTCGATTCGGTTGCCATGAACCACAATGCCGTCGGTCGCGGCTATGAAACTTTCGGCAACGGGACCGCCGAAACACTTTCTCTGTCGCTTGCTCCTGAGGAAACCTCACGTGAGTGGTACCGCCTGGTGCCCCCTCCATCGGGAACGTTCTCGTGGTCCGCGCGAGACAATGTCAACTATAACGAGACGGCTGCCCTGGCCGCACTCGACTATGCGGCCACGAATTCCCACGTCTTGCTTCGAAATTTCTACCACAAGAGTCTCCACTCCTATCGCAAGGGTCTTGAGGAAGCGCCTTACGCCTTCCTGATTCCCGCGGATCAGGGCGATCCCGCACGGGTTGCCCAACTCGTCAGCCGTCTCATGGGCCAGCACATTGAGGTCAGCCGCGCGCAGTCTGCCCTTACGTTGAAAGATGGCTCTTATCCCGCGGGCACCTACGTCGTCCGTCTCGACCAGCCCTATCGCAACTATGCAGTGGACCTGCTCACGCCGCAGCACTACCCGAAAGATGGCAGCGAGCCATACGATGACGTTTCCTGGGAGCTTCCCGCTCACTATCATTTACAGGCAATTCCGACTTCCGATGCCGCGGTGCGTTCCGCGGATCTCGCGTTGCTCACGCAGTCTCCGCATCCGGTGGGCAAGATCGCGGGTTCAGGCACCGTCTATCTATTGAAGGACACAGGGCAGGAAGGATTGCTCGAAGCACGCTACCGTCTTGCGGCCTTCCATCTCGATATCGCGGAACGCGCCTTCACCCTCACCGGCGCTGACTATCCCGCTGGTTCCTGGATTCTTCCCACGCAACCTGGCCTTGCTGATGCGCTTCGTGACGCTTCCTCGCAACTGGGACTCGATTTCAACAGCGCTCCATCGGCACCTGACATCCCTCACCATTCCGCAAAAGCCCCCCGCCTTGGCGTGTGGGTTCCTTGGGCAGACACCGACACCATCGGATGGATGCGCTACTCTCTCGACCAGCGAAAGATTCCTTACACCTACGTTCGCGATGAAGACATTCGCGCGGGCAATCTCCACGACAAGTTCGATGTACTGCTGTACGGCCACGTCGATCTGGAACTCGCGGAGCAGATTCAAGGCATCCCTAAAGCCTGGGGGCCGATGGCCTTCAAGAAGACTCCGCAGTTTCCCAGTCTCGGCACGCCTGCGGAGTCTGACGACATCACGGGCGGGATTGGCTGGGAAGGCCTGGCGCAGATTCAGCGTTTTGTGGAACAGGGCGGCTTGCTCGTAACCCTGGGCAGCGGCACCATGCTCGCGATTGAAGGCGGCATCATCCGCGGGGTCCGACGCGATTCTGGCGGCGTTCCGCGCAGCACGCAAGGCGGCGGCTCCGATTCCTCCGCCGCGGCCCAGCAAGCCGTCACGCGCACACCCGGTTCGCACGTGCGAGTCACCTTCGCGAAGCCCGAACATCCGATCGCTTATGGCTATCCCGCGCGCACCTACGTGTTCCGCCAGAATTTCGCGCTTTATTCCATTCCGCGGCGCTGGCTACGAATGGCGTACTGCACCACGTGTCTTGATGGACCCATCGATACCCGGAGCGTTGTCTTGGAATGGGGCGACCGCGAAGGCGCTCCTTTTGTCGTTAGTGGCCAAGCCTGGGGAGAAGGGAACTTGATCGGACGTCCCGCGATTTTAGACACACCCGTCGGCAGCGGCCACGTCGTAACCTTCAACTTCAATCCGCTGCATCGCGATCTCAATCGCGGCGACCAGCGCATGCTCTGGAACACGATCATCAACTGGCAGGCCATACTCTCGCCGCCAAAACCCTAGCTCATTCTGTAGTCGGTTATCGAACCACGGCGAGAAAACTACTCCGGCGCCTTCAAATACGCTGCTCCATGCCGGAACAACCCGACTTTCGTAATCGCCTGGGAAAACACAATTCGGATCGGCACAAAGATGGCGCCCGCTCCGGGGGTGTACGGCACGGCTACTTCCAGTCGCGTGCCTTCCGGATACTCGTTCCGGCTGCGAAAACTGATCCCGCCCTTCGACAAGTCCTCGCAGACAGCCACTTCTTCCTCAAATCCGCGCCTGCGGATGCACGCCAGCACCCTGGCCTTTACGCGCGTCCGGTTCCTGCGCGGAGTAACGCGCTCCTCGGGAACCGCTGCGAGCGTCACTCCATCCTTATGCTTAGTGTCGGAATGTGCCTCGATCCAGATCGAGGGCGAATCGCAGTGCCGGCACAATCGCGCAATGCAGCGCCGTATTTCGAACGACTTCAGCTCCATCTCGTTCAGGTACACAACTTCCCGACGTTGGCAAAAACTGCATTCCATCAGCATTCTTGCCAGGGCTTCCTCGGATTTATGCACCGCGGGGAACTCGATATCCCAGAAATCCACTCGCGGCTCAAGAATCGCAATCGCGTAGAGGAACCCGTCGCCTTCTCGGTCGATCTCCGCCATGATGCGGGCGCGCACGGACTTGCTCTGGTCGCCTTCCAATTCCCGGTGTAGGGTGATTTCCTGTCCCGGAAAAAGTTTTTCGGTCAGGCGAAGCACGCCGCCGTTGCGGCTCACCAATAGCGTTTCCGCGGCCTGTTTCACGGCTGTTCCGTCGTTCCCGAACCACGACGCATTCACGCTCAGCCGCAACGAGACCCGGTCGCTCTGGCGAGTTCCTTCAGCGCGGGAGATCATCTGTTCTTCCAGAGGTTGCATTCTCCGTCAGGCTAACATGTTCCCGCGTGCCTCATTTGGTACTCGCCAGCCCGATTGTCCTTCCCACTAATACCCAAACGGGGCGAAAACGGGGCCTTTCTCGGGCGTTACCCTTTCGCGAACTCCCAGCCGTAACCGCATTCTCATTTCGCAACGTTTCCCACACACTACCTGTATACGGGTCGCCTAACCGCATGAGGTCGCCCAACGTTACGTCTCTCGAAGAGTTTTGTGTGAGCAAAATCGTGTCTATGCCTGATCGAAATGCAAACGCTCGCATCCGTGTGCCAGGTGTTCGAGACCGTCGCTACACCATCCGCTACCCTTTTGCCGCCGACGTTGAACTCATCGACCTCGAAACCGGCAGACAGGTCAGTGGCGTTACCTCAGACATCTCCCTCGGCGGTTGCTTTGTCTGCACCAGCAAGCCTCTTTCGATGAACGCACGCGCCCGCATGAAACTCACTCGTAAGGGTGAGGTGCTGGAAGCCCTGGTGGTCGTTCGCATCGTGAAACCCCGCGTGGGTATGGGCATTGAATTCTTTGACCTGGAAGCTTCCAATAGCGAACGCCTCGTCGCTTGGACGGACGCGCTTAGCCATTCCCGCTGATCCGCACTTTCCTTTCTTGGGTTCACGTGAGGCGTTATCATGCCGGGCATGGCCGCGTCTTCGAATGCGCTTGATGAGGTCTTGATCGAGTTGTGGCGCCAGGCGCTGGTGCACCGCTCCATCACCGTTAAGATTGCCGGGGAATCCTTTCCTGTTCGCAAGACCGCCAGCAAACGTCTTGTCGAGGTCGATTTCAAGTTTGATGGCCAGCCCTACCGCGGCATCCAGCAGAATCCCAACACCAAGTCCCGATGGGCTGAACTCGCTCGCAAGGGCGCCAAGGTTATGCAGTTTCTACAAGCCGGCAGGTACGTGGCCGTCGTTGTCGACGGCAAGGTGACCCACTACTCCAAAAGGAAGGCTTGAGTGATCACACGAAGAGAACGAGCCCTACCCCGCCTCCGTTACTTCACCGTGTCCAATGGGTGCTGGCTCTTTTCATAAAACTCGTTCTGCAGCTTCAAACTTTCATCATCTGCTTTGATTGCCCGGATCGCCCGCACCACGGTATTGATCCAGCTCTGAACATCTGCTTCGCCTTGCTCTTTCGTCGCCGCCGATCCGTCTCCCGAGTAGTGATAAGGAAAGCGCGCGTACCACCAGATTCCGGTGTACACGTTCTCCGGCAGTTTCACCCGCTTCTGATCGGCGCCGGACTCATTTTTTGCCCGGTCCATGTGCACGAGATTGGGATTGGTCATGAGCATGTTGGACGTTTCGCTCTCCCCTGCATGATAGTCTGGGCCGCTCTTCTCTGCGCCAACCTTCTTCGTCGCTTCGTGGCCCCACTGCACGTACACCACGTAATCGTGCGGTTTGGCAAGTTGCGTCTGCGCGAAGTACGGAAGCAAGCTCTCGTTTCCGCCGTGCCCGTTCACAATCACCACCTTCTTGCAGCCATTCCGCGCCATTTCATCGGTCGTTTCCTGCAGTAGCTTCAGCTGCATTTCAGGGCTGTACGCTACGGTACCGGGCTCGTGCTTCGCTTCGAAAATCTGTCCGAAATAGTAAGCCGGAAAAATCACCGCGTACTCTTGCTGCACCGCATGCTCGGTCACGTATCGCACGTCCAGCAGGTCCGTTCCCAATGGCAGGTGCGGACCGTGTTTCTCGATGATCCCGAACGGGAGGAGGCAGGTTCCTTGTGCCTTCGCAATCGCCTCTCGAAAATCCCCGGCGGTCAGTTCCTCCCATTTCGCGGACAAGTTTGTTTGCGCGTTCACCGCTCCGGCCATAGCCAACATCACGACTAGAACGACAATCCATGCACGCCGCATCGTTGATCTCCTTTGCCTTCGCGTCGCATTGTACCTCATTACCCAAAGTCCAAATTACGCGCAATGGCGTTTCGGTTTCGCGGCGAATCCGCGTTCGCGATTTCACCGTAAAACCCAACCTGCTTTTTTTGCGTGAGTGATTTGGTTATGGCGCGATTCACTGCGCCCGTGCCGCATGAATAACGGCATCAAACGCCGGCTTGGGCCGACCGTTGCGATCGAACAGCAGCGGATAGTTCGTTCGGCCCTTGACGGGCCAATTATTCAACCAGGAATCTCCGTCGGTCACGCCCCAAAAAGTAACGCGCGCAAGCGTGCCGCGGTGCTTCAGATACACGCCGAACAGCCCGGCGTAGCGCCGCGCCAGCGCTTGCTGCATCGAACGCGGCAAGCCCTTTGCGTACGGATTCAACTTGGGTTGCAGTTCAGCGGAAAGCGCGACGTCCGCGCCCACGTATTGGAAGGCGAGGGGCAGCACGTCCACATCCAGTTCCGTGACCATCACTTTGAGGCCAAGCTTACCGAATGCGGTGATGGCGGCATCCACCTGCTCGTCGGTAGGAACGTCCAGGTGATAGTGGCCTTGAATCCCGACCCCCGAGATGGGGATACCCTGGGCCTGAA
The DNA here is from genome assembly GCA_963735825.1 of Candidatus Acidiferrales bacterium. Taxonomy (GTDB): domain Bacteria; phylum Acidobacteriota; class Terriglobia; order Acidiferrales; family UBA7541; genus Acidiferrum. The sequence continues at coordinate 88,559 of CAVTMR010000024.1, forward strand.
GTTTCTTGAGCAGTTCCACCGCGCCTTTGAGCTTGGCGTCATTCTCCAGGTTGTAGTCGTTGTAGTAGAGCTCGGCCTGGGGATCAGCCTCGTGCGCGAATTGGAATGCCTTGGCGATGTAGTCTTCGCCGATGATCTTCAGCCAGGGAGTTTGGCGCAGCGTGCCGTCTTCTTCGAGAGCCTCGTTGACGACGTCCCAGCCGTTGATGCGCCCTTGGTAGCGGCCCACGACGGTGTGGATGTGGTCGCTCATGCGCTTCAGCAATGTTTCGCGATCTGTGGGATTGCCATTCTCGCCTTGAAAGACCCATGCGGGGACCTGGTTGTGCCAGACGAGCGTATGGCCGACGATAAACATGTGGTTCTTCTCGCCAAATGAAACATAGCGATCGGGCAATTCAAAACTGTAGCTGTCCGGTTGCGGGTGAACTCGCTCCCATTTCAAAACATTTTCCGGAGTGATCGCGTCGAACTGCGCTTTGACCAGCGCGGCGCCGCGAGCGTCTTCCTCCGTGAACTGAGCCGAATTGAGCGCGGCACCCACGAGGAAGGCGTCCTTGAAGGTGTCCTTGAGCGAAGGTGTTTCTGCGCTTGCGGTCGGACTTACCGTGAGCAGAATCGCCAGGCCCACAGATGCTGCACATGCCGTTGGCAATAACTTCACTACAGCATGACAGGCGATTTTCTTCACGATGCGTACCCTTTTCGCCGCTCGGTGAGATCGTTGGCGATCGACCTGGTCAGCTCACGAGACAGCGGATAGAAAAAGAGGCACACCGCGGCGGCAAGGAAGGCAATGCCTGCGTAGACGCTGGCGGTCATAAGGATGCCCGATCGCGCGTGCGCAGTCTGTACCTCGGCCCCAGAGACGACCCCGTAACCGGAGAGGAGCCATCCGGCGATGGCACCGCCGAGCGCGAGGCCAGCCCACAGAGCGAACACAACGGCCGCGGTAACGGTGCCGCTGGCGCGCCGGCCGGTTTTCCATTCTCCGTAATCGGCGACATCGCCCATCATGGCCCAGAGGATCGGACCAGACAATCCGAACGAGAACTGGCGCAGCACTTCCGTTCCGATAATCAGGGCCGTGGCCGCCGGGGACAGGACAAGCAGCAGTGTACTGAAGACGCCTGTCAGGATCATGCTTGCAATGAAGAGTTCGCGCTTGCCCACGCGGACGGAGACGGCTGTGGAGAAGGCAACACCCAAGAGCAATGCCGCGAGTCCGAAACCGTTGAACCAGGCGTAGAGCTTCACATCGCCGACCACGTATCTGAAATACGACGGCATGACGTTGCCACGCACGAGGATGGCGGCGAAATAGAACAGCGTGACCAGAAACAGCACGACCCACGGACGATTCTGGAACAGATCCGAGAGCGACTGGGTGAGCGAGGACTTCTGCTGCGGGTCGGGTTGGATGCGTTCTTTCGTCACGAAGAAGGTGATGATGAAGAAAACGATGCTGACCAGCGACAGAAGGCCCATGGTCAGCTGGTAGCCGCGAGCATCGTTGCCATGCCCGAAAAACGCGACCATCGGGATGGCGAGACTGGCAATGATGAAACCTGCGGAGTTGGCGGCGATTTGACGGTAGGACGAGATGCTGGTCCGCTCGTCCGGATCTTGCGTCATGACCGCCGTCAACGAGGCATAGGGCACGTTGTTGACGATGTATACGACGCGGAGCAGGGTATACGTGATCCAAGCGTAGATGAGTTTTGCGCCCGGACTGATGTTCGGCGTTGTGAACGTCAGGATGCCGATGATGCCGAACGGCACGGCTGTCCAGAGGAGCCAGGGGCGGAACTTGCCCCACCGTGTGGTGGTGCGGTCGGCGATCAAGCCCATGATCGGATTGATGGCAGCGGCACCCAGGCCAACCACCAAAAAGAGCGTGCCTGCCTGGGCCGGAGTAAGGCCGAAGGTGTGGGTGTAGAAGTCCAACTGAAGTGCAATCATGAACTGGAAGATGAAGTTTGCAGCCATATCGCCAAGGCTGTAACCGACTTTCTCTTTGAAAGAGAGTCTTGCAGCAGCGTCAGTCATGTAGGAGACCTCTTCTCTGGGGTGCTTATTTCCTGACCTGCAGAATCAGTTTCTGTAGATCAGCGTCGCGAGAGGAATTGCCGACAAGGATGGCAAAGTCGCCTGGCTCGACGACGTAGTTCATGTTCACGTCGTAAAACGCCAGAAGCTCCGGAGTGATGTCCAGCGCAACAGTCTTTGTTTCGCCCGGGCGCAAGGAAACTTTCTTGAAACCCTTCAGCTCCTTGATCGGCCGAGTCACGGAACTGACCAAATCGCGGATGTACATTTGCACCACTTCCATCCCTTCGCGCTGGCCGGTGTTCGTGACATCTGCCAGCACTTGCGGTGGATTCATTGCGCCGGATGGCGTTCTTCCGCAGACGAACGTTCTGGATGGAAAATGTGGTGTAGCTCAGCCCATAGCCGAACGCGAAGAGCGGCGACACGTCGTCGAACAAATAGCCGCGGCGTGCCGAAGGCTTGTAGTTGTAGAAGACCGGGAGATGTCCCGCCGAGCGCGGGAAACTGATCGGCAGCTTGCCGCTGGGATTGCAGTCGCCGAACAGCACGTCCGCAACCGCGCGGCCAGTCTCCTGCCCGAGATACCAGCACTCGAAGATCGCCGGGACATTCTGGTTGACGTAGTTGACGGAAAGTGGCCTGCCGTTGAACAGAAAAACGACCACTGGCTTGCCCAGCGCCACCATGGCTTTGACAAGCTCTTCCTGCCGCCCGATCAGGTCGAGGCTGGTGCGATCGCCCATGTGGTTCAATCCCCACGCTTCGCGCGAAGTCTGCTCGTTGCCGCCAATCGCCAGCACGATCACGTCGGCGCGTTTGGCGATCTCCACGGCTTCCGCGATCTGTTTGCGGTCGTCCTCGGGATTGCTGGGTACAACTTCGTCCTGGTTCCAGTTGCCGCCAATGGTGATCTTGCAGCCTTCGCTGTAAAGCACTTCGGCGCGGTCGCCGACCTTGGCCTTAATGCCGTCGAGCACGGAAACGTCGTGCTTGGGCACGCCGCTGTAACCGCCAAGCAGACTTCTGTGGGCATTCGGGCCAATGACAGCAATCGTCTTCAGGCGCTTCAGTTCCAGCGGCACGACATTTCCTTCGTTCCGCAGCAGGGTGATCGCCTCGCGAGCCGCTCGGAGAGCGAGTTCACGATTCGCCTCAGAGCCCACCACGCGGTCAGCTTCGTCCGGGTTGACGTACGGATCGTCAAACAGACCCATTTCGAATTTCCAAAACAGCATGGGGGCGACCAGTTCGTCGAGTTGCGACTCTTTCAGCACGCGTTTGCGCACCAGTTCGACCAGGTGCAGATAGCAGTCGGGATCCGGCAATTCAATATTGACGCCTGCCTGTACGGCCAGCGCGCACGATTCCTTCTTGTCCTTAGCCACGAAGTGACCGTGGGTATCGGGGCGGTAGCCCAATTCCCAAATCGCAAAGTAGTCTGAGACGATGAAACCTTTGAAGCCCCATTCCTTGCGCAGAACGTCCTGAAGCAGCCACTTGTTGGCGTGCGAGGGAACGCCATCGAGTTCGTTGTAGGAAGCCATTACGCTGATGGCCCCGCCTTTTTTCAGCGCCTCTTTGAAGGTGTAAAGGAACGTCTCCCGGAGCACGCGCAGAGAGACGTTCGCTGGAGCGCAGTTCATGCCCGACTCCGGCTGACCATGCCCCGCAAGATGCTTGAGCGTGGCAATCAGGCGCTTCTTGTCGCGGAACTTGGCATCACCTTGAAAGCCGCGGACCGCGGCGATGCCCATGCGCGAAACCAGGTAAGGATCTTCACCGTAGGTCTCTTCCACGCGGCCCCAGCGCGGTTCGCGAGCGACGTCCACCACCGGAGTGAGCGCTTGATGTGCTCCGCGCAGCCGCGCCTCTTCGGCGGTCATCGTGAAGAGTGACTCGACCAAATCGGGATCGAACGTGCCTCCCAGGGCGATGGGCTGCGGAAAGCTGGTGCCCCCAGGGGCCGCGTGTCCGTGCAAACACTCTTCGTGAAAAATCACGGGAATTCCCAGGCGGCTCGTCTCGATGAAGAACTTCTGAATGGCATTGGTGAGTTCCGCCATGCCGCGCGCGTCCTTGCCGTTTCCGGCATCGCTGGGGCGGCCCACCTGGCCAAGTCCGTGCCCTTTCTTGAAGGCCGTCTGGGCTTTCTGAAGGTCGAAATTGCCGTCGGCGTCCACCAGCGTTTGGGCCTTCTGCATCCAGATGCAGAGCATCTGCGCTGCTTTCTCTTCCAGCGTCATGCGGGACAACAGATCTTTAACCCGCTTTGCGGAGGGCAGACCGGGGTTTTTGTAAGGTAACCTCGCTGCTTTCTTGCTTTCGTTCTTTCTGACGGAACTTCTCCGTGTCCTTTTCACGCGCGCCACTCCTTCTCACAAAACTGGTGAAACAAAACTATTGAAACAAGAATGTCGTCTCGCACTTATTCGGTGACCGCCGAACGTTCGCAAGGCTCTTCACCGGCAAAATGTCTGCAGCACGGAAACTCTGAGACTGAACTGAGGCTGAGACGGCCCGAAAAAGTGCAGCCACTATATCACTGATGGTGAGGTTTGGACTGTGACGAGCGCACGAAAAACGTGAAGAATATCGATCTCCTTCCGCTCTGGGCCAAATGGAGAGCAGACTTTGCCGGCTGGCGGAAGCGCCGGGCAGGGGTCCAGGTTGTCAAAAGGTCACTTAAGGGAAGAAGTCTGAGGGGGGCAGGAACCCCAATTGGTTTTCGCGATCCTCACTACTGCGCTACTAAATGCCACGTTGCGCAATCAGGTCGACGGCTTCGTGAGGGCTCGGCCTCCATCTGTGTCATCACACAAAGAAGATTTCCTCTTCGTTGCGGTCTTCCTCACTCTACGGTCAAAGTCAGCACAACGCTTTGATCTGGGTTTGTCGACGACGCTGATTTCGCAGTGATGGTAAGCGAGTAGCTCCCCGCCGGCGTTCCCGTTTGGGATGAAGAACTCGTACTGCCGCCGCCACAGGCTGCGGCCACCAGCGTGATACTTAGGCATGCGAAGAGTGCGATACTCCGGGCCCCGGCGAACCTCTCAGTTTTAGACGAACTGCCGTCTTGGCGAAGACGCCGTGTCATCTCCATCGCCAGCAGGATCACCGCCAGCCATGCCAGCAAGAGGAAAAACCGCACGATCGTGATAGGAGGCAAGAATCTTCCTCCAGGTGTCGCCGGGACTACTCCGCGGGCCATCGTGGAAACACTAATCGTAATGGGTACGGGAGCTGTATTTGTGATCGTTTGCGAGGAAGGCTGGACGGAACATGTTACAGTCGCCGGTGCTCCCGAACAAGACAGGGTCACGGTATCCCTTGTCGCCGCCGAGGGCGTAAGCACGAGTGCGTACTGCCCGGTCCCTCCTGATGTAACATTCTGGCTGGTTAAAGCGCCAGCGGCCGGACTGAGTGAAAATTCCGTGCCGTTGCCAGAGAGGGTAATGGACTGCGGACTACTTAGGCCGTCGTCCGTTATGTCGATGCGCGTTTGATTCGCTCCGGACGAGGAAGGGGTATAGGAAACATTGATCGTGCAACTTGCACCTGCCGCAACCGAATTCCCACAGTTATTCGTCTGGGAGTAGTCGCTTCCCACCGTACTGATCTTCGTGATGTTCAACGAATTGTTCCCAGAATTTGTCAGCGTGACGGGCTGTGAAGCCGACGTCGTGCCGAGCATTATCGTTCCAAAACTCAAACTCGACGGAGACAAGTTAACGGTCTCTGTAGGATTGACTGCCGATCCCGAAAGCTGAATTGTCTGCGGGCTATCCGAGGAACTGTCCGTGATCGTCAACTGGCCTGAGCGCGACGCACCCACCGCCGTCGGAGCGAATTTGACGCTGACGCTGCAGCTTAATCCTGAGAACAGCGCTGCCCCGCAATCGTAGCTAACGCTGAAATCGTTTCCGTTCGTCCCAGAGACGGCGATGGAAGATACCGTCAGGAGTTGCCACCCCGTATTACTCAACGTTATGGTCTGTGGCGAACTACTTGTGCCTACGACTTGGTTTGAAAACGTGAGGCTCGTTGCTGATACCGCTGCAGTCGGTGCGGGCGTGACTTTCCGGATGCGGTTATTCCAAAGATCGGCGAGCAAAGAGGTTCCCAAGGCTATCTACGGCAACGTCGGATGGTGTATTCAAACTCGCACTTGTTGCGGGGCCACCGTCGCCAGAGTAGCCGGATCCTCCGTTTCCAGCCACGGTCGTGATGATTCCGGTCTTCTGGTTGACGAATCGGACGCGATTGTGGGCCACGTCAGCTATGTACAGGTTGCTGCCGCCATCCACAGCTACTCGCTCAGGAAAACTCAAACTGGCACTTGTGGCCGGACCGCCGTCGCCAACAGTATCTGTCGAGCCACTACTACCATTTCCCGCTACGGTGGATATGATTCCGCTCGCCGCATCAATTCGACGGACGACATTATTGCTTGTGTCTGCCACGAAGAGATTGCCAGACGAATCCACGGCTACTCCTTGAGGAAGATTAAAGGTGGCGCTTGTCGCTGGGCCTCCGTCGCCGGTGTAGCCAGCATTCCCGTTTCCGGCCACGGTTGTAACGGTGCCGTTCGACGCGTCAACGCGAAGTATCACTTGAGCGCCGCTGTCTGCGACGAAAAGATTCCCGGAACCGTCTACCCCAACTCCACCGGCATACAACAATTTGGTCGAACCATTGCCAACTGCAGAGTTTATTTCGCCAGTGGAAAGGACAACTTGACGAACCAGTTGGTTCCCTTGGTCACCGATGTAGATGTTTCCCAGGCTATCTGCTGCCACGCCGCGAGGACTACTCATTGCAGCGTTGGTACCCGGGCCTCCATCGCCGCTTCGTCCTGGCCATCCTGTTCCCGCGATTGTAGAGATATTTGTCGTGGTGGCATCCACTCGGCGGATTCTCTGGTTCACTGTATCTGCAACAAACAGGTTCCCGGATTTGTCCAGAGCAATTCCGTAAGGTTGAACCAACGTGGCGTTGTTCGCAGGGTTTCCGTCCCCCCCGGTTCCTCCTCCAGCCAACGTGCTAATTTTGAGGGTTCCGGCATCCACTCGGCGAATGCGGTTGTTGTAAGTATCGGCGATGATCAGGTTTCCCAGCCCATCGACGGCCGCGCTCATCGGAAAATTCAGACTCGCGGTGGCAGCGGGACCATTGTCCCCATCGAAACCGGGATTTCCATTGCCCGCAATGGTGCTGATAATTCCGGTGGAACGATCGACTCTCCGGATGCGAGCGTCTCCCGCGTCCGCGATGACCAAATTCCCGGAACCGTCGATCACAATTCCAAACCCTCCGTTCAGGAACGCGCTAGTGGCTGGGCCTCCGTCACCCAAGACTCCCGTGCCACCCCCGGCCACTGTTGTGATCGTGCCAGTAGTTGCGTCGACGCGGCGTATACGGTAGTTGCTAACATCCGCGATAAACAGATTGCCGGAAGCATCAAGGGTCACACTCCAAGGAAGATTGAGTTCCGCTCCAGTCGCGGGTCCGCCATCCCCGGCAAAGCCGCGCACGCCATTGCCTGCGACGGTTGTAATTACTCCTGTGGATGCATCTACACGGCGGATGCGATTGTTACCGTAGTCCGCGATGTAGATGTTGCCAGCTCCATCTGTTCCGACACCCTGAGGATCCCAGAGGCTCGCGTTGGTGGCGGGCCCACCGTCGCCGCTGAAACTATAGACTCCGTTTCCGGCTACTGTGGTGATAACGCCTGAAACTGCATCGACACGCCGAATACGCTGATTGCCCGTGTCCACGATGAAGACGTTCCCGAATTTGTCGACAGCGACGCCCCAGGGTCCAGCTAACTGCGAGGTATTTGCGGGACCATTGTCGCCAGCAAACCCGGACGCCCCATTTCCCGCAAGCACGCTGAACTTTCCCGAAGTGTCGATCTTGAATACTCGGTTCATGAAGGTGGCGGACACAATCACATTTCCCATCGGATCCACCGCGACGGCTCCGGGTTGACCAATGTCAGCGGTCAGTGCGGCATTGCTTGTCGGCCCGCCACCCACGACGGTCGTGATTATTCCTCCCTGACCGAACGCACGCAGGTGTCCACCTGAGATAAATAGCAGCAGGCACTGCCACATCAGAAGGACAGTGAGCGCCTTGCATCGGCGTGTTGCTTGCTCTGTCGCGGCGGTGCTAAAAGCCAGAATCGCTCCAATCTCGACTCTCATCGAATCTCCTGTGAAATGTCTCGACTTGCCCTCCAAGTGGACCTTACCAACGCCACAAATCCCCGCAAGCGACAAAGCACGACATTGCACCCAGCTTTCTATTGTCACTGCGTCCCTGGGCCTTGCATGGCTTTCTTAATCCAGCCTCACACGCTGCCTTCGTAGGAATTCAGAGAGTATCCGTGTGACAGGATTGCCCGTACGGCCTGGCCTCTGCTCTCTGCATCAACTTGTTTCATGATCCGGCTAAGATGATTCTTGACCGTGTACTCAGAAAGACTCAGCCGGGAGGCAATCTCTTTGTTTGTCAGACCTTTTGCTACCAGGCCAACCAGTTGCTGCTGGCGCAGCGTCAGATTCGGTCGCTCTGCTAGTGGCGGGACTGACCGACTCCGAGCCATATGGGCTACATGGTGAAACAGAAAGCCACACAATTCAGGTGGGCAAACGGCCTCCCCCCTGAAGGTCGAGCGGACGGCTTCAATAACTTCTTTAATGGAAGCCTCTTTTAATAGATAAGCTGTCACGCCTCCGCGGACGGCTGCAAGAAACTGATCGGTGTCATCACTCATGCTGATTAACAACACCTTCTGCGCGGCCAAGCCTCCTGCCTTGAGTCCTAGATTTATCGGGAGCCAGGCCGTGTCCAGAAAATCAAGGACCATCACATCGAATTGCGCGACGAGGGGTCTATCCGGAGAACATTCCTCTTTCCCGAAACTTGCAACCACGAATAGATCAGCGCGTCTGCGAAGAAGCCGGGCAAGAGCCTCACGCAGCAGGCGGTTCTCTAGAAGCAGGAGGACGCGTATCGGTGATTCAGAAGCAGGTTCACTCGAGATGTTGATGGGTGCTCCGCAAGGCGGACTGCAGAATCGGGAGCGACGTGCGCGTTCGGACAGCCCGCTTTTTGGCAGACTCTGCACCTCGACCAACACAAGGTCAATACCCAAGCATGTGACATCTATGCTCCCTATCAACCTATTCATTCTTAAGTGTTTGATCTTGGTATTTCTTTGTTAAGCTTTTCTAACATTGAAGGTCCGCATCGTGTTACACTTCGCAAAACTCGGGGTTCGATACATGACGGACACTGCCCGGCCCGCGCCACTCTATCGATTTGGTGCGTTTGAGCTGGACCTGACGACGGGGGAACTAAAGAAGCACGGTATCCGTGTGAGACTGCAGGAGCAGCCTCGGCGAGTCCTCCAGTTACTGCTTCAGAATCCAGGAGAAGTTGTCACCCGAGAAGAGTTACAAAAACATCTGTGGTCGACTGGCACTTTCGTGGATTTTGACCGCAGTTTGAACCGGGCTATCGTCCGACTTCGGCAATCGTTGGGAGACGAATCCGAGGCACCACGTTATATAGAAACAGTGCCGCGGCGTGGCTATCGATTCCTTATCGCCGTCAGAACCGTCACCCATGTAAACGGGCAAACCAGACCCCGCAGCGAATTACTCGCTGCGGATCCAGCAAATTCTCCCCCGCCATCATCAGTGACCCCGAGCCGTACGCGGTTCGTTCTCCATATAATCGCGATCGTTGCCGTCACACTGGCCGCTGCAGCGTCTCTGTTGCCCGGACCAATAGCCAGCGTATTGTCTTGGCGCCAAGGTCTCCGGATACGATCCGTGGCAGTGCTTCCACTAAAGAATCTCTCAGGGGATTCTGCTCAGGATTATTTTGCGGACGGCATTACCGACGAAATCACGACCAACCTCGCGCGAATTAACTCTCTACGTGTAGTGTCCGCCACAACGTCAAGAAAATACCGTGAAACTGGCAACTCGCTCCAACAAATAGCGCGAGAGTTGAACGTCGATGCTGTGGTGGAAGGTTCCATCGCCCGTTCGGGCAGCCGCATCCGAGTGAACGCGCAACTGATTGACGCGCACAACGACGCGCATGTCTGGGCCCAGATTTACGAGCGAGATGCCGGAGAGATTTTGGAGATTCAAGACTCCATCGCGTTAGAAGTGGCCAACCAGGTACACGCGAATCTTAGCCGCGAGGAGCGCGAATCTTTTGATTTGCTCAAGACAGTGGTACCCGACGCTTATGATGCATACCTGCGGGGCAGGAACGAGTTGGGCAAGCAGAGGCAAGAGGCATTGCGGAAAGGTCTCGAGTATTTCCAACAATCCGTTGCGCTCGATCGCTTGTATGCACCTGCCTATTCGGGGATGGCCGATGCTTACAGTTTGCTGGCAAACTACGGCGGCATGCCTCCGAACGAAGCTTTTCCCCGAGCAAAATCCTCTGCTCTGAAGGCTCTTGACCTCGACCACACTTTGGCGGAAGGCCACACCTCACTTGCTTATGTGCGGCATCACTTTGACTGGGATTGGGCCGGCGCCGAAGAGGAGTACAAGCAATCCATCCAACTCGATCACAGCAACGCCATTACGCATCTTCGCTATGCGGAATTCTTGTCTAATGAAGGTCGTCACGATGAGGCGATTCGCGAAGTTAGACTGGCCCATGAGCTGGCTCCGCGATCTCTGGTAGTCCAATCCAATATCGGACGCCTGCTCTATTATGCTCGACGCTACGATGAGGCTATAACGGAACTCAAGGCCATCCTTGCTGATGACTCCAAGCGCGTTTATGCCAGGATCTACTTGGCCCTTTGTTACGAACAGAAACAAATGTATCCCGAAGCGCTCGCTGAATTTCAGCAGGTAGCCGCTGCATTCAATGGTCAAGAGGGTGTTGGTATCGCGCATCTGTACGCAAGCATGGGCAAAGCCGAGGATGCTCGTCGAATTGTCTCGGTCCAGGAGCAGCCACCTCCGGATGGAGTTCAGGATTGGTTTTATATCGCGGGAGTTTACGCGCAGTTGGGCGACAAGGACAACGCGTTCCTCTGGCTCGAACGAGCATATGAGAACCGCGATTTCTTCCTGACCCTCATCAAAGTCGATCCCCAAATGGATCTATTGCGCTCCGATCCGCGGTTCCAAGATCTCCTTACGCGGATCGCGCTTCCGAAATAAGCAATCCAACTGATTTGAAGGGGGCTCGGAGAATCTGCGAGCAACTACCGGGGCG
>CAVTMR010000025.1:0-70967 GCA_963735825.1 Candidatus Acidiferrales bacterium
TTTGATAAAGACACCAAGACAATCGTAGTGAAGAATGTCCATGGAGCAAAAAAGACGTTTGAGTTAAGTGGGAAGGCTTTGGAAGACGCAGGCAAAGCTACGGATGCGGGAATAACAAAAGGCACCATAGTGATGGTGTATTACACGGAAGAGGGCGCGGAGAAAGTGGCCTATTATGTTTCGAACTAATAGACTTCAACGTCCCCCGGCCAATCCCTCTAGCCATTACCCCGTTGTCAATCTTCGTCACCAACGTTGTCATAGTGATTTGCGGCATAGCCGGGCACGACGCAAACGAATTAGGATTGTTTGTGGCCGGGGCTGATCATTACTTCACGGTGGAGGCTTGTGGGAGCTTGCACCGTGGGTTCGCTCGCCCCCAAATCCCGGCCCTTCATCCCGCCCTAGCGCGAAGATCCCCGTTTTATTTTTGTGTCGATCAACGGTCGAGGTCTCCACAACGTTGCGTGATGGTCTTAGCCATTGACACGCCCGACCCAGCGGCCTACCCTCCCCGCATTGGCCGGGATCACAAAGATATACGGAGCATTTCCGGGCGGGATTGATCCGGGTTCAACCCGACCACAGGCTGTCACCATTAGGTATTTCCCTAGTTGTGCAGACATGGAGTTAAGCCTAAGGTTGTTTTCAGAAACTAGGCTCTGGCCAAACATGAGGGAATTGTTTTGCCACGACGACTCGGTCATTGACGGTCATGGCCATTACTGTTCAGCCCGTCAGTCGCATAGCGCCGTCGTTGAGAATATTCCTCATGGCGAAACTACAGGAGAAGGTAAATGCGAAGGCTGATTTTTCTTGCGTTCATTCTATTTCTAATGAGTGGTCCGTCTCTGGTGGCGCAGGATGTGCGTTATAACTTCGACAGCAAAGCCGACTTCACTAAATTCAAAACGTACAAATGGGTTGACATTAAGGGCACCGATAAGCCAAATCCACTCGTGCAAAAGCAAATCACCGACACTATTGATGCCGAGTTGGCCAAGAAGGGTCTGACCAAAACCGATTCCGACACCGCGGACCTCCTTATCGGTTATCAAACTGCTGTCGGCACTGAAAAGCAGTTCAATTCCTACAATACCGGCTGGGGCTACGGCCCAGGTTGGGGCGGCGGTTGGTACGGTGGTGGCGGCATGACAACGACCACTGGCTCCACCTCCACCATCTACGTCGGCCAATTGGACCTCGATATGTACAGCAGCACCGGCAAGGATCTGGTTTGGAGAGCCACGGCCTCCAAAACCCTCGATCCTAAGGCGAAGCCAGATAAGCAGCAGAAGAACCTTACCAAAGCCGTTGAAAAGCTTTTAAAGAACTATCCGCCCCCGAAGAAATAAACTTTGGGCGGTGGGGCGGCAAATGGACGCTCCACCTTTGCCCTATTTCATCCCGACACATCCTCGGTTTCCATTCAAAGGCACTCACCAGTCGCATTGGCAGAGACCCGAATCACACCGGCGTAAGATCCTGCATTTCAATGTGACGCGAAATGCCCATGCGCTTTGGATAGTACAGCAATTGCGAGAAGCATGGGCCTACCAACAGCCGCACAGATTCTTGCTATTCGACCGCGAGGCAAAGTTTGGCGTCGATGTGGTTTCGGCTGTGAGGGAGATTGGAAGCAAGCCAACTCGTAGGGCCTTTGGCTGTCCGTGGCAGAACGTTGCAGAGCGCTGGGTGGGAAGTTGTCGACGCGACTTGCCCGACCATGTGATCGTTATGACTGAGCGGCATCTCAAACGGCTGATGTCTTCCTCGTATGGTCAAGGAACTCAAACGAGTTGAAATAGCGTAACTTGCAGCTTTCCACGGGCTCACCTCGAATGGACTTCTCCGACTGAAAAACAGCGTCTACAATCTCGCTTTCAATGGGTGGTAGATCCAGGGGGAATCCAAAATGCTTTGGGCGCGGATGGTGGCCTAGGTCACCGGAACGGTCAGTCAAGAACTCCTGTTGCGGAACGAATATCTGGCGACAGAGAACCGGATCCTGAAAGGTCAGATCAAGGGTCGACTGCTGCTTTCGGAAGGTGAAAAGGCGATATTGGCTGAGATCGCCCAGCGGCTCGGACTCGCAACCCTGCGACGTTGCATTTCCGGAAAGGTAAGCTGAAGAACAGCCCCTACGCAGTGGAACAGTAGAAGAGTGGGCGCGTTGACTTGGGTGGGGGGCGACCTTAAGATGAGCGCGCATGAGCGAGTCGGACGTACTAACCGGGAAAATCGTATCGCATTACCGCATTGTGGAACGGCTGGGCGGCGGCGGAATGGGTGTGGTGTATAGGGCCGAAGATGCGCGGCTGGAACGCGCGGTGGCGTTGAAATTCCTGCCGGAAGACTTGGCGCACGACGCGCAGGCGCTGGAACGGTTCAAGCGAGAAGCAAAAGCGGCCTCCGGACTGAATCACCCAAACATTTGCACGGTATACGACATAGGAGAGGACGGCGGACGCGCGTTCATTGCGATGGAATGCTTGGAGGGGCAGACATTGCGGGAACGCATCGCACAGGGGACGGTGCCGGTCGAGCAGTTGGTGCAATGGGGGATTGAAATTGCGGACGCGTTGGATGCGGCGCACACGAAAGGAATCGTGCACCGGGATATCAAGCCCGCGAATATTTTCGTGACGAAGCGGGGGCACGCGAAGATTCTTGATTTCGGGCTGGCGAAGCAATGGCCGGGAGGCGCAGGCGTTGGCGTGTCGTCGATGCCGACGGTGACGACGGAGGCCTTGCTGACGAGCCCAGGTGTAGCGTTGGGAACCATGGCGTACATGTCGCCGGAACAGGCGCGGGGAGAAGAATTGGATTGGCGCAGCGATTTTTTTTCGTTCGGGATGGTGCTGTACGAGATGGCGACGGGAAGGCCGGCGTTTCGCGGACAAACGACTGCACTGCTGCACGATGCGATTTTGAATCGCGCGCCGAAACCGATGCGCGAAATCAATCCGGAGGTGCCGTTGGAGCTGGAACGGATCGTGGGGAAAGGGCTGGAGAAGGATCGCAAGCTGCGCTACCAGAGTGCGGCCGAGATACGCGCGGACCTGCAACGACTTCGCCGCGACACGGAGACGGGAAAAACCGCGCCGACAACGGTGAACGGAGGAGGAAGGCAAGGCAAGAAATTGGGTTGGGCGGCGGCGATAGGAGCCGTGACGCTAGCGGCGATTGCGGGCATGCTGTATTGGCGCGGAGCAGAAACGACACCAAAAAATAGCGGGAAATGGAAGCAGATCACGTTTTTCACGGACTCGGCGGTGTACCCGGAGCTTTCGCCGGATGGGAGGCTGCTCGCATTCATCCGGGGAAGCAATACTTTTTTCGGACCGGGCGATGTGTATGTGAAGTTGTTGCCGTCGGGAGAACCGGTGCAATTGACGCGGGACAAAGGGACTAAATTGTCGCCGACGTTTTCGCCAGACGGGACGCGCATTGCGTACAGCGTGGTGGGCCCATGGGATGAGTGGGAAGTTCCGGTGCTGGGAGGAGAGCCGCGATTGATGCTGAGAAACGCGTCGTCGTTGACCTGGGTGGAAAACGGGACGCGGTTGATGTTCTCGGAAATCAAGACTGGGCTGCACATGGGGGTGGTGACCACGGACGAAGCGCGCGGCCAGCAGCGGGAGGTGTACCTGCCGGAAGGGGAACGGAGCATGGCACACCACTCCTCTTTGTCGCCGGATGGGAAATGGGTATTGGTGGTGCAGATGAATTCCCAGGGAAAGATGACCCCGTGCCGGTTGGTGCCGTTTGACGGGAAAGACCAGGGGCGGGAAGTGGGACCAGCGGAAGCCCAGTGCACTACGGGGGCATGGTCCCCGGACGGGAAATGGATGTACATGAGCACGAACAAGGGAGGGAGGTTCCATATCTGGAGAGAGCGGTTCCCGAATGGCGAACCGGAACAGATAACGAGCGGACCAACAGAAGAAGAGGGAATCGCCATGGAGAAGGATGGAAGATCGTTACTGACGTCGGTGGGAACGACGGACATGTCGGTGTGGGTCCGCGACGGAAAAGAAGAGCGGCAAATCTCATCGGAAGGGACGACGTACAGTCCCACGTTTGCGGCGGACGGTAAGACTTTGTTTTACGTGAAAAACGTGGAAGGAAAGAACGAAGCGGAAATGTGGAGTGTGGAACTGGCGAGCGGCAAGAGTGAAGCGGTGCTGCCGGGGTATGCGGTGGAAACCGGCGGAGATAACCGGAATTACGCGGTGAGCTCGGATGGCCAGCGCGTGGCGTTCGCAAAGAAGGATGAGAAGGGGATGTTGCATTTGTGGGTTGCGACCATGGATCGACGGAGCGCGCCGGTGGAGTTGCGGGCGACGGTGAGCGAGGACGCGCCGAAATTCTTGCCTGATGGAAGGCTGATTTATCGTGCGACGGAAGGCGGGAGGAATTATTTGAGCAGCCAGAAGGCGGACGGAACGGAGAAGCGGCGGGTGAGCGAGGAGCCCATCCTGGAACTGCAGTCAGTATCGCCCGACGGGCGCTGGGCGACGGTGACACAGAAAGATAACCAGAACCCCGAGACACCGTACCGGACGGTAGCCTATCCGATCGCCGGGGGAGAGCCGATAGTGATCTGTGCGACGATCTGCGTGGGCAGGTGGAGTGAGGACGAAAAACACATGGAATTAACGCTGCTCGAAGTGAGCCAGACCTACATCTTGCCGGTACGGAAGGGGACGGATTTTCCGGAAATTCCAACCGGGGGATTCACCCGCGAACGCGGACGGAAGGAACTGGCGAAGGGGACCATGATCGATGTGAGGTCGGATTCGGTTTTTCGCCCGGATATGTTTGCGTATACGAAAGTGAGCATACGGAGGAATATTTTTCGGGTGCCGATTTCGTAGCGGGTAGAGGAAAGTTCAAAGACAAGAGGGATTCCTCACTGCGCGGACACCGTTCGGAATAACGTGTTCTTTCTGGTTGCGGCATGGTACATCGACGGCGAGGCGATTGGGGAGCAAGCAAGACGCGGTGGTTGAGGCCCTTCGCGCAAAAGGGGCGCCCCGCAAAAACTTCCGGGACGCAAAAAGACGCGCTCATGATGACAACCCGCGTTCATCCATCAACCTCGCCGGCGTCCGGTCGCGCATTGTCCTTGAGGATTTCCACCAGCAAGGTCGTGTAGTCCGAGACAATAACGCCCGCCTGTAGCATGCGCAGGAGCCCAACTTGCCGCTTGGTCTCGCTGAATGTTCCTGAGGCGTCGACCGCCACATAGGCGTCGAACCCTTCACCCACAGCTGTGATCGCAGGCAAAAGCCGCGCAGACTTTCGAGCGAGATGCCGGCGAAAATCAGCTTCTTTTGGCTGGTCAACTCGATCGCGCGAGCTACGCGAGTGTCGTCGAATGCGTTGACCGATGAGCGGTCGATGATCTCGATGCCAGGGAGCGCGTCCACGAGTTCGGGGAATGTCGGACCGCACATACTGTCGCGCGCCGTCGTGATAACGATGATCGGCAACTTCAGCGCTTTCGCCGCGTTGGCCAGGGCCACTACATTGTGGTTCAAACGCGTGCTGGTCGTCAGCCCCCACCTTTCTCAACCACTACGGGCGACCGGAAAATCCAGCCGACTTGCCGAAGTTCGCCACCGTCGCCAGCATCGACGATATATTCGACCGTGGGGCGCGCTGGAACTTAACGAATCTTGATAGTCGGGCGCAGCAGATCGAGTTGAAGCCGAAACTTCTGACAGGTGATCTGCGCGTGAGACTTCAAGCCGCGATACACGGCATTGGCATCGCATTGCTGCCAGAACAAGTGGTTTCTGCACCGCTAAAAGAGGGGCTTATTGAACGAGTGTTGTCGGAATGGTCTGGGGCGAAGAATATTCTGCACTTGGTTTGCCCGACCCCCGCGGGGAACTATCTCATGATCCATGTTCCAGCTTGGCTCGAGGAAAGGAGCATTTACGAAGAACCTACTTCAGTTCCGTAAAGATTGCGCGCTGTTTTCCACGGACCAGCGTTTCCGTGTGTGTGCGGTTGCGAAGGGCGAACCTGACCGTACCGGGGGCGTGCGGATTTACGACCGCCTGCCCGTCCGGCGTGGTCGACTGCAGGTCGCCGTCCTCAAGGAACAACGCCACGACGTCTTTATCGTGGAAGTGCATCGGGGTGGCCAAGCCCAACGTCCAGGTGCAATCCCACACGATTACGCGGTCATTCTCCAGGACCTTCTTCACGCCCGGCCGTGGAAACGCCAGCGGATAACCGCTGGCATTTTCTATGGGTGCCACAGAATGGTCCTTCAAATCGATCACGATCGATCGTCCGGCGATCTTCGGTGGCGTGCCCCGAGGCAGGAACACCACGCTGCCTGAGAAGAACACAACAACGGCATCAAACGGCCGCGCAGGCGTGGAGTTGTTCGTAATATCCCAGACCAGAACTCGGTCATTTTCGATAATCGGCTTCAACGCCGTTTGCGACCCGGCCTCAGTAATCTCGGGTCTTGCAGGCTTGTCAGCGTGAACACAAACCTTCAACATCTCGCCAAAATACCACTGACTCGCATCGCGATTTCCGCTGAGCTGCGCGGCACGCGCTGCACCATAGAGCGCGTGGAAGCGCCCAGGCTCTTTCCTTAGTGTAGCTTCGAATTGCTCGAGGGCCTGTGCAGGCTCGTTCAACTCCACCAACATCTCGCCCAGCAACTCGCGCGCCGGGGCCAGTGGCCCAGGCGTCACCGCGCTTTTCTCCGTCCCATCTTCCAGTTCCGCTGCCGACTTCATCTGCTGCAGCGCTTCTTCTTTTTTACCCTCCGCAAGCGCGGCCCATGCCCGGACTGCAAGCTCCTGGATTTCCACCTGTCGGGCCCAGTAGTTTTCGCTGGCTTGCGAGAGCCGCTCTCGAATTTGGTGCAGCGCAGTCGCTGACTCGTTTGCCGCCGGTGCTTGCCCTAGTCGCGCCGCGCCCAATCCCCGGGCGAACCACGTCATGGCATCTGTATAAGGAAACGGTGTCTCCCGCAGCGGGAGTTGCGCCGCCTGCTTCCAGTCCCGACGCTCCAACGCATAGCGTGCCGGGATCGCTGCCAGCGCAAAATATCCAACTGCGGGGCCGCCGGCGCCGCTTATGACCGCCTTGGGATCGAATCGTGATGCGACTTCCGGCAAGGAATTCACTATCCGCCCTGCCGCTTCGTCCTGTCCCGTTTGCAAGTAGGCGTAAATTTCGTAGTCGCTGGCGTGCAATTCTTCTGCCGTCTGACCCCCGTGCCGCGCCGCCGCTGTCGCCGCTATGTTGCTGTCGATGGACTCTTGCCAGTAGCCCGTGCGGGTGAAAGTGTGCGATGGCATGTGCAGAGCATGCGGCGCATCGGGCGCAATTTCCGAGTAACGTCGCGCGGCCACAAGCGCCCGCCCCGCGAGCGTTGGCACGTCGTACGTATGAATAATGTAATGTGCCAGCCCGGGATGCGTCGGCTCCTCCTCGAACAATTTCTCGAGGATCGCTCCCGCCTTTAGCCGCCCGGCGTCCGTCTTGTCCGCGGGATCTTCCGAAGCCGCGATTGCTAACGCGTAGAAAATTTGCGCTTCATGGTCCTCTGGATACTTCGCCGCGACTTCCCCCATGGCGTCGCGATAGGCGATCAATCGCGTTCGCTGCGGCGCACTCTCGAAGTTACTGTACAACTTGCCGACAGCCGCGAGATACGCCCGTTCGCGTTCCGTCTTTACGCCCACCGCGTTGCCATGTTCCACGCTCTCCCGTCCTGCCTGCAACTGGCTCTTGTCTTTCATTCCCTCTGCGAAGGGATTACTCCAATCGCTCAGCGCGATTCCCCAATATGCGATTCCGCACGCCGCGTCCTTCCCCAGCACCACGTCAAATCCTTCTATTGCACGGCTGAACTGGAAGGAATGCAGCAGCGCTACCGACCGGTCGAATTCATTCTGTGCCCCCTCGTTGCATGACGTGGCAAAGTGCACCACTCCCAGCTTCTCGCCCGCTCCATGCTGGTGCTCCTGCGCGGGACAACTCGCCGCCAGCGTCAGTAGAAATCCCGCAATGACTCTAGCCCAGACCATTCGCTCCTCGAGTCCGCAGGATTATAGGCAGGTTCCAGAAGACTCGCTCCGCAAGCGACCTTTGGGCGGCGCTTGCTATCCGGTCGATTCAGCAAACCATGATATCTCAGGTCGCAATCCGGTTTGCCAACCATCCTGAGATTGACCAATTCCGGGCAGATCGGAGTTCCAGTTCATCAAAGCCTCAGTTGGTGCCACGCCCTGTTAGCGCCAACAGACGGCGCCGTGCACGGAAGTCGAGGGACCATTGCCCTTCAGGTGCCTTTTATCCGGTAACTTTGCGGACACCCAATAAAGCCCTTCCACTGCTGCTTCAAATGTCGAGTTGACCTCTTGCGAAAAGAGAAGCGTCGCCTGCAACCTTAACGCTGATCCGCCCTTGATCGTCTTTCTGCGCGACAACGAATAGGATGCTCGGACGTCCGACAAAACGGCCTTGCGAAATTTCGATTGTCTGCGCGGGACTCACCAGTCCGTGTGCAACCAGGTAAGCTCCTGCGGCCCTGCAGCGCTACCAGTTGCGATGTCTTCGACTCGGCCATCGTTATCCCAGGTTCGTCCTTCTTTTTGGGTGGCCAGCAAAGTCCAGCTCTTCTTCCATGGTGAACACCCAGGCGCGAACGGTTTGTGATCTTGCTTTCTGGAGCACGAAGATGGATTCGAACTGACGCATCTCGCGTGTGAGTTCCTGCATGACGGCGGTGGAGAGAGCTTCCCGCAGCCGAAACACAGTGACGCCGTTTCCTGAAAGCGGTTTACTGCTGAACACGTCTACATGGTGATACTTCAAACCCAGAGGGACGCTTGCTTTTTGTGGTCTTCGCATTTGATTCCTCCCGAGTGACGGGCAACTCTGACGTAACGCGATTAGGTAAGGGTTGCCGACAATCCGCGAATTACCGCACTTGACAGGCCTGACCAGTTTGCCAAGGGCGACCACTTTACGGAGGATTTGTGCACATGGAAGGATTTTTGAGGCAGAATGCGGTCATGTTTCAGCGGGTGACTGAACGCAAGGAATGGCAGTTTTTCAGCGCCTTGCTCAGGGCAACTCCGGGGCTTGCCTTGGTGTGGTGGTCCGTCCTGCTGCTAAGAGGCATGCTACCTGCGGCTTTCGCAATTGCGATGGGGGTGCTTGTCGGCGCGGTGCAACGCGGCGCTCCTCTCGCGGGTCCGCTCGCGCTTGCCGGCGCAATTTTCGTTCTTCTTCAAGTTCTCAACCCAATACATCAAGCGGTGAGCGCCAATCTGGGAGACCGCACCGCGGCATGGCTCTATGACCGACTCACGGAGGCTTGCGTGCGCCCGCCTGGCATGGGTCATCTCGAAGATCCGAACCTGACCAGCGACTTGACCGTGGCGCGCGACTTCGATCTTGGGATGACCGGCCCGCCACTGACAATCTCCATGGACTTTATCGCAAGCGGAATGGTGGAAATGGTCGGCGGGATCGCGTGTGCCGTGATCCTTGCCGGGTACGCATGGTGGGCGCCCTTTGTGCTCGGGGGGGCGTGGCTGGCGACACATTGGCTCTTGCGCGAGAGCGCGGTCTGGCGCGATCGCAACACGGAAGAAGTGCGCAGCGCGCAGCGTGATGCGGACTATGCCTACCGGCTTGCGGTGGATCCGCCGGCAAGTAAAGAACTACGACTGTTCGGATTAGTCGACTGGACGATGGAGCGCTTCATCGCCAGGCGAACCCGTTTGCACGAGCTGCAATACGCCGCCACGCGATTGCGCGAGCGACCGCTGATCTGGAGCTTGCTACTGGTGCTCAGTGCGAACATTGCAGTGTTCTGGGCAATAGCAAGCAGCGCGGCGAATGGACGAATCGGTCTCGGCGAAGCGGTGGCGTACATGCAGAGTGCAGTTGGCGTCTCGATGATCGCCTTCGGCGGATTCAGCTGGGCGCTCGACGGAGCCGCAGCACCCGTCGCGGCTGTGCTGCGAGTCGAGCCAGCCATGCGCGCTGCTGGCGCCCTGCGTTCCGGCAATGGCGTGGCGGCCCTGAAGCGCGCGCACGAGATTCGGCTACGCGACGTGACTTTCGCTTACCCTGCGGGAGGTGGTGCGCCTGTTCTGGAACATTTTGATCTGGCGATTCCCGCAGGGTCGTCGCTAGCCATCGTGGGGCAGAACGGAGCGGGCAAGACTACCATCGCAAAACTGCTGTGCCGGCTTTACGATCCGCAGTCCGGTCGCATTGAGATCGATGGGATAGACATTCGCGAGCTCGATCTCGCGTCGTGGCGTTCTCGGATCGCGGCTGTGTTCCAGGATTTCATCCGGCTCGAGCTGCCGCTCCGCGACAATGTGGCGCCATCCGGCGCACCAGACGATGTCCTTCGCACGGCGCTTGCGTCGGCGGGAGCTTCGAACCTGGCGCGTCTCGACACGGTTCTTGCGCGCGGGTATGACGGTGGAACGGACCTGTCCGGCGGTCAATGGCAACGGGTGGCGCTAGCGCGGGCGCTGGCAGCGGTGAAGCTTGGCGCAGGTGTAGTGTTGCTCGATGAGCCTACGGCACAGCTCGACGTCCGGGGGGAAGCTGAGATTTTCGATCGGCTGCTGGCGGCGACGCGGCACTGCACGACCATTCTAATTTCGCACCGGTTTTCCACGGTCCGGCATGCGGACCGCGTCTGTGTGCTCGAGCACGGACGGGTGATTGAGCTCGGTACACACAAAGAGCTGCTGGCCCTCGGCGGACGCTATCGAACGATGTTCGATCTGCAGGCGGAGCGCTTCAACGTTCCGACGGACGAGGAGGGCACGACCTATGACGTCCTCTCATAATCGAGAGTACGCGATCGAGCCACTGCCTCCCGCGCTGTCATCCATGTGGCGGTTGTGCAAGTTGGGGTACCAACACGAGCCGCGACTGATGTTAGCGTCGCTGGTGCTGTCGCAGCTCGCTGCGTTGCCCGATGCGCTCCTCGCGTTGTGGCTGATGTTGCTGGGGAAAGGCGTGCTGGAGCACCGCGCTGGGCTCGTGGTGGGAGCGGCAGTTGGTCTTGGAACATCGGCGGCGGCAACGTGGTTTCTTCGCACCGTCAGTACACGAGTACAGCGGCGGTTTCGTGACAAGGTGACCATCGCACTGGAGTCACACGTGGCAAGGCTGCAAGCGTCCATTGCGACCATCGCGCATCAGGAACGCCCCGAGTATGTCGACCGCTTGTCGATGCTGCGCAACCAGGTGTTCGTTCTCGATCACATGTACATGGCCGTGTTTTCCATGCTCGGATGGATTCTGCGCCTGGGCGTGACACTTGCGCTCCTGGCTTCCATTCAGCCGGTCCTTCTCTTGCTTGCCGTGTTTGCGGTGCCAACGGTGTGGACATCTGCATGGCGGCCGGAGGTCGAGAGATCCGCTCAGGAGAGCGGAGCCCAAGCGAGTCGCCTGGCACGCCATTTGTTCAACGTTGCAACGACGGCCTCTCCCGGGAAAGAGGTGCGCGTCACCGGCATCGGAAACTTCTTGGCGACGGAGCGGAGGGCGGCCTGGGAACGTTGGTACGGACGGGTGGCGCATGCCCGGTGGGGATCTGCGTTCTGGCACGCCTTGGCATGGGCGGTTTTCGGGTCTGCGTACGTCGCCGCCGTGGTATACGTATCGTCGGTGCTTCGTGGATCCGCCAGTCAAGTGCTGCTGCTGCTCGCGGCTGGTGCGCGGCTTTCGGCGTATATTGGGGCAACAGTGGGCGAGCTTGCATTCCTGCGTGGATTCTGGATGGACGGATCGCGGCGGCTGGCGTGGCTAGAGGATTATGCTTCGGCCGTCGCCGCATCAGGGGATCGGCCGGTCCCGGGCGTGCTGCGAGAAAGTATTCGATTGGACCATGTTTCGTTCGCGTACCCCGGGACGTCGCGTGTGGTGCTGGAAGATGTTTCGGTAAAGCTTCCTGCCGGTGCTGTGGTGGCCATCGTCGGCGAGAATGGCGCGGGCAAAACGACGTTCGTCAAACTATTGGCAAAGATGTATGAACCGGTGTCGGGTTCAATCTTCCTGGATGAGACACCGCTGGCACGCGTGCCTGCCAGCGAGTGGCGGGAACGCCTTGCGGGGGCGTTCCAGGACTTTTTCCGGTTCGAATTCCGCGCGCAGCACACTGTCGGTTTGGGCGATGTCCCTAGACTGGAGGACGTCCCTGCCGTTTCCGCGGCGGTCGATCGCGCAGGTGCCCGAGACGTACTTACGCGATTGACGGCGGGCCTGGAAACACAGCTTGGCCCGACGTGGCCGGGCGGAGTGGAACTATCGTTCGGGCAGTGGCAGAAACTGTCGCTGGCGCGGGGGTTCATGCGCGATGAACCGCTGCTCCTCATCCTGGATGAGCCGACTGCGGCATTGGACGCAGAGACAGAACATGCCCTGTTTGAGCGATACGCTGCGGCGGCACGCGGCAGCGCCGAGAAGCAGAACGGACGCATCATCATACTCGTATCCCATCGCTTCTCGACGGTTCGCATGGCCGACCTCATCATCGTGCTGGATGGCGCCCGCCTCGTGGAGGTAGGCACGCACGATGAACTCATGGCGAGGAAAGGCCACTATTCGGAGCTGTATAGTATCCAGGCGGCTGCGTATCGTTAGCCACTCGCTGCTGGTCGTGAAGCGTCTGAGCCCGATAGCGTCAAGCGTTATCCGTGGTGAGAAGCAGCCTCTTGGGCGCATAGTCTGCTACTCGTTGCAGTCACGCCTTCTCCGCGCTAACTAAAGCGAACCATCTCGGGATTCCACCCGGGTCACGGGCTATGCGGAAGTAATTCCAGGGGACCCGATTCGCGCCATTACTTCCGGCTGGCCGACCATCCACTATCTGGCTTTGTTTGCGGTCTCAAGATCGGTCGGAGCCAAGCCCGGTAGCTGGTCGCGCTATAATCCCGGAGATTCGATCAGCCTTCTTGAGATTTCGGCCGGTCCTGGCTCGCGTCCGTTCTTGGGGAAATCCTTCGCAGGCCAGGTTACGATGGGAGTGGGTGAGGCTGCTTGCCCGGCAGCGAGGGAACGCGCCGCTGAAAACCTATAGAGTAAGAGTTGCCGACAATCCGGCCAGCACCTCCTTTGCTCTTTTATGAATCGTGCTTTGCCAGAAATGAGGGGAGCCGAGTATGGGCCGATAGAGTTACATTCTCATCCGTAGTAAAGAATCATTGGTAAAGATCCTTTTTCCCACAGGAGTGCTGACGATGGCTGACATAAATGAAGTAGTTGTCCGCGGGAGCGCGACAGGATTTGCGCAGGAGATTCTCGCGGGCCGACATCCTTTGACGGCAGACGAGCCCGTGGCTGCCGGCGGAGCCGACACGGGCCCAACTCCCTACGACTTACTGCTTGCTGCCCTGGGCGCTTGAACTTCGATGACGGTTGCGCTGTATGCGCGACGCAAGAGCTGGCCGCTCGAAGCAGTCACCGTCAGGCTGCGCCACAATAAGATTCACGCAGCCGACTGCGCCGATTGCGAAACCAAAGAAGGAATGCTTGACCACATCGAGAGCGACCTCGAATTCGCGGGGCGGCTAACCCAAGAGCAACGCTCGAAGCTGCTTGAGATTGCCGAGAAATGCCCAGTCCACCGCACCCTCGTCTCCGAAATCGACATTCGCTCCCGCGTGCTGTGAGCAATGGCGCACATCCGTCGGATTACGCAGCAAGGGAGTTGTGGACCGCGATCCCATGTGACTCGCTGGAATATCGTCGCGTAGTTCCAACTTCCGAGTCGCCGACAATCCATTAAGTAGAAAGAGAATCGATGACCGCCTGTCAGAAGACCCGCAAGAGTTCCGCGCGCTAAAATCGGAGCCGACCGTATGGGTTATGAGGAAAGGACATTAGATTGTCGGACAACGTAGAACTACTTAAGCGAATCTACGCTTCAACGCTCGCGACATGGAGACGGTGCTCGCAGCCTTGCATGAAGATGTCATTTGGGCGAATGGCATGGAAGGGGGCCATGTCCACGGGCGGGAAGAAGTGCGCAGTTACTGGAAAAGGCGGTGGGCAATGGTCAATCCGCACGTCGAGCCGGGTGCGTTTGTGAGCTTTACTTGGCGGGGTCTGACTCTCAGGCACCGCACGTCAGGGCATGGTAGACACAAAGCGTTTAGCTTCTAGGCAACGGGCTGGGCCACAAGAACCGTTCTGGGGCGTGCTTCTCACCTTCCGTTGAAGTTCGCAGAAGCTCCGCATATTTCTGTAGAGCCGTCTCGTGTAAGCTGCTCAAGCTGTCCACCGCTACCATCACTGTATATAGTCAAATAAATGGGGTTTGTGTTTGGAAACTCTCTTCCGGTGAATTGATGCGTGTTTTTGTCAAACTCGCCCTCAGGCATTCCCACGCCGCAACTGCCTTCGCCGTCTGTGGTAGCCACGATTCGTTGTCCTCCTTCGCTGAACCCAGTGATGATGGTTATGGCACCATCTTTCCCCGCAATATCCCTCTGTGGGTGAAGTATCTGAATCTTTCTGTCTGGGGTCGCTTCAACAGCATTCGTTTGAGTCGTAGGCATGTCAGGAGCTTGGTTGTATCTTTTTGGGGCCTCTTTTTGGACTCCAAAGAAAATGACCGCCAGGGATAGCAACGAGCCTAGGATTCTCACGCGCATGTTTGATTTTCAAACAAATGCGGGGAATGCCAAATAGTACCTTTGGCAAGTTCGCGAACAATTCGGCACTGCCCGAATGTCCAGTATCCAGTTCGCGGTAGGGCAGGGCAGACCACGAGGCGCATTCCCGAGGCGGTCAAATAACGCTGCCTACTTCCATCTCCGTGAACACAGTCACCGTGCTCATCGTGCCCATATCGTACCCGATGCAAAGTTCTGCGACGCGGGGAGCTTCTTCGGCAATGACGTGCGGATGGTCATAATGAACGACTTGGTTTGACGAGGTCGAGTTCCCCTGCAAGAAGTGTGACCCGTGCTGGGGATTTCCCGCTTCTCGGTAGGCCATGGTGGAACTCAGAACATTCACTTAGGGCAATACAGCATTTTAAGGGATTTTCATTTTCTAGTGTTTTAGTATGGTTTGGAAAACGATCTTCTTGAAGCGATCGAGCGCGGCTGGGCCGCGTTCGACTTTCATACGGAGAATTGCACCCTCCCAGGAGGCCAGGAGGAATTCGGCGAGATCCGTCGGATCGAACGTTGAATCGATTTCACCGACGGTCTGAGCCTCGGCGATGCACAAGGCAAACGGAGCGTGCCATTCCTGGAAAATTGCTTCCAGTCGCTCGCGCAAGAGTTTGCTCTGGTAGGTGGTCTCAAGACTGAAATCGCCGATCAGGCAACCGCGATACCATTTGGCGTCTTCCAGTATGCCGCTGATGAGGTCCAAATACCGCTTCAGTCGCTGCCGGGGAGTAACGGACTTGTCGTCCAAAGCCTCTTTGACCACTGCCTTGGTGTGAGCAAAATAGCGGTTCAATACTTCCTCGGCAAACGCCTCTTTGGAGCGGAAGTGATTGGTGAAGGAGCCTTGCGGAACACCAGCGGCCGCGCAGATATCGCGCACACTCGCCCCCTGGTATCCCAATCGAAACATTACCTTCATGCCGCCTTCAAGAATAGCTTCGCGATGTGACGGCTTGAGCATTGGCCGAGCGATTCGTCCTGTAACCGGTTTACGCAAGTTTCCGGCACGATGCTTTCTCGTGCTAGTAAGGCCGCGCTGCGGCCGGCTCTCTCCCGGGGGCAAAGCTGCGACGAACCTAGAATTCATAGCGCAGTGCGAATTCCATCACGCGGGGCTTGGTGGCAAGTCGGGTGTAATCTCCAAACGTTGAACCATAAGTGTCCACATAGGAGTTAACGCTCAGAGGATCGAATCGCTTGGAATTGCTTACGTTGAATACTTCCCAGCGCAACTGCAGGCTTTGCCCTTCTGCCCACGGCATTTGCCAACGCTTGGAAAGTCCCATGTCCACGCTGAAGAAACCGGGTCCACGCAGCCAGTTGCGTTGACCGGCCTCTCCCGGAAATGGCTCGCGGAAGGAACTGGCATCGTTTGCGAGGTTGGAGAAGATATTGACAGCTCCCAAGTTGGTCGGATCGTAGAACGTGCCCGTTTTGACGTGCCCGGTTTGGTAGGTGTTGCCGCTGAGATCCCAGTCGGTGGGCCAGTTATAGCCATTGCCCACGCTGAACGGAAAACCGCTGGTCCAGCGTCCTAGGCCTGAGAACTGCCATCCGCCGATGAACGCGTTCACAAATCGGTTCACATCGTGCGCGATAGCGGCGCCTCGACCAAAGGGCAGGTTCACTACCCAGTTCGCCGTAATCTGGTGGGTTGCGTCAAAATCAGACACCCCTCGGAACTGGTAGGGGCTCCACGCGTTTTGTATCTGACCGCCGGTACCACCGATGGTTCCCACGCGTTCGGCGTCGGACGATAGATCGATGGACTTCGAGAAGGTGTAGGTAAATCCAAACTGGTACCCATGGGTCATCCTATGCTTTAAATCCAACTGCAAAGCATTGTAGTTAGATCTGCCCATCGTTCTCCACATGTATAGAGTTGCGTATTGTGGGTTGTAAAAGCTGTACTGTCCTCCCACGGGCAGATAGGACGCACCGGACACGCCCGAGAGGCCAGAGTAGTCAAGACCGAGAAGGGCGGTAGTCTCGTTGAGGTTGTTTCCGCAGAACAGGTCATAGGCCGCAACAACAGCACTCGTCGTCGATGCCATCAGCGGTTGCCCTTGAGCGTTATTACCTACGCAGGAAGACACCGTGTAGGCATCGCCGTGCTGGAGCGGTGAAATGATATTTGCCCAATACTGCGCCACCTGGGGACTGACTTGCGAGGCGTTGAAATCTTGTGTCTGTTCGCCGGTACGATAAATCTTGGATAAAGCCGTTGTCGCCGTGAAGTAGTCGATTCCGGTCGTCTTATCCTTCAGATTGAGCGGAATCGCGGGATCAAGCTGCGTCAAAAGGCGCTGACCCAACCTGCCGACGTAAGACGCCTCCAGCGAGAAACCGCCCTTAAACTCGCGAGCGACGGAGAAATCGAAAGTGTAGGAATAAGGAGTTTTGAGTCCCGCGTCAATGCTACTCCCGATAAAGAAGTTTCCCGCTGGAAAGGTCTGCGGGAAAACTGCCGGAGGCGCGGCTAAGAACACGGTATTGCAATTGAGGTCCTGAGTCGGAATCACATTGACACTTGGGGACGTTCCGCCGCCTGATGTCGAGCCACACGGGTATTGCTTTGTATCGAGCGTACCGTCCGGCAACAAGCGTGGAGAATCGTAAGGCGAAAGAAATCCCGCCGGGTTCGTCAACTGGGTCGAAAGTCCGAACGATCCATTTCGGCTGAAATCGTCTGCGATGCCCTGTCCGAAGCGATCGAAGACGATTCCGAATCCACCGCGGATGGAGGTCTGGCCTCCCTCACCGAAGAGGCTCTGCAGAAGGCCACTGGACCCGTGCGGTGCCCAGGCAAATGCGAGGCGCGGACCGAGGTCCTTATAGTCCCAATTATAGTAGTTGGGACGATTGTTCGCCGGCCCCGAGTAATCAAACGTGACCGGTGTATCCTGATTGGAGGCAATACCATTCGCGCCAGCATTGGCGCGCGCCAGATACCATTGACCCAGGTTCGGCGACGGCGAAACCTGCAAGCCGTTGGTCTCCCAAGGCGGCGAGAACAGCGACCAGCGTAAACCGAACGTCAAGGTCAAAGTCGGTTTCACCTTCCAGGTGTCCTGCCCATAAAACTCGTATCCGTCGATGCCATATCGGCGTTTGAGCGCCGCGCCATCGGGAAGTGCGCTTCCGTTACGGTTGTAGTTATATTGCGCATCGACCTCCGTGATCATCCCTAACAATGCTTGCATCGGAAAATCGTACGAGTTGGCGAAGCCGGGATCCACAAAGGGAGTTCCGTTTGCCACACAGGAACTCGCTTGTGAGGTCGTGCATGTGTACGCTGGATTCAGCGGCGTTTTCTTCGCCGCGTAGCCGGACAAGGTTGTCCAGGCGGCGTTCGCACTGCCATCGCTGAACGAACTCTGGTAACTGATGCTCGGCGTGCGAATGATGCTAATCAGACCTCCGAACTGGAGCGTGTGTCTTCCCTTTATCCAGGTCAGATCGTCGGAAAAACTGTTAATGGGCCGCTGGAGGCTGTGGGTTCGCGTAATCGCCCCCGGGGGGCCGTTCTGATCGTTCAGGCCGCGGAAGTAATTCCAATCCTGACTGGAATTGCCGATAAAACCGTCGCTCTCCCTGATGAATCCATAACGGAAGTTATTTATCAAGGTGTTCGTAATAGCTCCGCTATAATTCACGACGATGCCTTTGTTGTAGTTCACCACCGATTGCGAGGGAGCTTGCCCGGGAAGGAACGGTGACTGGGCATTGGTTTCATTCCTCAGTGCACCCGTGACCGAGATGCGGTGCTTTGCATCGCGGGTAAGGTTGTAATCCATTTTTGCGATATAGACGTTCGCAGTGTCCGAAATCGGGCCGCTCCAATTGAAACAGGTGTAATTGACTCCGTCGCCAGCGTTGTTGCAATTCGGGTTCGGCCAAGTGTTGAGATAGGCCAACATGACTGGGCTCGGTCCGACGTGCAGAGGGTCCATGTTCTTTATCTGTGCAGGCGACAACGCATTAAATCCCGGCTGAATCTGATAAGAATTGCCGCTGACACCTGTAACACTGGTTCCAGGACAACTCACCGTATCCGGACTTCCATCAGGGAGAGCCTGACACTGATACTGCATGATTCCATCTTTCATCGTCTGGGAAGGAACGGCGTTCGTCACGCTCTGCGCCTCGGAACGGCGGGTCCCTTCGTAATTCAAGAAGAAATACAGACGGTCTTTCTTGATTGGCCCTCCCACGGACCCGCCGAAAATATTCCGGATGAGCTTCGGAGGCGTATTGCACGACTTGTCGCTAAGAGGAGTACCGTTAGCCAAACAATTCGATATCTCTCCGTTTTTGACAAAGAAGTCGTTCGCGCTGGTATAGGTATTACGATTGTACTCGTAGGCGGAACCATGGAATTGGTTGGTGCCGCTCTTCGTCACCATGGCCACCTGAGCACCCGCACTGCTGCCCTCGTCGGCGTTGTAGTTCGAGGTGGTTACGCGGAATTCCTGAACGGAATCCAGCGTTACTGGCAACACGGAGGTGAACGCTTGCCCGCCTTCAGCGTTCACAGCCACGCCGTCAACCGTTACGTTAGCCTGATCGCTTCGTGCTCCATTCACCGCGCCATTTCTGGTATCCCAGGTGGGCACATCCGGCCGGTTGTTTGTGTACGCGACGCCGGGCTGCAGGCTCAACAGGTCCGGCACGTTGCGACCTTCCAGCGGCAACTCCTTAACCTGGTTTTCGTTGAACGCGTTCCCAATCGACGCGTCACTGGTGTTCAAGGTTACCGTCTGCGCCGACACCTCCACTGTTTCCGTGGTTGACCCGACCTCGAGCGTGGCATTTTCCGTCACAGGCACGTTCACCAGAAGCTCGAGATTCTTGTGCTCGAACTTGCGAAATCCGCTCATTTCAATCGTCAGGGAATAGTGACCGGGCGGAAGAGACGGAAATTCATAGGCGCCTGAACTGTCTGTTGACACCTCGCGATGCAACCCTTGCGCATCGTTAGTCAGTATTACTTTCGCTCCGACAACCGTGGCGCCCGACTTGTCGAGCACCGTGCCGCGCAGGGAGGTGGTGCCGGTTTGCGCAAAGGCGAGTGCAAGTCCAAAAACCATGCAAAACAGAACGGCAGCAATAGAACTACGCCGGATGGAAGCCCAAGACATGGACAGCTCCTTTCAACTGCACTCATAAATTCTTGGCTCTTATGAAGATACGGCTCGTGGAAGAAGTTGGACTTCGGAATGCTTTCCCTGACCTGATCCAACGTGTAGGCTCTCGTTATCCCGCGAGATCCTGTGTCCGACCGACCTCCAACCGACCAATTGGGTATGCATTAAAGGCCTAAACTGGGTCTGTGTCAATATTTTTGTGTTGATGATCCCAAGAAAGGCTGGGCCTTGTGCGATGAGGTATCCGCCGTTGGGCACCCATGTCAGTGGCCATCGAAAGCTAGAGTCAGTTCCGTTAAGTAAGCACCGGAGTCCGAATGTCAGCTACAGCAATGGCGGCCATCAGGTTTCCTCCGAAACATCGCGTGGGGCTTTTCCGGACCTGGGAAAACGGTTGTTCATCTCCGCGCCAAAATCTGTCTGGTTCCGACCTATACGATCAACAAGCCATGGCGATTGCGGTGCCCTTTACCCGACCGCGCGCATGGCATCGCTCCCAGAATTGAGGGGCACGCGAGCGTGGATCGTGGTACCACGCTTGAGTTGCGAGTCGATTGAAAGCGTTCCGTTAAGCAGTTTCAGCCGCTCCTCCATGCTGATGAGGCCAAGCCCTCGCGTCTCCTTTATCGCTTCGCTGTCAAAGCCTGCGCCGGAGTCGCTAACCGTAAGATGAATCTCCTCCGACGTTGCCCACAATTGCACCTCGCACCGCTGTGCCCCGCTGTGCTTTGCCGAATTGTTTAGGGCTTCTTGCAGAACTCGGAACAGACAAAGCGAAATGTCCCGCGGCAATGGCCTTGGCAAATCGTAGGTTTTGAGATCAATCTCCATTTTCCGCTGCTCTCCGAACTCTTTGCAGAAGCCTCTCACCGCCGCAGCTATGCCCAGATAGTCGAGTTTTGACGAGTGCAACTCGTGCGACAACGCTTGAATATCGGTCGCTATCTCTGAGGTCTGCTTCCGTAGTTTGCCCATGCGGCGACGGACTTCAACCGACAAATTGGGAGGGTTTTCTTGGAGTTGTTCTAGCTCGATTGTCAACAGTGCGAGACGTTGACCGATGTCATCGTGAAGCTCTCTGGCGATCCGGGTACGTTCTTGCTCTTGGGCCTCGATCATCCTGCGGCTCACGCTGGAGAGGGCCTCTTCCGCAACCTTGCGATTCGTAACATCCGCTACCAGGCCCATGATACGCAGCATATTCCCTTGATCGTCGAATAAAATGCGCCCGTTTGCCTCCAGCCAAATTGCACTACCATCGGGACGTAACACCCGATAACTGGTTTCATAGGTAGGGTTTTCAGGGGAGAGCCCCTTCTCCGGAGCAGCATAGGCCTCGCGGTCGTCGGGGTGGACTCTGGGGAGAAATTGCCGGCCAGTATCGCGCGTCGGGTCCTCCATCCAATTGAGAATATCTGTGCACTGACCAGATCGCACGATCACATCGGTTGCCGCATCCCACTCGAAGGCATACATCCTTCCAGCCTGGACCGCCAGACGAAACCACTCCTCGCTTTTACGCAGTTTTTCTTGTGCGAGCGTGCGCTCAGTGATGTCTTGAATCGTCCCGAGAAGCCGTACGACTCGGCCCGCAGTATCGCGCTGAGCTTCGCCCCGAGCGACAACCCATCTTGTGGTGCCATCGAAGGGGACCATCTGAAGGTCCAGCTCGTATGGTGTTCCAGTGCGCAACGCTTCTTCAACGGCGCACCGCAGCCGTTGCCAGCTTTCGGCGGTGTAGAGCTTTGCGTGTTCCTTATAGTTGACGGGAGGCAAACTGGGATCTAGGCTTGCGATTCGATAAAGTTCTTCTGACCACGCGACCGCATCAGTATCTGGGTCCCATTGCCAGCTACCTACCTTGGCCAAGCGCTGCGCTTCTTTAAGTTCCTCCTCTCTCTGCCGTAATACCTGCTCCCCTTGAGTGCGCTCTTCCACAAGAGCTGCCAGAGCCATGAAAGGCGCCACCGCGAAGAATAAGAACAGTTGCAGTGACAACACATTGATATGCGGCCCTGGTTCAGCGAACGGACCTCGGCCGTGAACTGCGCCCCAAATCGACACAAAGGCAATTGCAATCATCGCGGTACTGACCCCCGTCGGTCCGAAACGCAAAGCGGACCACAGCAGCAGCGGTACAAAAGAATAAAGCAGTGCCGGAGGGCTGCTCCTTCCAGGATCGGCGAAAGCGAGATGTCCCAGAATAACCAACGCAACGAGCAGCGCAGTCGCTTCCAGGAAATAAGCACGTGATTTTTGGGCCCAAGCCGGAATTTCTCTGGCCCAACCCAGAATGGCAGGCATCAGAGTGAGGAATCCAAGCACTTCCGAAAAGAAAGCCACATTCCAACTTGCCCAATAGTTGCTACTGGTGGACAGCGCACCAATGAACGCTCCAACGAATGGAGCCAGGAACACCGCGTAGAACGAATACTTAGCCAGGGCCCTCACACTATTCAGCCGGGGCACGCCCTCGAACGAAATGCTAAGACACATAGCGGCGATGAGGACTTCTACTGCATTGGACAGAATGAGCCAGACAATGGAACGGATCGGCCCACCTGTCTGCAGGTCGTAGAGGAAAAATCCCACCAGGCCCGCTGTGAGGACTACTGGCCAGATCCTTCGCCGAACCAGTAACAGGATTGATGCCAAAAGCACGTTTCCCAACCAAAGCGGCGAGACCATTTGCGGTCGTACTATCAATGCCCCGCCTAGCCTCGCGGCAAGGTAAGAGAGGGTAGCCACCAGACAAGCTTGGATCACCAAGCGGTGTGGGAGATTTTGATTCGCCAAGCTCCACGATAGACGACCACGTTCGGTTTCGATTGCCTACCTCCGACCCAGCAGGACCAGTTGCGGTTTGTTGGGTAGCAAACCCAAAGCACTTCCACGGTTAGCGGGCAAAAGTAAACATACTACACCCGTAACGTTATGTTCGGTATATCGATGTCACTCCCGGGAATCAGCCTTCGGCCCATAGGCAGCACGGCGTCGGGACAGCTTTTGCCCTCTTGACAAAGATTTCTTTACTGGTTGAGCAAAAACGTTCCGAGCACTCGACGCGTTCTGCAAAAATCGTCACGGTCGATTTCGGTAGTCGGGGGCGGAATGTGGCGGTGGATGGGACCCCTTGTGGGCGCCAATGACGCCTGACTATAAGCGTTCGCAACGAGCGCGCTACAAGATCGAAGCTCTGTTCGCCGAGCTAAAGCAGCAGATCAAGCTGCGCCGAGTGCGATTGCGACGACTGTGGAATGTCGGTGAGCAGTTCTACCTGGCAGCGACGGCGCAAAACCTAAAAAGGATAGTGCCCATAAGCAATAGCCAGAATCCAGCACCTCCTGAAAGGTAGGAAAGAGACGGTCTTTGACGGTGTAAGGTTTTGAGCGAGCACCCGCGGCCTCGAGGAAGTCAAGACGGCCCCCTGAGACCCGCCTCCAGGGATCTATTGCTTGCTGCTCAATTGCTCAAGCTGCTTTTTGGCCCACTCGTCCTGGGGATTCAGCTCGAGAATCTTCTGGTAATCCGCCTTGGCTTTATCCACTTCCTTGTTTGCCACGTGGGACATTGCCAAAAGGTTGTAGGCCCAACCCGAAGGCGGGGTGTTGACTTCGACGTTGAGCTCCATGATGGCCACGGCTTCCTTGGCTTTATCCTGTTTAAGCAAGCTCTCCGTCAAAATGTTCAACGACGTTTCTCCAAAGTCGTATTTGCCGCTCCCGAGGTCATTTTTCCTGAGGTCGCGATAGACAGCGATGGCCGCCTGAACATCCTTCTTATCGATCGTTTCTGCGAGAAGTGCGTTCATGGTTTTCGGGATGCTCAGCTGGTGGTGACAGGTCACACACTCCACGCGGATCGGTGCGGTCCGCCCCATCTTAGCGATGTATTCCTGGTTGATGGCATCGACCATGCGCAACATGGCGCGTGCGGTTTTCTTAGTGTCTTTTTCATCGGATGCAAAATCCATCCGATCGAGTTTGCTGCCCTCTTTTCCAGCATGGCAGAATTGGCAGCGGACGCCCAGACTGAATGAAAATCCGCGCATGTTTCCCATGAGCTCTTGGCGCGAAATCGTTTTTGGAAAGTATTGCAAATTAGTGAATTTGTCGGGCATTTGAGCCTCAGCTACGAGGGCCGTCAAGGACAGCAACATCACCGTTGGTGCAGCCAAACTTCCTATGCGAAACCTGCACAACATCGCTCGCCTCCATCTGCGCTTGCTACTCGATTGAATGCAGTATGCAAGGGTAGCGATTTGTCCAGCGATTGTGGTGGGGAGGAATTCAATTTTTTGTCAGGAATCTGTCAGGAAGGTGTCCAACAAATGCAAGTATTGACATCCACAGTCAGCTGGCCCGTACTGCGGGTGCTATACTCGCAATCCTGAATGGCGATTTCGTTATCTTGGCATTCCCGAAGGACTCGAACAGCCCTGGTTGTCCTTCTCTTGTTGGTCAGCCTGGCAACCGCGAGCTTGATCGCGCTACAGGCCCAATACGCAAATGCTTCGCAACGGATCACTGTTGAGAGCGTCCTCCACGACTATTCCTCACTCGTT
This sequence comes from Candidatus Acidiferrales bacterium, assembly GCA_963735825.1. GTDB lineage: Bacteria > Acidobacteriota > Terriglobia > Acidiferrales > UBA7541 > Acidiferrum. Next base: position 24,417 of record CAVTMR010000025.1, read on the forward strand.
GCCGACGAAGTCATCCGCCGATCAAGTGCGGAGATCGGTTATTACGGCTATTACCCGCTGGTGGGGAATGTGCTCCGCGAAGTCCAGTCATTGGGAAAGCTACCTGTAGCGATAAAAGCAACGCTGCTCTCCGCACAAGATCCGCGCGTCAAGCGCGCGGCGGGCCTAGCGAAAGGCTACTTCGAGATGGATCCATCCACTAGTCGGTTGAGCTTTCTCTATGAGCCGGCGCCCGACCAAGTAGCAGGCTGGCTGCGGGAGAATCTAGCGCGCGCCTTCGCGCAGCACAGTGACGCAGGATATCAAGTCTTGAACGCTCAGATCGGAGGCGCTCCGCGTACATTTGTGGCCGGCTCCACGCGAGGACCGCGAGGTCGTCAGATTGTGGCTGGCTTCGAAGTTGACCTCCCGAACCTGACGCAATGGTTTGGAACCGCTTTGAATCGTCAGCCCCTCTTGCCGCCTTCCCTGGGTCACGGACAAGTGACAAACGAGTTTCTACATGTGAGCATTCGCGACCAAGGCGCAGTGGAACGCTTCCGGCTGGGCGAAGAGTCACCACTAAAATTGACAGTCATAAAGCCCTTTGGTGATACGTACCAAGGAGTTTTCTTGGGTTTCACGGTGGAAGCCTCCATCGATCCGCAGATTTCCCGTCAAATTGTGATTGGGGGACTGCCGCGTTCCCGGCTGCCGTTCTTTCTGGGGCTCTTGGCATTGAATGCGGGTCTGATCGTGACGGCGATTCTCCAACTGCGCCGCGAAATGGCTCTGCAGCAACTGCGGGACGAGTTCGTTTCCAGCGTCTCACACGAGCTTCGGACACCCCTGACGCAGATTCGGATGTTTACGGAAACACTGTTACTGGATCGCATCCGTTCCACCGAGGAGCAACGACGGTCACTCGAAATCATCGACCGCGAGGCTCGCCGTCTTACGCAACTGGTCGAAAATATTCTGCAATTCTCCCGAATGGACAGAAAAATCGACTCACTCTCGAAGGTGAAATGTGAACTGGCGCCCCTGATTCAGGAAATCGTGGAGGACTTTGAATCCGTAATGAATGGCAGCGAAGCCCAGATTGAACTTCGCTTGCCCTTTGGACTGGCGGCAAACGTGGACCCCGACGCTCTGCGGCAAATCGTGATCAACCTTCTGGATAATGCCGTAAAGTATGGAAGAAAGAAACAGAGGATTATCTTGGGGCTTGAAGCTCGTGACGGTATGGCATGTCTCTTCGTGGACGACGAAGGGCCAGGCGTTCCTGTCGCCGATCGAAAACGAATCTTTGAGCGATTTCAGAGACTAGAACGCGATCGGCAATCAGCGATTGCGGGCACAGGAATCGGTCTATCCGTCGTACACGATTTGGTGGCCCGTCATGGCGGCCGGTGTTCAGTAACTGCCGGTGACCGCGGCGGAGCAAAGTTTGTAGTCGAGCTGCCGTCTTCCAAAGGAGAGGAAACGCATAAGGAGCAGCCGGAGGAATCGCCTTGAGCCGAATTCTGCTGATTGAGGACAATCGCGATCTGGCATTCGGTCTGCGAAACAACTTGGAGATCGAAGGCTACGAAGTCGAGACGGCTGAGGATGGAATGGTTGGCCTGAAGACTTTCGCGAAAGTGAATCCCGATCTCGTGATTCTCGACCTGATGCTGCCGGAGTTGGACGGTTTCCGTGTATTGCGATCTTTACGTCAAGATGGACACGCAACCCCAGTCCTTCTACTAACAGCGAAGGGAGAAGAGGCCGACAAGGTCAGAGGGCTGCGGATGGGGGCGGACGATTACGTGACGAAACCGTTCGGACTGCTGGAGTTGCTGGCACGGGTCGAGGCCCTGCTTCGCCGCACTCACGGGGGAGGCACGAGCACCGGAGATGTGCGGAAGGTGCATCGTTTCGGCCTCATCGAAGTTGACCCCGCTTCGCGCACCGTACGCCGCGCATCGCAAACCGTCGAATTGGCTCCGAAGGAATTCGATTTGCTGCTGGCACTCTTGCGAGCGAGGGGAGCGGTGGTCTCCCGGTTGCAAGTGATGAGGGAAGTTTGGGGATACTCCGCGGCGGTCGTCAGCAGGACCGTGGACACACATATCGCGGAGTTGCGTCGCAAACTCGAGGAGAACCCGTCCTCGCCTCGTCATATCATCACCGTCCGAAAGACCGGCTACCGGATTAAATTCTGATGAAAAGTTCGGCCATTCTGCAGCGAAATCCCCGTTAGACTTAGTCCGGATTCAGTCGTCGGTCGGGGCGTTCTTCGGCTTGCTAATTTTGTTAGTGGTGTCGACTTCGAAGAGGCGGTAATCGCTCAGATAGTGGCGATGGTGATAGCGCTTGCCACGCAACTCCATAAACATTTCGGCGTCCCAAGGAAGCCAAAGAGTCTGGTTGCCGCGATCGAATTTGACGGGGCCATAGTCAACGCGAAGATGGTCGCGGGTGAGTTGGAGCTTGCTCATGGGTGCAAGCAAATCGGTTTCGACGCGGAGCACGTCGTAGGTGGATTGGGAGATCCAGAGGCGACCTTTGAAGGGAACATTGTAGACCATGCCGTTCCTCTTCCAGCGGCGTACGCCCAAAGCCTCGGTACTTTCTTCCTGAAAACGAATGCGCCAAACGGCTTCGCTGCGGAGTTGCGTGATACCTTCACACTGGTAACGAAAGTTACTTCTGTCGGAGGGTTGCAGAAGCGAAATGGCGAGGCTGTTGAGACCGGTGGTAGCAAGTGACGTAGGGAAGGAATCGGTTGTCTTTTGGTCGGCGTCGCGGCTTTCTTCGAGATAGAACGAATCACCATGATAAGGAACAACGAAGACGATGTAGGAGAATTCACGCGTTTTGACCTTGCCGGGAGCCCCGTGGCGATCGATTTCCTGATGTTCAATGTGTTCCGTGGCGGTGAACTTCTCAAAGTTGGCTAGTTGGGTTTTGGTTCGCAGGAAGGCGCGCTCGAGAGCATCCGTTGTCGAGCACGAAGCCCCCAGGACGGTTGGGGAATTGTCGTCAATGTCCGGCGGCGACCAGGAGGTGTCGACTTCCGGAATGAGTAGGTCTGTGTCATACAGGACTTTCGGTGGGGGAAGACTGGAGTTCTCTCGAAAGTCTCGTAAGCCAAGTGTGGTGTCTTCGAGTTTGCGCTTTGCTACGACTGCTGAAGGATCGGAAGGCAGATCCTCCGCTAGTTTCTGCCATGTTTTTCTCGCGTCAAGCGTCTTTCCCTCCGCCAGATAGATCTGTCCCAGCAGCAAGCGAGCCGATCCACCCTTGTCTCCCGCCAGATCGACGGCGCGGCGTGCATGCGCTTCCGCGTCGGGCAAGTGGCCAGGAATTCTGTGGTAGGCGTTCGCCAAAACAAGATGCACTCTCCAATCCGTGGCATTAACGGAGACAGCCTTTTGTAGGGTGACAATGGCGATGTTGGTTTCGCCAGCGACCAGTTGCATTTCTCCCAGTGACAACAGGGCCTTTTCGAAATTGGGATCGAGCTCCACCGCGCGCTCGAAGCTCTTGCGAGCTAGGTCCGTATGCTGAAGGCAGAATTCCGTAGCACCCATCAAGAAAGCCAATTCCGCACTACCGGGCGCCATCTGCGTACCCTTCTGGAACTGTTTTTTCGCCAGGTCGCAGTTGCGCTGACGCAGCGCGTCCACCCCCTTAGCTATGGTTTGCTGCAATTTAGGGGTCATGATCGGCCCGCCCGTAAGGGATTTCCCGGAAGCGTTTACCGGAGCGGGTTTGAGAAGTACCGTTACGTAAGTCTCGGTCGCCAAATCACGTGGGGCGACCATTAGTTCTTCAGTGGCGAGCTGATATCCATCGCAGCGCACCTCGACGCGATAGTCGCCTGGAGGGACCGAAAAGACGGCATCAGAGGTTCCACCCGTAATTGAGGTAGTATCGTACCCGTTAGTCTGTGAGTAAAGGTGCACATTCGCAGCAGTTGAGGGTGGAGCTCCCTGCACATCGCGAACTGCGATGGCCACGGAGACCGTGCCGCCTGGAGAAGGCATCTGCATTCCGCCAATATCGGGCCGTTGTGCGAAGGCGAGGGGCTGGATCGCCAGCAGAGCGAGAGCGAAGCCGAATACAGTCACCCTCGCGCGAGAAAATACGGAAGTCATTGGGCAGCCCTCCTGTAAGAACAAGCACGTGGGATTGACTGTATGCGAGCGCCTCGTGTGGGACCCTGCCCGGGTGAAAATGCAATAAGAAAGCTATCAGATAAGCCGCGGGGCGTCACTTCCTTTTGGCGCGGCGGTGCAGAGACGGTTCACGTGCGAGAATCAGCCGTTCTCAAATCCCGCGTGTACTGCTGGGAGGGCATTTAAGCGGGCAAAAGTCCTTTCCACGCAACATGATCCGTAGATTTCGTTACCGTTACAAAGGGCTCATAAACCATCCCTCACGGTTGCTCACTTGGCTTTAATCCCACCCTCTGTGCCAAAATTTTGAATCTCGACACTGATCATAGCGACCGGAGGCTCACCAGAAGACACTCTCTTTGACCGTTCCATAGTCGAGATAACCGTCGACGATGGGCTCGCAGAAGGTGGCGTATATCCAGCTCAATTGGTTCTTCCACATCATGATCAGCGAACAGAGCAGTTGCTTCAAGCTCATCAGTCGAAGACCTTCGTGAGTTCATCGGCATCCTTGAAAATCTGATCGGTAGTGTCAGAGTTTTTCGCACATTTGTTGCGGCATAAGCCTGGTGGTGCTCGGCCCCCCTCGGGGGAGCCGAAAGTTTTTGCGGGCTTGTTCATGCTGCTTCGCTGGCTTCAGCGACGACGAAGGGGGGTTCCTGCCGGAGATATCCTGGGCGTCAGGTAGTCTTTGCCTTGGCCGGAGGAGCGAGTGCGACGGAAGCTTCGCTCGTGAGCGGCAGGAAAGTAAACGTCTCCTGCAGATAGAGGCGAACGGCAGCGTCGGTGTGGCTGGAATAGCCTATGGAGACGTCCTGGCCGATGTGCAGCTCAAAATCGCCGCCGCGGGTGGTCAGTACAAATGCTCCGGCGATGGCGGGCGCCCAGATGATTTGATCTTTGACCAGCCGTTTGACGTGTTCCAGCACGGGGTATCCATGGTCGCTGGTCTCAGCGAGGGCGGTGTAGGCATCTGCTCCGAGAAGGACCGCGTAGGGGCCGTTCACACCGACAAGGCGCAACCGGCTCAAGCCTTGCGCAATCGCTTCCGGGTACTCGCGCACGTCGCTCGGAAGAGTCATCTTCGGATTGCTGGTGGCCTGACGAATGCCTTCAATGCCGGCGGCAGCATAGCCGTCGAAGATGGCACCGTCCTCCGCGAAGGCCATCTGTCGCGCGGCATCCTTCGCTGGTTGCCAGTCAGAATCGTTAGCCCCGCGTTCGACATCGTCGATCATCTGGCGATTGAGTTCGAATGGGACGCGCAGTTCAACGAGCGACTTCGCGTCGCGCAGCTTCGCAACGATCCCTTTCGCCGGAGCTGTGATGGTATTGAGGTGCCCGGTGCCGACGGCGGATAGACCAGCGCCGCTCGGTCCCCGCAAATCCACAACCCGGCGTCCAGCGATGTAGCGTTTCAGCGTGCGCGAAGTTTCTTCTTCGATCTGAGCCCATGCTGCGTCGGAAATTGGGGCAAGCTCGCGATGTAAGTTATTCATTGGGGATGTCTCCTTTGAGGGAGCCGATACCGAGCGAACCATCGTGCTTCGGCAGGTTGGGTTTCGAATCTTCCGCCGACGGCGCAGATAGCGCTGCATCTGTCGGCTGATCTTCGGTCACTCCGTCCAAAAATGTTTTCGTCGGCACAAAGAAAAGGCTTCCCGTAACCGCACGGCTGAAGTCGAGAATCCGGTCATAGTTGCCAGGCGGCCGTCCCATGAACATATTCTCGAGCATCTGCTCGATCGTGCCGGGCGAACGGCTGTAACCGACGAAATAGGTACCAAATTCACCGTGCGAAGGGCGCCCAAACGGCATGTTATCGCGCAGGATTTTCACTTCTTTGCCGTCCTGAACGATGGTGTTCAGCGCGCTGTGCGCGGAGGTTGGCTTAATGGAATCATCCAACTCAATGTCTGAAAGTTTCGTGCGACCGATGATTCGTTCCTGTGCCTCGGTGGACAGCGCATTCCATCCGTCCAAATCGTGAAGATATTTTTGCACGATGACGTAGCTGCCGCCCGCAAAGGGCGAGTCTTCTTCGCCGATGAGCACAGCATCTACCGCTTCGTCGCCCCTGGGATTCTCCGTTCCATCGACGAAGCCAAGCAGATCGCGATCGTCGAAATACCGGAATCCCTGCACCTCATCAACCGGAGAGACCGCGGCGTCGAGACGTGCCATTATTTGAGTGGCAAGCTCGAAGCATAAATCCATGCGTTTCGCCCGGATGTGGAACAGCAGGTCTCCCGGCGTGGACACAGCGTGGCGCTCTCCCGCGCGAATCTCTTTGAACGGGTGGAGCTTCAACGGCCGAGGAGAGCCGAAGAGTCGGTCCCAGGCATCGGAACCAAATCCCATGACACAGGTGAGGCTCGCTTCAATGTCGCGAAATTCCACCGCCCTTACCAAGGCCGCAAGATCCGCACAGAACGATCGAATGGTCCGGTGGTTCTCGAAACCTGTGTTTACTGTCACGACCACGAAGATCGCGGCGCGGGTGAGTGGTGCGGCTATTGGCTGGGCGGTCTGGCGTATTCCACTAGCGGCTTCAGGGAGACTCATGGGATTGGATTCCATCGGATGTCAACCGAGCTAGCCTGTACGAACTAATCTTCTAAAGTGTCAAAAGCGTTTTTCACGAGCGGCAAGCTTATCATTACGCCTCTGCAAGCGTCCATGAGGCCTCTTTTGAAGTGAATCGCTTGGCCCGAAATCAGTAACCACCTCTAGCGATGCAAAGTTCTAGAACGAGGGTGGCTCAAAGCGCACGCTCGCCTGACTCCTGCTAGGGCCAATTGCCCGACGATGGAGGCGACGATTGGCATCCGGTGGAGTGATGAAGTCAGCGAGCGTGAACGAAGGCCACACCATAAGCGTGGAAATCGCCCTGGATGCCGATTTCACCGACGACGCGGATTTCGGCTTCGCGATCGGATTCGAGAGAGCGCAGACAATGGTAGCGAAAAGAGGATGATGGCGAAGGAAATGTAAAAGGGAGTTGCTTTGCGCGGAACGGGGCCGCAAAGAGGGTCCGTCGCAGCGGACGCATTACCATTGCAGCTCCCATTCTCCTCAACGGCAGCGATTGCGAAGGCCGTGTGTTCTGCGCCTCGCGAACTGCGATCTCTAGTCGGCCGTTAGGGCTTGGCAGTGCCGGCAGCAGACTCGGAGACAACGAGATACTCGTAAGACTTGCCGTTGGCCTTGAACTTCATCTTGTCCTTGTCGAGGGTGAATTCGACGCTGGTGTCGACGGGAATCAAGGCCTGGTTGGAAGACTTTTGCTGGCGGACATGGTAGTCGGTGGTGGCCGTGCGGACAACGTATTCCTGGCAGAGGAGTTCCATGCTCTTTTTGTGCTTATCAGTTTTGGAGCCACAGTCAACGGAAGATTCAGAAATAATCGTGCCGGTTTGCGGCTTTTCACCGGCCTGGACAAAGCTCGCAGCCAACAGTGCCGCTGCAGACAGTAGAAGGGTTCTTTTCATGGGGACTCCTTAAAGTATTGGGCTGGTGCCGCGCCGAAACAAGTCTACAGCAATTCGCCACGAGTCAACTCGATGAGCTATGAGAGTTGTGGTATGGGAGATTGCCGGGATCGAGGCTTGCGGGCCAGGATGGCGGGAAGAGAAGCACGTTTTCGGTGATCAGCTGAAAGTTCCAGGCGAGGGAAGAGCCGTGTCCTAGAAATGAGCGAGGTCGTGCCGACTCATGGCAAAATTGATCCGGAAGTGGAGCGTCAGCGACTAGCAAAGCTTTATGCAACGATGAACGATCTGGAACTTGCGGAGGTTGCCGGCGAACCCACTGCGCGCAGTGAATGGGCTTTCGAGGCGCTACGCGACGAAATGACCAAGCGAGGGCTCGACTGGGCAGGGGGCAGCGCCGCGCTGGCGACTCTTCGAGAGGCAGCATCGGTGAAAACGGATGAATCGGGAAGTGTGCCGGAGGTATTGCGCGTGTATCGAGACATGGCGGATGCGTTGACGGACCGTATGGTGGCTCCTGCGAACGGGACGCGCTGGCATTGTACTCGGACGCGCGCATCAAAACTGGTACACAAAAAGAGTGATATTAAACACATAGGAGTTGAGCCATGCGGACGAACATTGAGATTGACGATCGCCTGATGCGGGCCGCGATGCGCAGCAGCGGTCGGCGGACGAAGCGGGCCACAGTGGACGAGGCCTTGCGCCTGCTGGTTCAAATCAAGGCACAGACAGGGATCCGCCAATTGCGGGGAAAGATTCGGCTGAGAGGGAATTCGGCAGAGTCTCGACGCAGCTAGCTGGCCCTAAATCATGGTGATTGTTGATACGTCGGTGTGGTTTGACTATTTCGCGGGCGTGTCAAACGCCGAAACGGGATGGCTCGATGTCGAGATGGGCAAGCAAAGGCTGGGAGTAACCGACTTGATCCTCTGCGAGATATTGCAGGGGACCCGCAGTGATCGCGAGTTCCGTGTGCTGAAGGGGGCGATGTTGAAGTATGAGGTTTTCGCCACTGGGAGCCGTGAAATGGCCATGGTGTCGTCTGAGAACTACAGGCTACTGCGGAAGCAAGGGTGCACTCCTCGCAAGACCATCGATTGCTGGATTGCTACATTTTGCCTGAGGGAAGGACACGCACTTCTTCATCGCGACCGCGATTTTGAACCTTTCGAAAAATACCTGGCGTTGCGCGTAATTCATCCATGAACTAAGGTGGCTGAGTCGCAGTGGCGCTTGGGCCTGTGTCGTTGCATCACCCGAGGAGGAGCGAAGTGGGATACGCGGATTTGCGGGAGTTTGTGCGCAGGCTGGAAAAAGAGGGCGAGCTCAGGCGCGTGACGGCGGAAGTCGATCCAGTACTGGAAATCGTGGAGGTGGTGCAGCGGACGCAGGCGCAGCCAGGACCGAAGGGAAATCCAGGAGGAATGGCGCTGCTGTTTGAGCAGCCGAAAGGTTCGCGGTATCGGCTGCTGATCAACGCATTTGGAAGCGAGCGGCGGATGGAACTGGCGTTCGAAGTGGAAAAACTGGATGACGTAGCGGCGCGGATTCGCGGATTCATGGACATGCAGACGCCGCAGGGTTTGTTCGACAAGCTGAAGATGCTGCCAAAGCTGGCGGAGTTGGGGTCGTTTTTTCCGAAGAGTGTGAAAGATGGGCCGTGCAAGGAGATTGTGCGAAAGGGAAGCGACGTTAACTTACTGGATTTTCCGATATTGAAGTGCTGGCCGCAGGATGGCGGACGATTTATCACCTTTCCCCTGGTGTTCACGAAGAACCCGGAGACCGGGAAGCGCAACGTGGGCATGTACCGGATGCAGATTTACGACCAACGGACCACCGGCATGCACTGGCAGACGCAGAAGCATGGCGCAGAACATTTTCGGCGAGCGCGGGCGCAGAATCCGGAGGGGCAGGATTCCGGTGAGTGTGGCAATTGGGTCGGACCCGGCAACGACGCTGGGAGGGATTCTGCCGATTCCGCCGGACCTGGACGAGATGATGTTCAGCGGTTTCTTGAAACGGGAGCCGGTGGAAATGGTGAAGTGCGAGACGAATGAACTGGAAGTGCCCGCCAATGCGGAGATTGTGCTGGAAGGGTATGTGAACCTGAACGAGATGCGCACGGAAGGGCCGTTCGGGGATCATACCGGATATTATTCGTTGGAAGGGGAGTTTCCCGTTTTCCATGTGGAGTGCGTCACGCAAAGGAAAGAACCGATCTATCTGACGACGGTGGTGGGGCGGCCGCCACAGGAAGATTTCTACATGGGACAAGCGATCGAGCGAGTGTTCTTGCCGTTGATGAAGATGACGCATCCGGAAATTGTGGATGTGTCGCTGCCGGCGGAAGGGATTGTGCACAATCTGATGATCGTGTCGATCCGCAAATCATTTCCGGGACACGCGCGAAAAGCCATGAACGCGATCTGGTCGCTGGGGCAGGCGATGTTCACGAAAGTGCTGGTGGTGGTGGACCACGATGTGAATGTGCACGATTACCGCGAAGTGGTGTGGAAGGCGTTGTGCGCTATCGATCCGGAGCGGGATGTGCAGTTCATGCTTGGACCCATGGATACGCTGGATCATGCGGCGAGGATGCAGGATTTCGGGTCGAGGATGGGAGTGGACGCGACGCGGAAATGGGCGAGTGAGGGATTCGCGCGGCCCTGGCCGGACGAAATATTGATGGATGAGAAAACGAAAGCGCGCGTGGATGAGTTGTGGAAGAGTTTGGGGATTTAGCGCGGGTTCTGCCAGTAGATCGAAAAGGCGCCCGCCTCAGAAAGCGGCCGCTACAAAACCATTGGACTACTTTTTAGGGAGGGAGGGTAGCCAGGTAAGGCCGTCGACGCCTTTGGTTAGATGCAGGGGTTCCTCTAGTTTTCCGTCACGCAAATTCAAAACTTCAACGGTGCCTGCCTGGGGGCAACTCACGTATGCGTGCGAGCCGTCTGGGGTAAGAGTGACTTCGCCGAAGGCACCAGGGATGTCGTAAGTCTTTTCCAAGACGTCGGTGGAGAGGTTCACAACGAACAATTTCCCTTTTGGAGAATCCGCGACGAGACTTTTTCCATCGGGTGTGGGTTGCGACGAGTAGACGGTGGAGGGAAGGTCGATCCAGCGAGCAATGGTATTTGAGGCAGTATCGATGACCGCGATGCGCGGCGCATCCTGGTCGTGCGTGAAGAGCCACTTGCCGTCAGGCGAGAGCGAAAGGCGTTGAACCATCTTTGCTACAGGAATGACCGTGACGAGGGCGCGCTTGCGAAGATCCAGAACACTGATGGTGCCATTGGCGACGTTCGCGGTGTAAGCGCGAGAACCGTCGGGAGAGATGACCAGCATATGAGATTCGGGTCGGCCCGTGGGGATTTCGGCGACGACCTTGCGGGAATGAATGTCGATGGCGTAGACGGAATTGGCGAGTTCGGCGGTGACGTAGAGTAAGCCGTCAGGTCCGAACTTGGCGCAGTGCGGGCGGACGGGCTTAGGGAGATTAATGATGTCGATCGCGCGGCCGGTTTGCAGATCGACGATCTGGATGCTGCCGCCATCGGTGCCGGGTTTGCCCACGCCCGAATTGCCGTAGATGGGCACGTAGCCAAAGTGGCCATCGGAAGAGGCGGCGACCTCGTGGCCGTTGATGTCGACGCCGGTAATCGAAATAGTTTGGCGAGAAGTCAGGTCGATGAGCAGCGCTGAGTGTTCAAACTGATTGGCGACGAAGAGATATCCCTGGGCGCGAAGGGAAGAAGCGAGCAGTGTCAGGGACACGAAGGAGAGCAGTCCAATCGTTAGGCGGGCGTTGCGGCGCATCGATAACCTCGCAGACGAGAATTGAGCCGCAAGTATAACGCGAACTGACCGAAGAAAGATGGCAGCCATCCTCCGGAAAACCAAGTGCCGTCTCGGCGCGGCAGCGTCGGTACAAAAGTGAGGAGCGCGGCAAACGAAAGCCCAAGATGGCTAGCATAAAAGCCTGCGCTGCATTGCAGAATGAAGAAGAACTCCTGGCGCGTCGCAAACTGTTCAATTGGGGAGTGCATGCAAATTCAGACGAGGAGTTGGCGTCTGCGGCCGAGTAGAGCGGCTACGGCGAAGACCGCGGTGAGGGCGAGGTAGAAGAGCGGGTAGTGCGTTGAGGGTGTGGCCGGGGCAGAGGCTGCGTAGTCGAGGGCGGGGAGGGCGTGCACGGGGCCGAGATACCACAACAGGGTATAGAGGATTTCGAAGGGCTTGGCTGAGCCGCTCCAAACACCGAGTGCAAGTGCCGATGTGGGGATAAAGAGCGAGCCGATCAGCCAAGCAAACAGGCCGCGCCAGTTGCCGCCGAGCAGCAGGCGCAGAGCGAATCCGCTGCCGGTGAGAATGGCGAGCAGCACTCCCGCGAGCCAGACGGCAGGCAGTTGACGAGAGATGGGATGAGGCGCGGAGAAAAGAAGTTGATGGGTTTGGTGTTGCACTTCGCGAATGCCCATGGAGGACCAAAGCAGGATGGGCCATATCCAAGCGCAACCCAAAAGCATGCCGCGGGCGGAAGGATCGGGAACGATGGCGGAGGCGACGATGAACCCTGCGGCGACGAGATACCACCACCAGCGCTGCCCCTTCAATAACAAACGAATCTCAGCGGAGAGAATTGTGAGGAAGCGGGAGTGGATCGTGGAGACCGGGAGCGGCGTAAGCGTATGCACGGGTAAAACAGCGGTTACGGAGGATGCCGGGAGTGGAGCGGCCGCATAGGGAAGAGGAGATGCGGCCGATGAACGATAGCCGCGGGCCGGATCGAAGCGATCGAAGAGAAGGGCAGCAAGCAGAGAAATTGCGAGGGCAACGCCAAGCCAGAGAATGCGAGCGAGAAGAATCTGCCAAGTCCAGGAGATACCATCCCAGCGGAACGTCGCCGGGGCCGTGCTGAATTGACCCGCATCGAGAGAAAAGGAGAATCCCGTGTTTTCACTGAGATGCGCCGCGGCGATGGTGCTGTCCTTCACGAGACCAATTCCGGCGAGATCGGAGGCAGGGAAGTGTGGGATGACGGACAAGCTGAGCGCAAAGGCCCATAAGAAAAAGTAGGCAACATTCCCGAAACCACCGCGAAGGAATGGGACGGTCTCGAAGAGCACAGCGACGGCAGCAACGACGGCCATAACGGGAACGGCGAGCAAGAGAAAAGGCGCTAGCAGCCTCCAGAGTTGGATGTGTGTGTCTTCGCCGCGAACCAATTGCATGACGATCGCGGAAAGCGCGAGGATGACAATCATCAGGGAGAGAACGGCAAAGTTGCTGAGAACTTTGCTGAGGATGTACAGGAGTTTGGAGAGTGAAGTACTGGCGAGAATTTCACCGACACGAGTTTCGCGGTCGCGCTGGATGGTGTTTTTGACGAAGTAAAAGCCGGCAAGGGAAATGAAGGTACTGCCAACGATGGTGAGCAACGCACCGACCCATGCAGAATTGTAAACGCCGCGCGTATCGTTCAGTCGCAGCGTGATGCGGCCAACGGTGGCGAGATAGCCGAAATAGAGCGCCAATCCCAGTGTGAAAAGAAAGCTGTAGCGGCGGATGCGCTCGAGGAAATCCGCCCTAGCGGAAGCAAACACGACGCGAGGAGTGTTCACGAAGCCACTCCCACGGGAGCGGTGCGACTGCTGGCGATGGAAGCAAGATAGGCGTCTTCCAAGGTGGGCTCGAGCGGTTGTGCTTGCGGCATAGGCGGAGAGCCGGAGACAACGCGAACGTGGACGCCGTCACTGCGATGAGCGGTGCTGGCGATGAGGTGCTGCTGTTGGATGGCGGGAAGTGCTGCGCTGGGAACAACGATCTCCCAGACTTTTCCAGAGATGGCAGCGAGCAGGGATTCCGGTGAATCGTGAGCGAGAAGCCGGCCGTGATCCAAGATGGCGATGTCGGTAGCCACGGCTTCGACGTCAGAAACAATGTGCGTGGAGAGAATGACGATGCGTTCACCGGAAAGTTCCGAGAGTAGATTGCGGAAACGCACGCGCTCTTCGGGATCGAGTCCAGCGGTGGGTTCGTCGACGATCAAAAGTTGCGGGTTGTTGAGCAGAGCCTGCGCAATGCCGACGCGCTGGCGCATGCCGCCGGAAAATCCACCGAGAGGACGATCGCGAACGTCGGTCAAATTGACCACGGAAAGAAGTTCGTCGATGCGGCGACGCGCCGAGGAAGATTCGAGGCCTTTGACGGCGGCCAGATATTCCAAAAATTCAAAAGCAGTGAGATGCGGATAAATGCCAAAGTCCTGGGGCAAGTAGCCCAGAACCATGCGCAGCGGATCTGGCGAAGATAAGACGTCCGCGTCGTTCCAGAGCACACGCCCGCGTGTGGGGCGAGTGACGGTGGCGAGAATCCGCATCAGCGTGGACTTCCCTGCGCCATTGGGACCGAGAAGACCCAGAACGCCGGGACGCAGTTGCAGGCTGATGTTTTGCAGCCCCCAAACATTTCCACGATATTGTTTTCCAACCGAGTCGATGAGGAGATTCATACCTGCGGAGCCCCCGTGAAAAAAACGCCGGACCTGTCTGAGCGAGACTACCAGCTGATGGAACAAAAGGTTTCAAAAAGAGCGAGTTAGACGATGGACAGAGTGTGTGCCGCGAGCCGGAAATAATCCAGTGAATGCGAGCAGCGGAAAATTGTTGGCGCGGAACAGGAACAAGAGAAAAGAGCGAGGAGGGTGGAGACAAAGGATAACCGTACCGTGGGACAGGGAGAGGATTTTGGAAAAAGCGCAAGTAATAGTGGTTCTGTCGGCTTTTAGACACAATATATAGAGAGAGCTGCCTACAATACCGGGTGAATTGCCTAAGATTCCCGGCATTCTTAGGACAACTGCGGGAGAGAAAGGCTTGACGGTCGGGTGAGCCGGATGACATAACGGGACCACGGGCTGCACCTGTGGAGAATTCTGACTCGGAGTGAAGGTGGGTGCGGCGACGCTCAGCAAGAAGGGCGTTTAGCAGACAGGGTGGCGTTCCTCGTGAGCGAATCTCGTGAAGTGATGAATGTACGGCAGGCTTCCCAGTATTTGGGAATCAGTCCAGACACGCTGTACCGCTACATCACCGAGGGCGAAATACCCGCATTCAAGCTGGGAAATCGTTGGAAGCTAAGGAAGACGATCCTGGACCGGTGGATGGAACGGAAGATGAGTCAAGCGGTAACCAAACGCCGATAGGAAATAGCTCTGGCTCATTAGGTTAGGGAAAGAGGACGCGCTATGTGGTTACTCGGGGGCAAAAAAAACAAGCAATTGGTGGGACTGGATATCGGGTCCAGTTCGATCAAGGCCGTGGAACTGAAGTTGACCAAGGCGGGATATGAGCTGGTCAGCTACGGCATGGAGCCGCTTGCGCAGGACACCGTGGTAGACGGCGCCATCATGGACGCACCGCAGGTGGCGAACGCCATCACGAAGATCTTCGACATGGAAAAAGTGAAGACGAAGAATGTGGCCACATCGGTTTCGGGACACTCGGTGATCGTCAAGCGGGTGCCGCTACCGTTGATGACAGAAGAAGAGTTGTACGACCGGATTCCTTCAGAGGCCAGCCAGCACATTCCGTTCGACATCGCCGACGTGAACCTGAGCTACCAGCTGCTGGAAGCGATGGATGCGCAGATGGACGTATTGCTGGTGGCGGTAAAGAAAGACAAAATTCTGAATCACACGAACGTGCTGGCGCAAGCGGGAAAAACGCCGGTGGTAGTGGATATCGACGCGTTCGGTTTGCAGAACTGCTTTGAGATTAATTACGAGCCGGATGCCGGGCAGACTGTGGCGCTGCTGAACATCGGTGCGAGTGTGATGAATATCAACATCGTGCGCGGTGGGGTTCCGCTGTTCACGCGCGACGTCAGCGTGGGCGGCAACCAGTACACGGACGCGCTGCAGAAGGAACTGGACTTGAGCTTTGACGATGCAGAGCGATTGAAGAAGGGCGACACGCTGCCGAGCGTCACCGACGAGCAGAAATCGCAGATCCTGCGAAGCGTATCGGACATTCTCACCCTGGAAATTCAGAAGACCTTCGACTTTTTCCGCGCGACCGCCAGCGGCGAGAATATTCAGCGCATCATGGTGGCGGGCGGAACGGCGAGAGTACCGGGCCTGGTGGATCTGTTGCGCGAAGAATTTGCAATGCCGGTGGAAGAACTGAATCCGTTCCGGAAAGTGCTGATCAACCCGGCAAAGCATAGTGAAGATCAGATTCGGGATTTGGCACCGAAATTGGTTGTTGCCGTGGGACTGGCCCTGAGGAGCTTCGACTAGCCATGATCCGCATAAACCTGTTAGGACAAACGCGGCCAAAAGCCGCCCGACGCCCGGCGGACACCGGTGCGGCGCTGCCGGTGGTGTTCATCGGAGCGGGCGTGCTGCTTGGCGGATTGTTTCTTTTCTACTTCTACCATTCGTGGCAAGCGCAGTTGAATGATGAGACGAAACGCATCCAGACGTTGCAGTCGCAAAAGACAGAACTGGAGCAGGTAAAGCAGCAAGTGGAATTGTTCGAGAAGCAGAAGCAGGTGCTGCAACAGCGCGTGACCACCATCGAGCAACTGCAACACGACCGGACCGGTGGGCAGGAATTGCTCGACCAAGTGGCCAATACAGTTTCTCGCGCAGAAAATTTGTGGCTTACCTCCATGAGCAAGAAAGGTTCGACGCTGACCGTCGAAGGCGCGTCGGCCTCGATTAATTCAGTGGCCAATTTCATCACGGCGCTGAAGAGGTCGGGATATTTCCAGAAGATCGAAATTAAGGAAGCCAAACAGGACGATAAGAACACCGCCGTCCAGACATATCTTTTCACTATCAATGCGGAGATTACGCCATCGGGACCAGCGGCGGGAACTCCGCAGACCAAGCCGGCGAACGCGCCATCGCCAGCAACACCAAATCCAGCAGCACCGGCGAAGAAAGGATAAGGGGGAACCATGGCAAATCCTTTCCGAGACATGTCGGTGGTGATGCAAGCGCTGGTAGCGCTGGCGATCGCAGTGATCCTGGTGCTGGTGGGTTTGTACCTGCCGTTTTCACCAGTGGCACAGAAACGCGCCGAGTACGACCAGGCGGTACAAGCGCGCACGAAATTAAACCAGGAAGTCACGCAGCTACAGGTGTACAAGCAGCGTTATGGGGAACTGAAACAGCAGATGGATTCGTTGAACAAGCAACTGGACACGCTGAAGACGATCGTGCCGGAAGAAAAGGAAGTGGATGAGTTCATCCGGCAGGTCCAGGGAGCGGCGAGCGCGGCGAACGTGCAGCTACGCAAGCTGACCGCGGGAAAAATCGACAGCAAGGAATATCACTACGAGATGCCGTTTGAAGCGCAGGCCGACGGGCCATACTTCAACGTGCTGGATTTCTTCCAACGGTTGAGCAGGCTTTCGCGAATCATCAATGTGGGAGACCTGCAGTTGGATGATCCCGGGACGGCCAGTTCCAAGGAAACGAAGTATCCGATTCGTCCGGGAACGACGGTTACCGGAATTTTCACGATCACAACCTACTTTACGAAACAGGCGGATACCACCCCAGCAGCCGCAGGTGCGACGAAGGCTCCCGGGGCGAATCAGCCGGTGAAAAGACCGTGAGCAGGAATGAGCGAGCCATGCGCCTAGGCAAAATACTGGTAGTTGCGAGTCTGCTGGCAGCCGCCGGAAGCGGTATGTACGCGCAGACAAAAACAACGCCGACACCACCACCGGCAAAAACGGGAACGGCAAAAGCACCGGCCCAGACGAGCACCAAGAAGGCCGCGGCCGCGCCAAAAGCCACTCCCGGAACGCCGGCTGCGGCGCCTGCCGAGAGTGAGCAAAAGGTGGCGAGGCGGGATCCGTTCGAATCGTTGACGACCCGCCAGGATGCGGCGGCGAAAAACGCGGCGAATTTGCCTCCGGGCAAACCCGGGTTGCAGATTGGAACATTGCGGTTGGATGGCATCGTCAAGGCCCCCAACGGCATGATTGCAGTGGTTACCAATCCCCAGTCTCGTACTTACTTTTTGCGAGATGGAGATCAGCTGTACGACGGACGGGTGGAAAAGATTGGGATGGACAGCGTGTCGTTCCACGAAATTGGCAAGGACGCATTCGGAAAGCCAGTGGAGCGCCAGGTAAATAAGAGAATTTACTCCAGTGCAGGAGAACAGCAATGAAGACGAACCGGCCGGCCTTTCAAATTGGCTGCCTGATAGTAGCGAGCATGATGCTGGGAGGGACCCCGGCGACAGTTCGCGCCCAGGCGCCCGCTGGAGCCAGCACGAACGCAGCGGTGATTTCAAGCGTGGCGATTACGCAAGCGCCACAGCGAGCCGCAATCCGCG
The DNA here is from genome assembly GCA_963735825.1 of Candidatus Acidiferrales bacterium. GTDB lineage: Bacteria > Acidobacteriota > Terriglobia > Acidiferrales > UBA7541 > Acidiferrum. The sequence goes on from CAVTMR010000025.1 coordinate 42,417, forward strand.
TGGAAGGAGCGGGAAAGCTGGACGTACACGCGGCACGTATGCAGAATCCGGAGCGATTGGTGCTGGATTTCGCCAGCGCGACGATGGGCGTGCAGAAGTCGTCGATTCCCGGCGTGTCGGCACCGGTGCGGAGCGTACGGTTGGGGCAGTTCCGTCCAGACATCGCGCGAGTGGTGATCGATCTGACCACCGCGGCTCCCTATCAGATTGCGCATGAGGGCGAGGCCGTGGTGATCTATTTCACAACGGAAGAGCAGCCGGTGGAGGCATCGCCGGTAAACTCGGCCGCGACGCGAGAAGACGCGTCGAGATATTTCCTACGCCGCAGGCACGCCACGGAGCAAGGCAAGCAAGCCAGCCACCGTGGTTGCGCCGCGGTTCGCGCTGCCCAACGATTTGACGCAACCGACGATGGTGTTGGCCTCGCTGAAGGACAAAGCGGAGCCAGCGCGTCCGGAAGGTGCGCAGCAAGCGGCACAACAGGCCGCACAACAGGCGAATAGTGCGGCGAACACGCTAGCGGCTGCGCCGCAGAACGGCGCACAGATGAGCGCGCCGGTTGCGCCTGCAGGAAAATATACCGGGGAGCCGATCTCGGTGAACCTGAAGGACGTGGACCTGAAGGACTTTTTCCGTTTGATTCACGAGATCAGCGGGTTGAATGTGGTGCTGGATCCGAACGTAAAGGGAACGCTGACGATCGTTCTGGATGAAGTGCCCTGGGACCAGGCGCTGGATATCGTGTTGCAGAACAATGGTTTGGACAAACAGCTGTCCGGCAATGTGCTGCGCGTAGCCACGCGCGACACGCTAAAGAAGGAAGCCGAGACCCTACGAGACCTGGAAAAGGCGCAAGCGGAAGCTGTCGCCCCGGTGACAGTAACACGGGTGTTGAGCTACGCAAAAGCCGCAACGATGAAGGACACGTTGAAAAAGTTCCTCTCGGCGCGCGGCGACATCCTTTCCGACGACCGTTCGAACCAGGTGATCATTCGCGACATTCCGTCGGTGATTCCCACGATCGATAACTTGATCCGCCAGTTGGATCGCAAGTCCCAGCAGGTGGAAATCGAGGCACGCGTAATCTCGGCGTCGCGCTCGTTTGCACAGGACATTGGCGTACAGTGGGGCTTCGCAGGAACCACGACGAGCGGGCGGTCGATTTATGGAGGCAACCCGGCCGTGGGAGTCAGTCCAATCGCCACCGGACCGGCACTACCGCAACCGCCGCTGGTGTCTACACCTATCGGAACCGGTGGCGGAAGCAGCAGTCCCGGACTTCCGTTTAACGTGAACCTGGGGGCCGGGGTACCGACGAGCGGTTTCGGGTTCATCCAGCGTTCGCCAAACTTCGCGATCGACCTGTTCATTTCCGCGGCGGAGGCAAAGGGCGTAGGCAAACTGCTATCCAAGCCGAAGGTTATCACGCAAAACAATGAAAAGGCGATCGTCAAACAAGGTCAGAAGATCCCGATTCAGACGACCATCAACAACACCATTTCCGTGCAGTACATCGACGCGGTGCTGCAATTGGAAGTGACGCCGCAGATTACGGCGGAAGGCACCGTGTTCATGGACGTGCTGGTGGAGAACACGCAGATCGATAACGGTATTCCCCGCGTCCAAGGCATTCCTGCGTTGGACACGCAGTCAGCACAAACCAAGGTGCTGGTGGCCGACGGCGGAACGGTAGTGATCGGCGGAATCATCATCACCCAGCAACAGACACAGATTACCCAGGTGCCAGTAGTGGGAAGCCTGCCGCTGATTGGGCACCTGTTCAAGCGTACAAACATCAACATCAATTCCTCGGAGCTTTTGTTCTTCCTGACGCCGCGAATCATCCCTGGCTGATAGTCTAGGGCTGAACAGCTCAGAAAACGGAAATCGGGTACACTAGCATCGAGGAGACACGGGTCTCCTCGATTTTTTTATGACGGTAGACTTCGCAAAGAGACGCAGAGCAGCACTAAGGGAACTCCGGCGACGAAAGCTGGACTGCCTGGTGGTGACTCGCGCCGCGAATTGGTATTACCTGACGGGATTTACCGGCGAATCCGGGGCGTTAGTGATTGGGGATGGGGGCACGACCCTGCTGACAGACGGGCGGTTTACAGTTCAGGCGCGCGAAGAGACCCGCGGGGCAAGAATCGAGAAGCAGCAAGGGCCCCTCTACAAAGCGCTGGGAGATTATCTTAAGCAGTCGAAGGCAGGAGCGACGGGTTACGACCCTGGGTCAGTGACAGTTGCTGACTGGAAAACGCTGCGCAGGTCCGCGGGAGGGAAATGGCGGGGAGTTGAGGCTGGCGGCCTCGTGGAATGCCTGCGGATGCGGAAAGACGCGGGAGAACTGGCGGTAATGCGAAAGGCGGCACTTCTGGCGGGGCAGGTATTCGAAAGCGTACTGAATCTGATTAAGCCGGGGGTGAGAGAAAACGAGATCAGCGCGGAGATTGAGTACCAGATGAGGAAGCGAGGAGCAAGCGGGCCCTCGTTCGAGACGATTGTGGCATCCGGACCACGAGCCGCGCTGCCACACGCCAGACCCACGGGTAAGAGGCTGAGGAAAAATGAGTTGGTGGTGCTAGACCTGGGTGTTATACTCGGCCACTATTGCAGCGATATGACGCGAACGGTCCACGTGGGACGGGCGTCGCAGCGAGTTCGGGGCTGGTACCGGGCAGTACAAGAAGCACAAGAAGCCGGGGTAGCGACGGTGCAAGCTGGCGTTACCTGCGGGGATGTGGATGCCGCCGTGCGGGACGTCCTGAAGAAGCACGGGCTGGAAACGTGGTTCGTGCACAGTACAGGTCATGGTCTGGGCCTGGAAGTACACGAACAACCCCGAGTAGCGCGAGACCAGGCAACTCGACTCGAACCAGGAAATGTGATTACGATAGAACCGGGCGTGTACGTCGAAAGTGTCGGGGGCATCCGGATCGAAGACGACGTGGCAGTACGCGCCGGTGGAAGTGAAGTCTTGACCCGCGTCAAACGGGATCTCATTGAGATTTGAGAAGGCATGAAACGGAAAAAGCCGAAGAAGGCGAGTGGAAGTTCGTCGTCCGCGAACCCAGAACTGGGTCAGATAGAGGAATTGCTGCGCTTCATGAGCGCGCACAACCTTGAGGAATTCGAATATTCGCGCGGAGATCTGCGCATCCGGTTGAGGAAACCAGCGAGCAACATAGGGTTGTCCGTGCAACCGAGGCCTCCAGCCGAAATCATCGTGCCGAGCGCGGTGGAGGCATCGACAACGCAAAGCGCTCCAGCGGCCTCTGAGGCGGAAGCGGAGTTGCGCGGGGGTGAGGACCTGTACCTGGTGAAATCGCCTATTGTGGGGACGTTTTACTCATCACCAAGCCCGGGTGCGGAGGAATTCGTGAAGGTGGGTCTGCACGTGGATGTAGGGCAGACACTGTGTATCGTGGAAGCAATGAAGCTGATGAATGAGATCGAGTCGGAAGTGAGCGGTGAAGTGCTGCGAATTTTCGCGGAAAACGGACAGCCCGTCGAGTACGGGCAACCGCTGTTTGGGATTCGCCCAAGCCGGAAAAGATAGCCGGCACCTCTAACTATGTTCCAGAAGATTCTCGTAGCCAATCGTGGGGAAATCGCCCTGCGAATCATCTGCGCGTGCAAGGAATTAGGGATTGCGACGGTAGCGGTGTATTCGGAAGCCGATCGCAATTCGTTGCACGTGCGCTTTGCCGACGAGGCGGTATGCATCGGTCCGCCACGAAGCAGTGAAAGTTACCTGAACATTCCGCACGTGATCAGCGCGGCGGAAATCACGAACGTCGATGCCATTCATCCGGGATACGGGTTTCTGTCGGAAAACGCCAATTTTGCGAAGGTGTGCGAAGCATCGGAGATCACCTTCATCGGTCCAAAGCCGGAAGTGATCGAGATGATGGGCGAAAAGGACCGTGCGCGACGCGAGATGAAAACGGCGGGGCTGCCGACGATTCCCGGAAGTGACGGGGTGGTGGAAGGGGAAGAGCAACTTGCCAAGGAGGCGCATCGCATTGGCTATCCGTTAATCCTCAAGGCGGCGGCAGGCGGAGGCGGCCGGGGCATGCGGATGGTGAAGATCGAGCAGGACCTGCTGGCGGCGTACCAGACGGCGCGCAGCGAGGCGCAGCAGGCCTTTGGCACTCCTGATGTCTATATGGAGAAGTTGCTGGAGCACCCGCGGCACATTGAAATCCAGGTTCTGGGAGATCAACACGGGAAAGTGATTCATTTGGGCGAGCGTGAGTGCACGATTCAGCGGCGTCATCAAAAACTGGTGGAAGAGTCGCCGTCGCCGGTGCTGGACGCCAAGCGAAGGAAAGAACTCGGGGGGAAAGTTACCCGGGCGCTGGAGAAGATTGGTTACACCAACGCCGGGACAGTTGAATTCCTGATGGATGTGGATGGCGCGATTTACTTCATCGAAATGAACACGCGCATTCAGGTGGAGCATCCAGTGACCGAGTTCGTGACCGGTGTGGACCTGGTGAAAGCGCAAATCCGGGTGGCCGCGGGGGAGAAAATCGAGGACGCCGCAGGTGAGATCAGCTTCAACGGACATTCGATTGAGTGCCGGATTAATGCGGAGGATCCCGAGACGTTTGTGCCCTCGGCGGGACGCATCACTACGTTTCAGGCACCCGGGGGAACCGGCGTGCGGGTGGATTCCGCGGCGTACACCGGGGCACTGATTCCGCCGTACTACGATTCACTGGTGGCGAAGCTGATCGTAAAGGGCCGGGATCGTGGGGAAGCCATCGGGAGAATGAAGCGGGCGCTGGAAATGTTCGTAATCGAGGGAATCAAGACATCAATTCCATTGCAGCGGCGAATCATGGCGGATCCGGATTTTGCGAGTGGCAAGTTTGATACCCATTTCATCGAAAAACTAGTGAATACCAACGGCAAATAAATCCTGATGCGCCTTGTGATGCCCAGACTCTATGTGATATTAGACGCGGGACGCATGACGGGTTCCATCGAAGACACAACCGAAAAACTGATTGACGCAGGGGTGCTTGCGCTGCAGTACCGTAACAAGAAAGGGATCTCTCGCGAGGTTCTGGCAACGGCGCGAATCCTGGGGGGAATCGCCTGTCCCCGAGGCGTACATTTCTTCGTAAATGACCGGGCGGACATCGCGCAGCTTTCAGGTGCCAGCGGCGTGCATGTGGGACAAGAGGATTTAGGAGCTGAACGGGCGCGCGCGGTGATCGGAGCGGAGGGCTGGATCGGAGTTTCGACGCACAACGAGATGCAATTCCGTGCGGCGATGCGGACTTCGGCGGACTACATTGCGTTGGGGCCGATATTTGGAACGACAACAAAACAGAACCCTGATCCGGTAGTTGGGACGGAATTGATCCGCAGCGTGCGAGGCCTGACGAAGAAGCCGATCGTCGCCATCGGAGGAATCACGCTGGAGCGTGCCGCGGAAGTGATCGAAGCTGGGGCGGATTCGGTTGCGGTGATCAGCGATATTTTGCGCGCGGAAGATCCCGCGCAGCGGGCCCGGCAGTTCATTCGACGACTGGAAGCCGTGAAGTCAACGGCGAGCCACTGAGGTGCGCGACGAATGGCAGAAGCGATAAGCAAGGTCCACGGCGAGATGGCTAAGGCGGAGCACGGATTCGTAAAGGCCATCGGGTTGTTCGATGGAACGATGATCGTTGTCGGCTCGATGATCGGGTCGGGAATTTTCATTGTGGCAGCCGACATTTCGCGCCAGACCGGCTCCTCCGGCGGACTGCTTCTCACCTGGATACTGACAGGCTTTCTCACCATAGCCGCCGCGTTATCGTATGGCGAGCTGGCGGCGCTGTTCCCTCACGCCGGTGGACAATATGTTTACTTAAGGGAAGCATATTCACCGTTGTGGGGATTTTTGTACGGGTGGACGCTGTTTCTTGTAATCCAGACGGGCACGAGTGCAGCGGTGGCGGTAGGCTTCGCACGCTATCTGGGAGTGATCTTCCCGGCGATTTCGCCGAACACGTGGATCATTCCGCCATTGAATTTTTCTTCTAGTTACGCCATCAGTCTTTCGGTGCAGCAACTGGTTGCCGTGCTGATGATCATTTTCCTGACGTTTCTGAACACTCGCGGAGTAAAGCTGGGCAAGTGGATTCAGAATGTGTTCACCTCGGCGAAGATGTTGTCGCTGCTAGGGCTGATTTTCCTGTGCGTATTTGTGGCGCGGAACTCCGCGGCGATTGCCGACAATTTTTCCCATTTGTGGGCGATTCGAGGGGCGCAGCCGATCGAACCCGGCGCGAGTTTCCTGAAGAATTTCTTGCCAACAGTGACGGCGGCAAGCGGGTGGTTTGGGGTGCTGGTGGCTTTTGGTGTCGCGCAAGTCGGGTCGCTGTTTTCGGCCGATGCCTGGAACAACATCGGGTTCACGGCGGCAGAGGTGAAAAATCCCAAGCGCGATGTGGCGTTGTCGATGGCCTTCGGGACGATCATCGTGATAACGCTGTACTGCCTGGCGAACCTGGCCTATCTCTGCGCCATGCCATTGACGCAGATCCAGAATGCGCCCGACGACCGAGTGGCCACGGCAGCGCTATCTGCGATTTTCGGAGCCAAGGGCGCGTGGATGATGGCGATCGCCATCATCATTTCCACGTTCGGGTGCGACAACGGGCTAATTTTGGCGGGGTCACGCGTGGCTTACGCGATGGCGAAGGACGGGTTGTTTTTCCGGGCCACCAGCAGGCTGAACGATAAAGGGGTGCCTGGCACGGCGCTGGTGTACCAGGGAATCTGGATTGTCATCTTGATCATGCTGCGCACGCGCAAGCCCGATGGCACGTACGGAAACCTGTACAACGATTTGTTGGATTATGTGGTTTTTGCCGCACTGCTGTTCTATGCGCTGACAATTCTGGGCGTGTTTGTGTTGCGGAAGACGAGACCAAACGCGGACCGGCCGTACCGAGCATTTGGGTATCCGTGGCTACCGCTCTTGTATATAGTGGCCGCTGTCGGAATCATGGTGGTGCTGCTGCTGTACAAGACGCAGACGTCCGGTCGGGGGATGGTGATCGTGCTATTGGGGCTTCCGGTGTACTGGTTGTGGAGCCGGAAGAAGAGCGCGGCCAGCAAAGAACAGTAGTTTCTGCAAACCAGAAAAAGAAAAAGGAGGAGTTGCATGGGCAACCCCTTGTTTGCGAAGAAGACGCTGGACCAGTTGATCGCTGAAGCGAAACAGACCGGCGAGCACAGTTTGAAGAAAACACTGGGTCCGTTTCAACTGACGGCGCTGGGAGTTGGGGCGGTGATTGGCGCCGGCATTTTCGTATTTTCCGGTTTGGGTGCTCACTACGCCGGGCCTGGCTTGATGCTTTCCTTCGTTCTCTCTGGTTTGGGTTGCGCGTTTGCCGCGCTATGCTACGCGGAATTCGCAGCGATGATTCCCCTTGCGGGAAGCGCCTATACCTACGCGTACGCCACGCTGGGAGAATTGTTCGCCTGGATTATTGGCTGGGACCTGACGCTGGAGTACGCGATGGGAGCGAGCACGGTCTCTTCCGGATGGTCGAATCACTTCATCGAGCTACTGAACATCTTTCATATCAAAATGCCGCTTTGGTTGGCGTATGACCATTGGACCGGGCTCGGCGAAGCACAGAAAATCGTGGCGCGGCAGATGGCCAGGGCTGCTGACCCTTCACTGGTTCCGGGGACCCAGGCATTTCTCGATAAAGTCGATCAAATCCTCGGCGGGCATTCTGCCGAGCTGATGCAACGGGCGCACGACCTGGTCGGTGCGCCGCATCTATTTGGTGTCGATATCGGGTTCAACTTGCCGGCCTTCCTGGTGGCCTTGGTGATAACGGCGATTCTGACGATTGGGATCAAGGAGAGCGCGCGCTTTAACACCGCCATCGTGGTAATTAAGGTATCCGTAGTGCTATTCGTCATCGCTCTGGGCTCGCGTTACATCGACTTCGCAAACTGGGGACATGACTGGCACTCGTTCGCGCCCATGGGTTTTAGCGGAATTGGAGCTGGAGCCGCGTATATATTTTTCGCCTACATCGGGTTCGATGCCGTCTCGACGACTGCGCAAGAGGCCAAAAACCCGCAGCGGGACTTGCCCATTGGAATCATCGTATCCCTGCTTGTTTGTACCGTTCTTTACATTGCGGTGGCAGGCGTGCTGACTGGGATGGTCCACTGGCAGGACGTGAACATCGAAGCGCCGGTGGCGCGGGCATTTCTGGACCGCGGCCTGTCTACGGCCTCGCATATCATCACGGTGGGCGCGCTGGCGGGGTTGACGAGCGTCATGCTGGTGATGCTATTGGGACAGACGCGAGTGCTTTATTCGATGGCCAACGACGGGCTTCTGCCGCGCAAGTTCTTTGCCGCGGTACACCCGAAATTCCGGACACCCTACAAGAATACGATTTTAGTGGGGTTGCTTGCGGCGATCGTTGGGAGCGTTACGCCAATTGACGATATCGGGAAGATGGTGAACATCGGGACGCTGCTTGCGTTCGTCATTGTATGTATCGCAGTAATGGTGTTGAGGAAGACGAACCCGGGCCAGTCGCGACCATTCCGGACACCGCTCGTGCCGCTGGTCCCGATCCTGGGAATTTGCTTTAACGGCTATATGATGTACAAGCTCGGATGGGTCAACTGGGCGCGCCTGATCGTCTGGTTGATCATTGGCCTGGTCGTGTACTTTGGTTATGGCCGGCACCATAGCCGGGTCAGAAACCCACAGCTGCGAGAACAATAAGGTCAAGACGACTGGCTGTCTGCCAAGGCAGATGAACGGCGGACTCGTGTCCTTGGCGCGAATCGGGTAAGCTGTCCTTTCACCTGCTCCACCCATGGACGGAAAAGAGAAACCACAGAAAGCATTTTGGAAGAGCCTGTCGCTACTCGATTGGGTAGCGCTGGCAGTGTGTGTCGCGGGACTGTGGCTAACGGGTATTGGGAGCACGGCGCGGGGAACGGGATTTTTGAAATACCTGGCGGTAATTGCCGCGGGTTACTTGTTGTATCGATTTTGGAGCCGTCTCCGGAGTGAACTGCTGTGGAGCCTGCGGAACCGGCTGATTGTCGTGTATGTATTTATTGCGGTGGTTCCGATCATCCTGCTGCTGACCCTCGGGATCCAGGCCGGACGCATCATTTATTCTCAGTTCGGCGCCTACCTGCTGTACCACGAAATCCATGACCGGATACGGGTGCTGGACGACTCGTCCGAAGATGTAGCTGCGGCCGAAGCGACATTGCCAGCGAACGAGAGCGAAGCGGCCGCCGAGAAGCGGCTGAAAATCCAGATTCTGGAAGCGCGAGAGAAGGCATTGCCTGGTTTAACGGTGAATTTTCACGTAGATCCTGCGTATTTCGAGAAAATCAGAAATCCCCAAAGCCGTTCGTTTGCGGGGATGGTGCAAACCGGGAACGAGTTGCGCCTCGTGGGAATCCACGAAGCGGATACACCGAGGGGCGTGCGTGTGGTGGAATTGAGTGTGCCGGTCAAAGCGCCGCTTCTCGAGAAACTCCCGGAGAGCTTTGGGCAGGTTGATGTCACGCTGTGGCAGCGGGTGGAAAGCGACCGGGATAGCAAGGCTGTGCGAATCGGCAAAAAGGATTATGTACCCGTGCCATTCGGTCGCGTGAAGACGCGAGATCGAGTGCTGCCAGAGGCTAGTAGCTGGATAGATCCGATGGTGGACGGATTCTCACAAATGGAAGCGACGTACGTGAGGCCGGATGGCGGGGTGGAGCAGGGACACCCGGTGTTTGCGTTTTTCAAGGCACGGAGTTCGCAGCTCAATCACTTAATCCTTGCTTCGCTGGGAGATTTGAGCTCGGCGCAGCAGTTCTCCCTGGAGATTGTGGCGATTGTCTTTCTGGTGATCGAGCTTGTGGCGCTGGTCATCGGAGTGGTACTGACGAGGGCGATTACGCACACCGTCTCGGACCTTTACCGCGCGACGCAATTCGTTCAGGAAGGCAATTTTGCGCACAAGGTGCAGGTGACACGGCGGGATCAACTGGGAGTGCTGGGGGATTCGTTCAACAGCATGACAAATTCGATCAGCCGCTTGATCGACGAGCAGAAACAGTTGCAGCGTCTCGAGAATGAGATTTCCATCGCGAGCGAGGTACAAAACCAGCTTTTCCCGCGGAACTTGCCGCAGGTCGAAGGGGTGGAGGTCGAGGCGATTTGCCGGGCGGCGCGCACGGTGAGCGGAGATTATTACGATTTCATTCAGTTGAGCCCCACACACGTGGCCTTTGCGATTGCAGATATTTCGGGGAAGGGAATCTCGGCGGCTTTGTTGATGGCCAGCTTGCAGGCGGCGTTGCGAAGCCAATTGCTGGTGACTGGAAGCGAGCAGATGAGCACGGCGGAGCTGGTGGCACGGCTGAACAAACACCTGGTGATCAATACTGGCGACGACCGGTTCGCTACCTTCTTCGTGGCAATCTACGACACCGCTTCCCGAACGTTGCGGTACACGAATGCGGGGCATTTGCCGGGGTTTTGCTTATCCGAGGGACGAGCCATTTACCTTCATAAAGGGGGTATTGTGCTGGGCGTCGTGGAAGACTACGAGTTTGAGCAGGAGACGATCACCGTGCCCCACGACGCCGTGCTAATTACATACAGCGACGGACTGATCGAACCGGAGAACGCCTACGGGGAACAGTTCGGGATCCCGCGGTTGGAAGCGGCGGCGCAGCGATTGCGGAATGCCGTGCCCAGAAAAATTGCGGAGTCGTTGATGGTCGCGACCGAAGAATGGTCCGGAAGTCCGGAACAGGCGGACGACATGACGATTGTTGTGGCGAAATTGAGGTAATGTAGGTGTGCAGACGGAGCCGGCTGCTCGGTAACGTTTTGTTTGAATGAAGGGTCGAGGGGAAGAATGGCGCTACGGAATCGGGTCGCGTTAGTTACAGGTGGAAGCCGGGGAATCGGGCGAGGAATCGCAATGCGTCTGGCGCAAGATGGGGCGCGGATTGCGATCGGTTACCGGGCGAATAAAGGGACGGCGCAGCTGGCGCTGCGACAAATCCAAGGTCTGGGCGTGGATTGCGTGGCCGTGGAAACTGACATCAGCCAGGCGGGGCGCGCGGATCAGCTGGTTAAGGCAGTAGTCGACCGGTTTGGCCGGCTCGACGTGCTGGTGAACAATGTGGGAGATTTCCGATGGGGAACGTTGGCGGAGTCTTCGGTTGAAGATTGGGAGAGCATCTTCAATTCGAATGTGATGACCGTGTTCTATATGTGCCGCGCGTCGCTGCCGCAGATGCGCAAAGGGCGTTGCGGAAGAATCATCAATCTGGGGGCGGTGGGTGCGGAGAGGGCGTTTGGCCAAGCGAAGATCTCGGCGTATGCCTCGGCGAAAGCGGCGGTAGTGGCGTTGTCGCGGTCGCTGGCATTGGAAGAAGCGAAGAACGGCATTACCGTGAACGTGGTGAATCCTTCGAGCATCGATGAAAAAGATCTGACGCTGGAAGAGGCGAGAAAGTTGCGCGATGCGCGCTATCCGATTGGGCGTCCGCCAACGGTGGAAGATGTGGCCGCAGCGGTAGCCTTTTTCGCATCCGAAGAAGCAGAGTACGTGACCGGGCAGGTCGTAAACGTAAGCGGCGGCTGGATGCTGTAAACGAACTGCGCTAACTGAAAAAATGGGCCGTCGACCACGCGTGTCACAAAGAGTGTGAAGGCGAAACTCGAAACGAGAGAAACCTGAGAGCGGACCGCCTCAGAAGGCGGCCCCTACAAAGGCAATCCTGAGATGAAAGCTCTGACATCGGCGGAAATGCAGGAAGTGGACCGTCTGACGACCGAGCGCTTCGGTATTTCGGGACTGCAATTGATGGAAGTCGCGGGGAAGAATATCGCGGAAGTTTTCCTTGAACAGTATGGAAGAAGGAATGCCACACCTCCGGGACGGGTGTGCGTGCTGTGCGGCAAGGGGAACAACGGCGGCGACGGATTTGTGGTGACAAGGCATTTGAAGGAAGAGGCTGAGCAGGTAGAGGTGTACCTACTCGCCGCGCCGGAGGAGTTGAAAGGCGATGCGGCGAAGAACTTTGAGAGATGGCGCGAGGCGGGCGGAAGCGTTCATGCAGTCGTGAGCGAAAAAGAGTGGGAAAAGGCCTGGCCTGCGGTAGCGTCGGCGGAAGTGATTGTGGATGCGCTGCTGGGGACGGGGATTCGCGGTGGTGCGAAGGGCCTGATTGCTCGAGCGATCGAGGATGTGAATCGTCTCTCACGCAATGCCACGGCGGCACGGCCTGCCTGGATTGTGGCCGTGGACACGCCGTCGGGACTGCCGTCGGATGGCGAGCAAGCGAGTGGGCCGGTATTGCGCGCGCATTTGACGGTGACGTTCACTGCGCCGAAAGTGGGGCAACTAATCGGAGTTGACTCGGCGTGCTGCGGGAAGCTAGTTGTTCGCTCGATTGGGTCGCCAGAGGCCCTAGTCGAAGAGGTGGGAAAAGGAACGCTGCGCTGGGCCGGACCGGATGAGTTCGCCGGATTGCCGCTGCAGAGGGCGGCGGACGCCAATAAGGGTTCGTATGGCCATGTGCTGGTGGTGGCGGGATCGCTGGGCAAATCGGGCGCAGCGGTCATGGCAGGGAAGGCGGGCTTGCGCGCGGGCGCGGGACTTGTGACGGTGGCGACGGCACAGCCCGAGCAGCCGATTGTGGCAGCGGCGCATGCGGAATATATGACCGAGGCGCTGCCGGCAAATACGGCGGGCGCAATCTCAATGGAAGCGATCCGCAGCGGGCGACTTGCCGCGGCGTTGGAACGCAAGACGGTGTTGGCGCTTGGTCCGGGGCTGGGGACGCAAGAGGAAACGACGGAATTTGTGCACAATGTTGTGGCGAACACGGAAGTGCCGATTGTGTTGGATGCTGACGGGCTGAATGCCTTTGCAGGGAAGGGCGACCTGCTTGCACGCAGAAAGGCTGCGCACCTGGTGGTGACGCCGCATCCGGGAGAGATGGCGCGGTTGGTTGGCATGGCGACGGCAGACGTGCAGAAGGACCGCCTATCGTGCGTCAAGAACGCCGCGCAGAAGTGGAACGCGTGGGTTGTGCTGAAGGGATTCCACACCGTGCTGGCGTCGCCGAGCGGTGAAGTGTTCGTCAATACGACCGGGGACGCGGGACTGGCCAAGGGTGGCTCCGGCGACGTGCTGACGGGATTGTTGGCGGCGACGATTGCGCAGTTTGGAACGAAGGATTTGTTGCGCGTTGTGGCGCTGGGGACGTATTTGCACGGAAGCGCCGCAGAGCTGCTAAGCCTGCAAAGTGATCCATCGGGGATTCTAGCTGGCGAGGTCGCGGACGCGATTCCCTACGCGCGGCGAAAGTTGATGGAGGAGTTGCAGGCGCGTGCCTGAAGAGATCATCACGAACTCCCCCGAGGAGACGATTGCGTGGGGACGGGGGCTGGCGAAAAGGTTGCGGCCACCCGTCCTGGTGCTGCTTTCCGGTGAATTGGGCAGCGGGAAAACCACACTCACGAAGGGAATCGTTGCCGGGCTGAACGCCGCAACGGAAGACGAAGTGACGAGTCCCACGTTCACGCTGATCCACGAATATGGCGGCGGCCAGCGAGTCTTCCACGGCGACCTGTACCGCATCGAGAATTTCCATGATTTTGAGACGCTGGGATTGGAAGACATTTTCAGCGAACCCGCCACCGTGATTCTGGAGTGGTCGGAAAATTTCCCCCTCAAAACCCCCTGGCCGCAGATTCATCTGCATCTGCAGCATCTTGGCGGCGAGTCGCGCCAAATAACCACGCTCTAATCGGTTTGATTGCTTGGGCCGGCTTACTTTCTGGCTACCCCGGTACCCCGGTTTGCTTGCGAGACGCAAAGGGGCTTGTTAGGTTGAAAAGTGGCACGCTCAGGCGGCGTAATGGCGAATGCATTGACCAATACAGGGGTGATGGACCCGGGTCGCATTGAATTGAAGAGCTATCGAGTGACACTCCCGTTGGAGTCGCTCTCGATTGGCGTGGACAATATCCACCACGACGTTTTTCTGAGCCCCAAATTCGTGCAGGTGGCGCGTGACTACCTGTTCGATTTGATCCGGCAAAAAAACAGCGGTGCCTACCTTTCCGGGATCGAGTTCCGGAACACGAAACCGGTGGACTCGACGGCATTCCGCAAACTACTGACGCAGATCCTGCAAAGCTCCCTGACCAAGGCTAAACACCAGAAGAATATTGAGATCGATCTCCTGTTTCGCGTGGCGTTGCTGAAGTTTCTCGCCGCAGAGCTTCTGAACCAGTTTGGCAACGTGCTCCTGGAAGGCAAGGAATACATCCGGAAACGTGGAGAATATTTCGAGCGAAGCCAGCAGGCGCATGTGATCAAAGCGAAATTGTCGGAAATGCAGTCGGCGCGGCGAGACGTTTTGCGGCTGATCGGGCAGCTGGTGGCCCAGATTCTCACCGACATTGAAGACAATATCATCGCGAAAACCAGACGAGCGCTGTTTGGCGATGACTTCGCGCCGTATTACGAAATCTTGAAGAATCGGCTGGTGTTCCTGGATGGCGGCAAGGACGATTTCTTCTTTCTGGAGCACTACGTATTATTAGGGAATTACGCGCGCGACCCCGACCGGTTTGAGGCCATGGACGCGCTGTTCCAGGAATTCCTGAAAGAAGCGGGACTCAGCGTCGATCAGGTGGAATCTCCCGGACAGGTGGCGGAAAGCTACAAGTCGCTGCTTGCGGAAGCGGAGCACCTGAAAGCAGAGATCGGCGGGCTGGAAGAAGAACGCGAGGTGCTGCGAAAGAAACTGGAGAAGGGTGACGGCCTGTTCAACAAATTGCTGAACGCCGGGGATCCTGCGGAGACTCGAATAGCGTTGAATGACGTAGAAAAGCGACTGAACGTGTTGTTGCAGCGCCTGGACGAGTTCGCGCCGCAGCTGGACATGGCGAAGCAGCAGGTGGATTTCATCAGCAAGGACTACCAGGGAAGACTGGGCGACTACCTGAACGAACCGGAAAATGCCAAGCGCCTGTTTGATCCATCATGGGGACCGGAGGATGCCCGGCCCGGGAGAGGCCACCTGCTGGCGCAATTGACGGAGCGGTTGGAGCAGCGCGAAGTGATGCCACATATTCTCGCAAGCTACGAGATTCGTCCCATTGCTACGGATTTCTGCCCGCCCGTGCACCTGCAGCAATTGCGCAAAGCGCTGGTGACCAAGGAGGAAGCCAAGCGCGTGGAAGAGATGTTGAAGCAGGTGCCCGCGAGACGCCTGAGCATGAAGCCGTTGGAAGAGTTGTCGAAAAGGATGCGGCGCTATTCGCGGGAAGAACTGAACATGTTGGTGTTGCGCTTCGCCAACGATTTTCTTCGGCTGCGGCGAGACTTGCGCGACGCGGAACACCTGACGGCCTGCATGGAGAGAATCAATCTGATCACGGCTGAGAAGGTGCGCGAACTCTCGCGCATGAACAATAAGCTGTACGAATGCCTGCTCAGGGAAGAGGCCAGGCCGGAGCAAGACCAGGTGGTTTCGCACGTGATTATCAAGGCGGACGTGCGCGGCTCGACAAAAATGACACAGGACCTGCTGTCGCGGGGTTTGAGCCCGGCATCGCATTTCAGCCTGAACTTGCATGAGCCTGTGAAGCGCTTGCTGGACCGCTATTCGGCAAAGAAAGTGTTTATCGAAGGCGATGCCATCGTGCTGGCGATCTTTGAGACCGAAAGCAGCCAATCCTATGCGCAAGCGGTCGCGAAGGCTTGCGTGCTTTCGCGGCAGATTCTGACGGTGTGCAATTCCTATAATGACCGTGCAGCGTCCAGCGAATTGCCGGCGCTGGAAATCGGGATCGGAGTGGCGTTTCAAGGATCGGCGCCGACCTATTGGACGGATGGGGAATCGAAAATCATGATTTCCAAGGCGCTGAATCTCTCAGACCGGCTCTCGGGGTGCGCCAAACTGGCCAAGCGTATGCTTTCCGGGCGGAAGACAAATTTTTCGGTATTTCAGTTTCTCACCGCGATGGAAGGAGCTTCGGCGGAAGAGTTGGACGAGTTTCTGGTGCGCTACAACCTGAACGGAATCGAATTGAATGAAGAAGGTTTTCAGAAATTGGCGGAAGAAATTTCACTGGACACATTCTCGACGCCGCTTGAGATGCCCTGGGGGAAAGAGGAAGTCACGTTGTATTACGGGGAAGTGCCGATGGGCGAGTCGGTGGAATTCCTCGTGGTGCGAAAGGGATTGGCCCGCCAACTGCTGCCAGACGGAAAAGTCGGGTGCTTGTCAGACCACAATTACTACGAGATCTGCACGAGTCCGGCGCTTTACGAACTGATTGCGGCGCTGAAAAGGACGCAGTCGGCAGGAATTGAAGCCACGCAAGGCTGAGCTTCTGCTGGCGCTGAGGGAGTTGGCCGTGGGCTTTGGACCCGGGGCCGAAGAAGCGTCCCGGCCTGTCCATCCGCCCACAATGACAGATTGCCGTTTTTCAGGAGCGTCGCGGTGTGGCCGGGGCGTCCCAGGGTCATGCTGCGCGCAGACTCAAAAGCTGACGTGGCTCTGGTTCTTACCGGGAAGACGGAATCTGCGCGGCGAGCGTTAACGAGGATCCTAGCGAACAGGGGAATGCCACGGACGTCTCAATAGGCAATCTTGTCGGGCTTGCTGGCCCAAGCACGAAATCCCGCTAGCGCTTCTTCGTGCATCATCTGAATCGTGGGGATGCGGCGCATGGCATGGGGCTGTTTTAGTTCGCCGTAGATGAAGGAGTCGTCGAAACCGATTTTGGCGGCGTCCTCGGCGGTATTGGCGAAATAGATGCGCGAAAGACGGGCCCAGTAGATGGCGCCAAGGCACATGGGACAGGGTTCGCACGAAGTGTAGAGTTCGCAATCTTTCAATTCGAAGACGCCCAGTTTGTAGCAAGCGCGGCGAATGGCAACGATTTCGGCATGGGCGGTCGGATCATTGGTTGAAGTGACCTGATTCGCGCCTTCGGCGACGATCTTGCTATCTCTCACGATCACGGCACCAAACGGGCCACCGCGGCCGGACTGAAGCGAGTCGATCGAGAGTTGAATGGCTCGTTTCATGAAGGGGTTGTCCATAGGTCGCTGCCACTCCTTCGTTGACGATCCGCTCCGCCGTGCAATCTGTTGGTTCCATTTCGAGTTGAAAAAAGAGTCCAGCAGGTGCGCACGCCGGGGAGCAAGTATATGCCCAGAAAACTGCGTGGTAACACTTTTTTCCCGTTGAATTATCGATTTTGGTAAGTTGAAAAAGTATTGAGATCGGGCTACGCTCTTGCCTCAATCTCAGGAGACTTCGCAGCAAGAATCGCTCCTCTATGACCCTGCGCGCCTTCCTTTCCCGCCGAGTCGTGACACCGGAGGGGGTGCGTCCAGCCGCCGTGGTTGTGTATGGGGAACAAATCCGCGAGGTGGTTGCTCCTGAGCAAGTGCCGGCGGGCGTGGCGGAAATAGAGGATTTTGGCGATGCGGCGATTCTTCCGGGGCTGGTCGATTCCCACGTTCACATCAACGACCCCGGCCGTGCCGACTGGGAAGGGTTTGAGACCGCGACGCGGGCCGCGGCCGCAGGGGGAATCACCCTGTTGGTGGACATGCCGTTGAACTGCCTGCCGGCAACCACCACTGTTGCTGCGCTCGAGGCCAAGCGGGAAGCCGCCCAGGGGCAATGCCGGGTCGATTGGCTGGCCTGGGGCGGAGTTGTCGCGGATAACCAGCGCGAGATTGAACCGTTGGCGGAGGCGGGGGCGGCCGGATTCAAGTGTTTTCTCGTTCACCCCGGAATTGATGGTTTCACCATGGTTACGGAGCAGCAGTTACGAGCCGCGTTGCCGCATGTAGCGCGGACAGGCTTACCGCTGCTCGTGCATGCAGAACTTTCTGG
This sequence comes from Candidatus Acidiferrales bacterium, assembly GCA_963735825.1. Classification (GTDB taxonomy): domain Bacteria; phylum Acidobacteriota; class Terriglobia; order Acidiferrales; family UBA7541; genus Acidiferrum. The sequence goes on from CAVTMR010000025.1 coordinate 60,360, forward strand.
GCCGATCGATGCGGCGGCGGCAAATTTGGCGGACGCGGACTGGTCCCTTTACGAGACGTATCTGCAGTCGCGGCCGGAAGAGGCAGAAGTTGTAGCGATTCGACTGTTGCTGGTGCTCTGCCGCGAATATAAGTTCCGATTACACATTGTGCATCTTTCGGCCAGCAAAGCGCTTCCCGAACTGCGCGCCGCACGCACTGAGGGACTGCCCGTGAGTGTGGAGACCTGTCCTCACTATCTGCGTCTAACCGCTGAGATCATCCCGAAGGGAGCGACGCTATTTAAGTGTGCGCCGCCGATTCGCTGCCGGGAAAACTGCAAACGATTGTGGCAAGGATTGCGCGACGGAACGATCGACTTTGTGGCGACAGATCATTCGCCGTGTCCACCGGAAATGAAGCGGCTCGCGGAGGGAAATTTTCGAAGCGCTTGGGGCGGCATTGCGAGCCTGTCCGTAGCCTTGCCGGTGATGCACACGGAAGCCAGCAAACGCGGATTTGCGCTGACCGATATTGCGCGCTGGATGGCGGAGGGACCGGCGAAATTGGCTAGTTGCGAAATGCGCAAAGGCCGAATCGCAGAAGGCTACGATGCTGACCTCGTGGTTTTCGATCCGGAGAGCGAGTTTGTCGTGAGCGCAGACCGATTGCATTACCATCACCTAGTCTCACCGTACCTGGGAGAGAAGTTGCGAGGCGTGGTGAGGGCCACGTATCTTCGAGGCAGGCTGGTGTTCAAGGACGGCGAGTTTCCGGGAGAGCCCGCCGGCAGGGAGTGCCGCGCCAGGACGGGAAGGGTTCCACGATTCGTATGACCAAGGAGCGCATCGTTGGCACCTCTGTTCCGCGCCTTGAAGGGCGCGACAAAGTCACCGGGCTGGCGCGGTACGTTGACGATATGGTTCTGCCGGGCATGATTTATGGCGCCACCGTTCGTAGCCACATTCCCCGAGGGAAGATCAAGAGAATTAGCTTCGGTCCGGGAATTAATTGGAGCGAGTTCGCGATCGTCACACCCCAGGATATTCCAGGGAAAAATTGCATCGCACTGATCGAAGATGACCAGCCTTGCCTGGCGGATGGAGTGGTGAATCACCCTGAAGAGGCGATTCTCTTACTTGCGCATCCGGACCGGAATCTGTTGCCGAAAGCCGTTGAAGCCGTATCGGTGGAATACGATCCGCTGCCCGGAATTTTCACGATGGAAGAGAGTGAGGAGCGTTCGCACAGCATCTGGGGTGCTGACAACATCTTCAAGAGCTATCTGATCGAAAAGGGCGATGTCGATCCGGTATGGCAAGAGGCGGACTATATCGTCGAAGGAGAATATCGAACTGGAGCGCAGGAGCAGCTGTACATCGAGACCAATGGAATGATTGCTTCCTTCGACGCGCAGCAAGGGCTGACGGTGTGGGGCTCGTTGCAGTGCCCTTATTACGTGCACAAAGCGCTGATGAAACTCTGCGACCTGCCCGCGGATCGAGTGCGCGTGGTGCAACTGGAAACCGGCGGCGCGTTTGGCGGCAAAGAAGAATATCCGTCGATGATCGCTGGCCATGCGGCGCTGCTGGCAATGAAGTCGGGGAAAGCGGTGAAAATTATCTATGACCGCCTGGAAGACATGACGGCGACGACAAAGCGGCACCCATCGCGGACGCGGCACCGGACGGCGGTGAGCAAGGATGGCCGGATTCTTGGGGGAGAGATCGAATTCACAATTGATGGCGGCGCCTACGAGACCCTATCGCCCGTCGTTCTTTCGCGCGGGGCCATTCATTCGGGCGGTCCTTATTATTGGCCCAATGTTCGGATTCGGGCAAAAGCTGTGGCCACCAATGCGCCGCCGCACGGCGCGTTTCGCGGATTTGGCGCGCCACAGTCTTTGTTCGCGCTGGAGCGCCACATGGACCGGGTTGCGCAGGTTGTCGGGCTTTCACCGGTCGAAATCCGGCGGCGGAATTTCCTGAAACCCGGCAAGACCACCATTACCGGGCAAACGGTGCGCGAAGAGATTGATCTGAACAAACTTCTGGATCACGCGTTGGAACTTTCGGATTATGAGACGAAGAAAGAACAATTCGCACGACACAATCCGCAGAGCGTCCGTAAAAAGGGAATTGGTCTTGCCGCGTTTTTGCACGGAGCGGGATTTACGGGGGCAGGCGAGCGCTACCTAGGTTCAGTAGTTGGACTGGAAGCGTGCGCTGGTGGCAGCGTACGAGTGCTGGTCTCCAGCACGGAATTCGGTCAGGGGACCAAGACGGTGTTGTGCCAGATCGCTGCCGAGGCGCTGGGCCTGCGGTATGAAGACGTGGAAATCGCGCAACCGGATACGCAGGAAGTGCCGAACAGCGGACCAACGGTGGCTTCGCGAACGATTATGGTGGTTGGGAAATTGGTGCAATCGGCGGCCATGGGGATCAAGCAAACCCTGATGGCCGGTGGAATGCTTGGCGAATCGTATTCACCTGAGGAGTTTCGAGCGGTCTGTCGCTCGTATGTCGCGCAACACGGCAAGTTCCGCAGCTTGGCGCGCTACGAGCAGCCGGATGACATTGTTTGGGATGAAGAAAAATATCGCGGATCGGCGTACGCGGCGTTTGCCTGGGCCGTTTATGTGGCGGAAGTCGCAGTAGACCTGACTACATACAACGTGTCGGTGGATGACTTCGTAGCGCTACAAGAAGTGGGCAAGGTGCTGCACCCGGTTTTGGCGAAAGGACAAATCATTGGTGGAGTGGCGCAGGCGATCGGCTTTGCCCTGTACGAGAAAGTGGTTTGGGAAAAGGGGCGCATGCAGAACGGGCAGATGACCAACTACATTATGCCGACTTCTGCGGACCTGCCTACGATCCGGGTTTATTTTGAGGAGCTGGGAAATGTGCACGGCGCGTTCGGAGCGAAAGGCATCGGTGAACTGCCGATGGACGGGCCGGCGCCCGCGATCGTCAACGCCATTGAGGATGCGCTGGGAGTGCGATTCAACTCGATACCGTTGCTTCCGGAAGACATCTTCGATGCACTGGACGAAGAGGTGGGCTCGGAAAGTAAATTTTCGTCAGCGCGGGGAGAGCGATGAACGAGTCTCAGCAGGAACGCGAAAAATGCGAGATTATTCTCAGGGTCAACGGGAAATTCGTGGCTGTGCATGCACACGGAATGGAACGGCTGCTAGATGTGCTGCGACACGACCTTGGATTGACGGGAACGAAAGAAGGATGCGGAGAGGGCGAGTGCGGCGCATGTGCCATCTTGCTGGATGGACTGTTGGTCAATAGCTGCCTGATTCCGGCGTTTCAAGCGAACGGCGCCGAAATCGTGACCATTGAAGGCTTGGCGGCTGATGGCCGTTTGCAGTTGCTGCAGCAGACTTTTCTGGAATGTGGTGGGGCGCAATGTGGCATCTGTACTCCGGGGATGATCATGGCGGCATTCCACCTGCTAAGCAAAAAGCCGCAGCCTACCCGGGAAGAAATTCGTGAAGGGCTATCCGGCAATCTTTGCCGCTGCACTGGCTATGCGCAAATCTTTGAAGCTGTGGCGGAGGCGGGACGGAGGGGAGGTACGACGTGAGAGCGAATCCCGCCGAATGCGAATTCGCGGCCCCCGACAGCATGCGCGGGGTGTTGTCGCTGCTGGCGCGAGATCCCGGCGAATGGCTTCCCATCGCGGGCGGCACGGATTTGATGGTGCAGTATTCGGCGGGAAATTTGCACGCCCGGAAGCTGGTGAGCATTTGGAACCTGCCGGAGTTGCGACGGATTGATGTGTCTGCTGAAGAAGTTGAGATCGGCGCGAGTTGCACGTATACGGACCTGCGGGCTCATGAGGTAGTCAACCGGGATTTCACGCTATTAGCCAGCGCAGCCAGTTGGACCGGTGGAATTGCCAATCAGAATCGCGGAACGATCGGCGGCAATATCGTGAATGCGTCCCCTGCGGCAGATTCCCTCCCCGCACTGCTTGTTTACGGCGCCGAGTTGCTGGTGGTTTCCGTGCGCGGAGAACGCCGAGTGCCCTACAGGACTTTTCACATCGATTACCGCAAGACGCAGTTGGAACCGGATGAACTCATTCGGGCTGTCTGCCTGCCACGGCGATTTTCAGAGTACTATGCGCAGGCGCGAAAGGTGGGAGCCCGCAACGCGCAAGCGATTGCCAAAGTGTGTTTGGCGGCGCTGGGGCGGCTTGAGGATGGGATGGTGGCAGATGTTCGTCTGGCGATGGGAAGTGTGGCGCCCGTGCCACTTCGTCTAACCGAGACGGAGCAAGTCGTAAAAGGAAGACGTATCGGGGCAACGCTTGTGCGGTTGGCCAGAATGGCAGTAGTTTCGGAAATTCGACCAATTGACGATATGCGGTCCACGGCGCGATATCGAGCGGCGGTTGCGGCGAATCTGGTGGCGGAATTTCTGGAGCAGTTAGCCGCGGGCGGAACGAAAACATGAACGGCGTGCTGGCGCGGTGGAACGCACTGCGATTAGCTGAAGCTGCGGAAGAGATCTTGCCTTGTTGCGGGTCGAAAGCCTGGGCGCACGCGATGGCGGGCCAGAGACCGATCCTGGATGAAGCAGCGCTGCTGGCAACCAGCGACGAAGTGTGGAAGAGTTTATCCGAGTTCGACTGGATGGAGGCGTTTCGCAGCCACCCGCGAATTGGCGAATCGCATCCACCGGTATCGAGTTCAGCGCGATCGGCGGCCTGGTCGGGAGAAGAGCAACGGCGGGCCGGCACTGCGACCGAAGGTGTAAAGGCTGCGTTGGCCGACGGGAATCGCGCTTACGAGGAGCGCTTCGGCCGCATCTTCATTGTTTGTGCGAACGGCAAATCGGCGCCAGAAATCCTGGAGATTCTGCGAAGACGCTTGCAGAATGACGACAGCACGGAACTACACGAAGGGTCCGAACAGCAGCGGCAGATCACGTGCCTCCGGCTGAAGAAATGGCTCAATTCATGAAACGAATCTCAACGCACGTTCTGGACATCGCTCGCGGCCTCCCAGCAAAAGAAGTAGCAGTGCGATTGGAGAGGCGAGAGTCGGCGGGCCAATGGGCGCTGCTGCATTCGTCGCGCACGGATGCCGACGGTCGGTGCGGTCAATTGCTGCCGGAGAGCGAAGTGCTTCGCGCGGGGCTTTACCGGATATCCTTTGATACGGCGAGCTATCAGAACGCCCACGAGACCGAGGGATTGTATCCGATTGTGGAAATTACGTTTCAGGTGCGCGAGGGCGAATCGCAGTTTCACATTCCGTTGCTCCTGAGCCCGCATGGTTATACGACGTACCGAGGAAGCTGATCCGATGGGTATGCTGGCGGAAAACAGGTACGGCAAGTCGCGGGTCCGCTTGGTGAAGGTGAAGCGGCATCCCGACCGGCACGATCTTCGCGAATGGAGTGTTGAGATTCTGCTGGAGGGAGATTTCGAGTCGTGCTTTGTGGAAGGGGACAACGTCAAGATTCTTCCCACGGACACGATGAAGAATACGGTGTATTCGCTGGCGCGAAGTTCCTCTGCAGAGTGCATGGAGGAGTTCGGCCAGGAGCTGATCGCTTTTTTTCTGGAACGCAATCCCCAGGTTTCTGCGGCACGGGTCTCGTTAGCCGAAAAAACCTGGGAACGGGTGCAGACAGGCGGCAAACCACATCCTACGACGTTTGTGCAGTCGAGCAGCGAGTGCCAAACGGCAGAGATTTCAGCAAGACGGAATGGCGTGCCTTCCGTACAATCCGGGCTGGAAAATCTGGTTATTCTGAAGACAGCGGGTTCGGAGTTCACTGGGTTCATTAAGGATTCGTTGACGACGTTGCCGGAAGCGGCCGATCGATTATTCGGCACGGCCGTTCGCGCGGGTTGGACTTACTCGTTGCCCACGGTTGCTTTCGCGACGCTGCGGCCCAAGATTCGCGAGATTTTGCTGAGCGTGTTTGCCAGACACACCAGTAAATCCGTGCAGCACACGCTGTACGCCATGGGCGAAGGCGTGCTTGCGAATGTTCCGGAAATTTCGGACATCGAATTGACGATGCCGAACAAGCATTGTCTGCTGATAGACCTTTCGCGGTTTGGGCAGGACAATCCAAACGAAATCTTTGTGCCCGTCGATGAGCCGCATGGCACCATCCAGGCACGCCTCCGCCGGCAAGGTTGACACTCAATGTCTTCACAGGCGAACAGCAAAATTCGCGCGCAAGAGGTTGTGGCTCGCTGTAAGCGACTGGCTTCTTTCTCGGAAGACCCGGGGAGTACGCGACGGACCTTTCTTTCTGCGCCCATGCGCGAGTGCCATGAAGAACTTACAAAGTGGCTGCGCGCCGCGGGAGCTGAGGTGGCTGTGGATGCGGCTGGAAATTTGCGCGGCTTCTATGCGGGTGTGCAATTCGGCGGGCCGCGGCTGCTGATTGGATCGCATCTGGACACAGTTCCGAATGCCGGAGCGTACGATGGCGTTCTGGGAGTAGTCATCGCAGTTGCTGTGCTCGAAGCTTTGGAGGGGCGACGGCTCCCTTTCGGAATTGAGGTGATCGGATTTTCCGAAGAAGAAGGAGTCCGGTTCGGAACACCGTTTATTGGCAGCCGCGGATTGGTTGGCAGGCTCGACGAGGAATTGCTGAATCGCCGGGACGCGAAGGGAATCTCGATTCGAACGGCGATCGAAGAATTTGGACTGAAACCAGGGGATCTGCCGCACGCCGAATTGAAGGACGACGCACTGGCCTATTTGGAGTTTCACATCGAGCAGGGCCCAGTTCTGGAGTCGCTTGGACTGCCGCTTGGAGTGGTTGAGGCCATCGCTGCCCAGACGCGCATGGAGTTTGTGTTTGTGGGCAGTGCTAACCACGCGGGCACGACACCGATGCATCTTCGTCACGATGCCGTCGCCGCGGCAGCGGAGTGGATTGTTGCAGTAGAACGCACGGCGCAAAGCAACGCGGGCTTGGTAGCAACGGTGGGTCTGATCGAAGCAAAACCGGGAGCGATCAATGTGATTGCCGGGGAAGCTCGCGTGACACTCGACGTTCGTCACCAGTCAGACGACGTTTGCGCCCCGGCGACCGAGTTGCTTATTCGGCAAGCTGAGGAAATTGCAGAGCGGCGCGGGTTGACGCTGCGGCGGAATGTCCTGCTCAAACAAAGGGCAGTGGCGATGGATGCATTTCTTATCGACCACATCGCGAAAGCAATCCGCGAGACCGGCTGCGAAGCGCATGGCATGGTCAGCGGCGCCGGCCATGACGCGATGATTCTGGCTGAAAGAATACCGGCGGCAATGATCTTTCTGCGCAGTCCCGGTGGAATCAGTCACGATCCGGCGGAATCCGTCGAGATCGACGATGTGGCCGAGGCGCTGGAATGCGGATTGCGTCTGCTGGAGCAGTTGGCGAGTTCTTCTGAACTTCAAAAAAGGATGTGCCGTGCATAATCTAGGTCAAACGCGTAGTTCTCAAAAACACAACCATATCCTGCTGACCCCGGACACTTTCGTTCGCACCACCTTGCCGGGGATGAAAGGGTGTGCGGCCGTTGTACACGCAGGGCCGGCAATGGGCGCGCAGTTCACGCAGTACACCGCGGAATTTGAGTCCGGAGGCGAACTGGGAGAGAGTGCCGCGCAGCGCTTTATCTTTGTGATTGAGGGCCAACTTAAATTGGAAGTTGACGGCCGCCAGAACGATGTTGCGTCGCGCGGCTACGCTTATCTGCCAGAAGGTCTGCTGCAGCGCGTGGTGGCGACGAAGGCAAGCCGCGCCGCTGTGATCGAGAAGACTTATCAGCCAGTGGCCTCGGTTCCGGCGCCGGGCGTCATCATTTCCAGTGAAGATGCGGTTTCGTCGCATCCCCTCGGTGATGATCCAAGCCTGCAGGTGAAATGTTTGCTGCCAGATACGATGAGTTTCGACTTCGCCGTGAACACGATGGAGTACCAGCCGGGAGCTGCCCTGAGCATGGTGGAAATGCATGTGATGCAGCACGGGCTGTTGATGCTCGAGGGCGGCGGGATTTATCGGCTGGGCGATTCGTGGTATCCGGTGACGGCCGGTGATTTTATCTGGATGGGGTCGTGGTGCCCGCAATGGTTCGGAGCGATTGGCAAAGTTCCGGCGAAATACCTGATCTATAAGGATTGGAACCGGCATCCGTTGGACGGCGCAGTTCGATGAAAATCGAGGTGAGTCGAGAGCGGTTGTCCGCGGAGATTGAGGAGCTTGCTTCGATTTCTGACGTCGTGGCCCCTGCGGTGACACGCATTGTTTTTACGCCGACGGATTTGAAGGCGCGTGCCTGGCTCGTCGCGCGGTGTGAAAAAGCTGGGTTGGAACTGCACCAGGATCCGATTGGAAATATTTTCGCGCGGTGGACCGGCTCCGAATCGAATGCTCCCGCCGTCGGCACCGGTTCTCATATCGACGCCATCCCAAACGCTGGAAAATACGACGGCGTGGTGGGCGTACTTGGAGGCCTGGAGGCGATTCGGTCGCTGCAGGCTAGCGGTTTTCACCCGAAACATTCGATCGAGTTGCTGGTATTCACATCGGAAGAACCCACGCGGTTTGGGATTGGTTGCCTGGGCAGCCGATTGCTGTCGGGAACTTTGTCCGTTGATGCGGCGAGAAAGCTAGCGGACAAAGAGGGAACTTCGCTGGAAGACGTGCGGAGGAAGGCTGGATGCAACGGGCGACTCGAAGAAGTAAAGCTGCCGAGCGGCCACTACAAAGCATTTGTCGAGTTGCACATCGAGCAAGGTCCCCTGCTGGAGCGGCAGAAAGTCCCTCTCGGAATTGTCAGCAGCATCGCTGCCCCTGCCAGCCTGCGCATTTCCATTGACAGGCGCGGGAGGACATGCGGGCGGAGTGCTGATGTCCGATCGCAGAGATGCCTTGTGCGCCGCGGCGGAATTGATCCTGGCGATCGAAAATGCGGCGCGCAGCAGCGGTGCGGTGGATACCGTGGCAACCGTAGGTATCTGTGAAGTATTTCCCGGCGCGGTCAACAGCATCCCCAGCGGCGTTCGTCTGAGTGTGGATATACGAGACACAAATCTCGAGCGGCGCGATGCGGTGATGCAAATGATAGCGGGCGTGGGCGAAGCGATAGCAGGGAGGCGGCAAGTTGAGATTCACGAAGAAGTGTTGAACTCGGACGCGCCGGCGCAGTGTGCTCCAGCGATTGTGGAAGCGCTTTCTGAGTCGTGTAAAAAGCACCGATTGGATTTCGTTCCAATGGTCAGCCGCGCGTATCATGACTCGCTGTTTATGTCCCGCGTTGCTCCTGTCGGGATGTTGTTTATTCCTTGCCGCAATGGATACAGCCACCGTCCGGATGAATACGCGTCGCCGGAAGACATCCGGCGTGGAGTGCTTGTCCTAGCGGAAACTCTGGCGAGTCTCGCAGCCTGATTCCAAGCAGAGCAGAGTAGGGCACTCGTCACGGATTCTCGGCATCACTTTGTTGCCAGAGAGTTGCGGACCTCCGCATAACCCGGCTTGATCACGGAGTAGATGAACTCGCAACGCCGGTCGTAAGGCAAGAAGGCGCTTTTCATCGCGTTGATGGTGATTTTTTCGAAGTCGTCCATGGTTAGACCGAAAGTGTCGCGAGCCGCCTCGAATTCCTTGGTCATGGAGGTGTTGCTCATCAAACGGTTGTCGGTATTCAGCGTGACGCGAAATTTTTCCTGATAAAACAGCTTGAAGGGATGCTCGGCCAGGCTGCGCGCGGCACCGACGTGCACGTTGCTGAGCAGACAAATCTCCAAGGGAATGCGCTTGTCCAGGACGTATTGCGCGAGGTCGCCCAGTTTCACCACTCTGCCATCCGTCACGGCGATGTCGTCAACCAAACGTGTGCCGTGGCCAATGCGGTGCGCGCCGCAGTATTGAATGGCCTGCCAGATCGATTCCTTCCCAAATCCTTCGCCGGCGTGCACCGTGATATTGAAATTTTGCCGCTGGATATAGTGAAACGCATCCACGTGTTTCTTTGGTGGGTAGCCGCCCTCCTCGCCCGCCAGATCAAATCCCACAACTCCCCGCTGGCGAAAATCAACGGCGAGTTCCGCCATTTCGAGAGATACATCCATGTTGCGCATCGCGCAGATGATTAAGCCTGAAGAAATTCCAAAGTCTTTGCGGCCTCGTTCCAAACCCTTGAGCACGGCGGAGACTACTTGCTGATGGGTCAAGCCCTTGCGGGTGTGGAACAGCGGCGCGAAGCGCGTCTCGAAATAGACCACGCCGTCGTGGCTCAAATCTTCCGCTTGTTCATAGGCGACCCGCTCCAGGGCCTCTTCGTTTTGCATCACCGCGATGGTGTGGGCGAAGCCTTCCAGATACTTGGGTAAACTCCCCTGATTCGCACCCTGGTGAAACCAGCGCGCCAGCTCTTCGGGATTTTGCGTAGGCAGTTGATCGTAATCGAGGCTTTTTGCCAGCTCAATGATGGTTTGAGGCCTGAGCACGCCGTCCAGATGTTCGTGCAACAGCACTTTGGGGAGAGTTTGCAAGGCTGCGCGGTCCAGCTTCATGGTAGCCTCTAGTTTTCCGGTTCCCCACGATTATCGCCGCCGAATGAAGCGCTGTCGAGGGATGGAAGCCGCTGCAGCGGTGGT